>NZ_JAAQPH010000016.1 GCF_011683915.1 Pelagibius litoralis
GGCACCGGATTTGTTGGCGGCCTGTAAGGCGGCGCTTGTCGTGATGGAAGCAGAGGGCGCTGTGGTAACGAGCGAACTCCTTCAAGCCGCAATCTCTAGGGCTGAGCCTAACCCATGACCAAAGCAATGACACTCCATGACGAAATGCTGGAAGCGCTGAAAACCATTTCCCGGTGGTCAGGGGTTATCCAGGTGAACGTCAGGTTTGAAAGCGAACACAAACAAAACGGCGTTCTTGCCGCGCTTGATGAAGTCGACAAAGCCATATCCCGCGCCCAGGCAGAGAAGGCAGCAGAGCCTACCCTGCGTGAAGCGCTGGAAGGACTGCACAAGGCGGGGAAGGAAGTGAGCGACAGAGGCGCAACGCCAGGGCCGCATTTTACGCGCTTAACCATGGCGTTGCTCAAAGCCAATTCCGCACTTAGTAAAGCCGCCCCGACAGAGGACTGAGCCATGCCCACTTGTAAAACAGATTTGGAAGTCAGGCTGTTTCAAGCCCTCAAGCGTATCACGAAATACACGCCGCCAGACAACCTTCGCCGTCATGCCGAGGACGCATACGGATTGGAGGCAGACGAGGCCATTGAGATGGCATACGAGAACGTTCTGTCCGAGGCCAAGAGTGCTGTCAAAGGCGTTCGCGCAAGGTCTGCTCTCTCTCCTGCGGGAGAGAAGCCGTGACTAAGAAGTGCTTCGACTGCGGAAAAGCCCTGACGTGGGTTGGCTCTGGCCCAGACTGGATGAACAGCGACCAGTGGGATGCGGTGAAGGCAGGCGACTGGTTTGCAGAGTGTGACAAAGCCAGCCATCCGAATGGCCGGTGCTATTTCCGTGAAACGCGCGGTGTCCCGACACTAAAGCCAAAAGCTCCTGCGGGAGAGAAGCAATGAAGGACGACATCAACACAGTTCGTCGCGCTCTGGCCGATGCAAAACAAACCGCAGTCGTTCGAGAGGACGGGCTTATAGCAGCCGACTCTACAGGTGCCGGTGTCTACGACTTCGATAGGAAACGCGGCGTCATCCAAGGCGATATCATCAACGGCGGCGCAGCCATCAGGGCTTTTGAGCGGCTTGTTGAACGTCTAAACGCCCTCCCGCCAATGCCGGAAGAAGAGCCCCAACACGAATGCATGTGCCACCTGATGCGCGGCGAAACCTGCGCTTATTGCAATGAGCAGCTTGCACAGGAGGGAGAGTAGATGCGGACTGAGAAGCTTCGCGCCGTCACTGTCTCAATGGGCGAAACCTACAACGAGCACTTTGAGGTTGGCCTAGGTGACGTTACGTCCATCGAATGGGGCACGATTAACGGCCACATGGCACACCTCGACACTGTGCGGGTTTTTGTGAACGGCAAGCTGAGTTCAGAGCATCCGTTCTGTAACTGCCTGAGTGTGTTCTTCGTCCCACAGGAGGGAGAGTAGATGAACCAGACCCCGCGCGAAATCGCCAAAGAACTATCACAGATGATGCAATGCAACTGCGACTTGGACAATTGGGAGCCAGAACAAGACACCGGGCATTCCTGGGTCTGCGGCATTCACAACGCAACCCTGCTACGCCTCGGAAAGAATGCTCCACGACCGGATTCAATCGAAGTGTCAAAACGGCGCTTTCGAGAGCGGCAGGAATGGGCAAAGAAGTTTGCGCCGCCAAACGCGCAAAAGTGTCCGTCATGACCTTAGCCAGCATTCCTAAATGGGGTGACGCCTGCACGCGCGAACGCTGTGCCGCCTGCCATCAGCCAAGCCCGGTTGGATTCCATGTCCCGAATGACGTGTGGGAAGCGGTTGTCCATCCGTCTCTGCGAAACTCAATTCTCTGCCTGCCGTGCTTCGTATCCCGGGCCGACGAGAAGTTCATTGCCTGGGATGAAGTTATCGGGCTCTACCCAGTGAGCCTACGCACTGTGTTGGACAGGCGCGTTGCCCTCACTACCCAGCAGGCCGGGGAGAAAGGGTGATGGGTACTAGCCTTTTCTGGTTCAGCTTTCTCATCACGACCGCTGTCTACGGAATCGGGGTTGCCATGGGCTGGTGGGCCCGTGGAAGAGCAGAAAAGAACATGCGCCAGCATCAACAGGAGCGCCCCAATGAGTGAGAAGCATACGCCAGAGCCTTGGGACGTAGTTCGTGCCTCCCTACGCTTCACTGCTGGCTATTCCACAAAAGCCCTTGAAGGCACGACGCTGGATGAGGTGGTGAGGGCATTCCGGCGGCTTCACGGCGAAGTCACCTTAAATGATTCAGCCTATGGCGGAACCGATGCCTATTACGCAAATGCCGCCCTCCTCGCAAAGCTCACCAAGGAGAGTGAGTGACATGACCTATGAGGACAGCCATTGGCTCGAAGACGAGGATGAGGACATTAGCTGTCCGACCTGCAAGGGCAGCGGTTACGTCAACCCGCTCACAGCGCCAAAGGGGTTCTTCTGCGTCAGTACGACGGAATGCCCGCACTGTGACGGAACGGGGGAAACCCAATGACCACCACTTCACAGCTTGAGCCCTGCCCGTTTTGCAGGGCTGACTTGGGCCTGGAGGCCGTTCCTGAGAACCATTGGAAGCACCCCTATAACGGCTGCGTCTTAGAAGGCCATAGCGTCACGTATGACGAGGAGACAGCCTGGAACACCCGCTCCAACTCCACCAGCGACGCTGCTGTCCCCCGCCAGCCCGCCACGCCAGGAATATCCGGTGCCTCACAACAAGCTGCTGTTGATTCAGGGAAGCTGCGAGGCTCCATGGACCTCCAGCCCGCAGACAGCAGCGGCTTTGCGGCAACGCCGGAACAAGCAGAAGCCATGGCCGATGCTATCTGGCAATTACTGGACGACATGCAATTTCAGGATATCGGCGGTTACGTCTGCGGCGGGGCAATCCAGCAGGCCAAGGAGGCAATAGAGCCCTTTGCAGACAATCTAGAGCTTGAACCTCACGAAAGAGCAAAACCCTACGGCGGCTATGCGGCTGGGGTGGCTAAGTGCGTGGAGGAAATCAAAGAGCAATTGGCCAAACAGAGGGCGTTTAGAACGTCAAAGCACGCGCAAGGTAATGCCGGTAAGGTCCACACAGCGACCGTCGCAATACTGACGCTAGAAGAACTACTCGAAAACCTCTTAATCCTCTCCCCCGCCCCACAGCCCGATACGGGACTGGTGGAAGCTGTCGAGAAGGCTCTCAAACATGCCGATGGCAATGGAATGCAGGGGTGGCCGGTTTTCGTCGCCCTGCGCAAGGCCCTCCAAGCCCAGGAGAAGCAGCCATGAGAATCAAGCCCATTCTCTTCTCCGAGCCGATGGTGCGGGCGATCCTTGACAGCAGGAAGTCGCAGACAAGGCGGGTGCTGAAAACGCAGCCGGAGTCTCACCTGCGGTTCTCGGTTCTGCACGACGACGTTGCCATCTTTCGCACGCACGGCGGGATGCGCCAGGACGTGAAGGTTCCCTACGCCCCCGGCGACCGGCTCTGGGTCCGGGAGACGCACAGCATTGTACCCAAGACGGCTTATTGGCACGACGGATCGATCCCCCATCAGGAGAACGGCGACAACTGGGCCGTCTACCGCGAGGGCTGGGAGAGATCGGCCCCGACCTGGAAACCCTCCATCCACATGACCCGCTGGGCGTCTCGGCTCACCCTGGAAGTGACCGCCGTCAAGGTCGAGCGCGTGCAGGATATCAACGAAGCGGATGGAAGGGCGGAGGGTGTCGAGCACTTCGGTATTGGCTGGCGGGCATTCAAAGGTGAGCCACCCGTTTTGCACGCCCGGTACGCATTCCAAGACTTGTGGAACTCCCTCAACGCCAAGCGCGGCTATGGCTGGGACGTAAACCCCTGGGTAGTTGCTATCACCTTCAAGGCCCATCACTGCAACATCGATGCAATGGAGCCCCAGCCATGACCCACCCCCGCCTTATCGTGAACAACGATGAGCCCGCGGCCGAGCAGCAGAAAGACGCGCAGCGCCAGGCTGAGGCCAAGCCCGATCCTGTCTTCTCGTTCATAGGAAAGCTTGTGGTCGTGGCCTTCTTCTACATCGTCTGCATTGCAGCAATAGGATTGAGCGAGTGACCATCATCGACCGCGCCGGCCTGTTCGATATCTCAGAAGCGACTTATCACGCCGATCCTGTGAAGGTGCCATCGCTCTCCAGTTCCATCGGCAAGAAGCTCATCAACCAGTCGCCGCGACATGCCTTCGACGCCCACCCCAGGCTAAACCCTGACCACCAGGTCGAGAACCGTACCATCTACGACCTGGGCAGCGCCGCTCATAAGATCATGCTGGGTAAGGGCGCTGAGTTGGTGGTGATCGACGCCGCCGACTACAAGACGAAGGCCGCCAAGGAAGCCCGAGACGACGCCTATGCCGCCGGCAACACGCCGTTGTTGCCTCACCAGTACGAGAACGCATTAGCCATGGTGAAGGTCGGCCGACAGCAGCTAGACGCCCACGAAGACGCCTCCGTCGCATTCACCGATGGCAAACCGGAAGTTATGATGGTTTGGCAGGAGGGTGATGTTTGGTGCCGCGCTTTGCTCGATTGGCTGCCCAACACGGGCCGCGTCTTCCACGATTACAAAACTACAGCCATGAGCGCGAACCCAGAAACGTATGGCCGCACGCTGTTCAATCTCGGCTTCGACTTCCAAAGCGCGTTCTATCGCCGCGGCATTCGCGCCGTGATGGGGATAGCCGATCCAATCTTCGAATTTGTCGTCCAGGAGAATACGGCGCCCCATGCGCTCTCTGTCGTCGGGTTGCCTCCCGCCGCCCTGGACGAAGCGGAAATCGACGTGCAGCGCGCCATTGACCTCTGGAACACCTGTCTATCCAACGACTGTTGGCCCGGCTATTCCCGCCGAACCTATTACGTCGACCCGCCCGGCTATCTCATGGCGCAACGCCTTGACCGCGAGGCCCGCGACAGCCTGCAGACCGTCGAGCCCGGCAAGGAAATGCTTGGGACCATGATGGACTGGCAGCGACCACTTGCAAAAGGAGACGCAGCTTGAGCTATACATTTCGCCCCGCTGTCCGAGAACAGTGTCACACGTTGACCGGCTTCGCTGGCCCATCCGGATCCGGCAAGACCTACTCGGCGCTCCTCTTTTCGCAGGGTTTGGCTGAGGGCCGGCCCATTGCCATGATCGATACCGAGGGCGGGCGCGGCCTGCACTACGCCGATCAGTTCGACTATCTCTACTCCGAACTGAACGCACCCTTTACGCCGCTGCGATACCTTGAGGCCATCAAGGCCGCCGCTGATGCCGGCGCAGGCGTGATCATTGTCGACAGCACCAGTCACGAACATGAGGGCCCCGGTGGCGTGCTGGAAATGCACGAAACCGAGCTGGACCGAATGGCCGGTGACGACTGGCGCAAGCGCGAGGCGTGCAACTTCGGGGCTTGGAAGAAACCGAAGGCCGAACACAACCGCTTCGTCAACGAAGTGCTGCAGATCAAGGCGCATCTGGTGTTCTGCTTCCGGGCCCGCGAAAAGCTGAAGCTGGTGAAGAACGCGAGGGGAAAGATGGAGCCTGTACCTCAGGGCTGGCAGCCGATCTGCACAAGCTCATTCGAGTACGAAATGACAGCGCTCCTGATGCTCCCGCCCAACAGCATGGGCAAACCCGATTTCCAGGAGGGCGCCACCAAGCTCCAGGAGCAGCATCGACCGATCTTCAATACCGGCGGCGCGATCACAGCCGATATGGGCAAGCGCCTGGCCATGTGGGCTGCCGGCGCTCAGCAGACCAGCAAGGACCGGCAAGGCATTCCCAACGAGGACTCCGCCAAGCTCCTATCAGACGCCCGGGAAGTAGCCACGCTGGGCCGAGACGCCATGAACAAGCACTGGCAGTCACTCGACAAGGCTGAAAGGTCAGTCGTCGTGTCCATCCTGGATGAGCTGAAAGAAACCGCCAGAAAGGCGGATGAAACCGGCAGCGAGGATGCTGTTCAGAACGACGACCTCTTCGCAGATGACGAAGCGCCCGCCGACGCCCCGGCGACAGAGGAACCGCCCACCGCGGACGAACGCAGCGAAGCCGAATCCTTGGTCTCAAACATGACCGCAGCATTGAAGCGCTGCGACTCGGTTATGGCCGTGGACAAGCTTTGGAAGAACTACGCCGACCAGATCAAAGCCCTTCCCGAGGATCAGCGTAAGGAGCTGCAGGATGTCCGCTCGAAGCGCGACGAAGAACTGATGCCCAGGAAGGCCGGATAACAATGCCTGACCTTCCCCGCACCCCCAAGGCGTTCGCGAAGCGCTGGCCAGCGTTCAAGGGCTGGCTTCAGGCACGGGGCTCTGAGGTTCGCACACCGACGAACCAGTACGAGCTGGCCCGCTTCACAACACCGGAGGGTGTCGGAGTGGTGTACCGCAACGGAAGAGAAGTCATATCCGCCTGGAAGGGTGGCGCTGATGACGCTTTCTCCGCGTTCCTGGACGCCAAGCCGTGGCGCGTTGGCGTGAAGACGAAGACGCCCGGCAAGTCAAAGAGAGATCGGCGGATCAACGATATCATGGACCGCGACGGCAACGCCTGTTGCTACTGCGGCGGGCTCTTTGCGCCTCGTGGTGAGTTTGCCAGCCCCGGCAAGAAGATGACGATTGAACACTTCGTTCCGCGCACCAACGGCGGGCCGGACAATCTGGCCAACTCCGCCCTCGCACATCAGGACTGCAACAACCGGGCAGGCAATCTGTCGGTCGCCGAGAAAATGCGGCTTCGAGATGAAATGAGGGAGGGCTGAAATGGGCGAGACTACCAAGATCGGCTGGGTGCGGAACACAGACGGCTCAAAGGGCGCGACCATCAACTTTTGGATCGGCTGTACCGAAGTCAGCGACGAATGCGACAACTGCTATGCTCGCGAACTGTCCGAGCGCTATGGCTGGGCAGAGTGGGGGGCCGGCCAGCCGAGATACAAGACCAAGGGCGCGGTCAAGAACGTCCGGGCGCTGGCGCGCAAGGCCGCGGCCCGCGCCGCGAAGGAGCCTGGCTACCGGACCCGCGCCTTCACCAACAGCCTCAGCGACTTTTTTGATACCGAGATCGATCGGGCCTGGCGCGAGGAAGCACTGGACGAAATCGATGCCGCGCCCTTCGTAGACCTCCTGATTCTCACCAAGCGCCCGAAAGTAGCGCAGCAGGTCATGCAGGAGCGCTACGGCAACCAAGCGCCCAAGAACATCTGGATCGGCACCACTGCGGGCACTCAGAAGATGTGGGACCTCCGAATTCCCATCCTCGGCAAAACGCCCGCCGCCGTGCGCTTTGTCAGCGTTGAGCCCATGCTCGAGGGGATCGACCCGGGTAATGCGTTCGATCCGCCCATCAGCGATGACGGCTTCCAGCCCGTTGGCTGGGTTATCTGCGGTGGGGAAAGTGGAACCATGGCGCGGACCTTCGATGTGGCCAATGCCCGCGCTCTCCGGGACCAGTGCAGATGGTCTGGAGTTCCCTTCTTCATGAAGCAGCTTGGCGCCCGCGCGGTGGATGAGATCAACGGTATTGCTGGCCGCAGCCTGAAAGTGGATCCGGATGTCGAAGCGATAATCAGGCGCCTCAAAAACCCTGCTGGCGCCGATCCCACCGAATGGCCCGCCGATCTGCGGGTACAGCAATTCCCGGAGGCAGCATGATCGATACAGTCTATCTCTGGCTGCAGCACCAGATCACCCAAAACGATGTCTTCGCCGGGCTGCTTGGCGGGTCGGTGGTCGCTTCGGTTCTTTTCGGACTAAGGTCCGTTCCCGGCCGCCTTTGGCAAATCTACCTTTATCAGTTCACCGTCGAACTGGTTGTCCGAGACGTAGACGACTCATTTATGTGGATCAACGAGTGGCTTTCAAAGCAGTCCTACTCCAAGCGGAGCCGGCGCCTGTCTATCAGAACCATGCATGACCGTGACGGTGACCATTGGACTGTCTCAGCGGGTTTTGGGCGGCACTACTTTTGGCACCAGGGCCGTCTCCTTTGCGTCGAACGGTCGCTCACCGACGCGCCGGCCAGCACGGGCCAACAGAGGGAAAGCTTCAACCTACGCATGGCGACGCGGGATCAATCGAGAATGCGGGCACTCATTCAAGAAGCCCGTAGCCAGCGCGACGAGATCGACCGAACCGACGTTTGGACCTTTGAAGACTACTGGTCGAGAACAGCGCGCCGGATTCCACGTCCCATTGATTCCGTGATCCTGCCAGATGACCAGATGTCCCGCATTACTGAGCGGGTTGACTGGTTCGAGAAAGCCCAACCCTGGCACGTCGACCGCGGCATTCCATACCGCTTTGGCATCCTGCTCAGCGGACCGCCCGGCTGCGGCAAGACATCAATCGCGGCCGCGCTGGCAGCCTATCTGCGCCGCCCCATCTATGCGCTCAATCTCGGGTCGCTTGATGATGACAATGCCCTGGTGAAGGCAATGATTTCGGTTCCGTCTAACGCCGTATTGCTTCTTGAAGACATCGACGCGGCAAGGTCGTCCGGTAGCCGCACAGCAGAAACCGAAGGCAAGGACGAGCCCAAGGGGATCACGCTCAGCGCATTGTTGAATTCTCTGGACGGGGTGATAGCAACGGAGGGCCGTATCCTGGTCATGACGACGAATTTCCCCGACAAGCTGGACGCCGCCCTGATCAGGCCCGGCCGGGTTGATCTTTCTGAGCACATAGGGCCGCTTGGGGCCAATGAGGCGCGACGGCTCTTCCTGCGCTTCTTCCCCGAAGCCGAGACGATGGCCAGCATGCTGACCGAGGCGAGCTATGAGCCCCGCCCTGCTGCGGTCCTGCAAGGCCAACTGATGAGGCTGTCAGACCAACCTCTGCAAGCGTTGGAAGCGATCACCATCAGAGCGGAGGCAGCATGACCCCCAAAGCATCCGTCGCCGCCGCTGCCCTTGAACTGATCAAGGCCGTGATCCTGTCCGGCAAGGACGGGGCCGAAATGGAGATTGGCCCGGTCCACCAGGTCGGGGTTCAGATCCATGGGAAATGGCGGGTTACTGTCGAGAGGGTGGAGGAGATAGAAAATGGCTAACTCAGTGTTTGATGTGGTCCGCATAGGGGGCGTTGAGTGCATCGGCCTTGCCTGCGGCACTTGCGGCGTCCACTTTGCGATGCCACTAGTCCAATACGAAACGCACCGCAAAGAGGGCGGATATCACACCTGTCCCAACGGCCATAGTCGCGGCTGGAGCGACCGCAATTGCGAAACTGCCGTCGACAAGATTCGCCGCGAACGGGACCGCCTGCAGCAGCGACAAGCCCAGCTTCAAGACCAGATAGAGGGTGAACGCCGCCGCACTGCCGCTGCCAAAGGTCAGGTAACAAAGCTCAAGAACCGCGCCGCCGCCGGTGTCTGCCCCTGCTGCAACCGGTCTTTCGTCAACCTGCAGCGCCACATGAAGACCAAACATCCGGATTTCGCGGAGGGCCAGAAGCCGGACTTGAAAGTCGTCGGGAAGGCCTGATGGGCGAAGCAACAACCATGGCTGACGATATGCGCGTTGACAGGGTTTGTGAGCGTCTGGGCAAATCAAAGTCCTGGCTCGACGACTGGTTGTCTCGCCACCCCGATCATCACTATCATGACTTCCTGGGGAGGGATCGAGTATGGACGGAAAGTCAGTTTCAGCAGCTTCGAGGGGCGATCAAAACCGAGTCAGCGGCCTCCAAGTCAAGACCGAGGGAAAGAAACTCTGGCTCAAAGGGACGGTCCGCGCCGGCAAGAAATCGCGACGAATCCGCGAAAGTACTGGCCTTGATTGCCGAACGAGAGGCGCGCGCCAGCTCGCAGAATCGCTCAGGATCACCAGGGAAAAGGAAGTCCTCGACGAGCTCGTCCACGGGTCGGTCCCGGCGGTCACCTTCTCCACGGCTGCGGCCGGTTACCTGAAGACGGTTCCAAACCTTGGAAAGACAGACCACGACAACGTCAAGGCGTTGATCAAGCGATTTGGAGGGGTGGTCGTTTCAGCCCTAAGTGCCGAGGATATCAACGCTTTCTATGATGACCGGTATCCCAAACACGCCGCGAGTACGATCCAGCGCCATCAGACCAGCCTCCGTTCAATTCTAAGCCACGCCCAAGAGCAAGGCTGGCTGGCACTCCCGCCGCCTTATGCCCGGCCAAAGACAACGATTAAGAAGGGCAAGCACGCCAACAAGATGTTCCTGCCCGGCGAAGGTGAGCGGATCGTTGACGCAGCCGATATCCGCGGCCAGGCCATCCTGGCAACGCTCTTCGTGACCGGCGCCCGGGTGGCCCAAGCGCTCTATCTACCCAAGGAAAGTTTCATTCTGGCACCAGGCCGGAGTCGGATTTTCTTCCCAGACAGTAAAAACGACAACGCCTACGACCGGGCATTGCACGACTACGCCCGCCAGAAGATCGAGGCGTGGCTGGAGGAACGAGGCGACGACGACGAGCCTGCCCTCTTCCTGACCGACAAGGGCCTGCCCTACGCCCCCCGCAGAGCCTCCGGCGGCCAGATCCGCAAACTGTTCAACAGCGCCCGCGACAAGGCTGTCGCCTCGCTCAAGGCGGCTGGTGAGCGAGATAGGGCCCGTTTCCTATCGTCGGCGACCCCACACTGGATGCGCCACAACTTCGCCAACCAGGTTCGCGCGGCCGGCGGCGACGTCAAGGACGTGATGGACGCCGGTATGTGGGAAGACGAGCGGATCGTTATCCGTCACTACTTCGGTGACGCGCCAAAGCGGGTGGAAGCAATGACGCGCGGCCTCGGCTTCGGCAGTTTTGTGACAGGATCGAAAAAGAAGGCGTGAACACCTGTGCAGAAACAACAGGATAAGAGCCGCGATTTCTCCCTTCACACGGGAGAGGTCACTGGTTCAATCCCAGTATCGCCCACCATTTCTTGGAATCTGGCGAAAGCGGAAAACACAGCTGCCCGCTGTCGGCTCCAATCGCCACCACCAATGCGCAGCCGACCGCCTTTAAGCGGAAGAACCTAAGCCCGCACCCACATACCTTGGTAGGCTTCGACGAGCTTCTCCCCTTCCCGTTGCCAATTGAACCGTTCGATCACTGCCTGCCGCCCCCGGCGCCCCATTTCAGCCGCCTCCTCCGGGTTCTCCAGGATTTGTTCGATCGCACCGGCGATTGCCGGCACGTCAAGCGGATCCACAAGAATACCGCAACGATAGTGCTCGACAATTTCGCGCCAATGCGGGAAGTCGGAAGCAATAACGGGGAGCCCTGCGGCCATGTACTCATAGAGTTTGTTGGGGCGGATTTTCAGGTAATTGTTCGTGGGATGGAGCAGAACGAGCCCAGCCCTTGCATTATCCAGTTCTTTGGCAAGCGCCGGTCCATCGAGCCAGCCGAGATAGCGCGATCTGCCGGAACCGTTCAGCCGCTGCACCCGCTCGGCATCATTTGACGTGAGGCTCCCGGCCAGATGCAAGGAGATACTGGTGGAATCATCCAGCATTGCCATTGCCTCAACCATTGAAAACAGGCCGCGCTGCTGGGTCAGGTCGCCATGGTAGAACACTCTTGCCGGGCGCTCCGACATCGCCGTCGCTTCGGCCAGGCTATAGTCCGGTACGATCGGGTAGTTCTTGACGACAACAGTTTGACCGGTTTCGAACTGGTCCTTCAGAACGTCATGAGCAACGACGGTCAGATTGGCGCGGCCCGCCGAGAAGGCCTCGCAGCGCCGCCATATTATCGACAGTAGCGGCCTTAGCAGCCGGGGAATCCAATCACGGTCGAGGATGACCATTGGATAGGACTCGTGGGCATCGTAGACCACGCGCCTGCCGAGAAGCTTCAAAATGAGCCCCAGCAGGATCAGTTCCGGGTCATGTAGATGATAAACGTCATAGCGTTGGCGAGCGCAAAACCAAGCCAGCCAGGGGAGACGGAAAAGGAACCGCCATGCCCGGGAACAAGGCTCACCATGCTCGATATATCCAAGGTCCGGATTTAGTTCGGCACCCGTCGCCCGGCAAAGGGCCAGAACCGTGACCCGATACCCGCGGCCAGCCAAGCTCGTCGCCTCTTTCTTTGAAATGCGTCCATCAGACACGCGATGGGCGGACGAAACATGAAGGACGCTTTTTCCACCACTGTTGCCGCTTTTACTAATGCTGCAGCGAACGCTCATCAGGCCTGTTTAGCCCTCTCTGTTGCGCCGCGTGTTCCCCCAGTCGATGGCTGGTGACGGTCGAGAGGGCCAAAACAAGAAACGTCCAAAAGGGACGATTATCGTTAATGTCTCCGCTGACGAATGCACAAACCAGCCAATACACTAAACCAGCAAGCACAATACAAAATGAAAGACCACCGCGGCGAGATGTTCTTTTATAGCTGGATAACAATACCCAACAAACGAGACAAGCGAAAAAGATGCCCCCCAACCAACCCGCCTCAACAGATATCTCCAATAGGATGTTGTGCGGATACAGGACCAAAGTCTCGCTGCCATGAAACACTTGAATAGTCTCGCTGAACCTTCCCCAACCGAGCCCGAAGGGGTGGTCGGCAATTGCCGCGACGGACTCTTTCCATACAGCCAGACGCGTTGCCTCGGAATCGCCCCACTCACCGGTCAGAAACCGGACCATACGTCGCCCGCCGCTGATGCCTATGTCGGAGAGCCAAGTCAGGCAGGCGGCAACACCACCCCCCGCCACCACAAGCGTCCACAGGGCACGGCGTCCCGGCGTCGAACCGAACTTGGGGGCCAAAGCAACAAAGCACACCGTAAAGATTGCGGCGACCAACGGACCTCTGGAGCCTGACAACACCAAACCCAACAAGGCAATGACAATTGGAATGACCACCTGCCAAACAGACAGCCGACCATACCAATAGAGGATCAAGAAGCAGACCACGGCAAAACCGCTTGCACGGGCCACCAGGATCGGATTGACGTTCCAGACCGAAGCCCTGTAGATGACTCCGTAGACTGCCATATCGAGCAAGGCAAAGGCCGCCATAAGTGTGCCCAGGCAAGCGACGGCAACCATGAAGACCAGCTTCTCGCGGTCTGTCTTGATCAGCACAAGCGAGGCAAAGACTGCCAAGGCCGTGAGGCTGAAAAGCCTCAGAGTTTTCTGGGTCGGATAATCGGCGAAGGCGCCTGGCCAGCGCAGACCGACAAGAAAAACGACAAACAATCCGGCCATCAAAACGCTGCCTGCCGGAAGGCGGCGTTCTTTGAAGACGGTCCAAAGGCACAACAGCACCGTCAGCACCGCAAATAAAAGCGTGATGTCCACTGGTACCGGCTCGAACACATCCGATGCTTTGTAGTATCCCGCGAAAACAAAAAGGAACAGGGTCAGGGGCCGTAGATAGGACGCGTTCAAACTCATGGTCCAGTGCTGCTGTGTTGTTGTCCCGGAACGACGATCAGAATGGGATATCCGATTGAAAAGCTGTAAACGGGCCAAACCAGCCAAAGGATTGACCACCAGGGCATCCCTGTCTACAGCCGCAGCAGGGCGAGTTTCGCGCCGAAGGCCAGGAAGACGGTACCGGTGAGGGCCTTGATAAGGCGCCGGAAGGCGCCGCTGCGCAGCCCCGACGACAGCCTGGCAAAGAGCAGAACCATAATGCCGAACCACATGGCGTTGATCAGGGTGTGCAGGAAGACCAGGAAGAATGCCGCCGTAACCGCCCCCTCGCCCGCGGGAATAAACTGGGGGAAAGCGGCCAGATAGAACATCGAGACCTTGGGGTTCAGGGCGTTGGTGAAAAACCCCTCGCCGAAGGCCTTCAACCAGCCACGCCGCCGGCTGGCCAGCGTCGGCTGCTGCGGCAAGGGCGATGATCCTTTCCAGGCCTCCCACAGCGCCTTGCAGCCAAGCCAGACCAGATAGGCCGCACCCAGAAGCTTGACCAACAGGAACAGCTCCGCCGACTGGACCAGGATCAGCGACAGCCCGAAGATCGACAGCGCGCCGTGAAGGTAGAAGGAGGTCACGAAGCCGGCGATGTTGGCGAAGCCGCCCTGGCGGCCGGAGGCGGGCACCGTTTTGGCAATCAACACGCCGTTCGGACCCGGCGACATCACCAGCAAGGCGGCCACCACGACAAAGGCAATTATTTCGGTCAGTCCCAGGGGCACCGCGTTTCCTTCCAAAAACTCTAAAGGCGGGTTCTTGCGAACGGGGTGCAGTCTACAGGTGCGGATGTGGGTTTGGCCACAGACCGGTGAGACCGACCGGCGCAGAGTGCGCCTGCCGCTATGAACCGCGCCGGGAGACGAGGCCATGGCAAGTGACCGTACCGACGACTACGTGCTGGGACGTTTAGTTCTGGATTACATCAGGGCCTTCATGTGGCCGCTGGTCGCCATGGTTGTGGTGCTGGTCTATCAGAGCGACGTCCGCACCCTCATCTTCGAGCGTGAGATCGACGTTTTCGGCGTCAGGATCGGCGCCAAGGTCGAACAGATCGAATCCCAGACCCTGGCGGAAATCGCCGATGTCCGGGTGCTGCTGGAGGCCCAGCAGGCCGGCGTCGACGGCGACGAGGCCAGCCCGCAGATCGCCGAGGACATCGACGCCAAGCTGAGCAGCCTGGAGCGCAACCTGACCCGTGAAATCGCCGAGGTCCAAAGCGCCCAGCAGGCGCGGCGCACGGCACCTCCCCAGAATGTCAACCCGGCCACAGCCCCACCGCCGGCCGCCGACAACCGCAGCACCCGCGCCGCGGCCGCTGAGCGGCGCGGTTTCGAAGCCCTGATCGACCACGATCTCACGGCTGCCTTAAAGGCCTTCGACGAAGCGCGCAGCATCTGGCCGGATTATCACAATGTTGCGGAGATCGGACAGGCGCTGCGCAAATTCCAGAGCCGTCTCAGCGATCCCGAAAGCCCGATGTGGCCGCAGCTCTACCGCGAGATCCTCACCCGCTATTCCTGGGGCCTGCCGGAGGACCTGCGGGCGGCCATTCGAAAGGGTGCCAAGAAGGCCTATTGACAAAAAGGCTGGCTAAACCGGGCCCGGCCTGAAATGGGCCCGGTTTAGCCGCCTGAAGCGATCCTGAACCGGCACCGTAGCGGGCCCTGCCGCCACCCAGGCCCCGCTCGCCATGTGACGAAGACGCGCCAGCACTCTATGATCCTCTCCGAACTGCCCACGATGTCACCGGGTCATGATGACATCCAACAGATCGCGTGGAGAACTCCTTGGCCATTCTTCCCCAAGCAGCCATTTTTCTGGGCGCCGCCGTGGTGGCGGTGCCGTTGTCGAAACGCCTCGGCTTCGGGGCGATCCTCGGCTACCTCGCCGCCGGCCTGGCCATCGGGCCCGGCGGCTTCGGCTTGATCTCCGAGGTCGATGCGATCCTGCATTTCGCCGAGTTCGGCGTCGTGCTGCTGCTCTTCGTCATCGGGCTGGAGCTGCAGCCGAGCCGGCTCTGGGCGATGCGTAAATCGGTCTTCGGCCTGGGCCTTGCACAAGTGCTTGTCACGGCGGTCCCTCTCGCCCTGGCCGCCCTGCTCTATGGCCTGACGGTCGAAACAGCCGTGATCGTCGGCCTCAGCCTCGCGCTCTCTTCGACCGCCTTTGCGCTGCAAAGCCTTGCCGAGAAAAATGAACTGACGACACGCCACGGCAGATCGGCGTTCTCGATCCTGCTGTTCCAGGACCTGGCGGTCATCCCGCTGCTGGCCCTGATCCCCCTGCTCGCGCCCGGCAGCGGCGACAGCGGCGCCTCCGGCGGTTGGATCGAGGCGGCAAAGGTGTTGGCGGTGCTGGCGGCGGTGATTGTCGGCGGGCGCTATCTGCTGCGCTATGTCCTGCGGATCGTTGCCATCACCAAGGTGCGGGAGATCTTCACCGCCATGGCCCTGCTGACGGTGACCGGTACGGCGTTGATCATGGAATCAATCGGCCTCTCCATGGCGTTGGGCGCCTTTCTGGCCGGCGTGCTGCTGGCCGACTCCGAATACCGTCATGCGCTGGAAGCGGACATCGAACCCTTCAAAGGCCTGCTTCTCGGCCTGTTCTTCATCGCCGTCGGCATGTCGCTGAACATCTCTCTGATCTTCGAGAGCCCGCTGGAGATTCTCGGCTGGGTGGCCTTCCTGATGGCGACCAAAGGCTTGGTGCTGGTTGCCATCGCCCGCACCGCGGGGCTGACCTGGGCCTCATCGCGCAATCTGGCGGCAGCCATCTCACAGGGCGGCGAGTTCGCTTTCGTGATCTTCGGGATCGCCGTCGCATCGCAGCTGATGGACGGCGGCCTGGCGGAACTTCTGATCGTCGTGGTGACCCTCTCCATGGCAGCGACGCCCCTGGTCGCGGCCGCCAATACCTGGCTGCTCGCACGACGCAGCGGCCCCGCCGAGGAACCGGCAAAGCCTATCGTGCCGGAAGAAAACCAGGTCATCATCGCCGGCTTCGGACGCTTCGGGCAGATCGTCGCGCGCATCCTGAGGGCGCGGAAGATCGGCTTCACCGCGCTGGACGTCAGCGCCGAGCAGGTCGACTTCGTGAAGCGCTTCGGCAACAAGATCTATTATGGCGACGCCTCACGCCTGGATCTGCTGCGCGCCGCCCAGGCAGACAAGGCGGTGATCTTCGTTCTCGCCATCGACGATGTGGAAGCGTCGTTGCAAACGGCGGCCACGGTGAGCGAGAACTTTCCCAACCTGACCATCTATGCCCGGGCGAGAAACCGCAAACACGCCCATCGGCTTATGGATCTGGGGGTGACGATCATCCGCCGCGAGACGTTGAATGCCAGCCTTGATCTTTCACGCGCCGTCCTGACCGGGCTCGGCCTGCCCGCGTCGGAGGCAGAGCGGACGGTGAAGACTTTCCAAGACCATGACGAGCAGCGTCTTATGGCGCAGCACGCCGAGCACAACGACGAGGAAAAGATGATCTACATGGCCAAAGAAGCCGCCGAGGAGTTGGAAGAGCTGTTCGAACAGGATGCAAAAGCGGAGGCAGCCGAGTGACGGGCAGGCAAGGCGACAGAGTTTCGGGAAACCGACCATGAGCCCGGACAGCGGCGATAGGGTGACAAGCGGCCTGATCCCGGTCGAAACAGTCCGGGCGCTGAGCGGCCTGGCCCTTCTTCAGGGCATGGTCGAGGGGCGCTTCCCCCCGCCGCCGATGGCCGAACTGCTGGGCTTCATGCTTGACTCCGTGGCGGCGGGAGAAGCCATCTTTCGCGGCGTGCCGGACCGCCGGCATTACAACCCCCTCGGCACCGTTCATGGCGGCTATGCCGCCACGCTGCTGGATTCAGCCATGGGCTGTGCCGTGCACAGCACTCTGCAGATAGGCGAAGGCTACACGACCATGGAGTTCAAGGTGCACCTGGTGCGCGCCATGACCGAGGGGGTCGGCGATGTTCTTGCCAAGGGAGCGGTTATTCATCGGGGACGGCGCTCGGCAACCGCCGAGGCAAAGCTGGTGGACGCGGACGGCAAGCTCTACGCCCACGGCACGACCACCTGTATGATCCTGGCCCTATAAAGGTAGTCTGGAGAAAACAGCGAAAGGGTCAGACCGAACGGATGCCCAGCCGCCGGGTCGCTGGCGCGTTGTTGTTGTCTGCCATCAGCTTGTCTTCGCCAATCCGGCCATAGCCGGATCTTTTGCCGGCCTCCACGACACGGCGCTCGCGCAGCACTTCGTCGAGGCTGCGCAACGGCTTTGTGAGATAGGGGCTGAGCTGTTGCTTTGTGTTCATATCCCTACCTACGGCGGATTGAACGAAATCGCTTCACGCGACTCAGCCCTCGCGCCAGGCGGCGGTGGACTTGCAGCGCTTGCAGATACGCTCGCCAGGCCAAGTGCTTTCGAAGTGATCGCGGCACTTCAGGCAGCTTCGGATGACCGCATCCTGCGGGTGGGTAACTTCTGGCTTTTTCAAAGATGTCTGGCTCATAAGGGGTATTTGGGGATGGTTTCAACCATTTCAAGGAGTTATGATGAAAATCCCAGTTAAAAAGCCCCATACCAGCTAGATAGTCGAGCAGTTTTAGGATATTGTTCCTTATATCCCGGCTACAATCCTCATCGAAAGCGATGGGGCAGCGGCCCCACCCTTACTAGGCCGTTTTGAGTTACTAGGCCGCTTGAGGGACCGCGCGCCTGGAGAACCCGCCCTGGAGGCCGAAATAGGGCCTGAGGACATTGCCCAGATAGCTGCCGCCCAAGGCCGCGGCGAACCAGAGCCAGCCGTGCAGGCTGCCGGAGGCGACGCCGCTGAAGTAGGCCCCGACATTGCAGCCGTAGGCCAGCCGCGCACCGTAGCCCATCAACAGACCGCCGATCGCGGCGGCCAGGACTTTGCGCCAAGGCAGGCGCCAGGCGGGGTTGAACCGGCCGGCAAGGCCCGCGGCCAGAAGCGCCCCGATGATGACCCCGAAGTTCATGACCGAGGTGCTGTTTTCGAACACCGAACCCGCCAGGGCCCGGCTGGGAAAGGGCCAGGTCCAGAAGGCCCAGGCCGAGAGATCGATCCCAGCGGCGCTCGCCAGCTTGCCGCCCCACAGCGTGTAGCCGAAGCTGATGGTCCAGGGATGACCGGCATAAACAAGGGTCACCGCATTGAGGACCGCCAAGGCGACGGCCCCCCAGAGCAGCGGCCAAGGCCCGGACACGAAACGGCGCCAGCCTGGGCTTTCCCCACGGCGTTCTGTCGCCTCTCCGGTCTCCGCCGGGCGCAGACGACGTTCGACCCAGAGAGTGAAAGCGGCAATGGCCGCCAGCAGCGCCAGTTGTGCCGCCAGGGCCTGAAACAGGCCCCATTCGCGCAGAATGGATATGCTGCCCCAGCTCGCGGTTTCGATCCACCAGGGCATATGTGCCGTCCCGATGACGGAACCGATCATGAAAAAGATGAGGGTGAAGACCATGTGGGTCGACCCGCCGCCCACCGTATAGAGGGTACCCGACGCACAGCCGCCGGCCAGCTGCATACCGACCCCGAAGATGGCGGCGCCGACGGCAACGGAAACGCCAAGGGGCGCGACCGCACCGCCGCCGACCGGCTGACCGAAAAAGGAGCCCTGATCGATCAGCGGGAAGAACAGCAGGCTGGCCAGCCCCAGCATGACCATCTGCGCGCGCAGACCCTCGCCGCGTCCCTCGGCGATGAAGACCCGCCAGGCGGAGGCGAACCCGAAGGCGGCGTGATAGAGGACGAGGCCCAAAGCGGCCCCCAGGAGGTAGAGCCAGGCCATCCGGCCGCTGGCGCCGTCGGCGATATAGAGGGCCCCTGCCGCCAGCAGCAGCAGCGCCGGTGCGGTGACGCGCCAGTCCGACCGGCGATCTATGCGGGCAGAGTTTGCCATGGCATCCAGATTACTTCTCCATAGCGGCCAGTACCGCCTTCAGATGATACGTTGCCTTAACGCCCGCGCCGCAGCCTGTCGAGACGGCCGCACGGCATTGTGAGCAGAGATGACTGTTGAACCGAAGCGAAGGAAACCGGCGAACGCCGTGCCGACTCACTGGGTCTTGGCAACCTCCACTTCGATGGGCAGATCGGTCTGGGCAGTCCAGTCGACCATCGATCCGTCGTAGAGGCGGACGTTCTTGCGCCCCAGGATCTCGCTCTGGGCGAACCAGCCGAGTGACGCCCAATGGCCGGTATTGCAGAAGGTGATGGCCTCCTCGTCGCCGGCACCGACCCCGGCAGCCTCCAGCAGCGCCGCCACCCGCGTGCTGCTGACGAAGCGCCCCTTGGCATCGGTCAACTGGCTTTCCGGCACCGAAACCGCGCCGGGAATGGTGCCCGGACGCTGCGCTGCCGGATGGCTGCTCTGACCGAGATACTGGGCCGTCGGCCGGTTGTCGATCAGAGTGCCGCCGGACTGCATCGCCGCCGCGACATCATCACGGTCGGCGACCATCTCAGGCCGGAACTGAGCCGCGAAGATCACCGCCTCCGGCAGGGACCGGCCGGTCGCGACCGGATTGGCCTGATCGGCGGTATAAGCCCGGTAACCGCCATCGAGGATCGAGACCGCATCGTGGCCGAGCACCTTGAAGGTCCAATAGACCCGGGTCGCGCTGCCCATCTCCAGCGCGCTGGCGCCGGCGGCCACAATAACCACGTGGTGATCGTTGCCGATGCCCAGACCGCCGATCAAGGCTTCCAGGCTGGCAACGGAGGGAAGCTGCCCGGGCACGCCCTCGCGCTTGGTCCGCCAACCATCCTGCAGGTAGTCGCTGTAGACCGATCCGGGGATGTGGCCCTGGGCGAAAACCGCCGCCGACCCGCCGCCGATCTTGTTACGGATGTCGAGCAGCCGAACCGCGTCGTTTGCCGCATTGGCCTTCACCCAGGCGACGTCGACAAGCGGGCCAGGCGCCTCAACAGCCTCAGCGCCAGCGGCCCCTGCCCCGGCTTGCGGTTGCAGAACAAATCCGACAAGCAGCAGTACGGCCAGAGCCGCAACGCGGCCCGCCGGAAAGCCGGTCGCCTCTTGAGACGTTGATTGCAGCATGATCCACCTTTTTTCACTGTCACAGGAATGAATTTCATCGTGTCATGATGTAGATTAAGAATAAATAACAAAAATTTATCGTTATTTATGCCGCTATTTTGCCCCTTGCGGTTTCGCGCAGCAGTCGATTGAACAGAGAAATTAGGCATCACGAGCCACCATCAATTTGGTATCAAATGGGGGTTATGTTTTCTGCCGCCCTGGCACCCGGCTTGGCGTTGGCTGATGTCGGTGTAACTTCGGTTGGGCAGAACCCAATCCAGGCACCGCTCGGTTGCGCGCCTCCGGCTGCCGCCGGACGCGCATCGGAACCGGTGCTGCAAGGATTCGAAAAGATTAAGGCCGCAGCACTGCGGCCCGGCTGGGAGAGCCGTTTATCTGAAGGGATATCTCAATGATCAGCAGTCATTACCCCAGGCGAGGCCTGAAAAGCATCGCCGTGCTTGCCTCGCTCAGCCTCACGATCGCTGCCTGTACCGAGGTCAAGGACACTCTGGACGGCGCCAACGAAGGGATGTCAGGCGCCCTCGGCGATGACGGAACGCCGGCGGCCAGCGGTGAGCAGAATGCCCTTGTCGACAGCGCCGTCCTGGACGCCCTTTACGACGAAGGCCTGAACCTGCGCCAGACCGGTTCGGAGGAGGAAGCCTTTTTGCGGTTCCAGGAAGCCGCAGAGCGCGGCCATGGACCGGCCGCCTTCGAACTGGGCGAGGCCTACAACGAGGGCCGTGGCGTCGAACAGGATCTGAATGCCGGCGCCAAATGGATCAATGCCGCTGCCGGGCGCGGCGAGCCGCGCGCGCAATACCTCGTGGGCGCCGCCTACTATGCCGGTGACGATGTGGAGCAGGACTTTGTCCGCGCCGTAAGCTACCTGGACGATGCGGCAGGCCAGGGTCATGCGCCGGCCCAGTTTCTGCTGGCGGAGTGCTACGCCAATGGACGCGGCGTAACCAAGAACCTGTCCTGGGCGGCCCGTTGGTACGGCAAAGCCGCCGAACAGGGCCATGCCGACGGCGCCTTTTCCTACGGCGTCGTTCAGGCCGCCGGCCTTGGTCTGCCGACCAATCTTCCTCGGGGCTACGCCTGGCTCTCGGTCGCCGACGGACTGGGTCATGCGACCGCCAAGGACATCCGCGCCGCCATCGCCAATAACATGTCGCCGGCCGAGTTGGAACGCGGCAAGGCCCGGGCCGCCGCCTTCAAGCCGCAGAGTGAGACGACCTTCGCCGACAAGCCGACCATCATGTTCGTCCAGCACAGCCTGAACCAGTTGGGCTTCAATGCCGGAACCGTCGACGGCCTGTCGGGACCGCGCACCCGCGGCGCCATCGGCGCCTACCTGAAGAGCGTCGGTGACGAGAGCGAGGCAGCCATCACGCCGGAGCTTCTGCAGCGCCTCCTCGAAGGCCAGCAGAACACAGCCTGATGCCCGGAACCTGAAACTCCTTTCACAGAGTTTCAGATTCGAAGAGCTACGCCGCACTTGTAAGATGGCAACCGATCTGGCCGGGCCCTTCGGGGTCTGGCCGGATTCGGAATCAGCTTGGCTTTACTGTCCGGTTTGCCTATCTGAAAATAGGCTGTACAATTGCACACAGACTAATTGGTAAACACCAAATAACCGGCAAAAGCAGCTCGAGGCGATCATCCGTGGACAAAACCTTGAGTGAACAGGCGGCTTTGCCGGTCTACAGGCTCATGTATCTGAGCGCCGCCAAGCATGAGATGGGCGCTGAAGAACTGGAGACCATTCTCTCCACTGCCCGCAACGCGAATGCCGCCAAAGGCATCACCGGCATGCTGCTCTATGTCGAACGCCAGTTCCTGCAGTACCTGGAAGGGGAGCAGGAAGCGGTCGAGACGCTTTACCGAAACATCGAAAAGGACCCCAGGCATTCCGGCGTCATCCGGCTGTTCGCCGGCCCTTGTGCGCGGCGGGTCTTCGCCGATTGGTCGATGGGCTACCACCACTGCAATGCAAAAGAGCAGGAAGCCGCCATCGGGATCATCGATCTTTGCAGGCGTTCGGTGCGTGACGTCCTTCCCGCGGAAACGCCTGAGGAAATCGTCGCCTTCATGGAGAGCTTCTACCGCAACAGCCACAGCCGGCGCCGCTTCAGCTGACCCAAAGCGGCTGCTTGCATCCCCCCTGTTGACGTAGAAGCTGGTGTCAGAACAACTTCAGTTGAGAGGGCGCCTCGGGCAGCCGCTCTTCCTCCAGCAGCCCGGCATCGTCGTGCTTTACCGCATTGACCCGCTTTGAAACCGGGGTCAGCGACAGATCGGTACCGGGCAAGGGGCGCAGCAGGTGTTGCAGCTTGTCGGGGCGGCTTGCGGGGTCGAGCCAGGTCCCGACATCATCGGGCGACAGAATAACCGGCATGCGGTGATGGATCGCCGCCATCTCGCCCTCGGCGTCGGTAGTGATCAGCGCGCAGCTGTCCTGCCCGGCCTCCGTGGCGCCGCTCCGCGCAGCGGCAGGTTCCCATAGTGCCGCGAAGGCAAAGGGGCCGTTGTCCGCCAGCCGGATGCAATAGGGCTGGCGATTGCCGTCCTGCCGCCATTCGTAAAACCCGTCTGCCAGAACAACGCAGCGCCGCGACCGGTATGCATTCCGGAAGGTCGGCTTCTCGGCAACGGTTTCCGCCCGGGCATGGATCTGCGGCGCCATGGGCCGCCCCCGGCCTTCCTTTGAATGCCGGCTTTCCATCGACCACGAAGGCACGAGGCCCCACTGCAGCCAGGCGAAATGGCGCTGCAGGCCGGCATCCAGGCGCATGGCGGCCACCGCCTGACCGGGCGCGACATTGAAACGCACGGTCAGATTCGGCAATTCCGCGAAACCGAAAAGCTGCCGAAGGGCGTCCACCGGCGTGGTCAGGAGGAAGCGGCCGCACATCCCGTCTAGATCTTTCCTGTGAGTAATCGAGGCAATGGCCTTGCAGGAATACCCCTAAGCGCTACTATGATTAATGTTCTTATTTTGTTCACGATGACAGAATCAAGACATCTGGATAGATTTGGGCCACATTTGGTGCATGGGGGTAGGAATCAACCCCAGATATTGTACACAGGTTCCACATTTAAGTCTTCCACATGCTGTGGACTGAGGGGAATAAACATGGATGGATCGGGGATTTTCGGGCGCAACCGGACGGTCGAAGCAGAGCCGGATTTTGTGGATAACGAAGCGCAAACTGAAAAGCAAGCCGATCAATCCGCGGCGCCGACGCGACAGGATGGACCAGCCGGCGAGACCGCCGCAAACGGGGCACCCGAGTCGTTCCCGTCCGATTCGCCGGATCAGGAAGATCTGCTGGGCAACGGTCAGATTCGCGACGAGTTCCAGAACGAGCGCGGCATCAAGGTGCACATGGACCGCTCCCGCGATGATCTGCTGACGATCTTCGGCAAGGCGACCCTGACCGACCGCTACCTGATGCCGGGCGAGAGCTTCCAAGACCTCTTCGCCCGGGTCTCAGCGCATTATGCCGACGACTCTGCCCATGCCCAGCGTCTCTACGACTATATCTCGCGCCTCTGGCTGATGCCCTCCACGCCGGTGCTGTCCAACGGCGGCACGTCGCGCGGCCTGCCGATTTCCTGTTTCCTCAACGAGGCCGGCGACAGCCTGGATGGCATCCTTGGCCTGTGGAACGAAAACGTCTGGCTGGCGGCGCGCGGCGGCGGCATCGGCAGCTACTGGGGCAACCTGCGTTCCATCGGCGAAAAGGTCGGCCAAAACGGCAAGACTTCCGGCATCATCCCCTTCATCCGGGTGATGGATTCGCTCACCCTGGCGATCAGCCAGGGCTCCCTGCGGCGCGGCTCCGCCGCCTGTTACCTTCCCGTCTCCCACCCGGAGATCGAGGAATTCATCGAGATGCGCCGGCCGACCGGTGGCGATCCGAACCGCAAGGCGCTGAACCTGCACCACGGCGTGGTGATCAGCGACGCCTTCATGCGTGCCGTCGAAAAGGATGAAGACTGGGGGCTTTTGAGCCCCAAGGACAGCGCCGTGATCCGCAAGGTGAAGGCCCGCGATCTTTGGATCCGCATCCTCACCGCCCGCATCGAGACCGGCGAGCCCTACATCATCTACGGCGACCATGTGAACCGGAACATTCCCGAGCATCACAAGCTGGCCGGCCTGACGGTGAAGATGTCGAACCTCTGCAGCGAGATCACCCTGCCGACCGGCATCGACCAGCACGGCGTCGACCGCACCGCGGTCTGCTGCCTGGCCTCGCTCAATCTGGAAAAATATTTTGAGTGGCAGGACAACGAGGTTCTGGTCGAAGACGTCATGCGGTTCCTCGACAATGTGCTGCAGGACTTCATCGACAATGCACCGGACTCCATGGCCCGGGCGAAATACTCGGCGGCCCGCGAGCGTTCCGTCGGCCTCGGCGTCATGGGCTTTCACTCTTTCCTTCAGGCCAACAGCATCCCCATGGAGGGGGTCATGGCCAAGGTCTGGAACAAGCGCATCTTCGCCAGCGTCCGCAAGGACGCCGACGCCGCCTCACGCAAGCTGGCGGAAGAGCGCGGCGCCTGTCCGGATGCCGAGGAGTTCGGCATGATGGAGCGCTTCTCCAACAAGCTGGCCGTCGCGCCGACCGCCTCGATCTCCATCATCTGCGGCGGCGCTTCCCCGGGCATCGAGCCGATCGCCGCCAACAGCTATACCCACAAGACGCTGTCCGGTTCCTTCAACGTGCGCAACAAGCACCTCGCGGCGCTGCTTGAGGAAAAGGGCGAGAATACCGAGGAAGTCTGGACCTCGATCACCCTCAACGAGGGTTCCGTCCAACACCTCGATTTCCTCAGCGATGATGAGAAGGATATCTTCAAGACCGCCTTCGAACTGGATCAGCGCTGGTTGATGGAGCATGCCGGCGACCGCTCGGAGTTCATCTGCCAGGGTCAGTCGCTCAACATCTTCGTGCCGGCTGATGTGCATAAGCGCGACCTTCACCAGATCCACTATCAGGCCTGGAAAAAGGGCGTGAAGAGCCTCTACTACTGCCGCTCGAAATCGATCCAGCGTGCCGAGTCTTCGGACTTTGCCGGCGCCGCGGCCACGGTGCCGCACCTGGGCAAGATTTCCTCGAAGGAAACGCCGGTGGCCAACGCCACGGACTATGAGGAGTGTCTCGCCTGTCAGTAAGAACGACTTGAACACTGCTATCGCGGCCCTCAAAGGCCGCAAGCGTTAGCCTTCGAAGAACCAGAGTTTATTGGGGATGCTTCGGGGGTTCAGAGGCCGGCGGTTCGGGGGGACCGCCGGCCTCACCTGCCAAAGGCCCAAGGCTAACGTTACGTTAGCGGAATAAGCGGCCATAGACATTGAACGGCAGCCCGTCATCGAAGACCGGGCGCCACCTTTGGAGAAGAGACGCCATGTCCCTGCTTGACGCCAGCCCGGTTTACAAACCCTTCCGCTACCCCTGGGCCTACGACGCCTGGCTGATGCAGCAGCGCATTCACTGGCTGCCGGAAGAGGTACCGCTGGCCGATGACGTGAAGGACTGGAACCGCAACCTGACCGCTGCGGAGAAGAACCTGCTCAGCCAGATCTTCCGCTTCTTCACCCAGTCCGACGTGGAAGTGAACAACTGCTACATGAAGCACTACAGCCGGGTGTTTCAGCCGACCGAGGTGCAGATGATGCTGGCCGCCTTCTCCAACATGGAGACGGTGCACATCGCCGCCTACTCCCACCTGCTCGACACCATCGGCATGCCGGAGTCCGAGTACTCGGCCTTCCTTCATTACAAGGCGATGAAGGACAAGTATGACTACATGCACGAGTTCGGCTGCGACACCAAGGAGGAGATCGCCAAGACCCTGGCCGTCTTCGGCGCCTTCACCGAGGGCCTGCAGCTCTTCGCCAGCTTCGCAATCCTGCTGAACTTCCCGCGCTTCAACAAGATGAAGGGCATGGGCCAGATCGTCACCTGGTCGGTGCGCGACGAGACGCTGCACACCCAGTCGGCGATCCGCCTGTTCAAGACCTTCATCGAGGAGAACCCGGAGGTCTGGACGGAGAAATTCGAGCGCGACCTCTATAAGGCCTGCGAGACCATCGTCACCCACGAGGACGCCTTCATCGACCTGGCCTTCGAGCAGGGCGGCATCGAAGGATTGAATGCCGAGGAGGTGAAGGCCTACATCCGCTACATCGCCGACCGCCGCCTCACCCAGCTCGGCCTGCAGCCGATCTACCGCACCGACAAGAACCCCCTGCCCTGGCTGGACGCCATCCTGAACGGCGTCGAGCACGTGAACTTCTTCGAAAACCGCGCGACCGAATATTCCAAGGCCGCCACCCAGGGCAAGTGGGAAGAGGCTTTCGACTAGATCGGATCATGTTTTGTCGGAACCACTTTGTGGTTTGGACAAAACATGTGAATCCGATCGACATCAAATGGTTAGAGCAGATTCACCTTTCGAAACTGCTGTTTGCGGTAACCATCAACGGGTGTCGGCAAGCGGGCCGTCGTGCGGTACGTAGGCGCCGAAGGCTCGGCGGAAGAAGGCCACACACTGGGTGAGCTGCAGTTCCGCCTCAGATGTTTTTTCCACGTAGGGATTGAGTTCCAGGACCACCTCGACCCGCTCACTCTCGCCACGTCGCAAGGCTTCGATCTGCTGAAAAAGCGCTCGTTTTTCCGCGATCCTTTCGGCCGCATCTGGCTTCGTGGGGTTGGTCCAGAACATGCGCGCCTTGATTGCCGTACAACCGGACGCCGTCACATTTTTTGGCAAGGCTGAGGGCGTCAGATAGATCTCGAACATGCCGCCTTCGCCAAAGCGGTAGCCCAGGTCAGGATCAATGACCCGGCCGGTTTCGACCAACGTGTTCTTTGTCAGTTCCAGCGCCAGGTGATAGTAGGCCCGCTCGCCGAAGATATTGGTCTTCACCTCGCCGGCGAGAACCTTCGGCGTGGCAAAGAGCGACAGCAAGGCGGTAACGGCCAACACTGCCGAGCCGGCCGCGCGACATAGTCTCATCTCCACAATCCTCTTGCGACGCGTTCTCGGTTGTTCGCAATTTCAGGTCAACGCGGCGATCATCGACCGGCGCAGGCTATAGATGTTGGCAAGACCTGCAAAGGCGCCATCGCGCTCCAGGGGCACCAGCAAACGCTGCATCTCCTCGCCCTCGAAAGCATCGAGGCGGGCCCAGGCGGCGGCCAGCCTGACACTGACCAGCAGCTTCACCGGCATCGGCGCTGCCGCCGGATCGAGGCACAGGCCCGGCAGGCCCTGGTGGATGCCCTGGGGAACCTGACCCAGGGTTCCGCGCAGGGCGGTGTCGGCCCAGTTTCCGCCAAGGTCGGCGATGTGGTGATGGTTGACCTTGCCCGGCGCCAGGGTGCCGTAGACGGCCAGCTTTTCCGACGGTCTGAAAAGCGCCTCAAGGGTCTCTTCGGCGGCGGCCAGGCCCGCCGTTTCCCAGGTATCGGGCAGGCTGAGACGGCCGCGGTTCAGCCTGGCCAGAACAGCTTGCAGGCCGTCGCCGCTTTCGAGCTGTAACACCTTTGCGATTCCTATCCGTCCTTCTTCCCCAGGGTGACGCTGCCATCGTCATTCAACGTCCAGAAGGGGTTGAAGGCAACCTCCCAGGGGTGGCCGTCGGGATCGGCGAAGTAGCCGGAGTAGCCGCCCCAGAACACCTTTTCCGCCGGCTTCAGGATGGTGGCGCCCGCCGCCTCGGCCTCCGCCAGGGCGGCATCCACCGCCGCCTCGTCGCGTACGTTATAGGCCAGGGTGATTCCGCCCAGGGTCTTGCCCGGCTCCAAGGGCGCGAGCCGCAGCTTCGCATCCTTGGCCAGCGCCTCCAGGTTATAGAGACCGAGCAGCATGCCGCCGAGCTGATAAAAAGCGACCTGCCCCTCGACACCCTCGCCCAAGGTCCAACCCAGGCCCTGCTCGTAAAAGGCCTGCGCCCGCGCCAGATCCCGCACCCCCAGGGTCACCATCGTCAAACGCTGTTCCATCCCTCACCGATCCTTTTGTTGATTGAGGCGGGAGACTAGCCCAGGCATCAGCAGACAATCTCCTGCCAAATCAGACGCAGACCAACAATCCCGCCCTGCGCCGGTCTCATGGAACCGTCACGACTTTCTCCTTGGTGGGCGGCGGGTCTGTCGACTATCATCAGAGCTTATCCACACATTCTTTCTTCACGAGGAACTCTGCATCCATGGGGCGATTTGGCGTTGGCCAGGGCCTGCGCCGGGTGGAAGACGTGCGCTTCCTGACCGGGCAAGGCCGCTACAGTGACGATATCAAGTTGGACGGACAGGCTTACGGCGTGCTGCTGCGCAGTCCTTACGCGCATGCCGAGATCCGCGCCATCGACCTGGAGGAGGCCCGGGCTCTGCCGGGCGTCCTCGGCATCTTCACCGCCGAGGACCTGAGCGCCGACGGTGTCGGCGACATTCCCTGCCTGGCGCCCATGCCCGGGAAAGGCGGCGGCAAGACCGTGATGCCGCCGCATCCGGCGCTGGCCCGGGGGCGGGTCCGCCATGTCGGCGATCCGGTCGTCTTCGTGGTGGCCGAAACCCAGGCCCAGGCGCGCGACGCCGCCGATCTGGTGATGATCGACTACGACGACCTGCCGGCGGTCATCGATACGGGCAGCGCCAAGGAAGCCGGCCAACCGCAGATCTGGGCCGAGGCACCCGACAATACCTGTCTGGTCTGGGAGATGGGCAACGAAGCCGGTACCAAAGCCGCCTTCGACAAAGCCCATCACGTCACCAGCCTGGAGTTCGTCAACAACCGGGTGGTGGTCAATGCCATGGAGCCGCGCGGCACCATCGGCGACTACGACGCGGCGACCGAGACCTTTACCCTCTATACCGGCAACCAGGGCTCGCACCGCATGCTCGGGCCGCTCAGCCGCGTTTTCAACACGCCGCAGGAAAAGCTGCGCGTGATTTCGCCGGATGTCGGCGGCGGCTTCGGCATGAAAATCTTCGTCTATCCGGAGACGGTGCTGGTGCTCTTCGCCGCCCGGCGCCTGGGCCGGCCGGTGCGCTGGATTTCCGAGCGCAGCGAGGGTTTCCTCAGCGACACCCAGGGCCGCGACCACGTGACCCTGGCGGAACTCGCGCTGGACGAAAACGCCAAGGCGCTGGGCCTGCGGGTCACCACGACAGCCAACATGGGGGCCTATCTCTCGGCCTTCGCGCCCTACATTCCGACCGGCTGTTACGGGCCGATGCTGAGCGGGCTCTACAGCATCCCCGTCGGCTACACCGAGGTCATCTGTGTCTTCACCAACACGGTGCCGGTGGATGCCTACCGCGGCGCCGGGCGCCCGGAAGCCGCTTACATGATCGAACGGCTGATGGACGCGGCGGCCCGCGACCTCGGCCTCGCCCCAGAGGAACTGCGCCGCCGCAACTTCATCGCAGCCGATGCCCTGCCCTTCACCACCGCCTTCGGTGAGACCTACGACAGCGGCAACTTCGGGCTGATCATGGAAAAGGGATTGGAGGCGATCGATGCCGCCGGTTTCGCGGGCCGCCGGGCCGAAGCCGCGGCGAGAGGCAAGCTGCGCGGCCTTAGCTTTGCCAGCTACGGCGAGGTCTGCGGCTCCAACGGCGAGGAGACCGCGCAGCTGAAACTGCGCGAGGACGGCGGCGTCACCCTGTGGATCGGCACCCAGTCCAACGGCCAGGGCCACTATACCGCCTATACCCAGCTGCTGGCCGACAAGCTGGGCCTTGAGCCGGAGCAGATAGAGATTCACCAGGGCGATTCCTGGGACCTGCCCCAGGGCGGCGGTACCGGCGGATCGCGGTCGCTGCTGATGGGCGGCCGGGCCCTGGACGGCGCCGCCGACAAGGTGATCGAGCGCAGCCGCCGGGTCGCCGGCCATCTGCTGGAAGCTGCCGAGGCGGACATCGAATTCGCCGAGGGGATCTTTACTGTCGCCGGCACCGACCGCCGCGTCACCCTGGCCGAGGTCGCCAAGGCAGCCGGCGGCGGCAACCTGCCGGAGGAAATCCAGGAACCGCTGGAGGATCAGCACCACGTCGTTGCCGAGGCCCAGACCTATCCCAACGGCTGCCATCTCTGTGAGCTGGAGGTCGACCCGGAAACCGGCGTTACCAGCATTCTGCGCTATGTCGTGATCGACGACTTCGGCACCCTGGTCAATCCCATGATGGTGGCGGGCCAGGTGCACGGCGGCACCGCCCAGGGCATCGGCCAGGCGCTGCTGGAACACACGGTCTACGACGAGAACGGACAGCTCCTGAGCGGCTCCTTCATGGACTACTGCATGCCGCGGGCCGACGACATGCCGTCGATCGAGCTGACCATGATCGAGGACATGCCCTGCGCGACCAACCCGATGGGGGTGAAGGGCGCCGGGGAAGCCGGGGCCATCGGTGCCTGCCCGGCCGTCATAAATGCCCTGGTTGACGCACTTTCGCCCCTCGGCATCCGGCACATTGACATGCCGGCGACACCTGAGAAGGTGTGGCGGGCGATACAGGACGCACACGAACAAAGAGCGGCGGAGTAAGCGTGAACACGAACGAAAGCATTGCCGAAGAAGCAGTCGAGGAACTGGGCGCCGAGGACATTATCGCGACCCTCAAGCTGATCGCCGAGCGGGCCGGTAAGATCATCCTCGCCTACTACGTCGAAGGCGAAGAGATCGCCGTGCGCGAGAAGGACGATACCTCCCCTGTGACCGAAGCGGACGAAGCAGCGGAGACTTTCATTCTCGGTGCGCTAAACACGCTTACCCCCGACATTCCGGTTGTGGCCGAAGAAGCCATGGCCGCCGGCGAAGCGCCGGTGATCGAAGGCAACCGTTTCTGGCTGGTCGATCCCCTGGACGGTACCAAGGAATTCATCAGCCGGAACGGCGAGTTCACGGTGAACATCGCCCTCATCGAGGACGGCCAACCGGTCGCCGGGGTGGTGCACGCGCCGGCCATGGCAATGACCTGGGCCGGCGTCTGCGGCGAGACCGAGGACGGCGACAAGGGCAGCGGCCAGGCGGTCTTTGCCGAAACCGATAAACCCGTCATGGACATCCGGGTGCGCAAGATTCCCTCGGAAGGCGCCGTGGTCGTGGCCAGCCGTCGTCATGGCGCGGGCAAGGAACTGGACGACTTCCTCAGCCGTTACACCGTCGCCGAAAAAGTGAGTGCCGGAAGTTCACTGAAATTCTGCCTCGTCGCCTCCGGCCGCGCCGATGTCTACCCGCGCTTCGGGCGCACCATGGAGTGGGATACCGCCGCCGGCCACGCCGTGCTGCTGGCCGCGGGCGGACAGGTCTATACCCTGGACGACGAGCCCCTGGACTACGGCAAGCCGGACTTCGAAAACCCGCATTTCTATGCCTTGGGCGATGCCTCGCCGGATTGAGCGGCGACAGCCGGACCCGCGTTGAGCGGTGCGACCTCGCGCAACAGCCAGTCCTTGAAGCGGAGGATTCGCGGGTCCTCCGCCGCGGCCTGCGGATAGACCAGGAAGAAGCTGGACCCCAGGGGCAGGACAAGATCGAAAGGCGCAACCAGACGCCCGGCCGCCAGATCATCACTGGCCAGCCTCAAACGCCCGAGAACGATTCCCAGCCCGTCTGCTGCCGCTTGCAGCGCCAGGTCTGGGTGGCTGAAGCGCGGACCGCGTTCCGCATCGACGGCCGCGAGGCCCGCCGCCGACAGCCAGGATGCCCAGGTCGGCGCCGCCGGGTCGTAGAGCATCGAATCGTCGTGCAGTAATCTCAGGCCGGCGAGCTCGCCCGGACCGACCTCGCCCCCGCAGAGGCGCGGGCTGCACAGCGGCGTCACCTCTTCATCAAAGAGCTTCACGCCTTCCAGACCCTTGTAGTCCCCCTTGCCGAGGCGGATGGCGGCATCGAAAGTCGAGCTGCGGAAGTCGACCAGATCGAGCCCGGCGGAGAGCCGCAGGTCGAGGCCGGCGCAGGCCGTCTCCAGGCGCTCCAGACGCGGCACCAGCCACTTGCTGGCAAAGGCCGGCGCCACCGAGATATTCAGCGGCGCCAGGTCGGCGCTGCTGCGTGCCCGCTCCACGGCACGGTCCAGGCCGTCAAAGGCGGTATCCAGATCACGGGCGAAGCGCTGCCCCGCATCGGTCAACAGCAGGCCGCGTGACTGCCGCCGGAACAGCGGCTTTCCCAGATAGCCCTCCAGCGCCTTCACCTGATGACTGATGGCCGCCGGCGTGACGTGCAGTTCCCGGCCCGCACCGACATAGCTGAGGTGCCTGGCCGCGGCCTCGAAAGCGCGCAGGGCGTTCAGCGGATAGCGGTTCCGGTCTGCCATATGACTTAATAAATCTTGGCCTTAGGCTCAGTATTGATCGTTTGTCGCGCAACCAGCGTTAGCATACCTCAAAGATATCAAAGAAAGAAACGACGACCTGGAGATAGATATGCCTTATCTCAGCTATGCCGAGACGTTCCAAGGCGTTGCCGACGTTTTTCTCCGCGACCCCGGGCGCTACCGCCCCCTGCTGATGTTCATCGAGACGGTGATGACCGGGGAATCCGAGATCGGTAAGGCCGAGCGCGAGGTTCTGGCGGGCTATGTCTCACGCTTGAACGGCTGCGATTTCTGCGTCGGCGCCCACCGCGCCACACTGTCGGCCATGGGCGCCGCGCCGGATGCGATCGCCGCCATCGATCAGGCGCCGCATCTGGCGGTGGTGGACGCCAAGCTGCGCGCCCTGCTGGAACTGGCAGACCGCCTCACCCTCAATCCCGCCGCCGTCACCGCCGAGGATATCGCCAAGGTCACCCAAGCCGGCTGGTCGGAACAGGCGGTCGAGGATTCCATCAACGTGATCTCACTCTTTGCCTATGTGAACCGGCTGGTCGACGGCCTGGGTATCGAAGGCAATGCCGCCTACTTCGCCTACGTCGGCAAGGCCCTGGCCGAGCAGGGCTACGGCCCGCTGCTGGCCGCGGCGGAGAGCAAGACAGGTTAAAGCCACGGATTGAGAACGGAGGAAACGATGACGGAAACACTGCAGTGGACCGAGCCCGGCAAGACCTTCAGCGACGGCAGCAAGCTGTCGGACTGGATCAAGACCGAAGACAGCGGCATCTGGCATTGGCAATACGACACCCACGAGATGACCTTTTCCATCTACGAGCACGACGGCCAGTACTGGAAACTCTACCTGGCGCGCTGGGTTCCCGAAGGCGCCAGTGATTATGAATACGGTTACGGCGGGCAGGCCTGCCGGATGGTTCTGGTTTCCTACCGCGACAAGGGGCGTTCGCCTCACTCCAGCCGGCTGATGGCCGCCGGCGACGTGGAGTGGATCCGGACCTATGAATTCGACGCCAAGCGCCACAGGCTGGTCAAAGCCGGCGAGGAGAACGCCAAGTACGGCCCCGCCTACGGGCCCAAGAAATCGGCGGCATGAACAAGATCGAGGGAAAGGCGGAGGGGCCGGAGCAGCCCCTCTGCCTCGTCGTCGGCGTAGGCGACGCCACAGGAGCGGCGCTGGTCCGTCGCTTCGCCGACGGCGGCTACCGCGTTGCGATGATCGCGCGCAACGCCCAACGGCTGGAGGCACTGGCGCGAAAGACCGTCAGCGCCCGGGCCTATCCCTGCGACGTCGCCGACTATCCTGCCCTGACGGAAACACTGGCGAAGATTCGCCGTGACCTGGGGGAGCCTGCGGTGCTGGTCTACAACGCGGTCTCGGCCACCTTCCGGCGTTTCGAAGAAACCACGGTCGACGAGTTGGAAGCGAACTTCCGGGTGAACACCGCCGCCCTTCTGGTTCTGGTGCAGCAGCTGGCCCCGGCCATGCGCCGCGCCGGCCGGGGCGCCATCCTGGTGACCGGCAACACCGCGGCCCTGCGCGGCGTACCGAACTATGCGGTCTTTGCGCCGACCAAGGCGGCACAGCGCATTCTCGCGCAGTCCCTGGCCCGCGACCTCGGCCCCGACGGCATCCATGTCGCCTACATCACCGTCGATGCCGCCATCGACGTGACCTGGTACGGACCGGAAGATCAAAAACCCGCCTGGCTGAAACCGCCCGATGACTGGCCGCACCGGCGCGAAGACTTCTTCGCCAAGCCGGAAGCCATCGCCGAGGAAGTCTTTCACATCGGCCGGCAGGACCGCTCCACCTGGTCCTTCGACCACGTCATCCGCCCCTTTGCCGAGCACTGGTGATCGCCGCCAAACAGCGCGCCAGAGAAAAGCGAGTTCCCATGCAGCTTTCCCTCACCCCAATCCTCCTGGCCGCCGAGCTGGGCTTTCTCTTCGCTTTGGCCTGGCGCTGCCTCCAGGCCGCACCCCAACCCGGTTCCACCGCCGCCGTACATGCTCACCTGATCTGGATCGCCGGCTACGCCATCCTCACCAGCCTTATGGGCGCCCGCGGTATGTTCATCGCCGACGATCTGATGCCCTGGCTGCCCGGTCTCTGGCTGCAGGTGATCACGGTCGCGGTCTGCGTCGGCCCGGTTGTTCTCTTCGCGCCGCTGCGCTACGGCCTGCGCTCGGTGTTCGATGCCACGCCCTGGCGCTGGCTGGCCTACTTCCACGGCCTGCGCATCCTGGCGCTGGGCACCCTCTACAAAACGCAGAGCGGTGAGTTTCCGGGTTACTTCGCCTACCTGGTCGGCGTCCCGGACCTGCTCTTCGGCCTCTCGGCATTCTGGATCGCGGTGCGGGCAAGACGCGGCGACCTGACCGCCCAGGGTTTTATGATCTGGAACCTCATCGGCGCGCTCATCATCGTCCCCTCGGCACCGATCCTGTTGCAGCTCGGCCTGCCCGGCCCGCTGCAGGTCTTCACCAGCCAGCCCGATGCCCGGGCCGTCTTCACCTATCCGATGTCGATTGCCCCGATAATCGGCGTGCCACTGTTTGTGCTGGTCAATCTCTGGGCGGCCTGGCGCCTCTGGGAACGCCGCAACGCGAAAGCCCGGAGCCTCAGCCGGTGAGGCGCAGAACTTCCTTGGACAGGGCCCGGATTTCCTGGGCGGCGCGGCCCCGGTTCTGAAACTCGGTGACGCCGAGGCCTTTCAGCATGGCACCGGCGAAACCAACCCGGTTGCCGATCTGCGACCTGGCGATCTTCGCGCCGTAATCGCGAATCTCGAACATCATCTCCTCGGTCAGGTTGGCGCGGGGCGGTACCCGGTTCAGCACCAGCAGCGCCGGCACCTTTTCCTGCAGTGCCAGATCCAGGATCGCTTCGGTCGCCCAGACGTCCATCGGCGAGGGCTGCACGGGAACGATCACCAGTTCCGCCTGGCGCACGGCGATTTTCGAATCCGTCTCCGCATGGGGCGGTGAATCGATAATCACCACGTCGTGGTCCCGCTTCAGGCGGTCGATCTCGACCGCCAGCTTCCAACCGGCGACGGTGCTGACCGTCGGCCCCGAATCCTCGCCCTGCAGTTCCTGGCGCAGTGCGTGCCACATGGTGAAGGACCGCTGCGGGTCGATATCCGCCACCGCGACACGCTTTTTTGCCTGCAGGTAGGCAACGGCCAGATTGACGGCCAAAGTCGTCTTGCCGGCGCCGCCTTTTTGCTGCGCCACGGTAAGAATCTTTGCGGCCATGCTGTCCACCCGCGCTTTTGTTGAGGTGGGCGCAGTTTGCACATGCAAAAACACGAAGGCAAGCAGCAGAATTCTGCCATTTTTCTCACAATTGGAGTCTTGACCAGACCAGTTGAAGAGTCGCATTCTAACGACACGTGGTCGGTAAACCGGCGACGATTTAGCCGCCGCAATGCCTGTGCGGTGACTCGGCAGGAGGTTCCCGTAAACCGCGGTAGGAGCCGATCCTGGATCGACGAGAGCAAAAGGAACCGGGGCTCCAGGCCCCGGTTTCGTTATGTTTACCCGGCTGCTGTCGCGGCTGATCCCGCCCCGATGCGAACCCAGGTGCGAACCCGGGTCCCCAAGGGCGTCTTTTCTTTGCCGTGCGCATGACTAGACTGCGCCGCCATGCAGACCCTTGGCACCACCATACGACCCGCGAACGACGAGAGTTTTCGAGAAGCCGCAGAGATCCTGCGCGACGGCGGCCTGGTCGCCTTTCCGACCGAGACCGTCTACGGCCTGGGTGCCGACGCCACCTCGGACAACGCCACGGCCGGCATCTTCGCCGCCAAGGACCGGCCGCGCTTCAACCCGCTGATCGTTCATTTCACCGACTCCGCCGCCGCCGCGCGTGAAGTGGTTTTCGATACCAGGGCCAGGGAAATCGCCGCGCGCTTCTGGCCCGGCCCCCTCACCCTGGTCCTGCCGCGCCGCGCCGACAGCCGCCTCTCCCTGCTCTGCAGCGCCGGGCTAGACACCCAGGCGGTCCGGGTTCCCGCCCACCCGGTGGCCCAACGGCTGCTGGCGGAGGCCGGCCTGCCCCTGGCAGCACCCAGCGCCAACGCCTCGGGCCGTATCAGCCCGACCCAGGCGGCGCACGTGGCCCGGTCGCTCGACGGCCGGATCCCCCTGATCCTGGACGGCGGCGCCTGCAGCGTCGGCCTGGAATCGACCGTGCTGGATCTCTCGACGCCAAAGCCCACGATACTGCGCCCCGGCGCGGTAACGGCGGAGGACTTGAGCGGCTTTCTCGATCTGACACCCCCGCCCGCAAACGACGGGACACTGAAAGCACCGGGTATGCTGAGCAGCCATTACGCGCCTGCCAAACCTTTGCGGCTTGAAGCGACCTCCGTCGCTGCGGACGAGGCCCTGCTGGCTTTCGGCCCGCAGGCCCCAAGCGGCGCAGCCGTGACCCTGAACCTCAGCCCTGCGGGCGATCTCGCCGAAGCGGCGACCAGGCTCTTTGCCTGTCTGCGTGAACTGGATGAAAGCGACGCGGGCGCCATTGCGGCGATGCCGATCCCCGAGAGCGGCCTGGGCGCCGCCATCAACGACCGGCTGCGCCGCGCCGCCGCGCCGCGGGAAGGCTGAGCCGGCCAAGCTGGTCCCGGACAAGCGCGCCAGGGACAGACTCGCCAGGACCGGTCGCGCGCATTAAAGTCCTGATCATGGATACCTTGAGCCCGAAAACCGCCGACTACGATGCCCTGCGCAGGAAACTCACCGCCTTGCTGGGTGAAAAGGGCGTGGTCGGCGATGCGCAGACCCTGGCACCCTTCCTGAAGGAACAGCGGGGCCGCTACGAGGGCCATACACCCTTCATGATCCGCCCGGCAGACACGCAGGAAGTCTCGCGTGCTGTCGCGCTCTGCGCCGAAGCCGGGGTGCCTCTGGTGCCCCAGGGCGGCAACACCGGTCTGGTGGCTGGCGCGGTGCCCTTCGAACAGGACGGCGCGCTGCTCATCAACCTCGGGCGCATGAACCGGGTGAGGAACGTCGATCCAACCGACTACAGCATCACCGTCGAAGCGGGCTGCATCCTGCAGAGCGTGCAGCAGGCGGCAGAAGCAGCAGACCGGCTGTTTCCGTTGAGCCTGGGCGCCGAAGGCTCCTGCCAGATCGGCGGCAACCTCTCAACCAACGCCGGCGGCATCCACGTGCTGCGCTACGGCAACACCCGCGACCTGGTACTGGGCCTGGAAGTGGTGCTGGCGGACGGGCGCATCTGGGAGGGGCTGAGCGCGCTGCGCAAGGACAACACGGGCTACGACCTGAAGCACCTTTTCGTCGGCGCGGAAGGTACCCTGGGGATCATCACCGCAGCGACCCTGAAGCTCTTTCCCCGGCCGCGGGAAACCGCCGTCGCCTTCATTGCGGTGACCAGCCCTGAGGCCGCCGTGGAACTGCTGGCCCGCAGCCGGGCTGCTTCCGGCGACCGAGTCGCGGCCTTCGAACTGATCCCCCGCATCGGTCTCGACTTTGCCCTGCGCCACGTCAGCGGCATCGAAGACCCGCTCGGCGAAGCCCACGACTGGTACGTGCTGACCGAACTGGCCTCCGGACAAGCCGACGGCAGCCTGCGCGACGTCCTGGAAAACCTGCTCGCCACCGCCTGCGAAGACGGCCTGGTGATCGACGCAGCCCTGGCCGCCAACGAACGCCAAGCCGCCGCCTTCTGGCGCATCCGCGAAGGCCTGGTGGAGGGGCAGAAGTTCGAGGGCGGCTCCATCAAGCACGATGTCTCGGTGCCGGTTTCCAAGGTACCGCTTTTCCTGGAGCGCGCCCTGGCCCTGGTGAAAGAAATGGTCCCCGGTATTCGCCCGGTGTCTTTTGGCCATCTCGGCGACGGCAACATCCATTTCAATCTTTCCCAGCCGGAAGGCGCCGACAAGGCCGACTATCTCGCCCGCTGGGACGAGGTCAACCATGCAGTCCACAGCCTGGTGGTGGAACTGGACGGATCGATCTCCGCCGAGCACGGCATCGGCCACATGAAGGTGACGGAAAACGCCCACTTCAAATCGCCCCTGGAAATCGAGATGATGCAGCGGGTGAAAGCCGCCCTCGACCCGCAGAACCTCATGAACCCGGGGAAAGTGGTCCCGCGCTGAGGCGGTAGGACTTCGCCAAAGCACCGTCAAGGTATCGCTCTTCGGCGAACACAAGACCGAGCTTCTCGGCGACCCGTATGGAAGCGGCGTTCAAGGGATCGATGTCGGCGACCACGGCATCCAGGCCAAGGCCCTGCAGGGCGTGCGCCAGAACCGGCGCCGCAGCCTCGGTCGCATAGCCCCTTCCCCAGCAATGAACTGCGTCACAAGGGGGTCGCGGTCCATGGCGAGGCAGTCTTCCAGGTCCGCAATCGAACGCGGGCGAAGCAGAAGTCTCTCGGTCTCGAACGTCGGCAGCATTGGCGGTCCCTTTTACCGCCGCTGTCTTGGCATGAGGTTCTCACGGACGGCCATGGCGGGCGCAGCAGGGAACCAGGCAGCCTGTGCCCTCCCGCAGCGCCCGCCCGGTTCTCAGAGCGAAAGAACGAGATCGAAGTAAACGCGGTAATCGAAGATGCTGTCGTCCTTGTCGGTGATCGGGGTTTCGCCGCCAAGGCCGATCTGCACATTGTCGTTGAATTGATAGCGAAAGCCGCCGCCGACGGTGATCGTGGTGTCGCGGTCATCGCTGCCGAAGTTCAGTACGTCCACGCCGTCCAGATCCCCCAGCGCGCCGGTCAGGCGATTGCCGTGATCGATGGGCGTAAATCCATTGACCTCGATCAGGGGAAAGAACCCGGGAAGAACCTCGTAGTCCGCATGCGCCGAATAGTGGACGATCGAGGTATCGGCATCGCCGTCGAGAGCGATGTTGGCGCCGAAACTGGCCTGGAGACCAAGATCGCCAAAGGTCGTCGCGCCGGTCACGAAGGGGTTGAGGAAGCCGTCCCCGTCGCCCTGCAGTTCGATACCGCCGGTTTCTAGGTCGTTGATCGGTATCTCGTAGCGCAGGCCCACCGTCAGAAGTGTTTCATCTTCCGGAATGGAAATGACCGCGTACTTGAAGCCGAAGGCGATGTTGGCGAAGCCGCTTTCATCTTCCAGGACGTCATCGAACTGGAAATCCGCGTAGCCGTCCTTGGTGGCGATGAAGCCCAGGCGTTCGGTCAGCGCCAGGCGAAGCTGCAGGGCCACGAGATTGACGTGGCCGCCGCCGGTCACGAAATCATTGGGAAGCTCATGATAGAAGTAGATCGCCCGGGCTTCTGTCGTGATGTAAGGCGTTTCGTTGAAGATAGGATTGGTCAGCGGCGGGACATAGCGGCTGTGTCCACCTTCGCCCAGAGAGCCTTCCAGGTTCAGGCCAAAGGGCCTGAAGGGTTCTTCGGCCGCCGCGGCCTGGTCAGATATCACGGCGGTAAGAAACAGGGCCGACAATGCGGTCGTGCAGATCGCGTTGCCAAGAATCCCTTTCATCATGTCGTCTCCTTATCATCCACTTTCGAGGTTCAGGACGCGCCGCGCCCTCCCCCCGGCTCTGTGGTCTACAGAAGCGTTCCAGCGCTGCGCACAGCGCGGAACGTGATCACAAGTTCGAAAAGGAAAGACGCCAACGATGTGGGTGAAGGAGATCAGCTCCGGCGATCCGCCGCATTGATCTACGGCAAATGAAAAACGGTTACAGGCCTGTTTCGCTTATCTGAACAGCGGCTGTGCGACGATAGGCCGCGCACCCCGGCGTTCAGTCCAGCTTCTTGCCGTCAAGGTCGCGCAGCGCTTTGTCGCGCTCGTCATCGGTCTTCTTGCGCTCGCTCTTGCTGCGGCCGAAGCGCGCGCGATTGTCCGCCGCCTTCGCCAACTTCTCGTCGCGCGCCTTGCGCTTCTTCGCCTGCCGCAGATTGATGATCTCAGCCATGAAGTAAGTCTAGGCGCTCAGGATCGTCACGTCAGCGACCAATTTTTCGACAGCATCGGCTAAGCAGAACGATCATCTTCCGGCGGTGCCGGCCTTGTCCGGAATCCAAAGCCGACGAGCCAGCCGATCAATCCGGCTGCCGCGGCGGAGCCGGCTGCTGCAATGAGCTTCCAATCCGGCACAAGCTGTCCGGCGCCGTCGCGCTTCAGGAAAGCCAGCGTCAGCGCAAGGTCATCAGGGGGGAAAAGAATACTGCTGCCCGCCAGCAGCAGGACCGGCGCCAGAAGGACGACCCACCAGATCCGCAGTTGCCCGATCCAGATCAACAGCAGGACCACCGGCAGAAAGACGAAAACACCGCAGACGGCGGCAATGGCCGCCCCCACGACAAAGGCAAAAGCACCGGCCATGGGGCCGACCATGACGGCGATCACCAGAACGGCAAGGCCGGCCCCGGCCGCATAGCCGAGCATCGCGCGCTGCAGTTGGAAAATAGCCGTCATGGCGTCTTCTTTGCCTTACCTGCCGTGTGAGACCCAGATTGGACCTCTTCGTCGGGTCCAAGGCGGCGAAAGGTTCAACGCCGCCCCCTCCATTGCCAAGACGGCTGTGCTGCTCCATCTTTCTCTGTGGGAAAACAACGCGACGCTGGCCCGCGTCCGACAAATCTCTGCCTGGGAGATGCCTGCCATGACCTATACCGCGCCGATCACCGAGATGCGCTTTGCGTTGGACGCCATCGCCGATATGCCGGGTATCGCCGGCCTGCCGGGCTATGAGGAAGCGACGCCGGATCTGGTGGACGCCATCCTGGAGGAGGCCGGCAAGCTGGGCGCCGCGGTGCTGGCCCCCCTGAACCACCCGGGCGACCGTGAAGGCTCGGTCTACGAAAACGGCGTGGTGCGCACCCCCAAGGGTTTCCAGGAGGCTTATAACCAGTTCGTTGAAGGCGGCTGGAACTCCCTGCCCTTCGATCCGGACTACGGCGGTCAGGGCATGCCCTGGACCCTGGCCACGGCGGTGCAGGAGATCTGGCAGGCGGCGAACCTGAGTTTCGGGCTCTGCCCGCTGCTGACCGCCGGCGCGGTGGAACTGCTTCAGGAACACGGCAGCGAAGACCAGAAGCAGACCTACCTGCCCAGGATGATTTCCGGCGAGTGGACCGGCACCATGAACCTGACCGAGCCGCAGGCGGGCTCCGACGTCGGGGCGGTGAAGACAAAGGCGGAGCCTAACGGCGATCACTATCTGATCACCGGCCAGAAGATCTACATCACCTTCGGCGAACACGACCTGACCGAAAACATCGTCCATATGGTTCTGGCGCGCCTGCCCGATGCGCCCGCGGGCACCAAGGGGATCAGCCTGTTCCTGGTGCCCAAGTTCCTGGTGAATGAGGACGGCACGCTGGGCCCGCGCAACGACCTGCGCTGCGTTTCCATCGAACACAAGCTGGGCATCAAGGCGTCGCCCACCGCGGTCATGGCCTATGGCGATTCCGGCGGCGCGATCGGTTATCTGGTCGGCGGGGAAAACCGCGGCATGGCCTGCATGTTTACGATGATGAACAACGCCCGCCTTGCCGTTGGCATCCAGGGCGTGGCGATTGCCGAGCGCGCCTATCAACAAGCCCGCGCCTATGCCTTCGACCGCACCCAGAGCCGCGCGCTTGACGGCAATGCCGCCACCGTCGCCATTATCCGGCACCCCGACGTGCGCCGCATGCTGGCGACCATGAAGGCCAAGACCGAGGCGGCCAGGGCCATGACCTATTGGGCGGCTGCCGCGCTGGACCGTTCCAAGCGGGAGCCGGATGAAGAGGCACGCAGGGGACAGCAGGCCCTGCTGGACCTGTTGATCCCGGTGACCAAGTCCTGGTGCACCGACATCGGCTGCGAGGTTGCCTCGCTGGGAATCCAGATCCACGGCGGCATGGGCTTCGTCGAAGAAACCGGCGCCGCGCAGCACTACCGCGACGCCCGCATCCTGCCGATCTACGAAGGCACCAACGGCATCCAGGCGCTCGACCTCTTTACGCGCAAGCTGCTGCGCGACGAGGGGGCAGCCATGACCCGCCTGTTGATGGAGATGCGCGCCGGGCTGCCCAAAGCGGAGGCCGACAGCGCGCTTGCCGCCCTTCGCGAACCGCTGGCCGAAAGCCTGGAGGCCCTCGACCGGGCAACGGCCTGGATGCTGGAACAGGGTGGTGAAGATCTGCTACGCGGCGCCGCTTCGGCGACCCCCTACCAGAACCTCTTCGGCGTGGTCCTCGGCGGCTGGCTGCTGGCGCAGGCGGCCATCGAAGCAGCCCGCAGGGCAGAAGACGGCAGTGGCGACCAAAGTTATCTCGACGGCAAGCTGAAGACCGCGCGCTTCTATGCCGACAACCTGCTGGGCGAGGCTGCGGGGCTTGCCGCCGCAGTGACAAAGGGCGCCGAATCGACCCTGGCCCTCGCCGACGAACAGTTCTAGCGCCGTTTCAGACAGATCGGAGAAACAAAAAAATGCCCGGTGCCGGGAGTGTTCGGCACCGGGCAGACGTTTGGGACATAGCCTCGAAATTACTTCCGAGATGCCCGCAACCGGTCCAACTGGGCTAAGACCGGGTCCGCAGACTGGAAGGCCAAGAGTTATGGTGGGGACCACCTTCCAGCACACAGCGGATGCTATAAATCTAGAGGTCTGGGATCGCGGTCGCCTTGACGCAGATCAATCGGCCAGAATTCCCGCCGGGCAAGTAAAGCCACCTTATCCACGGGACATGGGAAGACTTGATCTTCCCGGGCCGGAGCGACACCATGCGCCCTCCGGTTCGCCAGGCCGGAGGCGGCAAAACCAAAAACAAACTGATCAACGGGGGAAGCGGTGCGATGGCCGAAGGCAGCAGCATTCTTGCAATCGACCAGGGAACAACCAGCACGCGGGCGATTCTGTTCTCTGCAGAGGGCCAAAGGCTGGGCCTGGCCCAGAAAGAGCTTCCGCAGCACTTTCCCCAGTCCGGCTGGGTCGAGCACGATGTCGAGGATATCTGGCGCGATACGCTGGCGGTCTGCAAGGACGCGGTGGCCGATGCCGGCAAGACCATGGGCGACGTTGCCGTCATCGGCATCACCAACCAGCGCGAAACCACCGTCATCTGGGACCGGGCGACCGGCGAAGCGATCCACAAGGCCATCGTCTGGCAGGACCGCAGGACATCGGAATTCTGCCAGGATCTGCGCGCAACCGGCGCCGAGGCACTGGTGCGGGAGCGGACCGGCCTGCTGCTGGACCCCTACTTCTCCGGCACCAAGATTTCCTGGCTGCTGGACAAGGTACCTGGCGCGCGCGAACGGGCCGAGCGCGGCGAGCTTGCCTTCGGCACCATCGACTGCTTCCTGCTGTGGCGGCTGACCGGGGGGCGGGTCCACGCCACCGACGCGACCAACGCGGCGCGCACCCTGATTTTCGATATCAAGCGCCAGGTCTGGGACAAGGAACTGCTGGAGCTGCTGCGCATTCCCGAAAGCCTGCTGCCGGAGGTCCGCGACAGCGATGCGGAGTTCGGCACCACCGAAACCGCGCTGCTGGGCGCCGCCCTGCCCGTCGGCGGCATCGCCGGCGACCAGCAGGCCGCGACGGTGGGCCAGGCCTGCTTCGAGGCGGGCATGATGAAGTCCACTTACGGCACCGGTTGCTTTGCGCTGTTCAACACCGGCAGCGATCTTGTGTACTCACAGAACCGGCTGCTCTCCACCGTGGCCTATCGCCTGGGCGGCAAGACCACCTACGCGCTGGAGGGCAGCATCTTCGTGGCCGGCGCCGCCGTGCAATGGCTGCGCGACGGCCTGGGTGTCATCGGTTCGGCTGAAGAAACCGAAGCCCTGGCAAAGCAGGCCGATACCGGCCAGCGCATCTATCTGGTGCCGGCCTTTACCGGCCTCGGCGCGCCCTACTGGGACGCCGATGCCCGCGGCGCGATCTTCGGGCTGACCCGGGCCAGCGGACCGGCGGAACTGGCCCGCGCGACCCTGGAGGCGGTCTGCTACCAGACCCGCGACCTGCTGGAAGCCATGCGCGCCGACGGCGCCAGCGGGCTGGAGACGCTGAGGGTCGACGGCGGCATGGTGGCCAACGACTGGATGCTGCAGATGCTGGCCGACATCCTGGGTGTTGCGGTGGAGCGCCCGCAGGTGGCCGAGACCACGGCCCTGGGTGCGGCCTATCTGGCAGGCCTCAATCGTGGTCTCTTCCAGAATCTGGAGGCTGTCGCCGCGCAATGGCAGTGCAACGCCCGTTTCGAACCGCAGATGGCCGAGGCGGACCGCGAGGAGCGTTACAGCGGCTGGCGCGACGCCGTCGGCCGGGTCAGCTCTTCCGCATAGCGCCCAGGCTGGATTCTCTTAACGCCCTCTGCGTAGAATTCAGGATCCGGAGGCGGCGCAGCCCGCGCGGCACCGGGTTAACAGGAGAAGCATTTGGTAGAGCGGACGATGGAAAGCGTAGAGATCCCGATCGCCGAGATCTATGTACCGGCGAAGCGCAAGCGTACCCTGAAGCCGGCGCAGGTTGACGAGCTGGCCGAGAGCATCATGGAAGAAGGCTTGAAGCTGCCGATTTCGGTGCGCCAGGGCAACGGACGCTTCGTGCTGATCGAAGGTCTGCACCGCCTGGAGGCCTGCCGCGCCCTGGGCGAAGAAACCATCAAGAGCATCATCGTCCGCGCCCGCCAGCACTAAGGCTTTCGTTCCCCGCACAGCCCCCACCGGGCCATGGGAAGGACGTTTTTGTCCTTCTGCGCGTCTTGAAAAAGAGGCGAAAATCCTAGCCTTTTTGCCTAGTTCTCGCCCCATTAAGCCATAATCAAGCTGTTTGGCCCTAGGCTCCGCGCTGCCGCAATCCCGACCAATAGCCCGGCTGCGACGATTGCACGGCCCGGCGCAGCAGCCCGGCGAGGGAGACGTCAGTCCATGCTCTACTATCTGCACGAGATGTCGCGCCTTTCCATGGCGCCGGCGCGGGCCATGAGCGACGGCCTGAGGATGATGCTCAACCACCCGATGAATCCGATGACCAACACGCCGATGGTGCGCTCGATCGAGTCGGCGGCGGACATCTTCGAGCATCTGACGCGGAGTTACGGCAAACCGAACTGGGGGCTCGACAGCACCACCATCGGCGACGTCGAAGTCGCGGTCGAACAAGAGGTGGTGATCAAGCGGACCTACTGTGACCTTCTGCATTTCAAGCGGGCGCGCGAGCGCCCGGACGATCCCAAGCTGCTGATCGTCGCGCCGCTGTCGGGCCACTATGCGACCCTGGTGCGCGGCACCGTCGAGACTATGCTGCCGGACCACGATGTCTTCGTCACTGACTGGCGGGACTGCCGGATGATTCCGGTAACCGACGACAGGTTCAATCTGAACGACTACATCGACTACCTGATCGACTTCCTGCACGTGCTCGGCCCCAACACCCACATCATCGCGGTGTGCCAGCCGTCGGTTCCGGCGCTCGCCGCCGTCTCGGTGATGTCGGCCTGGGGCGACAACTGCCTGCCGGCCACGCTGACCATGATCGGCGGGCCGATCGATACCCGCGAGTCGCCCACCCAGGTCAACAAACTGGCCAAGGAAAACTCGATCGAGTGGTTCGAGAACAACGTCGTCGTCCAGGTACCGCCGCCCTATCCCGGCGTCTTCCGCAAGGTCTATCCGGGCTTCATCCAGCTCACCAACTTCATCGCCATGAACTACGACCGCCATCTCGCCTCCTACGGCGAACTGTTCGACCATCTGGTGCGCGGCGACGACGAGGCGGCAGACAAGAAGCGCGTCTTTTACGAGGAATACCGCGCGGTGATGGATCTGCCGGCGGAGTTTTACCTGCAGACGGTCAAGACCGTCTTCCAGGAACACGAGTTGCCCCAGGGCAAGATGATCGCCCGCTGGCATCCGGTATTACCCGAACACATCACCCGCACCGCCTTGCTGTGCATCGAAGGCGAGCTCGACGACATCTCCGGCATCGGCCAGACCAAGGCGGCGCTCGAGATCACGCCCAACCTGCCCGACGAGATGAAAGCCTACCACCTGGCGCGGGACGTCGGGCACTATGGGCTGTTCAATGGCGGCAAGTGGCGCGAGCGGATCGCGCCCTGCGTCAAGCAGTTCATCCGCACCCACGACCACAGGATCGGCAGCAATCCCGGACGCAAGTCTGCCGCCGTCGGCACCTGGCAGGGCGCCGAGCGGCGCGGCCCTCGTGGCGACCGGTAACAGCTCAGGCCCTGTCTGTCCCGTCTAGATGAGCCCCCAGTCGGTGACGGTGATGCCGTAGACGATCGTGCCGCCGACCCCCACGGTGACGACACCGACCGCACCCTGCAGGGCCCGGTTGGCCCAGGTGAAGAGCCCGGCGGTGTAGCCCAGGGGCACGGCAATGACGGCGGAAAGCAGCGCCATGCCGACGATCGAGCCGATGCCGAAAACCACGATGTAGCCGAGCGCCAGCGGCGTCGAGGTGACCGAGGCCAGCGCCAGCAGAATGAGCGCGGCCGAACCCGCCATCCCATGCATCATACCGACCGCGAGGCTGCGCAGCGGCAAGCCGGCGGGATGTTCGTGTTCGTGACGGCTGGCATCGTGGCGGCCCTCTTCGGCCTCATGCTTGTGGGCGTGCATATGGGTGACGCCGTCGGCGTGGCGATGGATATGAAAGTGAACCTTCTCGCGCCACAGGCGGCGCAGAACGGCCAGACCGAGAACCACAAGCATCACACCCACCAGCAGTTCAAGGCCCTGGGCCCAGATCTCGGGGATCGCTTCCCCCGCCAGCACCACCATCCCGCCCAGCAGCAAAAGGGTGAGCGTGTGGCCGAGACCCCAGACCGCGCCATGACGCAGCGCCCTGCCAAGCTTGCGCTCTCCGGAGACGATGCTGGCAACGGCGGCCACGTGATCCGCCTCCAGCGCATGCTGCAAACCGATCAGGAAGCCCAGGAAAAGTGCGGAGATCATTAAAACAACCCACCCAGTGAAAAACGGAAAATCACAAACAAACAAAGCGGTTAGCGGCTCATCGGAGTCGCTTTGCCAGTATAGGCCGCTGCGGCCGCCGGCCAAGCGCGCAATTGACTCTCTCTGCCTTAATCGCGACGGCCCGCCGATCCAGTCGTCAGAGAAGACCGAGCTGTCCGACCGCCAGCCCGATGAGAACCGGCAGCGGCAACGCGATGGCGAAGCGCTGAAGGGTCGAGCGGTGTCCCATGATGGGAAACTCCCAGACCAGCATGCGGTTAAAATTAAAGAGCGACCAGGCGGAGACAAAGGCCATCATCTGCGGCGCCCCGGCACCGACTTCCATGGCGGCGCCACCGACCGCAAAGGCCAGCATCGGTCCGCCGGGCGTCAGCGCGCCGATCAGGCTGGCCAGAAGCAGGCCGGCGAAACCGGTGTCCCGGCCGACGAAGGCCGCGACCCATTCCGGCGGCACCAGGGCGGCGATGAAGCCGGCGCCGATGACCGCGAGGATAATGCGCGGCGTCACCGATAAGGCCTGGTCCCAGGAAATTCTCAGGGCTTCCGGCACCGCATCGCCGCCGCGGCGCAGCACCAGGCCGCCAAGCACCAGCACGGCCCCATAAAGCAGCACAGAGGCGATCACGATGCTCATTCGGCGCCCCCTTCCTGCCGTTCGGCCAGCGCCTTCACGCGCCCGAAGCACTGCCGGGCGAGCCAGCCGAGCAGAATCGGCAGCAGCAGGCTGAGGCCATAGCGCAGCAGCACGAAATCGTTGTCGAAGAACGACATCTCCCAGACCAGGGTGCGGCTGACGTTAAGCAACGCCCAGCCGGCGATGAAAGCCGTTGCCGTGCCGATGTCGGCACCGGCGGCGCCCAGCGCCACCGCCAGGGGAAAGGTCATCATCGGTCCGCCGGGCAAAAGGGCGCCGGCCAGCGCGGCCAGGGTCAGGCCCTTGAGGCCGGAGCGCGAACCCATCCAGCGTGCCACCTGTTCGCGCGGCAGCAGCACCGTCAAGAGCCCGGCCAGCAGCACGCCGGCCAGCACCTTGGGGGCAATGGCCAGCAACAGCCAGAGGTCGTCGCCGAGGACGCTCCAGAAAACCGCCGGCCCCTTCAGGGCATAACAGAGGCCCCCGGCAAGCAGGGCAACAGCGAGGACGATCAGCAGTCCGGCGTCGACTTTACGGCGCGGCCGGGCCGGCGCGGGATTCGGCAAGTTCCTGGATCCGAACGGTCAGTTTGGCAGGTGAAACAGCAGGATAGCATCGCCGCCCCCGTTCCCGCCAGCCGCTTACAGGGAACAAACGTTAATCGGCGGCGTAACGGCTGACGGCGGCCTCGTCCCAGGCGACGCCGCTGCCGGGCTCGTCGCGGATGACCACCTTGCCGCCCTGCACCTGTGCCGGTTGCTGAAGGACCGGCGCCGCGAGATCCAGGTACTCCAACAGATGCGCACCGGGCGTCACGGCCAGCAGGTGGGCGCTCACCTCCGGCCAGAGATGGCTGGAGACCGGCAGGCCGGCGCCCTCCGCCAAAGCGGCGGCCTTCATCCATCCAGTCACGCCGCCGATCTTCATGACATCGATCATCGCCAGGTCCGAGGCGCCGGCGGCAATGGCCTTTTGCATATCCGGCAGGCCCCACCAGTTCTCGCCGAGCTGGACCGCCGTCCTGGCCGCATCGGCGATCTTTGCGTGACCGGCAAAGTCTTCGGCGATGGTCGGCTCCTCGATCCAGGCCAACCCCTCGTCATCGAGAATGCGGGCGCGCGCCATTGCCTCCGGCACCGAAAGGGATTGGTTGTAGTCGACCATGATTGCCATATCCGGGCCGGCGGCATCCCGGGTCGCGCGGATCACCGCCAGATCCTCGGCGATGCCGGGGTGGCCGATTTTCACTTTGATGGCGCCGAAACCCTTGGCGTGCGACTCAGCCGCCGCCGCGGCGGCCTGATCGGCCGCCAGCATGGAATGGCTGTCATAAACCGGCACGGCGCAGACCGTGCCGCCGAGCAGGCTTACCAGCGGCAGACCCGCCGCCTTGGCCAGAGCATCCCAGGCCGCCATGTCGAAGCCCGCCATGGCCATCCCGACGAGACCCTGAACCCCCAGCAGCCGGAAGCGGGCGCGCAGCAGGCGGTCGAGATCCTGGGGCGCCACGGCGGCACCCTTCACCAGATCCCCGATGTTGCGCAGGGTCTCGGCGATCGGGCCCATGACCACCGGGCTGTAGCAAAAGACATAGGCGCAACCGGTCACGCCTTCTTCTGTCTTCAGGTCGATCAGCACCAGCGGGGCGGCGGCCACCACGCCGCTGGCCGTCGTCAGCGGCGGGTCCAGCGGAACCAACACGGCCCGGGCCACGAGAGAATGAATGGTCAGTTTTTCCATCGGCGCGCTCTCCTCTTTAAGGGCGCCAAACCGGCCTTTTTTTCATTCCATTTCAGTAGCTTGACGCCAAAGACGCTATCACACGACGACAGCCAGGGGAAGCCGGCTAACCTTCGTCGGGCGTCTCGCCTTGCGCCAGGGCTTCGCGTTGGCGCACATCGGCGGAGCTGGTTTCGCGGTGCCAGTCCTCGACCGCCGTCCAGGCCTTGATACCCGAGGGCATCGACGGCGAGCGGCGGTGGACGCCGATGGCTTCCAGGACGTCGGCGGAGTGCAGCTTTCGGCCCTCTTCAACAAAAGCCGCCCGCACCAAGGCCAGGGCGGCGATGCGTCCCTCCGCCATGAAGGTCTGCTCCATGTAGACGAAATCCTCATCCCAGCAGACCACACGGGTATGCAGTTCAAATTCCTGCAGCGGCCTAAGGGAGCGGCGGAAAGTGATGGTCTGGGCGGCAACCACAGGCATCCAGCGGCGTTGGCGAAAGGTCTTCAGCGATCCGTTGCGCGCCATCAGGTCGATCCGGCCAAGGTCCATGATCGTCAGGTAGCGCCCGTTGTTCATGTGAAGGTTGAAGTCGAGATCGTTCGGCCAGACCCGCAGGCGGATGACCGAGACATCCAAAACCCCGAGTGCCGTGCCAAACCGCGCCGACAGCAGAACCTTGATAAGACGCAAGATCAGATTCATCGCCAAGAGGGCCCGCGGCCCCACCCTTTCCCGCCAACGATATTCGCCGATCACGACTGCCCGGCTGGCAGCCGGAGCCTGCGCTGACCGGTCAACTTGCCAAGAGAGGCGCAAAAGCGTCAAACTTTCAATCGAAACAAATGCGGCCGCTGAAAAGTCGGCTACTGCAGAACAGCCGATTGGCAGAGAAACCGATTGAACGTGGGGAAAGCCTTGTCCGCAAGCATCGCCGTAACAGCCGACAACCGCACCAACTATCTCGTGCGGCCGCTGCGCCGTGAAGACCGGCAGTTGATCGAGCGGGCCCTGAAACTGCTTTCGGCGGAAACGCTCTACGCCCGCTTCCACAGCCGTGGCATTCGCCTCAGCGCCCGGGACCTCGACTACCTGACCAATACCGATGCAAGGGACCATGTCTCCTGGCTGGTCATCGATCCTTCGGAAAAATCACAGGACGGTGCTATCGCGCTGGGCCGCTATGTGCGGGAAGCAGAGGCGTCCTCCCGGGCCGAGGTTGCCCTGACGATCTGCGACCGCCATCAGGGCCAGGGCGTATCAAAGGTGCTTTTGGGGGCACTCGGCGCCTCGGCCATGGCGGCAGGCATCGAGCGTTTCCACGGCAGCCTGCTGTCGGAGAACCAGGCCATGCGCCGTCTGGTGCAAAGCCTGGGGGCCGAGATCAGCATTCAGGACGGCGCGGTCGTCGCCGAGGCGGCCGCCAACCCGTGGTCTTTGCCCGATACAGCGGCGGCCCAAAGGGTGCGCCGCGTGGCAACACAGGTCGGCGCAGCGCTTGCCGCTCAGCGAAGCTCAGCCAGCAGCGTCAGAATGCGCTCATAAAGTCCGTCGTCACTCTCCGCGGCCTGGGTGATGGAGTTGTATTCCTCGACGCTGAGACCCTGAGCCTGAACCTCGGCGATCATCTCTTCCGTTGCCTCACGGGTCATTTCAGCCGCTTCGCCCGAAGTCTGGGCACCTTCAATGCGCGGCTGCCAGGACTTGTCGATCTCCTGAATTTTCACAACAGCGGCGACATAGGCCTCCAGCTGGCCTTCACTGAAATCTGCACCAGCCGCCTGCACCTGGTGCAAAAGCCCCTGTGACGCAGCACCCGCGTCGCGGGCCGGCAGCAGGCCGGCCAGCAGGGAAAATGAAATGGCGACGACCGCAAGCGGCAGGATTCTCAACATCGAAAGACCCTCTCTGTTTCGAGACCCGGGCCCGCTCACGCCCCGTTCACGCAGAGTGACGGGAACCCGATCTCATTCCTCATTGCTAAACAAGACGGCTGGGAACGCGCACTATTCCCAAGGATGAGGATCGAGGTTCGGGTTCGGGGCACCAGACCTTGCCGTACCTGCGGGCCGCAGGGAGCGTAAGCTTCAGCCTGAAGCCAACGGCCATGGCCAGAATTTGTCACGCGGCCAGAGTTGTCACAGCATCCGGCCTGTGGTCCCCTTCCGGCTGAGCGGGCCAAACAAGACACAACGCTGGGGAGCATGGCGATGGGTGGAGCGGAATCAGGGTATCTGAGGCGCGCTGCCTCTCGAGGCGTGGCGTTTTTTTTGGCGGTCGGCCTTTCCTTTGCCACTGCAAGCCAGGCGGCAACCCTTGACAAGGTTCGCGAAACCAGCGGCCTCAAGCTCGGCTTTCGCGACGACGCCGCGCCATTTTCCTTTGCAGACGAAAACGGGCGGGCCGCCGGTTACAGCGTCGCGCTTTGTGCGGCCATCGGCGGTGCCGTGCAGGCAAGCCTGGAACTGGATCAGCTTGCGGTCGAATTCGTTCCGGTGACGGCTGAGAACCGTTTTGCCGCGCTGGCAGACGGCCGCATCGATCTGCTCTGCGGCGCGACCACCGTTACCCTGCAACGACGGGCCGAGGTCGACTTCAGCCTGCAGACCTTCGTCACCGGTGCCAGCGTTCTCTATCGAAGCGGCGGGCCGGCCAGCTTCACCGAGTTGAACGGCCGGAAAGTCGGCGTGCGCGCCGGCACCACCACCGACGACGGCCTGCGGCGCGCACTCTCGGAGGCCGGGATCACCGCCGAGGTGGTAGCCATTTCCAGCCATGAAGCAGGACGCGACGCCCTGGAGGCCGAAGAGATCGCCGCCTACTTCGCCGACCGCGCCATATTGATCATGCTTGCGCGCCAGGCCAAAAATCCGGAGCGGCTGGTCCTTTCACAGAGGTTCTTTTCCTTCGAGCCCTATGCGCTGGCCCTGCGCCGGGGCGACAGCGACTTCCGGCTGCTGGTCGACCGCGCGCTGGTCCGCCTCTACCGCAGCAAGGCCATCGGCAAGATTTATGAAGCCAGTTTCGGTAAGGCGCGGATGAGCGATCTGTTGCGCGCCATGTACACGCTGCAGAGTTTTCCGGATTGAGCGTCTGCCGGACTAGAAATTCTCGGTCCAGGGTCTCAGTTCGACGGAACTCGACCAGGCACTCGGGTGCTGGGCGTGGGTCTGATAGTAGGTCTCGGCGATCGCGGTGGGGTCCAGCCTGGCATTCGTCTCATCACTGCCAATGGCACCGTCGATGACGAAGTGCGCGACATGAATCCCTTCCGGCTGCAACGCCCGGGCCATGGATTCCGCCAGCGCGCGCAGGCCGTACTTGGCAACGGCAAAGCCGGCCGAAAGCGGGAAAGCTTTTACACTGGCAGTGGCGCCGGTGAAGAGGATCGTTCCGGCGTTGCGCGGCTGCATGCGCCGCGCCGCTTCCCGGCCGACCAGGAAGCCGCCGAAACAGCCGCGCATCCAGGCATCGATGAATTCCTGCGCCTCGATCTCCGCGATCGGCTTGCGGACACGCCCGGAAGCATTGAAAACCGCGACCCCGATAGGACCCAGGTCTTTCTCCGCCGCGTCGAAAAGAGCGGTTACCTCGGTCTCGTCCGTCGCGTCGGCACGATAGGCCCTGGCACTGCCGCCCGCCGCCGCGATCTCCGCCACCAGCGGAGCCAGCCGATCCGGATTGCGCGAGGCCAGGGCCACGGCGTAGCCGGCCGCCGCGAAACGGCGCGCAACAGCGGCGCCCAGGCCCGGTCCGACACCGACGATCACACAGCATTGCTGGTCTGCCATTGCTTCCGCTCCTTCTCGCTACGTTCAAGCGGCGCCGATACCGCCGCGCCCCGATCTTAAAGCAGTAAGCGGGCGCCTGTATGCTGCATTGTCCCCTGCTGCGTTGTCTCGTGCTGCGTTGTCCGCGATCCTCTGCGTCAGCAGGAGGCGGCCGGCAGGCGCAGCAGGATAATCGTGCCCTCTCCGGGTTTGCTCATCACCGTGAGCGTCCCGCCGTGCAGCTTGACCAGCGCCTGGATTACGGCAAGGCCGAGGTCGGCGTCCCGGGCGCCATCCGGCGACAGGCCGGCGAAGGGATGAAGCATCACCGAAATCCGATCCTTTGCCATCCCGTCCCCCTGGTCGGCTACGGCGATCTCGATCCAGTCCCCACCAACTCTCGCGGTTCGGACGGTCACCTGGCCATCTTCAGGCGTTTCCTTTATGGCGTCGGTGATCAGCTCGAGAATAATATGTTTCAAGGTCATGGGATCGGCGAGGACGGCCAGGTCCGCTGCGCATTCCTCGATCTTCAGGGCGACTTCCCGGCGGCGAAATCGAAAAGCCATCATCGACTCGACATCTTTCAGCAGTCCCGCGACAGGTACCACCGTGATAATGGGCTTGTAGTCGCGCTTTCCCAGACTGGAGAGATCGAGAACCGTCGAGACGGTATCGACGAGCTGACGCGCCGCCAGCACTACGTCGGTCAGGTAGGCACGGTAGCGCTCTTTATCGAGTGACGCGAAGACCTCCGTCTTGACCAGGGCGCTGAGCCCGGTCATTGCCGAAAGGGGGCGGCGCAGGTCCTGACTGACATGGGCAATAAAATTGGTGCTGGATTGGGCCGCGATCTGCCGGCGCCTTTCTGCTTCCTGCCGGGCACGGCAGTAGCGCTCCCAGGACTTTACGGTCTGGTATCCCAACCCGGCGACACCCAAGGCCAGGGCCGCGGCCAGCACGACGAAAAGCACGTGCGGCTGCGCACCGGGATGCGATGGCGTCCAGGTAAGGCTGGCCACCTGCGTACCGGCCTTGGTCTCCAGCGCCAAAGTTGCGTCGCGCGGCAGGCGCTTGGAAACAAAGGCCAGGTCCGCCAGCCCGAAGTCATGCGCGATCTCGGACAGATAGGCCGGTGTCAGGGGGCGGAGCAGTACCAGCAGATGAACGGTTTTGCCGTCCACTTCCGCCCGGGGTGTTTCCTGAAAAGGCAAAATCGGGCTCACCGCCACCAGGGCCACCGCGTCGCCAAGATTGACGAAGGCGGAGGCGGCATAGGGTCGGCTGACTTCACGGCTCCTGACATGATCGATCAGCTCGGCGAGCCCGCCGGCGAGCAGCCGCGGCATCTCCATCCGCTCCTCCGGTCCACGCCGGCCTTGGGAACCCTGCACTTGCGCCAGGACGGGCACATCGTTCTCGTCGAGGACCAGGAAAGCGTCGATCCCCAGCATGTCGTGAAGGTCATCGAGAATGATGTTCTCCTCAACCCAACCGCTGTCCGGCGCTTCCACCAGATTCCGGTAGGCCTCGTTCCAATAGCCGTAGTCACGCGCCAGAACCTCGGTCTGGCGCGCAAAGTTCTTCACCGCAGTCTGTGCGAGGTGATGGCTGTGATTGCGCAGCGATCTGTCCTGCGCCTCGACGTGCCAGAACACGGACCCCAGCAAAGCCGAGAGGGCGAAGAGCAACAAACCGCAGAGGACACGTACCGGCGGCATGCGCATCCGCGCTGCATCGCCAACATGGCTTCCAAACCCAACAGGACTTCCCAACATCGTCCGACCTTTCAAACATGGCCCCCCACAGTCGTATCGGCAGGCGAGATCGCGGAGCCGGGATCGCGGCGGCGGCCAAAAGCCGCTTCCGATCCCCTTTCGACGGCGTCTCTCCTTAAGAGCAGCTTGGCGGGCCGCTACGGCGCTGGCCGCGGCGGCCCGCCCGCTCTTGTTCTGATGAAGACCTGCAATCCTGCGCCCTGGGGTCGTTCAAGCGCTGCATTGGGGCCTTACCTGGCCAGCCTCCGGAAACCCGGTCGACCGAGCCTTCATCGTGACCTCCGACATATAGCAATTCACTAAATACATTCAATGAACATTATCATTGATTATTTTTAATGAATGAGTCATTATGGCCCGGATGAGCATTCTCCCGGCCCAGAAAACCCCCGTCAGCGGCGGCAAGCGCGCCGCGCAAAAGGCGGAAACGCGCCGCCGCATCATGCAGGTCGGCCGCAAAATGCTGTCGGAAAAGGGATACCTCGGAACGACGGTGACCATGCTCGCCGCCGAAGCCGGGGTCTCCGCCGGCCTGATCAATGCTCATTTCGGCTCCAAGGCCGGCCTGATGTTCGCCATCCTCACCGAACAGAACACGGCCCAGCTCGGCGAAATGGCGTCGGACCTGCCGCAGGAGGGGCCGGTCCGCGCGCGCCTGCTGCGCAAACTGCAGACCGAGTACGCCCATGACCTCGCCGATCCGAAGCTGACGGCGATCCTGGTGGCCTACTCCTGCGTCTGGCCGGCGGAGACGGAGCAGGAGAACATCAAGCAACGCCGGGCCGGCGATGCGGTGACCCGCGAGATTCTGCAGGCCGGGGTCGCCCGCGGCGAGATCGCGCCGCAGGCCGATCTCGAAGCGGCCATCGCGGCGATTTATGCGATCACCCTCTGGGGCATGCGCCCGGCGTTTTTTGAGAATGCCAGCGCCGATGAATGCCTGGCCCGCATCACGCCGCAGATCGACCTGATCCTGCGTGGCCTTGCGCCTGCAAGCTAGCGGGTGAGAAGCACCGGCCCCGCCGCTTCCCGGGCCTGCCAGCCGTGGCGTTGCAGTTCCGGGTCGTCGTGCGCCTCCTCGGGATACCCAAGGCAGAGATAGGCGACCAGACTCCAGGTCTCCGGAACCGCCAGATCCCGGCCGATCCGCAGGGGATCGAGAATCGACACCCAGCCGAGCCCGACCCCGGCCGCCCGCGCCGCCAGCCAGAGCGTATGGATGGCGCAGACCGTCGAATACTGCAGGGTCTCCGGCATGGTTCGCCGGCCAAGCCCCTGCCCCGCCTCGGGCGCGAGGTCGGCAAAGACCGCAAGCTGTTCCGGCGCCTCGCGCAGGCCGGAGAGTTTCAGCCGCGCATAGAGCGCCGCCCGGTCGCCGGCGTAGTCGGCCAGGGCCTCGGCATTGGCGGCCTCGAAATTCTCGACAACACACCCGCGCGCTTCAGGGCCGATGACCCGCACGAAACGCCAGGGCTGGCTGAGACCCACGCTGGGCGCCAGTTCGGCGAGCCCCAGCAGGCGTTCCAGCAAACCCTCCGGCAGGGCATCGCCGCGAAAGCGCCGGACGTCCCGGCGCCAGACCAGCAGTTCTTCAAGCCGCGCCTGGAATTCGGGACTGAAATCGGGGCCGGACGGCGGACTGGGGGACTCGGCTTTCATGAACGTCACTATCCATCCGCCGGACCACGCCCCGCAAGGCCCGAACTCAGCGGAACTGAGGGTGCGCGAACTCAGTGGTCTGACAAAACAACCAGTTGTGAAGAGACAAGGCCCGCTATCTGGCGTAAGCTGCGGGAAATAAAAGAAATCCGGCTCCCTTGCGGCCGGCTGCCGGCGAGAGGCGTCCGGCCGGGAACCGGCTGTGGCATCCAAACCAAGCTTTGCGAGGGACCATCATGCACACCATCCGAAACCCCATCGAGTGGGGAATGGACGCGCTGAAGGACGCCGCCCAGGCGGTCGAAGCCGCCGGCAGTTCCCTGCCCGCCGACGAAACCGCCGAACAGGCCGGACATCCAAGCGTTCGCAAGATCGGAGTCGCCGACCTGCGCGAGGCCCTGGCGAAAGGCTTCAGCGACTTCGGCGCCTACCGCTCAGACGTCATCTTCCTCTGCATCATCTACCCGGCGATCAGCCTGGTGCTCATCCACGCCGCCCTGAACTACGACATGCTGGCGCTGCTGTTCCCCCTGGCATCCGGCTTTGCCCTTGTCGGCCCGGTGGCGGCCATCGGCCTCTATGAGTTGAGCCGGCGGCGCGAACGCGGCCTGCCCGCAAGCTGGCTCCATGCTTTCGGGATGGTGCGCGCGCCCTCCTTCGGGGCCATCGCCATTCTGGGTCTCGCCTTGCTGGCGCTGTTCGTGCTGTGGCTGGGCGCGGCGCAGTTGATCTACCTGCTGACCCTGGGCCCGCAACCGCCGGCCTCGCCCGCCGCCTTCCTCTCCGATGTGCTGACCACCAGCGCCGGCTGGACCATGACCCTCGTCGGCCTGGGCGTCGGCTTCCTCTTCGCCGTGGTCGTGCTGGCGATCAGCGTAGTGTCCTTCCCGCTGCTGCTCGACCGCCCGGTCGGCCTCGGCATCGCCATCGGCACTTCGGTGCGCGCGGTCGCCGCCAACCCCGGCATCATGGCGCTCTGGGGCATGATCGTCGCCGGCGCCCTGGTGCTCGGCTCGATCCCCCTCTTCCTCGGCCTCGTCATCGTCATGCCGGTGCTGGGCCATGCCACCTGGCATCTGTATCGGCGGGTTGTGAGGTAGGGCGTTAGGGGTTAGGCGGGAGCCCGCACCATCGACCAGGTTGGCTCTCCCTGAGCCAGCAAGAGTGAGATATCGGGACTGAAGCCCACGGCAGGAACTCAAGGTTTCCGCCCTTCCCACCCCTTTTGTGTGCAATGCAACATAACTCTCCTTGACTTTGGGGCTGAAAAGGGGCATCTAGCGGTCATTGATGTCTCGTGATCGCGCGAAAGGTCTCTCCTGGCGGAGGCGCCTCTCATCCCGAGAACCATCTTTTCCCAAAATTTTCCGTTTGCTCCAGGTGCGCGTGGATGACGGCAACGCGCTAACCGGCGGTTTCGCTTGTCTGAAAGGCAGCACGCTCGGCGCAAAAGGACTCTGTTCGTGAATACCAGTACCCCTAATACCAATACCGATACCACCACCGCCCCGGCCGCCCCTGAGGCGCCGGTCGATGGTGTGAAGTTTACCGACCTCGGCCTGGCCGAGCCCCTGCTCCGCGCCCTGGCGGCAGCGGACTACACCACCCCCACACCGATCCAGGCGCAGGCGATCCCCGAACTGTTGAAGGGCCGCGACATGCTGGGCATTGCCCAGACCGGCACCGGCAAGACCGCCGCCTTCGCCCTGCCGATTCTGCAGCGCCTTTCAGAGAACAAAGAACATGTCGGGCCGAAGGCGACCCGCGCCCTGATCCTGGCGCCGACCCGCGAGCTGGCGGTGCAGATCGGCGATGCGCTGAAGGTCTACGGCCGCCAGTACAAGCTGCGCCACACGGTCATCCTGGGCGGCGTTTCCCAGCACGGGCAGGTGCGCGCCCTGGCGCGCGGCCTGGATATCGTGGTGGCCACGCCCGGCCGCCTGATGGACCTGCTGAACCAGCGCCACATCCGCCTCGACAAGGTCTCGCATCTTGTCCTGGACGAGGCCGACCGCATGCTCGACATGGGCTTCATCCGCGACGTGCGCAAGATCGTGGCGGCCCTGCCGCAGCGGCGCCAGTCGCTGCTGTTCTCCGCCACCATGCCGACCGAAGTCGCCAAGCTGGCCGGCGACATGCTGCACAATCCGCTGCGCGTCGAGGTGACGCCCAAGGTGGTGACCGTGGAGCGTATCGCCCAGTCGGTGCATCATGTCTCGACCGCCGACAAGCGGACCCTGCTGGAGAACCTGCTGGCCGACCCCGCCATGAAGCGCGTGATCGTCTTCACCCGCACCAAGCACCGCGCCAACCGGGTGGCCGAGCAGTTGGACAAGGCCGGCATCTCCGCCGACGCCATCCATGGCAACAAGTCGCAGAACGCCCGTCAAAAGGCGCTCGACGCATTCCGCAAGGGCCGCGCCCGCGTCCTGGTGGCCACCGACATCGCCGCCCGCGGCATCGATGTCTCCGGCATCACCCATGTGATCAACTACGAGCTGCCGAACGAGCCGGAAAGCTACGTCCACCGCATCGGCCGCACGGCCCGGGCCGGCGCCGAGGGTGCCGCGATTTCCTTCTGCGATGCGACGGAGCGTGCCTACCTGCGCGACATCGAACGCCTGATCAAGCTGCGTCTCGAGGTCATCGGCGACGCCCCGGCCAACGACAACCCGGCGCGGCGGCCGGCGCGCAAGAACGGGCCGCGCCCGCAGCAGCGTTCCGGACAGCGCCAGGGCAACGGCGAGCGTTGGGCCAAGTCCGGCAACGGCAAGGGTAAGCCCCAAGGCAAGCCGTATGCCAAGACGGGCCAGCAAAACGGCAACGGCGCAAAGCCTGGGTCGCAGGGCTCTTCCGAGCAAAAGGACGAGGCTCAGAAAAACGGTGGCAAAAAGCGCTTCGGCGGCAAGAAGCCCAACCAGAAGTTCGGCAGCAAGCAGAACGGCGGCGGGGCGTCGCCGCGGCGGCCGGCTTCGGGCGGGGCACCCAAGGGCCGCCCCCGGGCTGCCTAACGGCCATTAGCCACAGACCCCGTAATGCCTTCGAAGGCCGCCGCGCAAACCGCGGCGGCCTTCACTCTTTGGACCGTCCCGTTTCGCCCGCGATACACGCTTCACCATTGGCGGCGGCTGCAATCAACGCTAGAATATATTCGCGCTGAAGTTGGAGAGCCTCGGCGTTACCGGGTGTTTGGTTAACAGAGAGCACGAGCCATGATGGTGCTTCGCCGAACAACGGCGATGCTGCTTTTTCTTGCGTTGTCAGGGGAGTCCTCGGTCGGTCACGCCCTGGCCGAAGAGGCAGCCGACGAAAAGCCCGAAGTCTGCAGGGAGGGCGAAGGTGCCCTGACCTTCGGCCTCGATGACGTTGCGATATCGACGCTGACGCACTGCCTGAGCCTTCAGGCTTTGCGCCCGGGCGACAAGGTGGCGGCGCTGGTCGGCCGCGGCCACGCCTATTTCGCCCGGGACGACTACGACGAGGCGATTGCCGACTACAGCCGGGCGTTGGAGCTGGGCGAGGTCGACGTCGACCTGTTGGTCCACCGCGGCCGCGCCCACTACTACGAGGACCGCAACGACGAGGCTCTGGCGGACTTCGACCGCGCCCTCGCCCTGGACGGGGAGAATGACGAAGCATTCTACTTCCGCGGCCGCGTGTTCCACGAAGCAGAGCAGCACGACAAGGCTGCTGCCGATTTCGCTTCGGTCATACGGCTAAGCCCGGAGTCCAACAGCGCCTACTACTATCAGGGCCGCAGCCTGGCCGCCCTGGAACGCTACACGGAAGCCATTGCCAGCTACGACAAGGCGATCGAACTCGATCCCTTCGACAGTTGGGCTTTCAACAGCCGGGGAAATGTCTACCTGGATCTGGACGACTATGAGCGGGCGCTGCTGGACTATGACGAGGTGATCGAACTCGATCCCGAAGACGCCGTCGGCTATGCCAATCGCGGTATTGCGTTGAGCGCCCTGGACCGGCCGGCGGAAGCCATCGCCGACCTCGATATCGCACTGCGCCTGAACCCCAAGGACTCCGACAGCTTCGTGGAGCGCGGCGTCGCCTACTATGAGTTGGAAAACCTCGACCGCGCCATAGAAGACTATCGCGAGGCCCTGCGGCTGGAGCCGGACAATGCCTGGGCTCACAGCACGCTCGGCAACAGCCTGTCGGACCAGGGTCACTACGACGAGGCGATCGCCTCGTTCACAACGGCCCTGCGGATCGATCCCGACTACACCATCGTGTTCTACAATCGCGGCCTCGCCAAATATCGCGCCCGGAACTACAGCGCCGCTGCCGACGACTTCAGCGAGGCAGTAGCGCGGGATCCCAACGACCCCGACGCGTTCTACATGCGCGGGCGCAGTCACTATTTCCTGGACCAGCACGAAGCGGCGCTGAGCGATTTTACCAGCGTGCTCGAACTGGATGGAACCTATGCACAGGCACTGGTCGGGCGCGGCCTGGTTCACTACGATCTCAACGATCTTGACGACGCCCTTGAAGACTACGACGCAGCCCTGAAGCTCGATCCCGAATACACCTGGGCAATGAACAACCGCGGGCGCGTGCTGAACGACCTGAACCGCCATGCAGAGGCGGCCATCACCCTGGCGGAGGCCGTTGCTTTGGCGCCCGAATACGCCGCCGCCCATGCCAATCTCGGCACCGCACAGTATTTCCTGAACGACTTGAACGCCGCAGTCCGGAGCTATAGCGCGTCACTCAAGCACAATCCGGACAATCTCAACACACTGATCTACCGCGGTCAGATCTACAACGAACAACAGCGCTTCGATCTGGCGATCGCCGACTTCGACAGCGCGGTCGAACTGCGGCCGAACAGTGCCTGGGCCTGGAACAACCGGGGCATCGCCTTTGCCGACAGGGGCGATCCGAAAGCAGCCATCGCCGACTACACCACGGCGATTGAAAAGGACGCAACCTACTATCCGGCGCCTTACAACCGCGGCCTCGCCTACCTCAGGCTCGAGGACTACGACGCCGCCCTGGCCGATTTCACCCAGGCCCTGACGTTGCAACCCGATGACCCCGACATCTTCTACTCGCGCGGCGACGTGCACTACGAAATGAGCGAGTTCGCGCTGGCTGCGGCCGACTACAGCGAAGCCTTGAGGCTCAACCCGGAAAGCGCCTGGTCGTTTTACTCACGCGGACTTTCCTATGCCCACCTGGATGACCGCCAGTCAGCCCGCGCCGACTTCGACCAAGCGATCGAAGTCAGCGAGGACGCCGACAAGGCCGACATGGCATCGGATATCTGCTCACAGCTCATGGCCCAGAGGCACATCGCCCTCTCCCTGAGCTACTGCCGCCGCGCCGTTACGGAGTAATACAGATGGCGCGCCGAAAGGCCGCCCCAGCCACGACCAAGCAAGTCGTCCGATTATTCCTAATCGATTCGATGAAGCAACGCACTTACTTGGCGCAGGACCGCAAAGTCTTGCCTAAACCGTCTCGCAAAACCCCTCGGCACCCTTGAAAGCAGGCGCCTGCTGAATAGCTATGTATGACATAAAGACAAAGAGATGCACGAGAGGCTTCGAGCAGCGTTTCAGCCGGAAGTCTTGCGAGCAGGGGTAATACCCGCATGCTCGAACTGTTTGATGGCGATCGGATTCACATGTTTTGACGCAACCACCAAATTGGTTCCGTCAAAACATGATCCGATCTAGTGCTGCAAGGTCCCAAGCAGGCGCCAATGATCTGCTGCAAAAAAACCGAATACCAAGGGAGGAAACATGGCACCAAGGTAATCCCTGGAGCCGACACCGGTAGCGGCATCGGCAGCAGGTCAACTGCATATCCAAATTTAAAAACCAGGTATAAAGAAACGGCCGGGCTGATCCGGCGGTCTCAACAAGCTTGCGGCCAGCGCCGCGAAACAGAGAGAGCGAAATGAGCTTCAAGACAATCAAAACAAACATATCGGGCGGGATCGTCGCGGCGGTTGCATTGCTTGCCGCCCCTGCAGCCTTTGCGGCGGATTACGATTGGACGTTCCAGACATCTGCACAGGCCGGCGATAACTTCTTCACCATCCAACAGGCCTGGGCGGAACGTGTCGGCGCCATGTCCGGTGATCGCATCAAGATCACCGTTGTGCCGGTTGGAACAGTGGTGGCCCACACCGAGACGCTTGACGCGGTCGGCGCCGGCATCCTGCAGGGCCACATTACCGACCCTTCGTATTTCTCGGGCAAAGATCCGGCCTTTGCGATGCTTGGCAACCTGGTGGGCGCATGGTCGGCCCCGCAGCAGATGTTCAACTACATGAACTATGGCGGCGGGATCGAACTGTTCAACGAACTGGTCAACCCCTATGGCCTGCAGTTCCTGGGCGCATCCGCAACTGGTGTCGAGTCCTTCTTGTCGTCCAAGCCGATTTACGGAGTCGATGATCTGGCCGGTATCAAGATGCGGGCGCCCGAGGGCATGGTGCAGGAAGTCTTCGCCGCAGCGGGCGCCGCGCCGGTGAACCTTCCCGGCTCCGAGGTATATACGTCGCTGGAAAAAGGCGTGATCGATGCCGCCGACTACACGGTGTTTTCGACCAACCACGCACAAGGCATGCACAAGTTCGCAAACTACCCGCTTTATCCCGGGTTCCATTCGATGCCGGTAATCGACGTATCGATGAACAAGGCAATCTACGACGACCTGCCGGGCGACCTGAAAGCCATCCTGGAAGTATCGGTTCGCGACTTCGCTTATGACATGATCAACCGCCTGGAAGCGCAGAATGCCATCGCGGTGGCTGAAGCGACCGCCGATCCGAACATTACCGTCATCAACTGGCCCGACGAAGAACGCGCCAAGTTTCGCGGCATCGCCAGAAGCCAGTGGGCCAACTGGGCCGAGCGCTCTGAAATGGCCGGCAAGGCCTATGAAAGCGTGACATCCTACCTTATTGAAGCCGGCCTCCTGACCGCCGAGTAAACCGCCGGCCGCAAGCACAGGAAAGGGGGGCGCCCACTGCCCCCCTTTCGTATTGATCATTCCGCCAAAGCTGTCTTCAAGGAAGAGGCGCGCATGTCCGCTAACAAACCGTTTTTGCCCGAAGCAACCGACGATGAACAGTTGGAGGCCCTGAAGCGGATTCACGAAGACGGTGCGGCGGGTCCGCAGAATGCCCTCGACCGCGGCATCATGAAATTTGGCGGTGCGGTCAGTTTGCTGTTTGCACTGGCAGCTCTGATTTCGATCTACGAGATCGTCGCGCGCTATGCCTTCAACGCACCGACGATATGGGCCCACGAGACCGTCATCGCCTTGATCGCGGTCTGCTATCTGTATGGCGGCATGCAGTGCCTTGCCGGTGACAAGCACATCCGCATCGGCCTGATCTACTTCGGTACCAGCGGTGGCACCCGCCGCTTGTTGGATATCGTCAATGCGTTGTTGTCGCTGTTCTTTGCCCTGGCAATCGCCTATGCGGCCTTCACGATGGTCGACAAAGCCTGGTTCACACCGCAAGGCGACCTGCGCTTGGAGCGGTCGGGATCAGCCTGGAACCCGATGACACCGGCGCTGATCAAGCTGGCCTTGCTGATCACTTCGGCCGTGCTTGCCGTGCAGTCTGTCGGTCATCTTCTGACCGCTTATAAAGGCAGCGGTTATCGCCAATCGGCGCGTGAAGCACCCTCGAAGGCCGCGTTTGCCGGGATTTCCGTGGTGTTTTGCATTCTGATCCTCGGTGGCATCGTTCTGTTCACCTATGGACGGTCCATCGGGATCGAGATGGGGTCGCTCCTGTTGGTCGGCAGCATCATGGTGATGATCCTGACCGGTATTCCGCTTGCATTTGTGACGGGGCTGATTGCGATTATCTTCACGCTGGCGTGGTTCGGGCCGCTCGGCGTGCCTCTGGTCTCAAGCCGAATCTACAGTTTCATCAACGAGTACGTATTGGTTGCCATCCCGATGTTCGTGCTGATGGCATCATTGCTTGACCGCTCTGGCATGGCGCGGGACTTGTACGATGCGATGCGCATCGTTGCCGGTCGCATCAAAGGCGGCGTGGCCATTCAGACCCTGATCGCCGCCGTTTTCCTGGCGGCCATCTCCGGCATCATCGGTGGAGAGATCGTTCTGTTGGGCCTCATCGCCCTGCCGCAGATGCTGCGTCTTGGATACAACCGGGCGCTGGCCATCGGCACCGTCTGCGCCGGCGGCTCTCTGGGCACCATGATCCCGCCCTCCATCGTTTTGATTGTCTACGGGCTGACCGCAAGCGTTTCAATCGGCGATCTGTTTCTCGCTACCGTCACGCCGGGCCTGATGCTGGCGACACTATACGTCATCTACATCTTCGTGCGCTGTACGTTGGACCCGACAATGGCCCCAAGCATCCCACAGGCCGAACTGGATATGCCGCTCAGCGAGAAGGCCGCCAAGATGAAGGGCGTGATCATGCCCGTCGGGGTCGCCTTCATGGTGCTTGGTTCGATCTACGGCGGCGTGGCCTCGGTAACCGAGGCGGCGGCGATGGGGGTCTTGGGTGTCTTCCTGGCCGCGCTCGTGCGCGGAGAGGTCAGCGTGACGCTGATCCGCGACAGCCTTAAGCAGACGTTGGAAACCTGCGGCATGATCATCTGGATCGGCCTTGGCGCCTCGGCCCTGGTCGGGGTCTACAACCTGATGGGCGGCAACCGCTTCATCGAAAGCGCGATCCTTGACAGCGGTGCGTCGTCGTTGGTGATCGTCCTGGTCATGATGGCGATTCTGATCGTATTGGGCCTGTTTATGGACTGGATCGGCATTGCCTTGCTGACAATGCCGATCTTCGTTCCGATCATCATCAAGTTGGGGATGGACCCGGTTTGGTTCGGCATCCTCTTTGCCATGAACATGCAGGTCAGCTATCTGTCACCGCCTTTTGGTCCGGCCGCCTTCTACCTCAAGTCGGTTGCACCTTCGGACATGAGCCTGTCCGAGATCTTCCGCGCGCTGGTTCCGTTTATCTTCCTTCAGTTGATTGCCCTGACGCTTGTGCTGTTCAACCCCGGCATCGCGATGTGGCTGCCCAACTATCTCAACGGCAACTGAAGCACGGAGCCTGTAAGGTCGCCGCCTCTCAGCAGCGACAGAGGTAGTAGTAGTTCACCGGGTCGTGCTCCAGCTCGTTGACCTCGACCGAAGCAAAGCCGGCTTCGGCGAAGTAGCGCTCGGCGGTTTCACGGCCCCACATGGCGCCCAGGCCCTCACCATCCTGGGCCAGGGATACGGTCATGCAGTGCATACAGGAAACCGTGTAGAGCATCGGACCCATGGGATGATCGCGGTCGTGATGGTGGTGGCTCGACCCCTTGATGTCCTGCGCCAGATAGACGCCGTCCGCCGCCAAAGCCCGGCGGATGCCCTTCAACAGGTTGAGGGGCCGCGCCTGGTCGTGCACGGCATCGAAGGTGGTGACAAGGTCGAAGGCTGCTTCCGGCGCGCTGCTGTCGAAATCGCTCAGGTCCCGGGCCTCGAAGGCCAGGTTGTCGAGCCCTTTCCCAACCGCTTCTGCGCGCGCCCAGGCAATCGCCGCTTCGGAAAGGTCGTAGCCCTGAAAGCGGCTCTTGGGAAAACGCTCGGCCAGGAGCATCAGCGCCCGGCCCCGGCCGCAGCCGGCATCGAGCACCCGAATGCCCGCCTCAAGCCGCTCGATCAGGCCCGGCGCCAGCGGCAGAATATGGTCGATCAAGGCGGGCAGAACGGATTGGGCGCTGTCCTCGGCCATAACCTCGTGGAAACGGTCATAGCGTGCGTATGGCACCCCGCCACCCTGACGAAAACAGGTCAGAATGTCGTCCTCGACACTGCCCAGCACTGCGATGTATTGGGCATAGACAGCCAGGTTGGCCTCGGCCGAACGGGTCAGGAGAGCGGCATGTTCGGCCGGCAGGCGGTAGGTGCCGTTCTCCGGGTCCAGTTCCACCACGGCGCCGACTACCATGGCCCCCAGCCATTCCCGCACATAGCGCTCCTGCAGGCCCGCGCGTTCGGCCAGAGCTGCCGCGGTTAGGGGTGGGGCGCCCTCCATGGCATCGAACAGCCCGCTGCGATGCCCCAGAGAGGTCATCAGCATCATCGAAGCTTCATTGAGGGCCCCGACCATGCGGGCCTCGAAGGCCTCGACTCCAGCTGGGTCGGGGGCCTGATTGGCGGATTGATCGGGGGCGGATTGCAGGCTGCTTTGAAGGGCGTTGGTCATACTGACTGTCTCCGGTTTCGGTTACAGATGCAGCGACGCAGTGCTTTCTACCCCTGCGGCTCCGATCATGCTAATGTTGATTGCCGCGTAAACAGGTCGAATCTGCCATGAACGCGCCTTCCATGTCACCCAACCCGCCCCTGACCGTCGCTCTGGTCGCCACGCCGGAAACAAGTGCCTCCACCCTCTACGGGATGTACGACGTGTTCTGCTCCGCCGGCCGCGACTGGACGTTCATAACCACCGGGGTTCCGGGAACACCTGCGATGAAGCCCTACGTGGTCGCAGCGACCGCTGAAACCCTGCGCGCCGCAAACGGGGTGCCGATTACACCGGACCGGACCTTTGCCGACTGTCCCTCACCGCAGATCGTCTGCATCCCCGATCTTCTCGTACGGCCGGATCAGCCGATCGCCGGGCGCTATGACGCCGCCGTAGACTGGTTGCAGACTTGCAATAATCAGGGCGTCACGCTCGCCGCCGCCTGCTCGGGTAGCCTGCTGCTTGCCGAGGCCGGGCTGCTAGACGGCTGGGATGCCACCACCCACTGGGGCTATTGCGAAGCCCTGGGCCGGCGCTATCCGGAGATAACCGTGCATCCTTCCCGCGCGCTGGTGGTTTCCGGCGAAGGCCAGCGGCTCATTACCAGTGGCGGCGGCACCTCCTGGCAGGACCTCTCCTTGTTCCTGGTCGCCCGCTTCCTGGGCCAGGAGGAAGCCATGCGGCTGGCCAGGGTCTATCTGCTGGACTGGCATCACCATGGTCAGCTTCCGTTTTCCGTGCTGGCCTGCAGCAGACAGGTCGAGGACAAACGGATCGCCGACTGTCAGGAATGGATTGCCGAGCACTATGCCGAAACCGGGCCGGTCGCGGCCATGGCCACGCTCAGCGGCCTGGCCGAGCGTTCCTTCAAGCGCCGCTTCGCCAAGGCCACGGGCATGGCACCGCTCGACTACGTGCACACCCTGCGCCTGGAAGAGGCAAAGCAGATGCTGGAGACGACGGAGCTGGCGGTCGAGGCTGTCGCGAACGAGGTCGGCTATGAAGACGCCAGCTTTTTCCGGCGCCTGTTCCGCCGCAAGGTCGGCATGAAACCGACGGACTACCGCCGTCGTTTTGGCAACGTACGCAAGGCCTTGCAGGCGGCGGCAATCTAACAACCGCTCTGGATTGCCGATCCTTCAGTGTCAATGAAGCGCCGGATGTCATCCAGCACCGGTGCCGCAGCACGCAGCGGGCGCGACAGGGCGCCGACAATCCGCAGGTGTCCCAGGTCGTCATAGAAACGCGCTTCAGCCTTGCCGCCGGCCGCCCGCTGACGCTCGGCCAGGATGCGGCTGTTGCGCGGCCGGACCACGGTGTCGGCGTCGCCGCTCAGCAACAGCAGCGGCGGCGCCTTGGGGTTGACGTAAGCGACCGGCTGGGTCGCCGCCCGGCCCGCCGCCGGCCCGAAGATCGCCTTCAGAGCGGGATCGGTCAGCGGCAGGAAATCATAGGGCCCGGCAAGGCCCACCACGCCAGCCAGCGTATCGCAGGGGCGCAGCCCCTCGGCAGCCAGCAAACGGTCGTCGAGCGCCAGCATGACCGCGTTGTAGGCGCCGGCGGAGTGGCCGACCAGGAACAGCGGACCCTTGTGATGGCGGTGCGCCCAGGCGACGGCGGCGGCGGAATCTTCCAGAAACGCGGGATAACGCACCGGCGGATAAAGCCGGTAGTCGGGGATTGCCACCGCCAGCCCCTGAGAGGCAAAGGCCTCTCCAACAAAGCGGTAGTCGCCGCGCTCGCCGCTTTCCCAGGAACCGCCGTAGAAGAACAGCACCATAGCCTCCGGCTCGCCGCTTTCCGGTGCATAGAGATCCAGACGGTGGCGGTCGTCGGGGCCATAGGCGATACCGGCCTCCAGGCCGTAACCTTCCCGCGGGGTCAGCCCGTTCAGCAGATCGGTGCCAGAGCAGGCGGTGAGCAGCGCCACCAGGGATGAGCAGGACAGCAGGGTCCGGAGAGAGTGTCTTCGCATAAACCGGTTTACGCAGGTTCCGCCGTTGCGGATGCCTCCAGGCCGGAAAGAGGCGCGACCAGACATTCCAACACCCGTGGGTCACGATAGTAGAGCAGATGGGTGCGGCCGCTGAGCTTCTGCGGCCAGGGCGCCTCGAAGCTGAGCCGCCGGCTCATCCCTTCGCCATAACGGCCGCGATGCCCGGTCACCTCACCGCAGAGCCAGTCGCTGGGTGAGAAAAAGTCGACCCAGCGGTCAAGGCCTTCATGCTTCAGCATCCGCTTCCGCTCGGCCTCCAGCCACGACGACCGGTATCGCAGAACCGTGATCGGCGAGCCAAGGGAAACCAGAGTCAGGCGTTTGAAATCAGCCCGGTGCGGCCAGTCCGCCAGAATGTCGGTGGCGACCACCGTGCCGAAAGAATGCGCCACGATCACCACCTCGTCGTAGTCCGCCGCCATCACCGCGCGCAGCGTTGTGGCAATGCGTTTGCGCAAGCGGTCGCGCAGGCCGACGCCGTTTTCATCTTCCTGATTCTCGAAGTAATCCTTGATAAAACGCGCAAGCAGGACGATGGCATCAACCTGCAGCAAGGTCAGAACAAAAGGCAACACCGCCCACCATGCGTGCGACGCCAGCCAGCCGGTTGCCTGGCCGAAAAGGGCTATCATATCGGCCATGAGGGGGACGTTCTGCAGGTTATCCGGCACAGCACCGCCAGGGGCCACGGCCTGACCGACCAGAACCGCGAGAAGGAGATACCAGACGACCAGGGTCAGGCCACCCATGATAAGCCCGAAGGCGATGAGAAAGGATCCGCTGACCAGGGAGCTGAAGAAAGCCCGCCAGGTGCGCAGACTGAAGACCCAGTAGCCGACCAGTTCCAGGCCCTTGAAAAGCTTGGCCCAGGGCGGCAGTTCGGTCTGTTCCGGGATCATGTCGGCCCAATAGGCCTCAAAGACATCCAGGCAGTCCGAGGCGCTTTCGGCGTGACCGCCCTGGCTCTCCGCGCTGCGCAGCGGTTCGAAGGAGAGGCGCAAACCCGCCTCCCCTTCGACCACCACCTCGCCCACACGGCTTACAGGATGACGTTCCACTGTCTCCAGATTGTTTATCAGGATGTCGCGGCGTACGAAACGTTCCTCTCGCTTCAGGCCGGGGATCAGGATGATCGCCCGGCGCTTGCGCGCAACCGGCTCGCGATCGGAATCAGACATGTTCCCCCCCATCATTCAGGCCGAGTACCGTCGTCTCAGCCGTGTTCCTCGATACTGCCCTCCTGTGGCAGGTCGCTGGGTGCCACCGCCTCGACCATGAAGGCTGCCTCGTCCACTTCGGCAGCGAACTTCAGGCCGGCGGCCTTGATGGCGCTGTCCGGCACCTTCTCAAGGGGCGTATAACGCGGATGGTGATGCTCGCGGTAAGGGTCGTTGCGGGCCGCGTTAAAGCAGCAGATCATGGTCCAGCGGCGCATAGCGGAGCGGTTCTGGTCAGAGCGGTGCAGGGTGTTGCAGTGAAACAGCAGCACGTCGCCCGGTTCCATCTCCGCATAGACCGTCTCAAGCTGTTTCTGCGCTTCCTCCACCCGCGACAGGTCCGCGCCGACCTGATCGCCCTCCAAAAGGCCGTGTTCGATACGGCCCAAGTGGTGGGAGCCCTTCAGCACCTGGAGGCAGCCGTTTTCGCGTGTCGAGCGGTCGAGAGCGATCATCGCCGAGGCCATCAGCGGAAACAGGCAGCCGTTGTGATACCAGTAGCCATAGTCCTGATGCCATTCCCAGGCACCCCCCTCGAAAGGCTCCTTGGCCGTCAGCTTGGAATGGTAGTGATAGACCTCACCGCCCAGCAGGTCCTCCATGGTGTCGACCATCCTCTCGCAGCGCGCCGCCATGCCGTAAACGCTGTCGCCGGGATGGTTCCACAACGCCATCTTGGTCACCGCGCCCTCACGGTCACCACGATTGTAGAAGTGGCTGCTGATCGCCGGATCCCGCTCCATCGCCTGCTTCAGCAGCGTGGCTTCCTCGGAATCGAAGAAATTGCGGACGATGACGTAGCCATCGGCGTCATAGGCGGCCCGCTGCGCCGGGCTGAGTATATTGGGCATTTGCAGATCTCCTCCGTGACATCATAGGAGCGTCTCTTGCACTTTTCACATCCCAGCCTAGCATGCTTTCACAAGCGCAACGACCGGTCCAGGACAACCGGGTGTTACCAAGGGTTTCCCAGAAGAAGGGCATCGAATGAAACACCTTTTCAGACTGCTCGCTTTTCTCGTTCTGGCTGTCGTCGTCGCCGGCCTTTTCATCAGATTTGCGCCGGTGACCCCCGAAGACTGGCACGTCGATCCCGTGACGATAGAAAAGCCCGACACGGAAAATCACTTCCTGCTGCGGCCGCAGGGCGGCGACGGTCCGGCGCCGGTTTTCCAGGCATCGCCGGATGCCGTGGTCATCGCCCTGCAGGAAGTGATCGACGAGACTCCGCGGGCTACCGTCATCGACGGATCGCCCGGCGCGCGGCATATGACGATCCTCGTGAGATCAAAACTGGTGGGTTTCCCTGATTTCGTCACCGTGAAGGTGCTGGCGGCCGACAGCGGCACCGCGATCGCGATTTTCTCGCGTTCACAATACGGGAAGTCGGATTTGGGCGTGAACAAGGCGCGTGTGGAAAACTGGGTCAAGGCGCTGGAAACGCGGTTACGGAAATGAGGCCGGGTACGCTTCCCTAGTCATCGGCATAGACCTCCCCTTCCAGGTCATCAAGCTTGACCTGTAGGTGCGCGCGCACGTCCTGGACCGCCTGATTGTAGACCGCGGGACCGAGTGTCCTCAGAAACAAGCCGAGAATCTCGTTCGCACGGAATTCCGAAAGTTCCTCATCGAATTCTCCGCGAAACAAGGCTTGGAGCTGCCGCTTGAAATCGACCTGTCTGTCTTCGCTAAGTTCGATCCGCATGCTGACGCTCCCTGGCCGCTAGAAACTCGCCATCCTCGTCGCGAGAAAAAACAGAAATTTTCTTCGATGTATCCGACGTAGGTAGGATAACCGCCCACCGGCAGAAACGCCAAGGCAGACATCATGAGGGCAGCCCGAGGCATCCTGGAGGATCTGAGCGCCAACCCGGGCACCGCGATCAGTACAATCCCCTTCACTGTTGCCGGAACACCGATCAGTCTGTCGGTGCCTGATAGTCGGCGGCAATGCGCAGGTCGCGCAGTGGCCGCACGAGACGAATGGCTTCGTGGTACAGCGGATGAGCCTTATAGGCTTCCAGGGCCGCCGCGTCCCGGAACTCGCCATAGACAACCACGTCAATCTCACTTGACCAGGCGTCCTGCCGCCCGTTCAACGCCACTTCCAGATGCGCCGCGTCAGGGATCTCCCTCAGCCGGTCCAGACCGGATCGAATTGCTTCAACATCATCGGGGCGCCTGGCGCGAAACAGAACGATGTGGCGTATCATATTCGTTTCTCACAGTAATGGTCGGCTTTGCCTCAGCTTGTCAGGTGATCCACCCGCAGCCGCTTTCGTATCTATGATTGTTACCGCAGGCTATGTGACAAATGGCAACACTCTTCACCTTCGGCGCCTCCCACTACTGCGAGAAAGCGCGGTGGTCCCTCGATCTCTGCGACTTCACCTGCCGCGAAGTCCGCTGGGCGCCGGGGCCCCACCTGTTGTCGGCACGGCGCATTGCGCCCCAAAGCACGGTCCCGATCCTTCGTTGCCCGAGGAAAACGATCCAAGGCAGCGACCGGATCATGAACTGGATCGAGGACTCCGGCCGCGCGGCCTGGACGACCGAAGCGCCGGCAGCAGAAAAAGCCGAGATCGCCCGCCTTGAGGAAAGGGCCGATAGCGGCATCGGTGTCGCGGTTCGCCGTCTCATCTACGCGATGTCACTGGCAACGGAAGACCGCAAGGTCGCCCAACAGCTGTTTCGCGGCGCCCTGTGGTGGCACCGGCCGCTTGCCCGGCTGATGTGGCCGATATCGCGGCAGGCGATCATGAAAGGCCTGCAGGCGACGGCAGAAGACGTTCCGGCAGCGCGCAGCGCGCTTGAGCGGGAATTGGATTACGTTGATGAACTGATCGCCGACGGACTGATCGGCGGCCGGCGCCGCTTCCTGGTCGGCGACCGTTTCAGCCGCGCCGACCTTGCGGTCGCAAGCTTGCTGTCGCCGATCGCGCTTCCGCCGCAGCACCCGTTTTACCGGGACATGCCGCGATGGGATGCACAGCAGAAAATCGCGGAAACCTATCAGGATCGCCCTTGTATTCTCTGGACATCGCGGATCTACCGCGACTTTCGCTATCCCGGAAACCTGGCTGCGGTTCAGTCCGCCTGAAAGGCCGCGCCGCGGGCCAGCAGACCATCGACCTCTTCAACGCTGTAGCCGGCCTCTGCCAGGACTTCGCGGGTGTGCTGGCCGAGCAGCGGCGCGGCGCGGATAACACCGCCGGGCGTCGCCGAGAACTTCACCGCCGGGCCGAGAGACCTGGTCCTGCCGGCTTTGGGATGCTCGGTCTCGACGATCATGTCGCGGGCCAGTGCCTGCGGATCGCGATGCATTTCGTTCACGCTCAGCACCGGCCCGGCCGGCAGCCCGCCGCGCTCCAACAGTTCCAGCCAGTCGGCGGTGCGGCGTTTGCGAAAGATGCCGTTCAGGATCTCTTCCAGAACAAGACGGTTTGCCATACGCAGCGGATTGTCGGCAAAGCGCGGGTCGTCCAAGAGTTCCGGCGCCTCGATCAAGCCCGCCAACCGCTCCCAGTTGGCCTGGTTGGCGGCGCCGATGTTGATCCATCCATCCGCCGTCTGGAATGCCTGATAGGGGGCGTTCAGCGGATGGGCGGAGCCCAGGGGCTGCGGCGTCTCCTCCGTCGCCAGGGCAATGGCCGATTGCCAGAAAGTCTGGGTAATCCCCGCTTCGAAAAGCGAGGTATCGACCATCTGTCCCTCACCGGTCTTCAGCTTGTGGGCGTAGGCCGCGGCAATGCCCATGGCGCCCAGAATGCCCGCGGTGATGTCGCTGACCGGCGGCCCCACCTTCACCGGCGGCCGCCCCGGCCCCTCGCCCGTCACCGACATCAGGCCCGACATGCCCTGGGCGATGAGGTCGAAGCCGCCGCGCTCCGCATAGGGACCCGTCCGTCCGAAACCGGAGAGCGCGCAGTAGATCAAGCCGGGGTTGATCAGGCGCAGTTCGTCGTAGCCCAGGCCAAGCTTTTCCATGGTGCCCTTGCGGTAGTTTTCGATAACCACGTCGGCATCCCGCAGCAGGCGGAGCAGCGCCGCCTTGCCGTCCGGGTCTTTCAGGTTGAGAACGACACCGCGCTTGTTGCGGTTCAGCATCATGAAGGCGGCGCTTTCACCGCCGACGGTCGGCGGCACCATGCGGCGGGTATCGTCGCCCGCCGCCTTTTCCACCTTGATCACTTCAGCCCCCATGTCGGCCAGCATCATGCCGGCCACGGGCCCGGCCATGATGTGGGCCAGCTCAATCACCCGGCAACCGGTCAGCGGGCCTGGAGGCATGGTGTCATCCCCGCCGCTCATCCGGTTTAGCGGCCTTGCCAGTTCGGCTTGCGCTTGGCAAGAAAAGCCTCCAATCCCTCGCGGAAATCGGCGCTGCCATAGCAGCAAAGAATCAGATCCTCATCTTCGATGTCCTGGCGGGCGAGACGGCGCAGTCCCTCCTTGGTTGCGCGCAGGGTGAGCGGCGCCTGTTCGGTCAGCTGTTCGGCCAGGGCAAGAGCGCGGGACATCAGGGCCGCATGATCGGCCAACACCTCCGACACCAGCCCGGCCGTCATGGCCTCCTCGGCCAGGACAAGGCGGCTGGTGAAGAGGATCTCCCGCACCCGGCCGGCGCCAAGCAGGGCGCAGAGCCGCGCCAGATTGGCGACCGAGAGGCAGTTGCCCAGGGTCCGGGCGATGGGGAAGCCGAATTTCAGATCCGCCGTAGCAAGGCGCAGATCGCAGGCGGCGGCGATGGCCGCCCCGCCACCGGTGCAGGCGCCGGCGATGGCGGCCACGGTCGGCACCGGACATTCCTCCACCGCGCTCAGGACTACATCGATTTGCGCCTCGTAGTCCAAGGCATCCTGATCGGTCTTGAAGTCGCGGAACTGGCCGATGTCGGTGCCGGCGGCAAAAGCCTTCTCGCCGGCGCCAGTCACCACCAGGACCTTGGCGTCCCCCGGGTCCCGGCAGATATCCGCCAGACGCTGGTACATGGCAAAGGTCAGCGCGTTGCGCGCCTGCGGCCGGTTGAAGGTAATCAGGCCGATCGGCCCCTGCCGCTCGAACAGCAGCTCCTCGCTCGCGGTCATAACAAATCCTTTAGCGGTAGAAATACTCCACCAGGAACATAGGGATCGCGGGGATATAGGTACACATCAAGAGCACCACCAAGAGCACCGCGACAAAATAAACGTTCACCTTGGAAACCGCCCAGATGTTCGCCCGGGCCACGGCACAGGAGGTAATCAGCACGCTGGCGACCGGCGGGGTCTGCTGGCCGATTGCGAGGTTCAGCGTCACGACCAGGCCGAAATGCACGGGGTCGATACCCGCCGCCGAAATCAGCGGAATGACGATCGGCACCACCAGGATGATCGCCGCTGCGGAGTGCAGGAAAAAGCCGATCACCAGGAAGAAGAAGTTGAGAATCAGCAGGATAACATACTTGTTGTCGGTGAAATCCAGGATCGCCGCCGCCAGTTCCTGGGGCATCTGGGCGCGGGTCAGGAAGCCGCCCATCAGAACCGAAGCCGCGACCAGCAGCATCACCACCGCAGTCTGCATACCGCCATCCAGCATGGCACGCTTCAGATGACGCAGGTCGATCTGCCGGTACCAGAGGCCGACGACAAAGGCGGCGATGACCGCCAGCCCCGCCGCTTCGGTTGCAGTAACGAAACCGCCGAAGATGCCGCCCAGGATAATCACCGGCAGCGTGAAGGCCGGCAAAGCCTCCACAAAAGTCCGGCGCAGGCGCCGGAGGTTGAAGGCCTCTTCCACCGGCAGGTTGTAGCGCCGGGCAAAGAGATAGGCGACGAACATCAGGCCGAAGGCACCAAGCAGCCCCGGCACCACCCCGGCGACGAAAAGCTGCTCGACCGAGGTATTGGCGGAGGTCGCATAGAGGATCATCGGGATCGACGGCGGGATAATGATCGCCAGCGAAGCAGAGGATGACGTGACGGCAGCGGCCAGCGGGGCGCTGTAGCCGCGCTTTTTCATCTGCGGGATGAGAATGGAACCGAGCGCCGCCACATCGGCCACCGCCGAGCCGGAGATCTCGGCGAAGAACAGCGAGACGCCGATGTTGACCATCGCCAGGCCGCCCTTCACGAAGCCGATCAGAGCGGAGACAAAGTTGATCAGCCGGTCGGTGACGCCACCGGCGTTCATGATCGCCCCGGCCAGCACGAACATGGGAATGGCGATGAGGGAGAACTTGGTGGAGCCGTCGTACATATCCAGCGCGATGCTGACCAGGCTGTCCGGCCCTTCGCTGATCAGCAGGCCGAGCACGCCGGAAACCGCCAGAGCGACGGCGATGGGCACGTTCAGACAAATCATCGCGATCAGGGCAGCGAAGATGATGAGCATCAGCATTGTCTAGCGGTCCCCTACCTTGTCCTGGGCCTTGTCCTGGGCCTGGGCATTCTGCATCTCCTGCTCCACCTCTTCCTCGATCTCGGCGTGCTCCAGCGATATGCCGGAGACCGTCTTGCGCCAATAGTCCGGCAGGCTGAGTAGTTCGCAGACAATGAAGAGGACGGCGCCGATGGGAATGATCGACTGGGTGATCTGAACCGGCATCCAGGTGAGGGAAACCAGCCGGTCGCCCTCAAGAACCTCAAGCACCAGCATGCCGGCCCAGGCCATCAGGACGAAGAACCCGATGACAATCACTTCGGCCGCGACCAGCGCCAGTTTGCGCAGCGGAAGGGAAAGGGACAACAGCACCGAATCGAAGCCGATGTGACGCCGCTTCAAAGCCGCCAGGGCCGCCCCGTAATAGGTGATCCAGGAAAGCTGGATGGCCGCGACCTCGTCATACCAACTGAAAGAATCTCCGGCCAGCCGGACCAGGACGGCGGCGATCACCACCACCGTCAGAAGGATCATCAGAACAATGACAACCCATTCCAGCAGCCATTCCAGGCTTTGTCTTGCCGCCGCAAGCACGATCCAGATCTCCTCCGCCGCGGGCCAAAGCGCCATCAGACGGCCCGCATCGCGGAACCTCAATGAAGGGGAAAGACCGGCGGGCCCGGGCTGCGCGACAACGCACAGCCCGGCATGCCGCCGTATCAGGCTTCTACGAGCCTTCGGCCAGACGCAGGACCGTGTCGATCAGGTCCTTGCCGCCATCGACGCTGGTAGCGAACTCGTCATAAATCGGCTTGGAAGCTTCGACAAAAGCCGCCTTGTCCGCCGTATTCACCTGGATGCCGCCGTCTTTCAGCTTCTGCAGCAGGTCGGTCTCCAGCCGTGCGGCCTCTTCATAGACGAAGTCCTGTGTCTCTCTGCCGCACTGGGTCAGCGCATCCTGAACGTTCTGCGGCAGCTTGGCGAAGTGCTTCTCGGAAACCAGGACATAAGCCGGGGTATAGACGTGTCCGGTGATGGAGAGGTACTTCTGCACCTCCTGGAACTTGGCCGACCAGATCTGGGCGTAGGGGTTTTCCTGGCCGTCGATCACCTTGGTCTGCAAGGCGGTGAACACCTCGGAGAACGCCATCGGCGTCGGGTTCGCACCGTAGAGCTTGAACATCTTCACCCGCCACGCGCCGTTGGGGGTGCGCAGCTTCACGCCGGCCAGGTCCTCCGGCTTGTCGATCGGCCGGGTGTTGTTGGTGATGTTGCGAAAGCCGTTCTCAAAAAGACCGATGATACGATAGCCCTTGGCCTGAGCCGCCTTCTGGAAGGTGCTTTCCATCAGTTCGGCCTGGACGCGGCGCATGTGATCGCGGTTCTGGATGATATAGGGCATCTCAAAAACGCCGAACTCATCGGCGACCGAAGACATCACCGAAGAAGGCAGCGAGAAATGTACCTGGCCCAGCTTCAACTTCTGCAGCAGTTCCTTGTCCTTACCCAGCTGCGAAGACCCGAAGACCTGCACCTCGGCGGCATCGCCCAGCGCCTTGTTGGAACAGGCGGCAAAGGCATTCACGGAAGTTTCAAAAAGCGAACCGGGCTTGCCCACATGGCCGAACTTCAGGGTCATCTTGTCGGCAAGCGCCGGGCTTGCAAGCACGCAGACCAGGGCGGTCCCTGTTAGAATCTTTGCTAGTCTCATGATTGTTCCTCCCTTTGGTTTTGTTTGCTTCGGCTTGTTATTCAGCCGCAGAGGCAGACGTCTGTTCGCGCCCGCTTAAGTAATCCAGCGCTGCCTGGACACCGCCGCGCCGATGCGGCACGCCGGAAAGCTCCAGGCCCATCTCCACGCCGGAAAGGGTACCCATCAGCATCAGATCGTTGAAGTCGCCCAGGTGGCCGATGCGAAACACCTTGTCGGCAATCTTCGAGAGACCGTTGCCGAGCGACATGTTGAAGTTTTCCAGGGTCGTCCGGCGGAAGGCGTCGGCGCTTTGGCCTTCGGGCACGAGAACCGCCGTGAGGGAGCCGGAATAGTGCCGCGGCTCCAGGCAGAGGACTTCCAGTCCCCAGGCGCGCACTGCCCGCCGCGCCGCCGCACCATGGCGTTGGTGACGCTGAAAGACGTTTTCCAGGCCTTCCTCGTGCAGCATATCGATTGCCTCGACCAGACCGTAGAGCAGGTTGGTCGCCGGGGTATAGGGGAAATAGCCCTTGGCGTTGGGCTCAGCCATGGCATCCCAGGCCCAGTAGGCATTTGGCAGGCCGGCTGTCTTCGCGGCCGCCAGCGCCTTTTCGCTGATCGCGTTGAAGGACAGGCCCGGCGGTAGCATCAGACCCTTTTGCGAACCGGCCACCGTGACATCGACGCCCCAGTCGTCGTGGCGGTAGTCGATGGAGGCGAGGGACGAGATCGTATCGACCATGAGCAGCGCCGGATGGCCGGCCGCGTCGATCGCCCTGCGGATCTCCGGGATCTGCGTCACCGAACCGGTCGAGGTCTCGTTATGGACCACGCAGACCGCCTTGATCTCATGGCCGCTGTCGGCCCGCAGGCGCTCTTCGATGGCCACCGGGTCGGCGCCGTGGCGCCAGTCGCCGGCAATGAATTCCGGCTGCAGGCCGAGGCGTTGCGCCAGATGATTCCAAAGGGTCGCGAAGTGGCCGGTCTCGTACATCAGGACCTTGTCGCCGGCAGAAAGCGTGTTCACCAGCGCCGCTTCCCAGGCACCGGTGCCGGAGGCGGGATAGATGACGACCGTGCTTTCGGTCCGAAAGACCGACTTCATGCCCTCCAGCGCCTTGGTGCCGACGGCGGCAAAGGCCGGACCGCGATGGTCCATGGTCGGGAAGTCCATCGCCCGCAATACCCGGTCGGGCACGTTGGTCGGCCCCGGAATCTGAAGAAAATGGCGACCGGACATCAGGCTCTCCTCCTTGCCATCCGCTGTCTTGGCCGGCTGCCCTCTGTTTCATCGGAGCTTGCATCCACCCAGCCAAGGCGGATATGAATAATGAATACAAAATACAAACCGAAGGCGGATGTCAATGGGCGCTGCGCCGCGCGGAGATGGGGGAGAGCTGGCCCGGCGACTGAATGCGGCGCTGGAGGGCGAGGCCTACGGCGACCCCTTCTCGCGCGGGCGCTACGCCACAGACGCCTCGATCTATCAGATCATGCCGCGCGCCGTCGTCGTGCCCAGAACCTTCGCCGACGTGGAAGCGACCCTGGCCATCGCCCGCGATGCCGGCGTGGCCGTGCTGCCGCGCGGCGGCGGCACCTCGCAATGCGGTCAGACAGTGAACGACGCCATCGTCGTGGATTTCACCAGGCACCTGAACCGCATTCTCAGCGTCGACACGGTTGCCGGCACGGCGGAGGTCGAACCCGGCCTGGTGCTGGACCACCTGAACGCCGCGCTGAAACGGCACGGCCTCTGGTTCCCGGTGGACGTCTCCACCGCCTCGCGCGCGACCCTGGGCGGCATGGCGGCGAACAATTCCTGCGGTTCGCGCTCAATCCGCTACGGCACCATGCGCGACAACGTGCTGGGCATCGACGCCCTTCTGGCCGACGGAACGCGCATGGACTTCGGGCCGGTGCCCCGCGACCTCATCGGCGTCAACAGCCCAAGCCCGAAACACGACCTGTTCCGCGCTCTGCTCGACCTCGGCCAGCGGGAGGCGGAGGAAATCAAGGCGCGCTTCCCTGACCTGATGCGCCGGGTCGGCGGCTACAACATCGATGCGCTGGTGCCCAACGGTACCGACAACAACCTCTCGCATCTGCTGGTCGGCTCCGAGGGCACGCTGGCCGTCAGCGAGAAGATCAAACTGCAACTCTCTCCCCTGCCGAAAAACAAGGTGCTGGGAGTCTGCCACTTCCCGAGCTTTTACGAGGCGATGGATGCCGCCCGTCATCTGGTCACCCTGGACCCCACGGCGGTGGAGCTGATCGACCGCACGATGATCGAACTGAGCCGCGACATCCCCCTCTTCCGGCCGATCGTCGACCGCTTCGTGCGCGATGAACCGGAAGCCCTGCTGCTGGTCGAGTTCGCCGAGGCGGATCAGAACGAAAACCTGCGCCGCCTGAAAGCCCTGGGCGAGTTGATGGCCGAACTCGGCTTTCGCTGGGGCGACCCGGGCAAAAAGCCGGGCGGCGTGGTGGAAGCCATCGACCCGGACTTCCAGAAACAGATCTTCGGGGTCCGGGCCCAAGGCCTCAACATCATGATGTCCATGAAGGCGGAGGGAAAACCGGTCTCCTTCGTTGAGGACTGCGCGGTACGCCTGGAGGATCTGGCCGACTATACCCAGCGCCTGACGGAGATCTTCCGCAAGCACGGCACCACCGGCACCTGGTACGCCCATGCCTCGGTCGGCACCCTGCACGTCCGCCCGGTGCTGAACCTGCGCCTCGACAACGATGTAAAGGCCATGCGCGCCATCGCCGAGGAAGCCTTTGAGATGGTGCGCGAATACCGCGGTTCCCATTCCGGCGAGCACGGCGATGGGATCGTACGCTCCGAGTTCCACCGCGAGATGTTCGGCGCGCGCATGGTCGAGAGCTTCGAGTGGGTGAAGGACCGTCTGGACCCCGAGGGTCTGCTGAACCCTGGCAAGATCGTGCGGCCGCCCAAGATGGACGACCGCAGCCTGTTCCGCTACCCAGCGGACTACACGGTGCCGGAACTGCGCAGCGTCTTCGACTGGGCCGGCTATCCCGGCGCCGGGCGCGGCCTGCAGGGCGCGGTGGAGATGTGCAACAACAACGGCGCCTGCCGCAAGATCGGCGAGGGCGTGATGTGCCCCTCCTACCGCGTCACCCGCGACGAGCGCGATCTGGTGCGCGGCCGGGCCAACACCCTGCGCCTGGCGATCTCCGGCCAGCTGGGGCCCGATGCCATGACCTCCGAGGACATGGCCGAGACCATGAAGCTCTGCGTGTCCTGCAAGGGCTGCCGGCGCGAGTGCCCGACCGGCGTCGACATGGCCAAGATGAAGATCGAAGTATTGGCGGCGCGCGCCGAAAGGCACGGCCTTTCTCTGCGCGACCGCCTGATCGCCAACCTGCCGCGCTATGCCCCCTGGGCGGCGCGTCTGGCCGGGATCATGAACCTGCGCGACCGCCTGCCCGGCGCCGCGAAACTGTCGGAAGCGCTGCTGGGCCTCAGCGCCGAGCGCAGTTTGCCGCGCTGGCGCCGCGACCCTTACGCCCCTGAGGCAAAGGGGAGCGAAACCGCGGAGGTGGTTCTCTTCGCCGATACCTTCAACCGCTACTTCGAGCCGGACAACCTGCAGGCCGCCGAAACGGTGCTGCGCCGCGCCGGCCTGAAAGTGGGTCACGCCATGTCGGAACACGGAGAACGGCCGCTGTGCTGCGGACGCACCTATCTCTCCGCCGGATTGGTGGAAAAAGCCAAGGCGGAGATGCGGCGGACCATCGTCGCCGTGAAACCGGTCCTCGAACGCGGCGGATTCGTCGTCGGGCTGGAGCCCTCCTGCCTGCTCACCTTCCGCGACGAGGCCCCTGCCCTGCTGGGCGACGGCTGGTCGGCGGAGCTCGGCGCCAAGGTTATGCTGTTCGAGGAATTCATCGCGCAGAAGCTGAGCGCAGGGGACTTCAACCTGCCCTTGGCGCCGCTGCCGCAGAACAAGGCCCTGCTGCACGGTCATTGCCATCAGAAGGCCTTCAACGCGGTCTCACCGGTGCAGCAGGTTCTCGGCACGATCCCCGGACTTGCGGTAGACTTGGTCGAGTCGTCGTGCTGCGGCATGGCCGGGGCTTTCGGTTATCAGGCCGAGACCCTTGCGGTTTCCCGTGCCATGGGCGAACTCAGTCTGCTTCCGGCGGTCCGGGCGGCGGGCGAAGATGCGATTGTGGTGGCCGATGGCACCTCCTGCCGGCATCAGATCGCCGACGGCGCCAACCGTGAAGCGGTTCATGTCGCCGTTGTGCTGGAGCGCGCAAGCCGAGCAGCGGAAAGTCACGCACAAGGAACGCAATGAGCCTGACCGAAACCATCGACCGCCGCCCGCTGCACCATGAGTTGGTGGACCGGCTGCGCGACATGATCATCGAGGGCCAACTGGAGCCCGGCCAGAAAATCTCGGAAAAAGCGCTCTGCGAGCGTTTCGGCGTGTCCCGCACGCCGCTGCGCGAGGCGGTGAAGATCCTGGCGGCCGAGGGATTCCTCAAGCTGACGCCGCATCGCGGCGCCTCGGTCGTGAAACTGACCCTGAAGGATTTCGAAGAGGCGCTGCCGATCATGGGGGCGCTGGATGCGGTGGCCGGCGAGCTGGCCTGCCAGAACGCCACCGAGGCGGAGATCGCCAAGCTGGAAGATCTCACGGCGCGCATGACCGAGCGCTTCGAGGCCGATGATCTCATCGGTTATTACAAGCTGAACTCGCGGATCCACCAGTTGATCATGGAGATGGCGCGCAACCCGACCCTGACCCGCTCGACCCGCGTGCTGTCTGAGCGCATGCGCCGCGCGCGCTATGAGCTGAACATGTCACCGGCGCGCTGGGCCCAGGCGGTGGACGAACACCAGGCCATGGTGAAGGCCATCAAGAACCGCAAAGGCGTGCAACTGGGCCGCATCATGAAGGTCCACGTCATCCACAAGCTGCAGGACCTGCAGGCCCACCTCTTTGCCGAAGAACGCTAAAGCGGATTCACCGGGTTATAACAGCGGCGCGACTGCAGAGACGGCCGCGCCCTGCGCTATCCTGAATTGGATCTCCGGATCAGGCGCCTGAATTCGGATAGCAGGATTTCACTGGTGTTCGGGCCGGCCAGAACGCCGCGCCGCCTTCCGCTGCCGTCGAAGAGCAACAAGGTGACATGCCCGACGCTGTGTGCGGTGGCCAGCGCCTGCCCTTCAGGCTGGCGAATGTTGGCCACGAGATACTGGATTTCGCCAGCGTCCAACTGTGACAGCGCATCCCGGGCCTCGCGCTGCAGAGCGCGGCATTGGGAACATTGCGGGTCGTGGATCTGCACCACGGTCGGCATGCCGTTTCCGATGCGCGACAGGTCCTGCTCGACGATGCCGGCGTGGACAGAGGTCGCGAGGTACCAACCGCCACCACCGACGATGCCAACGCCGACAACGCCGTAGCCGATGCTCTGTAGAAAATCCCGCCGGCTGCGAACCCTTTTCTTTGGAGCTGATGATTCCACGGGTTGGGCGCCCGGGATAGCCCCTTGCTTCTTTTTCGAGGTCGTCTTGCGCTTTTGTCGCTTCATCGCGGAGTCCCTGTTTGGCCTGCGCCGGTCCATGACTGGCCATTTCCCATACGCCCAATTCATGGCGAAGAGATTGGGCGCGCAAACTATACCCGCATTGAGGCCCTCGATGCAGATCACCGATTCGTGACCCCCGCCAATGATCAGGAGCGCCGCACAAAAGGTGATTGCGTATGAAGCGAGCAGAATAGGCACCAAGCTCGCCATGGTGGCCGGCTTTGTCCTGACAATGAGTCACGGAGGCCGCAGCCTGCCCAGGCTAACCCGCCATGTCGCCGTAGAGCGCGCCGGTCGGGGTCTTCAGGAAGGCCTCGAAGGAAATCTCCTCCTGCCTGATGAAGCCCTGGGAAGGCAGCTTGCCTTCGTTCACCATTTCGATGACGGCACAGGCCGAGGCCGAGGTGGTCCAGGCGATGGCGGTCCAGCGCTCGCCGGAAACCTCGATGGGATAATAGGCGCGCACGAACTCCTTGCGGTTCAGGCGGCCCTCCGACCAACCCTCGGCGGCGACATGCACGTAGACCACGTCGTCATCCACCGGCGGCTTGGCGTTGGTCAGGATCTCGCCCGCCAGTTCGCGCCGCTCGCGCATCAAAAGCTCATGGAAAAAGAAGTTCATCATGTCGACATGACCGGGATAGCGCATGGACTTGTAGTCCAGGTTCTCGATCTTGCCGTCAAAGGTTTCGCACATGGTGCCGAGGCCACCCGAGGTGGTGAAGGCCTCCAGCTTCACGCCGCCGACGTAGAGGGTCTCGATCCACTCCATGGGCGAGACCCATTTGTGCTGCCCTTCCTCGATCACCTCGCAGTCGTTCAGGTATTCGTTCACCACCCCTTCCGGGGACCAGTTGAAGGCATAACCCAGATGACCGGTCGGATGCTGCGGCAGGGCGCCGACGCGCATCCGCACCGAGCGCACTTTCTCGAACTCACCGGCCAGATGGGCCGCGACGATGCCGACGAAACCCGGCGCCAGGCCGCATTGCGGCGCCATCACGCCCTTCGAGGTCTTGGCCAGCTCGCGGATCGCCTGGGTGGTGGGCACATCCTCGGTCAGGTCGAAGTAATGCAAGCCCTCCTGGTGCGCCGCCGCCGCGATATCCTTGTTGAGGATGTAAGGCAGGCAGGAGATCACCGCATCGTAAGGCCGCAACAGCGCCGGCAGGCCCGAGGTATCGCCCAGATCGGCGCTGCGGACCTCGAAGGGCGGCGTCCGGCGCAGCTCGCGCGTATCGATCCCGGTCACCTGGAAACCGGCGTTGGTCAGCATGCGCGCGGTCAGCGACCCGACCTTGCCGAGCCCCAGCACGGCGATCTTCTGGATGGACATGAAGCGATTCCTCTAAGCGGACGTTATCTTCAAAGGAATGACCCGGGCAGGGCGGCGATTTCGGCACCATCCTGCCCCTTCCCCGAAGCCAAGATCAGAGTAGCTTTTATCCGGAACCGTCGTGAAAGGGAATGCCGCTGGCGGTGCGGCGGCAAAACACAGTCCTAACCGGCCCTGACCCTGGCGCTCAGCACCTCGGACAGGGGGCCACCCGGCTTGTTGTTCTTGGCTTCGTACATCGCTGCGTCCGCAACTCTCAGCAAATTGTGGGCGTCCTCGCCATCGCGCGGATAGAGGGCCACACCGATGCTGACACCAAGCCCGATCATGGTTCCTCCGACATCGAAAGGAAGTGAAAATGTCTGCTCAATACGCCCGCAGACCTTCATCAGCACCTCAGGGGTCACGCCAGTGTCGAGCAACACCGCATACTCATCGCCGCCCAGGCGCGCCAGGGTATCCGATTCACGAATCTGATCGCGCATCCTTTGCCCCGCCGCGCGAAGGGTACTATCCCCAACATCATGACCGAACGCGTCATTGACCTGCTTGAACCCATCAAGATCCATAAAAATGATCGCGATCATGTCACCGCTCCGCCTGGAACGCGCCAGAGCCTGCTTCAGGCGGTCATCAAAAAGCCTGCGCGTCGGAAGCCCCGTCACGGAGTCAATATAGGCGATCATCCGAAGCGAACTGTTCGCGGCCTCGAGAGATCCTCGCACCTCCTCCAAGGCCTCGATCTTTTCATCGAGCTCCTGCCGCATGGCAACCTCGGCGGTGACATCGCTCTGGATTCCGACAAATCCCAGGAGTCCTTCGTCTTCGCCATGAATAGGATTGATCGTCAGCGCATTCCAGAACGTCGACCCGTCTTTGCGGTAGTTCAAAAGACGGCAAGTGATCTGCTGCCCATCGTCGATTGCTTTGCGCATCGTAGCCAAAGTGACTTTGTCGGTTTCCGGGCCCTGCAGGAAGCGGCAATTCCGTCCGATCGTCTCGGCCGCTGTGTAGCCGGTCAACTGCTCGAAAGCCGGGTTCATATAAATGATGGGATCGTCCGGCAACGTCGTATCGGTGATCACCACGCCGGTTGACGCAGCTTCGACCGCGGCCAAGAGTCCCTGATGGCTGGTCAATTTGGATTTCCCGAACATTCAAGAAATCTAATCATTAAGTGTAAATGATTAGTTATAATGCGTAGACAGACATGGAAATCCCTGTTGCAGTCCAGTTCTTCCAAGATACTGGGAAATGCTGTTCAGTGCATTGTTTTACAATGAAAAACACGTGTCCATGAGAATCCGGTTGAACGGTGTATCCGGACAGTCTACTTGCTCTCCGGGTAGAACTGCATGAAGCCCTTGTCGTTGGCGGGAGAGACCGGCCATTGGCGCCCGCGGGTGGCGGAGATCGAGCGGTTGGGGCCGGCGGCGAAGGTTTTGCCCGGCTCCCCGACCAGGGCGCCGTCCTTCACCCAGGCCTCGTCGGAACCATAGATCTCACCGGCCAGGGCCTGGGTCAAATCGGCCTGCAGACCGGCGAGTGACGGGTCCCCGGCGCGGTCATGCAGCTCCTGCGGATCGTCACCGAGGTCGAAGAGCTGGAAACGGTTGCCGCAGGGATACCAGATCAGCTTATGGCTTCCGCGGCGCAGCATGCGCGAGGCATGGGGCCCCTCGCCGAATTCGCCGTAGAGGGTCTCGCGCTTTTTATCGCCCAGCATCGACAGGCCCTCGACCGGTTCGGGGAGCGCGATACCGCAAAGATCCAGCAGGGTCGGCATCACGTCGCGCAGGCAGACCAGCCGGTCGTCCTGACGCTGAAAGCCGACCCGCTTGTCGTCGGCGACGCCCATCAGGATCATCGGGATATGGCAGGAGCCCTCGTAGAAAACCTGCTTCGCCCACATGCCGTGGTTGCCGAGCATGTCGCCGTGATCGGTAGTGAAGAGCACGATGGTGTCGTCCAGCACCCCCTCGTCGCGCAGGGTGCCGATGAGGGAGCCGATCTGATGGTCGATATGGGTGCAGAGCGCATAGAAGGCGCGCCGCGCCGCCAGGGCCTGCTGCAGGTTCAGCGCATCGCCGCGCGCCTGCGTCGCCTGGGCATTGTAGGGCAGCGCCGCGCGGTCCTGCGCCCAGGCCCCCATGACCGGCGCGTCGATCTCGATATCCCGGTAGAGGTCGACGTAACTCTGTAGGGGCACCAGGGGCGGGTGCGGATGGCGGTAGCCGCAGTACCACAGGCTGGGCCGCGTCGGGTCGCGCCGCTTGATGGCGCGGGCGGTCATGCGCGTTGCCCAGTTGGTCGGGTGGGTTTCCTCCGGCAGGTGCCAGGGGCGCCAGGTGTAGGTGTTGTTGCTCATGCCGTGATCGTACTGCCGGCCGAGATAACCCGCCTCGCCCAGATAGATCTCATAGTCGTCGGTGGTGCCGTAGAGGGTCCGCCCCTCGTCGTCCAGCAGCACATCGTCGAAACCGATGCGGTCGCGTTGCGGATAGACATGGATCTTGCCGACGGCCTGGGCCTGATAGCCGGCGTCGCGAAAGGTCTGGGCCAGGGTCGGCAGGTCCGCCGGCATCTCCAGCTGCGGCTGGAAGCTGCGGTCGCCATGCCGGCGCGCCGAGGTCCCGGTCATCAGGGAGCGGCGCGCCGGCAGGCAGACCGGATGCTCCGAATAAGCAGAGGTGAAGCGAACGCCGTTGCGGGCCAGTTGGTCCAGCACCGGGGTCTGGATCGCCGGATGCCCGGCCGCCCCCAGCAGCCCGGCGGACCAATGATCGGTGACGATGAGCAGAACGTTGGGCTGGGTCATTTAGCTGTCCTTGATGTCGCCGGCCGCGGCCGCAACGTTGCCGCCGCCATCCAGCGGCCAGTTCTCCGGCATGCGCGCCGAGCTGCGCAGCACCAGCTGACCAGGCAGGAATTCGCGCTGCGGCGCCAGATCGGGGTCTTCGATCAGTTCGGCCAGAATCTCGACCGCACGCTGGCTCAGTTCTTCCGCCGAGGCGGTAACCGACGTCAGGTCGTAGGTGCGCCAGGCCGCCTCTGCCGCGTTGTTGAAACCGACGACGGACACATCTTCGCCCGGCGTCAAGCCGAGATCGAAGCGCAGCGCGTCCAACGCCCCCATCGCCATGATGTCCGAGGCGCAGAAGATCGCATCCGGCGGGTTGGCGCCCAGCATGAGATCGAGCGCCGCGCGATGGCCGCCGTCGTAGGTGAAGCCGCCCTGGGCGACCGCCGGGGCCTGCGCCAGCGCGTCGCGAAAGCCGGCCTCGCGGTCCCGGCTGGTCGAGCTGTCATCCAAGCCGGCAATGAACCCGAAACGCCGATGTCCCCCGGCTTGCAGGAATTCACCGACCATGCGCCCGGCGCCGCGGTTATCGGTGGCAACGGCGCTGATACTGGAGTCGTCGACAATACGGTTCATGGTTACCACCGGCACACCGGCGTCGCGGCACAGACCCGGCGCCCTGCTGGACAAACGCGCCGAAGACATGATGACGCCGTCGACCTGGTAGGCGAGGACGTCGGTTATCATGGCATCGATGTTTTCGCTGGAGGGAATCGAGAACAACAACGCATGAAAGCCGGAGGCGCGAAGCGCGCCGCTGAGCTGATGCAGGATCGAGACGTAGAAGGAGTAGTAAAGATCGGCGACCACCACGCCCACCAGCCGTGAGCGGCGCGTGATCAGACCGCGTGCCAGGGCATTGGGGCGAAAGCCCAGCTGTACGGCAGCCGCGGTGATTTTCTTCCTGGCCTCTGGGGAAACATAGCCGTTGTTCGAAAAGGCGCGGGACACGGCCGATTGAGAGACACCGGCAAGCCGCGCCACGTCATAGGAGGTCGGCTGCTTACGCCCGGTCTTTGCGCTCGGGGCTCTGGCTGTTTCTTTTCCGTCTTCTTTTTTGCGGCTCATCCTTGATGCCTCTTGCGCAGTGCCGTGTAGACCGGTGCCGCGATGAAAAACAGCGTGATCAGGAATATGACCACCGCGATCGGCTGGCCGAAAAAGGCCAGGAAGCTCCCTTCGTTCAGCATAAGCCCCTGACGCAGGGATTGCTCCAGGGTCTTGCCGAGCGCCATGCCGATTACAATCGGCGCAACGGGCACGCCGGCGAGCCGCATGATCACGCCGAAGATACCGGCGACAACCGCAACCACCACATCGATGGGATTGCCGCGCACCGCAAAGGCGCCGACGACCGACATCAGCACCACCGACCCCATCAGCAGCGGCTCCGGCACGCCCATGATCCGGCGAAAGCCCTGCGCACCCAGGGCGCCGAAGCCGACCATCAGGACGTTAGCGATCAGGATCACGATGAAGGCGCCGATCATGATCTCCGGGTTGTTCTGGAACAGCTGAACGCCCGGCACCAGCCCCTGGATCAACAGCGCGCCGAGCAGAACCACCGTGCCGCCGTCGCCCGGAATGCCCAGCGCCAGGGTCGGCACCAGGGCACCGCCGGTCACCGCGTTGTTTGAGGCTTCGGCGGCGATAACGCCGTCCGGCTCACCCTTGCCGAAGTTTTCGCGTCGTGGCGAGGTTCGCCGTGCCTCGGCATAACTGACAAAGGTCGCCGCCGTGGCGCCGGTACCCGGCAGAACGCCGATGGCCGTGCCGATGGCGCTGCTCTGCAGCAGTATGCGCCAACGCAGGCGAATGTCGCCCCAGGGCGGCAGGCGAAAGCCGACCCCGGCGATATCGGGCGGCTTTCCTTCCCGGTAGTAGGCGGCGCGAATAAAAGCTTCGGAAAGGGCGAAAAGGCCGATCAGCACGGAGATCAACGAAAGACCGCCTGCCAGCGCGTCGACACCGAAGCCGAAACGCGACAGACCGGTCATGGTATCCGGCCCGACCGAGGCCAGAAACAACCCGATCGCACCGGCCAGCAGGCCCTTGACCGTGCTGCCGCTGGAAACCCAGGCGATACAGGTCAGGGCAAACAGGATGAGGGCAAAGGTCTCGACCGGCCCGAAGTAGACCGACAGCCGCGCCAGCTGGGGTGCGGCGACGATCAGGACCAGCAGCGAAAAGACGCCGCCGAAGGCGGAGGCAAAGGTCGCCCAGCCGAGCGCAAGGTCGGCCTTGCCGGCCTTCGCCATGGGATAGCCGTCCAGAACCGTCGCCGCCGACTGCGGCGTGCCCGGCGTATTGATCAGGATGGCGGTAATCGACCCGCCGTAGACCGAGCTGCAGTAAATGCAAAGCAGCAGGGCGATCGCCGCCGGCGTTCCCATCGAATAGGTGAAGGGCAAGGCCACCACCAGGGCCACCACCGTTCCCATGCCCGGCAGTGCGCCGACCAGGGTGCCGTAGGCGGTGCCGATCAGGATCGCGATCAGAACATCCCAGGAAGCGATCTGGCCCAGCGCCAGCGAGAGGCTGTCGATCAGGCTCATATCAGGGAGAACCAGGGCGTATGAGGCAGCGGCAGCCCCAACAGGTCATTGAACAGATACCAGACCGCAAAGGGACCGAGAACGCTCATCAGGCCCAGCGTCGTAAAGCGCCGATAGCCGAAGAAGTAGCAGTAGAGGAACAGGCCGGGCGCCGTGGCCAGGACAAAGCCGATGTGTGGCAGGGCAAAGGCCACGGCAAGAGAGACCGCCGCCACGGCCAGAAGCTTTGTGATCCCCGCAGCGCTGAGCCTTTGCGCTTCAGTATCCGGGGCCTTGGCCATGAAGAGCAGCAGAACCGACAGCGCAAAGACGAGGCCGAGGAAGATACGCGGCGTGAATACGGTGGATACATCGCCGCCGAAGCTCGGCACGTCGTAGTCTGCCGAGAAGGTCGAAGCGAAAAGACCGGCCGCAACCAAGGCAATGACGGCAAACAAGCTGCGTTCAAAGTTGGTCGGCATGGCAAACTCCCGCCACAATGAAGGACCCGGAGCTCCTCCGGACTGACTACTTCACAAGTCCGGCTTCTTTCAGAAGGCTGCCGTTCTGTTCGTACTGCCGGGCGAAGAACGCGGCGAACTCATCGCGCGGCATATAACGCACCTGGCGCTTGGCCTTTTCCATGTTCCCGCGAAAGCTGGCAGAGTTCACCGCTTTCTCGCAGGCGTCGGAGAGCGTCGATACCACGGCGTCGGGCGTTCCCTTCGGCGCAAAGAAGCCGAACCACACGAAGGATTCTACCGGCTGCCCCAGTTCCGCCAGAGTCGGCACATCAGGGAACTCGGCCGAACGTTTGGAATCAAGGATCGCCAGAGGCCGCAGACCGAAACGCGCCTTGGCATCGCCGAACCAGACCGCCATATCGACGCGGCCGCCCAGCATCGACTTGGCGACCTCGTTGATACCCTCGTGGGGAATGTAGGTGAATTTCACGCCATAGGCATTGGCCACCGCCGCCTGTGCGATATGCGGCAGCGAGCCCGGCGGCGGACCGCCGGTCACCAGCTTGCCGGACTTCGCCTTGGCGATCAGATCGTCCACCGTTTTGACCGGCGAATCCTCCAGCACCGTCACGTACTGCGGACCTTGCGCCACCAAACAGATCGGCGCCCAACTGTCCCCGTTGTAACTGGTCCTACGCAGGTGCGGTTGGGTTGTGGTGGTGCCCACCGGCATGAAGCCGAGCTTGTAACCGTCCGCTCTGGCCTGGGACAGCTGGGTCGCCCCGATGGTGCCGCCGGCGCCCGTCACATTGCTGACGACGATATCGGTTCCCAGGATTTTTTCCATCTCCGCGGCAAAGAAGCGGCCGGGAACATCCGTTCCGCCGCCCGCGCTGAAAGGAATCATCATCCCGATCGAGCGTTCCGGATACTCGGCCTGCGCGGCCCCGCCACCCAGCAAAACGGCCGCCGCCGCAATCCCCATTGCCCTTTTGAGCTTCATGATTTCCTCCCGGTTTTATTAGGCTTGATTGATATGCATTCGAATGCATATTCTCGAACTTGTCAATCCGAGTGCGAAATCGCAGGCTGCTGCAGTAGGCCCGATGCGCCCAATATTGCAGCCCGGCTTTATCGTCCATCCTTGCCGCAAGGAATCCCCATGTCGAAATTCCTCACCACCCACGTCGGCAGCCTGCCCCGGCCGGATGCCGTCTGCGATGTCCTGCAAGCGCGTGAAGAGGCCGGCAGCCCGCCGGATAATTTTGAGGCGGTGGTTGCCGGCGAAGTGAACGCCATCGTTGCGCGCCAGGTGGAGATCGGCATCGACTTCGTGTCCGACGGCGAGTTCTCCAAGATCGGCTACGCGAACTATGTGAAAGACCGCCTCACTGGATTTTCCGGCGACAGCCCGCGCATCCCCGGCGCCGACCTGGACGACTTTCCCGGCTTCCTGAAGATGCTGGCCCGCTGGCGCGAAGGCGCCCTACCGCGCCCGACGCCCTGCTGCACCGGCCCCATCGCGGTGAAGGACCAGGACCAACTGGCGGCGGACACGACCCGCCTCAGGGCCGCTGTCGATGCGGCGGGTGCCCGCGGCGGCTTCATCAACGCCGCCTCGCCCGGGGTCATTGCCCTGTTTCAGGCCAACGAGTACTACCCGGACCGGACCGCCTACCTGGAGGCTCTGGCCGAAGCCATGAAGGCGGAGTACCGCGCCATCGTCGAGGCCGGTTTCTTCCTGCAGATCGACTCTCCCGATCTCGGCATGGGACGTCACACGACCTTCAAACACGATGACGAAGCGACCTTCCTGAAGAGCGCCCGGGAACAGGTCGAGGTGCTGAACACCGCTCTCGACGGCCTGCCCGCCGAACGTCTGCGCATCCACATCTGCTGGGGCAACTACGAAGGCCCGCACACCCGCGACATCGGCCTGGAGAAGATTCTGCCCGTGCTGCTGAAGGCCAGGCCCTCGACCATTCTTTTCGAGGCGGCCAATCCGCGCCACGCCCACGAATGGCGTGTTTTTCAGGACATCGATCTGCCGGATGACAAAATCCTGGTGCCCGGTGTGATCGATTCAACCTCGAACTATGTCGAGCACCCGGAGCTGGTGGCGGAACGCCTGGCGAAGTTCGCCGATATCGTCGGACCCGAAAGGGTGATGGCCGGTTCGGACTGCGGCTTCGGGACCTTTGCCGGTGACGGCCTGGTCGACGCCGACGTCTGCTTTGCCAAACTCGCCGCCCTGGTCGAGGGCGCGAAGCTGGCACGCGAGCGGGCGTAAGAGCCGTGGCGCGGTTCCTGCTTCTACACGGTGCCTGGCACGGCGGTTGGTGCTGGTCCGCGGTTGCCGAACGGCTGAGCCGCGCCGGCCACAGCGTGTCGGCGCCGGACCTGCCGGGACTCGGCGCCGATGCCGGCAACCTGACACCGGACATCGGCCTGGAGACTCACCTTGCCTTCGCCCTCACCGAGCTCGACCGTCTGGGCGGCGCCATTCTTTGCGGGCATTCCTATGGCGGCATGCCGGCGCGGGGCCTGGTCGACCGGCGGCCGGATCTGATCGAGGGGTTGATGCTGATCGAAGCGCTCTGGCCCGGCGACGGCGAAGCGGCGTTCGATCTTGTTCCCAAGGCTTTCCAGGATCTGTTTCGCGGGCGCGCCGAGGCCGAAGGCGAGGGCTGGCGCATGCCGCCGCCCGATGTGGCGCAGTTCGCCATCGCCGACGCGGCGCTTGCTGCCGACATCGCCGCGCGCCTGACCGACCATCCGCTGAAAACCTTCGAAGACCCGCTGCGGCTCTCCGGCCCGGCGCGGCTGCCCGGGCCCCGCAGTTTCGTCATCGCCGCGGACCGCGACCCGCAACCCTATGCCGCCACCGCAGCGGCCCTGTCCCAACAGGGCTGGACGATCAAGCACCACCCCGGCGGCCACGAGATGATGATGACGCAGCCGGGTCTTGTTGCCGAAGCCCTGCTGGAAGTCGCCGCAGACAGCATGTCAGACACAGAGAGGAAGACCGATGCGCAAAGAGCTTGATATTCATTTCGACGAGGAGAGCGCTGCCTGGTTCGGCAAATCGGCCCCGATCGACCGGAGCGAAATGGAAAAGCGTGTCTGGCGGTTCCGCGACCTCACACCCTCGCCCCGGGCTTTCCTGGATTGCACCCTGCCCGGCCATGTCCGCACGCTCTACAGCGCGCTGGGCCATGGCTCCGATGAAGAACAGCTTGAAGGAACCGCCGTCGAGCAGGCGGAGAACTATCATATCGACTTCGTGAAAGCCGCACCGCAGAACGGCGCGGCCCTGCACAGCCACGGCTCCGAAGAGACCTTCGTCGCCCTCACCGGCAAGTGGGAGATTTTCTGGGGCGACGACGGAAAGAGCGGCAGCACGGTGCTGGCGCCCTTCGACGGCATTGTGGTTCCCGGCGGCGTCCTGCGCGGCTTCCGCAACATCGCCGACGAGGAGGCAACCCTGATGGCGATCCTCGGCGCCCGCAACGCCGGCCACTGCATCTGGGCCGAAAGCCTGCAACCGGCCTTCGCCAAGCAGGCTGCGGAGTAGCGCCGACGCACGCCCTTACCGCTCTCTCCAAGTAACCCGGAAAAGTCATCTTTGTTACACCTTTAGCCCAAAACCGGCCGCGGTATTACCTTGACGCATTCAGGCCCAACCGCCAGATAGGGGGAAATGCAGAAAGGACTTCCATCATGTTCCGATCTCGATTTGTCAAAGCCACCTGTGTCGCCGCCGGAATCGCCGTTCTCTCAGCCGCGCCGGCATGGGCGGATGATCCTAGCGCCGAGTCTTCCGAAGCGAAGCCTGCCGGCGGTTTGGTCGAGCAGGTCCAAGAGGATGCCGAGAAGTTGGGAGACAAGGCCGCCGAGGTTGGCGAGAGCACCGGAGAGGCCGCAGAGGAGACCGCCGACAGCGTTGCTGAAGGTGCCGAAGACGCCTTCAGCTGGACAAAGCGACAAGCCAAAGACGCCTATGAATGGTCAAAAAAGCAGGTCGAAAAAGTCACCCAGTAAGGGAGACCGCGCAGACGGCTCTATCGATTTCAAGGGGAAGAAATGGTGCCCAGGGGCGGATTCGAACCACCGACACCATGATTTTCAGTCATGTGCTCTACCAACTGAGCTACCTGGGCACTGAAACGTTGGTATGGGGGCACGAACACTGCGGCCGGACGGCCCGGGGCGCCCCCTGACGCTGCAGAACAGCGACGCAGGCTTATAGGCCCTGAACCCGGCTCTGTCCAGCCCCCTCACCCAAGAATCCGGTCCTCAATCCCGCCAGGAATTCGGCGGCTTTTTGGGGGTCTGTTCAGGGGGCCAGCGTCAGACGCAGGGTCAACAGCTGTTCGTCGCGCAAAACCGTGATTTCCACGACCTCGCCGGGCCGTTTCATCTGGATGGCGCTGGTCGCCTCGGCCAGCTTGCGCACCGGCCGGCCGTCCACGGCGGTCACCAGATCGCCGACCTTCAGCCCCGCCGCCGCCCCGGCCCCGCCGGGCTGGACGCCCCAGAGGCGCAGGCCCGTCCAGCGTTCCCGTTCCTCCGGCTCCAGGGCGGCCATGCCCAGGCCCAGCTTGCCGCGCCGCACCTCGCCATAGGCAATCAGGTCTTCCACCACGCGGCGCACCAGGGGGGCGGAAGCGGCGAAATTGACGCCGATGTTGGCATCGCTGTCCTTGGTGAAGATCGCCGAAAGCAACCCGACCAGCCGCCCCTGGGGGTCGACCAGCGCGCCCCCGGACGCGCCCGGGTTCATCGCCGCATCGGTCTGAATGAAATCCTCTATCGGGTTGAAACCGGTTCCCGCCCGGTGCACCGCCGACACCACCCCGCAGGTGACCGACAGATCGAGGCCGAACTGATTGCCCACCGCACAGACCGGGCTGGCCAGCGCCGGCTCCGGCCCGTAGGGCAGCGGCGGTAGATCCGCGGCGATCTTCAGCAGGGCCAGGTCGCTGGCCGGGTCGCGGCCGACAAGCTCGGCCGGCAGTTCGCGCCCGTCGGGCAGCCTTACTTTGATCGAAAGGGCGCGCGCGACGACATGGTTGGCGGTGACCAGATAGCCGCCCGAGGCGATGGCGACGGCGGTTCCTTCCGGCGCTACGCCGGGCGGCAGCTGCGGCTGGCCGCCTTGCGGGTGGCCGGGCCAGAGCGGCAGCACGGATACGATGGAATTCAGAACCACGGGCTCGAAGTTCGCCGCCGCAACCGGGTGAGACGGCAGCGCTGCCAAGGCCCAGCCGAGCACAAGCGACAGCACCAGAAGGCCCGGCCGGGTGCGCGCGGCCATGGCTCAGCGCTCCTCTTCGCCCGGCTCCGGCACGAACTCGCCGTCAGGCGCTTCATCGGTCGGAATGCTGTAGTTGCCCTTCAGCCAGCGCCCAAGGTCGACATCCGCACAGCGCTTGGAGCAGAAGGGCTGGTAACGATGCACCGTGGCGGCGGAACAGATCGGGCAGCGCCGCCGGGCGCCATCCTTACGCGGCAGGGGCACGACGCGGGCATCGCTGTCGCTGCTGTCATCATCCATGCTTGGCCTCTCCAGATCTCCCAGAATCAGCTTAGCACGAGGTCATAGCTTTCGACCAAGGGATCGGCAACGACGCTTACCGGACCGCCGAGGCGCTGCTCAACGGCGGCCAGCGCCGCCGGCAGGCTGGTCCCCGCCGCCCCTTCAACACCCTGGCCGCCTTTCAAAGCCGCCGCCACCGACGGCGAGACCCGCAGGGTCATGCTGGAGACCGGCCTGCCCCTTGCATCGGCGCCAAGCCGGCGCAAGGCCTCGTAGGCCAGGGTCTCCGGTGTTTTTTCCCAGCCCCTGGCGCCGAGCCCGCAGGGACGGCAGAGCACCTCATGCAGCGGCAGCCGCCCACGGCGGCGCGTCATCTCCAACAGCCCTGAGGGCGAGAGACCGAAGACCTGGCAGGGTTCCGGATCGCCGGAGACGGCCTCGCGCAGGGCCGCCGCAACCGCCTTGCGCTCTTCCGGACTCCGCATCGCCAGAAAGTCCACCACGATAAGACCGGACAGCGCCCGCAGGCGCAGTTGCCGCGCGATCTCCGGCACTGCGGCCAGGTTGACCTCCCGCGCCTGGGCGGCGGCGCCACCGCGCCCATCATGACGGCCGGCGTTCACATCGACGGCGGTCAAGGTCCGGACCGGCTCAATCAGCAGGGAGGCGCCGCCCGGGCAGTCGGCGTGCGGCTGCAGCAGTTCCTCAATCTGCTCTTCAAGCTCGAAAGCTTCGAACAGCGGGGTCGCAGCGGCATGCAGCGTGAAGCCGGCGGCATCGCCCGCCCGGGCCTTTAAACGATTGAGCAGTGCGACGTCGTCGGCAATCACTTCGCCCAGGTCGGCACTGCGAAGCAGGTCTACCAGAGGGCCCATGGTATCGGCCAGACGGGCCGGTGCCTTCTGCCCGGCGACCAACTCGGCTGCGCCCGCGCCGACCTTGGCGCTCACCCTTGCGCCCTTGCCGCCGGCCGGCGCCCGCAACACCTTGACCGGCAGGGCCGTACCCTCGGTCGGCACCGGACCGGCCATCTCCCGCTTCGGCAGCAGGCCGGGACGCGCCAGACCAAGATCGACGAAAGCGCCCTCCAGCCCCTTGTCGAAACGCTGAACGCGGGCCAGGAAAAGATCCCCGGCCTGGGGTGGCGCGCCATCGCGCAAAACCAGCAAGTCCTCAAGCACGTCGTCGCGCAGAACAGCCGCACGGATCTCGCCGGGCAGGGCTGAGACGATCAGTTCGGCCGTCATCGCGAAATCAGGTCCTGTAGCCCAGGCCGGTCAGCAGGTTGCGCGTTTCCACCAGCGGCAGGCCGACCACGTTCGGATAGGACCCGATGATCCGGGGAATGAAAGCCGCCGCCCGGCCCTGGATGGCATAGCCGCCGGCCTTGCCGCGCCATTCGCCCCCGGCCAGGTAGTCTTCGATCTCGGCCTCGCAAAGGCGTTTGAACACCACCGCGGTAGTCACCAGGACATCCGCCCGGCGACCGTCCGGCGCCTGCACCACAACCGCGCCCAGCACCCGGTGCCGCCGCCCGGACAGCAGGGTAAGACAGGCCCGCGCCGCGGCTTCGTCTTCCGGTTTCGGCAGGATGCGCCGGCCCACCGCCACCACCGTATCGGCGGCCAGCACAAAGGCCCCGCCATGACGCGCCACCACGGCATCGGCCTTGGCGGCGGCAATCCGTTTGGCATAGGCCGGCGGCAGTTCGCGCTTCCTCGGCGTTTCGTCGATATCGGCCGGGTCGATATCCGCCGGCGTCATACCGATCTGCTGCAACAGCTGCAAACGCCGCGGCGAGGCCGAGGCCAGCACCAAGGGTGCCGGATTCGCAGCCGCTGCGGGATCAGACGAAGCAGGTTCCTTGCTTTGCGGGACGGCCATGATCCGGCCCGTGCTTTACTTGAAGCGGAAAGTGATGCGGCCCTTGCTCAGATCATAGGGCGTCATTTCCACGTTCACGCGGTCGCCCGCCAGAACGCGGATACGGTGCTTGCGCATCTTGCCGGCCGTGTGGGCCAGCACTTCATGGTCGTTGTCCAGCTTCACGCGAAACATCGCGTTGGGCAAAAGCTCAACCACGGTACCCTGGAACTCTAGGAGGTCTTCCTTGGCCATCAGTCCTTCGATCTTGGTAGTTTCTGCCGAAGCGGTCTAGGCCCCGGCCCCGATCATCTCTGTTATCCCCGACCTCTCACCCCGGGAAAGCGCCGCGGATCATACCGAAAAGCTCCGCGAAGAACAAACGCCCCGATCAGGGCCCTAAAACCAGCTGAAATCGGCGGAAAACCGGCGTTTCCCCTAAGATGTTTTCGACTGACGTCGAAGCGGGCCGGTGCCGTCTAAACCGAAAGGAGTCTAGCGATCGGGTTTGAGGTCCAGGGTGAAGCGCTGCTCGATGCGCTTGCGCAGCTGATCGCGCACGGCACGATAAGCCTGCAGCCGGGTTTCGCGACTCCCCTCGATGATGCTGGGATCGAAAGTGTTCCAGAACTCCACGTCGCAGGCCATGGTGCGGGTCAGTTCGACGGCCTGGTGCTGGGCCTCCGGCGAGAGCGAGATGATCAGGTCGTAGGAGGTGTCTTCCAGGTCGTCGAAGGACTTGGCGCGGTGCTTCGACATGTCGATACCCAGTTCGTCCATCACCTCGAGAACAAAGCCGTCGATCTCCTGCGGCCGCACACCGACGGAATCGACGTAGATACGATGGCCCAGCAGGTGTTTCAGCAGCGCCTCACCCATGGGCGATCGCACCGCGTTGTGGCTGCAGGCGAAGAGAACGGCTTCGGGGAGATCGCCCATTCGGGCCTATCCGCGAATCTGCAGGACGCAGATCAGCGTAAAGAGCCGCCGCGCCGTCTGGAAGTCGATCTCGATTTTTCCCTGCAGGCGCTCCTGAAGCAGCTCCGAACCATCGTTGTGCAGACCGCGGCGGCCCATGTCGATCGCCTCGATCCGGGCCGGGCTCGCGGTCTTGATCGCTTCGTAGTAGGTCTCGCAGACCATGAAGTAGTCCTTGACCACCTTGCGAAACGGCGTCAACGGCAGGGTCACGATCCCCAGGCTCTCCTGCGCCTCGGTGCGGATATCCCACAGCAGGCGGTTCTCGGAAATCGAAAGGTGGAGATGGTAAGGACCGGAGAAGTCGCCGACCGGAACAAAGGCGTTCTCCTCCAGCAGATCATAGATGGCAACGGCGCGCTCGTGTTCCACCTCGGGACTGCGCCGTATCACCGCAGAGTCGTCCAGGGTGATATCGGTCAGCCGCTGGGTCGAAACCGCCGCGCGGTCCGTTGCTTCCTCTCCGCTTTCTTCGGTCATAGCCGCCAGCCCCCGCCGCGGTCAGGAGGGCTCTGGGTTGACGGCAAGACGCAGCGCCACAGACTTCGCATGGGCATCCAGACCCTCAGCTTCGGCCAGAAGCACGGCAGCCGGGCCAATCGCGCGAAGCGACTCCGCGTCGCAAGCCACCAGCGAGGAGCGCTTCATGAAGTCGAGTACCGAAAGGCCGGAAGAAAACCGGGCCGAGCGGGCCGTCGGCAAAACGTGATTCGGGCCGGCCAGATAATCGCCAATGGCTTCCGGCGTGTGGCGCCCCAGGAAAATGGCGCCGGCATTGCGGACCTGCTTTGCCAGGCCGTCGGGATCGGCGACAGCCAGTTCCAGGTGCTCCGGCGCGATGCGGTCGATCAGGGCCACGGCCTCGTCCATGGTGCCAAGGGTGATAATGGCCCCGTGGTTGCGCCAACTCTCGCCGGCAATGGCCGAACGCGGCAGGGCCACCAACTGCTCATCGACGGCCAGCGCCACGGCGTCACCAAAATCCGCATCGTCGGTAATCAGGATCGACTGCGCGGCGGTGTCGTGTTCGGCCTGGGACAGCAGATCGGCGGCGATAAGGTCCGGACGGTTGTCGCCGTCAGCGACCACCAGCACTTCCGAAGGACCGGCGATCATGTCGATGCCGACCGTGCCGAAGACCCGGCGCTTGGCAGCGGCCACATAGGCATTGCCGGGGCCGACGATCTTGTCCACCGGCGCGATGGTGGCGGTTCCATAGGCCAGAGCGGCAACCGCCTGGGCACCGCCGACGCGGTAGACCTCGGTCACGCCCGCCAGCCGCGCCGCGGCCAGGACCAGCGGGTTGATCACGCCGTCGGGTGTCGGCACCGTCATCACCAGGCGCTCAACCCCGGCGACCTTGGCCGGCAGGGCGTTCATCAGCACCGATGACGGATAGGCCGCGGTACCGCCGGGCACGTAGAGCCCGGCCGCCCCCACCGCCGTCCAGCGGTGGCCGAGACGAACCCCCACCGCGTCGCGGTAGTCCATGTCCTCCGGCTTCTGGCGGCGGTGATAGTCGGTAATCCGCTCGGCCGCCAGGGCCAGCGCCTCCATTGTCGCGGGATCACAGCGCCCGGCAGCTTCGGCAAGCTCGGCCTCGGGAACCCGCAGCGTTTCGGCCGTCAGTTCCAGCCGGTCGAAGCGGGCGGTATAGCGCAGAAGCGCCGCGTCACCGTCGCGCCGCACCGCCGCCAGAATGTCCGCGACAACGGCATCGACATCCTCGTCGCTCTCGCGCTTGCCGGCCAGCAAAGCGGCAAAAGCGGCTTCAAATCCCGCATCCCGGCTGTTCAGCCTAAGCGGCATCGGCGACCTCGCGGAACCGCTCGACCAAGTCCGACAGTTCCTCCGAGCGGGTCTTGAAGGCGGCACGGTTGACGACAAGGCGCGAGGTCACCTCGGCAATGGTTTCGACCTCTACCAGGTCATTGGCACGCAGGGTCGACCCGGTCGAGACCAGGTCGACGATGCGGCGGCAGAGCCCCAGGCCGGGCGCCAGCTCCATCGCCCCGTTCAGCTTGATGCATTCCGCCTGCACGCCGCGTGCCGCGAAGTGCCGGCGGGTAATCTCCGGATACTTAGTGGCGACGCGGATGTGGCTCCAACGGCTGGGATCGTCGCTCTCCGCCAGGTGTCGCGGCGCGGCAACCGAGAGGCGGCAGTGGCCGATATCGAGGTCGACGGGCGCATAGAGCTCCGGATAGTCGAACTCCATCAGAATGTCGTTGCCGGCCACGCCAAGATGCGCGGCGCCGAAAGCGACGAAGGTCGCCACATCGAAAGAACGCACGCGAATGATATCCAAACCCGGCAGGTTGGTTTTAAAGCGCAGTTGCCGGGCGTTGTCGTCGGAAAAGGCCGCTTCCGGCTCAATCCCGACCCGGGTCATCAGGGGGCTCAATTCCTTGAGGATACGGCCCTTTGGCACCGCCAGGATCAGGGCTTCGTTCGAGGTCACGCTCAGACTCCGCTGCTTGTCTTCCATAGAGATTGCCCGGCCGGGCTGTAAAGGTACCGGGTAACGGCACTGGGAAAAGGCCCGGCAGGGCCTTCAGCCGCCTTGGTATGGCTATTTTTCCCGGGAATTGCCACCGCCTTTTTCGGTCGGCGGCGTCGCCGGATGACGGCCCCAAGCCGCCGCAGCGGCTATTCTCCGCCGGTTTCCGACTGTGCGTCGGTATCCTCAGCGCCGTGTTCGGGCCGCCAGCGGGTCGGCCAGGGCAGGCCGATGTCCTCCAAATGGCAGCGCACCGCCTCGACTTCCAAGCGAATGGCGGCATCACCGGAAAACAGCAAGGTAATGGCCCGCGGCTCGCTGGTGATGGTCAGCAGGCTGAGGATCTCGTCCTTATCGCCGGGCGACATGCCTCGATAACGCACCCGCTCCACCTTGTCGAAGCAGATCCCGCTGTTGACCCGCTCAAAGGGCGGCGGGTCACCACTATCGTCAAAGGAGACGTCCTCGCCCTCCGGTGACGCCTCGGGGGCCGGTTGCGAGGGCGCGGACCGGGCCTCCGCATCGCCCAGTCCCTTCGGCCAGTGGAAGCGGTTGGCCACCATGACAAAGCGCTTTTCCTTCGCCAGAAAAGCCATATCCGCCTGCGGGATCAAGGCGTCCTGCAGCAAGGCAGCGACAACGTCCATATCCTCGGGGTCATGGGCGCGCAGCTTCAGCGGCTGGGATTCCGACATGATCGCCGCCCCTAGCCCGACGCCTGGCGGCGGGCGATCTCAGCCCCGCAGGCCGCCAGCTTCTGTTCCAGGCGCTCGTAACCGCGGTCCAGATGGTAGACGCGGTTCAGCACGGTTTCCCCTTCCGCCGCCAGCCCGGCCAGCACCAGGGAAACCGAGGCGCGCAGGTCGGTGGCCATGACCTCGGCACCGGTCAGGCGTTGCTGCCCGCGCACCATGGCCGAGGCACCGTGCACATTCACATTCGCACCCATACGAGTGAGTTCTGGCACATGCATGAAGCGGTTTTCAAAGATTGATTCGGTAATCATCGAGGCCCCCTCCGCAGTGGACATAAGGGCCATGGTCTGCGCCTGCAAGTCCGTCGGAAACCCGGGATAGGGCTCGGTCATCACATCGACCCCATGCACCTGGCCGTTGGCCCGGCGGACCTTCAGGCCGCGGTTGGTTTCCTGCACCTCGATACCGGCCTCCGTCAGCACCTTGATAACGGCGCTCAGATGGTCCGCGCGGCCACCGATCAGGTCGAGCTCACCGTTGGTAATGGCCGCCGCCATGGCGTAGGTACCGGTCTCGATGCGGTCGGCCACCACGCTGTGCTCAGCACCCTGCATCCTCTCGACGCCGCGTATGGTGATCCGGTCGCTGCCAAGCCCCTCGATTTCCGCCCCCATCTTGATGAGGCATTCGCCGAGGTCGATGACCTCCGGTTCGCGGGCGGCATTGAGCAGCTGCGTCTCGCCCTTGGCCAGGCAGGCCGCCATCAGCAGGTTTTCCGTCGCCCCCACCGATACCTTCGGGAACACCACCGGGGCGCCGACCAGCCCCCCGGGCGCGGCGGCGTAGATATAGCCTTCCTTCAGATCGATCTCGGCCCCCAGCAGTTCCAAGCCGTTCAGGTGCAGGTCCACCGGCCGGGTGCCGATCGCACAGCCGCCGGGCAGCGACACCTGCGCCCGCCCTTCGCGCGCCAGGATCGGGCCCAGCACCAGCACGGAGGCGCGCATCTTGCGCACCAGGTCATAGGGCGCCACGACCGAGGTGATGCGCTCGGCCCGGAGCTCCAGAACCCCGCCGTTGCTGCCGTTTTCAGCCCCGCCGTTCATGTGCAGGTTGACGCCGTGCTGGGCCAGCAGGCGGGCCATGGTAGAGATGTCGGCCAAGTGCGGCACGTTGGAGAGGCTCAGCGTCTCCTCGGTCAGCAGGCTGGCCGCCATCAGCGGCAGGGCCGCGTTCTTCGCGCCGCTGATCCGTATCTCGCCCTTCAGCGGCTTGCCGCCCTGGATAACGATCTGGTCCATAGTTTACTTGCCTCGCAACCGGCCAGAAGCGGCCGGCAGCCTTTTTTGTTCTTAAGATCTAGAGCCGCGGCAGGGTAACGCCGCGCTGGCCCATGTACTTGCCCGCCCGGTCTGCGTAGGACACGTCGGGCTCCGAAGCGCCCTTCAGGAAGAGGAACTGACAGCCCCCCTCGTTCGCATAGACCTTCGCCGGCAGCGGGGTGGTGTTGGAGAACTCCAGGGTCACGTGGCCCTCCCACTCCGGCTCCAGCGGCGTCACGTTCACGATGATTCCGCAGCGCGCATAGGTCGATTTGCCCAGGCAGATCACCAGCACATCGCGCGGAATACGAAAGTACTCTACCGTGCGCGCCAGGACGAAGGAGTTCGGCGGAATGATGCAGACATCGGTGTCGCGCTCAACAAAGCTCTGGTCCGAGAAATTCTTCGGGTCCACCAGGGCGTTGTCCACATTGGTAAAAATCTTGAATTCGCTGGCCACCCGCGCATCGTAGCCATAGGAACTGACGCCGTAGGAGATCACGCCGTCCCGGCGCTGCGCCTCGACATAGGGCTCGATCATGCCCTTGGTCTCGGCCATTTCGCGAATCCAACTATCCGGCATGATGGCCATGGCCGTCACGTTCCCCTCTGGTTGCGGTTCGTAAGCCCGGTCAGGGGCGGAATTCCAGCACAGACCGGGCGCTTCGGGATGGCGCGTTTCTACTGGAAAGACCGCCGATCCACAAGCGGGACAGGGCTGCTGCCACGATCCGCCCCCTCATTCGCCGGGCTGGCCGGCATCCGGCTTGCGGGTTCCGGCCGCCGCCGGCGCATCCGAATCCACCCGGCCGCGCTGCTGGGCCTTGCGCTTCCTCAGATTCTCACGCAGGGCGGCGGCGAGGCGCTGCTCGCGCTCCGCAGCCGAAGACGGCTTGGATCCGGCCTTAGGCCCGGCATTTTTGCTTGCTGACGGCATGGCGCGAGACTGCCCAGCGATTATGGCAAGGTCAAGGCTGCCCTGAGCCCCGCCTTAAGCCCGCTTTAACGCCGCGCCGCTAAAGACGTCCGGGCAAAGACTAACGGGCGCTGGCCGGGGCCGGAAAAGCCCGGTAAAGCCTTGCGGAACGCTCTTGCCAACGCGGATGACTGGTGGCATGTTCCGCGCGCATCAGGCAGATGCCTTGGCAGATGCTTCCAGTGCCGCCGTAGCTCAGGGGTAGAGCACACCCTTGGTAAGGGTGGGGTCGGGTGTTCAATTCACCCCGGCGGCACCATTTTCCCTTCTTGCCTCCCACAGTCGATTTGCGTTGCAGCATAGGCCGAGCCCTGCGCCACCGTCCTGGCTGCCGACCGGTTTGAGCATCCCTGCGAGTCCTACGAGATGCTATTGAGGAGATCGGGCCTTTTCCCTCAGGGCCCGGCACCGGCACAACAAGGCCGCCGTCCTTTCCCGTAACGCCCCTGGTCCCATGACGACCCTGCTGTCTTTCGCCGCGCTCTTTGCTTCGATCTTTCTGGTGCAGATGGGCTCCGGCTCCCTGGGGCCGCTGGATGCGCTTTCCGGCTCGGTCCTCGGCTTCAGTACCGAGGAGATCGGCCTGCTGGGCTCGGCCCATTTTCTCGGATTCTTCCTGGGGTGTTATGTGGCGCCCCGGCTGATCGGCGATATCGGTCATTCACGCACCTTCGCGGCGGCGGCGGCCATCGGGGCGATCGGCGCCCTGCTGCACCCGGTGCTTGAGGGGCCGCTCTATTGGGCGCTGCTGCGCGTGCTCACCGGCCTTGCCATCGCCGCGGCCTACACGGTGGTGGAAAGCTGGCTGCACGCCAAGACGGACAACCAGAACCGCGGCCGGGTCTATGGCATGTTCCGGGTGGTCGATCTGGTCGGCGGCATCGGCGCCCAAGGCTTCATCGCCATCCTGGAGCCGGCCAGTTACGTGGCCTACAACATCGTCGCCATGTTCTGCTGCATCTGCCTGCTGCCCCTGGCCCTGACCCAGCGCGCCGCGCCCAAAACCCCGACGGCGCCCCGGCTGCAGCCGATCAGGGCCCTGCTGCTCTCGCCCTCGGCAATTGCCGGCATCGTGGTCGCCGGGGTGACCAGCGCCGGCTTTCGCATGGTCGGCCCGATCTACGGGGTCGAGAACGCCCTGACCCAGGGCCAGATCGCCATCTTTCTCGCCTCCGGGATGCTCGGTGGCGTCGCCGCCCAGTATCCCGTCGGCTGGATCGCCGACAAGACCGACCGGCGTCTCGTGCTGCTCGGGCTTTCGGGTTTCGCGGCCGCCTCCTGCCTGGGCATCGCCTATCTGGTGACGCCGGGCGATGCGACGGCGATCTTTCTGGCGGCCTTTCTCTTTGGCACCACCGCCTTCCCGATTTATTCGGTCTCGGCAGCCTATGCCAACGACTTCGCCGAGCCCGACTTCGTGGTCGAGCTGAATGCCGCGCTGATCTTCTTCTTCTCCCTCGGCGCCATCGTCAGCCCGGCGATTTCGGCCTGGCTGATCGCCCTGGCCGGCGCCAATGCCCTGTTCCTCTTCATGGCCGTTACCCATCTTCTGCTGGTCGCCTTCACGCTCTACCGCATGACCCGCCGCCGCGGCGCCGAACCGCGCGAGCCCTACCGCTATCTGCCCCGCACCTCGATGATCCTCGGCCGCATGTTCAAGGCCGGCAATGGCGGCAACGCCAACCGCGAGGACTGACCCAAAGACGAAGCAGAGGTCTCAAGACGGCAGCCTTTGCCACAGACCACCGGCCGAGCGGTGGGCGCGCCGCCGCAACACCAAATCCGGGCGGCGCATGAGGAACCTGCGGTCCGGCGGGTTAAAGGGCTTGCCCAAAAACGCCGGCAGGCTGATGGCGATCAGGTAGCGCTGCTTGCTGGGGCCGTCCCGGCGTGGCAGCTTGCGGGCGCCCGCAACCTTTGCGTCTGTCCGGATCTTTCGATGCCCCCTGCCTCGCCGACCCTCAAAGCCATCGCCTGGATGATGGGTGCCCTGCTGTCTTTTGCGTTCATGACGATCTCCGTGCGGGAACTGACGGGGGAGATGCATGCCTTCCAGATGCTGTTCATCCGCAGCGCCATCGGCGTCTGCATACTGCTGCCCTTTCTGCAGCGCCAGGGTTGGGGGCAGATCCGCGTGGCGCATCTTGGCGGCCATGCCACACGCAACGTTATCCACTTCACCGGCCAGGTACTCTGGATCTCCGGCATCGCGCTGCTGCCACTGGCCACCGTAACAGCCCTGGAATTCACGGCGCCGCTCTGGGGTGGCGCGCTGGCCGTTCTGTTTCTGGGCGAGAAGATGAACCGCGGCCGCTGGATTGCCTTTGGCCTCGGCTTCGTCGGCGTCCTGGTGATCATCCGGCCGGGCTTCATCGAGGTCAGCGACGGCATTCTCATCATGCTGGCCTGCGCCTTCTTCTTCGGCGCCACCGGCGCGACCACGAAGTGGCTGACCCGCCGGGAGACGGCGCTGGCCATCGTCTTCTATATGGTGGCGATGCAGGCGGTCATGGGCGCCGTCGCCTCCAGCTTCGTCTGGACGCCGCCGGCCTGGCACCAGACACCCTGGCTTCTGCTGCTGGCGATCACGGGGCTGAGCGCCCACTACTGCCTGACCCGCGCCCTGGCCGCTGCCGATGCCACCTTCATCATGCCGATGGAGTTCCTGCGGCTGCCATTGATCGCCCTGTTCGCGTATCTGCTCTATGCAGAGGCTTTCGAGTTCATGACGCTGCTTGGCGCCGCCATCATCTTCTCCGGCAACTTCGTTTCGATCCGCCACGAAACACGGTCCGTGGTGCGCTAGAACGCGTCCCGACGCAAACAAGCGGTTGCCACAGCGCTTTATCCTGGGGCTCAATCGGTCCTGTCCCGCCCGAGAATCCGGAGAGCGCCACATGTCCTATGAAACAATCGACTACGATGTCAGAGATTCCGTCGCCTGGATCACCTTCAACCGGCCGGACCGTTTCAATGCCATGAACCCGGTCATGCTGCGCGAACTCTGCGACGTGGCCATCCGCTGTTCCAGCGACAAAGGGGTCCGCGCCGCGGTGCTGACCGGCGCCGGCGATCAGGCTTTCTGCGCCGGTGGCGACGTATCGGAGTTCGCCAGGCGTCTCGATGACATCGACCTGCTGGTGAAGGAGATGACCACCTACCTCCATGCCGCGATCTCACGCTTCGCCTGGATGCCTGCGCCGCTGATCGGCGCGGTCAATGGCGTCGCCGCCGGTGCGGGGCTCAGCGCCGTTGCCTTCTGCGATCTCGTGATCGCCTCAGAGGCGGCGACCTTCACCTCGGCCTACACCCAGATCGGCCTGACGCCCGACGGCAGTTCGACTTATTTCCTCAATCGTATCCTGGGTCCCCGCCGCACCATGGAGCTTTATCTCACCAACCGGGTGCTGAGCGCCCGGGAGGCACTGGATTGGGGCCTGGTGAACAAGGTGGTGGGCGCCGGGCAACTGACCGACGAAGCCGGAGCTCTGGCCACCAGCCTGGCCGCGGGGCCGACCCGCGCCTTCGGCGGCGTGAAAAAACTGCTACAGAGCACCGCGACCGAAAGCCTGGAAACCCAGATGGAGCGGGAAACCCGCTTCATCGCCGAGATGGCCACCAGCGCCGACGGCCAGGAAGGCATTCGCGCTTTCACCGACAAGCGCAAACCGACTTTCACCGGCCGCTGATCCGCCAAGCCGCTGATCGGGCAAACCGGCGCAGACCTTCTCTTTCAAACTCTTTCAAACCGAAATCCCAGTTCTTCCCGCTGACCTTCCCCGAACCTTTCTGGGGTTGCGGGGAATCGAATCTTGACCATTATGCAAATGCGAGTCATTTTCATTCGCATCTTTGGCTCTCCAGGAAAGCGCCCGTCCCATGGCTTCCACCTCCGCCCAGCACCGCAGCGCCGCCGAACAACCGCGCGCAGACCGACCACGCATCGTCGCCAACCTCACCTTTGCCGAAATCATCATCGTATGGGCCCTGCGGCACAGCCTCACCGACGCGGGGGCACAGCGCACCAGGGACGCACGGATCGCACCGGAATTCTCCCGGGCACTCGGTCTGGCACGGCTGGAGGAAAGCCTCACCTCCCTGGCTGTCCTGGCTCAGGGTCTTGCCCGGGCCGGTCGCCTCCCCCAAAGCGAGGCAGCGGTCAACGACGACCGTGTGACGGCACGCGAAGAAGCGGTCCTGGCCACGCTGTCCGCCCACCAGCACGGCGCCTCTGCGCTGGCAACCTGGCTAAGCGAGTGGCTGGTGGTGCAAACCGAACAGCAACGCTTCGCTACCGCCGCCCGGGTCCTGGCCGAAATCATGGCCGAGGCCGGACAGTTCCTGCCGCATCCACCGGCCGGTAAGCGACCGCCGACGACACCATCGGCGGCCCCTATCCAAAATAACCTCATAGCGCCAGCCGACGATAGGCGCCGCCCGGTCACTGGACGACAAGGCCTGACGGCAGCCGAACAGCACCTTCTGACCGGTCTGCGGCTCTGGGTTCAGGCTTTCAAAGAGGACGACGAACCTCTGGAAGCCGTGCGGCGACATTTTGGGCAACAGGCTGATGTCGATCCGGGGCTCAGCCTCCATGCGATCCTGCGCAATACGACCCTGACCGCCCTGCGCCCGATCGACGTGCGCTGCCGCAACTGCCCCGGCCTGTCGCCGGACGAAGCAAGGCTGCTCGACTGTATCGCGTGGCTGCAGCGCGGGGCCGCAGAGCCGGCAACAGCGGCGCTTGCCGCCTGGCTACCTCCGTCAGCCCTGCGCCTGTCTCTTGGCGCGGCGCGCAGTCTGGCAACCGGACTGATGCTGGACAACAGGGTGTTGCCGCTGCGCGATTGGGATTACCCGGCCCTTGAGGCGGCGGCCCATCCTCCAGCATCCCAGTCGGATGGCACAAGGCACGCCTTGGCGGCCTCACCCACCTTGCATTGATCTCGCCTACCAATACCAAACCAGAAACCCCTTAGAGAAAGGAGCGTCCATGATGCGCAGCGTCGGCGATGTTGTCCCGGAAGTAACCTTCAAGCTTCGTGAAGGCGGAGAATGGCTGGAGAAGACCTCGGCTGACTATTTCAGGGGCCGCAGCGTTGTGGTTTTCGCGCTTCCCGGCGCCTTTACACCCACCTGCTCCTCCACCCACCTGCCCGGCTATATGGCGCTGTCGAAAAACCTGAAAGCCATGGGCGTCGACGAGATCCTCTGCCTCTCGGTAAACGATGCCTTTGTCATGAATGCCTGGGCCAAGGACCAGGGTGTCGATGACGAGGTCGCCATGCTGCCGGACGGCAGCGGTCACTTCACCCGCGCCATGGGCATGCTGGTGGACAAGGATAATCTGGGTTTCGGCGAGCGGTCCTGGCGCTATTCGATGCTGGTGGTCGACGGCGTTATCAGCAAGATCTTCGCCGAAGACCGTAACGAGCCCGGCGACCCCTTCGCCGTCAGCGATGCAGTCACCATGCTGGACTTCATCAGCGAAACCGCCGGGCAGCAGGCCGCCAGCGCTTAGCGGACACCCTGTGGTGGCCGCCAGCCGCCGCTTTGACGCAGCTCAATGCGGCGGCGGCCCAAGCCGCTAGGCTTGTGGCGGTCATGATCGAAAACCGCCCGCCCTCAACGACCCCGCTGCCAACGACCGGGTCGCAACAAACCGCTTCCCGGCGGCCCGCCGCAGATCCCGGCGGCGACCAGAGCGAGGCCCTTGGTTTCCTGAACGATCCGGCGAGCTACGGCGCGGCGGTTACCGAGGTGCAGCGCATCGACACCCATGGCGCCATGGTCTTCCTGGCGGGCGACCGGGCCTACAAGATCAAGCGTGCCGTCCACTATCCCTACATGGATTTCTCGACACTTGAAAAACGGCACCGGGCCTGCGCGCGGGAGCTGGCTTTGAATGTCCGCACCGCGCCGACGCTCTATCGCAAGGTGATTGCCGTTACCCGCAACAAGGACGGCATTCTGTCTTTCGGCGGCGGCGGTACGCCGGTCGAGTGGGTCCTGGTCATGAAGCGTTTCAAGCAGGAACAACTGCTCAGCAACATCGCCGCCGCCGGCGGCCTGACCGACGAAATCGCCCGGGATCTGGCCGATACCGTCGCGGCCTTCCATCACACCGCGCCGCCGCCGAGCGACGATACCCTCAAGGGGGCCGAGTCCATCGAATGGGTGGTGGTGGAGAACAATCAGGAGCTCGCCGAGCGCGAGGATCTTTTCCCGCCGGTCCAGGCCGCCCGACTGGCAGAACTTTCCCTGGACCAACTGGCGCGCCGGTGGGCGCTGCTCGACAGCCGCTCCGAAAGCGGCCTCCTGCGCTTCTGTCACGGCGATCTGCATCTGCGCAACGTGGTACTGCTCGATGGCCGCCCGACACTCTTCGATGCCATCGAGTTCAATGACGCCATCGCCTGCATCGACGTGTTCTATGACCTCGCTTACCTGCTGATGGACCTGGAGCATCGCGGACTGCGACCCTTGGCCAACCTGGTCCTCAATCGCTATCTGCAGAAGCACGACGACCTTGAAGCCTTGTCGCTGCTGCCGCTGTTTCTGTCCGCGCGCGCCACCGTGCGGGCCAAGGTTGCGGCCAGCCTGGAAAAAATCGAGGACGATGGGCAGGCCATAAACGAACGCCGCGACGAAGCGCTGAGCTATTTCAACGAAGCGCTGCGGTTTCTCAGCCCCCCACCGCCCCGGCTGGTTGCCGTCGGCGGCCTCTCCGGCAGCGGCAAGACCAGCCTGGCGCAGGCTCTGGCACCGGCCCTGGGTGCCGCCCCCGGGGCCGTCCATCTGCGCAGCGACGTTTTGCGCAAGACCCTGGCCGGGGTGGACGAAGCGGTGCGCCTGCCCCCCTCCGCCTACAGCCGGGAAGCCGGCCAGGCCGTCTACGACAGCATGCTGGCAAAGGCGGGGCGGGTTCTCGCCGCCGGTCATTCGGTTGTCATCGACGGGGTCTTCGCCCGGCCGGAAGAACGCGCCGCCGCCGAGGCGCTTGCCCACAGCAGCGGCGCTGCCTTTGCCGGCTTCTGGCTGCAGGCGGACCCCGAAATCCTGACATCACGCGTTGAGCAGCGCCGCCACGATGCCTCCGACGCGACGGCCGCCGTGGTTCGCCAACAACTGATCTACGACCTGGGCGATGTCGACTGGACCCCGATCGATGCCGGCGCCTCGATCAAGGCTGTCGCAGATCAGGCACGCCGGCTGCTGAATCTGCCGGACTAACCTTCCCGCCTTTGCCGCTTGTTAATTTCTGCAGTGATAAATCTATGACCGCATTGCGGCAGGGTTGCTGTTTTGCTAATGGAACCGCCCGGTCGTCCTGACCTCATTTTTTTGAACCGAGCCTCATTTGAACACGACAGACAGAAGCCCCCCTCAAAGGGGGTGGAATATACGGCGCGCCGTAGCGTTATTGAAACAGAACGACAGCGGCGCAAGGCCGTGACGCAGACGGAGGCTAGACCATCATGACATCCACGACCGGCAATTTGCGGAACAGCGTCACCATTCAGCGGGACCTCGCCGACCTGGCGCTCGAGCTGATCGACAGGGTTGGTGTCGAAGGCGCCATCAACTACTGCCACAGCCTGGGCTGGGGCGGCGTTCTGGCCCAGATCGAAGCCATCCGCGCCCGGCGCCCGCAAGGCGAAGGGTGACTGCCAAACAGGCTGAATCCGCGGCCGTTAACAGGCTCCTAAAGCAAGGCATTTATCGTTAAGAGCATATATCTGTGTGAGATTGCTGCCCAAAGCAGCGTTTACAACAAGTCATAAAGGCTTGTTAAGGCCTCTCTCCCAAACTCCCCATCGTTTCGCAGCCGCGCTCTCTTGAGGGCGCGGCCAACGGGTCTTTGAGGAGCAGGAGATGGTAGAGACAAGCGGCCAGGACGGCCCCCGTTCGAACGACTCCGAGCAGGTCTTCGAGTCATCCAGCGGGCAGGACCCCGTCGTAATCAACTCACCGGCGCCCGGCCAGGAAATCTCGATCCCGGTCGGCGACACGGAACGCCTGCAGTTGCGGTTCGATCCGCTGACGGTGCAGGTCGCCCAGAGCGATGGCGACCTTCTTCTGCAGTTTCCGAACGGCGGCCAGCTCGCCCTGCGGGACTTCTCCAAAGAAGACAGTCCACCGGATCTCATCCTGCCGGACGGTTCACCGGTTGACGGCGAAGCGCTGCTGAAGCAGCTCGAAGAACTGATCTCCCTGCCGCCGCTCGAAACAGCGGCCGGCCCGGCGGCCCCGACGGGCAGCGGTGGCGGTTCTGTCTACCAGAGCAACCTCGGCGAGCTGATCGCCGGACTGCAGTCCGGTGCGGGTGCCACGGAGACGGGCTTCGCCTCCAACGTCGGCACCCCGGGTGGCGGCACGGCTCCGTTGGCCGATGACGACGGCGAGGTCTTTCCGACGGTCGAGAGTGAGGACAGCCCTCCGGTGCTGTCCTTCGCGCAGACCTTCGTGCCGCCGGCCAACCCGGTCGGGCCGGGCGCGGACCAATCGCTTTTCACCAAGAAATCCGACTCTGTCGATCTCAACGCCATCGACGTCGGTGGTTATCAGGACGGCACCCAGTACGACGCCGGCAAAGGCAACGACATCGTCATCCTGGCCGACGACTCGCGTCAGGCAATCGAAGCCGGCTTTGTCGAGGGCACAGAGTTCGACGCCGGTAGAGGCCACGACCTGGTGACCGGCGGCAGCCTTGCCGACCTGGTCGACGGCGGCCGGGGCAACGACACCCTGCTCGGCGGTATCGGCGACGACAGCCTGTTCGGTGCCCAGGGCAACGACAGCCTTGTCGGCGGTGTCGATGACGATCTGCTGCACGGCGGCGGCAACAATGACATCCTGCTGGGCGGGGTCGGCGACGACACGCTGATCGGCGGCAGCGGCCGCGACACCCTGGAAGGCGGTGACGGGAAGGATCTGCTGAACGGCGGCAGCAGCCACGACCTGCTGAAAGGCGATGCCGGCGCCGATACGCTCATGGGCGCCGGCGGACGCGACACCCTTGAGGGGGGCAGCGGCAACGATCTGCTGCTGGGCGGCAGCGGCAACGACAGCCTGCTGGGCGGTGCCGACAACGATCAACTCTTCGGCAGCCACGGCCGCGACACCTTGGATGGCGGCTTGGGCGACGATTTTCTGAACGGCGGCGGCAGCAACGATCTTCTGCTCGGCGGCCTCGGCGACGATACGCTGCTTGGCGGCTCCGGACGCGACACCTTGGACGGCGGGCTTGGCGACGACGTCATGGCCGGCGGCAACGGCCGCGACGTCTTCTCCTTCTCGCTGGCCGAAAATCAGGGCGATGACGTTATTCTCGACTTCCGTACCGGTAACAACGGCGACCGCCTGGAACTGTCGGATCTGCTCAACGTCAACGGCGACGGCACTATCGACATCGCCGATCTCGACGCCGGCGGGCACAACGTCAGCGGCACGGCGGACTCGGTGGTCATCACCTTCGAGCAAGGCGGCAGCCTGACCCTCGAAGGGCTGGACGGCAGCAGCGTGGATTCCTTCCAGGACCTGCTGGACATCAAGGTGAACATCGACATCTCCTGACCGGAACGGTCAACCGGCCAGCGACTCTTTTGCGTCGGATCAGGCAAAAGGGGCTACCCCTTCTGTACGGCTTGTCCTTCGCGGGCGGTCTAGGCAGTCTGAGCCTGCGCCGAACATCGATGCTTCCAATCGACTCCTCTTCGGCGCGTTCGATTTGCCTGACACTCCCTGTTCGAAAACTCCCCCGGCGCCAAGCGCCGGGGGCTTTCTTTCGCACAGATACGGATCACCCCAGCAGGAAACCCTCACCCAGAGGATCGTCGGGTTCCAGGGTGAAGCGGGCCTCGCCGCTGTAGTGGGCCTTGCCCGCAACCTCGACGACGACGGCGCGGTGGTGGCCGACAGTCGTCTCCTCCACCGCCGTGGCTGTAAAACACGCGCCGGTGACGCTTTCGAAAGTACGAGTCTGGCCGAGGGCGATTTCACCGCGCGTCCACTGCAGCGCGACGCGCGCGGTCACGCCGGAACCTGTCGGGCTGCGATCAACCTGGCGGCCGGCGAAGACGCAGACGTTCCGGCTCGCATCGGCCTCATAGGCATCGCGGCCATCGGTAAAAATGGTGCCATAGAGAAAAGCGAGATCCGGATCGTCGGGATGCGCCAACGAAATCTCCGCGGCTGCCGCGGTGATCGCTTCGCCGGCATCGCTGAGCGCGCGCACCGAAGACGCTGCCACCTCCAGGCCGATACTGTCGGCGGAGAGCAGCGCATAGAAAGCGCCGCCATAGGCAATGTCGATTTCAAGAGGACCCCAATCGCGGGTATCGACCATCACCTGGCGGGCAAAGGCAAAAGCCGGTACCGAACGGAACCGCACCCTCCCGGCCCTGCCGTTCTCGACCGAGACAAGAGTGCGTACCAGACCACAGGGACACTGAATATTGACGGCGGTGTCGGGCTCCTGCGCCGCCACAAGGCCACTGTCTACCGCCCAGCGGCCGAGGGCGATAACAGCGTGACCGCACATGGTGGAATAGCCCTCGTTGTGCAGGAACAGCACGGCGAGATCGGCCTCCGGATGGTCGGGCTCCACCAGGACCGCGCCGTACATGTCGGCATGACCGCGCGGTTCGAACATCAGGAGGCAACGCAGGGCGTCGTGCCGGTCGCGCGCGTCGCGGCGCTTCTCCAGCAAAGTCGCGCCGAACAACGGCGGATAACCCGAGGTGACGATGCGTACCGGCTCACCGCCGGTATGCATCTCAACAGTGGTGATAGAGGGCGCTGCTATTGGAAGAGGCTCAGCGGCCATGCCTTCCTCTGCTCGATCTTCACCGGTTCGTCATAAAACCCGACCCGGCGGTTTTCCTCCCCCGGCAGGGCCTGCGCATGGCAATCGACGTCCGCCAGGGTGCGATAGCAATCGCGCTCGGCATAGGTGAGGCGTGGCAACGGATCGCGGGCACAGGCAGACAACACCAGAACAAGCGACAGCCCCAGAAACCCGAAGCGGGCAATAGGAAATCCCCGTTGCATGATTTAACCTTCCTTGTTACTCCCGAAGGCCTCTGTGAGCCTTGGCCCACAGCATAGCCTCGGCGCCGCCCCGGACAAAGCCGCAAAGGAAGCCCCCATGGTCGATCGCTTGTTAACCAACATCATGGTTACGGATCTGCAGACTAGCCGGGATTTCTATACCGCGCTGTTGGACCTGAAGGTCCATTTCGACAGCGACTGGTATGTGATTCTGACGGATCGGGCGGCGCAGAGTTTCGAACTGGGGCTGATCGGACGCGATGACGACCTCATCCCGGCCGAACAGCGCGGCAGCCCCGCCGGGCTCTATCTCACCTTCGTGGTCGCCGATGCCGATGCCATCTATCAGCGGGCGCTCACGCAAGACTGCAGGATCGTCAAGGCGCCACACGATACCTTCTACGGTCAGCGGCGCTTTCTGGCGCTCGACCCCGACGGTCTGATGATTGATGTCTCGGCACCGACCGCGCCGCCGCCGAGCGAGGCTTAGGGGAACGGGACATGACCGACCCCGACGGCAACATCCTCTGCTTCGGTTCGGACCACGAAGCGGCGTAGGGGGCTCAAAGCCCGGAAAAAGGCGCCAGGGCCACCAAGGTCTCACTCGGCAGCCCGGCAATCCAATCGCCGTCACGATACCGAAGATCGACAACCCAGCGAAAGATCATAGCGATCACCTTCCGGCACGACGCAAGGAACCAGGCGACCTCCCTCAGATCGGATCATGTTTGGTCGAAACCACTTCGTGGATTCGACCAAACATGATCCGATCGACATCAAACAGTTAGAGCAGATTCATCTGCTCTAGAGACACCGCAGGGCGGGAAGGTCGCCTGGAACCCGCAACGTCAGCCGTCGATCCTGTCAACTACCTTCGGCAGATCATCGGCCGGACCCCATTCCGCCCAGGAGCGGTCGTAGCTGCGCACCCGGGGGTAACCGAGCAGACGCAGCGTAAAGTAGCTGTGCGCAGCCGCCTTGCCGTTCTGACAATGCACCGCCACGTTTTTGTCGGGGGTAACGCCAAGGCCGGCGAAATGCGCCAGCAGCACCGAGGCCGGTTTCAGGGTGCCGTCACCCGCCAGATTCTGCTTCCACGGAATGGACTGCGCCCAGGGAACATGACCGGCGTGGTAAAGCTTTTCCGGCCGCACGTCGATCACGATCACAGAGTTATCGCCCTCGCGGTCCAGCAGCCAGTCCGCCGTCGCCAGACGCCGCGGTGTGGGCGTGTAGGCAAAGACTTTTGCAGTTACCGCCGGCGCCTCTGTTGTGACATCGCGGCCTTCTGCTTCCCACTTCGGTAATCCGCCGTTCAGGACGCTGGCCTGGCGATGACCGAAGTACTCGACCATCCAGAAAAGGCGCGCGGCATGGAAGCCGCCCTCGTCGTCGTAGAAGACCACCGGCGTGTCTTTGTCGATCCCCCGTTCGCCGAGCATGGCGGCCAGCGTTTCATGAGGCAACAGATCGCCCTCAACGTGGCTGTCCGGATCGATCACATCGTCGGCGCCCAGATGAACGGCCCCCGGTATGTGGGCCTCGTCGTAGGCTTCTTTGGGGCGCACATCGACGACGCTGACCGGCCCCGATTCCATCATCACCGAAAGGGCTTTGGTGTCGGTCAGCAGATCGGCGTTGGCGTAGCCTTTGTCCGCCGCCTGACTGGCGCAGGCCGTAAGCGCGGCCAGGGCAAACGGGGCCAGCAGGCGACCAAGTTTCAAATTGAGTAGTCTCACAATAGGCTCCTTTTTCATTATTGTCGGCCGACCCGCTAAGCCAGCGGATCGTTCAAATAAGGACGGCTTGCTGCCGTCTGGGCTTGCTTGTTGCCGTGGTGTCTCTGGCGGCCAGATCCAACCTGCCTTGTCCTAGGCCTGGGGTTTCTGCGCCCTGGCGAACAGGACAGAAGTGTCGAAAGAGATGATCTGGTTGTCCGCCACCCAACGTACGCTTTCCTGGTGCAGTTCCTCCGCGTCCTCCGGCGACAACTGATCGACGGTCCAGCACAGGCCGGAGCCGAGCACGACGGTCCACCAGTCCTCGGGATCGGCCAGACTTTGCCAGTCTCTGCGCTCTTCGACCTCGATGTTCTTCGCGCCGCCGGCCTGCAGCACCTCGCGCAAGGCAGGGGCGCTGCCGATACGCTCCCAGGGATTGCAGACGCGGCGCAGCTCAGGCCGACGTCGCTCAACCTCATCCCAGAACGGCCCAACACAGGGTTCGAGAAAACGCGGCGTCCAGGAAGTCACGGCGAACAGGCCACCCGGGCGCAGCATGCGCCACAGCTCGGCAACCTGCCGCTCCATATCGGGTACAAAGAAGACGGAGAAGACGCTGATCACGGCGTCAAAATGCATGTCCGGAAAACCGAGATCCGTCATATCGCCACGGCGGAACTCGACATTAGCGAGGCCCTGGTCCTGCGCCCTCGCCCGGGCCCGGCTCAGCATGTTCTCCGCCAGATCCACGGCGATCACCCGGCCGCGCGGGCCGATCCGCTCGGCGGCCGGTATCGCCGATGCACCGGTCCCACAGCCGACATCGAGAACCGAAGCGCCGAGCGTCAGATTCAGCCGCTCCACCGTGCCGCGGCCGTGACGCGACCAGAAAGCGTTGGAGCCCGCATCGAATAGGTCTGCGGCTGAGTTATAGGTGGCTTCGGCTTTCGCCTTGGCCGCTTCCAAGTCGTTTTGCATTCCCAGGTACTTTCTTCAGACGAGTAAACCCGTGCCGTCCCTTGGCGGTTCCGGCACGGTCTATAGCAATGCGGTTCTGTCGCTCCGCTACAACGGCTGTGCGACAATGCGCAGATAGGGCCGCGGCGCCCGCCAGCCATCGGGGAACATCTTGCGGGCCGCGTCGTCCTTCAGCGACGGCACGATGATCACGTCCTCACCCTGCTTCCAGTTCACCGGAGTGGCCACGGAATGGGTGGCCGTCAACTGCAGGGAGTCAACCACCCGCAGGATCTCATCGAAGTTCCGCCCGGTGCTCATGGGATAGATGAGCATCAGCTTGATCTTCTTGTCCGGCCCGATCACGAAGACCGTCCGCACCGTCGCGTTGTCAACCGCCGTGCGTCCGTTGGCAGTGTCGCCGGCACCCGCTGGCAGCATGCCATAGAGCTTGGCGACCTTCAGATCGGAATCGCCGATCAGCGGGTAGTTCGGGGCGTAACCCTGGGTCTCCTCAATATCTGAAGCCCAAAGCTGATGATCGCCAACCGGATCGACGCTGAGGCCGACGACCTTCACATTGCGCTTGTCGAATTCGGGCTTCAGTTTGGCCATGTAGCCCAGCTCGGTCGTGCAGACAGGCGTGAAGTCCTTGGGATGGGAAAACAGCACCGCCCAGCCATCGCCGATCCAGTCATGGAAGCTGATTGGCCCTTCGGTGGATTGTGCCGTAAAATCGGGGGCAGTATCGCCCAATTGTAACGCCATGATTCTTCCTTATTATCTCATTGGTTCTGAGTCTGTTGATCTCACTTGCAACGCGCGGCAGATCGAAAACCGCGCCGTCTGTGGTCGCGCAATAGAGCGGCCGGCCAACGTGAAAACCTGAAGAAAACAAAAGGATTTTGTGAAGATTTGCCCCTGACGGAATCGTCGTGGGTCAACGCCCCGGCACTCAAGACAGGCGCCCGTCACGCGCCTGCTGCTCACGCAGTTGTGACCCGGGCACCCCAAATTAGGCGCAGACAGAAATCCAACAGAAACATTGGATAATCAGGATCCCTGACCCCAAGGGCATTCGGAAACGAGGGCGCTGTGGGAGCACCCTCGGGACATCAGATTCGCCCGGATGGGAGGGCGCATTGAGAACATTTCAAATCGGAGACTGGCTGGTTGATCCGGCGACGCGGCGGATCAGCCAAGGTCACAGTTCACAGCGACTTTCACCGAAAGCGCTTCAGGTTCTGATCGTGCTGGCTGAGGCCGGCGGGGCTGTAGTCACCCGCCATGCGCTGCTCGACCGGGTATGGTCGGGGGTGTCGGTCTGCGAGGAGGTGCTGACCCAGGCAATCACGGAACTACGCCGCGCCTTCGGCGACAGCGCCCGAATGCCGCGCTTCTTCGAGACGGTCCATAAGTCCGGATACCGGCTTCTGCTGTCGGTGCGGCACTCTGCCGGGCCGGAGAACGAGTTCAACAAACCCCTGCCTTTCCCCGCTTCAACCTTGGCAGAAGTCGAGACGGGCAATCTGGATCTGGACAGCTACGTCCTCTTCCTTCAGGGCTGCCAGGCCTTCAACCGTGGCGGCGCGGTCAACACCCATGCCGCGGCGGCAATGTTTTCCGAGGTGATCGACGCCGAACCCGGTTATGCGCCGGCCTATGCGGGGTTGGCCCGAACGCTCGCCTTCATCAACATGTACTACGATCCTTGCAAGGACAGCCTGTTACGCGCTTCCCAGGCCTGCGAGACCGGACTGGGTCTCGCCCCCTCCAGCCACGAAAACCTGGCGGCGCAAGGCATTGTCTATTCCGCAGCCGGCGATGCGCGGCGCAGCTACGCCAGCTTCAAGACCGCACTGCGCTGCCGGCCGGACTGCGGTCTCACCCACTATCTGCTGGGCCGGGCCTGTTTCGCCGCGGGCGATTTCACGCTGGCTGCGACGATTCTGGAGCAAGCGGCGCGGCTGAACCCGGAGGATTTCCATTCCCTGGTGCTGGCGGCCAAGGCACGGCGTCGGCTTGATGACCCTCAGGGTGCCAGAGCCGACCTGGTCCGCGCCCTGGCGCGGATCGAACAGTACCTCCTCGCCGATCCGGATGACTTTCGCGCGCTTGCCGACAAAGCCTGTTGCCTTGTCGAACTCGGCGAAAAGGAAAGGGCTTTTGAGCTGGCCGAGACGCTGTTCCGGCACAGCGATCCTATGTCCTACTATGTCGTCTGTTTCCTGGCGCGAGCCGGCGAAACCGCCCAGGCCATCATGCTTCTTGAAGACGTGGTCGAAGCCGGCTGGTCACATGAAGCCGTGCTCAAGGTCGACCCCGACGTGGATACCCTGCGCGGCGAAATGCGCTTCCGCCGCATCGAGCAATCCCTGCAGGCTCATTGAGTTGGGATCGTCGTCCGGTTAGAGCAACTTCCACTCACCCGAAGCGGTCTTGCAGCGGTCGAAGATGTAGCGAAAAGTGTCGGCCACTTTCTCGACCCTGATATCGTGCTGCAGGCGCCGGCAGGTCAGCCCCTTGTGCTCGAAGATATTGATCAACTGGACAGCGCCGGTGTTGCCGCTGGCCTCGTTCGACCAGGTCTCGACGGTGCCGACTTCGGCAGTCTCACCCTCATAGAGCCGGGCCCCGGCCGCGCGCAGCAGGGCGATGTCTTCCGACGACAGCTCAAAGCCCGAGCGCTTGAAAGGATTGAGTTGCGCCTGAGCCGGCAGCGCCAGACTGGTCAGGATAACAGAGGCCGCTAAAGCCCGGGCGATTGTCTTGAACACGCGTTTCCCCTTGGGTTGATGGCGCTTTGACCAACGATTCAGATCCAAACAGTACCACGACAATCCCGGCAGTCACTACCTCTGCTCAACCGCGCGACGCCGACGGCCCGTCGCCCATACAATAGTGCCGATCAGCCCTTCGGCCCGGCCAGAAACCATATGATCAGGCCAAGCAGCGGCAGGAGCAGGATCAACACAATCCAGAAAACCTTGGCGCCCGTGGAGGCGCCGCTCTGCACCGTTTTGACAATGGCCCAGACGTTCGCCACCAGCAACAGCAGGCCGAAGATCCCACCAACTTCGATTCCCATCATTATGGCCTTTCCTTGGAGATTGGAGATTGCTGGTTATGACACGCCCACCCTTTGCGGGAAAGTGCACCCAAGGGAAAGACCGACGCTAGAGCAGATCCTGGTCGGATGGAATCGCCGGAGGCGATCCATCGACCGGGTGAATCTGCTCTAACTGTTTGATGGCGATCGGATTCGCATGTTTTGACGGAACCACTTCGTGGTTGCGCCAAAACATGCGAATCCGATCTAGTCACGGGCCGTGAATATCGCCACCCGGCCGCGCAGACGCAGATCCACCTTGGCAAAATGATCGGAGAGCCCTTTGCGCAGGCCGGCCTCGTCATCCTCGGCATTGCCGAAGATACTCTTCGACGCATAGATATCCATGATCTTCCGGCCGAAGAGGTTGTGTTCGACCCCGCGCCCAAGAATGGCGGCCCCGAAGAGGCAGCCCCCCGGCGCCAGATGCGCCTTCAGGTGCCCGAAGGCAACGGCCTTGCGCGCCATCGGGCCGGGCAGGCAATGCAGCAGATACATGATACCGATGGAGCGGAACGGCGCTGCATCTATGGCAATAGGCTCAAGGACATTGGCGCGATAGATCTCCGGCGCATAGCGCGCAACACGGCGCGACGCGGTATCAAGACATGTCTGGTTCAGGTCCAGAAGGCCCAGTCGCGGCTTTGCCGTCGGAAAGCGGCAGCGGTCCAGAAAGAACCCGGTGGCCACCCCGGCATCCAGGTGGTTGTCGCTGACGTTCTCGTCATAAAGCGCCAGCAACTCGCTGGTCGGGCAGTTCCAGAGAAGACGGTTGGAAAAGCTGAGGACAAAGAAATCATAGAGTCGCAGGCTGGCCGGCGTGTAGACCGCCTGACCGGGCAGAGCATCCGCAACGCCGGTGACCGGCAGGCTCGCGTCGTGGTGATCGGTCATGGCCTTGTGCCTTTCTAACCCTTGATGTCAACAACCACGCGGCCGCGCACCTGCCCTTTGAGGATATCGCTGCCGAGGGTCAGGAGATCGGCCAGCTTTGCCTCGTTGATCATGCCGTCCAGTCGGTCCATCGGCAGATCCTTTACAAGCCGCGCCCAGGCGGCCTTGCGCCGTTCCAGCGGACACATCACCGAATCGATGCCCAGCAGATGCACCCCGCGCAGCAGGAAGGGCAATACCGTCGTGTCCAGCTTGCTGCCGCCGGCGAGCCCGACCGCGGCGACCGATCCGCCGTAGGCGATCTGCGGCAGCACGCAGGACAGGGTCGAACCGCCGACGGAATCGATGCAGGCCTGCCAGCGTTCTCGGTCCAGCGGGCGGCCCGAAGGTTCGGCGATCTCGGCGCGGTCGATCAGGCTCGTCGCGCCGAGGCCTTTCAGGTAGTCATGGGTCTCTGCACGGCCGGTGGAAGCCGCCACCGGGTAGCCCAGCTTGCTTAGGATCGCGATGGCGACAGAGCCGACGCCCCCGGCGGCGCCGGTCACCAGCACCTCACCCTTGGCGGGATCGAGGCCGTGCTCTTCCAGTGCCATCACCGCCAGCATCGCCGTGAAGCCCGCCGTACCGATGGCCATGGCCCGCTTGCCCGAGAGGCCTTCAGGCAAGGGCACCAGCCAGTCGCCCTTCACCCGCGCCTTTTCGGCATAGCCGCCCCAATGCATTTCGCCGACGCGCCAACCGGTCAGCACCACGGCATCGCCGGCTTTGTAGTCGGGATGGCTGCTGTCCTCCACTCTGCCGGCAAAGTCGACGCCGGGCACATGGGGATAGTTGCGCACCAAACGGCCGACCCCATTCAGCACCATGCCATCCTTGTAGTTCAGGGTCGAATAGTCGACGGCAACAGTCACATCGCCCTCGGGCAACTGACTGTCTTCCAGTTCGGCCAGCTCAGCCGATACCTTTCCTTCGTTCTCCTGCAAAAGGATCGCCTTGAACACGCCCGTTCCTCTCATGTTTCTTTTCGTCTTCCGGCCGGCCTGCCACTCAGGCCGGCACCCACTCCTGCAGGACCAGTTCCAGGGTAATGCAGATGGGATTCTCGCCCCGGCGGAAGCGCCCGCCATAGACCTGTGCCTTGCCGTCAGCAATGGTGCCGCGCAGATCGGCAACCACTTCGCCGTCGGCGCCGCTGCGCAGCTCGCCGTTCAAAGTCAGGATTTCAATACCCGGCCCGGCGACCTCGATAACCCTATCGCCGGCTTCCAGCACCGCATCGACAAGGCTGCCGACGGCGGAGCGGACGATGGCATGTTGCAGGCCGTGCTCCCGGCAAGCAGCCTCCACGGCGGTCACCAGATCCTCATTGGGCCGGATGCGTACGACGGCGATGCGCTCCAACCGCCCTTCTTCGAAGGTCGCTGTCTCGCTCATGCCGGAATCTTTCGCGGCTGGAACAGCGGATAGTTGGTCTCGCTGTCATAAGCGGCGGCGAAGGCCGCTTCGCGCAGTGGCGTGGCCAGGGCAACGGCGCCACTGGCCCCGAGAAGGCAGTCGCCCGGCGGCAGGTGCCCGCCGTGCAGCCCGCCATCGGCATCGACCACCACCGCGTGGCAGTGCAGCAGGATGTCGCCGTCAGGTCCGGGCCCCAGAATGCCGTTGGCACCCAGCAGGGTGACCGGCCCCGCCAGCCAGGTCGGCGGGCCATAGGTGGCGACACGCGCGCCGCTGGGGTCTTCGGCCCCGGTCAGATAGGCCATGCGGGCAATGTCGGCGGACAGCACCTGGACCGCGGCATGGGTGATGCCACGCGCCGCCAAGGCGCCGACCAGGCCGCTCAACAGATCCTGTCCGGAAGCCAGGCGCACCCGCAGGTCCAGGGCCGGCGCCGCCCACTCCAGCAGGCGGCGCGGCTGCAGCGGCGTGCCCGGCTGGACCAGGGTTCTCATTGCGCCGCCACCTCGGCCAGGTCGCCGCGGGCAAAAAGCTCGTTCCGGATCAAGTGCTTGGGCACCTTGCCGTAGCCGGACTTCGGCAATTCGGCCCAGAAGAACACGCGACGGGGTTGCTTGTAGCGCGCCAGCTTGTCTTTCAGGAAGGCCAGCAATTCCGCTTCGTCAGCCGCCTGCCCCGCCTCCAGGACGACAACCGCAATTCCGGTCTCTCCCCATTCCGGATCGGGGACGCCGAGGATCGCCACCTCGGCCACCGCCGGGTGGGTCAGGAGCACCTCTTCGGCCTCGCGCGGGTAGACGTTGGAGCCGCCGGAGATGTACATGTCCGACGCCCGCCCGGTGATGTAGAGGAAACCGCGTTCGTCCAACCGCCCCAGATCGCCGGTGTGGAACCAGCCGTCTTTCAGTGCCTTGGCATTGGCTTCCGGATTGTCGTGATAGCCTGCGAAGACCGCGGGGCCGCGCACGCAGATTTCGCCCTGTTCACCGGCACCAAGGCGTTTGCCCTCCGCATCCTTGATCGCGATCTCCATGCCGGTGCGCGCAAACCCGCAGGAGCCGACCGGCATCGCGTCGTCGTCCAGGCTGTGGGCTTCGCGCGGCAGCACGGTGATATTGCCGGTCACCTCGCCCAGGCCGTAGTACTGCACGATCACCTTGCCGAGTTTTTCCAACGCCTCTTTCTGGTCGGCCCGGTACATCGGCGCCCCGGCGTAGATGACATAGCGCAGCGAGCTGTGGTCGAAATGATCCACCGCCGGGTGGCGCACCATGCGGGTCAGAATGGTCGGCACGGTGAACATGTTGGTGATGCGGTGTTCCTGCACCAGCCGCCAGACCTCTTCCTCATCGAAGCGGTCGCCCGCCAGCATCACCGACTTGGCGCCGCGCGCGACCTGGGACAGCGCATGTGCCCCGGCGCCGTGGCTGAGCGGCGCGACCACCAGGGAAGCATCGTCGGGGCCCGTGCCGGGCATCAGGTCGGCCAGATGATTGTTCACCACGAAAGCCAACTGCCCATGGGTCAGCACCGCTGCCTTGGGCCGCCCGGTGGTGCCGGAGGTGTAGAAGAACCAACAGGGATCGCCATGGTCGACCTCAGCCTCCGGCTCAGAGGCCCCCAAGGCATCGGCGACCAGCCCATCGAAGGAAAGCTCATCTGCGCGCGGCTGGCCGATCGCGACAATCAGCTTCAGCATTTTGGAGGCCGCCTGTACCGCATCGGCGTGGGCCGGAAAGGCGTCGTCGTAGATCAAGGCCTTGGCGCCTGAGGCGGTGGCGAGATAAGCAACCTCCGGCGGGGTCAGGCGATAGTTCGTCGGCACCCAGACAGCGCCCAGCTTGAAAGCCGCCCAGAGCGATTCGAAAAGCTGGTTGCTGTTGCGCGCCTGCACCAGGATCGGATCGCCCTTGACGATGCCGCGCTGGCGCAGGGCGGCGACCAGAGCGTCCACCCGGGCATCGGTCTCGGTCCAGCTCCAGCTCTGCGCGCCCCAGACCAGGGCCGTGCGGTCGGGCAGGCGCCGCGCCGTGTCCGACAGCAGGCGCCCGAGATTCATCACGTTGCCCATGGCCGCTCTCCCCGAAAACCCCGGCTCAGCGCAGGGGTTCGAGGATCGAGACGTAGTTGGCGACGGCGGCGCCGCCCATGTTGAAGATGCCGCCCAGCCTGGCGCCCTTCACCTGCATGTCCGCCGCCGTGCCGGTCAGTTGCATCGCCGTCATGACATGCATCGAAACGCCGGTCGCACCGATCGGGTGCCCCTTGGACTTCAGGCCACCGGAGGGATTGATCGGCAGCTTGCCGTCTTTCTCGGTCCAGCCTTCGGCGATGGCCCTTGCGCCCTGCCCGCGCTTGGTCAGGCCCATGGCTTCGTACTCCAGCAACTCGGCAATGGTGAAGCAATCGTGGGTTTCGACGAAACTCAAGTCCTCCAAGGTCACCGCGCCGGCTTCCAGGGCCTGGTTCCAGGCCTGCTCGCAGCCTTCGAAGAGGGTGATGTCGCGCTTGCTCATGGGCAGGTAGTCGTTCACCTGCTGGGCGGCGCGGAAGACCACGGCCTTCTGCATGGAAAGCGCCGTCTCGACATCGGTCAGCACCAGGGCCGCGGCGCCGTCGGACACCAGGGAACAGTCGGTACGTTTCAGCGGACCGGCCACCAGCGGGTTCTTGTCGGAGACCGCGCGGCAGAAGTCGTAACCCAGGTCCTTGCGCAACTGGGCCAGTGGATTGGCGACGCCGTTGCGATGGTTCTTGGCGGCGATCCGGGCCAAAGCATCCGACTGATCGCCGTGTTTCTGAAAATACTGCTGGGCGATCAAGCCGAAGACACCGGCAAAGCCGCCCTCAATCTCGCCGTCTTCTTTCAGGTAAGAGGCTTTCAGCAATACATCGCCGATTTCCTTGCCGGGAATACCGGTCATCTTCTCGACGCCGACGACCAGAACGAAGCGCGCCGACTTGGCGGCAATCGATTTAAGACCCTGGTGGATCGCCGCCGAGCCGGTGGCACAGGCATTCTCCACCCGGGTTGCCGGCTTGAAGCGGAAACGCTCGTCGAACTGCAGGACCAGAGAGGACGGAAAGGCCTGTTGCGAGAAACCCTCGTTGAAGTGACCGACGACGATCTCATCGACCTCGTCCGGCCCGATCCCGGCATCGTCCAAGGCCTGGGTTGCGACCCGGCCAATCAGGGATTCGACGTCGTCGCCCTCATGCTTGCCGAACGGGGTGTGGCTCCAGCCAACGATACAGGCGGTCATCTGTCATCTCCTGTGAATTTGCGCAGCGCACAATAGCAAAGCCCGCGGGGAGCGTACAGCGACAGTCCGTCCTGCGAATCCCGCCGGTCAGGCCCGGGAATCGGCGCCTTCCCGTGGCTTTCTTGGGGCCGCAAGCGGTCCGCTCTGGCCAAGTCACAGCCAAGCCGCTAGGACTTCTTTCGGGGAGGCGTATTACAAGAGATGGGGCCGTCCGCCGTGAATCCAATGATTATCGCCCGCCGGGTGGCAGGTCTGAGCACAAAGCGTTTTCGCCGCCTTGTCTTTGTCGGCCTGCTTGCCCTGGCCGTTCCGCTCTCTGCCGCTGCCCAGGATCAGGACCCTGAATCAACCCAGGAGAAAGAACCCCCGCCGGGGCCGGACGAGTCCTGGATCATTTCGCTGCAGTTCAGCAACGACATGTTCGGCGGCTCGGATCGCCACTTCACCCACGGCACCCGCTTTTCCGCCCTCTCGCCGGACGGCTTTGTGCCGGATTTTATCGAGTCGGCAGCGAAGGCGCTGCCGCTGTTCCCGCAGGACGGCAACCTCCGGGTCAGTTACAGCCTCGGCCAGGACATCTTCACGCCGGAGCGTATTGAGGATCGAGACCTGATCGACGATGACCGGCCTTACGCAGGCTGGCTCTATGGCGGCATCGGCCTGGTATCCGAGAACGGCAGCCGCCTGGATCAGCTGGAGCTGAACATCGGCATTGTCGGACCGGCCTCCCTGGCGGAGCAGGTCCAGACCGAGTGGCACCGGCTTCTCGACATCACCACTCCCGAAGGCTGGGACAACCAGCTGGAAAACGAGCCCGGCATCGTCCTCTACTACGAACGCAAGTGGCGCAATCTCTGGGAGACCAGGATCACAGATCTGGAGGTGCTTGACGAACTGGCCTTCGACGTCACGCCGCATCTGGGCGGCGCACTGGGCAACGTCTACACCTACGGCGCCGGCGGCCTGACCCTGCGCATCGGCGAGGATCTGCCCAACGACTACGGCCCGCCGAAGCTGCGGCCCAATCTGCCGGGCTCCGACTACTTCCGGCCCGACGACGCCATCGGCTGGTACCTCTTCGCCGGGGTCGAGGGGCGGGTCGTACTGCAGAACATCTTTCTCGACGGCAACACCTTCGAAGACAGCCACAGCGTCGACAAGCGCCCGCTGGTGGGCGACCTCCAGGCCGGGCTGGCCATCACCCTGGGCGAGCGTGTCCGCCTAGCCTATACCCACCTCTGGCGCACCGAAGAGTTCCACGAGCAGGACGCCCCGGACCAGTTCGGCACCCTCAGTATGTCGGTCAGGTTCTAAGGGCGCCGCCGCGACCAAAGGCCGCGCAACAGCGGCGAGAAGAGCACGAGCAGCGCGACGAAAATGAAGCCCGCCGAGATCGGGCGTTCCAGGAAACTCATCCAGCGTCCCTCCTCGCCGATCAGTGCGGCACGAAGGTTGAACTCGGCAATGGGCGCCAGGATAAAGCCGATGACGAAGGGGCCGAGGGGAATACGCAACCCTTTGAAAAGCAAGCCAACAAGGCCGAAGGCGAGCATCACCCAGACATCGAACATCCGGTTGTTCACCGCATAGGTACCAACGACGCAGCAAACCAGCAGCGCGGGCACAAGATAGGCTTTCGGCACCTCCATAAGCCGCGCCAGCCAGCGGATTGCCAACAGCATGACCAGCAACATAACAACGTTGGCCACCAGCAGCGACGACATGAAGCCGTAGACGATCTCGGGATTGGTGTCGAAAAGCAGCGGGCCAGGCCGCAGGTTGTGCAGAGTCAGGGCGGCGATCAGAATGACATCGATGATGGAGCCGGGAATGCCCATGGTGATCATTGGAATGATCGCCCCGCCGACGGTCGCGTTGTTGGCCGTTTCCGACGCGATGACCCCCTCCGCAGCCCCCTTGCCAAAGGTATCGCGGTTCTTGGAGAGACTGCGGGCCGTGGAATAGGCAACGATGGAGCCGACCGACCCGCCGACCCCCGGCAAGATGCCGATCCAGGTACCGATGACCGCGGAGCGCAGCAGATTCACCCAATGACCGGCAAACTCCCGCAACCCGACTTGAAGGCGCCCCGAATGCAGGGTTATGCGCTCGAAGACGCGCGCAGGCGCCGCGTCCTGCAACAACTGGGACACGGCAAAGACGCCGACGAGCACAGCCAAAAGATCGAAGCCGCCGAGCATCGCCGGAAAACCGAAATCCAGACGCGCCTGGGCGGTTACCGGGTCAAGGCCCGGCAGCGCCACCAGCATGCCCAGCACCCCGGACAGCAGGGCACGGCACTGCGAGCCTTCACTGAGACTGGCGATCAGCATCAGAGCGACCATGACGAGGGAAAAGTACTCGTGCGGCCCAAAGGAAAGCGCGAAGCGAGCGAGCGGCGGCGAGAGCATAACCAAAGCCATCCAGGACACCATGCCCCCGACGAAAGAAGAGAGGATGCCGAGTTGCAAGGCCCGGGCGGCCCTGCCGGAGCGCGCCATCGGCATGGCGTCCAGCGTTGTCATAAGGTTGGACGGCGAACCGGGAATGTTCAGCAGCGTCGCCGAAATGAGACCGCCGGAGATCGAACCGACATACTGGCCGACCAAAAAGCAAATGGCATTCAATGGGGCCCAGCCAAAGGTCAGCGGCAGGCTGAGGGCAACCAGCATCGCGCCGTTGAGACCGGGAATCGCCCCGACGACAATCCCAAGGACAGTGCCAAGGACGATCAGGGCGAAGGGCGTCAGAGCGAGGATGTCGCCGAAGGAGGCCAGAAGCTCGCCGGTCATGGCAGAATCACCGTGAAAACACGCGTGAAAAGCAGATAGACCGCCAGGGTTACCAGGATGCTACAGCAAGCCGATAAAATCAGTGATCGGCGGCTGACCCCCGCCAGCAGCAGCCCGGCAACGAATTGAAAAAGCGCCGCCGCGACATAGCTGTCCAGCAACCGGAGATCTATCGCCAAAACGAAGACCCCGAGCAGCACCGCCAGCGCCAATGGACGCCTGGCCACAGCCCAGGCCCGATCCGCCAAGCGGCCATCCGGCGCCGGGGCGGTTCCGGCGTCGCTCGCCACAGCATGGCGCGGTTTGCGCAGTGGCGTCCCCGCCAGTATCAAGCCCGACAAGACGAATAAGGCGACCGACAAGAGCTTCGGCAGGTAGCCCGCCCCGAAACCGGTGTCGAGAAAGGAAGGGGGAATGGCATCCGCCGAGAGCCATAGAACGATCGCGAGCGACGCCAATACCAGCGCAACGGCGCGATCGATCCACCGGCCCAGAACACTCTTCGCTTCAACCAAATACCCTTCCCCCGAACCCTCCAGAGCCGCACCGCGATACGGTTTCTACTTCGCGACCTCCTTCGCCAGCTTCTTGATCGTTTCGTAGCGCGCGTCCAGGGTGGTCACAAGGCCGGGTCCGCGCATGAAGGCGGGCTCGATCGAACGCTCCAGCATCGTCTTCTGGAAAGTAGGATCGTCAATGGTCTTTTCCATGGCGTCGGCCAGCACCGAAACGCGCTCGTCGGGGGTATCCTTTGGTGCATACCAGACGTAGTGCAAGCCGACATCGATCTCATGGCCGGCTTCCCGTGCCGTCGGGACATCAGGCAGATCGGGGTGCCGGTTGGGACCGAAAACGGCAATCGCCTTGATGTTGCCGGCACGAATCTGGTCGATCACCTCGGAGACGACAAAAGTTCCGACGTCGATGCTGCCACCGAGCAAGGCTTTCAGGGAGGGGCCGCCGCCACCGGTCGGCACGAAGAGCACATCCCAGTCGACCGGCTGCATGATCCGCAGAAACGCAAAATGGTTGGCGGCGCCGGCACTGATGCCGAGTTTCGGCTTGGTCGCCGCCCCTTTCTTCACCGCCGCATAGAAGTCTTCAAGAGAGTTCATCGAAGAACCGCTTTGTACGGCGATCAGCTGCGTCTCGAAGCCGACCTGGGCGACCGGCTTCAGACTGGAGGGACCCATCTTGTTCGCGCCCATCGCCGAAGAGGTCAGCAGCGCCACATGAGTGGCGGCCAGGGTGTAGCCATCGGGCTGAGAGCGCGCGGCCTCCTGCGCGCCGATCGCCGTGCCGCCGCCCTTGATGTTGACTACGGCGACGCTCTGGCCGAGGTTTTCGGCAAAGGGTGCTGCGACCAACCGGGTGGTAATGTCGGTCGACCCGCCGGCCCCATGGGGAACGATCACCTTGATCGGTTTTTCCGGATAGTCGGCGGCCAGGGCCGCTGGTCCGGTCAGTGCCAAACCCAGCAATGCGCCGGCTAAGGCCCTAAGAGCTGTCTGTGTTCCTTTCATTTTCTCCTCCTCTTTTTTGGCTTCTTGTTGTTCCTCGACGTTCCGCAAACAAGGCCGCCGGCCCTTAACCGGCAAACGCGCCAGGGCCGGTTTCAGCCTGATCCAGCAAAGCTTCGTTCAGATCTGCGCCCAGGCCCACACCCTCAGGCAGTTTCGCCTCCCCATGATCGATGCGGCAGCCCGGCCGCGTCAGACAATCGAACAGCGGCGACTCATCGAATTGCACTTCCAGGGGCAGCGGATCATCCAGCACGGCGGTGACATGCAAGCTGCAAAGATGCGCGACGGGGCCCGAGGGATTGTGCAGCGACACGGCGGTCCCGGCGACGCTTGAGCGTTCGGCGATTTCGAGAACCCCGGCAAGGCCGCCCGCATATTTCACATCCGGCATGATCACGTCGTAAGCCTCGGCCTCTACAAAAGGGCGAAAACCGTCCCAACCGATCATGGTTTCACAGCCGGCGAGGCGCAGGCCGGCATCATTTGCCAGACTTCGCAGACGACGCAGCGCGGAGAGGTTGTCGCGGGTCTCGCCGAGCGGGCATTCGAACCAGGAAACGCCGAGCGCCTGAAGCGGCTGGACCAGCGCCTCTGCGGCCTTCGCCGACAAACGCCAGTGACAATCCACCATCAGGTCTGCGGCCTTGCCCGATTTCTCCGCCACCGCCGCAATCCGCTCCAGGCCGGCATCGATCGCGCGCTTTCCTGAAGCCGTCTCACAAGACTCCGGACTGAGTCCATCGAAGGGCGCAACCTTGATCGCGGAAAATCCCCGGTCCAGCGCCTCTGCGGCACTACGCGCAAACCCTTCGGGACTGCGATCCACGGTACGGCGATTGATGTTGGCATAGAGCGCAATTGCCCGGTCACAGCGTCGCGCACCCAAGAAAGCGGCCAAGGAGCGTCCTTCCGCCCGGGCGGCCAGATCGCAGAGCGCCTGATCATAACCGGATATCACAGCCGCCTGGGGAAGATCGTCGTGCGGGGCGGCCGCCAGCCGACGCAGGGACTCCGGCACGGCATCCCGGCCCAACAGGCCGTCCCCGAGATCTTCGGCAAAACGATCAATCCAGGGTGGCGCGCTGTCGAGCGTAAACTCGCCAAAACCGCGGCGCCCGTCGGCAGTGTGCAGTTCTACGAAGCGCCAAACCGTCTTCTCGCTCACCCGAACGCTGTGCACATAAGCTTCGCTGATCAAGCAGCCCGTCCCTCCCGTCATGCCTGTGCCTGCCGCAGGGGCGTGGCGGCAGGACCTTCCTTCATTATTCGTTGTCTTTATGATAAACGTTTATCATAAATCCGCAAGAGCCGGAGAATGACAAGCCCTATGGCCGGAGAATCGGCTGGCGGGCCCCGCCCGCCCCTCGCATACTGAGATCAATATGTCGGTTAAGAATGCACGTCTGCAGGAGGTCGCCCGTGCCGCCGGAGTCTCCTACATCACCGCCTGGCGGGCGCTGAACGACCCGGATCTGGTCAGCGAGAAAACCCGCGCCAAGGTCAGCCGGGCCGTTGAAGACACCGGCTACCTGCCCAACGCCGTCGCCCGCTCCCTGGTGTCCGCATCGAGCGGTGTGATCGGCGCAATCGTGCCGACACTGGAGGATTCGATCTTTGCCGATACGATCCAGGGTGTCGCCGACGTGCTCCATTCAGCCGGGCAGGAACTGCTGGTCGGGCTTTCCAGCTACGACTCCAGGCGCGAGGCGGAACTGATCCGTGCCTTCATGGGCCGCCAGATCGACGGGCTGATCCTGACGGGGCGCAATCATGAAGCCGATGTTCAACGCCTGCTGAAGAGCGGACGTGCCGCGGTGGTGGAAGTCTGGGACTATGGAGAGCCGGCGATCGATATGCTGGTGGGATTTTCCAACACGGAAATGGCGCGCGCCGTCACAGCCTTTCTCTGCACCAAGGGATACCGGCACATCGCTTTCGTGACCGTATCGGGACGGCGCCGGGGGCGCGAGCGGTTGGCCGGCTATCGCAAAGAACTCGCCGCCAGGAATCTGAGCATCGATCCCGCGTTAGAGATCACTTGCGCCCCGACCCTAAGTGGCGGCGGCGATGCCCTAGATCACCTGATGGCGCTGGACCGGCCGCCCGATGCCATCTTCTTCAACGGCGATACCATTGCCATCGGCGCCCATCTGCGGGGAAGGGCCAAGGGCCTGACCTACCCGGCTGACGTCGCCCTGGTCGGTGTGCACGATCTGGAAATCGCCCGCCATGTCGACCCGCCCCTGACATCCGTGCGCATCCCCCGCTATCGCATCGGCGAGCAAGCGGCAAAACTGTTGCTGGCGCGTGGCCAGGGGAAATCCGATGCCCCCGAAAAGCAGAACCTCGGCTTCGAAATTGTCGAGCGCGGCACGACTTAGGTGTGTTTGGCCGTTTGCGTCGAGGCGGTTTCGGATCACTCTGAGCCCCTGTGGCAAGTCTTCGAAAATCAGGCTACAGGTCAGCCGGTGAACGCCACGACTTTGGCGGTCAACAAAGGACGCTTCCTGAGATTTGCATCAGTGGCATTTGACAATCGTCGCGGAAACCTGATAATACCTTAAGTTGTATTTCTGACAAACTATCCGGCGCCAGAAGCTGCTTCTTTCATAATTGCAAGGGCTTCGAGATGACCGACTATGCCCCGCCACCGCAGCCTGCGGCGACAAAGACGCCCTACAACGCAACGACCAGCAACACCGTCACGAAAGGCCTCACCGTCGAGCGTTTCGTCGGCAGCAGCCGCTCGACCCCGGGCAACGTGGGCCTTTGTCTGTGCGGCGGCGGCTCCCGCGCGCTCTCCGCCGGCATGGGACAGCTGCGGGCGCTCAATCATCTCACCCTCAAGAAGGGGTGGCCGTCGTTGCTCAGCCAGGTGAAGGCGGTCTCCACCGTCTCCGGCGGTTCCTGGCTCGGCGTCAGTTTCGAGTACCTCGGCGGCAAGACCAGCGACACCAACTTCCTCAATGCCTATGTCGCCAACCCCCACGACCTCGTGCCAAGCAACGGCAGCAGCATCGGCGTGACCCTCGACAAGCTGCCCCCCGGCAATATCGGCGTCCCTGTCACGTCGCGCTTGTTCTCGGTTCCGGCGCTGGCGGTTGAGGCCTACCTGCTTTGGAAGTTCTTCGGCACCCCGGCCAACATGCTCTGGCAGGTGCTGATGGGATTCCACATCCTGAGTGAGCACAACCTCTATTCACCGGCAGCCAACGCGCTGCCGACGTCGTTGTTCAGCTGGAACAAGAACACGCTGAAGCAGGACGTGGTCGGGCCCAATCCCTCTCTCGCCAAGGAGACCGCGCATCTGGTGGCCAGTGGCGCCGGACGCGCCTCCCGGCCCTATATCCTTTGCAACACAGCGATGTTTGTGAAAAAGGGCAAGACCCAACTGCTCGCCCCGGTTCAGGCGACCCCGTTCTTCACCGGCATCGTCGGCAGCCTGGACGCGGTCGATGCGAACGGCCGCAAGGTCGGCGGCGGCGGCGTCACTTCCTTTGCCTTCAACTCGGTGCTCAAGAGCGTCTCCGGCTCTGCGGTCACGGTGGCCCAGGCGCGCCAATGGTCGCTCACCGACATCGTCGGCGCCTCCAGCGCCGCCTTTGCCGGCCAGCTTCAGCAGATCATCAACGATCCGCTCCTGCTGTTGAAGTATCTCTGGGAGTTTGGCACGGAGATCTGGGACTGGCTGAAGAAACACCTGTCGAGCGCTGACCTTGCCGAGGTCGATGAAGCGGCCATCAAAGCATTTCTCAAGGCGCCCACGTTGGCAGAAGTCACCGCCGACATGGCCAGCTTCGACCCTGGCGCGATCATTCCCGCCTACGACTACTGGCCGGTCCGCAACGCAAAGCCCAATGCCAACCTCAAAACCACCCGCTTTGCCGACGGCGGCAATCTGGAGAACACCGGCGTCGCCAGCATGCTGTCCTACGGCGACATCGATTCAGTGATCGCCTGCGTGAACAGCGAGACACCGCTGGCCAAGGGTAAGAAGGGCGTCATCGACCCAAAAACCGGCAAGGAAATCCCCAAGACGCGAATCATCGTCGACGGCCAGATACCGCCGCTGTTCGGCTACCAACCCTACGACCCCAAAAAGGGTTACGTTCCTTTCGGCAAGAAAACGGCGGCGGCCAATATCTTCATCAGCCAGTCGCAGATCTTCTCAACCGGCGATTTCCCCACCCTGCTGAAGGCGCTGTGGAAGAACAGCGGCTCCGGCAGCAACGCCAACCCGGCGAACGCCCTCCAGAAACTGACGACCAAGAAGAACGACTGGTTCGGCGTTGCCAAGCGCGATGTGACCGTTGTCTGGGTCTACACCAACGCCGTCGAAACGTGGGTCTCCCTGCTGCGGCCCGACGTGCAGAAGCTGGTCGCCGCCAGCGCCGACTTCCCGCACTACGGCACCCTCGACACCAACCTCTCCGCGCCCCAGGTAAACCTGTTGGCCAGCCTCACCGCCTGGTGCGTCGGCGACCCAAGCAACAGCAAGAACTTCGTGGGGTTGTTCAAGTAACGGCGTAGCCGGTGAGAGCCTAAGACGTTGCGCCCCGCGGCATCGTCTCCGTGAAGCGCACCGGCTTGCCCGCGGCCTCGCCCGGCAGTTCGCCGTCGCGCATGACCACGCTGCCGCGGATGATGGTTGCCATGGGCCAGCCGGTGACGGTCATGCCCTCGAAGGGCGACCAGCCGCATTTTGAGGCCAGCCAGTCGCCGGTGATCTCGCGCTTGGCCTTCAAATCGACCAGGGTGAAATCGGCGTCATAGCCGACGGCGATGCGGCCCTTGCCGGCGATGTTGAAGAGGCGTTGGGCGCCCGCCGAGGTCAGATCGACCAGCCGCGGCAGGGTCAGGCGCCCCGCGTTCATATGGTCGAGCAGCAGCGGCAGCAGGGTCTGCACCCCCGGCAGGCCCGCCGGGGTGCGCGGGTAGTCCCCCGCCTTCTCCTCACGGGTATGGGGGGCGTGGTCGGAGCCGATGACATCGACGATGCCGCGGCGCAGGCCCTCCCAAAGGCCGGCGCGATGGTGTTCGGCGCGGATCGGCGGGTTCATCTGGGCCAGGGTGCCCAGGCGCTCGTAGCAGTCGGGCGCCGCCAGGGTCAGGTGCTGCGGCGTCACCTCCACCGTGGCAATATCCTTGTTGGCCGCCAGGATCGGCATTTCGTCCGCCGTGGTGATGTGCAGCACGTGGATGCGGCGCCCCGCCTCCCGCGCGATCTTCAAGAGACGCTTGGTCGAACGGATCGCCGTCTCCTCGTCGCGCCAGACCGGATGCTGATCGACGTTGGCGCCCTCGCGCACCAGCTCAAAGCGCTCACGCAGTCTTGCTTCGTCTTCGGAATGAACCGACACGCGGCGCGTCCCGCTGCTGAGCGCCGCACGCAGGGTGTCATCGTCTTCGACCAGCAGCGATCCGGTCGACGAGCCCATGAAGATCTTCACCCCGCAGCAGCCCGGCAGACGCTCCAGCTCGCCCAGCCTGTCAGCGTTCTCCGCCGCCGCGCCGATGAAGAAAGCATGATCGCACCAGGCACGTCCCTTGGCCCGCGAAAGCTTTTCGTTCAGCGCCGCCTCGTCGATGGTCGCCGGGTTGGTGTTGGGCATTTCGAAGACCGCCGTGACACCGCCCAACACCGCCGCCCTGGTACCGCTTTCCAGATCTTCCTTGTGGCCCAGGCCCGGCTCGCGGAAATGCACCTGGGTATCGATGACACCGGGCAGAACCGTCAGGCCCGATGCATCGAAAACCTCTGCCGCCTGCCCGGCATCCAGATCGCCGATGTCGGCGACGCGGCCGTCCTTCACGGCGACCGAAGCAGGCGCGAGGCCCGAGGGCGTGAAGACCGCGCCGCCGGTGATGATAAGATCCCATTCCTTGGACATGACGGTGTTTCCTCAGGGTTTTCGGATAAGACGGGCCGGCTCTAACCGGCGGATTGAGCCAACAGGGGCGGTTTGTCGCTGAGCAGGCGGTCGAAGAGTTCGAGATAGCGGGCGACGGCGACCTGCTCGGTGAAGCCTTCCTCGAACCGCTGCCGGCCGGCCTGCACCAAGCGCTCGGCCGTCTGCGGCTCGGCAATCAGGCGGCCAATGGCAGCGGCCATGGCGGCGACATCGTCGATGGGCACCAACAGCCCGTCTTCCTGATCCCCGACCAGCCAGCCCGGCCCCTGGGCCGCCGCGGCGACCATGGGCACCCGGTACATCCAGCCTTCCAGCACCACGCTGCCCAGCGGTTCGTGACGCGACGGCACGACATAGATATCAGCGGCGGCGAAGAAGGGCGCCGGGTCGTGTTGCCAGCCGAGAAAGCGGACCCGCTCGGCGACCCCCAGACGTGCCGCTTCCTGTTCCAGCTTCTGGCGTAGCGGCCCGTCGCCGGCCAGCCAGAGATAGGCGCCGGGCAGCAGCGCCACCGACTGCAACAGGGTATCGAAGGCCTTGTTCTCATGCAGGCGGCCCAGCGCGAAGACCAACGGCGCGTCTTCGGGCGTATCCAGCGCCGCGCGGCTCTGCGGCGCTGCCTGCCGGTCCTCGACGAAGTTCGGGATCACATGGATGTTGTCTTCGGGAAAGCCCTCGCGCGCGCAGTAGGCCTTGATGTCCGGAGTGATGCAGACCAGATGATCGCATCGCTTATAGTATTTCATGTCGTAGTAGCCGCCGAGACGGGCGAGATGCAGGAAGTCGCCTTTGGGCATCGCGGCCGAGGCGCGGCTCATGTAAGTCAGTGCCAGGTCGGGGCGAAAGTCGGCGATCTCGGCCTTGAGGATTCGGCTGGTCTTAACGTCGAGCAGGCCGCCGAAGCGCGCGGTCACCGGTTCGATGCCCCCGGCCCGCAGCACTTCCAGGCTTTTGGGGTGCGGACGGACCACCACCCGCTGCTCGACGCCGGCGCGTTTCAGGGCCACACAGAGACGCAGAAAGTGCATCTCGGCGCCGCCTTCCGGGGCGCCCGCCAGGGCCTGCAGCAAGCGCGGCATGGGACCGGTCACACTCCCTTGAATGGATTCAGCCGGTTGGACTCAGTGACTCGCTGTCACCCGGCGCGCCAGCAAGCGCTGACGAAAGACGATCAGATAAAAGAGGATGAAGAAGGCGAAGTAAAGCTCCTGAATCTCGCTGGCACGATAGAAAATAGCGATGTCCCAGAGCCCATGGCCCTTCAGGCGTTCCCAGACTTTCGCGAACTCGGCGATGGCCGCGACCGGCAGGCAAACCAGCGGCGGCAGGAAAACGGCAAAGCGGCCTTCGCGGATCTGCGGCCTTCGCAGCGCCAGGAGCGGGATAATGATACCCCCGATGATAACGCCGAACTCCAGCAGCGTCCGCGGTTTCTGGTCGAGCCAGGAAGAGGTGTTGTGAAGATTGGTCTCACCCTGGTCATTGACGGCCAGCCACGACTCCGGCGTCAGCCAGCCGACGTAGTGCTGGCCCCAGCTTGCCTCCTCCCCGGCGATGTAGATGCAACCCAGCATGCCGAGAACGATCCAGATGACGATCAGCCGGTTCGCCCGCGCTTCGGGCATCATCAGGATACGCAGGCAATAGATCACGCTGATCAGGGGAACCAGGACGTGCGCGAACTCAAGGGCCCCGACCTCGCTGCCGATGTAAACCCTGTAGAAAGCCAAATCGTAATGGGCCAGAAAGATCAGCACCGCAGCAACGGCCAGCGGCATCCAGAGGTAGAGCACCTGCGGCAGCGATTCGGCGGATGCCCCGCCGCTTGTGCCGGCGGCAGCCGTCTGCGGCGCCATACCCGCGCCTTCCTTGGGTTCATTTGCTTGAGACATCACGTCCTGACGGCGATTTCCGGGGGATAGTCCAGAGCCCTGCGGCCTGCGACCACGGCTAACGTCCTGCCTTCACTATAGTGTACCAGATGTATGTTTTTCAATGCGACCGCAAGGCTCTGCTTGCAGCGTCGGCGGCAGGTAAGCGAGGTGATCCAGTTAACCGGCCACACTCCCTTAAATGGATTCAGCCGGTTGGACTCAGTGACGCGCTGTCACCCGGAGCGCCAGCAGGCGCTGACGGAACACGATGAGATAAAAGAGGATGAAGAAGGCGAAGTAAAGCTCCTGAATCTCGCTGGCGCGATAGAAAATAGCGATGTCCCAGAGCCCGTGGCCCTGCAGGCGCTCCCAGACTTTCGCGAATTCGGCGATAACCGCGACCGGCAGGCAAACCAGCGGCGGCAGGAAAACGGCAAAACGGCCCTCGCGAATCTGCGGGCGGCGCAGCGCCAGCAGCGGGATAATGATGCCGCCGATGATGACGCCGAACTCCAGCAGGGTCCGCGGCTTCTGATCGAGCCAGGAAGAGATGTTGTGAAAGTTGGTTTCCCCCTGGTCATTGACGGCCTGCCAGAACTCCGGCGTCGACCAGCCGACGTAGTGCTGTCCCCAGCTTGCTTCTTCCCCGGCGATGTAGATGCAACCCAGCATACCAAGAACGATCCAGATGACGATCAGCCGGTCCGCCCGCGCTTCGGGCATCCTCAGGATACGCAGGCAATAGATCACGCTGATCAGGGGGACCACGACGTGGGCGAACTCGAGAGCCCCAACCTCCTCGCTGCCGATGTAAACCCTGTAGAAAGCCAAATCGTAATGGGCCAGAAAGATCAGCACCGCAGCAACGGCCAGCGGCATCCAAAGGTACAGCACCTGCGGCAGCGATTCGGCGGATGCCCCGCCGCTTGCGCCGGCCGCAGGCGTCTGGGGCGCCATACCCGCGCCTTCCTTGGGTTCATTTGCTTGAGACATCACGTCCTGACGACGATTTCCGAGAGATATTGAGAGCCCTGCGATTTGCCACCGCGCGCTAACGTTCTGCGTTCACCATAGTTTACCAGATGTGTGTTTTTCAATGCGACTGCAAGGCTTTGCTTGCAGCGGCAGCGGCAGGCACGCTAGATGATCCAATCAAAATGACCATACAGAGCCCGCAACAGATTCTCGTCATCAAGCTTTCCGCGCTCGGCGATTTCGTCCTTTCGATTGCATCCTTTCAGGCGATCAGGGCGCATCACCGCGCGGCGGAAATCACCCTGTTGACCACCGTCCCTTATCGCGCGATGGCCGAAGCCAGCGGCTGTTTCGACCGGGTGTGGATCGATCGGCGCCCGGCCTGGTGGCAGCTCGGCGGCTGGCTGGCGCTGAAACGTCAGATGACGGGCGGCGGCTTCGAACGGGTCTACGACCTGCAACGCTCCGACCGCAGCGGCGGCTATTTCCGGATGCTGGCGAACCCCAAACCCGAATGGGTCGGTACCGTCGCCGGCGCTTCCCACCGCTATGTCATGCCCGGCGGGCCGGCACGCCACATCTGCGACCGCGAAGCCGACCAACTGGCGCTGGCCGGGGTGCCCCGGCCGGGCCTGCCCGATCTCTCTTTCCTCACCGCCGACCTGGCCCCCCTGGACCTGCCGCCGCACTATGCCTTGCTGGTGCCCGGCGGTTCGGCGCATCGGCCGGGCAAGCGCTGGCCGGCGGAGCGCTACGCAGCCCTGGCCCGCCACCTGCTCGACCGGGGCATGACGCCGCTGCTGCTGGGCGCCGAGGCGGAGCGCGCCGAAATCGCAGCGATTGCCAGGGTCGCCCCGGGCGCGCGCGACCTCTGCGGCCGGACCAGTCTGGAGGCGCTGGCCGCCCTGGGCCGCGGCGCCGGCCTTGCAGTCGGCAACGACACCGGGCCGATGCATCTGATCGCAGCCTCCGGCGCCCCTTCCCTGGTGCTCTATTCCCACGATTCGGACCCGGCAAAGATCGCTCCGCGCGGGGCCCGCGTCGAAACGCTGCGCCGCGAAGTCCTGGCCGAACTGAGTCTGGAAGACGTGATCGCCGCTCTGCCCGCCGGGACCTAGGCCCCGGAGGCCTTGGCCCAGAGTTCCTGCGCCGCCCGTTCGGCGGCATTCACGGTGAGACTTTCCATGAAACAGGCCTTGGCGGCGAAATCGAAACCGTCGCCGGTCAGTTCCTGAAAGCTCTCAGGCGTGCGGACGAAACCCGCTTTCCCGCCCCAGGGGCGGTAGCGGGCATCGGGGCTGGGCCCGAACAGCCCGAGGGTCGGCACCCCCGCGGCGGCGGCCAGATGCATGAGGCCGGAATCGTTGCCGCAGAAGAAAGCGGCGCGCTGCAGACAGGCGGCCACGTCCAGCAGATCACCGCAATTGATGAGGTCGACCCCCCGCGCACCCGCCGCCGCCAGCACAGGCGCTGCCTGCTCCCGTTCATGGGGCGCGGCAAAAACGGCGATGCGGGCGCCGGGCAGCATTCCCTCCGGTCCGGTCAGACGCTGGGCAAGTTCCCCGAAACGCTCCGCCGGCCACTGTTTACCCATCCAGTTGGCAGCCGGCGCCATGGCCAGGATCGGCACTCCCTCCGGCAGCAAGGCCGCCGCGCGCTGGCGCGCCGCCTCGGAGAGCCAGACCGTCGGCGCCGGCGGCGGCGAGAGATCCAGCAGGTCGCCCAGTTCCTCCACCCGGTGGCGGCCCGGGCGGCGCTTGCCGATGACAAGACGCCGACCTGCCCAGAGCACATAGGCGGTGGCCGAGCCGCGCAGGTCCACCACCGTATCCCAGCGGGTCAAGGCCACCTTGCCCAGCAGCTTCAGCCAGTGACGGTTATGGGATTGCTTGTCGACGGCAATAATCCGCTCCAGCCCCGGTACCGCAGCGAACAAGGGCGCCGACAGCCGGCCGACCGCAACCGTCACCCGGATGCCCGGCCGCTCGGCCAGCAAATGGTCCAGCAGGCCGGTCGACAGCACGGCATCGCCGATACGGGTGGCAGTGATGAACAGCAGGCGCATGGCGCTGACGAGGCCCAAGCTCATAAGGAATGCTACACAGGCCGCTTATAGGGCCACATCCGGGACTTGGCAAAGGCCCTTGTACCCGGCGACAGAGGATGCCACCTCTATGCAATCGGGCTTTCTGGAAGGATTGAGGCAACCATGAGTGAGGCCAAGGCAATCACGCTGGAACATCGGGGGCTGCTGCGCATCGGCGGGGCCGACCGCATCGATTTCCTGCAAGGCATTGTCTCCAACGACGTTTCCCGCGTGACGGCAGCACAAAGCCTCTGGTCCGCCTTTCTGACGCCGCAGGGCAAGTTCCTACATGAGTTCTTCCTTGCGGCCGAGGGCGACGGCCTGCTGCTGGATTGCGAGGCCGAGCGCCGCGCCGACCTGGCCCGCCGCCTGAAACTCTACAAGCTGCGTTCCCAGGTTACCGTCGAAGACGCGACAGAGGATTTCGTCGTTGTCGCCTTGATCGGCGAAGCTGCGCTGGCGACGCTGGACCTGCCGGAAGAACCCGGCGCGACCCGGCCTTTCGGCGGCGGCTTCGTTTTTGTCGACCCGCGCCTGCCGCGTCTCGGCGCCCGCGCTTTCCTGCCGCGCGAGGGCGCCGCACAGGCCCTGGCCGAGACGGGCTTCGCCGAAGGCAGCCTGGAAGACTACGACCGGCTGCGCATTGCCACGGGCGCACCCGACGGCAGCCGCGACATGGAGGTCGAGAAATCGATCCTGCTGGAAAACGGTTTCGACGAACTGCGGGGCGTCGACTGGGACAAAGGCTGCTACATGGGCCAGGAACTGACGGCCCGCACCAAGTACCGCGCCCTTATCAAGAAGCGCCTGCTGCCGGTGGAAATCGACGGCCCCCTGCCGGAAAGCGGCAGCGCCATTACCCGCGACGGCAAGAACGCCGGTGTCCTGCGCTCGGTCGTTGCGGCGGCGGATGGCGCCGCGCTTGGCCTCGCCCTGTTGCGTCTGGATGCCCTGGGCGAGCGGCACGACGGTCCGCTGATGGCCGGCGACGCCCGGGTGACGGCGCAGAAGCCCGACTGGGCGGAATTCTGAACTCCGTCAAAATTCCCTTCCGTCATCAGCAAAGCTGGATCTGAACGACCACCCTCCGAGACGGTCGCTTTGCGAACTCCTCAGGGTGAAGCAGATAACAAACCTCATTCCGAGGAGCGGCGAAGCCGCGTCTCGAAGCACCGAGCATGACAGTGGTGAGTTAGCTCTGTCCTAATCCGCAATCGCGGCGGAGAGATCGGCGAGGCGTTCGTAGGGGGCGTCGCCGCGGTCGAGGTTCAGGCGGCAGCCGATGACCTCGGCCCGCTTCACCCCTTCGCGACCGAAACGGGTGCGCAGGGCCTCGGCGAACCAGATCCGGGCATTGGTGTGGCGGCGCTGCTCAAGCCGCCCGGCATCGCCGAGCCAGGCCGCATGCCGCTCGATCGCCGCCACCAGGGGGGCGATGCCGTCGCCGCGCTGGGCGGCGACCGGCAGGATCGGCACCTTCCAGCCGGTGTTGCGCCGCTGGTGGGTGAGCGCGGCCCGCAGATCCGCCTGACTGCGCTGGGCGGATTCCATATCGGATTTGGTGACCACCGCCAGGTCCGGGATTTCAGTGATCCCGGCCTTCATGAACTGCAGGGAATCGCCCGAGCCCGGCTGGACGCAGAAGATCACCGTGTCGGCGACCCAGGCAACGTCGGTCTCCGATTGGCCGACCCCGACCGTTTCGATCAGTACCACGTCGTAGACGGCGCGCATCAGCAACATGCCGGCGACCGTCAACTCGGCCAGGCCGCCCAGGCGATCGCGCGCGGCCATGGAGCGTACGAAGACGCCGGAGTCCTCCGGATCGGTCATCAGCCTCAAACGATCCCCCAGCAGCGCCCCGCCGCTGCGCCGCGACGACGGATCGACGGCAATCACCCCGACACTGCGTCCGGCGCTGCGCAATTCCGGCAGCAGGGCCCCCAGCAAGGTCGACTTGCCGACCCCCGGCGGGCCGGTCACCCCGATGACATGGCCCAGAGGGGCCGCAAAGGCCTGATCCAGCAGGGCGACGGTCTCCCCGGCCTCCGCCGATGACTCCAGCACCGCCAAAGCCTCGGCCATGGCGGCCTTGCCGCCGGCCAGCAGGTCTTTCAGCGTCATCGGGTGTCCAAGGGTCATGAACATAGTTGGCCGCGTCGCGGCGGCGCGGTCAAGGGCGAAGAAGCGCGAAACCCTGCGTTTTCCTGGCCAAAGCTTGATCTGCCTCAAAGCGGCGGAGCGCGGCTTGCATTAGTTTTCGGTCAAACGCCGGACAGCGGCGTTATCCCCCCAAACAGGAGGTTTGCAATGAACCTTAGAGACTTGACCCCCTGGCATCACGGCAAAGCCGGCGCCGGCAGCACACCCGCCATCAGCGAACTGCATCGCGAAGTCGACCGCGTCTTCGACGATTTCTGGCGCGGCTTCGGCGGCCCTTCCCTGTTCGGCGGTAACGGTAGTGCGATGGCTTTCGATGTCAGGGTCGACACCAGCGAGGACGACAAGGCCTATCACGTCACCGCCGAACTGCCGGGCATGAGCGAAAAGGACGTCGAGGTCACCTTCGCCGACAACATGCTGACGATCTCCGGCGAAAAGAAGGAAGAAAAGGAAGTGAAGGAGGAGAACGTCCACCGGCGCGAACGCTCCTTCGGCAGTTTCCGCCGTTCCTTCACCCTGCCGAGCGAAGTGGACGAGGCAAAGATCGCCGCCACCTTCAAGGACGGCGTGATGACCATCGACCTGCCGAAATCCAAGACCGCGCAGAAGAAAGCCAAGAAGATCACGATCTCACGCGGGAAGTAGACTTCAGGTTTTCACTCCATCCAAACCCGGGCTGCCCATCAGGCGGCCCGGTTTCTTTGTTCAGCCCGGGAACGCCAATTCAACCGCCCGCCGTTAACCCTTGTTAAGTGATTTCGCCCAATACTGGCGCGGCGAGAACACCCCAATGAGGGATGAGACCCCATGAGCAAGCATCTGGTATCGGCCGACAATCCGGGCGGCCAGCACACCGAGGAACTGCTGGCGGAGATCCGCGCGGAAATTCTCGCCCGCATGGCGGCCTACGGCGAAGACCCGCGGCCCGAGGCCAAGGCGGTGCTGGAGAACAATCTGGAGATTGCCCAGCTGCTGACCGACGCCATCCACTTGGCGGAGACCAACACCAAGACCCTGGCCGAAGACCTTTGAGGGACGATGCGATGAACCGACGCCCCTCTCCGCGCAGGCCCTTGCGGGCAGAGCCCCGCCGGTGCCATGCTCGCGATCCTTATGAGCCCATCACCCAACGTCGCCTCGCACTACGCCCGGGAAGGCACGCTGACCGGCCGCATCCTCTCCGCGCTTACGGCCGCCGGTAAGGATCTCGCCCGCCTGAGCCCGGCGGACCTCACCCCCTACGATCAATTCCACAGCCGCGGCCACCGCGCCACGGAGGAACTGGCGCAGCTGCTCTCGCCCCAGGCGGACCAGCTTGTGCTCGATCTCGGCTGCGGCATCGGCGGGCCGGCGCGCTGGCTGGCCGATCAGCGGGGCTGCCGCGTCGTCGGCCTGGACCTGACCGAGGTCTATTGCCTGACCGCGCGGGAATTGAGCGCCAGGGTCGGCCTGAACGGGCGCAGCAGCTTCGTCTGCGGCAACGGCCTCGCCCTGCCCTTCGCCGAGGCCGGCTTCGATCAGGTCTGGACCCAGCACGCCGCCATGAACATCGCCGACAAGGCGCGGCTCTACCGCGAAGTGGCGCGGGTGCTGAAGCCGGGCGGACGCTTCGGCCTCTACGATGTGATGGCGGGACCGGCCGGCGATCCGCATTTCCCGGTACCGTGGTCCAACAAAGCCGAGTGGAGCCATCTGATGGCGCCGCAAGGCGTGCGCGAGGCGATCCTCGCCACCGGCCTGAAAGAGCGTCACTGGCGCGACCTCACCGCCGAGGCCAAAGCCTGGAGCGAGAAAGCCGTCGCCGCCCAGCAGGCCGGGCAGGCCAATACAGGCCCGGCCATCATCCTGGGCCCGAGCTTCGCCGAGATGGTCGCCAACCTGCGCCGCAGCCTCTTCGAAGACCGCATCACCGTGGTTCAGGCAGTCTTCGACAAGCCGGGCTGAACGAAAGCCTTCAATCACCCGCTGACGCCGGAAGCCCCCCTCACCCTCCCGCTAACGCGGGCCCCTCCCTCTCCCACGAGGGGAGAGGGTTGATTATGGGTCTCTTTTTGTTTCCCCCTCTCCCCTCGTGGGAGAGCATCTGTGTTCACAGTCAAGGTTGAGTTGGCTGCCAGAGACGTTGCTCGCGAATGAGTGTGTTTGCCAGAACGACGAGTTTTCGCATGACCGCGGTGAGGGCGACCTTGGAAGCTTTGCC
>NZ_JAAQPH010000017.1 GCF_011683915.1 Pelagibius litoralis
ACATACGAAAATAGTGCTCCGCTCTCCCGATCCTCGCCCCGCATCGCGCCCTCCATGATCGCAAACCAAACGCCATAGAGAATCACGACCAAAAGACTTCGGCGAGCCCTTTTTCAGCAGCCTGCTAGGTCGGCTTTCCCGCTTCCATAAAATTTCAGGCATATTTGTCCTAATTTTTCCGAGATGTTCTCATTTTGGTCCTTTTTCTGTTTGGCGAATGAGAACAAAAATGGTACATAGTGCCGCGTTGCAGTCGCTCGAACCCTATGAGATAAGGAAGCAAGTTCATGGCTCAGAACGCTTTGCGGTTGGTGGAGAAAGAATCAGTGGATAAGAAAAAAGCCTTGGATTCCGCGCTTAGCCAGATTGAGCGGGCCTTCGGCAAGGGTTCGATCATGCGGTTGGGCGAGAACGACGTTGTGGAAACCGAGGTGGTTTCGACCGGGTCGCTCGGCCTTGATATCGGTTTGGGCATCGGCGGCCTTCCGCGCGGCCGGGTTGTTGAGATCTATGGGCCGGAAAGTTCCGGTAAAACCACGCTGGCGCTGCATGTGATCGCCGAGGCCCAGAAGACCGGGGGCACCTGCGCTTTCATCGACGCAGAACATGCGATGGACCCGGCATATGCCGGAAAGCTCGGCGTGAATGTCGAGGAGTTGCTGGTCTCCCAGCCCGATGCCGGTGAGCAGGCGCTGGAGATTGCCGACACACTGGTGCGCTCCGGGGCGGTTGACGTTCTGGTCGTCGATTCCGTTGCGGCCTTGGTGCCGCGGGCGGAACTGGAGGGCGACATGGGCGATTCGCTGCCGGGCCTGCAGGCGCGCCTGATGAGCCAGGCGCTGCGCAAGCTGACCAGTTCGATCTCCAAGTCGCATACATTGGTGATCTTCATCAATCAGATCCGCATGAAAATCGGCGTGATGTTCGGAAACCCGGAGACCACGACCGGCGGCCATGCGTTGAAATTCTATGCCTCCGTCCGCCTCGACATCCGCCGTATCGGTGCCATCAAGGACAAGGACGTGGTGGTCGGGAACCAGACCCGGGTGAAGGTGGTGAAGAATAAGATGGCGCCGCCCTTCCGGGTGGTGGAGTTCGATATTACCTACGGCGAAGGCATCTCCAAAACCGGCGAGCTTCTGGACCTCGGTGTCCAGGCCGGCATTGTCGACAAGGCCGGGGCCTGGTTTTCCTGTCAGGGACAGCGGATTGGCCAGGGCCGTGAGAACGCCAAGACCTTCCTGAAAGAGAATCCCGCTGTGGCTGCCGAGATCGAGCGCAAGGTGAGGGAAAATGCCGGTCTTGTCTCTGCGGCGATGCTGGAGGGCGTGCCCGAGACGGAAGACGATGGCGGCGCCCGGACCGAAGAGGAAGCAGCCTCTTCCTGACGGTTGATGGTTTCCGGCTGTCGGGGCCGGGTAGGGCTCACCGTCCCTGGACGGCTGTTTCACGATAGACAAAAAAAGCGGGCCCTGGGGGCCCGCTTTTCGTTTCGGCGGAGGTTCGGTTTTCGGCCGATGCCCGCCTGAATGCGCTATTTGATCTTGGCGTAGCCCGCCGTAAATCCCTTCAGCGAGAAGGGCATATTGATCGCCTCGTTTTCCCCGGAACGCACTGTCGCTATGGCCTGACTTCCCGCCTGGAACGAACTTACAACGGCCTCGTCCATCTGGACGAAGGCCTGGCAACCGTCGCGGCGGCAAAATTGGAAGGGAACAGTCGACACCGGCCGGCCGTCGACGCTGATCTGCACGCCGCGGGAGAGGGGAATGCCAAGAGGCATGGCAACGACCGCCCCTTTTCTCTGCTGGGCGCCGAAGTTGCCGATGGTGATCTTCAGGATCGGCCGTTGCGAATTGGGCTCGAGAAACTGCTGGGTAATGAAGCAGGCTTCGGGCTGCGCGGCGCCGGTGGTGGCGCCTGCCACCGTGCAGATCAGTTGCCAGTCCCCGAAGCTTTCACCGGTCGGCTCAAGCCTGGGCTGTGCCTGACCGCTGCCCGGAGGCTGGTTCGGGGCTTGGTTCTGGGCCAGGGCATCGGGCATCAGCGCAACAAGACCAAGGGCGCCGAGAAGACCGGCAGTGGCCCAGTGGAAAAGGTTGGTCGATGCCGCAGGCTGACGACGGGCGCCGGCCTGGGCTGTGGGGCCGGACCGAGGACCGGAAGGGGCTGCGTACAAAGCCATAGGGGGAGCGTATCTCCTGCAATGGGATTTCCTGCCGTGCCGCTGTTTCCGGCGGGCGACATTCCCATCACATAGTCGGCTCGCGCGGAAAATGCCAGGGTAAAGCCTGGGTCCCGGCGGCTTTATGCGGTGCGGAACCGGGATTTAGCCGCCGGGCTTTCTGTGGACAGCCCAGAAGGGGCGCGCTACAACGCCCTGCTCCGGAGGGCGCGCCGGCGCTTTTCCAATCCACTCTGGAAAAATTCCAACTTGAGGCGCAAGCCGCTGACCAGTAAAGATAGATCATGAGCTCAGGCAACGATATTCGGGCGACTTTCTTGGACTATTTCAGGCGTAACGGCCACGAGATCGTCGACTCTTCGTCGCTGGTTCCGCACAACGATCCGACGCTGCTTTTTACGGCGGCTGGCATGGTGCAGTTCAAGAACGTGTTCACCGGCAATGAGACCCGTCCTTACAACCGGGCTGTGACCTCCCAGAAGTGCCTGCGTGCCGGCGGGAAGCACAACGATCTGGAAAACGTCGGCTATACGTCGCGCCACCATACATTTTTCGAGATGCTGGGGAATTTCTCCTTTGGCGACTACTTCAAGGACCTCGCCATCGAGCTGGCCTGGAACCTGGTCACCAAGGAGTTCGGCCTGGCATCGGACAGGCTGCTGGTCACGGTCTATTCGGAGGACGAGGAAGCGGCGGCGTTGTGGCGCAAGATCGCCGGCTTGCCGGACGAGCGGATCATTCGGATTTCGACCTCCGACAATTTCTGGGCGATGGGGGACACCGGTCCCTGCGGACCCTGTTCTGAGATCTTCTACGACCATGGAGATCACATCCCCGGCGGCCCGCCGGGCAGTCCCGACGAGGACGGCGATCGCTTTGTGGAGATCTGGAACCTGGTCTTCATGCAGTACGAGCAGATCGACGCCGACACCCGTAACGCGCTGCCCCGGCCCTCGATCGACACCGGCATGGGGCTGGAGCGCATTGCGGCGGTGATGCAGGGCAAGCACGACAACTATGACACGGACCTGCTGCGCGCGATCATCGAAGCCTCCGCCGAACACTCAGGGCAGGCTGCCAATGGCGAGCACGCCGTTTCGCACCGGGTGATTGCCGATCATCTGCGGGCCAGCGCCTTTTTGATCGCCGATGGCGTGCTGCCTTCGAACGAGGGGCGTGGCTATGTGTTGCGCCGGATTATGCGCCGCGGCATGCGCCACGCGCACAAGCTGGGCAGTAAGGACCCGCTGATGTGGCGCCTTGTGCCTTCGCTTGTTTCGATGATGGGAGTGGCTTTTCCCGAACTGGCGCGCGCCGATGCCCTGATCACCGAAACGCTGCGGCTTGAGGAAACGCGGTTCAAGGATACCTTGGAACGCGGTCTTAAACTGTTGGAGGAAGAGACCGACAAACTGAGTGCCAGCGGGTCGCTGGCCGGCGATGTCGCTTTCAAACTCTATGACACCTATGGTTTTCCGCTGGATTTGACGCAGGATATCCTGCGCGGCCAGGGGCGCGGCGTCGATACCGACGGTTTCAATGTGGCAATGGACCGGCAACGCGCTGCGGCGCGCAAGGCCTGGGCCGGTTCCGGCGATGCGGCAACCGAGACGCTGTGGTTTGAGCTGCGCGATCGCCTGGGGGCGACCGAGTTTCTGGGCTACGGCACGGAGACGGCGGAAGGGCAGATCACCGCGCTGCTGGTGGACGGCAAGGAAGTCCCTGAGGTTACCGCCGGTCAGGCGGTTCATCTGCTGGTGAACCAAACGCCGTTCTATGGCGAATCCGGCGGTCAGGAGGGCGACAAGGGCGTGGTCTTCAGTGCCGGCGGTGGGGAACTGCGGGTCACCGACACACAGAAGAAGCTCGGCGCCCTGCATGTTCATCACGGCAAGATGGCGCATGGCGTCCTGAAGGTGGGCGATGCGGTGGAGCTGCGGGTCGACGGACGCCGTCGCGCGGCTTTGCGCGCGCATCACTCGGCCACCCACCTGCTGCACGAGGCGCTGCGCCGGCGCCTTGGCGACCATGTGACCCAGAAAGGCTCCCTGGTGGCCGAGGACCGTCTGCGTTTCGATATCAGCCAGCCCAGGCCCCTGACCGCGGAAGACATTCAGGTGGTTGAGGCCGAGGTGAACAACCGCATTCGGGAGAACGCGGCTGTCGAAACGCGTTTCATGACCCCGGATGAAGCGATCGAAGCCGGCGCCCTGGCGCTGTTCGGCGAAAAATACGGCGACGAGGTGCGGGTCGTCTCCATGGGGGGCGAGGACCAGGTGAAGAGCGGCGGTCAATTCTCGACCGAACTTTGCGGCGGTACTCATGTCAGCCGTACGGGCGACATCGGGTTTTTCAAGATCACCGGAGAGGCGGCGCTGGCCTCCGGCGTTCGCCGTGTCGAGGCGGTGGCCGGCGAAGCCGCGGGCGATTATGTGGGCAGGCAGGAGGCCGCCTTGGCAGAAGCCGCGGCCCTGATGAAGGCGACACCCGAAGATCTGCCGACCCGGATTACCGCACTCCAGGACGAGCGTAAGCGTTTGGACCGGGAGGTCAGCGAGCTGCGCCGCAAACTGGCGACAGGCAGCTCTGCCTCTGACGAAACACGCGAGATCGCGGGGTTTAAATTCGCTTCCAGGGTGCTGGAGGGGGTTCCGCCCAAGGATCTGAAACCGATGGCCGATGATCTGAAAAAGCAGATCGGCAGCGGCGTCGTTGTTCTGATCGCGGTGAACGAGGGCAAGGCGTCGCTGGTCGTCGGGGTAACCGAGGATGCGACGGCCAAGGCCTCAGCGCTGGATCTGGTAAAGGTCGGTTCAGCGGCGCTGGGTGGCAAGGGCGGCGGCGGCCGGCCTGACATGGCCCAGGCCGGCGGACCCGACGGCGCGTCGGCGGCCGCGGCGGTGAGCGCCATCGAAACGGCGCTGGCAGCCGTCTGAGTGGCCGTTTGAATCAAAGAGAGCTTAGCCTATCAGGGCTGCGCCCTAGTCGTTCACGGTCTTGCCGTCGCCCGGTAACCCGGTTGCCGGATCGCCGACGACGCGAACCTCGCGCTGCGGGAAGGGGATGGTGAAACCAGCCTCGTCGAGCGTCAGTTTCACCGTCTTGGTCAGATCGAACAGCAGATCCCAGTAGTCGTCCCTGTTGCACCAGCCGCGCAGGTTCAGCTCCACGGCGCTGTCCGCCAGGGCCAGCACCAGCACCTGCGGTGGCGGGCTGTCGATTACCCGTTGATCGGCCTGCAGCAGGCCAAGCAGGATCTTCTGGGCTTTTGCGATGTCGTCGTCATAGCTGATGCCGACCTTCAGGTCCAGGCGGCGGGTCGGCAGCCGGCTGTAGTTCACGATGGCCGCGTTCCACAGCCTGGCATTCGGCACGGAGTGATAGAGGCCGTCGAAGGTGGTCAGCTGTGTAACGAAGAGACCGATTTCGTCCACGGTGCCGGCCAGACCCTCGGCATCAATGTAGTCACCGACCTGAAACGGGCGCAGGAACAGCAGCATCATGCCGGCGGCGATATTCTGGAGCGTGCCCTGCAAAGCCAAGCCGACGGCGATACCGGCGGCGCCTAGAATGGCGATGATGCTGGTGGTCTGTACGCCGAACTGCGCCAGCACCGCCACGACGACCAGGACCAGGATCGCATAGCGCACCACGCTGGCGATCACCGGGCGTAGGGTCCGGTCCATGCGCGGCGTGCGCTCCAGCAGCCGCAGAACAGCCCGCCGCGCCCAGCCGGCAAAAAACCAGCCCAGGCCCAGAAGGACGATGCCGGCCAGCAGGTCCACGGCGTAGCTGAGCAGCAGATCGCCCAGTCTGCTCAGTTGCTCAAGCTGTGTACTGCTCAGGTCCATGGCTCAGCCCCATAGACCGCGAGCGGTGGCCGGCTAGATCGGGTCATGTTTCGTCGGAACCACTGTTTGGTTGCGACGAAACATGTGAATCCGATCGCCATCAAACAGTTTAGAGCAGATTCACCAGATCGATGGATCGCCTCCGGCGATTCCATTCGACCCGGATCTGCTCTAGTCGACGTCTGCGGCAATGCGCAGGGTGATGATCTTGTCGGGATCGCGCACCGTGCCGCTCTGGTCACCGCGCGGGGCCTTTTTGATCATATCGATATATTCCATGCCCTCGACCACCCGGCCCCAGACCGTGTACTGTTTGTCCAGGAAACGTGCCGGCGCAAAGGTGATGAAAAACTGGCTGTTGGCGCTGTCGGGCGACTGCGAGCGGGCCATGCCGGCCACGCCACGCTCGAAAGGCTCCGCGGAGAATTCAGCGGGGATGTCCGGCAGTTCTGAGCCGCCGCGGCCGGTTCCCGTGGGATCGCCGGTCTGGGCCATGAACCCGTCGATGACGCGGTGAAAGACGATGCCGTCATAGAACCCGTCGCGGGTCAGCTTCTTGATCTGTTCAACGTGCTGCGGTGCCAGGTCCGGCAGCATCTCGATCCGCACAACGCCGTCTTTCAGTTCCATCACCAGAACGTTTTCCGGATCCGGCGCGGCTGTTGCATCGCTGGTTGATGTGGTCATAACCAAAATTCCGATTGCGAGAAGTGAGAGGAGTGACTTCATTGAGAGCGCTCCAGAAGATTGTCCGATGACGAGGTTAACCCATCGCCTTTTGCAAGTTTTCGTCCAGCTTGTCCATGAATTCGTCGGTCGTCATCCATGTCTGGTCGGGTGCGATCAGCAGCGCCAGATCCTTGGTCATGAAACCGGATTCCACGGTATCGATACAGACCTTTTCCAGATCGCCGGCAAACTTCACCACCTCTGGCGTCTCGTCGAAGGTGCCGCGGAAATGAAGGCCACGGGTCCAGGCGAAGATCGATGCGATGGGGTTGGTGGAGGTCGGCTGACCTTTTTGGTGCAAGCGATAGTGGCGGGTCACGGTGCCGTGGGCCGCCTCGGCCTCGATGGTCTTGCCATCCGGGGTCATCAGCACCGAGGTCATCAGGCCCAGTGACCCAAAGCCCTGGGCCACCGTATCCGACTGCACATCGCCGTCGTAGTTTTTGCAGGCCCAGACATAGCCGCCCGACCACTTCATGGCGGCGGCCACCATGTCGTCGATCAGCCGGTGCTCGTAGTGAATGCCCTTGGCCTCGAAAGCGGCCTTGAACTCGCTGTCGAAGATTTCCTGGAAGATGTCCTTGAAGCGCCCGTCGTAGATCTTGAGGATGGTGTTCTTGGTGGAGAGGTAGACCGGCCAGCCGAGATTGAGGCCGTAATTCAGGCAGGCGCGGGCAAAACCGCGGATCGACTCATCCAGGTTGTACATGCCCATGGCGACGCCGGGCTCGGGGAAATCGAAGATGTCGTAGGTCGTCGCTTCGCCGCCGCCTTCCGGCTGAAATGTCATGGTCAGCTTGCCCGGCCCCGGCACCTTGAAATCGGTCGCCCGGTACTGATCGCCGAAGGCGTGGCGGCCGATGACCACCGGCTGTGTCCAGCCTGGGACCAGCCGCGGCACGTTCTTCATGATGATGGGCTGGCGAAAGATCGTCCCGCCGACGATGTTGCGGATGGTGCCGTTGGGCGAGCGCCACATTTTCTTGAGGCCGAACTCCTCAACCCGGTCCTCGTCCGGCGTAATGGTCGCACACTTCACGCCAACGCGGTGTTCCTTGATGGCGTTGGCGGAATCGATGGTGATCTGGTCATCGGTCTCATCGCGCTTCTCGACGGAGAGATCGTAGTATTTCAGGTCAACGTCGAGGTACGGCAGGATCAACTTGCTCTTGATCTTCTCCCAGATGATACGCGTCATCTCGTCGCCGTCGAGCTCGACGATCGGGTTTTTGACCTTGATTTTCCCCATCTGTGTTCTCCGGAAGTATTGATCTGGGTTGGTGCCCGGGTTTAAGGGCCTGATGTGATACCGCGGCCCGGCCGGGTAGCGAATTTGCGGCGCAACATAGCAGGCTATCCGGGCGGTGCAAGGGAGCCTCGCAAAGAGCCGCCGCGATGGTGCCTTGGCCGGCGGGCACGGCCTACATCTGTTCGATCTTGTCGGGGATCGCCGGGCGGGGGGCGGTCGCGGCCACGGTCAGAACGTCCTCCACGCGATCGACCACCTGGTACAGGCCATCGGTCGGGCCGCGCAGATAGCCCTCGGCGATCTGGTGGTCGATCAGGCGCAGCAGGGGGTCCCAAAATCCCTCGATGTTAACCAGCAAGATGGGTTTGTCGTGCAGCTTGAGCTGCCGCCAGGTGATGATCTCGAAGGTTTCATCCAGCGTTCCAAGCCCCCCGGGCAGGGCGCAGAAAGCGTCCGAGCGTTCGGCCATCATCTGTTTGCGGCTGTGCATTGAATCGACGACGATGTACTCGCTGGCGCTGCGCAGGCCGACTTCCAGGTCTTCCAGGTGTTTCGGGATGATCCCGACGACCCTGCCGCCGGCATTCAGCGCGCCCTCGGCGACCGCGCCCATGAGACCGACCCGGCCGCCGCCGAAAACGATATCGACGGTCTCTTCCGCCGCCAGCCGGCCCAGTTTCCGGGCCGCTTCAAGGTGGCTCTGGCGGACCTGGCCGGAAGAGCCGCAATAGACGCAGAGCGCGTTCAGTTTTCTCATCACAAACTCGTTACTGTCGGGGGTTGGGGCAGGGTGCGTTTGAATTTGATCGGTGATGCGCTACTGTGACGTCGCGTCACTATAACGTGGCCGTCTTGTAGCACAGACTGGCGGTTCGCCGCCACCGAAGGCCGTTTCAAGAAGGTCACTAGCGCCGCTCGCTAGACGCACCAAGAGTGTCCATTGGTCAAGAATGCCCACTGGTACTGAAAACTGGGCGCAAACAAGCAAGGAGCAGATCGAAATGCTACGAAAGACGATCTTTGCAGCAGCGGGGGCTTTCGCGATTACCGCGGGGGCCCTGCTGGTTTCGGACAATCTGGTACGGCCCTCGCACGCGGACGGCCACGGAGCGAAGGTGGCAGCGGTCAAAGAGCGACAGGAGGCCATGAAGGCAGTTGGCGGCAACATGAAAATCATCGCCGAGTTCGTGAAGGATTCCAAAGGTAGCGCGGCCGAGGCGGCGGCAGCGGCGCGCAAGATCGGCGAGATCGCGACGGCGGTTCCCGACGTCTTCAAGGTCGAGGCAACGCTGGAAGAGATGGATACGGTCGGAAAGAACCGCGCCAAACCCAACATCTGGTCGGATTGGGACGGATTCCTGGCCCGTGGCAAGGTGCTTGAGGAAGAGTCGGCGAAGATGGCCTCAGCGCTTGACGGCGGCGATGCCGGTGCCATCCAGACCCAGTTCGGCGCTTTCGGCAAGGAAGGCTGTGGAGGTTGCCATGAGACCTACCGTGGCCCCAAGGTGGATGGGTAATTGAGACCCGGCGGTCGCCGCCGGTAAATAGCGACGGTGGATGCGGTCTCCGCATCCGCCGTCTTCTTTACCGCGTTGCTGGCCCTTGCTGGCCTCTGCCGCGATGTGATGATTTCCCGGAGAAGCAATGTCCGGTCCCAAGTTGAACAGCCTGTTTGCCGGTATCGCTGTGCTGGCCGTTGCCGTCGTCGGGGTGCCGGCCGCGGCGCAGGACAGCCAGACAGCGGCCCAGACAACACTCAGTGAAGCGGCCGAGCGCGGCGCCTACGTTTTTCGCGCCGCCGGCTGCTACGGCTGTCATACCGACGAGAAAGGCGGCGGCGAACCCCTGGCCGGCGGCCGCGCCCTGGTCACGCCCTTCGGTACGTTTTACAGCCCGAACATTACCCCCCATCCCGAGCAGGGCATCGGCGCCTGGAGCGACGAGGAATTCCGTTCCGCCTTGCGTCACGGGGTTTCGCCTGGGGGCGACCCCTACTATCCGGCTTTTCCCTATACCTCCTATACCGGGATGACCGACGCGGATATCGCCGATCTGCAGGCCTATCTCTTTGCCCAGACGCCGGTTGAGACCGTCAATAAGCCGCATGACCTCGGCTTCCCCTACAATCTGCGCTTTACCGTGGGTATCTGGAAAACGCTCTACTTTGAAGCGGGCGCCTTTGAGCCCGAGGAAGCGCAGGCGGCTGAATGGAACCGCGGGGCCTATCTGGTGCGCCATCTCAGCCACTGCGGGGAATGCCATAGCCCCAGGGACTTTCTGGGTGCCGTTGATCCCGAACGTGAGCTGGCGGGGAATCCTCAGGGGCCCGATGGCGGCAAGGTTCCCGACCTGACCCCGGCGGCCGGCGGCCTGGCCGGATGGAGCGAATCGGACATCGTCTGGGCCATTAGAGACGGCCTGACCCCTGAAGGTGACTATCTGAGCGACTCGATGGGTGAGGTGATCGAACATGGCACGAGCCACCTGACGGCTGACGATCTCACTGCAATTGCCATTTATCTCAAGAGCTTACCGCCATCTGACGGGTCATAGGCTTCATTCGCCCGGCATTGCACCCCTGCAGCCCGCGTACTAGGGTATATGAGGGGTATGGAGGCTAGGCGGTTGCAGAGGCTTGTTTTTGGACTGGGCGGTGCCGTGTTGGCAGTCGCCATTGCGGGCTACCTGCTCTTCAGCAACGGAGCGGATGAGGCCATTGTGGCCGATCAGCAGGCGACACCTCAGCCAGCCGCATCCCAGGATGTCGACGCTACCACGCCGGCAGGTCAGGCCAATACCGAGGGGGCCGGTTCCCCGGCGGCATCCGGCGATTCGGAAGAACAGGATCAGCGCCCGCAAGTCGTCTTGCGGAGCGGCACGGACGCTGCCGGCACCCCGGACGGGGCAACGCCGGAGAGCCGCCCGACCTTCGATGTCGTGCGTGTTGAGCCCAGCGGTGAGACGGTCATCGCCGGCCGTGCCGAGCCGGACAGCGAGGTCAAGGTGACCCTTGGCAAAGGCGGTACGGTGGGGACGGCGAAGGCTGATAGCAGCGGTGCCTGGGCCATTGTTGCCGAGCAGCCGCTTGCGCCGGGCAGCCATCAGATCGGTATCGAGGCGAAAACGCCTGATGGTCAGAAGCAGCTGTCTGAAAACCTGGTTGTGGTTATGGTACCGGAATCCAAGGTTCCGGCGGCCACGCCACCGGCAGGGCAGAACGGTGGCGCGGCGCAGCCTGAAGAGGCACCGGTGCTGGCCGTGCTTACGCCGCGCGCGGGTGGCGCCAGCAAGGTACTGCCGCAGGAGCCCGAGGAGGGTATTTCAGAGGGCAGCCTGGCACTGGATTCAGTCGACTACGATGAGGGCGGGCGGGCAGTCCTGGGCGGACGTGCGACGCCGGGCGCCCGCATGCTGGTCTACCTGAACAATCGCCCGATCGGTGAGGCGGTGGCGGGAGACGATGGCCGTTGGAGGCTGTCGCCGGCATCCCCCATTCTGGAGGGCCTTCATGACCTGCGGGTCGATCAGGTCGATGGCGGCGGCGGCGTGGTCGCCCGTGTGGAGACGCCTTTCTCCCGCGAGACGCCGCGGTCGGTTGCAGAATCGGTTTCAGAGGGCGAGGACTATGTGATCGTCCAGCCCGGCAATTCGCTGTGGCGCATTGCGCGGCGCTCCTATGGGCAGGGCCTGCAGTACACGGTGATCTATCAGGCGAATGCGCAACAGATCGGCGATCCCGATCTGATTTATCCGGGTCAGGTCTTCACGGTTCCGAAGCTCAACTGAGCAAGCCGGTCTCAGGTCTCGCCAGCCGCTGCTTCACCTTCCACCGGAGCGTCGTCCATCTCGGCATCGTCGGCGGGCTGGTCATCGGCTTCCGCCGGCTCACCTGCCGGGCGGCGAACCGAAATCGCTTCGGCCAAGAGGTCCAGATAAGGCTTGAAGTCGAGAATGAGCGCCGTCGCGGTGGCGATGACATTGACCGGGGTCCTGGGGCTCGGCGGCATAAGCTCACCCTGCAGGATCATGTCATGGTCGTCTGATAAGAGGATCTGACCGCGGCGTAGCCGATCTGTAGCGGCCAGGACGCTGCGGGCAAGACCCCGGCCATCGGGCGACTCAGCCGAGTAGGGCAGCTTGCCGAGGTTGGCCGTGAGGCGCAGCGGTGCCGTCTTGCCGGCCAGCTCAGCCTCGAAATGGATACCACAGGCGGTGAAGTTGAAATGCAGTGGGCCTTCATCGCGGCCATGCTCAATGTGGCCGTCCTCGCCGAGGGCGAGACTACCCACTTCCAAAGGCAAGGATGCGTCAGCGACCTTCTTGACCGCCGACGGCGCGCCGCCTTCGCAGACTTCGGATTCGCTTGGCTCGTTCCCCGGGGCGTCCAAGGCTCATACTCCCATCACATCAGCTTGTTGGAGTAGCACGTCAGGTTTAAGGATCGGTAAAGCAGCGCTTTCCTTGATTTTCGACTGTTTGAAGGGGGGCTCCCTGGTCTATTACTGACTGATCCAAGCAAGCCAAAAGGCGGGTGACGTAGTGTTTAGAAGTGTTTTAGTCCCGATTAACCGGGCCGGCTGGCCGTTTATTGCCGCCGCCCTGGTCGCTGCCCTGCTTCTGGGGTTGCTCTGGTCGCCGCTTTTCTGGCTCGGCCTGCTGGGTGCGGCCTTCTGCACCTACTTCTTCAGGGACCCGCCACGGGTGACGCCCAGCCGGCCTGGCCTCGTCATTGCGCCGGCCGACGGCATGGTTCAGATGATCGAGTCGGCGCCGCCGCCGCCTGAACTGGAGATGGGGGATGCCCCGCTGACCCGGATCTCGATCTTCCTGAATGTCTTCAATGTGCACGTCAATCGGGTACCCTTGGATGGTAAGATCTCGGCGGTGTCCTATCGCCCGGGCAAGTTCCTCAATGCGGCCATGGACAAGGCCTCGGTCGACAATGAGCGCATGTCCTTGAAGGTCACCAGCTATGACGGTGTGGATTTGGCCTTCGTGCAGATCGCCGGTCTGGTGGCGCGGCGCATCATCTGCAACGTCTCCCTCGGCCAACCGGTCCGGGCCGGTCAGGTTTTCGGACTGATTCGCTTCGGCAGCCGGATGGACGTGTACCTTCCCGAAGGGGTTTCGCCGCTGGTGGTGCCTCATCAGACGGCCATTGCCGGTGAGACGGTCATCGCCGATCTGCTGTCCCAGGAATCCGCCCGCCAGGGTGAGGAACGATAGGATGGCACGCCTGCGCCGAAGAAGGGTATCGGCACTTTCGATCAACCGGATGATTCCAAATGCGCTGACGCTGCTGGCGCTCTGCGCCGGTTTGACCGCTGTGCGTCTTGCCCTGCAGGAGCGCTGGGAGATAGCGGTCGGCGCTGTCGTCGTTGCCATGCTGCTGGATGGTCTGGACGGGCGCATCGCCCGCCTGATGGGCGCGACCAGCGATTTCGGGGCGCAGTTGGACTCGCTTTCCGACGTCATTTCCTTCGGCGTGACCCCCGCGTTGATGATCTATCTCTGGACCTTGTCCGATGCCGGCGGGCTCGGCTGGGCCACCTGCCTGGTTTTTGCCGCCTGCTGTGCGTTGCGCCTTGCCCGCTTCAACGCCGCTTTGGGGGATGAGAACCCGCCACCGCTGGCGGCTCGGTACTTCGTCGGCGTGCCGGCGCCCGCCGCCGCCGGGCTTGTGTTGCTGCCCATGACCATGAGTTTCGTTTTCGGCGATACTGTGCTGCGCAGCGATGCGCTCAATCTGTTGACGCTTTTGATCGTCGCCTTCCTGATGGTGAGCCAAGTGCCTACCTTTTCGGCCAAGCGCTTGAAGCTACGCAAGCCGCATTGGCGCTTCGCCATGCTGGGTTTGGTGGGCTTCGCCGCGATTTTAATCTCGGAGCCCTGGGTAACGGTCACGATTGTCGGGCTCGCCTACCTGGTGAGCATCCCCCTGGCCGTTGTGCAGTACCGGCGCGAGGTCAAGACCATCGGTTTGGACTCTCCGGCGGAACCGCAGCCGGACCCGGACAACACCACCGAAGACTAGATCGGATCATGTTTTGACGGAACCACTTCGTGGTTGCGCCAAAACATGTGAATCCGATCGCCATCAAACAGTTAGAGCAGATTCACCCGGTCGATGGATCGCCTCCGGCGATTCCATCCGACCGGGATCTGCTCTAGCGCTGATTCCTGCCGGGTTACTCGGCTGCTTCGGGAACGCCGGCGCCGCCTTTGCCAAGGCCATCGGCGGATTCTCCATCACCGCTCGCCTTGTGGCCCGTTGACCTGGGTCGCCACGATTTCAGGCGTCCGAAGAACCCGGCGAGATCGTGGCGCAGCATCAGGGCGCAGGGCGTGACCACCAGCGTGAGCAGGGTGGCGAAGGAAAGTCCGAAGACGATGGCGGTGGAGAGCTGGCGCCACCACTGGGTCGAAGGCGCCCCGATCTGGACGGTTCGCGAGAAGAAGTCGATGTTCATCGCCAGCACCATGGGCATAAGGCCCAGGATTGTGGTGATGGTGGTCAGCAGCACCGGGCGCAGGCGCTGGGCGCCGGTGCGCAGGATGGCTTCACGCGTCGAGGCGGTCGTTTCGCGCAGGCGGTCGAAGGTGTCGATCAGCACGATGTTGTTGTTCACCACGATGCCGGCCAGTGCGATGACCCCGATACCCGACATCACGATGCCGAAGGGTTGGTTGGTGACGAGCAGTCCGATCATGACGCCGACCGTCGACATGATGACGGCGGAGAGAATGAGGAAGGCGCTGTAGAAGCTGTTGAACTGAGTCACCAGGATGATCGCCATCATGAATAGAGCGACGGCGAAGGCCTTTCCGAGAAATTCCTGTGCGGCCTTCTGCTCTTCATCCTCGCCCTTGAAGTTGATGATCACCCGTGGATCGAAGCTCTGGTTTGCCAGCCAGCCGCGCACCTCCTGCACCTTGTCATCCACCAGCAGGCCGGGCGCGACGTCGGCCTTGATTGTCATGGCGCGACGGCTGTCGGTACGGCGCAGCAGGCCGACCTTCTGCTTTGGGACACGGGTGACGAAGTTCGATATCGGGATCAGACCGGAATTGGTCTGCATCCGAATGAGGTCGAGCTGTTCGATGGTGCGGTACTGCTCCGGCAGCCTCACGACGATGTCGATTTCTTCCTTACTGTCATCGGGCCGGTAGTCGCCCAGTTTCATGCCGTTGGTGATCATCCGCACGTAGCTGCCGATCAAGCTGATGTCGGCGCCGAACTTGGCAGCCTGGGCGCGGTCGACCACCAGCTCCCACTCGATGCCGGGGATCTGGGTGCCGTCTTCAAAGTCGACGAAGCCACCGATGTCGTTCATCGCCGCGCCGATCTGCCGGACCGCCGGTTCGATCAAAGCCGGGTTGGCCGAGGAGACTTCGATCTGCACCGGCTTGCCGACCGGCGGGCCGGATTCTTCCTTGCGCGGCTCGACGAAGACGCCCGCCAGAAGGGCGCTGCGCTCGCGGATTTCGGTCAGGATCTCGTCCGCGGGCCGGCGCAGGAACCAGTCGGTAAATTCCAGGGTGACCTTACCCACGACGTCTTCGGCCTCATCGCCACCCTGAGTGCCGGAAGATGCCATGGAGCGGGCGTAGATCGCGTGGAATTCACCCTTCTCGCGCTGCAGATCCAGGATTTCCTGCTCTACCTCGCGCAACAGGGCATCGCGCTCGTCAATGGAAAGGTTGCCGCGGGCATGAACCTGAATGACCGCGTTTTGCGGCTCCACATCCGGAAAGAACTCGACGCCCTTGCCGAAGCTGCCGTAAGCGAGCCAGACACCGATGAGGACGACAAAGGCGCCCATCAGAACCTTCATTGGGTGGCGTAACGCAGCGCCCAGGAACCTGAGGTACCCGCCGGTAAAGCCCCCTACGTCGTTCAGATCGCCGCTTTCGCCGGCGGCCAGGGTCTTCATGGTTTTCGGGTCGACCGCACCGCCCGGCTTGCCGAAGACGGAACCCAGGGTCGGCACGAAGATCAAGGCCATCAGCAGGGAGGCGCTGAGGGTCGCGATCAGGGTGAGCGGCAGGTACTTCATGAACTCACCGACCACGCCCGGCCAGAACATCAGCGGCAGGAAAGCCGCCAGCGTGGTTGCGGTGGCGGCGATGATCGGCCAGGCCATGCGTTTGGCCGCGAGGCTGTAGGCGGCCTTCTTGTCCTGGCCCTCGCTCATCTTACGGTCGGCGTATTCGGTCACCACGATGGCGCCGTCGACCAGCATGCCGACCGCCAGGATCAGGGCGAAGAGCACCACGATATTGACGGTCAGCCCGGCGATGGAGAGCACCAGGATGCCGGTCAGGAAGGATCCGGGGATGGCGATCCCCACCAGGCCGGCGGAGCGCAGGCCGAGGGCTGCGACCACCACCACCATGACCAGCAGGATGGCGCTCAACACGTTGTTCTGCAGGTCGAGCAGATTGTTGCGGATGTCCGTCGATTTGTCCTGGCTGTAGGAGACGACGATGCTCTCCGGCCAGTTCTTACGTTCCGCCTCGACCACGGCGCGGACCCGTTCGATGGTTTCGATGATGTTCTCGCCGGTCCGCTTCGAGATTTCCAAAGCAATCGCCGGCTGGCCGGTAATGCGGGCAAAGCCGCTCGAGTCCTTAAAGGTGCGGCGCAGGCTGGCGATGTCGCGGAAGCGTACCACCGCATCGCCGTTCACTTTCACCGGTGTGTTGAAAATGTCGTCCACGGTTTCGAAGAGACCGGGAACCTTGATGGGGAAACGGCCGAGACCGGTATCCAGAGAACCGGCGGCAACCACGATGTTGGACTTGGCGACGATATCCAGGATATCGGCTGCGTTGAGGTTGTAACTCTCCAGCGCCAGGGGATCGACGATGATTTCCAGAAGTTCGTCGCGGTCGCCGCCGATCTCGGCTTCCAGAACGCTGGAAATCTCTTCGATCTTGTCCTGCAGCTCGCGGGCCATGCGCAGCAGAGTGCGCTCCGGTGCGCTGCCTGACAGAGTCACGGTCAGAACCGGGAAGAGGCTGAGGTTGATCTCGTGAACCGTCGGCTCTTCGGCATCCTGCGGCAGTTCCGGCTTGGCCAAGTCGACTTTTTCACGCACGTCGGCCATGGCGATGTCTGGATCGAAACCGGCGTCGAACTCCAGAATGACATTGCCGCCACCAAGGTAGGCGGTGGAGGTCATCTCCTTTACGCCTTCGATGGCGCGCAGCTCTTTTTCCATCGGCCTGATCAACAGGCGCTCGGCGTCCTCCGGTGAAATACCTTCATGGGCCAGCACGACGTAAAGCGTTGGAATGTTGATGTCCGGCGAGTCTTCCTTGGGGATCGTCACGTAGGCAAAGCTGCCGGCGACGAGGATCAGCAGCAGGGTCAGGATGACGGTTCGCGCGTGGCCGATGGCCGCGTCGATAATCGCGTTCACGAGCCGAGCTCCCGCATTCGCGCATCGATCTCCTGCTCGTCCACCGGGCGTACTTCGTCACCGGCGTTCACGTATTCCTGGCCCACCGTGATCAGCATGACCTCAGTCGGCGGACCGACCACCCAGATACCCTGTTTGTCGGTGTCGACGATCTGAACGGGATGGAAAACCACCCTGTTGTTCTCATCGACCGATTTGACGCCGATGATGCCCTCGTCCGCCAGGGTCAGAATCGCCGGCGACACCAAGTGCGCCTCGCCGTCATCGAGGGGCAGCGCGATCTCGGCAGTCATGCCATCGGATATAGCCCCATTGGGGTTGGGCACCTCCAGCTCGACGCGAAAGGTCCGGGTCGCCGGGTCCGCGACGGCGGAGATATGCCGGATTGTTCCGTCGACCACGGCACCGGTCATCAGGCGCGCCTGGCCCGGGTTGCCGACGGCCAGGCGTTGTACCTCACGTTCATTGACCTGGGCGACGATCAGCATGGGGTCCAGTTCCACCAGACGGGCGAGGGAATCGCCGATGTCGGCAAAGTCGCCGATCTCCATCATGCGGTCGTCCACAACGCCGTCGAAGGGCGCGCGGATGACGGTGTAGGCGAGTTCGACCTCGGCAATCTTCACCGCTGCTTCCGCCGCTTCCAGCGAGGCCTTGGTGGCGGCCATCTGAGTCTCCGCGCGGAAGCCTTTCTTGGCGAGCTTCTTGTCGGCCTGGTATTCGATTTCGCGCTGGGCCCGCAGCGCCTTGGCTTCGGCGAGCCGGGCATTGCGATCGCCCGAGGAGAGACGCGCGATAACGTCACCGGCAGCGACATAGCTGCCTTGTTCCACCGGTAGCTTGATGATCCGGCCATTGGTTTCGGATTTGATCTCGACCAGGCGGTTGGCCTCAGTGCGGCCACGCAGCAGATCGATGACGGCATGTCTTTGGGCGGTCGACGCGCGCACCCGAACCTGGGGGGCCTTGTCCAGCGCGGAAAGGTCTGCCGGTGGCTTCTGCGCCTCCGGCTGGGCTTCGCTTTCGCCGAGCTGGCCGGAGAGAATCCAGGCCGTCGCCGCGATGGCGAGCAGTATGGCGAAGATAAAGGAGCGTTTCATATTGGGGGGCGCTCTATGTCCTGTGTTTTTCCGGTTCCGGGGAGTTGTACGCAGAGATGCGGCCGCGCGTTTCCCCCTGGGATGATTTATTCGGCCACCAGGGCCTCGGGTTCTGCAACATCTGCCACCAACGCGTCGCGGTTGGTTTCCAGATACTCGGCTGCGGCGCGATAGACGGCGATACCCATGCCGCGCACGAAGGCCGCGCCGGCGGGTACCACGTTGGTCTCGGTACAGTCCTCCATGCGTTCAAGGGATTGCCGATACCAGGCGATCCGCTCATCGATCAGCGCCCCGACACGGGCGGGCGGCAGAAACTGTGCAAAGAAAAGAATGAAGAGAAAATCCGAGCGGACTCGATCGTGGTCCGGCTGGCTCAACAAGGCGGCGGCGAAGGCATCGCGCCCCTTCGCGGTGAGGGAATAGATCTTCTTATCCGGCCGCTTCTCCTGCGCCTGCGCGCGACAGGCGACCAGCCCCTCATTGCTCAAGGCGTTCAAGGAAGGGTAGATCGCCCCGAAACTGGCCTGATGAAAATGGCTGAAGGGGCCTTCCTCGAAGGCTTTTTTGATTTCATACCCGCTTGCCTCTCCCCGTGAGAGTACGCCGAGGCATAGTGTTTTCGAGTCCATGGGCGGTGATTCCAGCGCAACTGAGAAAGCTAATAAACTACCGGTGGTGTATCACACTATATCGGGTCGAGATATATCAGATAAGCATACGCAGGGCGGCCATGCGTGGATTGCAAGACAGGGATTTAGGCCGAATTTTCGATAAATATACAATAATATCAAATATTTGAGTGCTATCTCGGATTGCTGTAGGCTGTCTTTGTCGCAGTAGGAGTGATTGGTATCGCCATGATCCAGGGTTTCTCGATTTCCGTCTCAGGGCTGATGGCCCAGAGTAAGCGCTTGGCCGTCTCGGCGGACAATGTGGCAAATATGCGCAGCCGCGGCGTCGACCCTGACGGGCCCCGGGAACAGCCGGGGGCCTATCAGCCAAAGCGCGTTCAGGACGTGACCACCGGTGGCGGTGGCGTGCGCGGTGAAGTGCGCCCGATTGCCCCGGCTTCCGTGCGGTCTTATGAGCCGAGCAGCCCGGATGCGAATTCCGAAGGGCTGGTGGACCGGCCCAATGTGAATCTGGCCGAAGAACTGGTGACGCAGATCCAGGCCCAGCGCGCCTACGAGGCCAATGCGGCCGCTATCCGCACCCAGGACGAGATCACCGACAGCCTGCTGGATATCAAGTCCTAGACTTTACAACAGACGCCCGCTGCCAAGCGAAGAGGGGCTGCTGCGGTTGCGGGTCCTATGGCTGAATGCCGCCAACCAGCAAGCCTCAACCCTATCGTTTATGCATCAGTGAGAGCTCTGTAGATATGAGTGGGCAGGGTTTGCCTTGTTTTCCATGCTTGGCACAATGAGCATTAGTCTTCTCTGAAGTTATATTTGAAGCTGCGGTAAATGTCCGAGTAATCAATTTGTGTATTTATGGCTCATAAGTTCGGCCATTTGTAGGTGCACAAATAGATTATGAAAAAGCTCCTGAGGAATACCAAAATCCGCACGCGGATCGGCGTCGCTCTGGCGTTGCCGCTGATTGGGTTGTTGGTGATGTCGTTTCTCTCGATCGGTGAACAGGTGAAGGTTGCCGGGGATATGAAGCGGCTTCAGGAGCTTTCGACCTTGGCGCCCGACATTTCTGCCCTGGTCCACGAGTTGCAGAAAGAGCGCGGCGCCTCTGCGGGCTTTATCGGCAAAAAGGGCGAGGGGGCGTTCAGCGAGAGGCTGAACAAGCAGCGTGAGGTCACCGATCAGCAACTCGGGCATTTCGCTGCAGCGATCGACGCCTTCGATGCGGCGGCCTTCGGTACCGTTTTTGAAGGCAAGCTGCAGGCCGCTCTTGAAAATGTCGAGCAGCTGGATCAGCAACGCGCCGAGGTGAGCAACCTCTCCCTGTCGGTCGGTCAGATGGCGAAATACTATACCGGGACCATCGCCAAGCTGTTGGACAGCGTCGGCGAGATGGCGGTGCTCAGTACCGATGCCGAAGTCACCGATGCCATTGTGGTCTACATCAACTTTCTGCAGGCAAAGGAACGTGCCGGTATCGAGCGCGCCATGGGGGCCAGTGGTTTCGGCAAGGGCAGTTTTGCGCCTGCGGTGCATCAGCGTTTTGTCTCATTGATCGCTCAGCAGGGCGCTTTCATAGCCAATTTTTTTGCTTTCGCCTCGCCGGCACAAAAGGCGTTCTATGCCGAAACACTTCAAGGCCAGGCGGTCGACGAGGTCGCACGTATGCGCAAGATCGCGATCGAGAGCGCCTATGGCGGTTCGCTGGGCGATGTCACCGGGCCTGTCTGGTTCGACACCATCACGCAGAAGATCAACCTGCTGAAGCAGGTGGAAGACCGCATTGCGACGGACCTGCAGGGGCTGGTGATCGAGTTGGGAGAGCAGGCCCAGCATGGCTTTATCATTCTGGCAGCCGGCATTGTGATCCTGCTGCTGGCCACGGCTGTGGTCGTTACCGTTTCTGTTCGCAGCGTTACCGGGCCGCTTTCCGGCGCAACCACGCAGATGAACGTCCTGGCATCCGGCGATCTCTCGATCGAGATCGAAGGTGTCGATCGCGGCGACGAGCTTGGCGAAATGGCGCGGGCGGTGGCGATCTTCAAAGAGCAGGGCGTCGAAGCCCGCCGCCTCGATGCGCAACAGAAAGACGAGCGGGAGAGCAACGAGCGGGACAAGCGTGAAGCCATGCATTCCCTCGCCGCAGATGTTGAAGCCAGCCTTGATCCGGTGGTCAGCGATGTCTCCGCTGCGTCAAGTCAGCTGCGTACGACCGCAGAGGGATTGTCCACGGTCGCCGGGCAGACGAGCGAGCGGGCCGGCGTGGTTGCCCATGCAGCCGACAGTGCCTCCAGCAACGTACAGACCGTTGCCTCCGCGTCTGAGGAGCTTTCCAGCTCGATCAGTGAGATTTCCCGTCAGGTGGCGCAGTCCCAGGAGATCTCGGGCAAGGCCGTGGCGGAGGCGGATCGCGCGGGTCAGACCGTGAACGGGCTGGCCGAGGCCGCCCAGAAAATCGGCGATGTGGTGAGCCTCATTCAGGATATCGCCGAGCAAACCAATCTTCTGGCCCTGAACGCAACCATCGAGGCGGCACGCGCGGGCGATGCCGGCAAGGGTTTTGCGGTGGTCGCCAACGAGGTCAAGTCGCTGGCCAATCAAACGGCACAGGCCACCGAAGACATCGGCACTCAGATCGGCGACATGCAGTCGGCCACCGGTGACACCGTCGAGGCGATTGAAAGTGTCCGCAGCATCATCGACGAAATGGGCGCCACGGCCACGGCGATCGGCGCGGCCGTGGAAGAACAGGACTCTGCCACCCAGGAGATCTCGCGGAATGCTCAGGAGGTTGCCCAGGGCACGCAGGAAGTAACCAGCAATATCGCTGGGGTCACCGAGGCAGCCTCCAACTCGGGACAGTCCGCCAAGGAGGTCCTGCAGGCGTCCGATCAGCTGTCGAAGGGATCCCAGATCCTTCGCAGCAAGCTCGACGAGTTCCTCGCGCAGCTCCGCGCGGCCTAGAATCGCGACACAAAACGCCATTATGCCGGGCCAGGGGGCCTGACCGGTCAAGCGGCTTCATGAGGTTCCGCCGTCTTTTGCGTGAGAGGTCTGGCAGTGATGCCGGCGTCGCGAGATTTAGCCGAAAAAAGCAAGAAGCCCGCGGCCTTCTCGAAGGAAGCAGGCTTCATCTTTCCCCAAGCGTGCTGAGGGCCGTCAGGCCCAAGGCTCGCTAGGCGGCGATCCCTTCACGCCAAGCGCTGGTCGACTTGCAAGACTGGCAGATACGCTCGCCAGGCCAGGTGCTCACGAAGTCAGACCGGCACATCAGGCAAGGACGGCGCTTCTTCTCGTATGAGCGGTCGGACTTTGGCTTCGAATTTTTTGTAGAATTGCTCATGCCCGGGTGATACCGCCAGCCTGATTCTAATGCAACAAAATTGTTGCACTGCGGTGGCAATTTCGCGCACAGCAGACCTGTATCTGCCGCATAACGCTCTCGCTTGGGTTTAGTCATTTTGACTATTGATCAGTGGGTTGCGCCCTCAAAGCGACGGCCTGAGACATCTGGGTTCAGCCGATGGATGATCGCCAGATAGGCATATTTTCATACATGCCTTCGCACCCTGACGATCGAAGGGCCGGGTCCTGCGGCGGGCCGGTGCCGCGCGGATCATGGCGCCGTCCGCCCGCTTCTATTCGGATCGGATGTTGCCACCTTTAGCTGCGGGACGACAGGCGTTTCAATCTGATTTCGAAGACTGCTTCCGAACACCCTGAAAACACTCAGGATCTGCCTAGTAAGGCGGTGGCGGAGACGCAGGGGCCGGCGGCGCCAATTGTCGCGCCCTCTGCAATCTGGTAGGCTTGACAAAGTGCATAGTCGGGGTGATCGCGCTTCCAAAGGCGAAGCCGGGGCCGAGAAAAGGCACGGGGAGAGACGAAATGTACCGTTCCGTCATCGAAAGCGAGCAGGAAGGAAGCGAGCGTCGGCGGGTTCGGCGCTGGGTCGAGGGAATTCTCGTCGCTGCCGTCGTTATTGTCGGTGTGACCTACCTCTTTGGCTTGATCCGCTTCTAGTTTGCTGTCGCCGGCTGCGGCGACCCCAAGAAGGTTTCAGACCGGCCGGTGTCAGGCGGAGGGATCCAGCCAACCACCGCTGGGCAATTCATTTGCAGGAACCTGATGGTGCTGGGCGGAGATCGCCCGGACTGACGGGGCTTCCGTCTGGCTGTGACGCCAGGTGGTTGCGGCCAGCAGCACCAAAGCCACCGCTATGGTCAGACGCAGAAAATCCTGCCTGTTCAGGCTGGGCGGTCTGCGGGTTTGGTGCCTGCGCTCAATCATTCTCCGTCCTCTCACCTGATGCTGCATCAAACCTTGGTCGCGTTGGCAACGCCTTGCGTTCAATGCGCAGGCCGAAAACCCGCAACAGCCGCCCTCTGCGGTGGGGGCTCAACAGAAGTTACGAAGAGATCGAAGGAAACGTTTCCGCGGACCGGAAAGTTTTCTCAGCGCCAGCGCAGCAGGTTCTTTTCCAGCGCGCTGATCGCCGTTCCGAAAAGCAATCCCAGGATCGACAGGCAGACCACACCGGCCAGGAGTTGATCGGTCGCCATCAGATGCCCGGCTTGCAGGACAAAGGCACCCAGGCCGTATTCGGCGCCGATCATCTCCGCCGCCACCACCAGGATCAGCGCCACCGAGGAGGAGATGCGAAAGCCGGCGATGATGGTGGGCATGGCGCCAGGCAGGACAACCTTGCGGACGATGTCGCGGGGCGGCAGGTCGAAGGACTGGGCCATGCGGATGAGATTGCGCGCAACCCCGTCGATCCCGCTGTAGCAGTTGATCGCGGTCGGAAAGAAGACGCCGAGCGCGATGGTCGCCAGCTTCGAGGGCTCGCCGATGCCAAACCACAGAATGAACAGGGGCAGCAGAGCGATCTTGGGGACCGGGAAGATGGCGGAGACCAAGGGCAGACCGATGGAGCGGGCCAGGGTGAAGAGCCCCATGGCGGTGCCGAGCGCCAGGCCGGCAAGGGTTCCCAGGGCCCAGCCGCCGAGGATGCGGCCGAGTGAGGCGGTAAAATGGCGCCAGAGTTCGCCGCTGGCGGCAACGGCGTAGAGCGCTTCGGCGATGTTCCAGGGGCTGGGCAGGAAGAGCGGATTGATCCAGCCCAGGCTGCTGCCGCCTTGCCAGAAGGCGATAAGGGCGGCGAAGACAAGAAGCGCCGGACCACGGCGCTGGCCCGGTGCGAAACCGCCGCCGCGAAAGCGCACGGCGGATTTTGTCTGCAGCGGTTCAGGCATCCGCCATCTCGCGCTCTGCCGAACGTGCCTCATCCTTGATCAGGGTCCAAAGATGGTCGTGCAGCCGGGCAAGCTCTGTCTGCGCAGCGGGGGTGCCGCGCTCGGCCTGGGGGATGGTAAGGGGGACGATCTCACGCAGGCGCCCGGGGCGGCGTGACAGCACCGCGACCCGGTCTGCCAGGCGCAGCGCCTCGCCCAGGTTATGGGTGACATAGACCGCCGTGGTTCTTTCCCGCACCCAGAGGTCCAGAAAGTCCTCCATCAGCAGATCACGGGTCTGGGCGTCCAGGGCGGAGAGCGGCTCGTCCATCAGCAGCACCGCGGGGCGCACCGCCAGGGCACGGGCAATGCCGACCCGCTGACGCATGCCGCCGGAAAGCTGGCGCGGATAGGCGCCGGCAAAGTCGCCAAGACCGGTGCGTCGCAGAACCTCGGCAATGCGTTCGCGCCGCTCGCCGGCTGAGAGCGCGTGGTGTTCAAGCGCCAGGGAGACGTTATCCGCCACGCTGCGCCAGGGCAACAGGGCGAAATCCTGAAACACATAGGTGAGGGGGTTGAGGCAGTCGGCCGGCACCGTGCCGTCCACGGTTACCCGGCCGCTGCCGGGTTGGAGCAGGCCGCCCAGAATCCCGAGGAGGGTCGACTTGCCGCAGCCCGAGGGGCCGATGAGGGCGAGCGTCTCGCCCTCCTGGACGGTCAAGGTAACGTCTTCCAGTACCGTCAGCGCGTCGTAGCGATGGCCGATGCCCTGAAGGTGGATCTCCACTACCGCAGGCCGGAACGCGGTCGCTCAGTTCGTCGGGACATCCAGATGTCCCTCGATAAAGCTGAGATCGACGAAGTCGGCCGGGTCGACGTCCTTGCCCACCAGGCCCTGGGCCTGCATCCAGGCGACCTGGTCGTAGATCGATTGGACCTTCAGACGGCCCTGGGGGTCGATGAAGGGCGCGCCGGCTTTGATCGAAGCGGGCTTTGCTTTGGTGTATTTCTCAATGACCGGGATCAGCGCCTCGGCCTTGTCGCCGAACACCCGTCGGCCGGCCGCATCGGTCTGCATGAAGGCTTCGGCATAGTCGGCGGCGGCGCGCTGGTAGGCGCGCACGAAACGTTCCACCACGTCGCGGCGCTCTTCGACGTTGCGGGCGGAGGTGAACAGCCCGCCCAACTGATAGGGCGTGTACTGGTGCACCCAGCCGATGATCTTCGCCGCACCATCACCTTCCAACTTGGTCGCGATGTGGGCCGGCAGAATGACCGAGTCGACCTGTCCCGATTTCAGCGCGCCGATCATGTTCGGCACTTTCTCCAGCGGCTTCAGCTGGATTTCGTCGAGATCGATGCCCAGTTTGTCGGCCAGCATGCCGGCCATCAGGTGAAAGGAGGAACCCTTCTGCGTCATGCCGAGGGACTTGCCGGCGAATTTCTCCGGGTTGTCGAAGCCGGCCTCAAAGGCCTTGTTGGAGGCGATGTAGGCGGAGAAGTCGTAGCCCGGTTCTTCACGGCTCTGGGCGCCGATCACCTTCAGCGCGCCCTTGCCGGCCAGGTTGTAGAAGCCGCCGGTGAAGGCGGTCACGCCGAAGTCGGCATCGCCCGATGCGATGGAAACGGCGACTGGCTGGGCAGCGCGGAAGAACTTGAACTCGACCTCCAGGCCCTCGTCGGCGTAGTAGCCCTTTTCCTGGGCGATGAAGAGCGGCGAGGAGGAGACGAAGGTCAGGGCGGAGATGGTGATCTTGTCCGCGGCCTGGGTCGTAGCCGTCATGGCCGCCAGGGTGAGGACCAAAGAAGCCGCGGCCAGGCCGCGCCGTAGCGATCGATACATAGTGGAGCTTCCTTCCCGAAAGCGCTGTCTTTGTTTTCGCTGGGAATCGTGTTCAGCAGGCACGCTATCCGGCGGCCATGGGGGCGTCAATGGGGGCTGGCTGGACGGATTATCAAGAAAGAAAAAGGGGCCTGCCGAAGCAGGCCCCTGTTCTCATTATCTGCCTGCCGCGTTAGACGGCGAAGAGCATGCCTTCGATGTTCTCGATCAGGAAGGCGGCACCGATGCCGGCGGCGACGGCCCCGGCGAGGCGCGGCTTCACCGCTTCCGGACCCTTGGCCTGCCAGAGTTTCAGCACGACCCAGCCGGCGGCGAGCGCGATACCGTACTGGGTGAGGCCGAAGCCGGCGAGATAGGCCAGCAGCGGCGTAGTCTCGGCGCCGACGATGGCCGCGCCGTAGGCCCAACCGTGGAACAGGCCGGCGACGGCGAAGATGGCGAGGTAGGCCGCGCTGGGAACCTTGCGCCCGGACAGCACCAGTCCGCCGACCAGCGCCACCGAACCGGTGATGACGATCTCCGCGAAGGGTAGGGCGACACCGGAGACGATCAGCAGGCAACCGGCCACGGTCGCCAGCACGAAAGCCAGGGGCGACAGCAGGCGTTGTGTGGTGAAGGCAGCGGCCAGGCCGACGGCGATGATGAAGGCCAGGTGATCGACGCCGATGATCGGATGCCCGATACCGGAGAGGAAGCCTTCCATGAAGGTGGACGGCGTGGCTCCCCCCATGGGGTGGTGGGCCCAGGCCGGGCTGGCGATCAGGGACAGCAGGCCGCTGGCCGCAGCGAGAGAGAATTTCTTACCCATTTTCATGCTCCTCCGCCGTCTCACCCGACGGCTTGTTTCGGTTCACGCAGCAGGCGGCAGGTCTCCTGGCTCGCGCGTCGTCGCCTCGTCACCCAACCTTCCCAGCACCCGGCCCCACTCGGACTAATCCCTGGGGCCGGCGCCAGTGGTATGAAACGGGTGCGGCTCAGCACTTACAGTTGCGGGGGCAGCCACGGCTTAGGTGCCTGACAGGCACCCGACCGTATTCCCTCTCGTCCAGCCCGATTCTAACCGCGCCGGAACCACCTCAACCTACCTAGCCCCGAGCGGAAGCCCGGATCAAGCGAAAAGCCAGCCTTTGCTTATATTCGCTGCCGGGGGCTGAGGCGCTGGCGGAGGGACGACGGCTTCTGTCAGGTCGGCGACGGCCCCTCTATGCTACTGTTCTCAGGGCGTCTGGAGTTCCAGCGGCAGCACGTTGGTGTACTTTACCTGCTTCAGGGCGAAGCTGGATTCGATGGCGGCAACGTTTTCGACCCGGGTCAGCCTGGTTTTGAGGAAGCGCTCATAGGCCGCGAGGTCGGCCACCACCACCCGCAGCAGGTAGTCCTGGGTGCCGGTCATCAGATAGCACTCCAAGACCTCGGGATAGGCGCTGACCTCTGCTTCGAAGCGGTCCAGGTCTTCCTCCTGCTGGCGCTCCAGCTTGATGGAGATGAACACCGAAACCGGCAGGCCGACGCTGCGCTGATCGACCAGGGCCACATAGCGGTCTATGATGCCCGCTTCCTCCAGCAGGCGCACCCGGCGCAGACAGGGCGAGGGCGATAGGCCGACATGTTCGGCCAACTCGACGTTGCTCAGGCGTCCATCGGCCTGCAGCGCCGCCAGAATCTTTCGATCGATGCCATCCAGGTTCATAGATGGCATAATGTGTCACAAAATAGATGTAAGCCATGATTATATTCTAGAATTTCCGATAATAGTGGCGTCTTTGGCATGTTCTGCCGGGCAACTTGGCGTAATCTGCATGTCTGGGCGCCGCGTCCTTTCCGCAGAGTAGAACCCGACAAAGACGATGATCGAGACCCAAGACCTGAAGATGCTGGAGGCGCTGGAGAAGAAAGTCCTCTGGCTGTCCTCCTGGATGATCCACAACGCCAACCACCTGCGCCCAAAGAGTGACGGGGTGAAGGTCGGGGGGCACCAGGCCTCCAGCGCCTCCCTCGCCACCCTGATGACGGCACTCTATTTCCATGTGCTCAGGCCGCAGGATCGGGTGGCGGTGAAACCTCATGCCAGCCCGGTGTTCCACGCGATCCAGTACCTGCTCGGCAACCAGGACCGGGAGAGGCTGGAGAACTTCCGCGGCTTCGGTGGCGCCCAGTCCTATCCCTCGCGCACCAAGGACGTCGACGATGTCGATTTCTCCACCGGTTCCGTCGGCCTGGGTGTCGCCATCACCTCCTTCGCCAGCCTGGTGCAGGACTATGTGCGGCTGAAGGGCTGGTCGCAGAAGGCACCCGAAGGCCGCATGGTCGCCCTGGTCGGCGATGCGGAACTCGATGAGGGCAACATCTATGAAGCCCTGATGGAGGGCTGGAAGCATGATCTGCGCAACACCTGGTGGGTCATCGACTACAACCGCCAGAGCCTGGACGCCGTGGCGCGCGAAGGCCTCTACGGTCAGTTCGATGCGCTGTTCCGCTCGATGGGCTGGGAGGTGGTCACCATCAAGTACGGCCACCTGCTGCAGGCTGCTTTCAAGGAACCGGGGGGTGAGGCGATCCGCGACTGGATCGACGGCTGTCCCAACCAGCTATACTCGGCCCTGACTTTCCAGGGCGGTGCCGCCTGGCGCAAGCGTCTGCTCGACGATCTCGGCGATCAGGGGCCTGTCACGGCCTTGATCGAAGCGCGCAGCGACGATGATCTGGCGCGTCTGATGACCAACCTGGGCGGTCATGACCTGCCGGCGATCCTCGAAGCCTTCGCATCAATCGATCACGACCGTCCGGTCTGCTTTATCGCCTATACGGTAAAGGGCTACGGCCTGCCGCTGGCCGGTCACAAGGACAACCATTCCGGTCTGATGACACCGGATCAGATGGAGGCCTACCGCAGCGGCCTGGGCGTTCGCGCGGGGCAGGAGTGGGAACCCTTCGAGGCGATGGAGCCATCGCAGGCCGAGATCGAGCGTTTTCTGAAAGCGGTCCCGTTCAACGCCCGGGGACGCCGCCGTTATCAGGCGGCGCGGGTGCCGCTGCCCGCGGCCCTGCCGACGCCAAGCGGCGAGGTGATGTCGACGCAGGAGGGTTTCGGCAAGATCCTGAACGAAGTGGCGCGGGAGGACTCGCCGCTGGCCCAGCGCATCGTCACCACCGCGCCGGACGTGACGGTCTCGACCAACCTGGGTGCCTGGGTGAACCGGCGCGGCCTCTTCAGCCGCACCCCGCTGGGCGATACCTTCCGGGATGAGAAGGTGCCCTCGGCGCAGAAGTGGATCATGGGACCTGACGGCCAGCACCTGGAACTGGGCATCGCGGAAATGAACCTCTTCCTGCTGCTGTCTGCGCTGGGGTTATCGCACTCGTTGTTCGGCGAGCGCCTGCTGCCCATCGGCACGCTCTACGACCCCTTCATTCAGCGCGGTCTCGATGCCCTGAACTATGCCTGCTATCAGGATGCGCGCTTCATGCTGGTGGCCACGCCCTCAGGCATCACCCTGGCGCCGGAGGGTGGGGCGCATCAGTCGGTCTCCAGCCCGCTGATCGGTCTGGCACAGGACGGCCTGGCGTCCTTCGAGCCCGCCTTCGTTGACGAACTCGCGACCATCATGGCCTGGTCCTTCGATTACATGCAGCGCGACGGGGAGGGGGCACCTTCGGGCCCCTGGCTGCGCGACGAGAAGGGCGGCTCGGTCTATCTGAGACTCTCGACCCGGCCCCTGGAACAGCCCAAGCGGGCGATGAGCGAAACCCTGGCCGAAGACATCATCAAGGGCGCCTACTGGCTGCGCGCGCCCGGGCCGAACTGCGAGGTGGTCATCGCCTATCAGGGCGTCGTCGCTGCTGAGGCGATTGCCGCCGCCGGCTTGATCGCCGAGGACCGCCGCGATGTCGGCGTGTTGGCGGTGACCTCCGCCGACCGCCTCTCTGCCGGCTGGCACGCGGCGGAACGGGCGCGGCAGGAAGGCCAGCATCAGGCAAGATCTCACATTGAGGGTCTGTTGGCGCCCATCGACCGGGATGCCGGTCTGGTGACGCTGCTCGACGGACATCCCACCACGCTCTCCTGGCTCGGCGGCGTGCGCGGCCACCGGGTGCAGGCCCTGGGGGTCGAGCACTTCGGCCAGACCGGCACGGTGCAGGATCTCTACGGCCACCACCGCATCGACACCGATGCCGTTGTTGCCGCCGCCAATGCAGCCTCTGCCGGCCGCCCGATCCGCTATCTCAGGGCCTTGCCTTAGATCCGCCATGGCCGTCGTTGGTCGCGGCCGAAGCGGTAGCTCATTCTTCTTCAAGGGTGACAACAACGACTCTGAACGGCCCCGTTTTAGCCAAGGAGGGGTCATCCAGCATGAAATGGCGCAGCCTGCCTTCAGTCACGGCGACCTTGTTGCCGAAGACCGTGAGGTTAAGCGGCATGTCGAGACCATCGACAAGGGGTTCGACAAGAAGAGGCGCGGGGCCTTCCAGGTCGACAACCAGCAACTTACCGTCGCCGCTTTGAACTGCGCCTTCAAGAATCAGCAGCCGCCCGTCGTCGGTCATTGCAAGGCCGTCGGGGTTCTGGATCTTACGCGTCAGGTTGAGCGGCACGACCTCCGCTCCAACCTCATTTAGCCTCACCCGAAACAGGGCGCCGTCGCTGTAGAGGCCGACGATCAAGTCGCCACTGGGCGTCATGACAATCCCGGCCGGGCCCAGGTCGCCCGGTGCGAAAAACGCATCGTCAGCTATCGTTTCAAAGGAAGCGCCGGGGGCTGCCAGATGAAGGATGCGGTCGCCGATGCTGTCGGTTACGTAGATCCCACCTTTGTTGTCGAGGGCAATGTCGTTCGCGAAACCTTGATCCGGGATGGTCGAAGACCAAACGACCTCGCCTTGAGAAAGGTCTATGGCTGCGATCCGATGGGGGCGTCGCACCCTCTCACCGTTGATCTCCTGCCCCAGGAAGTCGGGCGATGTGACCCATAGCAAACCAGTCTGGGTGTCGAAGCGAAGTGATGTTCCAGCAAAGACCTCATCTGTTTCCTGAAAAGCCCGCTCCGTTGTTCCGTCGGTTGAAACACGCAGGATGTGACCCGCGGTCACAGAGCCGACGAAGAGGTCACCTTCAGGGCCGACGGCTATCCCGTTAGGATAGTCAAAGCCCTTCGGCAGCGGAATGGATTGTGCCGCAACTTCGGCTTGGGCGTGATGTGGCCCCATCAGCGGCCCCAGAACGATGAGTGCCGAAAGGAACGCCAAAAGGCGGTTGCGGCACGCGGTCGCTGATCTGAAAACAACGCGGCATTCGGTAACCAACCGGATTGGCGTTGCTGGACTGAAATCCGAAACTGTCATGGAGGAGTCCTCTTGTTGGATAGTTGATGCCGCCGTGGCCGGGTTTGCCTGTATGCCTATGGCGGTTTGGCAATGAAGGGTTCCTTCGCGCCGTTGCTGCGTCATCACCGTTGGCCGGGGATGCTGTAGCCGCCGTCGATCAGGATCGCCTGACCGGTGATGTTCGCCGCGCGGCTGGAGAGCAGGAAGGCGGCTAGTTCTGCCGTTTCGCGCGGCGTGCCCAGGCGGCCTATGGGATGGGCTTTGCCGAAGGCAGCGAAGACCGTCTCGTCGTCCTGGAAAGCCTGTCGCGTCATATCCGTGTCGATGCCGCCGGGATTGATGTTGTTGATACGGATATCGAACGGCGCAAGCTCGAGAGCGGCGGCACGCAGCAGGCCATCCATTCCAGCCTTGCTCGCGGAATAGCTCGTCGAGCCCGGCAGGGCGCCGACTGCGAGCCAGGACGACGTGTTGACGATCGCGCCGCCGCCGTTTTTCTTCATCTGGGTGGCCTGCGCGCGTACCGACATCCAGATCGCTTTTAGATTTGTATCGATTGTATGGGTCCAGTCCTCTTCCGACTGTTCGAGCATCGGCACGAAGTTCCCGATGGTTCCCGCGTTGTTGAAAGCAAAGTCGAGCCGCCCGAAGATGGAAGTCGTCTCTTCAACGATCCGGGCATGATCCTCAGATCGTGTGATATCTGCGGCGATGGGCACTGCCGTGCCGCCGCTGCGCGCGATCTGCTCGGCGAGTTCGTTCAAACGCTCCTGTCGCCGGGCGACGATTGCAAGCTTTGCCCCTTCGTCGGCGAAGAGTTCGGCTGCGGCCCTGCCGATACCTGAACTGGCGCCGATGACGACGCCGGCTTTTCCTTCAAGAAGGCCCGACATGCTTTTCTCTCCCGTGTTTCCTATTGGAGGGAAAAGTGGGAGCCACCATGTGCTGTGATAATGGAATGAAAATGCGATGGATAATCCCATAGGCCGCAACAATGAACCGCATGAGCCTGCCGATGATAAAATGGCGCTTCTGCAGGCTTTCGCCGAAACCGCGCGACGCCTCAGCTTTGTGAAGGCTGCCGCTGCGCTCAGTCTGACCCCGTCTTTGATGAGTCGCCGGGTGAAGAAACTCGAGAGCCTGCTTGGTGTTCAATTGCTTGCGCGTACGACGCGACGGGTCACTTTGACGGAGGCGGGAGAGGTTTACCTTGGCTACGCTGAGAGAATCCTCGCCGATCTGCAGGAGGCGGACGCTGCGGCAGCTTCTTTGGGAAGCCGGCCCGCGGGTCTCTTGACGGTCTCTGTACCCTGGGTTTTCGGTCGTTTGAAGGTGGCACCGGCTGTTCCTGAATTCATGTCTTGGAACCCCGCAATCCGGGTCGACCTTCGGTTTACGGACTACTATGTCGATCTGGTCGATCAACGGATCGATGTTGCGATCCGGATCGGCGAACTCAAGGACTCCTCGCTGCGGGCCCGGCGAATTGCCGATAACCATCGTGGTCTTGTCGCGTCCGCGCGCTATCTTGACCGCTATGGTCGGCCGGACTCACCAGACGACTTAACGGCACATAGATGCCTGCACTTTCCGAACCTCGTGAGCGGTGACCGATGGTTGCTGGAGAGGGAAGGCGTGACGCGGCTCGTGCCGATCAATCCTTGGATGCGGGCAAACGATGCCGGTGCTCTTCTCAATGCAGCCTGCGTTGGCGCTGGCATTTCGCTGCTGTCCGATTTCATCACGGCTGAAGCGCGCCAATCGGGTGCGTTGGAGACTGTGCTGCCCGAGTGGACTGTTCCGGTCACGGGGATCTACGCAGTCTATCCGGAAGCAAACTTCGTCCCTGCAAAGACACGGGCTTTCGTGGCGTTTCTCGTTGAACGGTTTTCCGGCGGCGGCCCATCCGCTATCCGGTGACGGTGCCTTGAGGGCCGTCAGGTGACCCACTCGAAAAGCCAGCCGGCTGCGAGCGAACCGACAACCGCAAGCACCAGATACAGCATGAAAGGTTTTGCTCGGAGCACCGGAATGATCGCCAAGGCCCCCCAGATGCTCACCACGCCGCCGGATACCAGGAAAGCCATGGCGGCACCCTGCGACATGCCGTGGTCGATCAAGCCGCGGGTAAGCGGGAGTGCCGCGTAGCCGTCCAGGTAGGCAGGCGCGCCGACGAAAACGGCCAGGGGAATCGCCCATCGGGACTGGTTTCCGACATAGGCAGCCAGCGCCTGCGGGGCCAGCAGTTCCTGCATCAGGTATTCCGCCGAAAAGGCGAAACCAAGACAAAGCAGAAGCAGCTTTGTCATCGCCCAGATCTCTTTGACGAACTGATTGCGTCGCTCTTGCTCCTTCCAGATGGCGAGCCGGAAAGGGGCGGTGGTACCGCATCCGCCCCCGAGGGAGGCGGCAATGCCGTTCTGCCGCAGCGGCGCGCGGGTCCAGGCAAACCGCGACAGTGCGGCGGTAACGGCGCCGCCGAGAAGCCCGATGCCGAAAGCCGCCAGCGTTTTGCCGACGGCAAAGCCGAAGCCGAGGGTTGCCGCTGTGACGGCGAACATGGCCGGATCGGTGACGGGCGACGAAAGCCAGAACGCCATGATCGGCGCCAGCGGCACGCCGGACGCCAGCAGGCCCGCCATTAGGGGCAGGACCGCGACCCCGCAGACCGGTGTGATCGCGCCGACCGCCGCGGCGGCCAGAATCGCGGTGGCGCGATTCCCCTCAAAGACCCGCGCGATATGCCCGCCGGCGCCGCTGGCATTCACCCAGGCCGATGCGAGGACACCGGGAATGACGAGCGGGGCGATATCCACCATGCCGCTGACCACGAATGACAGGGTTGCTGCGGCCTGTTCCGGTTCCCACAGGTAGAGACCCACAACGAACGCCAGGGTGAGCGCTCCCCAGATTCTCGGCTTTGTCGCGGCCGGTTTGGGCGCCCGTGCAATCTCACTCATCTTTGTTTTCCAAGAAGAAACCCGTTTGCGCCGAACGCTAGCCTGCGCCTATGCTCCTGAAAAATGAATAATATGGCTATGAGCTATGAGTATAAACGATAGGTTGGCGGTCCCCGAAAAACTGGACAGCGAGCTGTTGCGCACGTTTCTGGCCGTCGCTGATGCCGGCAGTGTCTCCGGGGGTGCCGAACGGATACTGCGGTCGCAATCGGCGGCCAGTCTGCAGATCAAGCGGCTGGAGAGCCTTTTGGGCGTCCCGGTCTTCGAGCGGCATGCGCGCGGTGTTTCGCTCACCGCAACCGGCGAGAAGCTGCGGCCGCTGGCGCAGCGTGTCGTCGACCTGCTTGATGCGGCTATCGGTGATCTGAGATCGGAAGGCCTGGAAGGATCTCTGCGTATCGGCGTTCCGGACGAGTACGGGGAGATCATTCTGCCGAAGATCATCGCGCGCTTTGCCCGTCATCATCCCCGGGTGGAACTGGCTGTGCGTTGCGGCTTCAGCGCCGACTTTCCCGCGGCGCTTTCAAAGGACGAACTCGATCTGGCGGTCCATGCCGTGGAGGCGGCGCCCCCCGCTTCGCAGATCCTTTTGAAAGAAAAGACGTACTGGGTCGGGGCGCGGTCTCATTCGGTGCACGAGCAGGACCCCCTTCCCATCGCCCTTTTTGATCGAGCGTGCTGGTGGCGCGACAGGGCCTTGCAGGCGCTGGAAGCCGCCGGCCGGCGCTACCGTGTAATCTACACCAGCGAAAGCGTGACAGGGGTTGCGGCCGCAATCGAAGCGGGCGTCGCTGTCGGCTTGCTGGGCGAGAGTTCCCTGCGCGATGGCTTGCGGCCACTGCTGCCGGCGGACGGCTTTCCCCGCATGCCGGATTCCCTGCTGGTTCTGGAGACCGGGCCCGGCGCGCGATCCTCCGTGGGCAAAGCGATGGCCGCGACAATCGTTGAAGCCTTTGGGCGGCAGGTTCCACGACGCCATTCCTAACCACTTGGACTTAAGGTTGGCGGAACAGGCCTCTTTGGGCAGGCCACCGGCCGTCTCGATGGGATGCAAAACCCGCTGCAGCGGCCAACGCGGCCTCCGCCGGCCGCCCGATCCGCTATCTGCGCGCGGTGCCGTGAGGGCCAAGAAGTGCTAACGCTGAAACAGCCAAAGCCGTGCCGCACAGCCCCTGTGCCATTCTTGTGAGATGGGTTCGTCTTGTTTCATTTTTGGTGATTTCAATGAACCTGCTCAATGCGGGAGTCGACCCATGGGTCATCTCACCAGTTTGGTGGATCGAAATTCATACCCACGGAGTTTAGGAAATGACCAAAATTCTGACTGCTGTTATGACGACGGCATTTCTGCTGTCATCGGGTGCCAACCTGTCGCTTGCGGATCCGGCCGTAAACGAAGACGGTTCCCAAACATGCAATGCAAGCGGTGCGAGCACCGGCGTTGCGAACGGTGTCTGCGCCAACGATTTGGCGACGAACGAGGGCTACTGTGATGGCGGCTGGAGCACTGAACCGGGCGGCGGTACGACCTGCTCCGAACCAAACGCCAGCAATAGCCAAGAGCTTGGGGCTCAGAAACTCAAGGCTGCGGCCCCAATGCCCACGCGACAGCCTTCGCGGTGAGGCCTTCGCCGCGCGGGAAAATTGCCGATCTGATCGAGAAGGGGAGCGCGTTTCTTGAAGCGCGCTCCCGTGCTTGTTCGGCGTCGGGCGGGTCGCCGTTGTCGCTGTTGAAATAGGACTGTCGCTTCTGACGACGCGTAACGGCGGATTTGCGCGCCAGACTGGGTTCTCTGAGCGAGGAGGCCGAGATGAGCAGCTGGTTACCGCGGGAGATCGAAGCGCAGCGCGACGCGTTGCAGCGGGTTCTGCAACCCATCGAGACGGCCGGTGGCCTGCCCAACGAGGCCTACACCGCCGATGCCTTTGCCGCGCTGGAGCGCGACCTGGTTCTGGCCCGCGGCTGGACCTGTATCGGTGTCGGCGCCTGGGTGCCGCAGCCGGGCGACCTTCGGCCCGTAAAGCTGCTCGGCCTGCCGCTGCTGCTGCTGCGGGACCGCGAAGGCGCGGTGAAGGTTTTTCACAATGTCTGCAGCCACCGTGGGATGGAGCTCGTCTCGCAACCCTGCCGTTCCAAGGGCCTGATCCGCTGCCCCTATCATTCCTGGAGCTACGGTCTCGACGGCGCCCTCAAGGCGACGCCCTTCATCGGCGGGCCCGGCACCCGCGACTGCCCGGGCTTCGACCGGGCCGATCACGGCCTGAAGGCGGTGCGCAGTGCTGTCTGGTGCGATGCGGTCTTCGTCGATCTCTCCGGTGAAGCGGAGGACTTCGCGAGTTTCATTGCGCCGCTGGCCGAGCGCTGGGGGGCCTTCGATGCTGCACGGCTGCGCCACGGCGGCCCGGACTCCGCCTTCACCATCGAGCTGAACTGCAACTGGAAACTCGCGGTCGAGAACTACTGCGAAGCCTATCATCTGCCGTGGATCCACCCGAGCCTGAATCAGTATTCCCGCCTGGAGGATCACTACAACGTCGCCGTCGAGGGCCACATGGCCGGGCAGGGCAGTACTGCCTACCGCGCCACCCTCAGCGACGATGGCCGCGCCTTTCCCGAGCATCCGGATCTGCCCGGACAGTGGCAGGGCGGAGCGGAGTACATCGCGCTCTTCCCCAACGTGCTGTTCGGCGTTCATGCCGATCATTTCTATAGCGTGGTTCTGGAGCCGCTGGCGCCGGGTCGTACCCGCGAGCACTTCGAGATCTATTACTTCGACGATCAGGCCCTCGGCGATTCACTGGCCGACCTGCGCGCCGCCAACACGCACCAATGGCGCGGTATCTTCGAGGAAGACCGGGGCGTGGTCGAGGGCATGCAGGCCGGGCGTGCTTCGCCGGCTTTTCAGGGCGGCGTGTTCTCACCTGTGATGGACGGGCCGACCCATTGCTTTCACCTCTGGATGGCCGCCCGCCTGCTCGGCTGAAACAGGTCGCTTTCCATAATTTTCCTGCGGAAGCTGTGGACAGCGTCGCCCCCGGGATCGTAGTCTTTCCTGAGGTTGCAACGTCCACTGGAGGATCCCTCTTGGCGGCTGCGAAACCGGGTTCAGGAAAAAAGCGCGCCAAAGCGGTCAAGCGCCCCGCAAGGACCAGCACTTCCGCAACGGAGGATCGGGCCAGCTTGCGCGCGCGTATCATCGAAGCGGCCCTGGACATTGCCGAGCACTGGGGTTGGTACGACATTCGCCTGCATCACGTGGCCGAGCGATTGAATCTTCCGATTGCTGCCATCCGCGCCGAGTTTCGCGACGGCGACGCCATCGCCGACGCCTGGATTGCCCAGGCCGACGATGTGATGCTTGCTGAACCCGCAGCGGGGTTCGCCGAACTGCCGGTGGAAGAGCGTTTGCAGATCTCCCTTGAAGCCTGGCTGGATGCCCTGGCGCCGCGCCGCAGGGTGACGGCGGAGATGTTCCTGGCCAAGCTCTGGCCGGTGCATGTGCATCATAATCTGAAACTCATCACCTGGACGTCCCGCACGGTGCAGTGGTGGCGCGAAGCGGCCCTGCTGGACGGCAAGGGCCAGCAGCGCTCGGTGGAGGAGATCGGCATGACGCTGATTTTTCTTTCAACCCTGGGGCGCTGGTGCCGCGACCGCTCGGAGGGTCAGCAGCGCAGCAAAGCCTATCTCCGGCGCTCTCTGAGGCGTGCCGACTGTTTCATGGCCTGTACCGCCAGGGTGCGGTTCAGGATGGCGGGCTAGCGGCGTTACTCAAGCGGGCTGCGCCGGCCCAGCAGCTATTCCGCAAAAAAAGCGAAGTATTCCTGTCATCATAACGTCATGTGCTGGCTGTAGAGCTTGAGTCGTTACGACCGGTGTCGTTCGGCTCAGGGGGCCATCAGCATGTCCATCATCGCGCTGTCGCGTATCAGCAAGTCTTTCGGCGATAAGACCGTCCTGCATGGCGTCGACCTCGAGGTCGGCGAGGGGGAAATGGTCGGCCTGATCGGTGCTTCGGGCTCCGGCAAATCGACATTGATCCGCATGATCTGCGGTTTGGAGCGCATGGATCGCGGCACCGCCGGCCGCATTGCGCTGTTCGACAAGGAGACCCAGAAGGACGGCCGCTTCAGCGAGCATTGCGAGGGCCTGCGCCGCGAAGTCGGCGTCATCTTCCAGCAGTTCAACCTTATCTCGCGTTTGTCGTTGCTCACCAACGTTCTGGCCGGGCGACTCGGCCGCATTCCGCGTTGGCGCGGCACGACGGGGCTGTTTCCGCAGAGCGACAAGGTAAAGGCGCTGCGGGCGCTGGAGCGGGTCGGCCTGATCGATCAGGCGCATCAGCGCGCCTCCACGCTGTCCGGCGGACAGCAGCAGCGCGGCGCCATCGCCCGGGTTCTGACCCAGGAGGCGCGGCTCATCCTCGCCGACGAGCCGATCGCCTCTCTCGATCCGGCCTCCGCCAAGCTCGTCATGTCGACGCTGCGTCAGATCAACCGTCTGGACAAGACGACGGTGATCGTCTCGTTGCATCAGATCGACCATGCCTTCGAGCACTGCGACCGCATCATTGCCCTGAAAGACGGCCGGGTGCTTCACAACGGCCCGACCGGCGGTATCTCCCCGGACGACATTGCCGATCTCTACGGCGTCGAAGCGGGCAGCCTCGACCTCGTAAAGGCCCGCCCGGCGAAGCCCACCGGCCGCCCGGCTTATCCAGGCAACGGCCTGGCCCCGCAGGATGACCTGGCCGCACGAGTCGCGGTCAGCGTCTGAAATCCCAGTTCGCATTCTTTCGAAAAAAAAACAGGAGCAAATCATGTTCAAGACGTTCACCGCAGCCGCGACAGGCGTTGCGACCGCCCTGGCTTTGGGCGCCAGCGTCGCCCAGGCCGAGATGCCCAAGGAAATCAATTTCGGCATCATTTCGACCGAATCCACTTCCGCACTGGAATCGTCCTTCGGACCCTTCCTTGATGACATGGGCAAGTCGCTCGGCGTCAAGGTGAATACCTTTTTCGCGTCCGACTATGCCGGCGTGATCGAGGGTATGCGTTTCGGCAAGGTCGATGTCGCCTGGTTCGGCAACAAGTCGGCCATCCAGGCGGTAGACCGGGCCGGCGGCGAGGTCTTCGCCCAGACCATCAAGGATGACGGCTCCAAGGGTTATTACTCCCTGCTGATCGCCCATAAGGACTCCAAGATCAACTCCCTTGAGGACGTGCTGGCCTGCGACAAGACCGCGACCTTCGGCAACGGCGATCCGAACTCGACCTCGGGCTTTGCCATCCCCGGCTACTATGTCTGGGCGCTGAACAACAAGGAGCCGGAAGACTGCTTCGCGCGGGTCACCAACTCCAATCACGAAGGCAACGCCATGGCGGTCGCCAACGGCAAGGTCGACGTGGCCACCAACAACACCGAGTCCATCTACGCGCGCCTCGCCAAGACCAACCCGGAAGCCGCCGCCAACATCAAGGAGATCTGGCGTTCGCCGATGATCCCCTCCGATCCGATGGTCTGGCGCAGGGAGCTGGCGGACGAGGCGAAGCAGAAGATCTACTACTTCTTCATGCAGTACGGCCGCTTCGGCGACATGGACAAGGTCAAGCGCGAGCGTGACATCCTGGCCAACGTCTCCGACGGCTGGGGCCCCTTCCTGGCTTCTTCCAACGCGCAGTTGCTGGACGTGCGCCAGATCGAGGCCTTCAAGGCCAAGGTGAAGGCAGAGAATGCCGGCGACATGGAGGCCGTGAAGGCCGCCGATGCGGAGCTCGCGAAGCTGCAGGCCTATGCCGGCGTTGTCGGCGCGGCCGGCTACTAAATCTTAGCCACGGGGCGGCAGGGACGGGCGGTAGCGCCCGCTCCTGCGGTTCTTTTCCGCCGCTTTCAATCGGGCCTGCGAACGATGACCATCACCACAGCCAACGCCAATCCAACCGATACCGCGCCCGGCCGTCTGTCGCCCGAGGTGCGCGATGCCCTGGCGCCGCGTTGGTCCGGCTTCGTCAACAAGGCCGCCGTGGCGATGATCCTCGCTGTCCTCCTGGCTGTCTCCTACTACCCGGCAGAGGTCGACCGCTGGACCTATCTCATCACCGATGCCGGCAATATGGCAGTCTTCATCGCCGATTTTCTGAAGCCCGACTTTACCGACCTCGGGTTCTTCGTGATCAAGATGATCGAGACCGTGCAGATCGCGCTCTGGGGCACCGTCCTCTCGATCATCGTCGGCGTGCCCTGCGCCCTGCTGTCGTCCAACAACATCGCGCCGCCCTGGATCGTGCAGCCGATGCGCCGCCTGATGGATGCGGCCCGCGCCATCAACGAGCTGGTCTTCGCCATCCTCTTCGTCGCTGCCGTGGGCCTCGGCCCCTTTGCCGGCGTGATGGCCTTGTTCATTCATAACCTGGGTGTGATCTCAAAGCTGTTCTCGGAGGCTGTCGAGGCCATCGATCCGCGCCCGGTGGAGGGCATCCGCGCGACCGGCGCCAGCCGCCTGCAGCAGGTGATCTACGGCGTCATCCCCCAGGTGCTGCCGCTGTGGAGCAGCTACTCGCTCTACCGCTTCGAAACCCTGGTGCGCTCGGCCACCGTGCTGGGCATCGTCGGTGCCGGCGGGATCGGCTTCACCTTCTACGAATCCTTCCGATCGTTCCAGTACGACCGCGCCTCGGCAGTGATCATCGTCGTGGTGGTTGTTGTCTCGGTCATCGACATCCTCTCCGCCCAGCTCCGCAAGCGCCTGATCTAGGCGCCACCGAACCGCCGGGCCGATATGACCAACACCGGTGTTTCCGGCAGGGCTTCATCCTTGCCCGTGCATCTGATAAGTTTCCCTCATCGCCGCCATCGTCACCGGGACCGGTGGTCCTGTATCTGAAAATGCTGCCGACTTTTGAAGTCGGCAACGCGATGAGGTCGTGCGGTAGAAAATGATAAGCTTCTTGAAAAGCCGGCTCGATGTCTGGCGCTGGGTCGGCGACTATGCGTTGGACCTCTCAAAGTTACCCGTGACGGTGCGTCAGGCCCCGGCGCCGATGAATGCTCCCTTGCTTGCCATACTGGGCATTGCCTGTTTGGTTGTTTCTGTATTGGCGTCTGTGGGCCTCTCGGGCAGCGGTCAGCTATCCAGGACGATGCTGCCTGAGGTGCTGCCCGTGCTGGCGGGGGGCGGACTGCTGTACCTGGCTTTCCTGTCGCGCCGGTCCGGCCGCGACGTGTCGTTTGAGCACAGCGGTGTTTCCGTCAAGGGCCTCTGGTTCCTGAGAGCAGAGGATTGGTGGATGCCCTACAGTGCCTTCGACGGTGTCGAAGGAAAGGCTGAGCGGGTCCTGCGCGGGCAATACTACCGAACCTTCTACGTCATCCAGCTCCGGCATCCTGAGCCGGAAAAGAACATCCCGCTCTTCGTGCACTATCCCGGCTCCCGCGGCATGGACCAGGCCGTCCTGGCGCAGAAGACCAAGGACTATGCGCAGGCGCTCGGCGTTGCCGTGGTTTAGGCCTCGGCTTCAGACCTTCTCGACCGTCACCCTGTCGGGGTAGAAGGCCACATGGCCTTTCACGCCGGCGACCATGGGCAGCGGATCGGGATAGAACCAGACCGCATTCTCCAGCGTTTCTCCCCCGGTCCTGAGGGAGTAATAGCCGGCGTCGCCCTTGATCGGGCAGAAACTGTGATGATCGCTGGCCAGCAGGTGGCGCTGCTCGACATCCTCCAGGGGGAAGTAGATCACCGGCGGGTAGGTCTTGCGCGGCGACACCTCCTGCAGGATTACCGCGCGGTCGCTGCGCGCGATGACGGTCCCGCCAACCTTTGCGACATAGGGCGCATCGGCCGGCGAGACATGAGCGTTGTGTTCCTGCTCCGTCATCGAAGCCTCACAGCGGCAGGGTGTAGCCGGTCTTCACGGTGGTGTAGAACTCGGCGGCATAGCGGCCCTGTTCGCGTGACCCGTAGCTGGAACCTTTACGGCCGCCGAAGGGCACGTGATAGTCGACGCCCGCGGTCGGCAGGTTGACCATCACCATGCCGGCCTGGGCGTTGCGCTTGAAGTGGCTGGCGTACTTCAGGCTGCCGGTGCAGATGCCCGACGACAGGCCGAAGGGCGTGTCGTTGGCGACATCAAGCGCCTGATCGTAGTCGTCCACGGCGATGACCGAAGCGACGGGGCCGAAGATCTCTTCCTGATTGATGCGCATCTTGTTGTCGGTCTCGGTGAAGAGCGCCGGCTGCAGGTAGAACCCGGGGGTGGCCCGGTTCAGAAGCTCGCCGCCCCAGGCCAGCCTTGCCCCTTCGCCGCGGCCGATCTCAATGTAATTCAGGTCCTGGTCGAGCTGGCTCTGATCGATCACGGGGCCCATCTGGCTGCCCTCGGCCAGGGCGTTGTCGACCTTCAGGGCCTGCATCTTCTGGGTCAGGGCGTCGACGAAGCTGTCGTGAATACCTTTCTGCACGACCAAGCGGGAAGACGCCGTGCAGCGCTGTCCGGTGGAAAAGAAGGCGCCGTTGAGAGCGCAGTCCACGGCGGTGTCGAGATCGGCGTCATCCAGCACCACCAGGGGGTTCTTGCCGCCCATTTCCAACTGCACCTTGGCCAGGCGCGCGGCACAGCCGGCGGCGATGCGCTTGCCGGTATCGACCGAACCGGTGAAGGAGATGGCGGCCACGTCCGGATGGTTCACCAGAGTCTCGCCCACGACCGAGCCCTTGCCCATGACGAGGCTGAAGACGCCTTCGGGCACGCCGGCGCGGTGGATGATCTCGGCCAGGGCATGGGTCGAGGCGGGCACCAGTTCGGCCGGCTTGATCACCACGCAGTTGCCGTAGGCCAGCGCCGGGGCGATCTTCCAGGCGGGGATCGCGATGGGGAAGTTCCAGGGCGTGATGAGGCCGACGACGCCCATCGGCTCGCGGGTCATCTCCACATCGATGCCGGGCCTGACCGAGGCGATCTTCTCGCCGCTCTGGCGCACGACTTCGCCGGCGAAGAATTCAAAGATCTGGCCGGCGCGCATGACCTCGCCGATCCCCTCCGGCCGGGTCTTGCCCTCTTCGCGGGCCAGCAGCTCGCCCAGTTCTTCCTTGCGGGCCATGATCTCTGCCGCGACCGCCGCCAGCATGGTGGCGCGGGCCTGGATCGGGCCGGTGGACCAGGCGGGGAAGGCGGCCTTGGCGGCGGCCACGGCCTCGTTCACCTGGGCCTGATCGGCACGGGCGTAGCTGTCGATGACGTCGTCGGTGTCGGAGGGATTGATGTTCTTAACGGCATCCGGGCCTTCGACCCAGGCGCCGGCGATCAGGTTTTTCTGCACGATGACGTCTCCTGACGGAAGTGGGGGGTGATTGCGCTGACTGTATTAGAGATGGGGACTGCTGTAACGGTTGGCGGGGCGCCGGGTCAAGATTGCAGGCTGTGGAAAGGCCCCTAGAGAAGGCCCCGCTGTGCGAGGTTTTTCATCAGGGCCGTGCTGCCGAAGGTCCAGGGCGCGATCTTGTCGCAGTGATTGACCCGGTTGATCAGGGCGCCCAGCTCTTTGGAGCGGATGGTGACGGTGTCGCCCAGCTTATGGGTGAAGCCTTCGCCCGGCACCTCGCGGTCCTGGATCGGTGCGAACATGGTGCCGAGGAACAGCATCAGGCCGTCGGGATACTGATGCTCGGCGTTATGGGCCTGGCCCACCAGGTCCTCCAGGCTGCGGCTGATGGCCGACAGAGGATAGGTATCGGCGATGCGAAAGCCGTCGTCGCCGGCGATCTCCACCTCGATCACGGTGTTGCGCAGCCTTTCCATGTCGAAGCTCTCGTCCAGCAGGCGGATGAAGGGGCCGAGGGCGCAGGAGGCGTTGTTGTCCTTGGCGCGGCCCAGCAGCAGGGCGGAGCGCCCCTCTACGTCGCGCAGGTTCACATCGTTGCCCAGGGTAGCGCCGACGATGGCGCCACGGCTGTTGACCACCAGGGCGACCTCGGGTTCCGGATTGTTCCAGACCGAAGAGGCGAGAATGCCGATCTCCGCCCCGCAGCCGACCGCGGACATGGGCTGCGACTTGGTGAAGATTTCGGCGTCCGGGCCGATCCCGACTTCGAGGTACTGGGACCAGAGGCCGCGCTCGATCAGGCTTTCCTTCAGCCGCGCCGCCTCCGGCGAACCGGGCTTCAGGTCGGCCAGCTTGGCGCCGACCTCCGCCGTCAGGCTGTCGCGGATGGCCTCGGCCTGGGCTGGATCACCCTTGGCCTGCTCCTCGATCACCCGCTCCACCATCGAATCGACGAAGGTGACGCCGCTGGCGCGCAGGGCCTGAAGATCGCAGGGGGCGAGGAAGTGGGCCTTGCCGGCGTCCCGCTTGTTCCAGGCGCTTTCGGCCAGCATGACGTTGAGATCGCCGACAACCGGCAGGCCGCCCGCCTCAAGGGCCGCGCGGATCTGTTTTGCCGGGTCGTTCAGGTCGAACAGTGCCGAGGTTGTCGCGGCCATGCCCGACAGATCGTGCACCGCATCGCCGTAGAGCACCACGGGGCTTGGCCCTGAAGCTGTCTGGGCCGGGCCGGCCGGCAGCCAGGCGCGGCCGATCAAAAGGCCCCTGGTCTCGTCGTCGGGGAGGATAAAGCGGGCGGAAAGATCCATCTTGGGCTCGTCTCTCTGATGGCGCTCTTGAATTTCGGCGCATTGGGAAGGCCGGCACTTTAGAGCGATCAGCCCAAGGTTTGAACCGTCATGATGGGCGCCCCCGTGAATTGAGGGAATGCCATCATTCAGGGCTCGCCAGTGGGCCCTTGGCGCCGGCATGAAAAAACCAGTAGAAATTTCATGAGAGACGAGTCACCCTTCCGCAAAGGTTGGAAACGGCAGAGGCGGATAAGGTGGAGACGACGAGCAGGAATGGGCACGCCCGGCAAAGCGCCCGGGAAAGCAACGGGGCCCTGGCAGGCGCCAGCCTGGGCAGCGACCTGCGCGCGCTGCGCAAGACCAAGGGCCTGACCCTCAGTGAGCTGGCCCTGCAGGTCGGCCGTTCGGTCGGTTATCTGAGCCAGATCGAGCGCGGGCTTTCGGAGCTTTCCATTGGCGATCTGCGCAAGCTGGCGGAATCCCTCGATGCGCCGCTCTCCTGGTTTTTTGTCCATGAAGGGGTGCCGGCGGAAGAGCGCGGCGTCGTCGTGCGGTCCAGTGCCCGGCGCAGCATTGGCTCGATGGCCGCCGGCCTGACCGAGGAACTGCTCTCTCCCGATCTCGGCGGCGCCTTTGAGGTCATCCGAAGTCTTTTCGAGCCGGGTGCCGAACTGAGCGAAGCGCAGGCACGGGAGTCGGAAGAGACCGGTTATGTCATTTCCGGAGAGCTGGATCTCTGGATCGGCGCGCAGCAGTTCCGCGTCTCCGCCGGTGACAGTTTCCGCATCGACCATGAGCCCTATCGCTGGCGCAACCCGGGCCGGGTTCGCGCAGAGGTGATCTGGGTTATCGCGCCACCGGTCTACTAAGGCCGATCTACTAAGAGATTCGATTTACCAAGAACCGATACGGTGTGAAAGCCGCAGAACAGGGGAGAATGTCGTGGCGGACCTGCCAAGCCATGCAAGAGTAGTCATTATCGGGGGCGGCGCCGTGGGCGCCTCGACCCTCTATCACCTCGCCAAAATGGGTTGCAGCGATACGGTTCTTCTGGAGAAGAATGAACTGACGTCCGGCTCCACCTGGCATGCGGCGGGCAACTGCCCGACCTTCTCCGGCAGCTGGAACATGATGAAGCTGCAGAAGTATTCGACGGAGCTTTTCGGGCGGCTGGCCGACGAGGTCGACTATCCGATGAACTATCACCGCACCGGTTCGGTCCGCCTGGCGCAGACGACCGCGCGGATGGAGGAGTTCCGCCACGTGGCGGCGATGGCGCGCTACCAGGGCCTCGACTACGAGATGCTGGGTCCGAACGAACTGAAGGACCGCTATCCTTACATGGAGCTGCATGGCTTGCAGGGCGGCCTCTGGGACCCTGATGATGGTGACATCGATCCCTCGCAGCTGACCCAGGCCTATGCCAAGGGCGCGCGCGACCTGGGCGCCAAGATCGTGCGTTTCTGCGCCGTGACGGCCATATCGCAGCTGCCCTCCGGTGAGTGGAAGGTAGAGAGTGAGAAGGGCACCATCATCGCCGAGAAGGTGGTGAATGCCGGCGGCTACCGCGCGGCGGAGATCGGCCGGATGGTCGGCCGTGACGTGCCCACCGTTGCCATGTCGCATCAGTATCTGGTGACCGAGGAGATTCCGGAACTGGCGGCGCTGGGCGACAAGATCCCGCTGCTGCGCGATCCCGATGACAGCTACTACCTGCGCCAGGAAGGCAACGGCCTGATCCTCGGCCCTTACGAATGGCAGGCGACGCCGCACTGGCTCGACAAAATGCCGGAGGATTTTTCCTTCCAGCTCTACCCCGACGATCTCGACCGGCTGGAGTGGTACATCGAACAATCCTGCGCGCGCGTCCCGATCCTGGGGTCGGTCGGCGTGCAGAAGGTGATCAACGGGCCGATCCCCTATACCCCCGACGGCAACCCGCTGGTCGGACCGGCGCCGGGCCTGCGCAATTTCTATGAAGCCTGCGTGTTCTCCTTCGGCATCGCCCAGTCAGGCGGTGCCGGCAAGACCATGGCGGAATGGATCATCGAGGGTGAGCCGGAGTGGGATCTCTGGGTCATCGACCCGCGCCGCTACACCGACTTCGCCACCAAGCGCTATGTCGTCGACAAGGCGGTGGAGCTTTACCAGAACGAATATGCCATCGGTTTTCCGCACGAGGAGCGTCCGGCCGGCCGTCCGGCCAAGGTTTCGCCGCTCTATGAAAAACTGGCGGCCAAGGGCGCGGTCTTCGGCGATCGCGGTGGCTGGGAGCGGGCGGTCTGGTTCGCGGCACCGGGTGCAAAACCGGAGCCGGAGCTGAGCTATCACCGCGAGGGTAACTGGTATCCCTCCGTCGCGGCCGAGTGCAAAGCGGTGGCCGAGTCCATCGGCATCCTCGACATGCCCGGCTTCTCCAAGTTCGAGGTCAAGGGCCCGGGCGCGGCGGACTGGCTGACCGGCCTGATCGCCGGCCCGCTGCCGAAGGTCGGACGGGTTTCCCTCGGCTACTTCTGCTCCGAAAAGGGCGGGGTGGTGACCGAGATGACCCTGACCCGTTTCGGCGAAGACCGGTTCTGGCTGATCTCCGCCGCCGCCGGGGAGTGGCACGACGAGGATTGGCTGCGCGCGCACCTGCCCGCGAATGCGGCCTTTACCCTGGAGAACGTGACGCCGCGCTGGTCCACGCTGGTGTTGGCGGGCCCGCGATCCCGTGACGTTTTGGGCCAGGTGACCGAGAGCGATCTTTCCAATGCCGCTTTCCCCTGGCTTTCCGTCCAGCCCATCGAGATTGCTCAGGCCCGCGGCTTCGCCATCCGCGTGAACTATGTCGGCGAGCTGGGGTGGGAGCTGCACCTGCCGGTCGAGGCCGTCGGCCCTGTTTATGATCTGCTGTGGCAGGCCGGCGAAGCCCACGGCATCCGCGACTTCGGTATGTACGCCATGGACTCCCTGCGCCTGGAGAAGGGTTACATGGCCTGGAAGCAGGATCTGGCCAGCGAGTACTCGCCGCTGCGCTCCTCCCTCGACCGCTTCATCCGCCTGGACAAGGAAGCCTTCATCGGGCGCGAAGCCCTGTTGAAGGAAAAGCAGGCCGGCTCGAAGGAGCGCTTCGTGCCGCTGGTCGTTGAGGCCAAGACGGCGGATGCGCCCTTCTGCTCCATCGTCTGGAAGGGCGACCGCCGTGTCGGGCTGGTGACCTCCGGCGGTTACGGCCATCGCATCCAGAAATCCATCGCGCTGGCCTATGTCGAAACCGACCTGGCGGGCGAGGGGGAAGACCTGGAAGTAGAGATCCTGGGGGAGCGTTGCCCGGCGAAGGTCGCGGTCTCTCCACTGTTCGATCCGAAGAACGAACGTCTCCGGGCTTGACCTGCGGGCGTGAAGAGCCGGGTTGCGTGAAAATTCTGGGCGCCTGAGGGAGGGCCATTGCGATGAGTGATTTTCCAACACAGGCCCGCGCGGTCATCATCGGCGGCGGGGTGATCGGTTGTTCCCTGGCCTATCATCTGGCCAAGCTCGGCTGGCGCGACGTGGTGCTGCTGGAGCGCAAGCAACTGACCTGCGGCACCACTTGGCACGCGGCGGGCCTCATCGGCCAGCTGCGCGCCACCTCCAACATGACCAAGCTCGCCAAGTACTCGGCGGAGCTTTACGGCACCTTGGAGGCGGAGACCGAGGTCGCCACCGGCTTCAAGCAGAACGGTTCGCTCTCGGTCGCGATCACCGACGAACGGCTGGAAGAACTGAAACGCGGCGCCTCCATGGCCAAGACTTTCGGCCTTGATGTCGAGGTGCTGACGCCTTCGGAGGTGTCGGAGGCCTATCCGCAGCTGGCGTTGGACGGCGTCACCGGCGGCGTCTTCCTGCCCAAGGACGGCCAGGCCGACCCGGCGAACATCGCCCATGCCCTGGCCAAGGGCGCGCGCCAGAAGGGCGTGAAGATCTTCGAACAGACCAAGGTGACGGCGATCCGTCGGGAAGGTGGCCGGGTGACCGGCGTCGAGACCGACAAGGGCGCCATCACGGCGGACTACGTGGTGAACTGCGCCGGCATGTGGGGGCGTGAGGTCGGCCAGATGGCCGGTGTGAAGGTGCCCCTACATGCCTGCGAGCATTTCTACATCGTCACCGAGAATATCCCCGATCTGCCGCGCGACCTGCCGGTGCTGCGCATTCCCGACGAATGCGCCTACTACAAGGAAGACGCGGGCAAGATCCTGCTCGGCGCCTTTGAGCCGGTGGCCAAGCCCTGGGGCATGGACGGCATCGCCGAGGATTTTTGCTTCGACCAGTTGCCGGAGGACTTCGACCACTTCGCGCCGATCCTTGAGGCCGCCGTGGCGCGCCTGCCGATCCTGGAGACCGCCGGCATCCACACCTTCTTCAATGGGCCGGAGAGCTTCACCCCCGACGACCGCTACCTGCTGGGCGAAGCGCCGGAGCTGAAAAATTTCTACGTCGCCGCCGGCTTCAACTCGGTGGGCATCCAGTCCGCCGGCGGGGCCGGCAAGGCGCTGGCCGAGTGGATGGACGGGGGCGAACCGCCCTTCGATCTCTGGGACGTCGATATCCGGCGCATGCAGCCCTTCCAGAACAATCGGACCTATCTCTATCAGCGCGCGACCGAGAGCCTGGGTCTGCTCTACGCCGATCACTTTCCCTATCGCCAGTTCGCCACCGCGCGGGGCGTGCGCCAGTCGCCGCTGCACGAGCGCCTGGCCGAGCGCGGCGCCTGCTTCGGCGAGGTCGCGGGCTGGGAGCGCGCCAACTGGTTCCTGCCGCGCGAGGCCCGCGACGCGGGGGAGACGGCGGACTACCGCTACACCTGGAAGCGCCAGAACTGGTTCGGCTATGCGGCGGAGGAACACAAGGCGGTGCGCGAAGGCGTCGGCCTCTTCGACATGTCCTCCTTCGCCAAGATCCGCGTCGAGGGCCGGGATGCCGAGGCCGTGCTGCAGCGTGTCTGCGCCAACGACATCGCGGTGCCTGTCGGCAAGATCGTCTACACCCAGTGGCTGAACGGACGCGGCGGGATCGAGGCCGACCTGACCGTCACCCGCCTGTCGGAAACCGAGTTCCTGGTCATCACCGGCGCGGCGGTCGGGGTGCGTGACTTCACCTGGCTGAAGCGCCACATTCCCGACGACGCCCATTGCATCGCCACCGACGTGACGGCGGGCGAGGCGGTGCTCTGCGTCATGGGGCCGAAGTCCCGCGACCTGCTGCAGCCGCTGACCTCGACGGATCTTTCAGGCGCCGCTTTTCCCTTTGCCACCACGCAGCAGATCGAAATCGGTTCGGCGCTCGCCCGCGCCCACCGCATCACCTATGTCGGCGAACTGGGCTGGGAGCTTTATGTCTCCGCCGATATGGCCCGCCATGTCTTCGACCGCATCGCCGAGGCCGGCGATACCCACGGCCTGCGCCTCTGCGGCATGCACGTGCTGGATTCCTGCCGTATGGAAAAGGCCTTCCGCCACTTCGGCCACGACATCACCGACGAGGACCATGTGCTGGAGGCCGGCCTGGGCTTCGCCGTGAAGCCGGACAAGGCGGCCAGCCGCTTCGGCGACTTCCTGGGCCGCGAGGCGGTGCTGCGCAAGAAGCAGCTTGGCCTCTCCAAGCGTCTCTTGCAGTTCAAGCTGCAGGACGCCGAGCCGCTGCTCTATCACAACGAGCCGATCTGGCGCGACGGCAGCATCGCCGGCTATCTCACCTCCGGCAACTACGGCCACCACCTCGGCGCCGCCATCGGCCTGGGCTACGTCGCCTGCGACGTCTCGGAGAAAGCCGACGACGTGCTCGGCTCCACCTACGAGATCGAAGTGGCCGGCGAGCGCTTCCCGGCAATGGCGAGCCTCAAGCCGCTGTATGATCCGAAGGCGGAGCGGATGCGGGGGTGAGACCAAGGTCGAGGCATTGAAGCCCTTTGGCCGGTTCTCATCCAGAAGCGGACCCGCCTATGACAAGCTTGGGACTTCCACGAAATACCAGAAGCGGACCTTCGGTCAGTGCGATCGTTGTCCGACTCGTTTGCACCAAATGCCAGCCGTCAAGCGGGCGATCCCAAACCTGCTATAGTTGTCGTCTTGTACCAATTTCAAGATGTATGAAATTATGACGTCACCTGCCGTATCGCCATTGTTGAATGAGTTGTTCAACATCGCCCGAGCAAGATACAAAGTAGAGCATGAAGCTTGGGTGAATCTATCTTTCCGTCTCTCTGGGCGGTTCAATCTGGTCACCGCAAGCTTGAGCATCCAGCGGCAAGGCGATCTAGACATATTGCTGAGGTGCCTTGAAGATGAGTTCAATACGAACAAGGATGCGTCTGGAGTGGATTTTGCCATCCACTACCAGATGATGCTTTCCGAAACGTGGATTACTGGGTGTTACGAAATACTTCGGGCGTTTCAACAACGGGATCGGGAAGCCACTGCAGCCAGCCGGTCACCCTCGGGTGTATGCGAGTTAGACGAGTTCAAATCGGTCTTCGCCGATTTCGAACTCTTGCGAATGCCCATAGCAAAGCTTGAAATAGCAAAAGACAATAAGATACAGCACCCATTGCCCATGCGGCGCTTTGGTGATGATGAAACCAAGCCGATTGAGTTCTATGACCCAAAAGACCCAGGCCGATTCCATATCATGCCGAATGGAGTGTCGGCGCGCGGTTCGACAGTGTGGCTAGCATTAGACGGTCGAAGCTTGCAGCAGCATTGGGTGGAGCGTCGCGATCTCTCGGACCGTCTGTTAGCGTTGGTCAAGTTAGTCAAGGGTGCTGGTGAGCTAGAAGCTGAGCAAAGACGCTGCGTGAGCCCTGACGCAGACGAGCCGACAAATGGGCAATAGAGTTTAACCGGAGCATGACCGCTTGGGGTCACTAGCAGACATCATCCGACGATAAGTCGTAGGTCCGCTTCTCAGCCAGTAGCGGGAGAGCGCTTAATCGCCCTCGCCAGCTTTAAGTCGAACTATGACCCCAAGGCGGAGCGGGTGCGGGGGTGGGTGAGTCCACTGGAAGCCTTCGGAGCGCTCTAACCGCGCCCCCACTTGTTCACGATGATTGGTTTCATCGGGGCGGCCTGTCCCGGTAGCGGGACGGTGGCCTGCGGGAGGGTCGGTTTGGCCGGGATCTTCGGGCCTGCTGCCGCTTCGCCCTCGCCGCGCAGGCTGGTGAGCAGCTTCTTGTGATCCGGCATCGCCTTCACCGTCTGGTCGATCCCCTTGCGGACCTGTTTGACATACTGCCGCCAGGGTTCGCGCTTCAGCGCGACGCCGCAAGTGGGCGGCGCGGCGTAACCGGTTTCGTAGACCTTCTTGCCCAGCAGCACGGCGTGGTAGACGCGGTAGGAGAACAGCTGCGCGGAGGTCAGGTCATAGCGCGTCGGCAGCGCGTGTTTCCAGAGTTCCAGGTTCGCGGCGAGAGAGTCCGGCACCGCCAACGCCTCGCGGGCGTCGATCCAGTACTGGCTGTCGCTGCGGTTGCCCAGGGCATAGTGCAGGCAGATGAAGTCGCGCACTTCGTCATAGAGCTGAGTGGCGATTTTGTTGTAGCGGTCGCGCAGGGGGGCGGCGAAGTCCCGGTCGGGGAAGTAGCTCAGGAGCGAACGCAGGCTCATCTCGATCATGTAGATGGCGGTTGATTCCAGCGGCTCGACAAAACCGCCCGACAGGCCTATGGCGACACAGTTCTTGACCCAAGGGTTGCGGGTCCGTCCGACCCGCATGGGGATGATCCGCGGCACCGCATCCTTGGTTGCGTCGCCCCCGGTGGCGCGGAGGTGGGCGAGAAGTTCTTCGCAGGCTTCGTCGTCGCTGCGGTGGGCGCTGGAAAAGACGTAGCCCGTGCCGACACGGTTGTAGAGCGGCACGCGCCAGGACCAACCGGCGCCCAAGGCCGTGGAGCGGGTGAGGGGTTCGATCCTCTCCGGGTCCAGATGGGGAATCTGCACCGCCGCCGCGCGGTCGTTGGCCAGGTACTTCGAATAGTCGACGAAGGGTTCGCCAAGCGCGCCGTTGATCAGCACGCCGCGAAAGCCGGTGCAGTCGATCACCAGTTCGACCGGCTGGCGCGCCTGTTCCTTCAGGACCAGGGCGGTGATGTAGCCGCGTTCGTCCTTTTCGATGTCGACCACGTCGTCGCGAACATGTTCGACACCGCGCGCCACGCAGATGTCCCGCAGCATGCCGGCGAAGAGCCCGGCGTCGAGGTGATAGGCGAAGCCGACGCCCTGGTCGTAGGGCTTTGCGTTCAGGGCGCGCGGTCCCTTGGCGGCGCGGCCCAAAGCCAGCGCGGGGGTTATGACGTCCGAGAAATCGACGCCGCCGGCACCGTGTTGCAGGAAGTGGTGGGCTGAATCCACACCACCGATGAGGGGGCCCTCGTTGAAGGAGTTGATGTAGGCGACCCGCTCGCCCTTCCTGTCGCGGTTCCAGTTGTCGAAGAGAACCCCCAGCTTGAACGAGGCGTTGCAGTGCTTGAAAAAGGCCCGCTCCGAGATGCCCGCCTGCTGGAGCAGCCGGGGCATGGCCGGGACCGTGGCTTCGCCGACGCCGACCGTGGAAACGTTCGGTGATTCGATGAGGGTGATGCGCCTGTTGTCGCGATCCCCGGCCTGGGCCTTCCAATAGGTGCCCAGCAGCAGCGCGGTCAGCCAGCCCGCGGTGCCGCCCCCGACGATGGTGACATGCGTGATTGCTTCGCCCATGGTTCGTCCCCCCAACGATATGGTCGGGATCGCGGCGCTTTTTTACTTGATTGATATTCCCCAGATCGCCCCGTTCCCCACCTATGAGCTTGCGCCTTTGTTCTTCCCCGGTCAATCCTGGCGCGGAGAGGGGCGCCGCGCCGCGGTGCTGCGCAAGAAACAGCTCGGCCTCAGCAAGCGCCTGCTGCAGTTCAAGCTAGAGGGCGCTGAACCGCTGCTCAATCACAACGAGCCGATCTGGTGCGACGGCGCCATCGCCGGCTACTTCACCTCCGGCAACTACGGCCACCACCCGGGCGCCGCCATCGGCTTGGTTACATCGCCTGCGACGTGTCGGAGAAAGCCGACGACGTGCTCGGCTCGACCTACGAGATCGAAGGGGCGGGCGAGTGCTTCCCGGCCATGGCCAGCCTGAAGCCGCTCTACGATCCGAAGGCGGAGCGGATGCGGGGGCAGATGCCTAAAAGCCTAAACTGAGCTGCAGCATCATCCCATCGCCCTGCGTGTCGACGCCCAGCGCCAGACGGCCGTCGCTCGCCGGGGCGAGGAAAGCTTCGGTGGCGAAGACGGCGAGGAAGTTGCCGAGGGCGATACCGGCCAGCACGTCGGTGGGGTGGTGCTCGCCTGCCTCCACCCGGGCCCAGGACGTGGTCAGCACCAGCCCGGCGAGGGCGACGTCGCCGCCGAGGCGCGCCGGGCGGGGAAGGTCGTAGTATGTGAGGGTGTCGCGGGCCAGGCGCGCGGCGGCGGCGGTCATGCTGGCATGGCCGGAGGGAAGGGAGTCGTCGTCCTGGTCCAGCGGCCGGTCGCGGCCGATCGCCGCCTTCAGGCCCTCGGTCGCGCCGCGGGTGGCGAGCAGCGCCCCGCCGCCGACGGCGAAGCCCTGGGCCTTGGTCGCCAGCCAGGCATCCGCCGGCGCCGGGGCCGCCAGGCCGGCGGCGGCATAGAGCCCATAACTGCCGAAGCGTAGCCAGTCGCTGGCGTCGTCGGCGGTGTCGCGCGAGCCGAACAGCGGCGTCTCCTCGTTTGCCCAGTCGGCGATGTCGGCGTCGGCACCGCCGATCTGCAGCGCCGCGGGAGGGCGAGGGCGAGGGCGAGGCGCTTCCAGGGAACGGTCATGGTTCCGTCCTTCACGGGCCCCAGTTCGGTTCGATCCACGGTTCATCGCTGTCCCCACGCGCCCGGCCAGTCTAGAGCAGATCCGGGCGGGAGGGAATTGCCCGGGCGAAACCGCACCGGGGCCCTTTCCCGCGCCGCAGCAGGGTCCGCGCCGGACGGGGGGCGGCGGCGGTGCCAAAAGCGGGCGGCTGCGGCTTTAAGTCCCTTCCGTCGCCCCGGTTTTCGGCTATGGTGTCCCTTGCCGATTCCCGGTTCCCCCAACGCCTCGACCGAGGCACCGCAGCAGACGGAGACGAGCATGTCCGGTCTTCTCAAGACCGTCGATCCCGACGGGCTTCTGGAATACTCCGTGGTCTTCACCGACCGCTCGCTGAATCATATGTCCCAGTCTTTCCAGGGGGTGATGCGCGACATCTCCGCGACCCTGAAGCAGGTCTACAATGCCGAGGCGGTGGCGGTGGTGCCGGGCGGCGGGACCTATGCCATGGAGGCGGTGGCGCGCCAGTTCGCCGGCGGCAAGAAAGTGATGGTCATCCGCAACGGCTGGTTTTCCTACCGCTGGACCCAGATCTTCGAGGCCGGGAACATCCCCGCCGAGACCCGGGTGCTGAAAGCATGGCGAAGCGGCGAGGGGCCGCAGGCGCCCTTTACCCCCGTGCCCATCGAGGAAGCCGTGGCGGCGATCCTGGCCGAACGACCGGACGTCGTCTTCGCGCCGCACGTGGAGACCTCGGCGGGCATGATCCTGCCGGACGACTACATGAAGACGCTGGCCGAGACGGTGCACGCCGTCGGCGGGCTCTTCGTGCTGGACTGCATTGCCTCAGGCACCATCTGGGTAGACATGCAGGCGGTCGGGGTCGATCTGCTGATCTCGGCGCCGCAGAAGGGCTGGAGCGCTTCGCCCTGCAGCGGCCTGGTGATGCTGAGCGCCGAGGCGCACAAGCGCATCCATGGCACCACTTCTTCCAGCTTCGCCTGCGACCTGAAGAAGTGGCTGGAGATCATGGAGGCCTATGAGGCGGGCGGCCATGCCTATCACGCCACCATGCCAACCGACGCCTTGGCCGGTTTCCGCGATACCATGAAGGAGACGGAGGCTTACGGCTTCGACAAGGTGAAGGCCGAGCAGCAGGAACTGGGCGACAAGGTGCGCGCGCTGCTGGCGGGCAAGGGCTTCCAGTCCGTCGCGGCGGAGGGCTTCGGCGCGCCCGGTGTGGTGGTCTGCTACACCGACGACCCGGAGATCAGGACCGGCAAGAAGTTCGCCGCCCAGGGCCTGCAGATCGCCGCCGGCGTGCCGCTGATGTGCGATGAAGGCGATGATTTCCAGACCTTCCGCATCGGCCTCTTCGGCCTCGACAAGCTGCACAACGTCGACCGCTCCGTCGCCAATCTCGACAAGGCTTTGGGACAGATCGTCGGCGCGACCAACCTGCGGTGAGGGGAGGCTGGTAGCCGTCAGAAGGCCAACAGCCAGATGCCCCAGGCGACCAGACCCGCGCCGCTCCATTGCCCCAGCCGCTCGCCGAAGGGGGCGAGTTTCTCAATAGCGACAATCGAGGTCAGGGCAAGGATGGCGGCGAGGTTCATGACCCCCAGCACGAACAACAGGGCCATCAGGGCCCAGCAGCATCCAACGCAGTAGGCGCCGTGCTTTGTGCCCATGATCAGGGCGCCAAGCCGGCCTTTGCGCCATTCGGTGATCAGGAAGCCTATCGGCGTTCGGCATTTCTTCAGGCAGACCTGTTTGAGCGGCGTCCACTGCACCACGCCTGCGGCGATCAGGACACAGCCCGCGAGCCAGGGCTCCCGGATCACCAGCATGGGCGACAGCAGCCCGGCCGACTGCAGGCCCCACTGGGAAGCGGCGGCGGCGGCGCTGAAGCAAGACCAGACCATCAGATAGGCGAAGATGAACCATAGACTGGCTGTCGCGGCGGCCTTTGACGCCTGTCTGCTGCCGGCCACACGCCGGTGGATCAGAATCATCGGCACTGCCGAGGGCAGCATCATGGCGCCCATCATGACGGCCCACATGAGCCATACCAGAAAAACCTCTTGCGCCGACCACGCGGACTGCAGGGGCATCATCAGTCTGACCAAGGGGGCGTCCATGTGGGTGATCGACCACAGCGTCAGGCCCCAGCCGGCGGTCAACAGGCCGGCGAGCAGCAAGGCACCGTTGCGGAAGTATGGCGAGCGGTCGGGGCCGATTGCAGAGGGCATTGTCGCCGGCGATCAGCTGGCGTAGGCGAAATCGGTGGCGAAGCCGCAGCGCTCCTTGTAGTCCCACTGAAACGGTCCGTCGTTGTGGGTTAGGCTTGAGACGGACTCCTGTCCCGGATGGTCGTGGCCGGGGATACCGCAGGTCACGGTGCCGTCGAAGGCGACGTTTTCCAGGCTTTTGGCGGAGGCGATCCCGCCGATCCGGATCTGTTCGTTTCCGGCAGCGTGGTCAAGCGCGATCCTGGCCCGTTTCACGGCCAGCACTTTTGAAATGTTTCCGGTGAACAGAATGTTGCCCTTTGCGTTGCCCTGGAAAATCTCGCTCAATGCCTCGAACTGATCGTCCCCGGCATTCTCGTCGATATAGATGATGACGCTCCAGGGCGTGCCTTCTTCTTCATCGCTGTAGCGGCCGGCCATACTCACGGCGATACCGGAGAGGTCGACGCCGTCCGCGCTTCCCCTGTCGATTTGCCATGACAACAGAAAGTCGCAGATACCGTAAGTGGAAAGACCGTTCGCGACCCCGTTCTGCCGGCGGCAGGGGCATATGGCTTCACAGTTGCAAGCCTCGAAGTAGCTGCCTTGAATGTGGTATTCGTTGACGCTTGCCATTTCCAGTTCCTACCCTCCCATGAACTGCGATGCGGCGACCGCAATACATTACACGGCTTTACGCTGAGCGCATCCCCTACGTGACCGCCCTTGCCGTTGGTGGAGCCGGGTATTGGCGTGCCTGGGCCGCTAAGGCCGTACCGCGTCCGCCGTGCCCTGGATGAAAGCGATGATGCGGGTCAGTTCGTCCTCGCTGAGTTTGTCCGCGAAGTTGGGCATGCCGCGCTCCTTCAGGGCGTCGCTGAAGACGATCGCTGCCGCGTTGGTCAGGATACCCGCTTCGGAGTAGGCGAGGTTGGGGATGTTGCCGCCGTTATTGATGCCCGGCACGCCGTGGCAGAACAGGCAGTTGGAGACGTAGAGACCGGCACCCTCCGTCACGTGCTCCGGGTCGTAGGTAACGCCGGCGACCAGGGTGGTGCGGGTATTGGTCACCGTCGCCGGCATCGGGGCCTTGGCGCCGACGGCGAAGGTATAGATGCGCCCCGGCCCCACGCGTTCGGTCGCGCGCTCCAGCATGCCGTAGACGCCGCCCCAGCCGACCGCGACGCTGACATACTGCCGGCCGTCGACCTCGTAGGTCGCGGGCGCCGCCACCACGCCGGAACCGACGGGGGTCTGCCACAGGGTCGCGCCGCTGCCGGCGTCATAGGCGATGAAGCGGCCGTCCGCCGTGCCCTGGAACACCAGGTTGCCGGCGGTGGTCAGGGTGCCGCCGTTCCAGGGGGAGACGTATTCCTGGCGCCAGGCCTCCTCCTGCTTCACCGGGTCCCAGGCCAGCAGATGGCCGAAGGGCTTCGCCTTGGGCGCGACCGTGTTCAGCATGTGGCCGAGGTTCCAGCCGAGATTGCTGTGCGGACGCCCGGGCAGATGGGTGTCGAGTTTGAAGTCCGGATCATGCTGCTGTGTCAGGGGCACGCCCTGTGCGGGGATATAGACCAGCCCAGTCTGCGGATTGAACGACATGGGGTGCCAGTTGTGGGCGCCGAAGGCGCTGGGGATCGTCTCCCAGGCCTTGTCCTTGGCACGGGCGCCGGGCGCCTCGATGGGCCGGCCGTTGGCGTCATAGCCTTCGGCCCAGGTCACCTCGACGAAGGGCTCGGCGGAGAGGAATTCGCCGTTGGTGCGGTCGATGACGTAGAAGAAACCGTTCTTCGGTGCGTGCAGCAGCACCTTGCGCGTCCGTCCGTCGATGGGCAGTTCGGCCAGGATGATGTGCTGGGCGGAGGTGTAGTCCCAGCTGTCGCCGGGCGTCTGCTGATAGTGCCAGACATAGGCGCCGGTATCCGGGTTCAAGGCGACGATGGAGGCAAGATAGAGATTGTCGCCGCCGCCGGGGCTGCGCATGTGGCGGTTCCAGGGGCTGCCGTTGCCGGTGCCGACGTACATCAGGTTCAACTCGGGGTCGAAGGCCATGGAATCCCACATGGTGCCACCGCCGCCGGCCTCCCAGTACTTCGCCGAGGGGTCCCAGGTGGCGGCGGCGCGTGCCATGGAGATGTCCTCGAAAGGTTTGGCGGGATCGCCGGGCACCGAGAACCAGCGCCAGATCTGCGCGCCGGTCTCGGCGTCATAGGCAGTGATGTAACCGCGCACGCCGAACTCGGCGCCGCCGTTGCCGATAATCACCTTGCCGTTGTAGATCCGCGGCGCCCCGGTGATGGTGTAGGACTTGGCGCGGTCGATGACCGTGTCCTGCTCCCAGATCGGCTCGCCGGTTGCCGCATCGATGGCGACAAGGCGGCCGTCATAGGTGCCGACAAAGACCTTGCCTCTGTGCAGCGCCACACCACGGTTCACCACGTCGCAGCAGCCCTTGTAGGCATAGTCGCGCGGTACTTTCGGATCGTAGACCCAAAGCGCTTCGCCGCTACGCGCATCGAGCGCGTGGACGATGCTCCAGGACGCGGTGACGAACATCACGCCGTCGACGACGATGGGCGTGGCCTCGACGCCGCGGCGCGAGTTCAGGCCGTGGGACCAGGCAAGGCCGAGTTCGCCGACATTTTCAGTGGTGATGCCATCGAGCTTGCTGAAGCGCGTTTCCGCGTAGTCGAGGCCATGGCTCGGCCAGTGACGGCTTTCGGCTTCATTGGCCAGCACGGCTGCCTTGTCGACCCCGGCGGTGATTTCTCTGATCTTGTCAGCGGAAAGCGTTTGGGCGGTCAGTTCCGTGGCCCCCGCGACCAGGCCAACCGCCATCGTCAGCACCGCAATGCACCGCATTTTCGTCTCCCGGTTTCGCGGTCATCGACTGCTCTGTCTCCAGATGCGCCGTGACCTTGTTTATTATCTTGGGTTTCTTCTTTTGGCTTCACCGGTGAGCCCTTTAGTACTGCCCCGGATATCGGCAAAGCACGCTGTGATGGTAGCCGGAACCGCGTTGCAACGGAATAGCGAACCGCTGTGCCAATTTCTCGTCAGACTTGCTTGTGCATTGCTATGGGGGCTGGCGATGCAGCATTAGCGGATGGTGATCATCACTGATGGTGTGGTCCGGAAGCCACGTCAAAACCGCTGCGTCCGCTGCGGTTATGCCAGCGTCACGCTGTAGGCGGTGTCGCCGGTGTGGCAGAGGGAGATGCGCCATTCGACCGGCCGCCCGTCGAGCGCCAGGGCGATGCGGTCGATTTCCAGAAGCGGGTGGTCCCGTTCCAGGTCGAGTTGACGGGCGACCTCCGGACTGGCAGGCACCGCGCGCAGCCGTTCCAAGGCCTTGCCGACGGTGATGCCGTAGTCGCGGGCGAAGAGGGTATAGAGGGTATTCGGTAGTTCGCGGCCATCGTGGAGTTCGGGAAACAGCTGGTAGGGCAGGGCGATGCGCTCGAAGATCACCGGTTTCCCACTGATCGATCTGACGCGGGTGATGCGGATCACGGGGGCTTCGGCCTGGATCTGAAGCCTGGCGGCCTCGTCCTTGCGCGCCGTACCCAGGCCGCGGCGCAGAACGCGGCTTTCCGGCACAAGCGGTTGTCCCTCGCGGTCGGTCATCTTGAAAAAATGAAAGAGGGCGTGTTCCTGATCGTGTTCCGCCACGAAGGTACCGCGTCCCTGACGCCGGACCAGCAGGTTGTCTGCTGTCATTTCGTCGAGAGCCTTGCGCACTGTGCCCTGGCTGACACCCAATTCGGCCGCCAGCTGAAATTCACTGGGTAGAAGGTCCCCGGGTTTCCAGAAGCCACCGATCAGGCGTTCCACCAGAAGCTCTTTCACCTGCTTATAAAGCGGGCGAAAGCCGGGGATCGTGGATGCTTGGGTCGCCAAGTTTGACATTCCCCTAACCATGCGCGGCAGAGAGCTGAAATCAGTCTCTCGGTTCGAAAAGCCCTTGTCTTATATAAGATATAACATATAATTCCATATCCTTGAACAACAGATTGCCCGCCGCTGACCGATTGGCCCTTGGGCTGCCCGGGGGGCTCGCGATCTTTTTCAGGCTTTGAGGCAATCAATAAAGGGAGAGCATCCGAAGATGTCTGCACCTGATTTCATCGTGCATGATGCCGAAGACACGGTCGGGGTGATCGTGAAAGAGGGCATCGATGCCAACAGCACGCTTTCCGGCTGGATTCTGGAAGACGATTCGCGTTTCGAGATGGCGTGCATCGACGCCATTCCGCTGGGCCACAAGATCGCTCTTGGCGATATTGCCGAGGGGGACACCATCCTCAAGTACGGCCATGACATCGGCAAAGCGGTGGCGGGAATCGCCAAGGGCGGCCATGTCCATACCCAGAACGTCAAGACGAAGAGGTGGTAAGATGAGCGCTCAGAAAATTCACGGTTATCGCCGGGAAAATGGGCGCGTCGGCGTCCGCAACCACGTCGTCATTCTGCCATTGGACGACCTTTCCAACGCCGCCTGCGAGAAGGTGGCCAACAACATCGACGGCTGCCTGGCACTGCCGCATCACTATGGCCGGCTGCAGTTCGGTGAAGACCTGGAGCTGCATTTCCGCACCCTGATCGGCACCGGCAGCAATCCCAACGTCGCGGCGGTCATCGTCATCGGCATCGAGCCTGTCTGGACCGCCCGTGTCGTTGACGGCATTGCCAAGACCGGCAAGCGGGTCGAGGGCTTCGCTATCGAAGGCCACGGCGAGATCAAGGTGGTCGCCGATGCCTCGCGCAAGGCCAAGGAGTTTTCGCAGTGGGCGACCGAGCTGCAGCGCGAACCCTGTGATCTAGGCGAACTCTGGGTCTCCACCAAGTGCGGCGAGTCCGACACCACCTCCGGGCTGGCATCCAACCCGACCGTCGGCAACTTCATCGACAAGTTCGACGAGCTTGGTGCGACGACCTGTTTCGGCGAAACCTCGGAGCTGACCGGCGCCGAGCAGGTCTGTGCGACCCGCGCCGCGACGCCGGAAGCGGCGGAGAAGTTCCTGAAGACCTGGCAGGCCTACATGGACGAGGTTATCGAGCCACATAAGACCAGCGACCTTTCCGACAGCCAGCCGACCAAGGGCAACATCGCCGGCGGCCTGACGACCATCGAGGAAAAGGCTTTCGGCAACCTGCAGAAAATCGGCAAGAAGACGAAGTTCATCGACGTCCTGCAGCCGGCCGAGCAGCCAGCAAGCGGGCCGGGGCTCTACTTCATGGACACCAGCTCCGCCGCTGCGGAATGTGTGACCCTGCAGGCCGCCGCCGGTTTTGTGGTACATCTTTTCCCGACGGGCCAGGGCAACATCATCGGCAATCCGATCGAGCCGGTGATCAAGCTGACGGCCAACCCGAAAACGGCGCGGGAGATGGGCGAGCATGTCGATCTCGACGTCTCGGGCATTCTGCGTGGTGAGATGAACATGGACGAAGCCGGGGATGCCCTGATCGACATCACCCTGCGCACCTGCAACGGGCGTCTGACCGCGGCAGAGGCCTTGAAGCATCGCGAGTTCGTCATGACCAAACTCTATCGCAGCGCCTGATCGGTTCCGACGCAGGCACAAAACAAGGGGGAAGCGGCGTGAGCGAAGGTGAACGCTTTACGCTGGCCGAGGCACGCGACTTGGCGGTCAAGGCTTTGGTGACGGCCGGCACGGCGGAAGGAAACGCCCTGTCGGTCGCCACCGCCCTTGTGGCCGCCGAGGCCGACGGTCAGAAAGGCCATGGCCTGTCGCGGCTGGCCAGCTATGCCGGCCAGGTCCGAACCGGGAAAGTGAAGGGCGCGGCCGAGCCGCAGATCGAGCGACTATCGGCTTCGGCGATCCGGGTGGACGCCGGCGCGGGCTTTGCATTTCCGGCTTTGGATTGCGCCCGGGACGCCCTGGTGTCGATGGCCCGCAGCCAGATGATCGCGGTGGCGGCGGTCTATAACTCCCACCACTTCGGCCAGGGCGGCTATCATGTCGAGCGGCTGGCGGAGCAAGGGCTTGTCGGGCTGATGCTCGGCAATTCGCCGCAGGCCATTGCTCCTTGGGGCGGCACGCAGGGGCTCTTTGGTACCAATCCGATTGCGATGGCCGCGCCACGACGCGAGGCGCCGCCACTGGTTATCGACCTTTCCCTCGCCAAGGTGGCGCGCGGCAAGGTTATGGCCGCCGCCAAGACGGGCCAGGAGATTCCCGAGGGCTGGGCCCTGGACGCGGAGGGCCGTCCGACCCGGGACCCGGAGGCGGCGCTGGCCGGCACCATGATCCCGATGGGCGAGGCAAAGGGCGCCGCGCTGGCGATGCTCGTCGAAATCCTCTCGGCAACCCTGGTGGGCGCCAACCATGGGTTCGAGGCCTCTTCATTCTTCACCGCCGAGGGGCCGCCACCCGGTGTGGGACAATTGCTCCTGGCGTTCGATCCGACGCCGCTCTCCGGCGGTGGCTTTGCCGATCGCCTCGAAATCTTGGTTAATGCACTCCAGTCACAGCCGGGCGCCCGCCTGCCCGGGACCCGTCGTTTGACGGCGAGAGAGGTTGCCGAGCGTGACGGGCTACTCGTTCCGGCTGCAATTGTGGCAGAGATCAAGGCCTTGTTGCGCTAAGGCAGGCGGTATTGCCGGACCTCACGGTCCCTATCCAAGCTTGTAAAACCTTTCCGGCGGCTACCTCTATTACTCCAACAATTTGACTAATCAACTTGTTGATTGGTGATGGTAAGTCCATGCTATCCTATGCTTTAGGGTGGAATTGCGGGGCGGTACGCTAGCTCATGTATCGGCAGGGAGAGCAGATAAGGCGAGCCATTGAGGCGGCGCGGGCGAAGAAGCGTCGTCATGCCCGACGAAGGCGGTGGACTCAGGCCTGGGTTGATGGTGCCTCTTTGCTCCGCGTCGGACGATTGTCGGCGAGCGAGGCCGCTGGTGTTTAGGGACGAACGACGATCGGCGGGTTCAGGACTTCTTGCGAAAACCGCTGGTGGCTGGGTCAGGAGAGGGCTTCTTTGGATGGTTGCCATCCTGGTTGTGTCTCTTCGTTTCGCCGATCCGGAGCCGCTTCCGACCTTTCGGGACGCATTTTTCGATTTTGCCCAAAGGCTTTTGCCTGCGGGTGCCGAGGAGCCTGCCGAGAACCTTGTCATCGTGGATATCGACGAGCGGAGCTTGGCGGCGCTTGGCCAATGGCCCTGGCCGCGTGATCTGCTGGCCGATCTTGTCGGCCGGATCGCCGCCGGCAAGCCATCCGTTCTGGGTATCAACATCATCTTTTCCGAGAGCGACCGCCTGTCGCCGGAAAATCTGCTGAAACGCTTTCCCTTGGATGCCCCTTTGCGCGAGAGCCTGGCGGCTTTGCCGTCCAACGACAGCATGCTGGCGGCCAAGCTGCGCACGCTGCCGGTTGTGCTGGCCGCAGCGACGGCTGGTAATGAGGTTCCGGTTGCGGAAGGCGGCGCTGTGCAGACGCCGGTCCTGTTGCGGTTGGGCCGGCAGACGGGCTCGGAACTGCGACGCTATCCGGCTTTGCTCCGGAACCTGCAAGTGCTGGAGGACGCGAGCGCCGGTGTTGGTGTTGCCAGCCTGGCATTGTCCGGCGATGGCGTGATCCGCAAGCTGCCCGTCGTGATGCTGGTGGGCGATGCCATCCTGCCGAGCTTTGCGGTCGAGGTGCTGCGTATCGCCAAGGGAGCCGAAGCCATCTCGGTTGAGATCGACGGGCCGGGCGTGACCCGTGTGACCTTGGCCGAGACGACGATCGAAACGGCTTTTCCCGGTCATGTCTGGCTGCGAGACCGCAGCGCCGAATCGTTCTCGCGAATCTCCGCCGCGGCCTTGTTGGCGGACGAGGTTCCGCTTTCCCGCCTGCAGGGGCGTATCGTGCTTCTCGGCTCTACCGGGGTAGGCCTTGGCAAAAGCTTTATAACCCCTGGCGGAGAGTTGCGCGCGGCCTTGGACGTCCAGGCGCTTTTTGTTGAGAACCTGGTGAATGAGAGCTACCTGATCCGGCCCCACTATGCGGCGGTTTGGGAAGGAATTGCGGCCGCCCTCTGCTTCGCGCTGGTTATCGCCTTCACCTCCCGGCTCTCCGGTTATGTCAGTCTGGCAGCCGCTTTTACGGGATTGGTTTTCCTGTTTGCCGTTTCCCTCTATGTATTTGACCGGCATGCGACCCTGCTTGATCCGAGCTACGCTGCCCTGGTCCTTGTTCTCAGTTATCTGGTGATGCTGTCGCTTGGCATTGTGGAAGCGCAGCGGCTACGGCGCCGCAGCGACGAGGAAAGGGAGATGGCCCTGGTTCTGGCCGAAGCGGCCAATCGGTCGAAAACCAGCTTCCTGGCGAATATGAGCCACGAACTGAGGACGCCGTTGAATGCGATCTTGGGTTTTTCGGAAATGATGAAACGCGAGATTCTTGGGCCGGTTTCACCGCCGAAATACCGCGATTATGTGAGCGATATTCACCACATGGGCCAGCATCTGTTGTCACTGGTCAATGACATATTGGAGATGTCGAAGGTCGAGGCGGGCGAGAGCCAGATCACGGAATCGGAGTTTCCGGTGCGCGAGATCCTTGAAGAATGTATGCGAACGGTAAAGACGGCTTACCAGCATCGTGCCACCAGGATCGTTCAGGAGAGCACGCCGTTCTCGCCTCTGCTTTGGGGCGACCGGCGGATGTTCACGCAGATGGTTCTGAACCTGCTTTCCAATGCGGTGAAGTACACACCCAGTGGAGGCCAGGTAAAGCTTACCGGCAAGGTAGGCGATGACGGTGCCTATCGCCTGTCGATTTCCGACACAGGCATCGGTATGTCGGACAAGGAAGTGACCGAAGCCTTTGAGCCCTTTCGCCGCGTCGACCATGCCCTGGCATCCAACCTTGAGGGCATTGGGCTGGGCCTGCCCCTGACCAAGGCGATGATTGAAATGCATGGCGGAAAGCTGGAGGTTGCCAGCGTTAAGAACCACGGTACGACCGCAACCCTGGTTTTTCCCGCCGAGAGGGTTCGCAGTCCGATCGAACGAGTGAGCGAAGAGGAAAAGCGCTATGAAGAGTCCGCTTGAAATGCGCCGGGTTATCCCGGGACTGATGCTGACCTCGGCACTGCTGTTGCTTGGGGGAACGCCCACAGCGGCGCAGCAGGAACAGGTCGCTCTGGTCAAGGTGATTGCGGGAGAAGCCTATGCCCTGCGGGCCGAGCAGCGCGCCGAACTCGACGTTGGCGAGGCGATCTTCGCCAAGGACATCGTGGAGACCGCCGATGGATCCGTCGGTCTGACCTTCAAGGATGGATCGCGGATTTCGATCGGTCCCAACTCGCGGGTTCAGTTCACACAGTTCCAGTTCGCCCCGGCGGAGGGGCAACTGTCTTTCCTGATCGAGTTCTTCCGTGGAACCATGCTTTACGTCTCGGGCGTGATTGCAAAGCTCTCACCAGACGCTGTGAAGGTGAAGACGCCGGTGGCCACGGTGGCTGTGCGCGGAACCCGTTTCCTGGCAGAAGTTGAGGGAGATTGATCTATGCTGCGCGCCCTAGTTACGCTGATAATTCTGCTCGGTCTTTCAGCCTGTGCCGGGAACAATCGTTTCGTGCTGCTGGAGGAGGAGGACGGCAGCGTCGGTTCGATCGTCATCGAGAACGAGGCGGGTTCGCAACTGGTCGATGAGCCGCGGGAGACGACCCGGGTCGGCAGTGCCACGACCGCGCCAAGCGAACCGAAGGTCATCAGCGAGCAAGAGATTGCGGAGACCTGGGGCTCGACGATCGAGGCCAGTCCCCTGAAGCCGAAGACTTTCATTCTGTATTTCATTGTCGGATCGAATCGCCTGACCCCGGATTCACAGGCTCAGTTGCCGGCGATTCTGGAATCGATCAAAGAGTATCCGGCCGCTGAGGTTTCCGTTGTCGGGCATACCGACCGCACCGGATCGGAACGGCGCAATGCCCAACTCGCGCTGGATCGGGCAGAGACGATCCACGATCTCCTGATAGCCGAGGGCCTGGACGCGGGCCTGGTCGATGTCGATTCCCACGGTGAGAGCAACCCCTTGATCCTGACCGAGGATGAGGTCGCCGAGCCGCGTAATCGCCGCGTCGAGGTGACCGTGCGCTAACCTTGTCCCGGCGAGCGCAAGACCCTCTTCGGAGTGGTAGGGACTGCCTCTGAGAGAGCCTCGTATTCGGCCATATTCTCCCGACCTCTGTCCCGGGAGGGACATCGCGCTCTATTGAACCTTTTTGGCCGTTGCGGCGACCAATAGCGGATGCCGTTTTGCCTGCAAGGCGGTGTCCTGCCCGCAGCGACCGGAGGATCAACAGGTGGTCGAATCTCTCATTCTGCGCTTTCTGGCGCTTCGCGCCCTGGTGGCCTTTACCTTGGTCGCGTTGTTGATCGTCGCCCTGATCAGCGACGTCGGGGCCAGTAAGGTGGGGGCCAGCGAGGTGGGAACCGGTCAGCCGGAGCTGGAGGAATGCGGTCGTGTCGGCGAAGTTCCGAACTAAAGTCTCTTATCTTGGCTACGCTGCGATGCTTTTCCTCGTCGTGATCTACTGGCTGATGGTGCTCTTACGGAGCGCCATCTATGCGTTTCATAGCCCCGTGGAGGAGCCGTCAAATATAGTTGACTACGGTCGCGAAGATGCCTGGTTCGAGATCGCGGTTTTCCTGTCGGACGCTGCGGATTACGTCATTTTTCTAAGTGTCGTCTGTGCGGTGCTGGCTTTTGCATCGTCTGTTCTGCCGGCTGGCAAAGCAGCGACGGCTAAACAAGACTATCCCCTCTACCAAAGCCACAGGGCATATCAACGACGCTATGGGACGATCGCGCTTTGCTTTCTCCTGCTCTTCCTTTTGACGCTGCAGCCATTCGGTTTTTATCTCGAGATCGCGGCAGTCGCGGTGCTCGCCTGGTCTTCCTGGATCATCGTTAAAGGGTGGCGGGCCCTTGCCGGCGAGAGGATCGTGACCGGGCCGCCAGCATGGTGGTTGGGCCTGGCTGCCAATCTGCTCTTCGTCGCTGGGGTTGTTGCACTTTTAGCTGCCGTTGAACTCGTCGGCCTTCGGCTGCGATAACCCAAAAGCCGGATTAATTTGAGGAACCCCACGATGGCATCGAGTTGGATGGTAACGACCTCTTATCTGGCTTATGCGGTCGGCCTCTTGTGCATGGCCGCGAGTTGGTTTGCTTTCCTGGCTGTCTGGGTCGTCTATCGACAGATTGACGCAGGCAACCTGGAGGAATCTTGGCGCGCGACCGGCCATCTTGTCGCGCGGTCTTCATGGCTTGCTCTGTGGCTTTCTGCTGTTTCGATTCTCTCCGGCTTCGCGGCGGCCTTGCCGGGTGGGGTGGAGGCCGGTTCTCTCGGACAGACCCATCGGTCATTTCTTCTGCGTCTGGCGCCCATCGCGGCGCTCTGTTTTGGCTTGGTCTTTCTGGCTGAGGGGCGGATGGGGTCGCTTGACGCCGATCTTCTTTCCGTTGCTGCCTTGCTTTGGTGTTTCTGGCTGCTCGCCGCCGGTTGGCGGGCGTTCTGCACCGATGTCACCGTTGCCGGCCCCTTGGGATGGCAGGTCGCACTCGCTGTCAGTCTTGCCGTCGGGGGTTTCTGCGTTTGGTTCTTCTGTTGCTTTCGCATGACCCGCCTCTTTTAGGTTTACCGTGCCGCTCGTTTGCCGGTCCGTTCCCCGAATGCGCCATTGACGGCAGGTTACAAGCGGTCGCAGGCTCTAACCTGCGGTCGGTGAGGGAAGAGGGATCTATGGCAATTGTTCCGCAGATAGTTCAGGGGTCTTACGATGCCGCGCTTTTCGACTTCATTGCGAAAAGCGAGGGTTTCGTGGCGCGGGTCTACAGCGATCATCGCGGCATACCGACACTGGGGCTGGGTTATGCCCTCTTGGTGGACGCGCCGGGCTGGCCGAAACGGCAGGGACTTGGCGACGATCTTTCCGCTATCGGCGTGACATTGAGCGAGGCCGATGAGGCCCTGCTCGATTCACTCAGCCGCGCTCTGGCCGGCGGCGCGGTGGACGAGGCAAAAGCCCTGGTAGCGCCCTGGAAACCAGGCGAGGACCCGGCCGCCGGCAATGCTTTCAGTTTTCTGATCACCCGTGAGCAGGGCCGGGCGCTCTTTGAGCGTATCCGGCCGGATTATGAGGGCATTCTGACCCAGCGTCTGGGCCGCCCTTTGCTGCAGGCGCTTGCCGGGTCGCAGGAGTTGATGGTGCTCTTCTCCCTGACCTACAACAGCCCCGCTTTGATCGGCCCCGGCCTGACCGCGGCCCTGCGCGAGGGCGCGCGGGAGAGGGCCTGGTACGAGATCCGCTTCGGTTCCAACCGTGAACGGCACCGCGGTCTTCAGAACCGGCGCGATCACGAAGCGGAGATGTTCGGCGCCCTGAATGCCCAGCCTACGGCGGCCGAACAGCTTGCCTTTCTTCAACTGATCGATACGCGGCGCGACAAGATCACGCGCTATCTTGGGCAGGTGGGCTTGGAAAGGGACGGGATAGAGACTGTCCTGGCGGGCCTGGAAGACAGTGCCCGCACGACGCGCCTGGCTTGAGGGGCGCGCGCTTTGTTGTGCCGCGACGGCATTTCGCCCGCGAAATTTAGCGAGTCATCGTGTTAGCTTGCCGACCGTAAAGATAATCGGTGCTTCGGGAGGGCAAGCTATGGCGAAAACGCGTGTCGGTGTGATCGGTCTCGGTTCCATGGGGTTTGGCATGGCGGTGTCGGCACAGAAAGCCGGCCTGGAGGTTGTCGGGTTCGATCTCGCTGCCGAGCGCCGGGACGCGCTGGTGGCAGAGGGTGGCAGCGTCGCTGCCTCCTTGCGCGAGCTTGCCGGGGGTGTAGACGTTCTGGTTTCGGTCGTGGTCAACGCGGCCCAGACCGAGGCTGTGCTTTTCGGCCCGGACGGCGTGGCTGAAGTGATGCCGGAGGGGGCGGTCTTCGTGTCCTGCGCAACGGTCGCGCCGAAGTTTGCCGGCGAGGCCGCCGCCCGTTTGGAAGCCGGTGGCCGGCACTACCTTGATGCCCCGATGAGCGGTGGCGCAGTCGGCGCCAATGCGGGGGCGCTGACCTTCATGGCCTCCGGCAGTGCCGCGGCCTTCGAGCGTGCCGATCCGGCGCTGCAGGCCATGGGCAAGAAGATCTACCGGCTCGGCGATACCGCGGGGCGGGGGTCTTCGATGAAGCTGATCAACCAGTTACTGGTCGGCATTCATATTGCGGCTGCCGGTGAGGCCATGGCGATGGCGGTCAAGCTGGGGCTCGATCCCGAGGAGGTCTATGAGGTGATCAGCAATTCAGCCGGCGCGTCCTGGGCCTTCTGCGACCGCGTTCCCAGCATGCTGACCGGCGACTACAGCCCCAAGTCCGCGGTCAGTATTTTCACCAAGGATCTTGGGATCGTGCTGGATACGGCGCGGGCCGAAGGCTTTCCCGTCCCGCTGGCGGGTAATGCTTTGCAGTCCTACCTGATGGCGGAAGCGGCGGGCATGGCCGGCGATAATGATTCTTCGGTGGTGCGGGTCTATGCAAAACTGGCGGAGCTGGATCTGCCGGGCGGCTGAGTGCCGATGGCTTGGGTCCATCGGCTGCGTCAGTCTTTGGCCCCCGGTGCTTCTCCGAGCTTGACCCTCTCTTCCAGCAGGCTCCACAGTGCTTCGATCATCGGGCCGCGGGGGGCCTTCAGCCGATAGGCCGTTATCATAACCTCCGGCGCCAGGTGCTCCCCCGGCAGACGGACCAGGGCACCGGCGGCCAGATCGGTCGCAACCAGTTCGGCCGGCAGCCAGGCCACGCCGGTTCCATGCAGGGCGACCCTGCGCAGGCTCTCGCTCAAGGGGCTTTCAAAGACCGTCCGGAACTTGCCTGAGTAGCGGTAGAGAATCGGCGCCACGATCTTCTCGGAGAACGAGAAGCTGGTATAGGAGAGGATCGGGATGGGCTCTTTTGCTCCCTCCAGCCAGTTCTCAGGCAGCGCCGCCGCAAGGGCGGGGGAGGCTACGGGAATCATCTGGTCCCGGCCGATCCGCAGAACGCTCAACTGAGAGAGGGTTGCCGCGTCCAGCTTCACCATCGCGCTCTCGTAAGACAGCACGACGTCCGACAGGCCGGCCTGCAAAGAGTCGAAGTAGGCTTCGATGTCCTGGATTGAGGGCAGGATCGAGAGAGATCCTTCGGGATGCAGCCGGGCAAAGCGGGCGGCAATGCGCGGCAGCAAGCTCAAGGCCAGCGTGTGAAGCGTTACGATGCGCACCGCCGTCTGGCTGCGGGCGTGCATCAGGCGCAGGTCTTGGCGTGATAGATTGATATCCGCGATGAGGGCCTGCGCCCGGGGCAAGAATTCTTCGCCCGCCGTGGTCAACTGAACCGGGAAAGAAGACCGGTCAAACAGCGTTACCCCCAACCAGTACTCAAGCGAGCGTATCCGGCGCGAGTAAGCGGGTTGGGTGACATTGCGTTCATCGGCCGCCCGGCTGAAGCTTCCGGTTCGGGCAAGCGCGACAAAATCATCGAGCCATTTCAGTTCCATCTGCCACCAACAATAGCAGCATCGCTTTGGCTCAAAAGAGCAAAGGTCAGAGACTGTCTTGTAACGGCCAACCGCCAACGGCCGGTTGAGTCTTCACGGTTGGCTGCCACTCCCGGGAATCTAAAAAAGCTCATCAGCGGTACCATCGCGCGTGGACGGCCTGGAAGTCTGCATTGACTCTGTAAGTCATCGAACCTCGTCAATCATTGCTGCACGGGCCTTTAGCTTTGCGCGGATCTGATCCACCGGTCAACGGGGCGGTCGCTGGAAAAGTAAGATAACTGACTGGAATGATTGGCATTCCAAGTCATGCCGTATCGGCATAACGATCCAACGCAAAGGTATTGGACAACCCCCTCCGAAGAAAACCAACTAGCAGGCATAAAACCAAGCGTGACAGGGAGACGCAAACAACATGAAACTGAGATGGACTCTGATGGCCGTGGCGGCGACGCTTGCCGTGGCCATGCCGGCGCAGGCCCAAAAGGCCAAGGATACGCTGATCGCCGCTTTCCCGCGCGAGGTGAAAACCACCGACGGGCTCTACTCGACAATCCGGGAGAACGACATCCTCGGGTTGCTTGTCGACGACGCGCTATACTACGTGGATCCGGAAACGCAGCAGCCCGTTCCGCTTGCTGCGCAGGGTCATGAGTTCACTGACGACAAGACGTTGGTCGTCACGCTGCGCCCCGACGTGACCTTTCACGATGGCTCCCCGTTGACCGCTGCGGATGTCGTCTACTCTTTCAGGCATATCGTCAGCGAGGCGGGCGAGACCCGCTATGCCACCCGGATCGGGCGCTGGCTGGAAAGCATCGAGGCTGTCGACGACACTACGGTTCAGTTCAATATGAAGCACCCCTACGCAATGGTGCTTTACGATCTGAGTTACTATTCCAAGCTGCGCAAGCTTGGCGCCTATGAAGTCGACGGGGTCATCACCCCCAACGCCCAGCAAAACCAGGTCAACGGAACCGGCCCCTATCGGGTTGTGGATTTTCAACCGGGCCAGAGGATCGAGTTGGCGCTCCATGACGGCTATCGCCAGGATAGCCCCAAAGCCATGGCATCGATTCAGAACATCGTCATCCGGATGATCCCGGATTTCTCGACCCAGGCTGCGGAGGTCATGTCAGGCGGTGTTCAGTGGACCTTCAACGTCCCCACGGATATCGCAGAAAACGTCGGCCGCACCGGGCGTGCTCAGTTCGTTGCCGGCCCTTCGATGCGTGTCGGCTACATTGCGCTGGATGCCATGGGCCGCTCCGACCCCAATGCACCGACGAGAGACGTGCGCGTGCGTCAGGCGATGAACTACGCCATCAATCGCGAGGATATCGTTTCCAACATCACCGGCGGTACGGCGCGGCCCCTTTGGACTGCCTGCCAGCCGATCCAGTTCGGCTGTACGGAAGATGTGCGGACCTACGACTACGACCCCGAAAAGGCCAAGGCGCTTCTGGCGGAAGCCGGTTATGCCGAGGGTTTCGACCTGGAGTACTGGGCGGCCCGCGACCGTCCCATTCAGGAAGCCATCGTGAACTACTGGCAGGCGGTGGGCATCAATGTAAGCCTGCGCTATGTGAAGTCTGTCTCCAAGCCGCGTAATGCCGGCGAACTGACGGCCTTCTACGGCTCATCCGGATCATTCTCCATCCCCGATGCGGGCGCGATCATGCCGGACCGCTTCATCCTGGATGTTGCGCGCGTCTATACCGGCGATCAGGAACTGAGCGACCTTGTGGCGAGCGCCAACGCGACCTATGACGCGGCGGTGCGAGAGGCGCGGTTCCATCAGGCGGTCAAGCACATTGCCGAACAGGCTTATTGGGTGCCTGTGCAGAAGTATACCCAGAACTTCATGCTGTCGAACGACCTGGTCTACGTGCAGCCGGAAGACGGCATGCCGCGGCTGTTCATGGCCAAGTGGAAATAGTGAGTCGTATCGGTCACGCAAGGCTGGCCCCCAAGCTTAGGTTTGGGGGCCGCCGTTCAACGGCAATGGCAGTATGTTAATCTATGCTCTAAAGCGCGGCGCTCTGGCACTGTTGGTCGCCTTCACGATCAGCCTCGTCGCCTTTTTGCTGCTCAACTTCGCCACCGATCCGGCCAGTCTGATGGCCGGCGATGAAGCCGATATCGCCGATGTCGAACTGATCCGCAAGCAGTTCGGGTTCGACCGCCCGCTCTATGTACAGTACTTCTCCTGGCTGGGCAGTGTATTCCAGGGTGATTTCGGCGACAGCCTCTATTGGCGCTCGCCGGTCGTCGACCTGGTCGTGCGGCACTTCCCGGTCACCTTGGCCCTGGCCGGGTCGTCCATTCTGGTGACGATCCTGGTCGCCATCCCTCTCGGTGCGGCGGCGGCGCTGAATCCAAACACTCTGATCGACCGGATCGCATTGAGCCTGGCCGTGGCCGCTCAGGCGGTTCCGAATTTCTGGCTCGGCGTGATGGCGATCATGCTGTTGGCCGTGACGTTTCCGATCTTCCCGGTATCCGGCGCCGAAACCTGGTGGCACTTCGTGCTGCCGGCCTTTGTTCTCGGGCTCTCCTCGGTTCCCTCCGTGATGCGTCTGACGCGCACCGGATTGTTGGAGGTCATGGCCTCCGATTACATTCGTACGGCCCGGGCAAAGGGTTATCGCGGCCTCGGGCTGCTGCGGCGTCATGCCATGCGCAATGCGCTTTTGCCGGTAGTAAGTATTCTGGCGGTTCAACTCGGCGAAAAGCTTGGCGGTTCGCTGGTCACGGAAAGCGTTTTCGCCATCAACGGTCTGGGTCGCCTGGCCATTGAAAGCATCATCGGGGGTGACGTACCAACGGTGCAGATGCTTGTTTTCATCTTCGCGCTCACGTTCGTTCTTTTCACCTTTCTGGCTGACCTCCTCAATGCCTGGCTCGACCCACGGATAAGGCTCGGCTGATGGCGGCTCTCGACACTGAACTGGAGCTTGTCGGTGAGGACTCGCGTCATGCCCTGGTTCGCCGCGCCTTGCAGCATAAGGGCTTTCTCTTCGGAGCGGCCGTTATTGCCGTGATCTGCGCCATGGCGTTGCTGGCCCCGCTTCTGGCGCCCTTCGACTATACCCAGCAGAATCTCGGTAACCGGCTCGCCTATCCGGTCTGGGCCGGCGGCAGTTGGGACCACCCTCTCGGCACGGATCATCTCGGCCGCGACTATCTCAGTCGCCTTCTCTTCGGAGCACAGATCTCGGTCATCGTCGGCTTCTCGGCGGCGGTTATCGGCTGCGTGATCGGTGTCTCGTTAGGCGTACTCGGCGGCTTCTTCGGCGGCCGGGTCGATCACGCGGTGAGCTTTCTCCTTTCCTGCCAGTTGGCCATGCCAACACTGCTCCTCGGCATGGCCATGGTATTTCTGATCGGACCGTCGGTGACGGTTGTGATCTGCGTCATCGGTGTCCTGCACTGGAACCTCTTTCTGGTCGTCACCCGCGCGGCGACACAACGCGTCCGTCAGCTTGAATTCGTCACCGCATCGAAGGCTTTGGGGGCGGACAAGTTCTCCATCATATGGCGTGACGTCTTGCCTAACCTGACCAGTCATATTCTGGTGATCTTCACCTACGAAGTCGGCAAGGCCATCCTGGCTGAAGCCGCCTTGAGCTTTCTCGGTGTGGGTATACCGGCACCGACACCATCCTGGGGCCTGATGATCGCCGAAGGCAAGGACGCCATGTTCTTCCAACCTTGGCTGGTTGCCATCCCCGGTTTCGCGCTGTTCCTGCTGGTGATCGCGATCAATCTGATGGGCGATGGCCTGCGCGATGTTACCGCGCCGGAGGCCCGGCACTGATGGATCAGCGTGAAGTGCAGCGGCCCGCCGTCACCATCGAGGGCCTGACCGTTACCCTGCCCATTCCCGGTGGCGTGCTGACAGCCGTGAAGGATATGTCGTTCAGCCTGAAGCGCGGCGAAACCCTGGGCATTGTCGGCGAAAGCGGATCGGGCAAGTCGATGACCGCCCATGCGTTGATGGGCCTGCTGCCCAGCGCCGCCCAGTGGACCGCCGAGCGGGTGGAGCTTGGCGGGCACAACCTGCTGACCATGTCGCAGAAGGCGCTGGCGACGGAGGTGCGGGGCCGGGAGGTCGGCATGATCTTCCAGGAGCCGATGACGGCCCTCAATCCGGTCTATTCAATCGGGCGCCAGTTGGCGGAAGGCATGACGCTGCACGGCGGAACGGCGCGCGCTGCCAAAGCGCGGGCGATCGAACTGCTGAACGCTGTCGGTCTGCCCAACCCCGAGGAGCGGTTCAATCAGTATCCGCATCAGTTCTCCGGCGGGCAGCGCCAACGCATCGTGATTGCCATGGCGCTGATGAATGAGCCGGACGTGCTGATCGCCGATGAGCCGACGACGGCCTTGGATGTGACGATACAAAAGCAGATTCTGGACCTGCTGAAAGACCTGCAGGATCGGCTCGGCATCGCCATCATTCTTATCAGCCACGACTTCGGGGTGGTCGCCAATTTCACCGACCGGGTGATGGTGATGCTGAAGGGCGAGGTGGTGGAGCAGGGGGCGACCCGTCAGGTCGTGAGCGATCCGCAGCACGACTACACGCGCCGGCTGATCGACAGTATTCCCAGGCCCTCCGGCCGGATTGCCCAATCCAAACTGCGTCAGCCAATGATAACCGTGGAGGGCGTCAGCCGGAGCTACTACGTGAAGCGCGGACTCTTTGGTCCGGTGCGGGAGATCGCCGCGGTCAATGCCCTGTCGCTGACGGTCGGCAAGGGAGAGACCTTGGCCGTGGTGGGGGAGAGCGGTTCGGGGAAATCCACTCTGTCGCGCCTGATTCTGGGTCTGGAGGCGCCGGACAAAGGACGTATCACGCTCGATGGGGTCGATGTCGGGCAGGTCCCGCAGCTCAAGCGCGCAAGGGTGGTTCAGCCAATTTTCCAGGACCCCTATGGGTCGTTGAACCCGCGCATGTCGGTCAGCGAAATCATCCGCCGGCCCCTGGATATCCACGGTATCGGCTCAAAGGAGGAGCGGCGGCAGAGCGTTCAGGCGGTTATGGAACAGACCGGTCTGACGGCCCGCTTCACCCACGCCTATCCGAACCAGATGTCCGGCGGCCAGCGCCAGCGCGTCGCCATTGCCCGGGCCCTCATCCTTAGGCCGGAGGTGGTGATCTGCGACGAACCGACCAGCGCTCTCGACGTCTCCATTCAGGCGCAGATACTGAGCCTTCTGACGGAGCTGCGCGAAGAACTGGGCCTCACCCTGGTTCTGATCACCCATGACCTGGCGATCGTCGAGCAGATGGCCGACCGGGTGGTCGTCATGCAGAACGGCAAAATCGTAGAAGAGGCCCATACCGATCAGCTGTTTGCCGCGCCGCAGCAGGCCTACACGAAACAGCTTCTGGCGTCGGTTCCAAGCCTTGAGTCGATATCGCGATAGCCTGCGCTGCGTTACCAGCCGTCGACCCGGGGCCAGACCTGACCGTCCGTGGTGTGATAGGCGCCGTAGCCTCCTGCGGCGGTCAGGCAGGCATGGCCCGGGAGTACCCGTACCGTGGAACCGATGGGCAGGCGTTCGTACCATACCGGATCTGCGACCTGAACGGTTCCATGCTCCTGATGCACCGCGTTGATCGACAGGCCGCTGGGCTCCAGCGTCTTCGTATCGCAGAGCCAGCCGTAGTGTGCGCTCGAAAGGAAGGCATTGGCGCCGATGTCCTTGGACATCGCAAGGGCGCCCGCATCCAGTGTCAGGACGCCGGCCTTGCGATTGTGGCCGATCACCGTGGTGAGGACGCTGAGCGCCATATCGTCGAGTGTGCAGATGTTGCGGCTGAGCTGTGACAGATCGCAGAACAGATAGACCCCTGCGCGTACCTCTGTGACACCATCAAAGCTGTCGGCGTGCATCACCGTCGGTGTCGACCCGATGCTGACAACCTCCACGGCCATACCCGCGGCACGCAGCTGCCCGGCTGCTGCGTTCGCGGCAGAAATCTCGGCCTTGGCGACCGACTTCACTTCGGCGATCTGATCCGTTGCGTAAGAGTGACCGGCATGGCTGATGACGCCGCGCAGCTGTAGCCCCAGGGCGCGCCCGATTGCGATCAGTTCGTCGGTCTCGGCCGGTAAGCCGCCACGATGCTCCCCGCAATCGATCTCAATCAGGGCCGGCGCCGTGACTGCGCTTTCGGCCAGGGCTTGTGCCATCTCGATGGAATCGACACAGAGCGTGATCGTTTTCCCGGTTTCGGCCATGATGCCGGCCACCCGGGCAAACTTGTTGGGCGTTATCCCGACCGCATAGAGCAGGTCGTTGAAGCCGGCACGGGCGAAGTACTGTGCTTCTGCAAGCGTCGATACCGTGACATGCGACATCCGTCCGCCGGTCGCGATCCTGGCGACCTCTGCGGACTTCGTGGTCTTCAGGTGCGGCCGCAGCGCGACATTCCTGGCCGCGCAGTGTTCGAGCATCCGCTCGGCGTTGCGTCGGAGCCGTTGCGGATCGAGAATCAGGCAGGGCGTTTCGAAGCCGTCGAACATTCAGGCATCCTTGGCGATTGCCAGAACACGTTCAACATCCGAAGCATTGTTGTAAAGGTGAAAGCCGAAGCGAAGCATGCCGCGGCGAATGGAGAAGCGCGCGCCCTGGGCTTCCAGAGCCCGTGCAATCCGGTTCAGCCGTTCGTCTCCGGTTGTGTAGGTATCGCCAAGCCCCATCTCGCCGACCGTCACCAGATGCGAGCGGCGCGTGGATGGCTCGGCCATCGATACTTTCAGCCCAAGCTCTGCAAAGCCCTCGCGCAGCCGGTCGGCCAGGGCGAGCACATGGCGTTCGATGGCGGGGGTGCCGATCTCCAGAATTTCGCCGAGGGCAACATCCGCCACCGCGATGCCGGTCCAGTTGTAGTTGCCGATCTCGAAGCGGGTTGCGTCGGGCGCATAGGTAAAACCGGTTCCCTCAAATTCGCTCTCATGCCCAGAGTGCATGACGGAGTGCCGGGCGACGAAGGCCGGGCGCAGGCGATCGTTCCATTCGGCATTCACGTAGAGAAAGCCCAACCCCATAAGCCCCAGCAGGCCCTTTGAAGTCGATGTCGCCAAGCCGTCGGCACAGACGTCGTTCACATCGATGTCGAGAACGCCGCAGCTCTGAACGCAGTCGATCAGAAAGAACGCGCCCTTCTCACGGGCGGCCAGGCCGATGCTGCGCAGATCGGTTCGAAAGCAGGGGGTCAGGCTGACTGATGAAGCCGTTACAAGCCTCGTCCTTTCGTCGATGGCTTCGGCCATACGCTCTGCGTCGATATGACCGTTTTTATGCGGAACCTCCCGCATTTCCACGCCTCGGTCACGCAGCGCGAGCCAAAGATAGATGTTGTTGCCGTGTTCCAGTTCGGGCGTCAGGACGACGTTGTCGCCCGCCTCCCAGGGCAGGGCGGTGGCGATGGAGTTCAGGCCTTCGCTTACGTTCTTGAGTACGGCGATCTCATTTGGGTTTGACGCTTTCACAAGTTCCGCGAATTGCGTCCGGCAGCGGTCCAGCATCGGTTTGCGTTCCGACTTCGCCATGTCTGACAGCCAGTGCCCCTCTATCATGCGGTCGGCGGCCGCTTTCGAGGCGTTGGAGATAACCCCGCGCGACCCGACATTCAGATAGATCTGGCGCTCTGCAGCCGGAAAGCGGCTGCGCCAGGTGGGCCATATCTCTGCAGTCTGGACGGTGGTTGTCATGGCGGAAACTTCGTGATTGAAGGGATGGCGGAAAGCATACCGCCATATCCGATCAGGGGAAGCGGGAGGCTATGCCGTTTGCGCATAACCCAAGGCGATATCTCTGTTCGCGGCGGCTCCTGCAACTGACTAGTTTGGCACCTGAAATGAAAGGCAGGTGCGTGTGAAGATGTTTGAGGAGTTCGCCCAGGTAAGGCGCGGCGAAGTAGTCGAGAGCCGGCACTTGGGCGTGGCGGTCGTGGCCAATGCCGACGGCGAGGTGATTGCCGGCTGGGGCGATCCGGATCTGGTTACCTATCCCAGATCCTCCATGAAGCCCTTTCAGGCCCTGGCCCTGGTCGAGTCAGGGGCGGCGGAGGCCTATAAGCTGTCGCCTGAGCATCTGGCGCTCGCCTGTGCTTCCCATCGTGGCGAGGCGCATCACACCGAGCTCGCGGCCGCCTGGCTGTCGCAGATCGGCTGTGAGGTTTCCGATCTTGCCTGCGGCCCTGAGTATCCAAAACACCAGGACACCCAGTTCAAGATGATCCGGGCAGGGCAGGCGTCGTCGTCGCTCCACCACAACTGTTCTGGAAAGCATACCGGCTTCCTGACCGTGTGCCGTCATTGCGGCTACGAGATTGAGGGATATCGCAACGCGGACCATCCCTCTCAGCAACTGTTCTTCAACCTGCTTGCCGACCTTGGTGCGCCCGTCGACCTGCCGTTGGGGGTCGATGGCTGCACGCTGCCGAGCCCGGCGCTGAGCCTTGGCGACACGGCCCGGATCGCCGCCAGGTTCGCGGCCGGCCGGGCGCCGGGGAACCGGGCGGCGGCGATGACCCGCCTGATTGAGGCGATGGGCCGCCATCCCGAATACACCTCCGGCTCCGGTCACCCGATGGTGGCGATTGCCGAAGCGACGGGCCGGCGCGTGGTCTTCAAGGTCGGGGCCGAGGCATTCCTGCTCGCCTTCCTGCCGCAGGACGGCCTCAGCATCGCCTTGAAGGTGGCAGACGGCAATTCGCGTGCGCGCATCCCTGCGCTGATCGCCATTCTGGAAGCCTTGAGGATGATCAGTCGCGCTGAGGCCGAGAGCCTTGCCGGCTTCGCCCGCCCCGTCATCACGAACAGCCGGCAGGAGCCTGTCGGCCAGATCGTCCCGGCATCGTTTGTGAGAGAAAGGCAGAACAAGCCGGAGCGGCATAGCGCCTAGGCTGCTTGGCGCTGGCTAGTGGTCGTCTCGATCCGATGGTTCTGAAAATCGCGGGGAAGGTTGGCTGGCTGGGGGACCTGGATTCCAACCCGCCATATTTTTCCCTTTAAATCAGTATCTTACAGGACGCGTGGACAGGAATGTGCCACAATCCGGTTAAGGCGACAAGCCTCTTCAAAGCAGCCCGCGAAGCCGAGGAACCCGAGCGCCGCGCCCAGGGTGTGGTGGAGAAACTGCCCCTCAAACAAACCAGCCGGATCGAGCCACCAGGCCTACCGCCAGCCCCGCCGGGATCAGCGGCAGGGTTAGCACGTCGGGCAGGATGAAATGCTTGGCGTCGATGACCGCCAACGCCAGCAGCGCCCAGCCCAGAGCCGCCGTCGGCCAGGCGCAGCGCGGCGGGCGGTGGAACGAGCTGGGCGTCTTCGCCTCCGATGGTGGCCTCGACTATGCCATCAGCCTGTCGGATGAGCGATCTTTGCCAGACGCTCACGGGCCAGCTTCAGGGCCCGCTCTTCTACCAACACTTCGAGCGGGCACCAGGACATAGGCCACCCGGCAGTCTAGGGCGCGCGTAGCGCGCTCCAGGCTAGTCATGGTGATCGAGTCGTCGGCTTCGGCCTTCTCGATGGCGACAACTAGGGACGAGCCATCCCGGTCCGCCCGGCCAGCTGTCGGGTGGTTATCCCGAGAGCTTCCCGGATGGCCTTCACCCAGCCGCGCGCAGGACGCGCAAGTTCATCGATAGCTCCAAGCGAATTTAGGCGCTTATCGATTTGGCGCCGGGCCATCGCCCGTTCATCGCGCTGCATCATGATCATCCATATGTTTTCGGACCTCTTCTATTTGATCATATAAATACGATCAAATAGATCAAATCAATCATGCGTATATGATCGATTACTCCGTGATGAGGAAAGGTCGTGCGCTTCTTGTGTCGGGCTGGGGCAACCCTGGAACACGGCTGAAGGCGGGATCCGCTGCGAGGTGGGGATTGCGCGCGGCAAAGCAATCTACAGTGCTTGTCGGAAATCCTCGAACCATGAGGTCGTGGAGAATGAACAGGTTCTCTGCCTTGCTCCCGAGAAGAGATCTGCCACCGAGCGAGGCGATGATCTCCGCGAGATCCGCTTCGTCCGAAACCTGCGTTCCACATGAATCGCCTGAGCTCATGGCGGACTCCTTCGATGCGCATGTTCGAACGCAGTTCAATGAGAAACAACCCTCAGCGCGCCGCCGCGCCGATAGGTCTGGCACCCGGGCATCTGGTGGCGCAGGTCGTACTCGGCCCACCCGTCCGCACATTGGAAGCCCCACAAGAGCGAATCAAACCAAGGTGCAAAGTCCGATCGCATTTCTTCGCGCCACGTGCCGCGTTCGCTCTCAGCGATCTCCTGCCGCAGCCTCCTCTCGAACTCGTCCATCATGTCATCGTTCCCCTGTGGTAAGTCGGTCTGCCATGTTGCCGATCAATGGCGTGGCTTGAGGAAGTCCTCGCGGTCCGGGTCGTAGGCGGGCGCGTCGAAGCGGAACCCAGCAGCTTCGTGGAGCGCGTTCTTCATCGCTGAGCGGTTTCCTGGCCATGACCTTCAGGCCTCCTGTGTGAGTAGGAAATGCAAAGTCCTCGTGAGCCCAATTTTTGCGCCTGAGAGCGGGATTTCTATCGGGTTGGCTCCGTAGGCACCGAGAGGATCGGAAATTCGGCTCTCGGCTGAAAAATCGGACCCTGCCGGCGATGTCATGAGGGAGACTCCCCCTCTGCCGAGGCACTACGCCACTGCGGGCGGGCCTTCGGCGGCCGGCCGCGCCGCTTCGTCGCCGTGGTCTCGGTTGGCGGCCGGGCCACCGCCGCCTGGCGGGTACGGTTCGGCACCGGATCGGGCAGGGCCTTCACCTCGCACAGCGGCTTCAGAACACGGATCCAGCAGCCGGGCCAAAGCCTCTTGCGCGCCAGGGGGAAGGCTTTGCGCAGCTCGCCCGGATCATCGGACCAGTTGATCTGGGCCCGCGCTTTCGTTGCTCGGGCAGTTCTTGGCGGGCTGCGACGATGAGCCATGCCAGCTCCAGGCGACGCAGTTGCTCTTTGTCTCCCGGTGGGACAGCTTCGAGCCTGACGACCAGCAAGCCGCTCCGCCTGGAAATGACTCTCGAGAGCACTGCGGCGGATGAAGTTCGCGGCAATCGGCGGGACTTGTTCCCTCGGCCGAGTTCAACACGGGAGCGCGTGATGTGCTGCCTGATCCTTGCACGGCGATTCTTGGTCGAGCCGATGTAGAGCTGCAGCGGCGCACTGGGGACGACCAGTCCATAGACGCTGGGCGCGGTGGCCTCCGCCGGTGCATGAGGCGGGCCTGTCAAATCCAGCACCCAGATCGGAACGTCCTTCGTGGTGAGGGCATAAAGCAGCATCGCTTCCTCCTTGGCTGAGCCAACGATGGGTCGGAAGCGGAGGCAAGATCAACGAAACCTTTCGGCGAAAATTCAGATATTTGCGTTGAGCCGGCCGGCCAGCGCTATGGGTGTTTGCTTTGAGGTGTGGGGTCGGGCTTCCCGCGAAGCCCCTCAAGGGGCCTCTCGAGGCCACGTCCTGCCTCGCGATTCCGTGCTTGGGACCGTATCGATAACTCCTATGAGCGATGATGTCGGAACGGGCGGAAACAACATCCTGGAGCAAAGGCCCGAGAAAGAGGTGGCTCACCTTGGTTTGGGACAATCATGTTAGCTTCTTGCTCAAGAAGGTATGCCGTCGCAACTGATTTGAGATGGGGCGCTGTTGAATCTGAGCCATTGGGCTGTGTTTAAAGATGGGCCGAACAAGGACAACGCAGTGAAGTGGTCCAACGCCTATGAGAGAGTGTGGCGCGGGCCAATTGCGCTGTAGAGTTTGGGCGGGATTGGGGTCGCGGCTGCCTGATACCCATCGAAGCGGCCATTTGGTCGGGCACTCATCCCTCGTGACGGATCGTCTCTTCGATTCGCTGAAGCAATGCAGTCGACAATACTGTCGGCCGGTCGTTTGCGTAGTATGGAACGAGTGCAGCTTTTGGCAGAGCTGGCAGGTGACGATTGGCGGCCAAGATTTTCATTTCCGATGGAATACTGCCCCGGATTACTGCGGAAACGGCGAAGCCAGCCCCCACGAAAGCCAGCACTGCCGCCAGACTATCACTTGATACGACAACCCTATGCGAGATACCGGCATCCGAAAGTGTGCGAAGCACGGTTCTCCGGTAAACGCAGGGTTCCGATATGAGTGCCAGGGTCAATCCCGAGGAATCGTCACTGATCGCAGCTTCCTTCCCTATCCAGACAAGGTCCTCGACAATCAGCGTACCCGCAGGTTCGTCTCCGAGAATCTCCCGCACAAGCACAAGATCAAGATCGCCGGCACGCAAGCTTTCCAGCAGGTTGTCGGCTAGGCCGGCTCTCACTTCCAACGTGACGAGTGGCTGCTCTCGCGAAAAATCGGAAATCGCATGTGCGATCGGATTGAACAGATGGTAGTCGTCGGGAACGCCAACCCTTAGCTCCCCACGAAGTGTGTCGGGCCGATACTGCCTCTCCATCTCATCGAAGCGGTTGACGACATCTCGCGCCTGCTCGAGCAGAGTCCGGCCCGTCGCCGTGAGGTCGCAACGGCGGGTGGTGCGCTCGAAAAGCCGCCGGCCGATATGACCTTCAAGCCGTGCGATCTGATGACTGACCGTCGACTGTGTGAGATTGAGCTTGTTAGCGGCACCAGAAAAACTGCCGGTGTCAGCGACGGAAGTGAAGCTTCTAAGAAGCGTGAGGTCCATTCTTTAACCATCCCTATGACTAGAGCCCTATTCATGGCGCTGCGCCATCAATGGATGAAAACATATCGTTACCGCACCTCGCAAGCTTCCGGCAGGTTGTTAGGCACCGATAGCTCATTCTGCGGAACTCACTGTATTGCGATGAAAGCTGATACACACTTCAACGCTTTAGAATTTTTGCGAAATCTTATCACGATAGAGACTTGCGACCCGCCTGGCCGGGAAGTGGACGCGGCCCGCTACATTCGCAACACTCTGGCCGCGAGCGGAATCCCGGCCGAAATCGATGAATTTCTCCCTGGCCGCGCAAACCTCCTTGCCAAGATTGTCGGCGCAGGTGAGAAGCCCCCTCTTGTTTTCTCCGCGCATCTCGACACCGTGCCGGTTGGTCATCAACCTTGGTCCGTACCACCGTTCTCCGGCGAAATCCGGGAAGGTCGGCTTTTCGGTCGAGGAGCATCGGACATGAAGAGTGGGGTCACTGCGATGGCAGCTGCCGCGGCTCGGCTCGCATCCGGTGGCACATCGCTGGCGGGCGATCTGATATTGGCCTTTTCTGCTGGGGAGAGTTCGAATTGTCTCGGGGCCAAGCGCTTTGTCGAACGCGGGGATATTGCCGACGCCGGCGCAATTCTCGTTAGCGAGCCTTCATCCTTAGGGATCATCGTCTCCGAAATGGGTGTCTTGTGGCTGCGGGCTGTCGCACATGGGCGCCTTGGCCACGTATCAGGCAATTCTGGGGTCAATGCTATTGAAGCAATGTCCGACTTTCTCCGTGACCTCCGCACAATCAATCTGCCATCCCCGGAACATGCCCTGTTGCCCAATCCCTCTATCTGCGTTGGTACTATCTCAGGAGGTTCGGCAGTCAACATCACTCCTGATCGATGTGAGGCAGAGATAGATATTCGTTTGCGGTCGGGCACAGATCAAAAAGTCATTATTTCAATTTTGAAGGACATAGCGCCGCCCGAAATCGAGCTCATCGTTTCTGACTTCAAGCCGCCGGTTGAAACTGCACCGGACCATCCATTCGTGGTGACTTGCATGAGGGCTTTGGAAGTTGGGAGCGGGGCCGCGCCGATACCGCAGGGCGTGGCTTACTATTCCGACGCAACCATCTTCAATGAGGCGCACGGAACCCCTTTTGCGATCATTGGGCCCGGCGACAACGGAATGAGTGGGCAGGTCGACGAGTCTGTAGACCTGAACAACGTCGAACAAGCCATCGAAATTTATTGCCGTATCGCGAAGAGTTGGTTGGCGTCATGAAAACGAGTCTTCCACCCCGCCCGCTAATTGGCATTACCTCAGATCAGGAGATATCTGGCGACTATGCGGCAGAACCTTATTACGCTTTGCGCTCGAACTACGTGACGGTTGTCCTGGCAGCGGGCGGTATTCCCCTCGCACTTCCATACGCGGCCGGTAATATTGGCTCGCTCTTAGACATCCTTGATGCTGTCGTAATCAGCGGCGGTATGTTCGATATTCATCCAAGCATCTACGGTGGGAAAGCCTGTTCGGGCGACCTAAGCCTAAAACCAGAACGGACTGCATTCGAACGAGAACTGGTCTTAGCTGCACTGGCGCGGAACATGCCGATCCTGGGAATTTGCGGTGGAATGCAACTCCTCGGTGCTGTTGTCGGTTCGAAACTCCTGCAGCATATTCCGAGTGAGCTTCCAAGTGCGATTGAGCACATGAAGCCGCGTTGCCCAAACATGCCGGCCCACCCCGTAGAAATTCAGCCACAGACTCGCCTCGCTCAGCTGATCGGCCACCGCTGCATTGATGTAAACAGTGTTCATCACCAGGCGATTGCCGATCCAGGAGAGAAAGCGGTCGTTTCGGCCGTGGCCTCAGACGGGATCGTCGAGGCCATAGAAATTCCAGAAGCGCGCTTCGCTATCGGCGTTCAGTGGCATCCAGAATACAACGTTGCCGGCGAGACAGGCATCTTTACTGGGCTTATCAGCGCGGCCAACGAATACCCCGGCACCAAGGTTCAAACGGATTAATGCTGGGTCGATCCAGAATTATCTATGGAGCTTTCGGAAAATTTTTGCAACTGATCAGCCCCAATCGATCGGTCCGGATTAATTGTTAGTGCATGAACGGTCTCTGATCCATTGGTATAATGGTCTCTGGTACGGGCGGCCGGTATTCGAGCGCAGAGTGTTGGCGCCTGGTTTTGTAGTGTCTCTGCCACTGCTCAATGATGACCTGGGCCTCTGAGAGAGAATAGAAGGCCTCCCCGTTTAGCAGCTCATCGCGGAAATGGGCATTGAAGCTTTCGATGTATCCGTTTTCCCAGGGTGATCTAGGCTCGATGTATGCGGCCCTTGCACCGACCGCAGTGATCCACCTGCGGACGGCTTCAGCAACAAACTCAGGGCCGTAGCACATTGGGAAAGGCATTCGGTGGAGGTCATGACCGCCCGTGTAGCCCTCAGTTAGCTCAAACGAGCGGTCATGGCCGGGCCACGGATCTCTAGAGTGATTGTGTTCCACCACGCACTTCGGCGTCGGACCGACCATGACCAAGGCAGGGTCGGACCAAACCCGCTTGAGCCGGAGTATGGCATTCTTTAGCCTCCGGCGATGCACAACCCCTTTCGCTATTTCAACAGTTCAACCGAGATCATCCGCTCACGGTGATGATGTACGTTCGTTATCCGTTGTCGCTGCGCCAAGCCCAAGATTTGTTGTGCGAGCGTGGCATCGATATCTGCCGCGAAACCGTGCGGTTCTGGTGGACCCGGTTTGGGCCTATTTTGGCTGCGGAGATCCGGAAGCGGCGTGTCCAATACCGGTGCTATTCGCAGTGGCGCTGGCACCTGGATGAGGTGTTCTTGCGGATCAACGGCGAGATTCACTACCTCTGGCGAGCTATCGATCACGAAGGTGAGGTGCTCGAGGTTCTCGCGACGAAACAGCGGGATCGCAGGGCTGCGCTCAAGTTTCTGAAGCGCACGATGAAACGTTACGGTCGACCAAAGGTGATCGTGATGGACCGACTTCGGTCGTATCGAGCAGCGATGAATGTGATCGGTAATGTCGCCGACCAGGAATGCGGACGTTGGCTAAACAACCGGGCGGAAAACTCACACCAGCTATTCCGAAGACGGGAGTGTGCGATGGCGAAATTCCGGAACGTAAAGACTCTGCAGAAATTCACCTCTGTCCACGCCTCGGCCCACAATCATTTCAATCTTGACCGTCACCTGAACTGCCGCGAAACCTTCAAAGAGGACCGCGCCGCCGTTCTGGCAGAATGGCGCCAGTGGCGGCGTGGATATTCCCAGTTGCAGAAATTTGCACACTGCTTCGCGTTTGTCTGACAGTGCCGCCCATTGTGTTCGTTAGCTCAGCTTACCCGATTAAACAACCGGTACCGATCAGGGTTTGCGGTAAAGCTCGAGAGCAGTCTTCCGGCGGCATCGTTCACTGTGGTGTCAGGTGTTCTTGAGCTTACTCTTGCTTCGGTTCTCGATCAGGTCCAGCACGCGGTCGATATCAGCCTCGTTGTTGTAGATGTGTGCGGAGAAGCGAAGCATTCCCCGGCGCACCGTCAGCCGCACTCCGTTGTCGTTGAGATGCTGATAAAGCTCCTTCATCTCAGGATCTCTGGCGACGTCGTGGGTGTTGCGGACGTACTGCCCGGTTGTGACGATGTTCGACAAGTCCGATCCGGAGGGGTCGCCACTGACTTGCATACCAAGCAGGCGCAGACCTTCGGCCAGCTTGCGCGCCAGGCCGGTGACATGAGCCTCGACCTGGGGGATGCCGGTCTCCAGCAGCATGTCCAGCGACGGTTCGACCGCATGGACCGCTGGATAGTTGTAGTTGCCGGCGTCGAACCGACGCGCCCCTGGCATCAGCACGTATTCGTCGCCGCCGACCGAGGCTTCGTGATGGCCAGCTTCGCCAAGGTCGACGCTGAAGCGCGCAAGTGCCGCCGGCGCCATCACCTCTGCCCATTCGCGTCGGCAATAGAGGAAACCCAGGCCGTAGAGGCCTAGCAACCCTTTCTGCGTCGATACCGCAAGCCCGTCGATCATCAGCCGCTGTACATCGCTGTCGATCAGGCCGACAGACTGCGCGCCGTCCAACAGGAGGAAGCTGCCGTTCTCCCGGCAGGCGCGGCCCAGAGGCTCGATTTCAACGCGCAGGCCCGGGGAGAAAGTGACCTGGGACAGTGTCACCAGCCTCGTACGCTCGTCGATCGCGGCGATCATCGCCTCTATGTCGATGGCGCCTTCGCTGTCGCGCACTGTCCGGATCTCCACGCCGAGGCGAGTCCGCAAGTTGAGCCAGGGATAAATGTTGTTCGGGTGTTCAGCAGCTGTGCAGAGGACGACATTGTCGCCGGGTTGCCACGGGATCGCCCCGGCGACGATGTTCAGTCCGTCGGAAATATTCTTGGTGAAGGCGATCTCGTCCGGGTGGGCGTTGATCAGGCGGGCGAACTTGCCGCGCACAGACTCCACCTTGGCGAAATAGGCGTCCTTGTCGGCGCGGCCATCCCGCAGCTCTTCGAGGTGGTGTTGAAGCGCCGTTTCAACATCGAGCGAGAGAAGGCCGCGTGCGGCGACATTGAGATAGGTCGTGCGCTCCGCACCCGGAAACCGCTGGCGCAGGGACTCAAAGGCCGATGAGTCTGGTGGCGCTACGGGGCGGTGCCAACGCTGCTGATCTGGGTGGCTGCTACTCATTTCGCCGCCACCATACTTTGTTCGGTGGCCGGTAGTACCGGATGGATTGCGTGCACTTTCTTGAAAAAGTCGGTGAGGCCATCCGCCAGGGCATCGAACAGCAAGGCGCCCTTGGCCGCAGTACCCAACTGCGGGTTGTCGGTATAGCCGAGGCCCAGACCGGAACGCCGGGCGGCCAGATAGACCCTGGTGCCGTCGACGATCACCTTCGACTCACGGGTGGGCGAAGGGGCCGGGATGCCGTCGGTGACCAAGTCAGGAGTAAGGTGCTGCATTATCGAGGTTTCAAACTCACCGGCATGACCAAGAGGCACAGAGAGTGGGGTTTTCACGATTGACCAACAGTCTGCGCCGGTAATGGTCACATCGTTATGGTTGTTGATCTCCCGCGCCACAATGCTGACGTAGTTCGAGTTTCCGCCGTGTCCGTTGATAATGGCAATGCGGTGGAAACCGGAGTCTATGAGGCTTTCCGACAGTTCCATGAGCACGGCAATCATCGTGTGGCCGCTCAGCGTCAGGACGCCGGGGTGCGGTTTATGGTGATGGGACACGCCATAGGCCACCGTTGGTGCAACGAGGACCCTGATATCTGGGAAAGCACGCTCCGCCGCCTCGAAGCAGACACGCTTCACTATCTCTGTGTCCGTGTTGACCGGCAGGTGCGGTCCGTGCTGCTCAATGGCCCCGACGGGGAGGACGGCCAGACTGTCGGGCGCCACCGCGCGGATCTCCTCGCGCGTAAGAGTCGCCAACTCCAACATCTTTCCGGAACCCATTCTACCTTCCTCCAATGTCTTTCTAGAATGCATTCAGTATACGGTATGCATAAAAGAGACTAGCGAGAACCTCAGCGAGATGCAAGCTCTGCTAACTGATTTTGTGGAGGGCGGCGCCGATGGTGCGAGAGGCGGGAATGCCGCGACAGCATGGCAGCTTTCGGGAAAGAGCAGCAACCCACCTGCCGGCAAATCGAAACAGACGGCGATACCGTCGGGGTCAAGGTTTCGCTTTCGCTCTATCCGCAGCCTGTAAGTCGTCGAGATTGGCTAGGCGCAAAGCTTCGCCGCTCGACTGACATCTTTAGGGTAGGCTTGGCTCTGGAGATCGTTCTCTGCACGTTGGTGGCGTAGCGCAGCGTTACGGCCGGCAACCTCGCCGCTGACTATGCACTCGGCAGCATTTTCACTACCCAGATAAAGATGGCCGAACGCTTTGCCGCATTCGCGGGCCACATAGAGGCCGGGGATCGGCTTGCCGAAAGGATCAAGCACGAACTGCTCTTTGTCGCGCGTGGGCCCACCTTGCGTATTTGAGAGGGTTTGGTGGACCTCGGTGACACAGAACGGCGGCTCCTGAGAGCAGGGGATTGCAAACCGGCTCCGAGAGCACTTTCAAAATGAGTTGGCTGAATTATTGGTATACGGTATTCTTAATATGGTTGTAGAGAAGCAATCTAAGAAATGGAGGCGGGGACAATGAAAACATTTGTTTTTAGATGGCTGGCCGCGATGGCCCTGAGCGTGGGCTTCGCGGTAGGCGCCGTGGCACAGGCCAAAGCGGCGGAACTGCGGATCGGAATGGACGGGGCGATCAGTTCGATAGACCCGCTGTATCACAACAATGGCAATAACCTGATGGTGTCGGCACACATATTCGACCCATTGGTGGACAGGGATGAAAAAGGTGAGCTGATTCCAGGCTTGGCTCAGTCGTGGCAATTGGTGAACGATAGGCTTTGGGAGTTCAAACTACGCCCCGGTGTTAGGTTTCATGACGGTGCACCGCTGACAACAGGAGATATCAAGTTCTCTCTTCAACGCCCGCCCAAGGTCCCGAACAGCCCATCGTCCTATGTCGGTTACGTGAGATCGATCGAGCGCATAATCCAAGTTGATGAATTAACCCTTCAAATTGAAACAGAGGCACCCGACCCGGAGCTTCCGCGAGATTTATCGTACGTTTATATTCAATCGAAGAAGGCCGCCGAGGGTAAGACAACGGACGATTTCAATAAGGGAGTTGCGGCCGTCGGTACGGGCCCCTTCAAATTCGTCGAATACATCCCCGGCCGGCAGATCGTCCTTGCGCGCAATGATGATTATTGGAGAGGGGTCTCCAATTGGGAAAAGGTAACGATTTTGCCGATCAAAAACAGCGCGGCTCGGCTTGCGGCGCTGCTCACCGGTGATGTCGATGTAGCATCGGGAATCCCAACGGTCGATCTGCCTAAGCTGCGTCAAAATCCCAAAATTGCCATCGTCTCGGGACCGCAAAACCGCGTTTTCTATCTGCAAGTAGACCACCGCGACCAATCGCCCATGACGTTCGACAATGACGGCAATGTGCTTGCAAAGAATCCTTTACAGGATCTACGCGTGCGCCAGGCAATGTCCAAAGCTATCAATAGAGAGCTTCTCATTGATCGACTTCTAGAAGGGCAGGGTACTCCGGCCGGGGAAGCTATTCCGCCGGGGTTTAGGGGTTCGAACCCGAAACTGATCGCTGACGCCTATGATCCGGAAGGTGCAAAAAAGCTCCTGACTGATGCCGGCTTTCCAGACGGGTTTCGTTTGATACTGCACGGCGCCAACGATCGGTATGCGTTCGATGAAAGCATGCCTCAAGCGATTGCTCAGATGTTTTCTCGGATCGGCATCAAGTCGGAAATTGAACTCTCCCCAAACTCCTTGTTCCGAAAGCGTGGTAAGGCCGGTGAACTCAGCCTCCAGTTCGGTGGTTGGGGGAATTCCAGCGCGGTTTCGATGCTGGTTGCTGTCATGCATTCTCCCGACAAGGAAAAGGGTTTCGGATCTTCGAACAGAGGGCGGTATTCGAACTCGGAGTTCGACGAATTCCTCGAGCAGACTCTTGCAACGATGAACCCAGAGGAACGGCTCGCGTCGATCCGGAAAGCCACTGAAATGGCCATGAAGGATCTCGCGGTCATCCCATTGTTTTGGACCGAGTTCGCATGGGGTATGCGAAACGATCTCTTGATGAAGCCCAATTCTCGAGGGCTGACCTTTGCGAAGGACGTTAAACCAAATTGAGAGAAGGCTTGGCTGACCCTGGTTCAGGTTTTGGCGTACATAGGCCCGAATGGTGGTGCTTTCGCCATTCGGGCCGTCCCTGCGCAAGGGGTTGCTCGCCCGCTGATATGATGACCTTTTCGAAAACCTGAAAAGCTATCGGAAGAGGCTTTCCATTTTTCTGGGCAAAGCCTGGCCCATTCTGTTACCAGGGTTATGGCAAGTTTCGATATCGCCTCTGCGAGCCAGGAGATACCCCTTCACTACAATTTCTGGAGGGGTACGTAGACTCTCCCACCAAACAGCTTTCGACTGGTACGCACAATCGAGATGCCGGAGACGGATTCTTCAGTATCCGAGTTTTCCTTATCAACAGAAAGTGTCATGAAGCCGGACGGATGCTCTATACAGAAGTCAATCTTGTGGCCAGCTGGATTGAGGGTGGCAATTTCGGAAGCTACTGTCCCCGATAGCACCGAGGCCATCGTCAAGCAAACCGCACCAGAACCGGAATAAGCAGCATGACAGCGGGCCGGCGAACCGGGGTGGGTTGCCAATTTGCGTGACGCTATCGAACCTTTTTCTTGCGGCGGTGCGATCATGATTGAGCCTGGTGAGGTGTTGTTTGCAAAATCCTCAAGGCCGATCAATCGACCAGCTTCTTGCCTGATCGGTTCGATCTGTGCGGCAAGCGCCTCGTCCGCATCTAGCTCTTTCTTGCTCTCGTAGCCTGTTCTGCCAAATGAGTCGGCACGAAAGACTATGCATACCGTGCCGCCGGCATCGACAACTGTGATAGGGACCCCATTGACCACATCGAGTCTGTGGCCTGTTGGGAAAAGTGCGCCAACAAGGTTTCCAAAGGGGGGCCGGTAGGTCACCAATACCGGAGCTGACGTACCGGCCACCCCGTCGATTGCGGTGTCGCCCTCATATGTGACGGCGCCTTGTGGTGTCTTCACTTTGGAAGTGTAGTTCATCTGAGAATTCACGGCAAAGATACGCACCTCCGTTTCGTCACTCGATGCTGTTACAAGACCGTTTTCGACAGCAAAAGGGCCAACAGATGTCCCCATGTTCACGCTGTTCCCAAACCCGTCGATTCTCGTGCTGTGCGGAGTGATTTGAAGAAATGTGTAGTCAACATCAGCTTCCGGCCTTTGCGACTTTGAAACAATGATGACCTTGTTGGATAGCGTTTCCGCGCCGCCGACGCCGTCTATTTGACCTGGGTGTTCGGGGTTCAGTGCCGCCAGAATGATCCGATTCCGAAAATTCTCATCGCTCGGTAAGTCAGAAGCTAGGAACACGGGGCCCTTGGAAGTGGCGCCTCGATACAGAGAACAAGGAATTCCAACAAGACCACCTGCGATTTCGAGGGATGGGGTTTCGAGCCAGTCAGCTAGCGATGGTGTATCGGGCTTGTCAGGCATTTCGGCGGATTTTTTCATGCTGGTATTCCTCCAGATAGGTAATGGCCATTTCCTGCTACGAGCAGGTATCGAGGGAAGGTGCTCGGCGGAACTGATTGCACCCGCTAACCATGATCCGCTCCAAGGGAGAGCTAGTGCATTTCCAAACAAACTATTGAGTGCTGAGCCGTCGTTTGGGTCAAAGAGCCAAGATCAAACAGGTTCAGGGACCCTTCGACCCAATGTTTCACCAAAGCATGGTAATGGTATACTGAATACGAATTTAAGGGAACTCTATTGTCCTGCCTCTTGAGCACTTTTCGAGACGGCGCACTCCGGAGGTTGGGAGTAGGCAGCCCTGGACTGGAGGGTTTGCTCGGACGACGGCCGAGTGAAACTTCACATCGGGCAATGCTTGTTCATCACTTGATTTCTGCCGCCATTGGAAATGAGGCGACTATCCAACGAACGCCATTGGCGGAGCACGGTTTCTGGCCCAGCGCGCTCGACCCAAGGCGCCCATAAGCATAGAGGCTTGTCGAATCGTAAACTCGGCAGAGCATGGCGGCATCACCGGTTTATCGTCGACTTGTTTCGGGAAAGGACGCCGCGATGCAGGAGCATGCCGCATCGTATTCCGTCCGTCTTTTGTTATGTTGACAGTAGAGTATGTTAGGCAATTACTTTCCGTTTCATGACAATTAATATTTATGAATAGTATACGAAAGAAGGAGTGATATTTAGAGCGCAATATTGGTTTCATATTATTCATTATTTAGTTTCAGGAAAATCCCGAAATTTCCAGTGTAATAGGGCAGCGTATTTGCTGTGTCCGGCCACCGGGTTTCAGGCAGCCTCCGAGGAGATTTTTAAAAAAGTTGGCTGTACTCATTGTATACGGTATACTGTGCGCGGCCGTATAAAGACAACCTAAGCAATGGAGGCAGGGATGATGAAATTATCTGTTTTGAAATCACTGGCGGCTGTGATCCTGAGTGCCGGCATCACGGCAGGCGCCTTGGCGGAGACCAATGGGACCGAGCTTCGAATCGGTGTCAGCGGCGCTTTCAATTCGGTGGATCCGATGTTCCACAATCTCACGCCTAACCTGGATGTTTCGAAGCACCTTTTCGATGGTTTGGTTAAGCTTGATGAGAACCTGGAACTGAAGCCGGGTCTGGCTCAGTCGTGGAAGCTGGTGAACGATACCGTTTGGGAGTTCAAACTGCGCCCCGGCGTGAAATTCCACGATGGCAAGCTGCTGATGCCGGAGGATGTTATCTTCTCCATTGAACGCGCGCCCAACGTACCGAACAGCCCCTCTTCGTTTGCCGGTTATGTGACGTCCGTTGAGAGGGTTATTGAAATTGATCCGTTGACGATCCACGTCGAAACCAAGGAGCCCAATCCAACCCTGCCCCGGGACTTGGTCAATATATCTATTCTGTCGAAGAGCGCGGCCGAAGGTAAGACAACAGACGACTTTAACAAGGGGGCAGCCGCTGTCGGCACAGGCCCCTTCAAGTTCGTCGAGTTTGAGCACGGCAGACGCATTGTCCTTGCCCGTAACGGCGGCTACTGGGGTGAAATGCCGGCTTGGGAGAAAGTGACCATCCTGCCGATCACGAATAGCGCAGCTCGCGTCGCGTCGCTGCTTACCGGTGACGTCGATGTAATTGCCGGGATACCACCGATTGATCTGCCGAAGCTTCGGGAGAATTCGAAGATCACGATAGTTTCGGGGCCGCAGTCTCGCATCTTCTATCTGCAGATCGACCACCGCGACCGAGCGCCTATGGTATTCAATAACGATGGCGAAGTGTTCGACAAGAATCCACTTCAAGACCTGCGCGTCCGACAGGCAATGTCCAAGGCAATCAACCGCCAGCTTCTGATAGACCGGGTGATGGAGGGGGAGGCTGTTCCGGCGGGTCAGATCTTGCCAAATGGGTTCTACGGGGCCAATCCGACGCTTGACCAGGCTGACGCATACGATCCGGAAGGCGCCAGGAAACTATTGACCGAGGCTGGTTACCCGGACGGCTTTCGTATGACGCTAACCACCTCGCATGACCGTTATCCAACTGCGGAGAGCATGGTCCAGGCAATTGCTCAGATGTTGACACGGGTAGGTATCAAAACCGATGTCGAACTGGCCCCCCACTCTATCTTCCGCAAGCGCGGCAGGGCGGGAGAGCTCAGCGTTCAGTTTGGCGGTTGGGGCAACGACGGTGCCACGTCTTTTATGGTGGGCGTTTTGCATACGCCTGATAAGGAAAGGGGATTTGGACCTGCGAACCGTGGTGTTTATTCCAATCCGGCATTCGATCAGGCTCTGGAGGAAGCGCTTCGTACGATGGATGTGGACGAGCGCCTGGGTAAGATTCGTAAGGCGACCGAAATGGTTATAAACGACCTTGCGATTATCCCGCTTTACTGGGCGACGCATTCGTGGGGGATGCGGAAAGACCTCGCTTTCATTCCCAATCCGTTGCAACACACGCCGGCCATGGAAATAAGGCCACGATGAGATAACCTGTGTTTCGCCGATTGTAAACGTCGTGAGACAGCTTTCGTGGGGTTCGAATGGCCTTCGTGCCGTTCGGGCCTCAAGGCGACAGGGTATCTCTCACGGTATTGAGAGCCAGTAGCGGCAATCCATGTTGCCGGAGGGTTCTGACTTATCAGCAAGGCATGGGCCACGTATCTCATCAAGAGCGACATTCCGCCCACTTTCGAGTAACCCATAGTCAGAACTGCGACGATTCTGACCGACAAGGGAAGGGGTCCTCGTAGGCCGGCCCGAGCAGATCGAGGATGGCAACATCAGAGTCAAGCGGCATAGTCCGATGGCTTTGTCGAGAGTCCGCACAGAGCCTCACTCGGCGAAAACTTCGGCGTCATGAAAAGAAAAAAGTGTTACGAAGTGTACCAAGTAGAGGTGGGCGAGTTTTGATGCATACCTCACACTCTGAGACGCCGAGCGCCATCGTCGAGCGTGGCAAGATTGCCGAGGTGCCGCAAAGATTTTGCAAAGATGGGCTGCCAAAGACGGAGAGCGCGAAACATGCTTTATGAAGCAGATAAAAGAAATCTATCGTTAATTGCAGCCGGTGACGCCCTTATTGGCCATCGTTTATCAATACACAATGAAGAACGTTTTAGATTTGTTATAGATCGAATACGAGAGGCAGATGTTTCTTTCGTCAATCTAGAAGTGCTCATACATAGTTTTGAAGGTTTTCCTGCCCAGCATAGCGGCGGCAACTACATGGCCATGCCTCCTTTCATTGCCGAGGAGTTAAAGTGGGCTGGTTTCAACCTTCTATCTCGGGCCAACAACCATGCCATGGATTACTCGCATGGTGGAATGGTCGCGACGTCTCGTTATCTTGATGCTCAAGGCTTGGCTTATTCCGGAGTCGGAGAGAATCTGGCTAAAGCGCGTGCCCCGGTTTACTTGGATACTCCCAAAGGTCGGGTGGCCCTACTTTCGATTTGCTCCACTTGTCCGCCCGGATCGCGGGCGGGGCAGCAACGTCCAGATATCCAGGGGCGGCCCGGCGTGAATGGCTTACGTCATAAAAAGAGATACGTTGTCCCTGCCAGGGAGATTGGAACCTTACGCCGCATTGCCAATAGCATCGGAGAAAGTGATAACGCCGAGGAAAAGCCTGATCAGTGCAATTTCTTGGGTCATGAGTTCGTTTCGGGTGAAAAGCCAGGCGCCTATAGCGAGCCGGATGAATCAGATCTCCAAGCGATGGTTAAGGGCATTGAGGCGGCGAGGCGCCAGGCCGATTTTGTGTTTGTCAGTATTCATCATCACGAGCACGATGAAACCATCGAGATACCGAGCCAATTCGTACAGACCTTCTCCAGAAAATGTATCGATGCAGGCGCGCACGCGGTTATTGGTCATGGCGCCCATATCTTGCAAGGTATTGAAATTTATTCGGGCTATCCAATTCTCTATAGCTTGGGAAATTTCCTTTATCAGAGTCAGACCATTGATTATCTTCCGGCAGAGGTTTACGAAAAGCATGGGCTTGATGAACTACGGTCTTTCCCTGCGGACGCTTTCGACGCTCGCATACAGGGTCGCGCCTTGCTACGTGACTCTCGTTGGTGGGAAACCGTTTTTGCTCGCTGTGACTTCGAAGCAGGCAAGCTGACAACGGTGATCTTACATCCTGTAGAGTTGGGTCAGCATACTCACAGGGCGCAGCACGGGCGCGCGATGATAGCGCGTGATGAAAAAGCGGAGCAAATTATCCAGGATCTAAAGCGGCTGTCTCTGCCCTTTGGTACAAAGATTGATTTTAAAGATGAAGTAGGCGTTGTTAACCTATAAGTTAAATAATCGAGAAACTCGCGGTATGATTTCCATTGCGCCTTGCTCTGGGCTGCCGGTGAGTAGAGTTTCTGAGCCGCAGGTCATGAGTAAAAGAGTTCAAGAACCGCTGCTTCTTTTAGAAAACCGCTAGATCGGATCATGTTTTGACGGAACCACTTCGTGGTTGCGCCAAAACATGTGAATCCGATCGCCATCAAACAGTGAGAGCAGATTCACCCGGTCGATGGATCGCCTTCGGCGATTCCATCCGATCGGGATCTGCTCTAGAACGCGCCGCGCGCATCGACCGGCCAGATGTCGACCAGAGTATCTCCGTCGACCACATGATAGTGGCTGTATAGGTTCACCGTTGGGTCGCAGTGCGGGACAAGACACTCGACACAGTCTCCAATCTCCAATGAGTCATCCTTTGAGCTAAAATAGATTGCCCCGTGCTCGTCGCTTCGTGGTTCATATCGTCTCGAGCGAGACCCACCCTTGTGGATTCTTGGCAGTGCCCCATTACTGCCGGCAAAGTGTTTATGCCCGGCATCGGTTGTGACCATACCAGGCCAGTTTTTGCTGATAACCGTGGTTCGAACAAAAAGTGAGGGTTCAAATAGTGCTCCACCCCGACCGTCCAAATTCACCTCTTGGTATTCGACGTCGCTAAAAACGTAACTCCCATATTGTAATTCTGAATAAACGTCCACTTGAGCATCCACTACTATTGTTCCCATGCTACCGCCTGAGATTTTTTTTACCGTTATCGATTGATCATGCAGCGCTACACAAACTTCGCGAACCATGTTCGCAACGACCTTGGCGCCTTCCATACGCGCTGAGAAATCTGCAAGATGCGACAGGTGACCGGCGTAGGCCTGAAGTCCGATAAACTCAAAGCTCTTATTCTGCGTCAGCAAGCGTGCCAGTTCGACGGCCGATTGTATCGAACTCACTCCTGTTCGATGCCGCCCGGTATCGATATCAAGGTAAACAGGCACCGCTGCATTCGCTTGAGAGGCGTGTGCGGCAAGGCGACGCGCGACATCAATATGGTCAACGACCACCGCCACGCGGCGGCTCACCTTCAGCAACCGCATCAAACGGTCAAACTTTGCATCCGATACGAACGGAGAGGTAATCAAGATATCGTCAATTCCAGCGGCTGCGAAAATCTCCGCTTCCCCGATGTTCGCGACGCAAATTCCTTGTGCTCCAGCATCCAACTGCTTGAGCGCGATCTCCACGCTCTTATGTGTCTTGGTATGGGGCCGAAAGGCACACCTCGCCTCTCTGCAGTGGGAGGCAGCTGTTTGGATATTCCTATCGAGAGCACCGAGATCAATGCTCAAGCAGGGTGTGGTTAAACGTTCTCTCGATCCTGGGAGACCAATCAGCGGCTCATTGGGCCCAAGTTCAAATTCTCGCAATTCATTTGACGCGGTTAGCTCTTTGACCATCTTTGCTCTCTTAAATGCGATAGAGCTAAGCCAGTTTGACCGGCTATGTTTATTTCGACTCCATTCGGCGAAATTACTATCAACTGTTGCAGCGCAGTTCCTTTTCGTAAGTTGGGTTATCTCTGGCCAAGTCATCAACCATCTTGGTGCTGCTACTGGCGTGGAGTTCGTCGCTGTCAAGCCGAAAGCGCTTGACTTCAAGTCAATCTGTCCGCCGTGGCCGGCACATCTCTGCGAGGGTTGATTTTTCTGGTTACAGGCCTGACGAGAGGCGTGTTGCCATAGTGACTGTTGATGATCGCAATTCGACGGGACCCTGAGTTGACGGTACTCTCAGTTGGTTCGGCACGAAGTGAGGTCAATGTGTTCACACTCACAGTAAACACGCCGGGACGTCGGCCATGATCGTAAGATACGCCATGTGCCACGGCTGAAGCGTCAAGAGCTTTGAGGCTGTCTGAGGCGCGACGGGCGGCTTCAAAGCAAGGGCGCGTGATAATCTAGGTGTCGGTACTGACCGGTAGATGAGGTCTATGTTGCTCTGCCACGCCAACTGGTGGTACCGCCAGGCTGTTTGATACTGCACATGAATCTCTTTGCCTGTGAGTGCGGACCGCTCCGAGCATTTTCTGGAGTTCACTTTAGCTCTCACAACACTGTAGGCACTATTGACAGAGGTTCGGCCAAAACCAATCCGGTTCCTTTTTTTGAGTGGTGCGCAAATGGGATCCAGGTTACTTCCTCATCATCGAATTCGCCGGCCATCTGGGCAATGAAGTTCAGATCACGGCTTGCTCACTGTTAGTTCTTCAGCAGCATGCTCGAGTGAAACCACTCCTGACCAAGTTGCTTGCGGATCTAGGGGGTACATGGGCCTGGGTATTTTGTGGAAAGGAAAGGCATCGAGTTGCCGCGCGGTGAGACCGGGCGAATCGACGTCGTAGACCTGCTCAGGTCCGAAGAACTCGCTGAAACCTGCCCTGAAGTGCCCACGAGACTTTACGGCCACGCTGCGCACTTGGGCGAGGTCCACCCCAACCATTTCGAAGAAGACCGGGTCATAGCACTGCTGCCGAATCGAGATGACGAGAACTCGGATGCCGCCAATACGAAGGAGACAACTTGCTCCCAAGTCCAGGCTTTGCCCTTCCATGACGCCTTTTCGGCCGACGCAGCGGCCATTGTGTAGGCGCTCGATAACCGCTTCCGCATCGAATTTTCCTGATAGGGGGTCTTCTTCATTTCGGTTGAACTTTGCCCGGAACGTTGCGCCCTCGCCGAGGCGGTGAGCTTCCGCCGCCAGCATGGGGTCGTTGAGTCCGCCCATGACACAATCTTGGATACCGGCTTCATGAAATGCGGACAGCAGCCAGATCGTGTTGCCGCGGGCGCCGCCGCCTGGATTATCGCTGGTGTCCGCGAAAATCACCGCAGGCTCGTTCCGGCTCAAATTCGCCTTTCGTGCCAGGGAGACGGCGTCGTCTATGGTGATAAGATTCAGGACGAAGCCGTCACGTTCTTGCCATAGCTTCGATGCGACGGCCGTTGCGACCCGCTTTGCAGTCTCCTCATCATCTTCGGTGGTCACGGTGACGGCCATACCGCTCTTCGGGCTGTCGCCATGGGTATAGCCGGTGGTAAGGGAGATGTGGAGGACCGGCGGCTTCCAGAGGGACTGCGCGTAATCCAGAACATCACGAATAGGATACTTATCGGTGAGCTGCGTCGGTGACGGCGCAATCAGCGGCAGTTTCACGAAGGCGCTTCTCGTTTGCATCCCCTTAAGCATGCGGGCGACAAGCTCCGCGGCTTCTGTTCCGCATTCGGCCATATCAACGTGGGGGTTTGTACGATAAGCGATCAGAACGTTAGCCAACTGGGCCATTTCCGACGACACGTTGGCATGGAGATCGAGAGTGACCACAATCGGCACCTTCGGTCCAACGATGTGCCGAACCTGATTCAGCAACGTGGCCTCTGGATCTTCATCCTCGGCACCCTTGGCCGAGCCATGGAGCGCCAGGTACACGGCGTCAACCGGAAGAGCGCTGCGAATACAATCGCAGATTTCGGCAATCATCTCGTCGAGGAAAGACTGCTCGATGGGACCGGTGGCTCCGCCATAGGCACTGATCAGAGGGATGAGTTGGCAAGTCGGTTCCAGTTTCCTGAACTGGTCGGTAAAAGCCTTCAACTCCTGTGGCGCGCGGGGATGGCTTTGCCGTATGTCGTCCATCAACGATTCGCCGGCGAAGAATCCGTTGGCGTAGAACTCCTCTTTTGTCGCGGTAGGCGAGCGAGGATTGCACTCCGCCATCAGGCTTCCGACCGCTACTTTGTAGTGATTGCGTGACGAACTCATAGGCTATTTCCTCAAGACGTAGAATACAGTATACCGTATTAAGTTGAGATGGTCTTGTCAATCGCGGAAGCGATCGGTGGGTTGGAAGCTTTGTCAGATGTTTAGTCTTGGACTGTCGTTGTGTTTTTCAATTTGTCAGAGCAGGTGCAGGACCTTGAAAGGCGACAAAAGCGGCAGGCAACATGTTTCCAGCCAGCGGACGTGATCTCCGCAGAATGCGGAAAAACAGAGGGAAAATCATGACCTTCGACATACTGATCAGAAACGCGATGATCGTAGACGGAACCGGAAAGCCGGGCTACCGGGGCGATGTTGCAATACAGGGCGATCGCTTGGTCGAAGTTGGTGCGGTGCACGGCCGTGGTCTTTTCGAACTGGATGTTCAGGGTTCCGTCGTTTCTCCTGGCTTCATCGATGTCCACACCCATGATGATCGCCTTGTTCTCATCGACAGGTCGGTCGAACCGAAAGTCAGCCAGGGCGTGACCACGGTGGTCGTCGGCAATTGCGGCGTAAGTCTTGCCCCTCTCGTGTTGTCGGTCGATGACCCTGTGCCTCCGCTCAATATCATTGGATCGCGCGACGATTTCCGTTTCGGAACGTATCGGTCTTATCTGAACGAAATTAAATCATCGCCCCCCGCCGTAAACGTGGCACCGCTGGTGGGTCATATGACGCTCCGGGTGGCAGAGATGACGATGCTGAACCGGCAGGCCTCGCCCAGTGAGATCGCCGGCATGAGATGTCGCTTGGCCGAAGCTTTGGAGGCCGGCGCCCTGGGTCTTTCGAGCGGTGTGTTCTATCCGCCGTCCAGCGCCGCCACCCGCGAGGAGATCCTGCCGCTCTTGGAAGAGGTTTGCAGGCGCGGTCGGCTCTATTCGGCACACATCCGCGATGAAGGCGACCGCATCTTCGAAGCGCTGGATGAGGCGCTCGATTGTGCGCGCTCGGCCGACGTTCCAATCATCATCTCGCATCTCAAATGCGCCTCACCCAAGGTGTGGGGTGAAAGCGACCGGGTCCTTCGCTATCTCGACAAGATGAGTGACCGGCAGACAATTTCATTTGACGTATATCCTTACATGGCCAGCTCTACGATGATCCGCAAAGAAATGGTAGAGGACGCGCGCCGCGTGACCATCAGCTGGTCAAAGCCGCATCCGGAGGCGGCAGGCAGGGATCTTGCGGAGATTGCCCGTCAGTGGGATTGCAGCCTGGAGGTCGCGGCAGACAAGCTTAGTCCTGGCGGGGCAGTCTATTTTCGCATGGACGAGGAAGATGTTCGGCGAATCCTGCGGCACCCAAGGTCGATGATCGGTAGTGACGGGTTGCCCCATGACATCCATCCGCATCCGCGCCTTTGGGGCTCTTTTCCCAGGGTTCTCGGGCATTATGTTCGGGAGGTCAATTTGTTCCAGCTGGAAGAAGCGGTTCGCAAAATGACATCGCTGCCCGCTGAGGCCTTGGGCCTGAAAGACCGGGGCGTGATCGCACCAGACAAGTGCGCGGACCTTGTTGTCTTTGATCCCAAGGAAATTGATGAGCGCGCAACCTTCGACGAGCCAATGCAAGGGTCCTCAGGGGTCAGCCATGTTTTTGTTAACGGCGAACTCGTCTGGGAGGCAGGAAAGAGTTCAGGAAGAACCCCTGGGCGGGTGCTTTCCCGGGCGAGCGGAGCAGGGCAATGATGGTGGAAAACGCCAATTCAAAACAGCCCAATTTTCAGGGGCAGATCAGAGACACGGCCGTATTTCTTGACTGTATACGGAATACATGCAAACATCGTTTTGCAGGATACAATAAGACTGAGGCTTGGATTCAATGCTTCGGCGGTGCAGCAGGGGTGGTTGATGTCGCATTCAAGGTTTGCTGACCGCAGGCTGTGTTCCGGCAGTAGTGTCGTCGGCAATGAGGGCGGAAGTGGTTTCTTGGCGGGTGGCCAGGGTATCGCATCTTGGCGATTTGGTGAGTCATCGGGTGTTGGAGCGGCGTTGTGACTGTTTTTGTTATTCGCCGACTGTTTCAAAGCATCCTGACTCTGTTCGTCACATCGCTCCTGATATTCTTTGCTGTCTTTGCCATCGGCAACCCGATCGACGTACTGATCGATCCTGCGGCGGATCAGATCGAATTCGAACGTGCCATGAAAGCCCTTGGTCTCGATCAACCGATCTGGGATCAGTACTTCATCTTTCTGAAGAATGCCCTGCAAGGGGACGTAGGGCGTTCGTTCGTCTTCAACACTCCCGCGCTTGAGCTCATTTTGCAGCGTTTCCCGGCGACGCTGGAACTGGCACTTACTTCCCTGGTGATTGCGAATGTGATTGGAATTCCGCTTGGGCTGTATGCCGGACTCAAACCGGAAAGCGTTGGCGGGCGTTCTATCATGGCCGGATCAATTCTCGGGTTCAGCCTACCTGGTTTCTGGGTCAAGTTGACAATGATCATGTTGTTTGCGGTCGAGCTTGGCTGGTTTCCAGCAGGGGGGCGGGGTGAAACGGCGACGTTCCTCGGGATTACCTCAAGTCTCTTCACAGTCGACGGCCTGAGTCACATCGCTTTACCCGCTACGGGCTTATCGTTGTTCACCATGGCTTTGGTGATCCGTCTGACTCGCTCCGGGGTTCGCGAAACCTTGCCGATGGACTACATCAAGTTTGCCCGTGCAAAAGGCCTTAGGGAGTCACGGGTGATTTCGGTGCACGTCCTCAAGAACATTTTGATCCCGATCGTGACGGTGATGGGATTGGAGTTTGGAGGCACGGTCGCCTTCACGGTGATAACGGAAACCATTTTTTCTTGGCCGGGTATGGGCAAGCTCCTTATCGAGTCGATAAACTTTCTCGATCGCCCGGTTGTGGTGGCCTATATCCTGCTTGTCGCAACGATGTTCATTGGCATCAATCTCATGGTCGATCTCGTTTACGCGGTACTTGACCCCCGCGTGCGACTCTCGGATACGGGAAGCGAAAGCAAATGACCGTCGTTTCTTCTACGCAAGGATCTGATACCACCAGTGATGAAGAAGGCAGAGTCTTCGTAGAAACGCCGCTTCGGCGTTTCATCTCGGACTTCAGTGAGTCATGGCTCGCTCTTGCCGGCTTGGTGATGTTTCTCACCATAGTGTCTTTGGCAGTATTTGCTCCATTAATCGCACCGCAAGATCCCTACGATCTTTCCACGCTCGACCTTTTGGACAGTAAGCTTAAACCGGGAGAACTGCTGTCCAGCGGACAGGTCGCCTGGCTCGGAACAGATGGGCTGGGCCGCGATATCCTGAGCGCGATCATGTATGGCTTGCGCATCAGCCTCGCGGTCGGGGCCTCAAGTGCGTTCATTGCACTCTTCATTGGTGCTTCTATCGGGTTGGCCGCCGCTTATGCCGGGGGACGTGTCGATGCGATCATCATGCGAATCGTCGACATTCAGCTGAGCTTTCCATCAATACTCATCGGCTTGGTTCTGATCGCAGTGTTGGGGAGCGGTACTGAAAAGATCATCGTTGCTCTGGTGGCCGTGCAGTGGGCCTACTACGCACGGACCGTGCGCGGTACTGCGCTGGTTGAACGGCGAAAAGAGTACATCGAAGCAGCACGGTGTCTTGCGCTCAGCAGTCGTGTCATTCTCTTTCAGCATCTTCTGCCGAACTGCCTGCCGCCCTTGATCGTCCTTGTCACCGTGCAGGTCGCCCACTCGATTGCGCTGGAGGCCTCCTTATCCTTTCTCGGTGTCGGCTTGCCCGTCACGGAACCCTCGTTGGGCCGGCTGATCGCCAACGGCTTCGAGTACATGATGAGTGGGAAGTATTGGATTAGCTTCTTCCCAGGCCTCGCATTGCTGTTTCTGATTCTCTCGATCAATCTGGTTGGCGATCAAGTCCGAGACGTTCTAAATCCACGGCTCCAACGGTAGATCTATGACACATATTCCCACTCTGGCTGTTGAGGGCCTTCAAACTTGGTTTCACACCAAAGCCGGCGTACTGAAGGCCGTCAACGGGGTTTCTTTCGAAGTCGACCGCGGCAAGGTTTTGGGCCTGGTTGGCGAGTCCGGGTCGGGTAAGACCGTAACAGGTTTCTCAATCATCGGGCTCGTGGATCCTCCTGGTAGAGTCGAAGGTGGGCGTATACTTTTTAACGGAACCGATCTTGCCCGTTTGCCGGCTGAGGAGCTGAGGCAGCTCCGAGGTGCACGCATCGCCATGATCTTCCAAGACCCTATGATGACCCTGAACCCGGTCCTTCGCATCGATACCCAGATGATTGAGGCTATCCGCACGCATTCGAACGTTTCTTATAAGAAGGCGCGAAGCCAGGCTCGTGATGCGCTTGGTCAAGTTGGCATCCCGAGCCCAGACGAGCGGCTTGCAGCTTACCCGCACCAGTTTTCAGGCGGTATGCGTCAGCGTGTCGCGATCGCGATCGCACTGCTCAACAAGCCAGACCTGATCATTGCCGACGAGCCGACCACCGCTCTCGACGTGACGATCCAAGCCCAGATCCTGTTCGAGGTTCAGAAGCTTTGCCGTCAGACGGGAACGGCATTGATTTGGATCACGCACGACCTTTCTGTGGTCGCCGCGATCGCCGACGAGGTCTGTGTCATGTACGCGGGTCGAATTGTCGAACAAGGCGTTATCGACGAAGTGCTTGATCGGCCAACCCATCCCTACACCCAAGGACTCATTGGCTCTGTCCCCGGCCACAATCGCCCCGGCTCGCCTCTTCAGCAGATCCCAGGCGTCATGCCGTCTCTGCTTACCTTGCCAAAGGGTTGCAGTTTTCGCCTACGTTGCCGTTATGCCGACAGCGCCTGTCAGGTTGAGCCGGAGATGCACGTCGTCGCGAATCCTTACCACGCCACCAAGTGTTGGCACCCCCTTTCCGGTGAGGTCAGTCATGGCATCTGAGTCGACACCACCTGCTCGTCGTGAATCGGTGGCAGCACCGCTCATCGAACTCGCCGGCGTGTCGCGGCGTTTCGAAAAGAAGCGCGATATCGCTGTAAAAATTGCCGGAGCGTTGGGACTCGGCGTTCAAGAGGAAATTGTCCAAGCAGTCGACCAAGTTGATTTGGTGGTACGTGAAGGTGAAGTCGTCGGTCTGGTTGGCGAGTCCGGCTGTGGCAAGTCTACGCTGGGCCGCATGGCCGCCGGAATACTGCCGCCAAGCGAAGGCCATATCTACTATCGAGAGCGGGACATCTCGAGTCTGGATAAAGCAGAGGCCCGCGCTGCCGCGCTTGCTGTTCAAATGATCTTTCAGGACCCCTTCGGGTCACTCAATCCGCGCATGCGCGTCAAGAATATCATTGGCGGCGCGCCTGTTCATCACGGGTTGGTCCGGCGTTCGGAAGTCAGCCGTCATGTCGATGACGTGATGCAGCGGGTCGGCCTCGACCCAGCGTACAAGCGTCGCTTCCCTCATCAATTCTCCGGCGGACAACGTCAACGCGTCGGAATCGCCCGGGCCCTTGCGGTGAACCCTAGGCTTATCGTTTGCGACGAAGCGGTGGCGGCCCTGGACGTTTCGATCCAGGCCCAAATCCTGAACCTCTTTATGAAGCTGCGCAGGGACCTTGACCTCACGTACCTCTTTATCAGTCATGATCTAAGCGTGGTGCAGCATCTTTCCGATCGCGTGGCGATTATGTACCTGGGCCGTATTGTCGAAGAAGGGCCTGCCGCCGAGTTGTTTGCAGAGCCCAATCACCCCTACACGATAGCGCTGTTGAAAGAAGTGCCGCGATTGGATGTGCGCCGCCAGGAGTTCGCGCCCATAAAGGGCGAAATTCCCTCGGCGCTCAATCCTCCATCGGGCTGCCACTTTCATCCGCGTTGCCCACACGCCACGCCAAAATGCCGCACCGAGACACCTGAGCTTAAGGAGATCGCACCGGGAAGGCGCTCCGCCTGTCATTTGAACGCCGAACTATAGATTCGGTCTTTGAGAAGCCGATACGAGGAGGCTCTCGCTTTAAGAAAGCAGGTGGTTGTGGCGATGAAATAGACCAGACAGAACGCTCGATTACCTGAGGACCAAGCGAAGAAAATGGCCGAGATAATGAGGAAGCGCTAGCATGACCACATTTCGGTCGCGTGACGGTGCCAGGTAACAGAGGGTCAGCAATGGGGCTTGGGTCAACGAGTAATGGCGCGCTCCTGATGCACCGATTTTTGAATTAGTTCCAGAAGATAGTCTGTTGAGATGAAGCAGGCACATCATCTGAAACTATGTTGGTGTTCGTGAAGGTCAGGCAGATAGCCGAGAAATCATCATTCACCATCATATCATAGAACCAAGCGGCATAGCATAGCTGGTTAGAAAGACTTGAAGCTTCGAAAATCGGAAAAGGAAATCCTGTGTCGCGGGTCGTTTACGTCAATGGAGATTTTGTGCGAGAGAAGGAAGCAAAAGTGTCCGTCTTTGACCGCGGTTTCCTTTTCGGTGACGGTGTCTACGAGGTCTGTTCCGTCCTTGATGGAAAGTTGATTGATAAGGATGCACATCTGGCTAGGCTGGGGCGATCTCTGGAAAGCCTGAAAATGAACTGTCCGGCCTCGCTCGAAGACATCACCAGCATCCAAAGAGAACTGATCGCTAAGAACGGTATTGTCGAGGGAACGATCTATCTACAGGTCACCCGCGGCGTGGCGGACCGGGACTTCAACTTTCCCAATAGCGTTACACCGTCTCTGGTGATATTTACGCAGAAAAAAAACCTGCTGAACGACCCCATAGCCGGCAAAGGCATCTCGGTGATCACCTTGCCCGACATCCGCTGGCGCCGGCGGGACATTAAAACGGTTATGTTACTGCCCGCATCTTTGGCCAAGCAGGAAGCTTTGGAGCGTGGTGCCGGCGATGCCTGGTTGGTGGAGGATGGCTATGTGACCGAGGGCTCGGCCAACAATGCCTATATCGTCACTATGGGCGGCGTCATTGTGACACGGCAGTTGACTCATTCCATCCTTCACGGCATCACGCGCAAGGCTGTTCTGAAATTGGCTGAGCAAGACGGCTACGAGGTAGAGGAGAGGGCGTTCACGCCGGGCGAGGCTTGTGAAGCGGCTGAAGCCTTCATCACCAGTGCATCAAGTTTTGTCACGCCAGTCGTGAAGATCAACGACAGGGTTCTCTGCAACGGCATACCCGGCCCTGTCACCAGTAAGTTGCGCAGGCTCTACATAGAAATGGCCCGGGCTGAAGCTGAATAGGCAATAAGCCCGTCGCTTCAACTGCAGCGATCACGGGCGAGATCTCGCCACGGTTATCCGTGGTGGTAGTTCATGTCGGGCTCGGGGACTGATGCGCTGTCGATTGTGACGATTCCGCCCTGCTGGATTTCCATGCGGTCTGAGCGGAGGTCGGGATGCTGAGGCCCTGACCATGGATAAACAAAGCCAACAGCGAAGACGACGAACTGCCCGGTGCAGGCAGCAAGCCGTGATTGGGCACCAAATTGATAGGATTTGTCATCCCCACGTGATAAATGTGAATTCTGTATACGGGCTTCTGACTCTCGGATTACGCAGTTTCTAACGCTCGCTGAAAAATCGGAGGGGATTTTGGGGCAAATCTCGCTATAGGATTGTCGCTCGCTATAGGATTGTCGTAAGTGGCAGGGATTGAAATTGTCCGAACATTGAAACCGCTGTAGTCATTGATGAAAAACGATTGAACATTGCCCACGAAGATGAAGGTATCTGATATGTGCTTGCGCTTTCATGAGTGACCGCCCGAACCGAGTTCCGGAGTCGAAAACTCCTCCATTCTGCATAGCCCTTACTATAGAACCGAGTTAACTGTCATGGATGCACCAGCCCGATCCTCTCATCTGTTCGAACAGATACACGAAATTCTCTGGGGAAAAATCCTCCAAGGTGAAATTGAACCAACTCAGCGCCTGAAAGATGTTGAATGGGCTGCGAAGCTCGGCGTAAGCCGGACGCCGGTACGCGAGGCAATGAGAAAGATGCAACAGGAAGGTATCCTCATCCCGCTCAATCAAGGTGGGTATGAGGTACGATCGGTCACGATGACCGATCTCCAAGATCTTTACCGCTGCCGGTCGGCGCTTGAAGTGCAGGCTGCACGCGAGGCTGCGGAGCATTTTGGGCCGAAGGTCGCGAAGCATTTCACTGGCCTCATCCGGATGATCGACCGTGCCCTTGAGCGTAAGGACTTAGACTTGGCTTTGGCATTGAATGGCGATTTCCATCGTGATTTGATCAAGCAGAGTGGAAATGTTCATCTGCTAGGCCTCTACGAAACGATCAGAAAACTCACGCTCTTCTACCGCACAACATTGTTGAATCGTGCCAAGGCGGACACAGACCGAAAGAAAACATACGCCCGGCGCTTCATGGCTGGCAACAAGGAGCACCGGGCCATTATCAAGGCGTTGACTGAACAGGATGGTGAAAAGGCCGCCAGCCTGATGCAGAGTCACATGCTTCGGGCTACCGAACACTTGAACCAGGAAATTTCGAAGTGAATCTCATATAAATCCACTACGGCCGCTCCAGAATCCCCAAGCAGCACGTGTAATGGCGTTGTCAGAGTAAATTGGCTTGAGCCGAGAAGGGAATGTTCTGCAATCTCCGGCGATGCGTAATCTGTTCCGCTGTTTCAACAGTTCGCTCGAGGTGATGACGTACATCGGCTATCCTTGAGACAGGTTGAGAATCTTCTGCTCGAGCGCGGTGTCGATATCCGCCACGAAACGGGGCGGTTTTGGTGGAACCGGTTTGGCTTGTTGTTCGCCGCGGCGGTCCCGAAGTGGCGCGTTCATTCTTTATGGTATACCCAATGGCGATGGTAATTCGACGAGATCTTCGTGAAGATTAACGGCGGGATGCACTGTCTCTCGCGAACGATTGATCACGAAGGCGAGATGCTTGAGGTTTTGCGACGAAACGACGGGATTCATGGTCATGCTGAGGTTCTTGAAGCACACAATGAACCGCTACGGCTGACCATGATTGATCGTAACAGACCGGTTTCGCTCTACGCTACGGCACCGAAGGTTATCGGTATCGGTGAGCTTCAGAAGTGTGCCGTTAACTCAACAACAGAGCCGAGAACTCACACCAACCGCTCCGACGATGAGAGAGGGTGGGGAGGGGGAATTCAGCGGCATCGAGACTCTTGAGGAGTTTGCCTCCGTTCGTGCTTCGATCCATAGTCACTTTAGTCAAGACCGCCACCCCAACCGCCGGGATATCTTCAAGCAGAACCGCGCGCTATCCGGGTCGAGTGGCGGCAGTTGGCGGTCTGACGACGCTGAATCCGTGAGTTTTGAAGACTGGTACCCTCTAGATTGACTCTACCCTCACGCTCATCAAAGGATCATAATCGCTTCTGCATAGCCCTTACTATAGAACCGAGTTAATTGTCATGAATGCACCAGTCCGATCCTCTCATCTGTTCGAACAGATACACGAAATTCTCTGGGGAAAAATCCTCCAAGGTGAAATCGAACCAACCCAGCGCCTGAAAGATGTTGAATGGGCTGCGAAGCTCGGCGTAAGCCGGACGCCGGTGCGCGAGGCAATGAGAAAGATGCAACAGGAAGGTATCCTCATCCCGCTCAATCAAGGTGGGTATGAGGTACGATCGGTCACGATGACTGATCTCCATGACCTTTACCGCTGTCGATCGGCGCTTGAGGTGCAGGCTGTACGCGAGGCTGCGGAGCATTTTGGACCGAAGGTCGCGAAGCATTTCACTAGCCTCATCCGGATGACTGACCAGGCTATTGAGCGCAACGACCTAGACAGGGTATTAGCGCTGAACAGCGAGTTCCATCGGGATCTGATCGAGCAGAGTGGGAATGTTCACCTGCCGGGCCTCTGCGAAACGATCAGAAAACTCACGCTGTTCTACCGTACCGCTTTGTTGAATCGCGCCAAAGCAGACGCACGGCGGAAGAAAGACTACGTCCAGCGCCTCAAGGCCAAGCAGAAAGAACATCGCGCCATCATTAAGGCGCTCACCGAACAGGATGGAGAAAAGGCTGCCAGTTTGATGCAGAGCCATCTACTCCAGACTGCCCAGCACATGGAGTTGGAATCTTGAGACAGCCTTTTTGGCAAGTCCACTACCGCGCAGTCGGCATCCCTGCCAGTTCGTATGATCGATTCTTGAATCGTTCACGAAGGACCCGGAGATAGACTGATCCGTCGCCTGATCTGGGCTAGCAGTTCTGCTTTTAGGCAGGCCGCTAAGTCCGCCTACTACCAGTCACCGTTCATCGATCGGAAAAAACTGTCCGCTCTTCTCGCCTGCGTAAAGCAGCAACGGTCTGATCAGGATATCGTTCTCCTGCTGCTCAAGGATTTGAGCGACCTAGCCGGGCAGGCGGTCGATCAGCTCCTCGGTCCCGTAGGTCTGGAAGTTGCGGCGTATCTCGTAGAGCTGCTGGCGGCTAGGCGCAGGCGACCATAAGCGATCTGCGCGAGGTCACTCAGAGCACCATGGGGGTAGACGTCCACCTGCTATGTCATCAGTACCGGCATCTATCGCCGCATAGGGCCAGGTTAGTTTTTGCTGTGCTTCTGACAGGCTTTCATCGAACCATTTGTCGAACGCCGCAGGGTCTGCACCGTTGAGCGGAAAGAACTGCCAGATGCGGGCGTCTTCTGCGATCTTCGTGCGGAACCAAAGTTGGCTCGCTGCCTGATCGCGGTCACAATGGAATTCCGTCACCCGGCGCAGTTAACGTGTCAGTGCCTCCGGGGGACTGCAACACTAGGAAAGAAGATTGATCGATGAAACAAAGGACAATCAAGGCCGTTTTCATGCGTGGTGGTACTAGCAAAGGTTTGTTCATGCATCGTTCGGACCTGCCTGAAGATGCTTCCATGCGTGATGCCCTTATCTTGGCCGCGATGGGTAGTCCGGATCCGTTTGAACGCCAACTCGATGGAATGGGTGGTGGCATCTCTTCACTGTCAAAAATCATGATCGTGGATCGATCCACCCGGCCTGGTGTCGATATTGAATATGTCTTTGGCCAGGTCTCGGTTGACGAAGCCGTTATCCACTATCAAGGGAATTGCGGAAACCTGACGTCGGCGGTTGCGGCCTTCGCTGTAAACGAAGGCCTGGTTAATCCCAAAGACGGCTTGGTGAAACTAAGGATGTTGAGCCTGAATACAGGAACTATTGTTGGGGCAACCTTGGGGGTGAAAGAAAGCGAGGCTGTGGTGGAAGGGAACTTCGTTGTCGATGGGGTATCGGGCTCAGGAGCACTGATCCAACTGGACTTCCTCAATCCTGCCGGAGCAGTGTGCGGGAAGTTGCTTCCGACCGGTATGCCTGTCGATGTGCTTGAAGTTCAAGGGGTCGGAGGTGTCAGTACAACGATCATGGATGCCGGCACTCTCGTCGTGTTCGTGAACGCTGAGGCACTGCGATTGTCCGGGCGGGAACGGCCAACCGAAATACAAGCTGATAAGCCTATGATGGCCAAGCTTGAAGCGATCAGAGTCGAAGCTGCGGTCCGTATTGGGGCGGCCCGCTGCACCTCAAGAGTCAGTCACCTCTCCCCTTCAAAACTATCTATTTCTCTGGTTGCCTCGACAGAGGGACAAGCTGCGGCGGAATCTGAGACTATTCGACATAACGAAGCCGACATATATGTCCAGAGTATCTCGATGGGCGTTCCACATAGGGCAATCCCGGTTGGTGTCGCAATGTGTACTGCCGTTGCTGCAAAGGTTGAAGGCACAGTGGTCAACCACCTGATCCGGCGTAATGTCGACGGGCGCACAATCCAGATCGCCCATCCCGCAGGCCTTTGTCCTGTTGATGCAGTCGTAAGCAATACTGATGGCTGGCATGTCGATTCGATAGCAGCGTCGAGAACGGCACGCCGTTTGATGAGCGGCTTGGTTTACGCACCGGAGTCGCGGGTATGCCTTCCACTCTGATTCACGGCCTCGGAACAACACTGAATTGAGCGACAGGCATCCGCGATCTTACGTTCGAGGAAGCCGCCGCCGTTAGGGCATGGAGTACTGATAGGGCCTTTTCGGCAGCCGGTTGCCAGTCCTCGACAATTTGCTCTATGCGCTGGCTCATCATGCCGGCCTTACCTGTCAAGTTGTTGGTGTCGTCGTGGACGCGGATCATGAGATCTTTGAGACAGTCGACATCGTTGGGGAAGGACTCATGTGGACATAGGTTGAACAACCCGGTAGGCAGCAAGACATAGAGTACTGGATCAATCTCGGGCTGTTGACGAATCACGGGACAATAGAATTTACGCAGGTAATTGGCCACACTACGGAAGTATCCGCGGGCTCTGGGTGGATAGCCCGCCATCGGAATGCCACCTCAGTGGAGATGTGGACTGCAGGGACGCGTCAATTCCGACGGTACTTCGTCGAGGGCTGGATAGTGACTCTGAAGAACTGAATAAAGCATTTGGATTATGGAAATGGCTGGAAGAGGCATTTGTTCGGGCAGGTCTTTGATCCTTTCCACAAAAACACTCGGGCTGAGCGGTGAGTAGGATCGGGAGCATTGCGTGGTCTATGAGTTCACGAATGTCAGAGTAATGCGCCGTGTTCATCCGGAACCCCTGTCCCGATAATTCGAGCGGCACTCGAGTGACGCGGCCGTCCAAGCTTACACAGCGATCAAATATGCGCTTCAACAACTGCTCTGGTTGCTTGTGACCACGGGCATCATCGAGTAGCACGCCAAGTATCTTCCGCACGAGCCCCTCATGGCGTACGAAGAGTGTCGACTGAAAACGGAACTCTCCAAGATCATTGAGGTTGTTGCGGTGAAGTCTTGTAAGGGGCAATAGCTGACCGTCGATGGAGGTAAGAGTGAACGGAGTGAAAAGAGGCCCGCTCCTGTCTCTTTTGCGAAAGCAAGAGCCATTCCACGTGAAAAGGTCCAGCATTCTTCGTTCTGTGCGATCGACCATCGAGCCGGGCATACAACTCCAGTCACCGGCGTCTGGGGCTTCGGCTTCCGTCTGATTGCAATCGAAAATAAGGGGATACCCCAAGCGACGTGAGCCAAAGGCAATGTGGTTGTAATCGCGCGAACCGGCGCGACCGTGAACCATATTTGCCCAGTTACCAATATGTCCGGTTCGCGAAGGAAGTATGAAGGGGTCTTGGCGCAGTGTATCTATAAGTTGGCCGATTTCGATCTCAGAGTTACCCATGTGAACCCAATCGAACGCCAACTCTCTGCTGGCAAACTGATCCATGGATCGCGCATTCAGTTTAGCTTTGTTTGCCATCTGCTTGAACATGCCGATCGATCGAAGCAATTGTGTTCGACATAGTCTCCGGAAATGGCTTGGGGGCGTGTTTTCCAATACTCAGTCATCTGATTTTCATCAATCCATAAGGCTGGGATGGATGGCGTGCTCTCCAGCGGGCCGTTACGGGCGGCTTTATATTTTGTCTGCGTTGCAATGCGTTCAGAACAGAAATCAGGAATCTCTATTCTAATGCAATACAATGAAATTATAACAATGAAAAATGTTCGCGTATTCAATATTAGAGAAATAATATAGAAAAATATATTGTAGTTCATTTTTCTACTTTTCTTGAAATACTGAAGCTGTTTTTGTCTCCTGGTTGGGCTTATTGCGGCATGCGGCGGTGTGGACTGTGAACGCCGCCAAGGCGGCGTTCAAAAGATATGGCAAAATCATATTGTATACAGTATCCTGAACACAGGAATGATTTGATACAACAAAATCGGGGGGGCAGAGACGATGAAGATGTCTGTTTTAAAATCGCTTGCGGCGATGGCTCTGAGCGCCGGTGTCGCATCCGGCGTTGCAGTGACGGCCAATGCGGCCGACCTTCGAATCGGCGTCAGCGGCGCCTTCAATTCCGTCGACCCGATGTTCCAAAACATTGCACCTAACTACAACGTGTCGCGGCAGATGTTTGATGCGCTGATTCAAGTAGGCGACAAGTTCGAATTGAAGCCGGGTTTGGCTCAGTCATGGAAACTCGTGAGCGATACAGTTTGGGAGTTCAAATTGCGCTCCGGTGTCAAATTCCACGACGGCAAGCGGCTTATGCCGGAAGACATAGCGTTCTCAATTGAACGCGCACCGAATGTGCCGAATAGCCCGTCTTCCTTTGCTGGATTCGTGAGGTCAATCGAGAGGGTTGTGGAGATTGATCCGTTGACGATTCATATCGAGACCAAACAACCCCATCCGACCCTTCCCCGAGATTTGGCCTTTGTCTCTATTCAGTCTAAGAGTGCGGTCGAGGGTAAGACGACAGACGATTTTAACAAGGGGACCGCTGCGATCGGTACTGGGCCTTTCAAGTTCGTGGAGTTTGAGCACGGCAGGCACCTTATCCTTGCCCGAAATGACGATTACTGGGGTGAAACGCCGGCATGGGAGACGGTCACCATGCTGCCAATCACCAACAACGCGGCCCGCTTGGCGGCGCTGCTTACTGGTGACGTCGACGTGATCGACGGTATACCACCGATTGACCTGCCGAGGCTTCAGAAGAATCCTGAGATCGCTGTGGTTTCTGGTCCGCAGACGCGCGTCTTCTATCTGCAGATCGATTTCCGTGATCAGGCGCCCATGGTATTCGACAACGACGGCAACATGCTCGATCAAAATCCCCTTCAGGACCTGCGCGTCCGCCAGGCGATCTCCAAGGCAATCAACCGCCAACTTCTGGTGGACCGGATCATGGAGGGGCAGGCGGTTCCGGCCGGTCAGATCATGCCGGATGGGTTTTACGGCTCCAACCCGAAGCTCGATCGAGCGGAAACCTACGATCCGGAAGGCGCCAAGAAACTGTTGGTCGAGGCTGGTTACCCGGATGGTTTTCGCATGACGCTTCACACATCGCACGATCGCTATCCGACAGCGGAGAGCATGGTCCAGGCAATTGCCCAGATGCTGACCCGGGTCGGGGTCAAGACCGATGTCGAATTGGCACCACACTCTATCTTCCGTAAGCGTGGCAAGAATGGCGAACTCAGTGTCCAGTTCGGCGGTTGGGGAAGCACCTCCGAGACCTCGATGATGGTGAGCGTTTTGCATACCGCCGACAAGGCAAAGGGCTTTGGATCAGCGAACCGCGGGTTTTATTCAAACCCGGAATTCGACGAAGCTCTTGAGAGTGCGCTTCGTACGATGGATCCGGATGGGCGCCTGGCCAGAACCCATCAGGCAACCGAAATAGTTGTCAATGATCTTGGAATTATCCCGCTCTATTGGGCGACGGCCTCATGGGGAATGCGGAAGGATCTTTCTTTTATTCCCAACCCTCTATCACAAACAGCGGCCATAAACATAAACCCAAGATGAGCGGTTATCGATTGTGAGCACTGGGAAAGCAATCTGGACCATAGGGCACGAGATCTTCACCCGAGAGATGATCTGCGTAAGCTAGATGGTGAGCCCTTCGAGGCTCGAATGGGGTCTGTGGGTGTGCTGAAGATTCCGGTCGATGTATTCTTTGGCCACCTCTTCAACGGTGCATGCGAGAAAATTCACTTCCTCGGTATTGAAGCGGCCGCTCCAAGTTTGGAGCACAGCGGGAGCCAAAGGGTACTTGTCGTCTATCCAGTCCGGGGCTCGCTGGCCCTGGCCGCGAATGCCGTCCCAGCGGTCGAGTTCAATCCGATAGGCCTCGGCGGCGACGCTAACCGCATCCTGGCGCGGCGGCTGCGACGAGGCGGCCTTAAGATCGACTTCGAGGCCACAGGCCTTGAGCGCTGCTTCAAGAAGAGGATTGATGTGGTCGAGGACGTTGCCGGTGGCGAAGTCAGACCACTCTTCGGCCAACTCCTCAAGTAAACCTTCAACAAAGATTCCTCGGGCCCGATAGCGCCGGTAGGTCTCCATCGTGTCAGGATCCGCGGTGCCGTCCAGGATCTCTTGGCGGTTTCCGTTGGGAAGCTGGGTGAAGCCGTCGCCGAGCAGCTCGCGCTGGCGGTCGCCCTCTCGGAGAATGTGGTCGAAGAGCTCTTTCAGAACGAGATTGAGCTGCCCCGGCGTGGGTTGTCGTTCGGTTGGCATTTCTTGCAGCGCCTCAGCGATTTGATCAATGGCGACGGAAATCTTTCGGGCGAGCCGGCGGGCCCGCGCGGGATCTGCGGTCTGCAAGGAGCCGTCAAAATGGCTGCGGCTTAGAATTCCCTTAATCGGCGAGGGCAGGCGGCGGCGGAAATGGTAGATCGCGCCGCGGCGCAGCAAGTGCTGGTTCGGAGTCGGCATGGCAAGGGCGTCCCTTCGGTGGGCGCGCCGTACCGCTTGGAGGCACCTCAGAGGCGGTGTTTGTGACACACCTCTGTGATACAGAGCGTCTCCGCACCCTGTAAGAAACTGATTTTGCGGGATTTCCCTGGGGGAATGGCTGGGGGACCTGGATTCGAACCAGGGCTAACCATAACCACTTGATTTCTCAGCCGTTCCGGCAAGTGCCAGAAGGCAATGTGGCACAGCAATGTGACACAGTCCAGGGCCTTTGCCGCAAATGCGATCTTTCGGCGAATGTGCCATAGCTGGTGCGGAACGTGCCGGCCGCTTGTACACGGTTCGTCCCCGGCGAGCCGGCGTAGATCGCCGACCAGAACCCTGCCACGGTCGTCCTCCTGTGCCTGGGCACAGGTGAATTCTGCGGGGGGTGGGAGAGTTGACATGATCTCTGGCCATTGGCGACTTCGGCTCGTGAGCCGAAGTCGCCCTTGCTGCACCAACCTGGCACCTCATAAGCGGATCCTCTCGCGAACCAGTTCTTTGATTCGCGCTTGTCCGGTCGAATGCGCCCTAATCAGGGAGAATATCTGCCGAACCCGTGCGGTGGACACCGGACGGGGCAAGAAGGTTCTCAATCCACGCAACAGGCTGGCCGCGCTCAGCGCACAGAGTGAAGAAGGCCCTTTGCTTTGCGCGTGTGAAGGCCACAAAAAATGAATTCAGCTCTTCGAGGCGATTGGGCGTAAGGCTCCACCACGTCTGGTTGTCGAGCCCGTAGAAAATGATCGTGTGGAACTCAAGGCCCTTGCTCTTGTGGATCGTCATGAGGGCGATCTGACCGAGACCCTCGAACTCGTCGAGAGCGCCTGACCAATTTTTCGTGTGCTGGAGGGATTCCTGAAGGAGCAGAGTGAATCCGTTCCAGACGCGATCGAAATCGGGCTGCCTCTGATAAGAGGGAAAGGCCTGACGCAGGACTTCCATGCGGACGAAATCGAGCGCAGCTTGCGCGGCCTCTGCTGCGGAATCAGGAATGGGATCAAGACCTCTCAGGGTGCGCCGCATCTTACGCACAAATTCCTGGAGCCGTCTTTGCAGGAGCTGCTGTCCCGCTTCATCGACGGGATCAACTGCTTCGAGAAACTGCAAGTCCAGCAGCGCAGCGTTCCAGTTCTCGGGACTCCGGGTGGTCGAGCCAAGGCGCACCAGCCGCAGAAGGATTTGGGTCAGGTCCTCGCCAAGCAGGTCCTGAATCGCGATCTCGCCGACGTTGCGCGCGACATTCCGGAGCCTGAGCCCTCGCTCCTCAAAGGCAGCGGAGAGCTGGCCTTCGACTTCATCTGCGCGCATGCGCACAAGGATGGCCACGTCGTGGGGCTCGACGTTGCCCGCCTGGACCTCGCGCTTAATCCACTGCGCGAGGCAATCGCTTTCCTCGTCCTCCGTCTCGAATTCCCAGATGGCGGCAACGTCGCCGTCCACCAGCCGGTCGGCCCGCGCTTCCGGCTCCTCGACGTTGGGATCGATCCTGCTCGCGATGACGTGCTGAATGCGCACGAGGTCCTCATGCGAGCGCCAGTTGCAGATTATGGATATGCGCTGCGCGGCGAAGTGCTGCTCGAACTGCGCAAAGGCATCCGGCATGGCTCCGGCCCAGACCATGATCCGCTGCTTGTCGTCGCCAACCGCCGTGAAGGCGGCTTCGCTGCCGTCAAACGCAGTGCGCAGGAGCTGGAACTGCGCGAAGGTGGTGTCCTGAAACTCGTCGAGAAATACGACGGGATAGGTGAGATGCAGCGCCTTCAGAATTGAAGGGTTCTCCCGGATCAGCAATTCGACAAGACGGTTGATCATTGCAAACGAGAGCAGCACATCGTCCTGATCGTTGTACTGCGCGCGCCAGTACGCGGCGACCGCGCGCTGTAGCTCCGAGCCCTCATCGGCCACCGGCAATTGCGCTCTGGCTATCGCCCGTTCAAGCTGGTCGGCGTTAACACCGTGGAGTTCCTGCGCATCCAGAAAATCGAGGTAGTCCTGCCGGCGTGGCATCACGATCCGATAGTCCGCAGGGGGACGATATGCGTCGGGAACCGCCGCACGAAACCGGTCCACAAGGCTCTTCGCGAATGCGTCAAAGGTATAGGAGTTGAAGCGCCGCGCCTGCTCGGGCGGGCAGCGCTTAGCTACCCGCTCCGCCAGATTGCGTGCCGCATCGCGCTTGAAGCTGATCGCAAGTATGCGTTTGGGCGCGGGGCAAAGACCGGTTTGGAGAAGATAGGTCGCCTTCTGCGCAAGGAATTCTGTCTTTCCTGCGCCCGCGCCTGCCGTGACCAGCACGCTCCGCTCAATCTGCCGCAGCGCTTGCCATGCGCGCGGCTCGAGGTCCTCAAGGCCTTGCGGCCTCCAGTCTTCGGGACGCCCCCGGCTCATTCAGCGCCGTCCTCAAGGTCGAGCGCTTCCTTCACATGCTCGATGAGCGCCTTGAGCTCAGCAGGCGTGCCCTCGGCAAGTTCGTCCTGCTCGATCCGCGCAAGCGCGGCGATATGGGTCTCGGGCTTGCTTCTGCTCAGAAAGAGGTACGGATACCACTTGAACTCATCGTCATAACTGTAGTCATAGAGGTTGGGATCGCCGCCGGTCTTAAGCGTGACAGCCTTCTTGTCCCGGATCGTATCGGCGTCGCCGCGCGGCCCGCGGCCTCCGGGATTCGGATGCTGATAGGATTCCGGAAAGGCGCCGATCATGGCGAAATCGATATCCAGCGGAAACGAAAGGAATACTCCCTCTTCCCTGAGGGCTCGCAGCCAGTCGTGGTCCCCTCCCTCGTCCAGCAAATCGCTGTCCGCCACATCATCCACCTCATTGGGATCGATGGTGTCGGCCTCGATGAACGAATTCTCGCTCAGGTCGTTGTCGATCTCCTTCAGCTTTTCGACGATATCGGCGATAAGGGTTGCGCCGCCGTGCGCGCGGCCAAGATCGAGGTCCAGCAAGGTCGCATGGGGGATGCGAAGATCATTGAGAAGCCGCCAGAAGTGGCTGACATATCGCCCGCCGAGCGGCACGATGGGCACGAATGACGGGTCGAGCTGAACACCCATCGCGTCGGCGACGCGCGGGATCACAAGGCGCTCGGAATCCCCTTCGCCAAGAATGACGAAGCGGGCGAAGTAAAGCTCCGGATAGGCCCTGATGGCGAGCCGTACATACTGGCTTGCCTCGTCATCGCCTTCCGGCATCGTAATCCGCCGGACATAGGCGCGCCGCCGCGCGCGGTTCAGGCGGAAGTAGCGCACCTCCTCCGGCTCTATGCGGCTGAGGATCGCCGGCGAGTGGCTTGACAGGGCTACCTGCGCGGATGCGAGCGTGCCGATTTCCCGTGCCTGCGCGACGGTGCGCGAGAGAAAGAACGGCGAAAGGCTGTTCTCCGGCTCTTCGATCGCAAGGAAGGTGAGGCTGGTCCGCCGAAGCTTGTCCTGATCGAACGCGCTTTCGTCGGCAGCCTGCGTGAACACGTCCTTTTCGACTTCCAGAGTCGTCGCGGTAAGAGCGATATGAAAGAGCGAACGCTGCCCGTCGCTGAGATCCGCCAGCGCGCGCTCCTGCCCGGCCTCGTCGGGAGAAAACGCGAACTCCGCCTTGCGGACCAGCTCCTCGAACCGACCCTCGACCAGGCGCAGGACCGGCGTTGTGTCGGTATCTGCTTCATGGACCTGCCGCCAGCGCTTGGTGAGCCGCTCTATGATAAATTCCGCGGGCTCCTCGCGCTCGAACTGCCGCTGAATCCCTTGGGCGCTTGCCGCACTGCTGTCGCGGAATTTGTCTGACCATTTTGCGGCCTGCCACAGCCGGCCTTTGAGCAAAGCAGTCACCTGCGTCGCAGCGTCTCGGGCAGCCGGGACATAGATGAGCTGGATGGAGCCGCGCTCTACAGCCTGCACACGTTTGCATTCATCCCACTCGAATTCGTCATCGAGCGTGGTGATCCACCGAAGATACTCGTCGATGCTGCCGTCCGGCGTGCCGTCGTCTGTCCACGTCGCCTGAAGCCTCATCCTTGCCTTCAGCGGAGCGTCCGGCGCGGAAGCTGCCATTTGCAGGAAGAATTCCGGGACCGCGTCCTCCGCCTCGTCCTCGTCGAGCCCCTCCAACTCGGGAAACGAGAACACGACCTCGATCGACAGCGTGGCTCCCGATTGAAGCTCCTGATGGTCAGCGGGGACATGGAAGTCCTGCCGCCGCACCGCGCGCTGCGTGGGCGTGACGCCAAACAGCCGGGATAGCCCCAGAAAGACGGCGGTCTTGCCTGAGCCGTTGGTGCCAACGAACGCGGTGACTTCGCCTTGGAGTTTGACTTTCGTTCCTCGCGGGCCGAAGCAGCGAAATCCCTTAAGGGATACCTTGTCAATCTTCATCGGCAACCGTCAGTATTTACGATTTAGAAGAAATGTCGCGGTGCGCCTCAGTAATCATCTGTCCTGGCACTATATTCAGTGACTGTTAAGTTGGATGCCTACCGCGCGAAATACGAAACACTACCCATGGTTTTACATCCCGGTCAATCCATCTATCAACTCTGCATCATCAACGGTGCGGTGCATGCGAAGGGATCCAGGACCATGGTCACTGGAGTAGGTGCAGTTTTGCGGTGCCCATGGTCCTCGTCGCCGCCGTAGCGTCCACCGTGGGCTGGCGCGCGGAACTGCGCAGTCAATCGCCCACCGGCCGCAGGCCCATAGAGCCCAATCATGTACCGACATCTCCGCCCCTGCCGGCAGGTGGAAGTGAGAGCGTTGTCGAAGTCGGCCAGTTTGCGCCTGTTTGCGGAGGCGGCTTCCTGAACGGCATCGGAAAGGACAAGTCGCCGGGTTGCTGGGGGCGGGCAGGAGCAACTCCGACGTCAGATGTGGCAAGGCTATTCAATGCATGGTATGATTCGTTTCTGCCATTTGAATGGGTGTCGGAGCGTCACAGGCCCGGCGTTAACCATATGACTGACCACCACCGATCCTGCCGATGCCGCTCTTTCGCCATCTCGACGACGACGCGTTCCTGATCTTCTCACGGAAGCACAGGCACCTCTACGAGGCTAGCCTGCTGAAGGTCTATGATCGCTTCTTCTCCTCCGGCGTCTCCTACGTCTCTCCCAGGGATGTGGTCCGTGCCGTCTACGACCTGATTGCCGGGCGACCAGACCTGTTGCCGGACGACGCCGACATCGGCGAAGGCCTGCCCGCCCTGGTACCCTCCGGACGGCGGCGCCTCAAGATTTCTGGGGCTGCCCGCGGGGCCTACGCCGAGCGGGTGAATCGCATGGCCTACGAGGCCTATCAGCGCCTCGTGCAGGCTGGCTGGCTGGAGGAAGAGGAGTACGGGCTCCAGGTCAGCGTCGACATGCCGATGGGTGCGCTCCTGGTCATGCAGTGCCTCGCGAATCTCCAGGCCAAGCCTGTTCACCGCTTTGGCGGCGTGGTGGTCACTATCAAGACGAGCCTGGAGCAGGTTGAGCGATGCGCGGATCTGGACTCCGGCAAGGGGGAGGCGGATGCGGCCCACGGCCTGAATAGCGCCAGACAGAATGCCGAGAATTTCATCAAGACCTTGCGTGCCATCCTGTCGGACCTGAAGCGCATCCGGAAGGCCGTCATGGAGGCAGGATCACTGGAGGAACGCTTCGACACCTACTTCGAGCGCTTCATCAGCGAGCTGATGCTCAAGGATTTCGAGTCCATCTACACCACGAACCATCCGTTCCGGCACCGCGACTGGATCGTCTCCGCCGCCCGGCGTATCGGGAACAGCGAGACATTGCTTCCCATCATCGCGTCCGGGTACCTGCAGGCTGGCCTGGCACCGACCTACGAAGCAGCCCTGGATGCCGTCCGCAGCGACCTCGTAGCCATCGAAGCGGCCTTCGACACGGTGGAAGCCATGTTCGGTCGCATCGGCCAATTCAGGCGCAGCCTGGAAGCGCGCCTACGCAACACCGTCCACTATGCCCAGCAGGGCGACAGGAACCTGGCATCCAGAACGATGAGCGTCGCGGCTCGGCTGGACGCTCTCCTCGAAGCCGACCCGGAACGCTATGCCAAGGAGTCCGTCAGAACGGTGATCGAGCATGTCAGGACGCCATGGTCAGAAAGTCAGCTCGCACGGCCGCGTCAGCCGCGGGTGCCTGTGACGCCGCAGGTCATAAAACCTCGGAAGCACGATCCGATCTACGTACACCGCAAGCGCTTGATGGAGGAATACCGGGAACGCATCAATCCGCCCCCTGAGCGGCTGCTACGGTTCCTCTCCAGGATGGTCCCGCCGGACGTGACGGTGGAGTCCCGCTACATGCGACTGGAGACAGTCGACGACTTCCTCGCCTTCGACGCACTCCGGAGGATTGCCAATCGGAAGAGGGCGCCGGCGTCCATCGCTCGCGAGTTCGTCCTGTGGCCTGCTGGAGACGGCGAGCGGCACGACTGCGACTGGATCGAGTGCGGCAATTTCCTGGTGCGGCACGTCGGGGACTCGGAACACAGCGCGTTGGGAGCAGGCGAAGACCTGAAAGAAGGCAAGCATGCTGGCTGAATTCGAGCGCATCGAGGCGGAGTACGGCGCGGACAAGGGCATCGCGCTCCGCAAGGCCTGCCGTTACCTCGTCCGCAACCAGTTCGTCTGGTCCGGAGACCGCGGTGTCGCGGTCATCTACGACATCCTCACGGACGGCAGGTTTCGCAAGATCATCGAAGAGTACTTCGACTGCCTCGGATACCGTGTCCCGCACAGCCCGGAGGAACAGTGGGTGGGAATCGTCCTTGATGACGAGGACTTCTCATCCGCGCCGCGAATGAGGCTCGACGAGACCATCGTCGCCCTCATCGTCGCTGCTTTCTGGCAGGGAGCGCTAGACCAGGGGAACATCGGAGACCGCGGGACAGTTGTCACCCGCTTCAGCACCCTGTTCGAGCACTACAAGGATTCCATCAACCGCGGTGGCAACACGGCCCTCACGCCCATCAAGTTCGAGGAGACCCTCAAGTCCCTGGCCCAGCGCAACCTCGTCTGGGTCAGCGACCGGGATCCGGAACAATCCGACCGCGAAGTGGTCATTCGTCCCATGATCAGGCTCGTGGCGGGCAAGGACGCCCTGGAGAGGCTGGAGCGCTATGCCCGGGACGAGGAAGCCATTGCCGCGCGCCGTGCCGGGAGCAAAGCAGTGACAGTCGGCTCCGGGGCGGACGCAAGCGATGGGGAAGAGCCCGCGTCTCGGCCTGAAGCCGGCTCGCAGGACGCGGGCGAGTCGGACGCCGGGGAGGATTCCTGATGGAACTGCGCCGCATCACGATGGTCAACTGGCACATATTCGACGTTGAGGACATCGAGGTGCGGGGCAACGCGGGTATCCTTGGTGAGAATACGTCGGGCAAGTCCACCGTTCTGGACATGATCCAAGCCGTCATGACCGGGGCGAGCCGCTCCTTCATGCGCCTGAATGCCGTCGCCGGGGACGGCAAGAAGGTGCGCGGCGGCAAGTCCAAGCGCTCCGTGCATGCCTACTGCCTCGGCACGCTCGGCGAGCACCACCGGAAGCGCAAGGAGTCCGTCACGTACCTGGCGCTCGGCTTCGAGTCCCCGGACCCGGACACGCCTCCCGTCACCATAGGGCTTGCTCTGGAGGCGCGGGAGAACGATCCGCCGGAACAGATTCTCGGGCGCTTCGTCGCCGTCGGTGCCCTCCTTGCGTCAGAGGACTTCGTGGAGCCTCACGAAGAGGGCTTCATCCCCTCCCAGTGGGGCGACGCCAGGGCCGGGATCGAGGCGAAGGTGGGCCGGGGAAGGTTTCATGACCACCACGACAGCGCGATGAACTACGTGCGCGAATACATGAGACACATCCTGCCGGGCACTCCGGCGGACGAGAAGCACGCACGCTCTCTCCTGAAGGCTATCGTCAATTCGGCGACCCTGGACCAGGGGTACTCCGCGACGGGCTTTGTGCGGCAGTTCATCCTGGAGGAGAACAACATCGAGATCGGCGGCCTCCGGGAATCAATTCGCACCTACCGCGACATCGACAAAACTATCAAGGGCCTTCGCCGGAAGCTGGACACTCTCTACGCTCTGAAGGGATGCGTGGACTCCTACGTGGAGAACCTGGACAAGGAGGCGCTTGAGAGCTGGGTCTCCGTCCGCGGCAGGTACCTCTCGGCTCTGGCCGAAAACCGGGCGCATCGCCGGACGATCGCCGAGGCAGAGGAAGCCAAGGTCAGGAAACAGGCCGAGGCGGAGGGCCTGCAGGCAGGGATCGACGCCCTTCAGGAAGAGATCGATCAGGTTCGCCACGACCTGATCGTCCAGCAGGAACGGTCGGGGCGGCGGAACGCCGAGCTGGAGCTCGGGAGCGTGAGCAAGGACGCCGAGGTGGCCCTGAGGACAGTCCGCAGGCTCCGTCAAGGAGCGGCGGTCCTGCGGAGCCTCTTCCCGACCCTGTCCGAGCATGGTGTGACCTGCTCGGACAGGGTCGGCGAGTTCCTCGGTCTGGCCGCCTCCGACGCGCTCCCGTCAGCCGAGGAGCTGGCGGCACGGGAGGAGGAATTCATTGCCGAGGCCGACGGACTTGCCGAACGGCTCGCCGTCCTTCGGGAGGACGTCTCCGCCAGGGCCGGGCTCCTGCGCGAGGAAGTCGCCGGCCTCCGCGAGTCCCTGGAACGCGACGGCGGACATGGACAGGCAGCCTACCTGGAACGCGACACCACGGCACTCATCGATCGGCTGCGCGCGGCAGGCATGCGTCCCCGGCCGCTGTGCGATCTCATCGAGGTCAACGATCCGGAATGGACCGTCGCGGCAGAGGGCCTGCTTGGACGGGACCGCGAGGCGATTCTTGTCGACCGCAAGGACATCCTGGAGGCAACGGCCATCTTCAAGAAGGGCCGCCGCGACTTCCGGCGCGCCTCACTCGTCAGCCTCAACAAGATCGAGCCATTCCTCGACGGCGCACCAGAACCCGGGACGTTTCCCACGCTGTTCGACACCGACGACCCGGACGCCATGGCCTTCCTCATGAGACGCCATAAGAACGTCCGTCTCGCCTACACCGAGCATGAATTCAACCTGCCAGGCCGTGCGATCATGACGGATGGCTTCTACGACGACGGTCTCATCCGTCGCCACAGGGCACTCGACCCCAACGACCGCAAGATCGGCCGCAAGGCCCAGCAGGACACGGTCGCTTGGAAGCGGCGCTCCCTGGCCGAGAAGGCCGAGGAGGCGGAGGACCTCCGGAAGCTCGAAGGCTTTCTCTCGGCCTGCATCAAGACAGTTCGAAACCTTGCCGGACAGGGAGAGGACGGTGAGTCAGGAAGGACCCTGTCGGCGGCTATCCGGCAACTGTCCGGACTGGACCTGGAGCGGCAAAGGCTCCGGGACGTCATCGACGCCATCGACGCAGAGGGGGACGCAGGTCTGAGCGAGCTGAAGGCTTCCCTGGAAGCGGACAAGAAGGCGAAGGACGACAAGCTCGCAGCGGTGAACCAGTCCGTCACGAAGCACGACCACCACATCTTCGCCGCCAGGAGCCATCTCGATCAGGGCGAACAGGTCATCGGCTCGAACCACAGCGTCAGGCTGGCCCGCAGGCTGTATGCGGCCCAGCGGCGCCAGCAGGACTTGCACAAGGCGGTTCCACTCTACCAGGAGCGGTTCCTGCGCCGCCGCGCCGCACCGGAAGATGTGTCCGTGACGGATCGGCTACACGTCCAGGCAGAGGCCCATGGCAGGGTCGCGAGCCAGGCCGAGGCGGACCGTAAGACGGCCGAAAGGGGCAGGGGCGAGGCCGAGACGAACGTACGTCTCGCCCTGAAGGACTATGCCACGGATTTCGGCGAAAGCACGCCCGGGGCGGAAGCCAGGATCTTCGACGAGGTCAGGCCCTGGGTGGAGGCCACGATCGAGAACATCGAGGGCAATGCCCTGCGGCGATACGAGAACGAGGCACAGGCCGCGGCCGACAAGGCCACGAGACTGTTCCGGGGAGAGTTCGTCAACGAGCTCAGCAGCCGCATGGAGAAGATGGGCCGCGAGCTGAGCGACCTGAACGATAGCCTGAAGGAGCACCCCCTTCACAACGAGTACTACTCGTTCAAGAGTGCGAAGGACGCCAGCTTCGATGCCGTCCTGAGGGTGGTCGAGATCGCCCAGCACTCCGACGAGGCGCTGGACGCCTTGTTCAAGTCGGACGTCGCCCCGGACTCCCCGTACCTTGAGGAGATCAAGGAGGTGGAGCGCATTCTCCAGGACGACGAGGTCGACTTCGAGCGGTTCGAGGACTACCGGAACTACTACACCTTCGAGCTCTACATGGAGGACAAGGACACCGGCCGCAGGACGAAATGGGAGGACAGGCGCGGTACCGGGTCCGGCGCCGAGCAGCAGGCGCCGCTCTACGTGGCCATCGGCGCCTCTCTCGCCAGCGTCTACGACTCGGCAGGCAGGAAGTACGAAGAGAGGAACGGTATCTCGATCGCGCTCTTCGACGAGGCCTTCTCGACGATGGACGAGAACAACAAGCGAGCGCTCATGACCTTCTACGAGGACCTCGGGCTGCAGGTCTTCATTGCCGCGCCCATGATGAACAAGGCCGACCTGGTAGGCTACATGGAGACGATGGTGGATATCGACCGCATCGAGGACGACCATGCCCAGGCGAGCGTGGCCTACCACAAGCGACGGGCCAGGGAGGCGGTGGTCGCCATGAACCCGCAGCGGTTGAGCCGGGAGGAGATAGCGGCGAGGATGGTCGAGGCGGCGGCGGACTAGTTGCATGGCCAGGAAGTTCACCGACGCCAGGGTCCTTCTCCACGACCTGCTGGACCGCTACGAGAGGGGTGCGGAAAGACCCTACGGATATCCCGACAGGGCCGGCTTCCCCTCCGTCTCGACCATGGATGCTTTCGACCGCGAGGTCCGTGGCGCTGAGGCGACCGGCACGGTCACGCTCTCGTACGGGAAGGGGCGGAAGCGGGACGAAATCAGGATGGTTCGCTTGGCCAATCCGCAGGCGCTCTACGCCTACCTGGGCCGCTTGCCCTCCAAGGCCCTCGCCGATGGCGCGCTCGACCGTATCCTGGATGGACTGGACCTCGATCCGGCGTTGCTGGAAAGCGCGGTTTCGGCCGCAGAGGCATGGTCCCGCAAGAGGACGTGGTGCCACCTAGGATACGAGGACGAGACGGCCATGCGCAACGCTCTCAAGCTGGCCCAGGGCATCGTAGAAGGGGTCCACGTGGGCCAGGACTACCGGACGTACTCAAGGCGCGTCACGAGGAACAGCAAGGCCCTGGAACGCGTCGAGACGGCCGTCCTGCGCCTGGTCAGCAACGTCGTCGAAGTGCCTCCCGAGGCAAAGCCGCGGGCGGCCCTTGCGGCCCTCGGCCTGGAGCGGTTCAGCCAGCCCATCCTGCTCAGCGGCCCCATCGCCTTGGACGGCACCACGATCCGCGACGACCTGCCCTATCTCGGCATCCCGCCCCGGGAGTTCCGGCGCATCGCCCTCACGCGCGAGCCTGCCTACGTCCTCACCATCGAGAACTTCGCCAGCTACAGCAGGCACGTGACCGAGACGGACCCGAAGAGGCAGGGGCTCGTTGTCTACGCCGGGAGCTACCCCTCGTTCGATGCGCAGCGCGCGCTCGGCCTCCTCTCCGAGACGCTCCCGGAATGCGTCCCGTTCTTCCACTGGTCGGACATCGACGCGGACGGCACCTGGATCTTCCGGACGATCGAGAGTGCGGTTCGAAGGTCGCTACGGCCGCACTTGATGTCCCAGGAGCTGGCCGAGGCCGGGGGAATGCCCAATCCAAGGCCTGGGAGGCTCAAACGAGGATCGGCCGAAGGTTCCATGATCTCCACGCTCGTCGACTACCTTTCCGATGAGCGATCCAAGACGATGGAGCAGGAGGAGGTCGACCCGGAGATGCCAAAGGTCCCATTGGGATGATTCCCACCTCGCAGCCTTGTCCCGCATGAGCCGCAGCAGTCCCAGCACCCGGTTGGCGTTACAAGGCGTCTTCCGGAGACCGCGCTCTACTTCCTGGTCGGCAACCCGGAGCTCGCGGTCTCGGCACCCTTCTTGTTGTTGAAGGAAAGCCATGACCACCTGTTGCAGTTTATCGCTGACGGCGACTGGCCGGCGGCAGAGCAGGCCCTCATCAAGGCGCGTCTGCGCGCAAGGAGCACAGCGATCTCCGCCAAAGCCGGGAAGACATTGCAGAGGAGCCGACCACCTCGATACTCATGATTCGTGCGCTCGCGCTCGAACCAGCGCCGCGCTGTGGCGATTACTAGCTGGGGGTGCGCGGACAGCGGTCCCCGTAGTGTATGCAGACTGAACGGGATCGGATCAAAGTGCAGACCGCTGCCATCGAGTTCGCGCTGAATGCGAGCCTCGAAGAAGTCTAGGGCGAGCCCCGGAAAGCGCTCCGCGACAACCGCGAGCAGCGTGTCTTCCTGATAGCCGACCTCAGATACACCGACGAAGGAATAGAGCAGGCGCTGCGCCTGGGTTTCGGTAAGCGCAGTCACCAGCACCCCATTGGATACTCCCAAAGTGTAGTCGATCCAGTTGTATTTCTGGTTATCTGTCAAATAGCTGATTGCCGGCATGAACACCTTGTCGATCAATTGCAGGTTAGCCGCCTTGTCGTACTGGAATGCGGCGGCACTCACGCAGGCGAAGACACCCTTCTCGTCTATGAGTTCGATAGAATGTGCAGCCAAACTCTCTAGCATGTCGATATCGAACGGCTCCTGCCTGCGCAGATAATCGCCAAGCAACCCGAGGAACCGATCCTCATCTATCCACTGGAAGGCGTAGCGACGAACGGACTCCCGATCTCCGGCCTCGTCGATGCCGAACAGGAGCGACGTGAGCAGTGGCGAAAGCACGTCGTTCATGACCTCTAGAAAGGCGCGCGCTGTCGTCGGCTTGGTCTGGCCTAGCAGTTTGAAGCAGTCCCGGCACGGCGTGATGGGCATTAACGGCGAGAATGTCGAAATTGTCGCGGAGAATGCCGGCCTGGTTGAATGCATAAATTTGACTATTGGTCAAAAAGACGATGCGGACTCCGGCAAGGTCTTTGATCTGCTCGTCGATCTCGCTCGCAGGATCGATCTCGCGGTTGACGAGCTTCCTGGCTAGTGATTTCGGATTCTTCGCCCGGCCAGTGATCGCGTGCGGCTCCATTCCCTGGGCTTCGACCGCAGCCTTGAGGATATACTGGATCGCCTCTACTAAGGCTGAAAACCGGCTGCGTCCAGCAAGCTGATACTCTTCGAAATTCATGCATTCTTCCCGTTCGCGGCTGCAAAGACTGAGCTTCAGCGGATGCTGATGGCTGATAGGCCGCAAGTCAATGTCATGGAGTGAAGGCAATTCGAGCTTCAGTGTCGAAAGAGAAGCGTCTCTAATAATGCGAAAAGCGCTGTGAGCGTGAAACCAAAGAAGCCTTCGCCAGGTGAAGGAGGTTTTTCGCCTTGCGCTTTGTGGCAAGGGGCTCGCCCTGGAACCAGATTCAAGGATCAGACGGTATTCTCACTGATTTTGGATCTATGACATGCGTACCCAATTGCTCGCCGCCGCTTTCGCTCTTCCCTTCTCCCTTGCTCTTGCCGGCGGCGGGCTGGCTTTGGATGCGTCCAAGGCCGAGGCAGCCAGCGTCTCCAGCTCAACCACCCAGCAAAACGGCAGCGGCAACGTCCGCGGTTTCGATGCCCAGGGCGACTCGCTGCGGCTGACCTCGGCCAACTTCATCTCGGCCCACGGCCAATGCCGCTATATCCGCAATGATTCCGGTGAGCAGGCACTCTACGTGCCGCTGAAGGATAGCGCCGAGTGGTCTTCCTTCTATGGCAGCAACGGCGGCGGTGGGGCCTATGTGCTGGTCTGCTGCCAGCCGGTAACGGTCTCGGTCTGCGGAGAGAACGTGAACATGAACTTCATGGTCACCGGTGACACCACCACCATCAATGCCGGCCATGACCGGCGGGTGGTCTATCGTTGCAATTCCAACAACAATGTCGGTGTGATTGCCCAGAGCGGCCAGTGCGAGGCACCGGCGAGCTCAGGTGGCAATGAAGGGCCGGATCATAATGCCGGCAGCAACAACCAGGGCGGCGGTAACGAACGCGGAGGCAGCTCCAGCGGTGACAGTACCGGCGGTGCGAGCGACGGCGGCTGGTGAAATGCCAAGTAGCAAAGGGTCGGCTCAATGGCTGGCCATCTTGCTACCTCACCGCATGAAGTTATTCCGCTTTTGTTAGGTCAAAACGGAAGTCACAATAGTCTTTGGAATTGCCACCTCGCACAAACGCGATCGCACGGCCATTCATAAACCAACCGATGACGGACTCCTTTGCTCCATTAGGCGTTACGGCAACGGCCGCGAGTCTTCCCTTGGAATCGATATTACCGTCGTATCCAATCTTTATGTTTTTACGGTTGAATGATTCCCCTACAAGCTCACTGCCATTGACAATCCAAGTGACTCGCAGTGTTTGCGAACAATCTGGCTTTGTGCCCGGCGGATTCACGTCGCGCAACAGCGTTGCTGTTCCTTTCCAAGTGCCCTGGAGCGCGAACATGTCGATCGGCGCCTCGGAAGGGGGCAGTTCCTTGGCCAGCACAGAAAGGTGGGGTTTGTAGCTGGCCGGCGTCGTCTGCGCGCAGGCGCTGAGGCTGCCGGCAATCAGGGCCACGAAGGCCGCGGTGAACAGTGTTTTGGGCATCATGGGCCAAATCCTAAGCGATGAAGGGTTAACGTCCTCTTGTCGTATAAATGGGTCTGGAATCCGGATCCGGCCGTTGTTTCCAGCTTTCCGGAAGCATGCCAGAGGTTCCCGCAGAAAGGCTCGAGGTTCTAAACAAATTTGCATAGGAGCCGGAGAGCGGCGACAACGGCATATCTAAGATACTCTGAAAGATGCCTGCAGGGATGCTTGCCGGTGCCCGGGCAAAGCACCCGCAAGGCGAGTCCTGGGGCCGACGACGGCGATTGGCGGACCAGGGCCGGTCCCCGCAAAATCGCAGAGATCTCGCAGTGTCGGTCAGTATCAGGATCAGGCTCAGATCGAACCGGTGATTGTCATGAAACGAAACCGCGCGCATACGGTGCTGTTATCGGCTGAAGAGTGTCGGCGGCTGCGGCGGCGCGCGCGGATCGTGCAGCGCACTGAAGAGATGAGAGAAGCCGATATCGAAACGATCGGCCGGGCAAAGGTTCCGTCAGGCCACGAAGACCTGGACCTATAGCTGGATTGATCGGGCGGTGAGGTTCCCCAAACCGGAACCGGGCTTAGTCATTCGCTACGCTTACCTGTGGTATGAAGAAGCGCAGGCGGGTCTGGAGGAAGGCACAAAGGATCGTCCCTGCGCGATCGTTCTGGCTGTGGAAGCGGCCGAGGGGGAAACCGTTGTGACCGTTGCCCCGGTCACCCATACCCCACCGAAAGCCCCCGGTGTCGCCGTGGAGATCCCTCTGGCCACGAAAAGGCGGCTTGGGTTGGACGACGACCGTTCCTGGGTGGTGATCAGCGAGACCAACCGCTTCGTCTGGCCGGGCCCGGATCTCAGGCCGATTCAGGGCATGCGCGATGAAGTGAAGCCGTTTACTAAAGTTGGGGAACCCAAGAGAGCCACGGCCCTTCATTTGTCGGCCTGAAGCGTCGGTTCTTTCCGCCAGATCTTCTCTGGCGGCGCTACCGCCAATAATCAGGTGTCCTTAAATAACATGGGAGCTGGCAGGGCTACAGAAAAAAGGCAATGCTCTGATCAAGGGAAGGATCTGGATTACGTCGAGTTGGCGTTTGCGCGCGCTTCAATTTCCGAGCATACCGCGAGAATCTCCGAAAATGGCCTGGGCTCTGAATAGAACATTCCTGCCGTTGTCATTGCGGCATAGTCCTTTTCCAGCGCAAGTCGCGCATCGCCATTGGGTACGAGACGCAGGGAGCCGGTAACCGCAGCCTTGTAGTCCACAACCGTTCCATCCAAGGCCTTCTCTCTGAAGAACATGGCCTTGTGATTCGCGACTGTAGCCGCCACCTCTTTGTCTTGGAGTGCGGAGTTCAGGAATTCGGTCTGAGCAAGTGCCGCAAGGTCATGCCAATGACGTGCAAACCGTTCGCCCTTTAGCTGCTCTTGGGCGCAATAGACATGTGCGGCGGTGGCTTTCTCCCAGAACGTGCGCTCAACCTTCATGACGCGCGGCCTGGCTACCGGAAAGGCCACTTCGGGAACATAAGCGGCTGCGTCGCATGCCACTTCGTGAACTTCTGTGGGCTCGCCAGTCGATCTGGCACCAAACTCCAACATGATCTCGGACCTGACATATCCACCTTCGTCAAAGAGACCCGGTCGGTAGTCAATGAACAACCGCTCCTTTGTTTCTTGTTTTAAGGTGGCGGTCAATCCCTGCTCCTTTATCGATGCCTGAAGAAGGGGGCTGACCGTATCGGCAATCCACTGCGGCAAGCGTTCTCTGACCTTTTCGGTCCACTTTTGACTCTGGCTGCGACTGGGAGGAAGTCCGTCGCCATGGCCGGCCATCTCAGGGATGATCGACCGGATGTCGTAGGTGAGATCGATATCCTCGGAAAATCGATCGATTGCGCGATAGGCCTTTGAGAGAGACGTCCCGCCTTTGAAGGAGAGATGCTGGCCTATCTCATTCTCGAACAGAACGGATAGTGCCCAGACAACCCAGACATCCTTCTCGAGAGTATTTTCATCGCGCCCGGAAGCTTGCGCGGCGGTCGCCAGGACTTCCTTTTGGTCGACCGCCGCGAGCTCGAGATACTGCTCAGTTGGCACCGACCATTACCTCACTGACGGCCTTGGCCATCCAGGAAGGAAGGGCGGCGCGCGCAGACATAAGCGCCTGCCATTCTTCGGCCGGCAACTTGCTCTTCAGTTCGAACAGGGCCGTCGACGCATGACTTTCTCCGAGCCAGGCAAGGGCGCGGATCGCCTGGCCAGCGGGCCGGTTAGCCATCTGCATCTGCCATTTCGGCACATGCTGGATGTCGAGCCGCTGGCCCCCGAGCCGGAGTTTCCGGGCCCGGCCGGACGTAACGTAGACAGGGCGAACGGGGACCTGAGACGTTAAACCAAGCCGGTTCGCCGCGGCGGCGCCGTGGGGCTCCACGGGCTCGCCCCAAACGTGGGCCAGCGACTTAGCTACAGCGTGCGGCGAAGGCGGTCTGGTTCCGTACCTGCTCTCCACAGGGGCGACATAAATCCCTCTGAATACGCGGATCAGCGCACCGCTCCGTCCCAGCCGCGTCAACGCTTGATCGACCGCAGCCCTGCTGCCGAACTGCAGCAACTCCTTGGCGGTGACAGCCGTACCTTCCGGTAAGGTCTTGACGTAGGCCAGAATTTTTTCACTCACGCCCATGGCTCTAGCTCCTTTGTCAGAAAAAATAGTCTTGTTTCTGACAAAAATCAAGCAGCAAATCGACTCCGCTAGCATCAGGAATTCGTAAAACATCCAATATTAACAATATATTAACAGTGAAATCCCTGTCTGTCCTTCTCGTGCTGCGGGTTTTCCTTTTGAACGAAGCGAGAACTCGTAAGATCAGCTTCGCCTCCCAGCAAAGGCCGGAGCAATTCTTGGATCTCAAGCCTCTGCGCTATCACCCTCTGTCCTGAGGTGCCTGATCTCGCAAGGGTAAGCGAGCCTTCTCAGATCGTCCGAATTCGAGAGGGCCAGGATTACCGTCACCTGTTCTTTCATTCTTCAGAAGGAGCCGTCGGAGCCGCGCCCGGTCCCTGAGCCACGAACGGAACGCTGCCACACTGCATTCGAATTTAGGGCTTAGGGAAGGGGGGATGGCGATCAGAATTTGATCCTATCATGTGTGGCGCGCCAACAAGGCCAGACCGATGTTTGGTGGTCGATCTAATAGTATTTTGACGAAGCTCCTAATAGCAATTTGGTGGATCTTGTAGTAGTAATTTGGTGTGTGGGCTGTCCGCAGATTCGTGAAGGCAAGTCTAACTATCAACCAATACCAAGGGTCTCCAGATGACCGACGACATTCTCCCCCGGCACCTCATGAGCGAACTGCGAGAGGCTCTTAGTTACACACGGATCGTCAATCTCGTTGGGCCGCGTCAGGTCGGCAAAACCACACTTGTTCGGGATCTGCTCGACAGCGGCCGATTCATAACTCTCGACAATGAAGGCACGCGCGCTGCCATTGATGAAGACGCTTTTGGCCTGATTTTGGCCCTCCGTGAAGAGTTAGGTGACGCCCCGCTGATTATTGACGAAGCCCAGCGATCAAAGGATCTGTCTCTTGCGATCAAGCGCATCGTCGACCAAGACCGGCGCAAGGGGCAATTTGTTCTGACTGGCTCTTCCAATGTTTTCCGAACGACGAACGTAGCAGACTCCCTTGCCGGAAGAATGCTCTCACTTAAGCTTTGGCCGCTGTCGGCTGCTGAAATTCATCGTGCGCCCTACTGTCAATTGATTGATTGGGCAACACAGGATACGCCTCAACTTGCTCAAATCAAAGTGCCTCGCATCTCGCGAGCCGAGGTCATTGATTTGATTCTTCGGGGCGGCTTCCCCGAGATCAGAACACTCGACCTTCGGAACCGTCAACGACAGTACCGTGACAATGTCGACAGTCTTGTCGATCGAGATGTCGCCGACATCGTCAAAATACGCAAGACTGATGCCTTGCGACGTCTGATCGACCAGATGGCGGCGCGAACAGCTCAAGAGCTGAACATCGCCGAGGTATCGAATGGACTTCAGATCCGACGAGAAACAGTTGAGCAATACTTGGATGTGTTGCTGAGGCTATCGGTGATCCTCAAGCTCGGGGCATGGACATCCGGTGAAGGCAAGCGAGAAATCAAGAATCCCAAATACCATTTCGTAGACAGTGGAACTGTCTGCGCCTTGCGTCATATCAATGAACGCCTGTTCGACATTGACGGCGTCCCCGGCGCCATCGGTCCGGTCCTCGAAAGCTATGTCGTCAACGAACTCGTCCGCTCGGCTCCTATGCAACAGAACGCAGCCCGCTTCTATCACTGGCGAAGCCCCGACAAGCGTGAAATCGACGTTCTTGTAGAGAGCGGAAAAAATCTCATCGGGGTGGAGGTCAAAGCCGCTGCCACGGTGAACTCTGACTCCCCCCGTCATTTGCGATGGTTCACTAAAGATGGTCCTGGCCGAACACGACAGTTCACGGGTCTTATATTCTATTTGGGAGAAGAAAAGCTATCCTTTGGTGATCGAATTTTCGCCCTGCCCATAAGCAGCCTTTGGGCGGAAATCAAATTCTAGATGGAATGCATAGCCCCTATTGGGGAAGGCCACACCATGCCATCACGCCGGGGGTACCCCTACCATTCGGCAAAGCTGCTATCCCTTCACCACCACCTCTGTGATCTGCACAATGAAGCCCCGCCTTAACACCCGGCTATGTCCTGTCTGGTCATGGGGCAGGTGGGCGGACTCAAAGCGTATGACGAAAGATGACTGGAGTGAGTCGCGAACTGCAACACAAGAGACTGTAAGCGAACGACCGTTCCTGGTCGAACCTTGCCGCCGACGGCGATGGGTCGAGCGGGACCAGCGGGGCCACGACAAGCGGCTCAAATCGACCCTAAGGAGCCGGTCGCAATCGTGCGCGCGAACGTCGGTTATGGGGGTTCAACCGGTCGTCCATTAGGCTTGCAGGTGACGGATGAAAGTAGCCACTTCCGAAAAGTTCTACGACTGATGAAACGGTCTTTCTGCTTCCCGCCTGTCCACCCATAGCACGTAAAGGGAAGCTGTAAGCCCCAAGGTCGCGGACAACAGCATCATGCCAAGCAGCCCGTAGGCCGCATTATGTTCGGTGAGAATTGCACCAGTGATCCCGGACATTAGAGCGCCGCCCGCGACCGTGAGTGCCCCAGACAGGCCTGACGCGCTTCCCGCTAAACTTGGTCTTACAGACATGGCACCGGAAATGCTGCTTGGCATAGTTATGCCATTTCCAATGCCGTAGAAGACGCAGGCACCAAACAGGGTGACCTCATGAAAAACCCCCGCCAACAGAATAACTAGGCCCAAAAGCAACCCTAAACAGGCAACAATTCGCCCGGAGATCATCATGGTTGTGAGAGCATGGCGAGCCGCAAATCGACCGGCGAGAAAGCTGCCAAATACAAAGCCTCCAGTGATGCTACCCATGTAAACGCCGAGTTTCGCGGGTGAGATGTCAAAGAGGACGGAGGCGACCAAGGGTGCGCCGCCCAAAAAGGCGTAGAACCCGCCAGTGGAGAAAGCCATGCATAGCGCATAGCCCCAGAACCGACGAGAGCTGAACAGCTCCGGATAGCTTTGGAACTGTTGCAGGAGGGTCCTTGACGGGTTTTTGTTGGTTTCGCGGAGATCAAACCAGCAAAGGCCAAGCACTGTTAGACCGAAACACAAAAAGGCCCAAAAACCTGCGCGCCAGCCGAAGAGACCATCCAAGGCGCCGCCGAACATCGGCCCGAGCATGGGCGCGACCGCATAAGCCATGGCGATGTAACCCATCAGGCTGGCGGCTCTTCGTACACCCGAAAAGTCTCTGATGACCGCAACCGAGACCGTGTAGCCCGATATAATCGCGGCCTGCATCATCCGAAACACCAAAAAGCTGACAATGTCAGTCGCAAGCAAGCAACCGACAGATGCCAGACAAAAAATCACCAGGCCTGACAAGATGACCGGACGCCGCCCGAAGCGGTCGGACAGAGGCCCCATGAGCAGCTGCAAGACGGCGGTCATGGCCGCGTAACCGGCGATGGAAAGGTTCACCAGGGCGTAACGAGCATCAAAATCCGCCGCGATGTTGGAAAGCGACGGAAGGAACATGTTCAAGGATATGACCGATAGTCCACTCAGCAATATGAGCGTAACAAATCTCGGCGGTTTGTAAGTATCCTGGTCCATGTGGCCCTTTCCGCCCATCGGCGACAAACCAGCCGACAACTGGGCAAAAAAAACGCCCCCGTTCTTGTTGGGGGCGCATGGGGTTTCGGTTTGGGTTCCGTTACCGGTCCAAGCGCCTTTCTCCCACGATGACGACAGCGAATTTCATATCAGTAAGGTCCCAAACGTTCGATCAACACGGTAGGCACGGACTTCCTCAGTGTCAACGACGGCGCGTGCTTAGGATAGGCCGAATTGGGCCATCTTTCACCGTGCGCCGGAGCAGCTGCCCGCCTCCGGATTCGAGGGTATAGCGGAAGAACTCAGTCCTATCGGGTCGAACGGCCGGTATCGGATCTGAGGGAGCCGTTCGGGTCGCCCAATCGACCGGCCGTTCGTGGCCGAACCTTGCCGCCGACGGCGGTGGGTCGAGCGGGGGCCACGACAAGCGGCTCAAGTCGACCCAAGGCAGCCGCTGGGATTTGGCGGCGCGAACGGCCGAAATTCGGATGCAGCCGCCTTCCGAACAATGTCTGCTTTGCGCCAATCCCGCCGGTAGCAATGCGTCCTACGGCTTCTCTCGCTCATCTTTGACTTCCCGCTCTTGGAGGATGCGGTCGATCAGTCCCCATTCCAAGGCTTCCTCCGCGGTCATGAAGTGGTCGCGGTCGAGTGTGCGTTCGACCTCCTCATAGGTGCGCCCGCAATGTTGGGCATAAAGCCTGGTGATGCGGTGCTTGGTCTGCCGCATTTCTTCCGCATGGATAAAAATATCCGATGCCTGCCCCTGGAACCCACCCAGCGGCTGATGGACGTGCAGGCTCGCATTGGGCAGCGCCGCCCGTTCGCCCGGCTCCCCCGCCATCAAAAGGAATGACCCCATGGAGCGGGCTGTGCCGTTGCAGAGCGTATGCACCGGCGCTTTGACGTATCGCATGGTGTCATACATGGCGAGGCCGCTGGTGATCACGCCGCCGGGCGAATTGATATAGAGATAAATTGGCTTCTTCGGGTCCTCGGCCTCCAGGAAGAGCAACTGTGCGCAAACCAATGCGGATACCGTGTCATTGACCTCGCCATTGAGGAAGACGATCCGCTCGCGCAGCAGCCTTGAATAGATGTCAAAGGACCGTTCTCCCCGACTTGACTGCTCGACGACCATAGGGACGAGTTGCATCGCTTCGCGCATAGGCGAACTCCTGTCTTCTGGAATTTCCGCTGGTGAAACGGGACGTCAGGCAGCGCGCATCAGGAGCGGCCGATTGTTGTTCGCGGCTCTGGGAGGCTGCTGCACCAGCCGTTCGTCCGCCAGCCCATGGATGATTCTGAGTGTGGTGGTGCCGTCGGCGTTGGGCCTGACCTGAAACGTGACCCTGCTTTCGAGGAAAGGTGGCTCGTTGTCTTTCATTCTGTAGCTGACTTCCTCGCCGGGTGCGGAAGAAATCGGCTCTGCATCGACCAGATCTCCTTTCGGCAACCACTTCTCGCGAAACTCGGGAACGCTGATCGCCCGCCAAACCTTTTGAGGCGACGCATCGAGTTCGTATTCAAGCACCAAATCCGTCGCCTGCCCTTTGGCATCCAGTTCGTTCATTGGTCCATGTCCTTCAGCATAATCTTCAGAGCGTCGATCCGCGCGGGCCAGTAGGCACGATACTTGGCAAGCCATCGGGCGATGAGCGCCAAGCCCTGTGGATCGACCTCGTAGTTCACGAAACGTCCCTGCCGTTCTTCGCGTACCAGTCTTGCGTTACGCAGCACTGAAAGGTGCTGGGACATGGCCGGCTGACTGATCTCCATACCGTCGCGCAAAGCACTGGCGTTCATGCCACCGGCCGCCAACTTCTCGAAGATCGTGCGCCGGGTTGGATCGCCAAGAGCCCTGAATATTTCATTCTCAATCATGCAATTAACATAAGTCCATACTTATGCGATTGGCAAGTATTTTATGTCGGCCGAGGCCTTCGTTACCCACTACCGTCTTGAAAGTCAGTTTGTCGCCGGCAGGCTCATCCTTCGGCCCTTGCGGTTACGATCCAGACAGAAGCCGTTAGGTACACTTCGGAGGGATCGTCCATAGCGGCCAACGCCTTACGCAACCGAGGCTCGACGTTCGCTCGCAGACCCGGATTCTCGCGGATGATTTTCCCAAGTGCCCCCACCTTCAGAAGCACTTTCATCGTTGCATCGACGTCGCCGCACGAAACTTTCTGGTTGTGCGATTCGATAGCGATCTTGCTAAACCCTGCTGTCTCAAGACTGCGTCGTATGTGATCGGGATCGGCGAGACTAAAGGGTGTATGGTCAACTTCCGTCTGAACGCCCGCCGCTGAGAGCGGAAAG
>NZ_JAAQPH010000018.1 GCF_011683915.1 Pelagibius litoralis
AAAACGCTATTGTGGTGGCGCACGGTGTTGTTCCTTTCTCGTGTCCCAGGACGTCGCCAAACGCTTGGACACCAGTAGAATCAACACCGTGCGCTCAGTCCACCAAATCTAAACCGGACACCAGTGGGCTTGTCCCGAGCATCCATGGTGGCGGCAAAACCGAACCGATCCGACAAGGGCTCCAGCGAGCGGCCCGATGGACCCCCATGTAATCCATAAGGCGGAACAAGTCCGAGGGTGACGTTGATGGACAAGGGTGAGGGCAGCGAGTAAGCCGGTGCGGCCTTTAGGGCCAGAATGCCCCGAGACGGCGCCCCTGCAAATGCAGGGACGCATCTCGAAGGATTGCCGCGGGCTCTGCGTCTTCCCCGGCCGCGCGCTATTTCATTTCAGGTCCAGAACGACCGGCACGTGGTCGGAGGGCTTCTCCCAGGTCCGGGTCTCGCGGGCGATTGTCAGCTTTTTCATGCTCTTACGCAGGGCCTCGGTCACCAGGACGTGGTCCAGCCGCCAGCCGTAGTTCTTGGCGAAGGCTTGGGGAAAGCGATAACCCCACCAGGTGAAAAGCTGTTCCGGTTCCGGAATAAAGTGGCGCGGCGCATCGATCAGCCCACCGGCTGCCCAGAGCTTGGCCATGTGTTCGGCCTCCACCGGGGTGTGGCCGACGTTGCGCCGTAAGCGCTTGTGATTCCACACATCGTTCTCCAGCGGCGCGACGTTCAGATCGCCCACCAGCACCGCTTTGCGCTCCGCCAGCTTGTCCTTGCGGGCCCATTTCGCCATCTCGGTCAGAAACTGGAGCTTGTGGGCGAACTTGTCATTTCGTTCCGGGTCCGGAATATCGCCGCCGGCGGGCACGTAGAAGTTATGCAGCTCGACACCGCCGACATTGACCGCCACATGGCGGCAGTCGTCGCGTCCGCACCAGACCCGCCGGTCGGGTTTCGTGAAGCGCCGGCGCGAGATGATGGCCACCCCGTTGTAGCCTTTCTGGCCGTGCACCTGGGCGTGCGGATAACCGATTTCCGCCAGGGCTTCCGCCGGAAAACTCTCGGTCGTCATCTTGATCTCCTGCAGGCAGATGACGTCGGGTTCATGGTCCTTGGCAAAGCGCGCCAGGTGGTCGATCCGTTGGCGCAGGGAGTTGACGTTCCAGGTGGCGATCCTGAGGGGCATGGGCGCTCCAAAGTGGCAGACGGGGGTGTTGTTCCGGAAGCGGAACGGTGGAATTTCTATTGTTTCGAAGGCGAAACGAATAAAGTCGGCGCTCCGGCGAAGCTATCGCGCTCCGCCCCGTGGTTTCAAGTGCGGCGGCGCCGAAGTTGCGACTCTCCTGACAGGTGAACTGACGGAGCCGGATTTGGACGGCGGGCTGCATCGGCGTTTTTGAGAAGCCGGGCCCGGAAAAGAAGGAACGCCCGGTCGGGGGGGATCCGGGCGTTCCATTTCTCCGCGGAGAAGCGGAAGAAAGGCAGGGGAATGCATTCTTCCGCCTTGTGCCGGCGGCCTTTGCGGCACCGGCTGTTAATATTTAATTTAGGATCGATCGCCGGCTTTGCAATCTCACATCTGCGTGCGCCGCACGATTATTTGCCGGCGCGCCGCTACCGTCGACAGCATCGCACAAGAAGTATTTTAATATCAACCTGTTAGCGCCGGCCGTTTTGTCAGAAGACAGCGGTAAGAGTCGGCTTTTCCGGGTTTCTTCGCAGCGCTGCCCGGTTTTGCACGGCCGTCCCGAAATCGGCAAACAGGCGGGCGGAAAAGGGGTTTTCCCAGGCCTTGTATTCCGGATGCCATTGAACTCCCAGGGCAAAAGCATCAGCGCCGCTGACGCTCACCGCCTCCACCGTGCCGTCTTCGGCCCAGGCTTCCTCCGTCAGGCCGTCGGCGATCCGGTCGAGGGCCTGCCAATGCAGCGAGTTGACCATCAGGCTCTCGGCGCTCGCCATGGTGGCAAAGGGGCCGTCCGGGCGCAGCCGGACCGGATGCTTGGGGCCGTACTGAACGTCAAACTCCGGGTGCTGCGGGCGGCGGTGGTCCATGCGGCCGTCGATCTCATGCACGCGGGGATGAAGGGTGCCGCCCAGGGCCACGTTCAGTTCCTGAAATCCCCGGCAGATGGCCAGCAGCGGCACACCCTCCTCCAGGGCCAGGCGGATCAGCGCCAGGCTGGTGGCATCGCGTGCCCGGTCGAAAGGCTCTGCTTCCGGGGTTTCCGCTTGGTCATAGTGGTCCGGATGCACGTTCGACGGGCTGCCGGTCATCATCAGGCCGTCGAGGCGCCGCAGCAGGGCGCGCAGGTCCAGCAGGTCCTCGCCCAGCGAGGGGATCATCAGGGGCACGGCCCCGGCGCAGACCGCCAGGGCACGCACGTACTTGTCGCCCACGGCATGGAACGGCTGACCGTCTTTGTCGTGGATACAGGCCGGCACGCCGACCAGGGCGGCAGCCGTGAAGGAAGGGCCATTGCTCATGTCTTTCTAGGTACGCTCCGTCCCGGGCCCTGACAAGGGGCCTTGCCCGGGGACAGGGGGCCCCATCGCGGCGGCGTTACTTGCGGCGGCGCCCGGCGCCTGCCATATCAGCAGTCATGGTGGCAGAGCTTGAAACGCTTCTGGGTTGGAAGTCGCTGGCGGTGGGGCTTTGGGTTCTGGCGTTCTTCGTGGCTGAGCGCTTGCTGCCGGCGGCCCGGCCCCTGCCTGCCCCCGGGGATAACCGCAAACCGGCGGGCGGTTGGTGGCGCCTGGGGCGCAATCTGGGGCTCTGGCTGCTCAATGCCGCACTCTCGCCGTTGCTGATCCTGCCGCTGACCTTCTGGGCCGCGACCCATGCCCTTTCCTGGCGGCCCGACTGGTGGCAGGGCCTGCCGGGCCTCGCCCTGGATATCCTGCTGCTCGACCTGCTGATCTACTGGTGGCACCGGGCCAACCATGAGGTGCCGTTCCTCTGGCGGTTCCACGAGGTCCACCATCTCGACCGCTTCCTCGATACCACCTCGGCGTTGCGCTTTCATTTCGGCGAGGTGGTGCTCTCGGCCCTGGCCCGCGCCGCGGTCGTCCTGCTGCTCGGCTTTCCTTTTACCTCGGTGCTGGTCTTCGAGGTTCTGGTGCTGCTGGGCGCGATCTTCCATCACTCCAACCTGCGTCTGCCGGCGACCCTGGAACAGGTTCTGGCGCGCCTGATCATTACCCCTTCGATCCACTGGGTTCACCACCACGCCCTGCGCCGCGATACCGATTCCAACTACGGCACCCTGTTCAGCTTCTGGGACCGGCTTTTCGGATCGCGCAGCGCGCAGCCGCGCGACCTCGCCATGCCCATCGGCGTCGAGGGGCGGGCGGAGGAAGGTTTCGTTTCGCTGCTGGTCCATCCGCTGCGCGCCGCTCCGGCCGTCCTGCCGTCTGCGAAAAGCCGCAGCCCGGACTGACGGCCTGCCTCAAAGGGGGTACTCCCCGAATTCCGTGAACCACCTGTCTGCTCCCCGCGACTGATCCCCTGAACGGCGCTGCTTCGCCGTTTTCATTGCTTTTCTTTTACTCAATAACTCTTGGGGAGTTAGACATGAAGACCCTTACCTTTGCCCTCCTGGCCGCTCTGGCCTTCGGTTCCATCCACAGCGCAACCGCCGCCGACCGTGCCAAGCCGGGCCAGCCGACGCCGCCGGGCCTGACCTATCAGAAAAAAGCCGCGAAGCCGGACTTCGTGATCCTGCATGCCGGTTCTGTCGGCGGCACCAGCAACGAGCTGATGGTGCAGATCAAGAATGCCGGCACGGTCAACAGCCCCGGCGCCCTGCTTCAGGCCAACAACATGGCGCCCGGCAACAGCGGTGCCGCGACCACGCCCTTCATTCACATCAAGGCCGGACAGTTCATCTGGGTGAAGGTCGTTCTGAACAAGCCGGCGCGAAAAGGCGACCGCATCATCCTGTTTGCCGACCACAACAACGCGGTCGCCGAGACCAAGGAAAACAACAACAAGTACGCCTTCAACTTCTAAGGCTGCTTCCGGCGCGGGCCTTGCCGACAGGCGGCCCGGCGTTCATCAGGAAAAACAGAACGGCATCCCTGGGGATGCCGTTCTTTTGTCTGCGCCGAAAAAGACTGCAGGTCTAGCGGTCGCGGTTGCGCTTGTTGTGGACTTCCAGGTCGCCGTACTTGAAGAGATCGCCGTCGATCGCCTCGCCGTAGACGGGATTGACCAGGGACACCTGGGTTTTGATGCCCTGCGGGTCGGTCAGTTCCCACTTGCGCAGGGTCAGCGGCCGGTCGGTGAAGACCAGGGTGATGGTGCCGCCGTCGGGCGTGTCCGGGTCGCGCAGCGATACCCGCAGGGTGCCCAGGGCCTCCTCGATCCCGACGATCTCGACATTCTCGTCGAAGCGCACCTCTTCGCGGATCAGGAACCACAGCGGCGTTTCCCAAAGCGGCAGGAAGGTCGCCTCTTTCAACTGCTTGTCGTAGTACAGCAGGGTCAGGCCGTTGGCGATCAGCAGCACCGGGGTCGGCGCGTCATAGTCGAAGCGCATCTGGCCCGGCCGGTCGACGAAGACGTCGCCCTCGGCATAGCCGCCGTTGCTGGACACCTGCACGAAGCGCGCCTGCAGGGTGCTGATGTCGTTCAAAAAGCGCTCGATCCGCGACAGGGCCGAAACCTGGTCCGGCGAGAGGGCGCCCAAGGCTTCCTGGCTTTGCGCGGCAACGCCGGTTGCGGCGGTGAAGCCGCCGGCGGCCGCGATCCCGGCGGCCAGCCCCAGCCTCAGCAGTTTGCGGCGCGGTAGAATTAAGCGACTGGTCATACGTCGCCGCCGCCCGGCGGGATCACTTCGCGTTTGCCGACGTGGTTTGCTGCTGAAATCAAGCCTTCGTTCTCCATCCGCTCGATGATCCGCGCGGCGCGGTTGTAACCGATCTGCAGGTGGCGCTGGACGAAGGAGGTCGAGGCCTTGCGATTCTGCAGCACCACCGCCACGGCGCGGTCGTAAAGGTCGTCGCCGCTGCTTTCGCCCATGCCCACCGCACCGCCGCCGTCCATATCGCTTTCGGCGTCTTCGGTGATGGACTCGATGTAGGAAGGCTCCCCCTGTCGTTTCAAGAAGGCGACGACGTCTTCGACCTCCTGGTCGGTCACCAGGGGGCCGTGCACGCGGGTAATGCGCCCGCCCTGGGCCATATAGAGCATGTCGCCCTGGCCCAGCAGCTGCTCGGCGCCCTGTTCGCCCAGGATCGTGCGGCTGTCGATCTTGGAGGTGACGTGAAAGGAAATCCGGGTCGGGAAGTTCGCCTTGATGGTGCCGGTGATGACATCCACCGAAGGACGCTGGGTGGCGACGATCAGGTGGATGCCGGCGGCCCGCGCCATCTGTGCCAGACGCTGGATCGCCGCCTCCACGTCCTTGCCGGCGACCAGCATCAGGTCGGCCAGTTCGTCGACGATGATCACGATCAGCGGCAGGGGCTCCAGATCGAAGGGCTGCTCCTCGAAGATCGGCTGGCCGGTCTCCGGGTCGAATCCGGTCTGCACCTTGCGGGTCAGCACCTCGCCCTTGCGCTGTGCCTCCTGGACGCGGTCGTTGTAGCCCTCGACGTTGCGCACGCCCATGCGCGACATGGCGCGGTAGCGCTCCTCCATCTCGCGCACCGCCCATTTCATGGCGACCACGGCCTTCTTCGGTTCGGTCACCACCGGCGCCAGAAGATGGGGGATGCCGTCATAGACGGAAAGCTCCAGCATCTTCGGGTCGACCATGATGAATTTGCAGCGGTCCGGGCCCAGGCGGTAGAGCAGCGAGAGGATCATGGCGTTGATCGCCACCGACTTGCCCGACCCGGTGGTGCCGGCGACCAGCACGTGGGGCATCCGGGCCAGGTCCACCAGGCTCGGCAGGCCGCCGATATCCTTGCCCAGGACCAGGGGCAGCTTACCGCCGTTCTTCTCGTAGTCCTCGGCGGCCAGCAGTTCGCGCAGATAGACCGTGTCGCGCTTGGCGTTGGGCAGCTCGATGCCGATGACCGAGTCGCCCGGCACCACGGCGACGCGCACCGAAACGGCGCTCATCGATCTGGCGATATCGTCGGCCAGGCCCACCACCCGGCTGGTCTTGGTGCCCGGCGCCGGCTCCAGGTCGTAGCGGGTGACGACCGGGCCCGGCCGCACCTTCACGATTTCGCCGCGCACGCCGAAGTCTTCCAGCACGGTTTCCAGGATGCGGGCGTTTTTTTCCAGGGAATCGCGGTTGAGGCCCTGGCTCTTGCCGGCGCCCTTGGGCAGGTCCAGCAGGGTCAGCGGCGGGGTCTCGTAGGCGCCGGTGGCCCCCAGGTCCAGCCGGCCCTGGGCGGCGGTCCGGGCGCGCTTGCCGGGCTTGGCGTTGCGCGGTTTGGTGGCGACCAGGGCGGCGGCCTCCGCCGGTTCGTCGTCCTCTTCGATGGCAAAGGCGGCGGCCGGCTCCCCATCGTAGCCTGGGCCATACCCCGGGTCGTCCCCGTCCAGCTTCGGTTCGATGCGCTGGCGGCGTGCCGCGCGCCGCGCCGCCCTGGCTTCGCCCGGCTCCTCCTGGCTCTGGCGTTGCACGGCCATGCGAATGCCGCGCCGCGCGCCGCCGAAGACCCAGGCAAGGCCGCCGCGCAGCATCTGCCACTCCGGCCGGGTCAGGCCCAGCGAGAACAACAGCCCGGCAAAGCCGGCCAGAAAGGCCACGAAGGCCAGAATCCAGAACGGAACGCCCAGAAACAGGCCAAGCTCGGTCAGCGCCAGATCGCCGACGAAACCGCCCAGCTTGTTGTCCAGCGGCCAGGAATCCGGCTTCGGGATGGACTCCAGCGCCATGGCCAGCAGGATCAGGCCGGTCGGGAAGGCCGCCAGGCGCCACCACCAGCGGCTCGGCAGTTGCCGTTCGCGCAGCAGGCGCCAGCCCCAGGCAAAGAGCACCAGGGGCGCCAGCAGGGCGGCGACGCCGAGCGACTGCATCATGATGTCGGCGGTGTGGGAGCCGAACAGGCCCAGCGGATTGCTGACCGGCGTATTGTCGATACCGCCGACCGCATCGTTCCACGACGGGTCTTGCGGGTTGTAGGTCAGGCAGGCCACGAAAACCGCGAAAGCAAAGAACGCCAGCAGGGCGCCGGCCAGTTCGATCGCGCGTTTCCTGAAGAACGCGCCGGTGCCGCTGGGCAGCAGCGGCGGGCGCCCTTCGCGGGTGCCGGCGTTGCTCGTTCGCATAGCCATGGGTCTAATCCCCCGTTGCTGCGGCCATCACCGAAGCGGGCGGTGGCGTTTCGCTGTCGCTTGCCAGGACCTGGACGATCCGCCTCAGGCCTTCCTCGGTCGTGGCCGCATCGTAAACCAGGGCGACGCGGATGTAGCGCTGCCCCGGATTATGGCCGTTCGCGTCGGCCTCACTCATATAGGCCCCCGGCACCACCCTGACACCGGCTTCGCGCCACAGCTTCAAGGCGGCGGCTTCACCGTCGCCCACGTCGAGCCAGAGGAAGAAACCGCCGTCGGGTTTGCGAAAGCCGAAGCGGTTGCCCAGCAGGTGTTCGGCCAGGGCGAAGTTTTCCCGGTAGTAGGCGCGGTTGGCCTCGACATGGCTCTCTTCGCGCCACAGGCGGGTGCCGGCGGCCAGCACCGGGTGCGGCACGCCGGCCCCGCCGACGCGCAGCGCCATGTCGATGCCGTCGATCAGTTTTGCCGGCCCGGCGACGAAGCCGCAGCGCAGGCCGGGGGCGGAGGACCGCTTGGAAAGCGAGTGGAACACCAGCACCCGGTCCAGCGCGTCCTCGCCGCTGCCGCTCAGCGCTGCCGCTTGCAACGCGCCGGCCGGTGGTTGGTCGTCGTAGATCTCGGCATAGCACTCGTCGAAGGCGACGATGAAGTCGTGGCGCCGCGCCAGCGCAATCAGATTGCCGAGTTGTTCCAGGTCGGCGGCGGCGCCGTGCGGATTGGCGGGGGAGCAGAGGAAGCAGAAGATCGCCCGGTCCAGGATATCGCGGTCGAGGGCCGCATAGTCGGGCAGAAAGCCGTTCTCCGCCGTGCAGGGCACGAGGACCGGCTCAGCGCCCACCGCGACCGCCGCCCCGGCATAGACATGATAAAAGGGATTGGGCATCAGGACCACCGGCGGCTCGGCCCCCTGGTGATCCTGCGCCGCCGCCAGCAGGGAGAAGAACAGGCCTTCGCGGCTGCCCGGCAGCGGCAGGACGGAGCGCGCCGGCGACAGCAGACCCTCGGGCAGGGCGTAGCGCCGGTTCAGCCAGTCGGTGCAGGCCTCGCGGTAGCCATCGGTGCCGCGCGGCAGGGGATAGCGCGACCAGCTTGCGGCCTGGGCGGCGATCTCCTCGGCGACGAAACCCGGCGGCTGGTTCTTCGGCTCGCCGATCGACAGCAGGATCGGATCGCCGGCGCCGCCCGGCCGGTTGCGGTCGAGCAGACGGCTCAGCCTCGCGAAAGGATGAAAAGCTTGCAGGGAACGGCGGTCGGCCAAGGTGCTTTGAATCCTCAGGGTTCGGATGTCACGGACTGCTGCCGCGCCCGGGTCATGCTCCGGTCCGGGCGGCCTACCCGGGGGCGGTACAAAACGCAAACGATTCTAACGGCCTGGCCCCCAGGTCACAAGTACTGCGGCGTCACAGGACCCGCTTACCGGGCCCTACAGCGCCAAAGCGGGTTTCAATAGCAGAAAGCCTGCCTTGCAATTTGGGCAAAAAAAGGGCCCGGAAGCGATGCTTCCGGGCCAGTTTGGCAGAGGATAATTGCACTTGCCTGGTACGACGGCCCCTGGGGACCCTTTATCGATCAGACGCAATCATCGGAAAAACGTGCTTGTTGCCTCACTCAGGCTCTTCCGGGGCCCTTACAGAGATTGCGAGCCATGGCCGAACTCGGGATAGGCCTCCATTCCCAGTTCCGCCTTGTCGAGCCCCATTTCCTCGGCTTCCTCGTCGACCCTGAGGCCGGTGGAGAACTTCAGGGCCATCCAGACGATGGCGCTGGTGACCACCATGAAGGCCCCGATGGCAACGATGCCGACGACCTGCACGACAAGGTCGGCGCCGCCGAAGATGCCGACGGCCAGGGTGCCCCAGATACCGGCCACCAGGTGGGCGGAAACCGCGCCGACCACGTCGTCGATCTTCAGCTTGTCGAGCAGCGGGATGGCGAAGACCACCAGGCCGCCGCCGATCGCGCCGATGACGATCGACATGAAGTGGTTCTGCAGGTCCGGGCCGGCGGTGATCGCCACCAGACCGGCGATGGCGCCGTTCAGGGCCATGGTCAGGTCGATCTTCTTGTAGACGATCTGGGTCAGGAAGATCGCCGCCACCACGCCGCCTGCCGCGGCCAGGTTGGTGTTCACGTAAACGATCGCCATGGCCGAGGCGTCCGCCGCCGAGCCGAGCGCGAGCTGCGAGCCGCCGTTGAAGCCGAACCAGCCGAGCCAGAGGATGAAGGTGCCCAGCGTCGCCAGCGGCAGGTTGGCGCCGGGCATCGGGTGGACCGAGCCGTCGGCCCCGTACTTGCCCTTGCGCGGGCCCAGGATGATGGCGCCGACCAGGGCCGCCCAGCCGCCCACGGAGTGAACGATGGTGGAGCCGGCGAAGTCGGAGAAGCCCATCTGGGTGAGCCAGCCCTGGCCCCAGGTCCAGGAACCCTGGATCGGATAGAGCACGCCGGTCAGGATCACCACGAAGATCATGAAGGGCCAGAACTTGATGCGCTCGGCCAGGGTGCCGGAGACGATAGAGGCCGCGGTGGCGACGAAGACCATTTGGAAGAACCAGTCGGACATCACCGAATAGCCGTTGCCGGTGACGGCGGCGATCAGCTCCGGCGTTGCCTCTTCCGCCGCCAGCAGGGCGATTTCCGCATCGCTGGTGTTGTAGAGGAAGCTGAGCGAGCCGAAGTATTTGACCACGTCGACGTACATCAGGTTATAGCCGACGACGTAGTACATGATGCCGGCGACGGAATAGAGCGCGATGTTCTTCAGACAGATCGCCGCGGTGTTCTTGGTGCGCACCAGGCCCGATTCCAGCATCGCGAAGCCGGCGGCCATCCACATGACCAGGAAGCCGCTCACCAGGAACGCAAAGGTGTTGAAGACGAAGGCGGTCTCCTCGGAGACCGCCGCGCGCGCCGGCGTCGTCGCCAGCAGCAGAACGGCACCGGCAAGGCCCGTCAGGCCGGCCGTCCGCTTCATGGTTTTTCCCGTAACTCTCATGTGTTCAGATCCCCTTCCTAGAGCGCCTCGGCATTGGTTTCGCCGGTGCGGATGCGCACGGCGTGACCGATGTCCAAAACAAAGATTTTTCCGTCGCCGATGCGCGCCGTATTGGCGGAGCTTTGAATCGTCTCGACAACCTGGCCGACCAGGTCGTCGGAAACCGCGACTTCGATTTTCACCTTGGGAAGAAAGTTCACCGAGTACTCCGCCCCGCGGTAGATCTCGGTCTGCCCCTTCTGCCGGCCGTAGCCTTTGACCTCGCTGACCGTCAGGCCTTCGATGCCAATCCCTGTGAGCGCTTCGCGCACATCATCCAGCTTGAACGGCTTGATGATGGCCATCACCATTTTCATGATCAGGCTTTCCCCTCTCCTCATCAGCAGCACCACAAAAACAAGAGCCCCAAGGGTGCACGAAGGGGCTGACCGCCGGTCCTCCGGCCGGGCTCTTGCGTTACCCGGTGTCAGGCGATCTCTGACGGGGGAGAGTCAAGAACCGTGCCAAATGATGCTGCATCGCAAAAAAAGCCGGAATCCCGTCGCTGCGGGCAAGGGCGTGGCGACAGCATGGGCGCTCCACTCCGGCGTAGTATTGCCGCTTTTTTGCGCAATCGATATCGGGAGATTAAATTTTAGGCAGTATACAGATAATGTATAGCCTGGCCGGGCCCCCGGATCTCCGGTGATCCCGGCGGCAAGCGGGCCCTGCGACAAGCGGCGTCTGGACAAAGCCGCGACGCCGCGCGATAGCTGGTTCAGGCTGATGCGAGGGACCCGATGGCGGATCGAATTGAAACCGAAGTACTGATTGCCGGCGGCGGCATGGTCGGGCTGAGCCTGGCGGTGGCCCTTGCCGATGCCGGACTGTCGGTCATGGTGGTCGACCGCCTGGACCCCTCGGCGATGCGCGAAGAGGCCTTCGACGGGCGGTCCTCGGCAATCGCCCGCGGTTCCCGGCAGGCGCTCACGGTGCTCGGCCTCTGGGACGGCATGGCGGATGCGGCTTCGCCCATCCTGGATATCCGGATCTCCGACGGCTTGCCGGGCGCGGCGCGGCGCGGCGGCGCCTCGCCGCTGTATCTGCATTTCAGCCACAGTGATGTGCCGGATAATGTGCCGGGGGATGGGGGGCCGCTTGGCCATATCGTCGAAAACACGGCGATCCGCCGGGCCTGTCTGGCGCGCGCCGCGGCCCTGCCCGGCCTCGATCTGCGGGCGCCGGGCGAACTGGTTTCGGTGACGCGCGGCGCCGCCGGCGTGGCGGCGCGGCTGGATGACGGAACGGCGGTTACCGCGCGGCTGCTGGTCGCCGCCGACGGGCGCGCCTCGGCCCAGCGCCAGGCCGCCGGCATCGCGGTGACCGAGGTGGGATACGGCCAGACCGGCATCGTCGCCACGGTGGCGCACGAGTTTCCCCACCACGGCGTCGCCCATGAACACTTCCTGCCGTCCGGGCCCTTTGCGCTGCTGCCGATGACCGACGCGCAAGACGGTGAGGGTCGCCCGGTCCATAGATCCTCCCTGGTCTGGACCGAGCGGTCCGCGCTGGTGCCGGCCATGCTGGCGCTGGACGATGACGGCTTTGCCGGCGAACTGCAGCGCCGTTTCGGCGACTCCCTGGGCCGGCTCAGCCTCTGGTCCCACAGGCGCTGGTCCTATCCGCTGTCGCTGCTCCATGCCGAGCGTTACATCGACCGGCGGTTCGCCCTGGTGGGCGATGCGGCCCATGGCATTCACCCGATCGCCGGCCAGGGCCTGAACCTCGGCCTGCGCGATGTGGCGGCGCTGGCGGAGGCCGTCGTCGATGCCCGCCGCCTCGGCCTCGACATCGGTTCGGCGACCGTCCTGCAGCGCTACCAGCGCTGGCGCCGCTTCGACAACATGGCGCTGATCGCCGCGACGGATTCCCTGAACCGGCTGTTCTCCACCGACCTGCCGCCGGTGCGATTGCTGCGCGACCTGGGTCTTGCGGCGGTCAATCGCATGCCGCCGCTGAAGCGCTTTTTCATGCGCCACGCCATGGGCCTGGTCGGCGACCTGCCGCGTCTGGTGAAGGGCGAAACGCTTTAGCGGTTTCGAAAGGCCGTCGCACCCGCCGATGTCGCCCCAGGGCGCGAAACCACGCTACGCCTTCGGACGAGATGTGATTGCAAGCGATAGAATCAGAAACAAAGCCCCCTCACCCCGACCCTCTCCCACAAGGGGAGAGGGGGGTAGTATTGAAGCTGTCACGAATGCCCCGCCTCTTTGGACAGAAGGCAGAAACGGGGCCGCGCAAATCCCTCTCCCCTTGTGGGAGAGGGAGGGGCCCGCGTAGCGGGAGGGTGAGGGGGCTTTTGTTTCTGGTTCCATAGTGCCCGCCACACAGACGTATCGGCGATAATTCGGGGTTGGCCGAAGTATGGATAAACGCGCTGACCCCGGTGGTGACGGCCGGTCATGGTGTCGGGAAGAGTTTCAGACCTCCCGGCTCAGTAACGCTTCCTCGAAAGGGAAATCCGACAGCAGCTCCGGGCCGGTTTCGGTGATCAGGATCTGCTGTTCCAGCTTCACCCCCTCGTGGCCGCCCTCCTCGCCCATATAGCTTTCGACGCAGACCGTCATGCCGGCCTCAAAGACGCCGTCGTAGCCGGACCTTGCGAAATCGGCGGCATACTTCACCGCCGGATACTCATCGCAGAGCCCGACGCCGTGGACCACCACCGAGTAACGGTTGGCGGCGCAGGAGGCCGGCAGGTTCCAGGCTTTCTCCGACAGCTCGCGGAAACCCAGGCCCGGCTTCAACAGCGCCGTGTTGGCCTGGATCTGTTCCCGGGCCAGCCCGAAGAGGCGGCGCTGGTCGTCGCTGGGCCTGCCATCGCCGCAGAAGAAGGTCCGTGAAAGGTCGGCGCAGTATCCGTAGGGGCCGATCAGGTCCGTATCGAAGCTGACGATGTCGCCGGCCTCGATCACCGCGTCGCTGCATTCGCGGAACCAGGGATTGGTGCGTCCGCCCGCCGACAGCAGGCGGGTCTCGATCCACTCGCCGCCGTTGGCCGCGTTCACCTGGTTCATGACCGCCCAGAGCTGGTTCTCGGTCATGCCGGGCGTCAGCTGGCGGCGCATCTGCGCCATGGCTTCCTGGCAGACGGCGATGGAGGCGCGCATGCAGGCCAGCTCCTGCGGGCCCTTGATCACCCGGGCCAGCTCGGTCACCTCCTGGCCGTCATGGATGGTGATACCAAGCGCCTGCAGCGCCGCGACGCCCAGGGGCTCGCACTTGTCGACGGCGAGGCGGCGGTTGCCGCCGCCGTGGCGGATCACCAGCTCGGCGATCTCCGCCGCCCAGACCCCGGCCTGTTCGGCCGAGCGCGGTCCGGCCTCGAAGTAAAACCAGGATGTGCCCGGCCTGATCTCGTCGATGACTTCGATGCCCTCGGAGAGGTGTTCGCAGTTGTGGAAGTCGAAGACCACCACCGGCCCCTCGGTGGCGACGAAGCAGTAGCGCACCGCGTTGTGCAGGCACCAGACCGCCATGTTGCGGCTGTCGGTGGCGTAGCGGACGTTGATCGGATCGTAGAGCAGGATGCCGGCATAGTCGCGACGCCGCAGTTCGGCACGCAGCCGCTCCAGGCGCCAGGCGCGCAGCGCCGCTTTATCGACGCCGTTTTTGTCGGCGCTTCCCAGGCCGGTCGGCGGGGCTTGCGTTAGCGGTGTTCCGTCAGGCGCCATGGCAATCGCTCCCTCTCGGTTTTCCGCTCCAGCTTGCCAGCGCTACAATCATCGTCTTGTCCGCCTGCGACGCCCCCTATGGCGGGGATGGGAAAGGTATCATTTGGTCTTTGTCTCGATACTTCTCCGCCATTGCCGAACCGCCGGGTGGGCCTCTAACCTGCGGTATGCCGCCTGAATGACATCGCGGAGACGAGACCATGCACATAGGTTTGATCGGCGGCATCGGCCCGGCGGCGACCGACCATTACTATCGCCGGCTCATCAAGGCCTTCGCCGGACGGGCGGAGACCCTTGACCTGACCATCGCCCATGCGGACGCCGCGACCCTGCTGGCGCATCTTTCAACGAATGACACGGCGGCGCAGGCGGCGATCTTCCTGGGGCTCACCCGGCGCCTGGCCGCCGCCGGGGCACAGGTTGTGGCGGTGACCTCCATTGGCGGCCACTTCTGTATCGAAGATTTCAAGGCGGTCTCGCCGCTGCCGGTGATCGACCTGCTGTCCTCTGTGCCGGACCGGCTTCAGAAAGCCGGCTACAGGACCGTCGGTATCCTGGGCACCAGGACGGTGATGCAGTCGGCGATGTACGGCTGCCTTCCGATGCTGCGAGTTCTCCCGCCGCGCGACGGCTTTCTGGATGCGGTCCACCAGAGCTATGTCGACATGGCGACGGCGGGTGTCGTCACCGAGGCGCAGCGTCAGGTGTTCTTCGACTGCGGACGCGATCTCTGTGAAGGCGCCGGTGCCGAGGCGGTGCTGCTGGCGGGCACCGATCTCTTCCTCGCCTTCGACGGCCGCGACCCGGGTTTCAAGGCCGTCGACTGCGCACTGCTGCATCTCGAGGACCTGATCGAGGCGGCGGCGCGATGAGTTTTCTCCAGCAAACTGCTGGAAAAACCGAGAACTTGCCGCGGGCATGCTTCGAGACGACCGCTATGCGGTCTCCTCAGCATGAGGTTCACTAGATCGGATCATGTTTTGACGGAACCACTTCGTGGTTGCGCCAAAACATGTGAATCCGATCGCCATCAAACAGTGAGAGCAGATTCACCCGGTCGATGGATCGCCTCCGGCGATTCCATCCGACCAGGATCTGCTCTAGTCAATTACAGGAGACCTCATCCTGAGGAAGCCCCGTTAGGGGCTGTCTCGAAGGATGGCCAAGGGTTCAACAGTCCTTCTTCAGCAGCCCGTTAGGGGTCGCGGCTGAGGCCCTTTGCCGCGAGGCTGTCGAGATAGGCCTGCCAGAGACCGTCCTGCTCGCGGCCCAGCTTGTGCAGGTACTGCCAGGAGAAGATGCCGGTGTCGTGCAGGTCGTCGAACTTCAGGCGCACGGCATAATTGCCGACCGGCTCGACCGCCATGATGCCGACGTGGCGGCGCCCGGGGACGGTTGTTTTCTGCCCCGGCCCGTGGCCCTGAACCTCGGCGGAGGGGCTCTCGACCCGCAGGAACTCGGCCGGGTAAGTAAAGGTTTCGCCGCTGTCGAAGCGGATCACCAGCGCCTTGTCCTCGGAGACATAGCGGATCTCCTCGGGCCAATGCTCGGTGCCGAAGCTCTGCTGGTTTTCTTCCTGGATGGTCATCTCAGGTTCTTTTCGTTTTAGACGGCGCCGGCCCGCTCCCCCACCCGGCCCCCCACCAGGATAAACGCATTGGGCGGCCGGGAGGGGGAGCGGGCCGGAACCGCTTCGACGTCAGTCGAACAAACATCAGTCGTCCAGCCGGCGGGCTTCGTCGACCAGCATGATCGGAATGCCGTCGCGGATCGGATAGGCCAAGCGGGCCTGGCGGCTGATCAGCTCCTGCGCTTCGGCGTCGTAGTCCAGCGGCCCCTTGGTCAAGGGGCAGACCAGGATTTCCAGCAACTTCGGATCGACGGCGCTGTGGGCCGCGGGGGGCGGGCTTGCGGGGGTGGTGTTCTCTGGCATGGCTCTCGCTCGGGTCCGCTTGATGGTTGGGGCCGGACGCTGATGACCGGCCGGGGGTGACCGGTCAGTGGTGTTTGGCTTCGCTCTCGCCGTCGCCGCCGTGGGTTGCCATCTCCATGATGGCGGTCAGGGTTTCGGCGCGTTCGGTCAGGCCCATGGCTTCCAGCAGGGCCTGCTTTTCCGGTGCGGCCAGAGGGCAGATCATGGCGAGGGAGGTGACCAGCCGCTCGTCGCCGGTCTGCTCGATGGCTTCCCAGTCGCCTTCGATGGAATTGGCCTCGAAGTAGTCGCCCAGTACTTTCACCAGCCGCTCGCGGTCGATGGCCGCCGTGTCCTCCTCCATGTCGCCGCGGAAGCGCTCGTAGTTCGGCTCCACCATGCGGTAGCTTTCGCCGGGCAGCTCACGCTGCAGGTCGAAGCGGATGAGGCCGGAGAGCGTCACCAGATAGCGTCCGTCGTCGGTTTCGTTGAACGAGGTGATGCGGCCGGCACAGCCGGTCTCGTAGATCTTCGGCACGTCACTTTCCTCGCCGTCCTCGACCGGTTGGATCATGCCGATCAGCCGGTTGCTGGCCATGGCGTCGTCGAACATCGCCAGATAGCGCGGCTCGAAGATGTTGAGCGGCAGTCGCCCGCCCGGCAGCAGCAGCACGCCGCCAAGCGGAAACACCGGCAGGACCTGCGGCAGGTCGTCGAAGTCAGGGTCAAAGGCGGTTCGGCTCATGGCGTCCGGATAACAGCAGCGGCGGGGATCAGGAAAACAGCAGCGACGAAAGCTGCCGCCTTGTCTCGATGGTCAGGGGGTCGGTCGGGCCCCAGGCCTCGAAAAAGGTCAGGAGCTGCTTGCGCGCGCCATCGTCGTTCCATGTTCGGTCGCGGCGCATGATTTCCAGCAGCGCATCGGCGGCGGCCTGCTGCTGGCCGTTGCCGTGCAGCGCCATGGCCAGATCGAAGCGCGCCTGATGGTCGTTGTGATTGGCGGCGACCTGCTCCATCAGCTTGGGGATCTCTCCGGCATCGCCGGCCTGGGCCTGCAGGTCGAGCTGCGCGCCGATGGAGGCAAATGCCGGGTTTTTCTTTAGCTCGTCGGTCAGGCCGTCGAACATCTCCTGCGCGGTTTCCAGATCGCCGTTGGCCAGATAGCAGCCCAGCAATCCGGCAAGCGCTTCCGGGTTTTCCGGCTCATGCTGCAACACCTGGGAAAACAGAGCGGCGGCGGCGGCGGTATCGCCGGCCTCCAGGGCCGCCTGGGCCTGCTCCACCGCCTGTTGGACCGGGCTCGGCCCGTTGCCGGCTTCGCCGGCCTGGCGCAGCCGCTCGACAAAGGCCTTCACTTCGCTTTCCGGCTGGGCGCCCTGGAACCCGTCCACCGGCTGTCCCTGGAAAAAGGCATAGACCGTGGGGATCGATTGGATGCGCAGCTGTCCGGCGAGCTGCTGGTTCTCGTCGATGTTGATCTTCACCATGCGCACGGCGCCGCGTGCCGCCTTGACGGCGGTTTCAAGCATTGGCCCCAGCTGCTTGCAGGGTCCGCACCAGGGGGCCCAGAAATCGACGATTACAGGCACGCTCATCGACGCTTCGATGACATCCTGCGCAAAAGCCTGCTGGGAGCTCTCCTTGACAAGGTCGGCGGGCGCTTCGCCTGCCATGTCCGGGGCTGAAGCACCGCCGCCGATTATCGGTTCCATCTCACGTCTTCCGTTCAACTGCTGTTGTGTTGCTTTTTGGTTGGTCGGGGCAAAGGTCATATGACCCCAAGGAAACCTCCGGATGCCCCTGGGGCACCGCTGTCCGGCGTCCGAAATCCCGATCCCCTTATCATAAATGGCTGCTTTGCCTCTAATAGGCAAGTGCACCCGATGTCGCGGGCCGCTATTGCCCCCGTCGATGGCCCAGGTCGGCTATCCCAGGTCGATCATTTGCGGCGCATGATCCTCGGCTTCCAGGAAGCGGATCAGGTCCGGCGGGCTGATGGCCGTGGTCCGGTCGTTCATCAGCGGATGGCAGTTGACCAGCGCATGGGCCATGACGCCGCTGTCCAGCACCATGGTCACCGCCTGGTCCTTGTCGTTGATCACCGCAAAGGGCGTGACCGAGCCCGGCCGGATGCCCAGATAGGTCATCAGGCGCTCGGCGCTGCCGAAGGAAAAACGGCCGGCCTCCAGCCGCTGGCCCAGGGCTTTCAGGTCGATGTCGCGGTCCTCCAGGCAGGTCACCAGCCACATCCTGCCCTTTTTGTTGCGCAGGAAGAGATTCTTGATATGGGCGCCGGGCAGCTCGCCGCGCAGGGCCTTGGCCTGCTCCACCGTGAAAACCGGCGGGTGGGAGACGGTTTCGGCCGCGATGCCCAGGCTTTCGAGCCGGGCCAGCAGGGTCTCCGGCGCCGTCGGCAGGGCCTCTTCTGTTTCTGGTGAAGCGCCGGTCTCGGCCATCGTCCCTGTCTCCTGTCCCGCGGTGCTGGTAAACGGCGGTGTTAAGTCTTGAGTAGCAATTGGCTAATAGCCTTGGGCCCGCAGGTCGGGCAAGCGGGAATTCGGCAACCACGACCGTCCCGGCGGTTAAAAGCAGGACTTGCAAAGCACGGCGAAAGGCGGTATCTCCGCGCTTCGCCGATGCGGGCGTAGCTCAGGGGTAGAGCACAACCTTGCCAAGGTTGGGGTCGTGAGTTCGAATCTCATCGCCCGCTCCAGTTTCTCGCGATCTTCGCGACGTCAAAGCGTCTCCTTCATAAAAGGGGACGCTTTTTTCGTTTCGGCGGGTTTCCCGCTCTGTCTTGCCGGCCAGACTCATTCACTCAGCCTGCCGCCGGGCTTTCCTCTTCATCGGCGAAGGCGGCGAACTCCTCGCGCAGCCAGGCCTCGAAGGCGCGCAGCTTGGCGCTCTTGGGGCGTTGGGCGGAGGTCACCAGCCAATAGGCGAAACCGGTCCTGTGGCGGCCGGGGAAGGGGGCGACGAGCTGGCGGCTTGCGATGGCGTAGTGGGCCAGCGTCGGCCAGGCGAGGAACACCCCTTGCCCGGCAATGGCGGCCTGCAGGCACAAGGCGGCGTCGGAGTAGACCGGGCCCTCGCTCAGGTGGAGGCCCTGATGGCCTTCGGGTGCCAGCCAGGCATCCCAGGTGAACATGGCCCCGTTGTCGCGAATGACGGGAATGCCGGCGAGGTCTTCCGGTTTTGTCAGTTTCTCGGCCAGGGCCGGGCTGCAGACCGGAAAGACCTTGTGGTCCAGCAGGTGCGCCGCGGTCACGCCGGGCCAACCGCCCTTGCCGATGCGCACGGCCACATCGACGTCGGAGTGGTCCAGGTCGGCCAGGTCGATCGAGGCTTCAATACGCAGCTTCAGATCCGGTTCCCGCGCGGTGAAACGGTTCAGCCGCGGCACCAGCCATTTGGCCGCCAGGACCGGTGCAACAGAGACCGTGAGGCTGTTCTGTTCCGCCGCGCGGCTCAGCGCCGCCGCCGCCGCGAGATGGCGGAACCCTTCGTTCAGATGGGGCAGAACCTGATGGCCGAAAGCCGTCGGCTGCAGGCCCTTCGACGAGCGGACGAAGACCGCCTGGCCGAGCTGGGCTTCGGCCTTGAGAACCTGCTGGCTGACCGCGCCGAGGGAAACGCCGAGCTCCGCGGCGGCGGCGGTCAGGCTGCCCAGGCGCCCCGCGGCTTCCAGCGCCCGGAGCCCGTTCAGATGCAGGCGTGCCAGTTCATTCATATAGTTTATCTATAGTCTGATCCCGAAAAACGCCAGTGTATTAGAGTCATAGGCCTTTCATATCTATAGCTATGGTATGGCATTTGGATTTTATCTGGCAGCGCTGGCGCAATCCGTTATCCGGCTTGCTGCAGCGCTTTCGGGCGCCCGGGCTGGACGGCGAAGCCGCGGCGCGGCGGATCGCCTGGCGGCGCGACCCGCTCTCGCACCCGGCCTTGCAGGCGATGTCGCAGCGCGACCTCGGCGATCTGCCCTTCGACCCCCGGGTCGTCGCAGACGACTAAGGCCCCGCAGCGTCGATTCGGATTAGGCGGGCCGCCGGGGGTATCTACCGGCTGGAGTGCCTGACCAGGAGCGCCAAATCCTCTTTATTTGGCCGATAATCGGTTGAAATCCGGGGGACTTCGATATCCTGGCTTAATAATTTCCTGAGGCTGTATCAGCCATAATCCCGGGGCGGAGACACCTGGGAAAGTGATGCTATGGCGATGCAAGAGACGATGCTGGTGGCGCGCGCTTCTGCTGCGCCCGCAGAGATCAGGCAGGATGAAGGCCGTGGTTGCCTGTTCCATCCGATCGTCGATTTTCTCTGTCTCGGCGGCGGCTCTCTGATTCTTTTCGCCCTTCTGGCGGTCTGTCGCCCGCCGGTCAGCAGCTATCCCGTGGTGGCTGTTGTGATGCTGGCCCTGGCCAATATCATCAATCATCCTCACTTCGCCCACTCCTATCAGATCTTCTATCGGGGTTTCCGGGAGAAGGCCTTCGGCCAGCACTACGACCCGGTGTTGCGACTGCGCTATGTCTTTGCGGGCATCCTGGTGCCGCTGGCCTTGTTTGTCTATTTCCTGGGGGCTGTCCTGCTGCAGGATCTGCAGGGGCTCGGTTTCGCCGTAAATCTTATGCTCTTCCTCGTCGGCTGGCATTACGTGAAACAGGGTTACGGCATGCTGGTCGTGTGTTCGGTCCTCAAACGCCAGTTCTTCAGCGAGGCAGAGAAGAAAGTGTTGTTGATCAACGCCTATGCTGTCTGGCTGGCGGATTGGATGGTCGCCAACTGGGCGGTTCGCGCGCATGACATATGGGGTTTGGCCTACTATACCTTTGAGTTGCCGGAGCAGCTTGTGATCCTGGCGATGGCGGTCGGTGTCGGCAGCACCGCCGCCATGCTGTGGATGCTGGCGCGCAAATGGTGGGGTGAGGGCCGGCGGCTGCCGATCAACGGGACCATCGCCTATCTGACCACGCTCTATGCCTGGCTGTTGTTGAACGTCGATCCGCTGTTTCTGCTGGTGATCCCCGCCTGTCATTCCCTGCAGTATCTGGTCGTGGTTTGGCGCTATCAGCTGAATGCGGATCGCGATCGCGCAGAACGGGCAAAAACCGCAGGGGCGCCCGGCACGGAGAGAGCTTTTGGCTGGTTCGCAACGCGCCCTGCCTTGCGTTTCTCAGGTTTCCTGGCCGTTGGCATTGTGCTCGGATATCTCGGATTCTGGGGTCTTCCGGACCTTCTCAGTGCTGCCGTTGCGGTCGACGAAGCGGTATTCGGGCCGACGCTGTTTCTCTTCCTCTGTTGGCTTTTTATCAACATCCATCATTATTGCCTCGACAATGTGATGTGGCGCCGTGGAAACCCCGATACCGGCCGCTATCTCTTCGCGCATCGATGACGTCATGGCGGTTTCGCTTTTCCGGCGGCTCTGAGTTCTGTCGCGTGGATTGATTGTTGCCGTTTGTCAGTTGCGAATTGCGGCGCGCGATGACCCTGGTGCCCCCGCCAGTGAACAAAGCTTCGTGCCCAAACAAATCCTTCGTTCACCTTTACCGGTATAATGGTTTAGCCTCTAGTCAGCTCGCTCAGAAGCCGTGGAGTATTTCGCGGCGGGTGGCGGACGGGGTTTCGCGACTTCAAGGCCAAAACGAAGAGTCTCATCACAGGGTTCCGCGGTAGGGGGAAATCGCTATGGCAGGCAACAGCGCACAGGCGCGATCGCGACTGATCAGTCAGGTCTTGCAGGGGGTCCGCAAGCGCCTCAGTGCAGCCAAATCCAAGAATGCCGAAGGTTTTGTGCGTCAGTTCTTTGCCAACGTGCCGCCCAGCGATCTGCGCGGGGAAACCGCGGCGAACCTGGCCGGCGGTGCGCTGGCGCTCTGGGACCGCCTCCAAACCCGGGTCCCCCGCAAGGCTTCGGTCAGGGGTTACAACCCGGATCTCAAGGCCGACGGCTGGGAAACCGCCCACAGTGTTATTGAGATCATCAACGACGATATGCCGTTCCTGGTCGATTCGGTCACCGCCGAGATCAATCGCCACGATGCCGAGGTGCATCTGGTGATTCACCCGATCATGACCCTGCGGCGGAACGAACAGGGCAAGCTGCTGAAGCTTATCGAGGCCAAGGCCAGCACCGTCCCCGGGGCGGTGGCACCGACCCGCGAGTCGGTCATGCAGATCCAGATCAGCGAACAGCCGGCGGACCGCCTTGCCAAGATCACCGCCGGGGTCAAAGCCGTGCTCAGCGACGTCAGGGCCTCGGTCGAAGACTGGCCGACGATGCGCGAACGCTGTGCGGAGGTGATTGCCGAGCTCGAGACCTCGCCGCCGATGCTGCCGGTGGGGGAGATCTCGGAGGGTCTGGAGTTCCTGAAGTGGATGAACGACGACCACTTCACGTTCCTGGGCTATCGCGACTTCAGCTTCCACGGCCGCGGCGGCAATGCCGTCACCAAGATCAAAAAGCACAGCGGGCTGGGTGTTCTGCGCAGCAATGACGTGCGGGTCTTCGACGGCCTGCGTGACCTGGGCAAGCTGCCGCCGGAAGTGCGGGACTTCGTGCGCAAGCCCCAGCTGCTCCGCGTCACCAAGGGCAACCGGCGCAGCACGGTGCATCGCTCGGTCCATCTGGATACCGTGGCGGTCAAGACCTTCGACAAGAAGGGCGATGTCACCGGCGAGCGGCTGTTCGTCGGGCTTTTCACCTCGATCGCCTATTCGCGCTCACCCTCCTCCATTCCGTTGCTGCGCCAGAAGATCGACGCGGCGATGAAGCTCTCCGGCTTTGAGGAGCGCAGCCACGACGGCAAGGCCCTGACCCACATCCTGGAAACCTATCCGCGCGACGAGCTGTTTCAGATTCCCGTCGAGGAACTGAGCCAGATCGCCACCGGCGTGCTGCACCTGCAGGAACGCCAGCGCACCGCGCTTTTCGTGCGCCGCGACCCCTTCGAGCGCTTCGTCTCCTGCATGGTCTACGTGCCGCGCGACCGCTACGACACCAGCCTGCGCCGCAAGCTTCAAGACATTCTCTCCGATGCTTATGACGGCCACTGCGCGGCCTTTTCGACCCAGATGAGCGACGAGGTGCTGGCCCGCCTGCACCTGATCATCAAGACCAAGCCCGGCAAGATCCCGCCGGTCAACATGACCAAACTGGAGCAGGACCTGGTCCAGGCCTCGCGGTCGTGGAGCGACCTGCTGGAGGAGGCACTGGTCGCCGAGCTTGGCGAACAGCGGGGTCTGCGCCGGCGCGTGCGCTACGAGCGCGCCTTCCCGCCGAGCTATCAGCGTCATTTCGATTCGACGACGGCGGTCTTCGATATCGAGCGGATCGAAGAGGCCCTGAACTCCAACGACCTGGCGATGAACCTCTACCGGCCCGATGACGGCCCGGAGGAGCTGCTGCATTTCAAGATCTATATTCTCGACAACCCGGTGCCGCTGTCCGACATCCTGCCGATGCTGGAGAACATGGGCTTGAGGGTCATCGGCGAAATTCCTTTCGACATCGAGATTCCGGACCGTAGGGAACCGATCTGGATGCACGACTTCGACATGATCGCCGAGGGTGCGGCGGCCATCGATCTGGATGCGGTGCGCGATGCCTTCCACGATGCCTTCGCCCGGGTCTGGCACGGCGAGATGGAGAACGACGGCTTCAACAAGCTCGTCCTCCATGCCGGCCTCACGGCGCGCGAAGTGATCATCCTGCGGGCTTACTGCAAATATCTGCGCCAGGCGCGGATACCCTTCAGCCAAGCCTATATGGAAGCGACGCTCGTGCGCAATCCGAAGCTGACGCGGTTGTTGGTGGATCTCTTCCTGGCACGTTTCGAGCCCTCCAATGCGAAGTCGGCGGAGCGGCAGAGCAAGAAGATCGTCACCAGGATTCAAGGCCTGCTCGATCAGGTTTCGAACCTGGACGAAGACCGGATCATCCGCCGCTATCTGAACCTTATCCTCTCCACCCTCAGGACCAACTTCTTCCAGCCGGCGGCCGGCGGCGGCGAGAAGATCTATTGTTCCTTCAAGTTCGATTCCCGGGCCATTGAGGAACTGCCGCAGCCGCAGCCGCTGCGGGAGATCTTTGTCTACAGCCCCGCCGTCGAAGGGGTGCATCTGCGCTTCGGCATGGTTGCCCGCGGCGGCCTGCGCTGGTCCGACAGGCAGGAGGATTTCCGCACCGAGGTCCTGGGCCTGGTGAAGGCGCAGCAGGTGAAGAACACGGTCATCGTGCCGGTCGGCTCCAAGGGCGGTTTCGTGATGAAACAGCCACCGCCGCCCGACGCCGGGCGCGACGCTTTCCTGGCGGCCGGTATCGAATGCTACAAGACATTCATCCGCGGTCTGCTGGACATCACCGACAACCTGAAGAGCAATCGCGTGATACCGCCGAAGCAGGTCACCCGCTACGATGGGGACGACCCCTATCTGGTGGTGGCGGCGGACAAGGGCACGGCGACCTTCTCCGACATCGCCAACGGCGTGTCCGCCGACTACGGCTTCTGGCTCGACGATGCTTTTGCGTCCGGCGGCTCGGCCGGCTACGACCACAAGAAGATGGGCATCACCGCGCGCGGCGGCTGGGAATCGGTGAAGCGGCACTTCCGCGAACTCGGCAAGGATATCCAGAACGAGGACTTCACCTGTGTCGGCTGCGGCGACATGTCAGGCGACGTCTTCGGCAACGGCATGCTGCTGTCAAAGCACATCAAACTGGTCGGCGCTTTCAATCACATGCACATCTTCGTCGATCCCGATCCGGATGCGGCGCGCAGCTGGCAGGAACGCAAGCGCCTCTTCGATCTGCCGCGCTCCGGCTGGGCCGATTACAATGAGGAACTGATCTCCAAAGGCGGCGGCATCTTTGAGCGCAGCGCCAAGTCGATTGCTGTCTCGGCGGCGATGAAAAAACTCTTTGCTGTCTCCAAGGACAGCGTGACGCCCAACGAGCTGATCAAGGCCATGCTGCTGGCGGATATGGAGCTGCTCTGGTTCGGGGGTATCGGCACCTATGTGAAGGCGGCGAGCGAGAGCGATCTCGACGTCGGCGACCGCGCCAACGATGCCATCCGCATCAACGGCAGCCGGGTCGGTGCCAAGGTGATCGGCGAGGGGGCGAACCTGGGTGTCACCCAGCTTGGCCGCATCGAATACGGCATGGCCGGCGGGCGCAGCAACACCGACTTCATCGACAATTCGGCCGGCGTCGACTGTTCCGATCACGAGGTGAACATCAAGATCCTGCTCGGCGGGGTCGAAGCGGCCGGCAGCATGACCCGCAAGCAACGCGACCGCCTGCTGGAAAAGATGACCGATGAGGTCGGCGAGCAGTGCCTGCGCGACAACTATCTGCAGAGCCAGGCGATCACCGTGACCCACGAACTGGGTGGGCATCTGCTCGACCGCTTCGCGCGCTTCATGCGGGCCCTGGAAAAAGACGGCCTGCTGGACCGCGACATCGAATTCCTGCCCGACGACGAGGCGGTGCTGGAACGGATGAAACGCGGCGAGGGCTTGACCCGGCCCGAGGTCGCGGTGCTGCTGTCCTATTCCAAACTGGTGCTCTATGACGAGCTTCTCGGCTCCAACCTGCCGGACGATCCCTACTTCGCCGACGATCTGACCGACTATTTCCCCAAGCCGCTGCGCGCGCCCTATGCCGAGGAGATCGCGCGCCACCGCCTGCAGCGCGAGATCGTCGTGACCGTGGTCAGCAACGACCTGGTCAATCGTGTCGGCATCAATTTCGTTCACGAGGTGCGCGAGAAGACCGGCATGGCACCGCAGGATGTGGTGCGTGCCTATCTGGTGACGCGCGAGATCTTCGGCATGCGCAAGCTGTGGGAACAGATCGAGGCCTTGGACAACAAGGTGCCTGCTTTGCTGCAATCGCGCATGCTGGTCGAGACCGGCCGGTTGATCGAGCGGGAGACGGTCTGGTTCCTGCGCGAGGTCGGCCCGTCTTTGGACATCGCGACAGAGATTGCCAACTACGGCGCCGGCGTGGCCACCCTGGTGGAGCGCATCGAAAGCCTGCTCTCGCCGACCGACCGCACCTATCTGGCGGAGCGCAGCCGGCAGCTGGTCGAACAGGGTGCCCCCAAGGCCCTGGCGCAGCGCATCGCCAGCCTGTCCTTCCTGGCCCCGGTCTGCGATATCGTGAGGATCGCGAGCTCTCTGAAGCGGCCGGTCGAGAAGGTGGCGGAGGCTTACTTCACCATCGGCGATCGCTTCGGCTTCGACTGGCTGCGCCGCTCCGCCGGCGGCCTGCCGACCGATACGGCCTGGGACAAGTTGGCGGTCACCGCGATCATCGACGATTTCTACGGCCACCAGAGCGAACTGACCACCCGGGTACTGGGCGCCAACGGGAAAGCCGCGGCAACCGAAAAGGTCATCGCCAGCTGGTCGGCCAAGCGCGCGCCGCTGGTCAACCGCACCGAGCAGCTGCTGGAAGAGCTGAAGGCTTCCGCCGCGCCTGACTTCGCCATGCTGGCGGTGGCCAACCGGCAACTGAAGTCGATGGTCTCCGGCTGAACTGTTTCGAGGGAAGCCGGCAAGCTTCTGGCAGGCCGCTGAAAAAATTGAGAGCTCGGCGCAGACATGCTTCGAGACGGCGCTTCGCGCCTCCTCAGCATGGGGCTACCGAATTGTAGTACAGGAAACCTCATCCTGAGGAAGCCCCGTTAGGGGCTGTCTCGAAGGATGACCAGAGGCGCCATAGTCCTTCTTGAGCTGCTTGCTAGCCCAGCTTGACGGCGGTGCCGTTGGCGGAAACCATCAGCATCGAATCGCCGATCACCTCATAGTCCAGGTCGACGGCGACCACGGCGTCGGCGCCACGCGCCCGGGCTTCTTCCACCATGTCTTCCAGGGCGTGTTCCTTGGCGCCTTTCAGGGCTTTCTCGTAGCCGCCGGCGCGTCCGCCGACAACATCGCGCACTCTGGCGAAAACATCGCGAAAGATGTTGGCGCCGACGATGGCGTCGCCCGAGACGATACCCAGATACTCGACAACTTTTCTGCCCTCGATGGCGTCGGTGGTAACGATCAGCATTCCCCAGTAGCTCCTTGTCCAAGGCGTTGCAGCCGGCAGCCTACACGGCTTGAGCGGGCAGCGGAAAGCTGCTAGAGCGCTGTGAAGCAAGGAGGCTATCGATGGCCAGCGATTCAGCAGAACCCGGCATCGGTGCCGTTCCTCCCTGGCGCGGACGCCGCGGCGCCGCGATTGCCTGGTGCTTTTACGACTGGGCGAATTCCTCCTACCCCACGGTCATTGTTACCTTCGTCTTTGCCGCCTACTTCACCCGCGGCGTCGCCGAAACGCCGGAGCTCGGCACCGGTCAGTGGGGGATGGCACTCAGTATCTCCGGTCTGGTGCTGGCGCTGCTGGCGCCGATCCTCGGTGCCATCGCCGACCAGGGTGGCGGGCGCAAACCCTGGATCGGTTTTTTCACGCTGCTTTCCGTCGGCGCGGCCCTGGGCCTCTGGTGGATCGAGCCGGACCCACGCTTCATTCTGCCGGCCCTGCTGCTGGTGGCGCTCGGCAATGCCGCCTTTGAATTCGGCCATGTCTTCTACAACGCCATGCTGCCGGACATGGCGCCGCACAGCCACCTCGGCCGCCTGTCGGGTTGGGCCGGGGCCCTGGGCTACCTGGGCGGGCTGATTTGTCTCGGCCTCTGCCTGGTGCTCTTTGTGATGCCGGAGGTGCCGCTCTTCGGCCTGGACAAGGCCATGGCCGAAGAGGTGCGGATCACCGGGCCGTTTGTCGGCCTGTGGTTTGCCGTCTTTGCCGTGCCGCTGTTTCTTTTTGCGCGGGAAAAGCCGCGCCCTTTCAAGCCGGCCGGGGCGGTGCGGGCCGGTTTGGCAAGCCTCTGGCAGACCTTGCGGGCGCTGCCGCAGCACGGCCAGATCGGCCGCTTTCTGCTGGCCCGGATGTTCTACACCGACGGCCTGAACACGCTCTTTGCTTTCGGCGGCATCTATGCCGCCGGCACCTTCGGGATGAGTTTCGAGGATATTCTGATCTTCGGCATCCTGCTGAATGTCACCGCCGGCCTCGGCGCCTTCGCCTTCGCCTGGTTGGACGACCTGGTGGGGGCAAAGACGACGATCCTGGTTTCGGTCGCCGCGCTGACGCTGCTGGGCGGCGCCATTCTGGTGATCGAAAGCCAGCTTTGGTTCTATCTGCTGGGCTGCGCCATCGGGGTCTTTATCGGCCCGGCGCAGACCGCCAGCCGCTCGTTCATGGCCCGCGTCGCGCCGGCGGAGCTGCGGGCCGAGTTCTTCGGTCTCTACGCCCTTTCGGGCAAGGCGACGGCTTTCCTGGGCCCCGCCCTGGTCGGCTGGGTGACGGTCATGGCCGACAGCCAGCGCGCCGGCATGGCAACCATCCTGGTCTTTTTCCTGCTCGGCCTCGTTCTGCTGTGGCCGATCCGCGATCCCCAGGCGCGCTGATTTGCGGACGCGCTGGCCGGCAATCTTTCCGGCGGGGTTTCAGTGGGTCTGATGCTTGCGGTAAAAGCCACTGCCGCGCTGCCGGGGCGACGCCTTCAAGAACGCAAAAGCCCTGGCGAATGCCGCCCGCAGTGCTTCGTGCTGCAGTCGTCGGCCGCGGGCGACGGCGCGTTCCACCTCTGCGGTGGAAACCTTGACCGGGAAGGCCAGTGGGTTCGGGTGTGAAGCGGCCGCCTGACGTGTCCGGCTTCGGGTCATGATCGTTTCTCCTCGCCACAGGGTGCTTTTTGGGGGGAGGCGCCTTTAAGCGAAGCGCCCTTATGCCTGTCGAGCCTGAAGGATAGATCTGTTCCAATTAATTGATAATTCTGTTTTTTGGCATATGATTTGTGCCTGAAAATCACAAATGAGGCGAAGATGGACAGCCTGGAAGGCCTTCCGGTCTTTGTGCGAACCGTGCGCGAGGGCAGTTTTTCAGCCGCCGCCCGGGCCCTGGATCTCACCCCCTCCGCGGTCAGCAAGCAGATCGGGCGGCTGGAAGACCGGCTTTCGGTACGGCTGTTCAACCGCACCACCCGGCGTCTCAGCCTGACCGAGGAGGGCGCGGCCTTTTACGAGCGGGCCAGCCGGATCCTCACCGACCTGGAGGATGCGGCGGCGGCGGTCTCCAGCCTGCGGGCGACGCCGCAGGGGCGGCTGCGGGTGACCATGCCCAGCGGATTCGGTCTGCTTCATTTTCTGCCGGTTTTGCCGGACTTTCTGGCCCGCTATCCGGAACTGGATCTGGATATCGATGTGAACGACCGTTTCGTGGACATGGTCGACGAGGGTTTCGATGTGGCGCTGCGCATCGGCGAGCTGCAGGATTCCAGCCTCATCAGCCGCCGCCTCTCGGCCAATCATCGGGTTCTGGCCGCGGCACCCGGCTATCTGCACGCACACGGCGCGCCGCGGCGGATCGGCGAAGTCGCCGATCACAACTGCCTGGTCTACACCTACAGGGCGCAGCGCCACGATTGGCACCTTGTGGACGAGACCGGCGCCGAGTTCGTGGTGACGGTCAGCGGCAATGTCGAGACCAACAATCCGACCATACTGCGGGCCTCGGCGCTGGCGGGTGTTGGTCTGGTGCTGCTGCCGCTCTGGCTGATCGGGCCAGATCTGAAGGCCGGCCGCCTGGTGCAGGTGCTGCCCCGGTATCACGGGCCGGACAGCGCCATTAATGTGGTCTATCCGCCCGGCCGCCACCTTTCGGCCCGGGTCCGCTGCTTCGTCGACTTCCTGGTGGAGCGCTTTGCCGATTAGAGGCGGATCAGGAGGCTGCGGAGACCTTGGGCGGTTCGCTGTATTTCTTCACCGCCTTTTCGATGTCTTTCAGCAAGGCGCCGCCGACCTCGCCGCCCTTGCCCCGGACCTTTTCCGTGAAGACCAGCCGGATGGCATCGATGTGGGCCTCGACCAGCATCAGCCGGTTCTCGGTGATCTTCGCGTTGGTATCGATGGTTGCTTCGTAGAGCGACTTGCCGAAGGCGGTGATCAGGGGGTAGTCGAAAATCCCGCCCTGGCCGCGCAGCTCATGGGCGATCTGATTGATGTTGAGGACGTGATGCTTGGTTTCTTTCGCGCCCTGGCGCAGGGCGTTGTGGGAATCGGTCATCGAGTCCAGGTAGTTGCGCACCCAGGTCGAATAGTCGCCGACCAGTTCCTGAATGCGTTCTTCCGCCGCCTGGATCACCAGCGGGTCAAAATCGATCTGGCCGCGCAGGGCGTTCGGCCCCAGCTTGTCGCGCAGTTTGTTGGCCGGCCGGAAGTAGATGGCGCGAACGTCATCACGCAGGCTGCGGATGTTCGATTGCGCGTGGATGACCTGGATGTCCGAGGCCTGGGTGATGCGGCGGTCGGCCTGCAGCCTGGTGTCGTCGTCATAGAGGGTGCGCCAATCCACCATGCGGTCCTGGCGCCGGCGGTCCGGCCCGAAGTAATTCGGCGCCAGAACGAACTGCCGGGGGTTCTTGATTACCTCCAGCAGGCGGTCGGCCATGGAGCGGGCCGAAAACGGTTTGGCCAGGAAGTCCGTCACACCGGCGTCGCGCGCCTTTTCGACCACTGCCTTGTCCGCCGCGCCGGAGACCATGACAAAAGGAACGAAACGGTCCGGCGCCTGCCGGCTGGTGCGGACCCAGCGCAGAAAAAGCGCGCCGTCGACCTCTGACATCACGAAATCGGAAAGCACGATATCGATGCTGCCGATGCCTGCCTTGATCGGATTCTTCCGGCTCACCTGCAAAGTCTCGATCGCGCTGCGCGCACTCGACTGCGTAGCGATATTGCCGATCCCCAGGGCGCGCAGCGTGGTCACGATCAAGTTCCGCATAAAGGAATTGTCGTCGACCACCATGATGGTGATGTTGTCCCAGTTCAGCTGTAGCATGGGCCGCAGGTCTCGCCCCGATGCCGCTTGCCAGCATCGCTTGATTTGATTTGTGACAACTGCACGGTTTGATTGCAATCTCTGGTTTCGTCCAGCACGAAACCTAAAGGCAATTTATGAAAAATTGCCTACAATCTAAGAGCGCCGGTTGGAGGAACCCAGCTTTACCGCGCCCTAATGCCGAAAGTGACGCAAACCAGTGAAGACCATTGCTAGTCCCGCGTCATCGGCCGCTTTGATTACCTCCGCATCACGCATGGAGCCGCCGGGCTGGATGACCGCGGTGGCGCCGGCCTCGGCCGCGGCGAGCAGACCGTCGGCAAAGGGGAAGAACGCGTCGGAGGCAACCACCGAGCCTTCGGTCTTGGGGGCGACACCTTCGCCGGCCGCCTCACGGGCTTTCCAGGCGGCAATCCGCGAGGAGTCGATACGGCTCATCTGGCCGGCCCCGACGCCCACGGTGGCACCGTCGCGCGCATAGACGATGGCATTCGACTTCACGTGTTTGGCGACCCGGAAAGCGAAGATCATGTCGTCCAGTTCCTGATCGCTGGGCGACCGGCGGGTGACCACCTTCAGGGCCTCGCGCGTGATCCTTCCGTTGTCGCGGCTCTGGGCCAGGAAGCCGCCGGCCAGGGGGGTCATCACCAATCCGGCCGCCGCCGGATCGGCCATCGCCCCGGTCACCAGGACCCTCAGATTCTTTTTCGTCGCCAGGGCGGCGCGCGCGGCATCGTCGACGGCGGGGGCGATCACCACTTCGGCAAAGAGCTTTGAGATCTCTTCGGCGGTTTCGGCATCCAGGGCGCGGTTGATTGCGATAATGCCGCCGAAGGCAGAGACCGGATCGCAGGCCAGCGCCTCGGCATAGGCGGCCAAGAGGTCGCCCCGGCTTGCGACGCCGCAGGGGTTGGCGTGCTTGATGATGGCGACTGTCGGGGCATCGAACTCGCTGACCAGTTCGAAGGCCGCATTGGTGTCGTTCAGATTGTTGTAGCTCAGTTCCTTGCCTTGCAGCTGCGCGGCGGTGGCGACACCGGGCCGGGCCGGGCCCTGCAGGTAGACGGCGGCTTCCTGATGGGGGTTCTCGCCGTACCGCAGGGTCTGCTGCAGGCTGCCGCTTGCGGTCATGCGCTTGGGGAAGGTCTCGCCCACTTCGCCGGCCAGCCAGCGCGCGATCATCGCGTCATAGGCGGCGGTATGGGCGAAGGCAGTCATCGCCAGGCGCCGGCGCAGCGCCGCCCCGACGGCGCCGCCCTGGGCGGCCATCTCCGCCTGGACGGCCGCATAGTCCGCCGGGTCGGTGACGATGGTGACGAAGTCGTGGTTCTTGGCGGAGGCCCGCACCATGGCGGGACCGCCGATGTCGATGTTCTCGATGCAGGTGTCGAAGTCGGCATTCGATGCCAGGGTCGCTTCGAAGGGATAGAGGTTGGAGACGACCATATCGATGCCGGCGATCTGGTGTTCCTCCATCGCCGCCAGGTGTTCGGGCAGATCGCGGCGGGCCAGAATGCCGCCGTGAATCTTCGGGTGCAGCGTCTTCACCCGGCCGTCCATGATTTCCGGAAAGCCGGTATGGCTGGCAACCTCGACGACGGCGATGCCGGCCTCAGACAGGGCGCGCGCGGAGCCCCCCGTCGACAGGATCTCGACACCCTGCTGGCTGAGAAAGCGCCCGAATTCAACGAGGCCCGTCTTGTCGGAAACTGAAACAAGGGCGCGTTTGACGGGCGTCGGTGTGTCGAGCGGCATGGGCAGGCAACTCCGGTTGGGCTGTTGGCGGAACGGCGGATCTGAAGGCAGCGGTTATCGGGTCATGCTCTATGCGGCCCCGGCCCCAGCGTCAAGATCCTGAGGCGTCAAGATGCGGCGGCGGCGGCCTTGCGGGCAGCGGCAACTTCGCCGCAGAACTCGGGCACCAGGCGATGCAGCGCCTGCAGAATCTCGACGCGTTTTCCCTGGGCGACCAGGCGGGCAAGATCGTCGAGGCTGCGGCCGAGCAGTTCGGCATCCGCGGTGCGCGGGGCGGCCTGGTGCAAACCCGGGTGGCTGGTGGGCATCAACGCCTCGCCGCCGTGAAAGAGTTCCTCGTGCATCTTCTCGCCGGGCCTGAGGCCGGTGAAGGTGATCTCGACGTCTTTGTCCGGGCTGAGGCCGGAAAGGCGGATCATCTGACGCGCCAGATCGACGATTTTCACCGGCTCGCCCATGTCCAGTACGTAGATCCGCCCCGCTTCTTCCGCCGGGCTGATACTGCCGAGCGCAGAGGCCTGCAGCACCAGCTCCACGGCTTCGCGGATGGTCATGAAGTAGCGCGTCATCTCCGGGTCGGTCACGGTCAGCGGGCCCCCCGCTGCGAGCTGGCGCTGAAACAGCGGCACCACCGAGCCGGTCGATCCCAGGACATTGCCGAAACGCACGGTGACAAAGCGGGTGCCGCTGCCGCTTGACTGGCGCAGCAGATCCAGGGCCTGGCAATAGCTTTCCGCCAGACGTTTCGTGGCGCCCATCACGTTCGGCGGGTTGATGGCCTTGTCGGTGGACACCAGCACCATCGCCGCGACCCCGGCCCGGCGGCAGGCATCGGCCATGTTGCGCGTGCCCAGCACGTTGGTGTGAACACCTTCCAGCGGGTTGTGCTCGACCAGCGGCACGTGTTTCAGCGCCGCGGCGTGGAACACCAGGTCGGGCGCCGCTTCCTTGATCAGCCGGTCGACCCGCTGCGCGTCGCGCACGTCGCCGATCAGCGCCAGGCGGTCCAACGCCGCGTGCCGCTCGGCCAGCTCCATGTCGATGCTGTAGAGGTTGAACTCGGAGTTATCGAAGAGGGTCAGCTGCGCCGGTGCGAAGGCTGCGATCTGGCGGACAAGTTCGGCGCCGATGGACCCGCCGGCCCCCGTCACCAGCACGCGGCGGCCTTTGATCAGCGCTTCCATTGCCGGGCGGTCGAGCTTGGTCTGGGTGCGGCCCAACAGATCTTCGATGGCGATCGGCCGGATGTGCAGGCGGTCTTCGACGCCGCCGCTGAAGTCAGTCAGGCGCGGCAGGCGCGCGACCGTTGCGCCCTGGGTGTCGGCATAGTGCAGCAGGGCTTCCAACTCGTCGCGGGTCAGGGGTTTGGTCAGGATAAGGCGCTGGGGTTTACGCTCCCGTTTGGCCAGCCGGGCGACGACATCCGGCAGGTCGTCCAACGTGCCGAAAATCCTCACCCCATGAATATGACGGCCGGTCCGCATGCCCTTCTCGTCGATCACGCCGAGCACCTCGAAGGGGCCGTCACGGTCGCGGGCCATTTCACGGATGAAGGTTTCCGCGGCGTCGCCGGCACCGATCAGCAGCACCGGCACGCGGCTATGGCGGTCGTGCTCCAGAAGATGGCGGAACCCCTGGTCCTTGAACACGCGGTAGGTCATGCGTGGGGCGCCGAGCAGGAAGATCAGGACAAACCAGCTGATGACCAGCCAGGAACGCGGCAGGTCATCCAGGCGGGTGATCAGGAAGGTGACCGGCAGGAAAATCGCCAGGGCCAGGGACACCGCCCGGATGATCGCCACCAGATCGTTCATCGAGGCATAACGCCAGACGCCGCGGTAGAGACCCGTTGTCAGAAATACCAGGCCGCAGACGGCGGTGAAGAGCAGCATCGGCTGCCAGAGACCGCTGGTGAAAGAGTCCCAGGCGGCGTCACCCAAGCGCAGGACCAGGGCGATCAGAAAGGCTGCCGCCGCCATGAAGAGGTCATGGAAGAAGGCAACAATCTGTCTTGGGAATCTGGCCGAGCCCAGCTTCATCGGTATTCCTTGTTTCCCCTTGCCCCTGCGAGTCTGCGCCGTTGCGCCGCCGAAGCGGGTCAGGGCGATCCGTTTTCGCCCCGATCGCGGCTGTTCTGCGCCGGCGGATCCTGTTTTGCCAGCATAAACAGAAGAACGGCAACCGCAAGACAGGCAAGGCCAAGGGCGACCGGCCAGGCCAGTCCGGCGACCGCTGCCAAGGCCAGGCCGGCCAAAACCATATTGCAGACCAGGATGCGGGATGAGACCGCGGCGTGGCTGAAGCCGCGCTGCACGGCCTGCTGATAGAAGTGTTCACGGTGGGCCCGCCAGAGCGCCTCACCCCTGAGGGCCCGGCGGCCGAGGGTCCAGGTTGCGTCGGCCAGATAATAGAGCGGCAGGATCAGCGCCGCCGCCCACTGGCCCGTCCCCGCCAGCAGAATCAGCAGCCAGCCCAGCAGGTAGCCCAGGGGCACCGAGCCGACGTCGCCCAGGAAGATCCGCGCCGGCGCCCAGTTCCACCAGACGAAGCCCAAGGCCGCGGCGGCCAGGCTGGCCGACCAGAAAACCAGATCAGATCCCAGGCTCGCCAGTGCCGCGCAAAGCGCAATCCCGCCGGCAACGGCAACACTCTCCACCGCCGTGATGCCGTCGATTCCATCCATGAAGTTGAACAGGTTGATGAACCATATCCACAAAAGACCGACGATCAGATGATCCAGCAGCGCCGGCAGGATGCCGCCGAAGATCAGCGCATCGCCGCCCGACCCCCAAAGGCCGAGCGCGACGGCGGTGATCTGGACGGCCAGGCGCAGGCCGGCCGGCAGCGAGCGCAGGTCGTCGAGCCAGGATACCGCGGCCAACAGCAGCAGTCCGCCGAGAAGCGGCCAGAACCCGGTGGGGATGGTGCCGAAAGCAAGGCCGCCGCCGATCCAGGCCAGAACGATGACCGGCACCACCGCCAGGCCGCCGCCGCGCGGCGTCGCGATCTCATGGCTGCTGCGGTGGTTGGGCTGATCGAAGACCTGCCAGCGCTGCAGCAGGCGCAGCACGGCGCCGCTGGCCGCCCAGCTTGAAAGGGTCACGACAAGCAGCATCCCAAGGATGACGGCGGCGGACACGTCAGCTGCCGGGGCCAAGGCGCTGCAGCGCCCATTTCACGACGCAGCCTTCGGCCGTCTGGCTGCGGCCGCCGGTGGTTCCGGAAAGCACGATCTGCTGGCTGCGCCGGATCTTGCCGGGCACGCCCAGATAGACGCTCGGCTCCAGATCCACGGTGGCGCCGGCTGCGCGCAACCGCCAGCCGCCGCCCTTGGGCAGGCGCAGCACAGCGGAGCGCCCATCCTGGGCGGCCATGGCCTGAACCTCCGGGTGCAGGTGAAAACGAATGGCAAAGGCCAGGTCCTGGCCGTCTTTGCTTGGGTCGCCTTTGGCTTGACCCTTCAGGCAGTCTTCACCGCGCAGGTCTTCGCCGGAGGCGGCGAGATAGAGCCGGCGATGGTGGGTCAGGTCGAACAGCGGCAGATAGCCGTCGTGGCTGGCTTCCAGCCAGATGGCGCCTTCGTCCTCGTTTCTGCGGCAGGTGACGGTCTCGGCCCGGCGATAGAGGCCGCCGGAGGCGAAAAGCGCCGCCGAGTTCGTTTCGGCAAGGACCAGGGTGGAATGCGCCGCCGTGGTCCGCTGCGCCGCCTGCCAGGTGCCCTCGCCGTCCTGGGCACCGCAGTTGACGATCAGGCGTTCGCGCCCGACCGACATCTCAAAGCTCAGGGTGCCGGCATGGGCCGCGCGGTCGTAACCGGGCGCCGCGGGGCGGCCCGCGTCGACCAGCATCAGGCTGCGGCCGGCCTGCAGGCGCTGAAAGCCGCTGCTCGGCGCAGACTGCAGTTGCACCTTCTTGCCGCCGCCGCGCTGCAGGATCATATCGATCTGAAGGTCTTCGCCTTCGTTGCTGCCGTTGAAGAGGGCAAGCCCGCCGTCACCGTGTTGCAGCAGGCGCAGCACCGCAACCATGCCCTCGATGCGCAGGGAGAGATCGCCGGGCACTTCGCGCCCCGCCGCCAGCAGGGCCGCCCGCAGGTCGATGCAGTCGCGCAGGATCGACAGCAGCAGGGCAGGTGCGCGTTCGCACTGACCGCCGTCGGCCAGCAGTTGTTCCTCCAGCGCCTGCGCCAGCAGGGCAAGACCGCGGTCGAGCCAGGGCTCGCCCTGCGGCAGGCAGAGCCCGGCATAGCAGAGGCCTTTGGCGGCGGTGATCAGATCGGCGCCGCTCAAGCCTGCGGGCAGGACCCTGGCGAGGTGGCGGGCCTGCCGCGCCGCGCTGGCCAGCAGGGTCTGGCGGAACGAAACCTCGGCGCTGGCGGCGAAGAACTCGTACTGGCTGAACCAGTGGGCCAGGCGGTCGGCGGTGACCACCGGGTGCCAGGCGATGGGCGACCAACGCTGGTTGGCGTCGATCCAATCGGCAACCAGGCTGCGGGCCTTGCGCCGCGGCGCGTCGCCGCCGGCTGCGCGCAGGTCGCGCAGCCAGCCGAAACCGTGCAGGCGTTTCAGCCAGGCGGGCTCCATGCCCAGGGGGGCCCAGCGCGGTGCCGGCTTGTGCAGGCTGCGCCCGAGGAAACGGAAGTTGTCTTCGACGATCGCCGCGCCGCGCTCGGCCTTGCCGGGCCAGGGGTCCGGCGGCACCATGATGACGCTTGCCGGCGGCGTGCCGGTCCGGTGCCAGGGTGCCTCGGGCAGGGCAAAGAGCGGCCGGCGCAAGCCATAGGCCAGGCGGTCCAAGGCCAGATCCCGCGGCAGCAGGCGCCATTGGCGGTAGGTCTCGAGCCAGACGGCGACCGCGTTTCGGTTCTGCACCGCGGCGTCTCTTCGGCCCGCCGTCATGCCAGCCTTCGCGTTGTTATCCGCGTGGCTGTCCACGGCCATCAGCGCTCGCCGCGCAGGTTTCGGATGTTGGCTTCATAGGCTTCGGGTCCCCCCTTGAAGACGGCGGTTCCGGCGACCAGCAGGTCGGCGCCGGCCGTGGCCGCCTGAGGTGCGGTCTGCGCATTGATGCCGCCGTCGACCTCCAGATCGATCTGGCGGCCGCTGGCGTCGATCCTGCGGCGCAGCTCTTTCAGCTTGTCGAGAGTCCCCGGGATGAAGCTCTGGCCGCCGAAGCCGGGGTTCACGCTCATGCAGAGGATCAGATCAACGTCGCCGATCACCGGATCGATGACGTCCAGCGGTGTCGCCGGGTTGATGGCGATCCCGGCCTTTTTGCCCAGCCCCTTGATCATCTGCAGGCTGCGGTGCAGATGCGGTCCGGATTCCGGATGCACGGTGATGATGTCCGCACCGGCCTTGGCGAAGGGCTCGATAAAGAGATCCGCCGGTGCGATCATCAGATGGACATCGAAAACCAGATCCGAATGCGGGCGGATCGCCGCCACCATGTCCGGGCCCAGGGTGATGTTGGGCACGAAGTGGCCGTCCATCACATCGATATGGATGTAATCGGCCCCGGCCGCGGCGACGGCGCGGACCTCTTCGCCCATGCGGGCGAAATCGGCAGCCAGGATAGAGGGGGCAATGCGGACGGGTTGCTGCATGAAATCGCGAACTCGGCTGGTTTTGGCGTTGCGCCCTCTAGGTATCAGCCCGGCCTCTGACCCGCAAGCCGCCCCATAGGGGGTAGTGGGCTTCGGCGGGCCGCCAGATCTGCTATGATCGCTTTGTTTTCAATGTCCTTGGGGGAAGGGTGGGGTCATGATTCAACGATTGGTTACAGCTGTTGCTTTGGCATTGTTGTTGTTGGCGGGACTGTCCGGTGCTGCGCTGGCCAATCCGGACAACAAGAAAGACTCCGAAGAACGCGACGGCCAGTCGCGCCACGAAAGCGGACCGCTGAATCACGTTCCGCTTGTTTTTGGCGACAACGATTTTATGCGGATGGTTCAGGTGGTCATGCTGTTGCGCGAAGTGGCTTACATCTCGACCACGGCCCTGGGCGTCGACTTCACCAGTGATGATCGGGTCGGCCTGGGCGGTCTGCCGGTTCTCGGCGGTCTGTTCGACAAGACCTACGATGCCGACGATTTCACCGAGGAAAACCGCATCGGCAGCGTGTTCCGCAGCGGCGATGACACCATGGCGGTGGTGCTGACCGGCGACAGCGCGCTGGACGGCCAGAAGATCGTCTTCTTCAACGGCAAGGGGCACTATGAGGTCGTTGAGCGGCCCAGGCTGACCGAGGTTTCACCGGCCAGCCTGCTGCAGCTCGGTACCATCCCCTCGATGGAACAGCTGATCCGCGGCCAGGCGGCCAAGGAAGTCGTCCGGATATTGGCCGGTATCACCGCCACTACGACGCCGTCCGCCGATTCCAAGCTGCCGGTGATGGGTGATATGCCCCTGCTGCAGAGTCTGTTTGTCGGGACCGCCCACGAAGGCGAAGACGACACGCTGTTGATCATGCTCCGGCCCTCGATCGTGATGGGCGACGAGAGTTCTTAGAACTTTTTCGACTGCCGTCTAAATCTAAAAGAGTCTAGCGCAGCCTGAGCCGGCAGGCGTAGAAGCCGTCCAGGCCGCCGGTCTCCGGCAGGTGGCAGGGCAGGCTGCGGAAGTCGCCCGCCGCCGTGATCGTCTGTTCCATGCCCGGCAGCTCCGATGCCGTGACCGGAATCCGCGCCACGTCCTGGTTTCGCGCCAGCAGTGCGGCAATGCGCTCAGGCCCTTCTTCGGGTTGCAGGGAACAGACGGCGTAGACCAGCAGGCCGCCGGGCTTCAGCATCTTCACCGCCGCGTCCAGCAGACGGTCCTGGGTCTTGATCAGGGTCGTGATGTGATCCGGGCCCTTCAGATAGGCAATGTCCGGGTGGCGGCGCAGGGTGCCCGTGGCTGAACAGGGGGCGTCCAGCAGCACCGCGTCGACGGCTGCGGCGGGCTGCCAGCGGGTGGCGTCGGCGCAGACCGTGGTCGCCGCCAAATCCAGGCGGCGCAGATTCTCGTCCAGCCGCTGGATGCGGCCCCGCGCCCGTTCCACCGCCGTCACTCTGGCGCCTGCGGCGGCGAGCTGCGCGGTCTTGCCCCCGGGTGCGGCGCAGAGGTCGATGACGTCCTTGCCGGCGATATCGCCCAGCAGGCGCGCGGGCACGGCGGCGGCGGCATCCTGCACCCACCAGGCGCCCTCGCCATAGCCTGCCAGGCGGGCGATATCGCCCTGTCCGCCGGCAAGGCGCAGGCTGCCGCCGGGCAGGATTTCCGCCCCCAGGGCAATGGCCCAGGTGCGGGTTTCGGCTTCGGTTTTGTTGGTCAGGTCCAGGGGCGGATCGGCAAGCTGGGCCAGGGCGATGGCGCGGGCGGTCTCCTCGCCATAGGCCGCGCTCCAGCTTTCCCAAAGCCAGTCCGGGGTGTTGAGGCGCGCGGCATCCTGTTCCGCGACCAGGGCCTCGCCTTCGCGCGACAGGCGGCGCAGCACCGCGTTCATCAGGCCGCGCTGCCCCGCCAGACGGGGGCCGCGGGCGACCTCCAGGGTGGCGTTGACGGCGGCATGGGGCGGCGTACCGAGAAACAGCAGCTGCGCCGCGCCGAGCCGCAGGATCTGCCGCAGGGCGGTGTCCTTGGCCTTCAGCGGGCGGTCCAGGCAGTGGTCGATGGCGGCATCGATCTGGCCGAGGCGGCGCAGCACCGTGGCGATCAGCAGGCGGGTAAAGCCGCGGTCGCGGGTCGCCATCTTCGCGAGATAGGGATTGCCGGCCAGCGCCTCGTCCAACGGGTGGCCTTCGTCCATCACCTGTTGCAGGATCGCCAGGGCGGTCTTGCGGGCGTCGGCGCCTTTGGGGCCCGGGTTCTTGCTCTCGGGGTTTTCGGTCATGGCGCTAGGCTCTAAGGCCCCGCGGCCCTGCCTGCAAGCCTTTGCAGAGCGCGGCAGTGTTGCCTGGGGCGTTTTCGACTGATGTCGAAGCGGTTCCGGCCCGCTCCCCCTTCCGGCCATCCATAGGATACTGGCGTTGGGTGGCCGGGAGGGGGAGCGGGCTGGCGCCGTCTAAACTGAAAAGACTTCAACCCCAGGGACGGCCGGGGCGGGTGACGGTCTGGCTCATTTCCTCGGCCATCTGTTGCAGCCGCTGAATGCGGTTGGCCGTGCGCGGATGGGTGGTGAAGAGGCCGTCCATCCGGTGGGCATGCAGGGGATTGATGATGAACATATGGGCCGTCGCCGGGTTGCTCTCGGCGACGTCATTGTCGATATCGCGGGCGGCGCGGTCGATCTTCTGCAGGGCCGAGGCGAGCCACAGCGGCTGGCCGCAGATCTCCGCGCCCATGCGGTCGGCGGCGTATTCGCGGGTCCGCGAGATCGCCATCTGCACCAGGGCGGCGGCCATCGGCGCCAGGACCATGATGAGGATCACGCCGACGATCCCCAGCGGGTTGTTGCGGCTGTTGCCGAAGAACAGGCCGAAGTTGGCCAGCATGGAAATCGCCCCCGCGATGGTCGCGGTAATGGTCATGGTCAGGGTGTCGCGGTTCTTCACATGGGCCAGCTCATGGGCCATCACGCCGGCCAGCTCTTCGGCGCTCAGCCGTTTGATCAGGCCGGTGGTGGCGGCGACCGCGGCGTTTTCCGGGTTGCGGCCGGTGGCAAAGGCGTTGGGCTGGTCGTCGTCGATCAGATAGACGCGCGGCATCGGCAGTTCGGCATTGTCGGCCAGCTGCTCGACGATGCCGACCAGCCCCGGCGCAGTGGTCCGGTCGACCTGGCGCGCGCGATACATGCGCAGCACCATCTTGTCGGAATTCCAGTAGGCGAAGGCGTTCATGCCCAGCGCGATGACGAAGGCGATGATCATGCCGCCGGTCCCGCCGATCAGAAAGCCGACAGCCAGGAACAGGCCGGTCATGGCGGCCATCAGAATGCCGGTGCGCAGGCTGTTCATGGCCAGGATATCAAGGGGGATACCAAGGGTTGCGGCCTCCTTTTGCCGTCGGCTTTGGGCGGTTTTCGGGGATTTTCCCCAACTTCAGGTGGGGGGCCCGCCGGGTCGCGTCAAGACTTGGCGCGGGGCCTCCGCGATGCCATATAAGGGGCATGGCTCTAAAGTTCACAGCGCGCCAGCCGAAGCCCCGGAAGGCAGCCGTCGACCCCCTGACGGCATCGCCGGAAGCGGCGGAGTCTGCCGATCCCAAGGCGCTCCAGGGGAAATCGAACGAGGACAAATCCGCCGCGAAAGTCTCGGCCCAGGAAGAGTCTGCCGGGAAAAAGCCTTCCGGCGAAAAAGCACCCAAGGAGCTGGGCGGCCCCAGCGGCCCCGAGCCGACCCGCTACGGGGATTGGGAACGCAAGGGCATCTGCGTAGACTTCTAAGGTTCTGATGAACCGCTCGGCTGTTTGGAAATTGCGTTCGGCCGATCTTCACCCGGGCAGACCAATCGCGTGACTGATTTGCGCTCCCTCGTTGACGACTTGATAGTAGGGGCGTGGGGGATGCAGCTCCACATTCACGGAACGTTCAATCCAATTTTGGTTGTTGAGTTCACGGAGTGACTTGGATAGCGCGCGATCCGTTATTGGGTTCAGCTCGCGTTTTAACTCCGAAAAGACTTTTGGCCTGTTCGCCACGGCCAGCAGCGGAACGGTCCACATTTTCCTTAGCAGGATTGCTCCGGTGTCATCGCGCACGGCTGTTTCTATCTGATGAGCGATGGGTGCCAATCTCTGCCCCGCCGGCGTTAGGCGAAACTCTGGCCGGGGCGGATGGCCGTGCCCTGGGTTGCGTTCCAGAAGACACAAATCTTCCAAGTGGCAAAGTGAATGCACGAAAGTCGTTCGACTGGCGCCCGAGGCAGCAAGCAAAGGGGCCTGCCGTCCCGGCACCCCTTCATGCATCAGTGCAAGGACCTTCAGCGACCACGCTCTCGACGTCACCTTGACAAGAATCTCGATGTCCATAAAGTATAGTATATATATTTTTAAGGAAATGAGAAAACCCTATGCCCGTTGTCACACTTGAAGACACGATAACGCTCGCTCTGTCGGTGCGAGACAGACACACCAGCGCAAAATGGTATGCGGACAATCTCGGGTTCGAGGTCCTGTATCACGCCGACGACGCAGGATGGAGCGAGTTGCAGACGAAGACCGTCGGCGTGACGCTTGGTTTAGGTGAACAATCGGAACCTTCGCCCGGGAATACGGTCCCCGTTTTCGGCGTTGCCGACATCGCATCGGCCCGAAGTGCTCTGGAAGAGGCTGGCGTTAAATTCGATGGTCCGACAGAGACTATCGAAGGAATGGTCAGCACGGCTACGTTCTATGATCCGGATGGAAACGCATTGATGATCGCACAGGATCTGACCGCTGAAGGCTGAATGAAGCTTGGGCTTGAAACGGTCATCTGACGCTTCCCATCAGTTTATGGGTCTTGACCCCAGCCCGGTGAATCCGATCTAGCGTTTTTCCAGGTTCACCAGGGCGACGCCGAGCACGGTCATCAGCATGCCGGTAAGGGCCAGGAGGCCGAAGGTTTCCCCGAACAGCGGCCAGGCGATCAGGGCCGTCACCGGCGGCGCCAGGAAGAACAGACTGGAGACCCGCGCCGCCTCGCCCCGCTTGATCAGCCAGTAGAGCAGGCTCACGGCCCCGAGGGAGAGCACCAGCACCAGCCAGGCCATGGCGAAGATGAACTCGCCGCTCCAGGTGATCACCTGCTCCTCGAAGATCAGCGAGAAGACGCCGCAGCCGATGGCCGCGGCCACATACTGCACGACCGATCCGCTGCGCAGGTCCATCTCGGCGCAGAAGCGTTTTTGATAGAGCGTCGCCGCGGTGATGCCGAGCAGCGCCAGCAGGCAGAGGCCGACCCCCTCCGCCGTGCCGAGGCCGGCGCCGAGTTTGCGCCAGACCACCAGCGTGACGCCGCCGAGCGCCAGGATCAGGCCGAGCCATTGCCTTGGGATGACGCGCTCGCCCAGCAGGGCCCCGGCCAGGGCCGCGACCAGCACCGGCTGGATGCCGACGATGAGGGCGGCGACGCCCGCCTCGACGCCGGCATCGATCCCCGCGAAGACGCCGCCCAGATAGAGGCCGTGCAGCAGCAGCCCGGCGACGGCGAGATGGGCGAAGCTGCGCCACCCCTTTGGCCAGGGCGCCCTGGTCGCCACGGCCAGCAGGCACAGCAGCACGGCGGCGATGGCAAAGCGCAGGGCCAGAAAGGTCAGCGGTTCGGCGTGGGGCAGGCCCAGCTTGGCGCCGATGAAGCCGGTGCTCCAAAGCAGCACGAAAAGGCCGGCGGCCGAGAGGCCGGCAAGGCCCCAGGTCTTTCCGGCCGTTGCTGACGGTGTAGACATGACTTGCTGATAGCGCGCCGCCGCAGCGCCGGCAAACGCGGTTACGGCATGCCTGCCATCTGCCTTGTGGTCTCGGGCGATGTCACCCGATGCGGATTTTGGCCAGGTTCGGCGGCCGGGTTACGCCGGCCTTGAGATCGGGGTTGTCTTCAGGCACGCCGACAAGGGTCGCCGTCGGCACGACACCGGCCCAGACGTCCAGGTCCATATCCTCGGCATCGTCAATGGCCGGGCCGCTGCGCACCTTGGCCACGACCTCTTCCAGTTTCAGCGAGACCACGGTGGTGGCCTTGATTTCCTGCTTGGTGACCGGGCGCAGGGTCGCCCAGCGGCCGGGGACGATCCGTTCCATCATGGCTTCCAGGCTGGCCCGTTTCTCGGCCTCGCCGCCGATCACCTCGGCGACACCCATCGCGATCACGCTGCGGTAGTTGACCGAGGTGTGAAAGCCGGAGCGGGCCAGCACCAGCCCGTCCATCAGCGCGACGGTGAAGCAGACCCGTGGTCCGTTCTCCAGGTGGCGCAGCATCTTGCTGGCCGAGGAACCGTGCCAATAGACCTTGTCCCCCTCGCGCCAGTAAGCGGTGGGGGTGACATAGGGCTGTCCTTCGATCACATAGCCGACGTGGCACATCAGCCCGGCGTCCAGAATGCCGTAGACCGTCTCGCGGTCATAGTGGCCGCGCTGGTGGGATCGCTTGACCCTGGTGCGCGCCGTCGGCGTGAAATCGGTGTCTGTCTGGCTCATGGCAGGCTCTCTCTCGTAGACTCTTTCAGAGTTTGACGGCACCGGCCCGCTCCCCCTCCCGGCCACCCACCAGGACAATCTCATTGGGTGGCCGGGAGGGGGAGCGGGCTGGTGCCGATTCGACGTAAGTCGAAAACGCTCCAGCAGGCGCTATTCGCGACCGGGTCGCTGTCGAGGGCGCAGGCTAGAGAGAATGTGGTTTTCCAGAAAGGGCCGCTTTCTGATATCCTGAAAGGCCACTTTTTCGTTCTCGGGTATCGGAGCAGTCCTCTTGGCGACCAACAGCCCCGGCAGCGGGCGCCGCACGCCGCTTCTGGCCCTGGCGCTGGACCGCGATTCCAGCCTGACGCTGCAACAGCAGCTCTGCGACCAACTGCGTCAGGTCATTCTGACCGGTCGCCTGGCGCCAGGCGCCCGTTTGGCGTCCAGCCGCGCTCTGGCCGCCGAGCTCGGCTGCTCGCGCAACACCGTGGTCACCGCCTTCGACCAGTTGTTGAGCGAAGGCTATCTTGAGGGTCATGCGGGCTCGGGAACCTTCGTCTGTCGGGTTCTGCCGGAGGAATTGCTGGGCGCGATGCCGGTTTCCGTCGAGGCACCGCTGCCGCCCGGTTCGAACAAACCGCCGCGCCTCGCCACGCGCGGGCGCAGCATCGCCGGTTCCCACTGGCACGACCGCCGTCACGGCGACGGCCGCGCCTTTGTGCCGGGCATGCCCGATACCGCGGAGTTTCCCTTCGACATCTGGGGCCGCCTCCATGCCCGGGTCTGGCGACGCCCGGCTGCATCGCTGCTGCGTCTCGGCCATCCGGCCGGATACCAGCCGTTGCGTGAAGCCATTGCCGACTATGTGAACACCTACCGCGGTCTGCATTGCCGCTGGCAGCAGGTCATCGTCACCACCGGCGCGCAAGCGGCCATCAACCTGGTAACCCAGATGTTGCTGGAGCCCGGCGACCCGGTCTGGATCGAGGAGCCCGGCTATGTCGGTCTGCGCGGTCCGCTGGTTGCCGCCGGTGCCGAGTTGGTGCCGGTGCCATTGGACGATGAAGGGATGTCGGTATCGCGGGGCCGCAACCTGGCGCCCCAAGCGCGCGCTGTCGTCGTCACCCCGTCGCACCACTACCCGCTCGGGACCACTTTGTCGCTGGCGCGGCGCCTGGAACTGCTGGAGTGGGCACGCCAGGCCGATGCCTGGATACTGGAGGACGACTACGACAGCGAGTATCGCTATGCCGGGCGACCCCTGGCGTCGCTGCAGGGCCTGGCCGCAGACCGCGGCGAAGCCGGCCGGGTTCTCTACGTCGGTACCTTTTCCAAGGTGCTCTTCCCCTCCATCCGCCTCGGCTACCTGGTGGCGCCGGAGCCTTTGGTCGCGCCGCTGACGTCCGGGCAGGCGGCGCTTGGCGCCCTGCCCTCGGCCTTGGTTCAGCCGGTTCTCGCCGCTTTTATCGAAGAGGGGTACTTCGCCACCCACGTCCGGCGCATGCGCCGTCTTTATGCGCTACGCCAGGCCGCCCTGGTTGCAGCGGCTGACAAACACCTGGGCGATATACTGACCGTCGCCCCCGATCACGCCGGCCTGCATCTCATGGCCTGGTTGAAGCCCGAGGTGGCCAAGCGCCTGGGCGACAAAGCGGCAGCGCGGGTCGCCGGCGAAGCCGGGATCAGCGTAACCCCGCTGGCGGATTACTTCTTCGGAAAGCCGGCCCGCCAGGGCCTGCTGCTCGGCTATGCCGCGGTGCCGGAGGACGAGATCAACCGGCAGGCGGCGCGACTGGGTGAGGCCCTGCGCCGGCGCCTGCCTTGAGTCCGGGCGTGTTGAGTTCAGCGATTGGGTTGAATTTAGATCGTGCCGATCTTGCTCCGCGACAGGGCCTTGCGGAAATCGTCGCGGTCGCGCACCACCTCGATCTGCGCCAGAAGTGTCAGCAGGGCGGCTTCGTCCAGCTTGTCGGCGCAGAGCGATCCGGTGACGATGGTGTCCATGGCATCCGGCTCTCGCTCGAAGTTCCTGGAATCGACCAGCAGATAGCCGATGCGGAAGATGAAACAATCCTCGTGTCGGGTCTCTGAAAGGGCCTTGGTGTAGAAGCCGGCGCCGTGCAGATCGGGCTGCTTGAAGGGCTTGGCGGAGCCGACCCGCAGCCGGCGGCGTTCCACCATCGACAGGCCCTTGGCATAGCGCAGGAACTCGTCGGGGTCCTTCACATCGCGGGTCGGGTTCCTGGCGAACTGGCCGAAGAAAACCCGCGAGGTGACGATGAAGCCCTTCAGCCCGTGAAAGGTATAGAGGTTTTCGAAGAGCTGGTGCGCGCCGACGCGTTCGCGCAGTTCGTCGATCTCGAAGGGGGAGCTGAGCGGCAGGGTGAGGTCGGCCTCGGCGAGGTCGATGGGGTCCCAGACGTCGGGCAGCGCAACGATGCGCTCGTTGCCGTCGTCGGGCGTGGCGCAGGCCGCCAGCAGCAACCCTGTGGCCAGAGCGAAGCCCGCTCTCCAGAGCCTTTTTGTTCGTGTTTCAACCATTGCCGCCCATCCCACCTCTTACGGCTGGAGGTTAGCAAGGTTGTCGCCGTAGCCACAAAAAGAAACGGCCGGCCCCGCAAAGGGCCGGCCGCCGGTGTCGCGTTCGATCAAGAATCAACTGCGGTTCATGCGGTTTTCGATCAGCTCGTCGACCACGCCGGGATCGGCCAGGGTCGAGGTATCGCCCAGGCTGCCGTACTCGTTCTCGGCGATCTTGCGCAGGATGCGGCGCATGATCTTGCCGGAGCGGGTTTTCGGCAGGCCGGGGGCCCACTGGATGAGGTCGGGCGAGGCGATGGGGCCGATCTCCTTGCGCACCCACTGCACCAGTTCCTTGCGCAGCTCGTCGTTCGGTTCCTCGCCGGCATTCAGGGTGACATAGGCGTAGATGCCCTGGCCCTTGATGTCGTGGGGATAGCCGACGACCGCTGATTCGGCGACCTTGCCGTGGGCGACCAGGGCGGATTCCACCTCCGCCGTGCCCATGCGGTGGCCGGAGACGTTGATCACGTCGTCGACCCGCCCGGTGATCCAGTAGTAGCCGTCGGCATCGCGGCGGCAGCCGTCGCCGGTGAAGTACTTGCCGGGATAGGTCGAGAAATAGGTTTGGATGAAGCGTTCGTGATCGCCGTAGACCGTGCGCATCTGGCCCGGCCAGGAATCGGCGATGCAGAGGTTACCCTCGGTGGCGCCTTCCAGGTGCTTGCCTTCGCTGTCGACGATGACCGGACGGATACCGAAGAACGGCCGGGTGGCGGAGCCAGGCTTCAGCGGCGTGGCACCGGGCAGCGGCGTGATCAGAATGCCGCCGGTCTCGGTCTGCCACCAGGTGTCGACGATCGGGCAGCGCTCCTCACCCACGACATGGTGATACCACAGCCAGGCTTCCGGATTGATCGGTTCGCCGACGGTGCCCAGCAGACGCAGGGAGTCCCGCTTGGTCGCCTTCACCGGCGCTTCGCCTTCGCGCATCAGGGCGCGGATGGCGGTGGGCGCGGTGTAGAAGATGTTGACCTTGTGCTTGTCGCAGACCTGCCAGAAGCGCGAGGAGTCCGGGTAGTTCGGCACGCCTTCGAACATCAAGGTGGTCGCACCGTTGGCCAGCGGGCCGTAGACGATGTAGCTGTGACCGGTGACCCAGCCGACGTCGGCGGTGCACCAGTAGACCTCTCCGTCGTGATAGTCGAAGACGTACTGATGGGTCATGGAGGCATAGACCATGTAGCCGCCGGTGGTGTGCAGCACACCCTTGGGCTGACCGGTCGAGCCGGAGGTGTAGAGAATGAACAGCGGGGTTTCCGCTTCCAGCTCCTCGGCCGGGCAGTCGCTGGAAACCGCGGCGCAGGCCTCGTGATACCAGACGTCGCGGCCGTCGGCCCAGCCGATCTGGCCGCCGGTGCGCCGGACCACGAAGACGGTCTTCACGCCGGGGCAGCTTTCCAGCGCCTTGTCGGTGTTGGCCTTCAGGGGAACCTTGCGACCGCCGCGCAGGCCCTCGTCGGCGGTGATCACGCAGTCGGACTCGCAGTCCTGGATGCGCCCGGCCAGGGCGTCGGGCGAGAAGCCGCCGAAGACCACGGAGTGAATGGCGCCGATGCGCGCGCAGGCCAGCATGGCGTAGGCGGCTTCGGGGATCATCGGCATATAGATGGTAACCCGGTCGCCCTGCTTGACGCCGCGCGCCTTCATCGCGTTGGCCAGGCGGCAGACGTTCTCGTAGAGCTCGCCGTAGGTGATGTGCAGGTGCTCGCTGGGACTGTCGCCTTCCCAGATGATCGCCGTCTCGTCCTTCTTGGCGGGCAGGTGGCGGTCGACGCAGTTGTAGCAGGCATTGGTGGTGCCGTCGGCGAACCACTTGATGCTCACGTCGCCGGGGCCGTAGTTCACGTCCTTCACCTGGGTGAAGGGTTTGAACCAATGAATCCGCTTGCCGTGCTCGGCCCAGAAGGCTTCCGGGTCGGCGATGGACTGCTCATAGAGCTTGAAGTAGCCGGCTTCGTCGCACCAGGCGTTTTCCGCCACTTCGGCGCGAACCGGGAATACAGAGGTTTCGGACATATCTTAGGCGGCCTCCCTGCTTGGATCGGGTCATCCGGACGGCCTGTCAGCCCTGCTGCCGTCTTCTTTTTGATCTTAAGAGTTATTTCCGGGGATTATTTCCGGAAAGCGCCCGCGAAACAAGGCCCGGCCAAGAGGCCGGCCGGGTCCGCCGGCGGGTCTGGGCGCTATTTCAGCTTGGTCTTGCCCATTTTGCAGATCAACGCCCACTCCGCCTTTTGGACCGGCAGCACCGAAAGCCGGGACTGGCGGACCAGCGCCAGGTCCTGCAGGCGCGGCTCGGCCTTGATATCGGCCAGGGTGACCGGCTGCACGAAAGGCTTCACCGCCTTCACGTCGACCATGCCGAAGCGGCCGGAGGGATCGCTGGGGTCGGGGTAGTAGAGCTTCGCGACCTCGCAGATGCCGACGATCTGTTTCTCGTTTACCGAGTGATAGAAAAAAACCAGATCGCCCAGCGCCATGGCTTTCATGTTGTTGGCCGCCTGGTAGTTGCGCACCCCGTCCCATTCGGCGGTGCCGGCCTTCACCTGATCGTCCCAGGACCAGGTTCCGGGCTCCGACTTCATCAGCCAGTAAGCCATCAGGGAAGCACCTTCTTGTAAGCCGTGATGGTCACGCTTTCGAACAGCCCGGCCTTGGCATAGGGATCGTTCTCGGCGAAGGCCTCGGCGGCGGCGCGCTCGGCGTCGTTGACGACGATGACGCTGCCCTTGACGGTCTTGCCGTCGTCGCTGGTCATCGGCCCGGCGATGACGATGCGATCCAGGTTGCTGTTCAGGTAGTCGAGGTGGGCCGGCCGGTTTTCGGCCCGGACGTGGCCGTGTTCGGCCTTGTCGACGCAGTAGAGAACGAAGGTCATGGGTCTGCTCCCTGGGATTGACGGCGTGTTCTTATGGCGGGCCGCACTATGCCGAAAAGCCCTCGGCCTTGAAAGGCCGGGCCAGCAGCCGGTCGATGGTCGCCGCCAGATCGGTGCCCTGGTTCACCACCTGATCGACCGCCTGGCAGATCGGCAGTTCGATCCCAAGGCCCTCGGCCATGGCCAGCACGGCGGCGGCGGAAAAGCGCCCCTCGACCACACCGCGGCTGGCCTTGAGGGCGGCGTCCAGGTCCTGCCCTTCGCCGAGCGCCAGGCCGAGACTGAAGTTGCGCGACTGCCGGGCGGTGCAGCTCAGCGTCAGGTCGCCCAGGCCGGCCAGCCCCATCATGGTCTCGGCCTTGCCGCCGCGCGCCAGACAGAGGCGGGTCATCTCGGCGAGCCCCCGGGTGATCAGGGCGGCGCCGGCGTTGTCGCCCAGCCGGCGCCCGGCGACGATGCCGCAGGCGATGGCCAGCACGTTCTTTACGGCCCCGCCGATCTCCGCGCCCAGGGGATCGTCGGAGACATAGGGCCGGAAGCTGCGCCCGCCGATGGCCTGGGCCAGAGTCCTCGCCAGGTTCGCATCGGTCGAGGCCAGGGTGACGGCTGTCGGCAGGCCGCGGGCCACCTCGGCGGCGAAGGTCGGCCCGGAAAGGACGGCCAGTGGATTGTCCGGCAGGCAGGCCGCCGCGACCTCGGTCATCAAAAGGCCGCTCTGCTGTTCGATCCCCTTGGCGCAGAGCACCAGCGGCAGGCTCGGTTTCAGTCGCGGCGCCAACTGCCCCAGGGTGGCGCGCAGAACCTGCGCCGGCACCACCAAAAGACAGGCGTCGGCTTCGGTAAGCGCATCCGGGTCGGCGCTGATCAGGATTTCCGGATCGAGGGCGATGCCCGGCAGATAGCGCGGGTTCTCCCGCTTGCCGGCCAGCGCCGCCATCTGCCCGGCATCGCGGCCCCAAAGGGTGACCCGGCGCCCGGCGCGGCGGCAGGCAACGGCAAGCGCCGTGCCCCAGGAACCCGCGCCGGCGATAGCGACATGCTCCATGGCGCGGCCCTCAGCCTGTTTTTGCCGGTGCGGGGGTTTCGCGCAGTTCTTCCAGCGGCCAGCGCGGCCGGGCGGCGAAGTCCAGGGGATCGGTAAGGCCGAGGCGCAGGCGCTCGACCCCGGCCCAGGCGATCATGGCGGCGTTGTCGGTACAGAGCGCGGGCGGTGGCGCCATCAGTTCGCTGCCGGCGGCCCGGGCCACGCCGTCCAGACGCTCTCGCAGGTGCCGGTTGGCGGCAACGCCGCCGGCCACGACCAGCGGGCCGGCCTTGCCGTAGCGTTCCCGGAACAGGTCCAGGGCCTTGCCGCAACGCTCCGCCAGGATGTCGCCGACGGCTTCCTGAAAGGCCGCCGCCAGATCGGCCTTCCTGCCGGCATCGTTCCCGGCATCGCCTGGCGGGTCGTCCAGCAGATCGGCGGCCTGCGCGGCGTGGCGCACCGCGGTTTTGAGGCCGGAGAAGGAAAAGTCCAGGCCGGGCCGGCCTATCATCGGGCGCGGCAGGGCAAAGGCCGCCGGATCGCCGTCGGCCGCCGCGCGTTCCACCGCCGGACCGCCGGGATAACCCAGGCCCAGCAGCTTGGCGGTCTTGTCGAAAGCCTCGCCCACCGCATCGTCGATGGTTCCGCCCAGGCGGCTGTAGCAGCCGACCCCCTCCACCGCCAAAAGCTGGCAGTGGCCGCCGGAAACCAGCAGCAGCAGATAGGGAAACGCCAGATCGGTGCCGAGCCGCGCGGTCAGCGCATGACCTTCCAGATGATTGACCGCCAGGAACGGCAGGTCCCAGGCCAGCGCGATGGCCTTGGCGGTCATGACGCCGACGAAAACACCGCCGATCAGCCCGGGCCCGGCAGTCACTGCGATACCGTCGAGCGCGCCGAACTCAAGGCCCGCTTCGGCCATCGCCTCTTCCACCAGGCGGTCGATGTGGTCGAGGTGGCTGCGCGCGGCGATCTCGGGCACCACCCCGCCGTAGGGGCGGTGTTCGTCGAGCTGGGAGAGGACCAGGTTCGCGAGGATCCGGCCGTCGCCGGTCACCACGGCCGCGGCGGTTTCGTCGCAAGAGGTTTCAATTCCCAGGACTGTCAGGGCGTTCTCGATCATGGCCGGGAATTTAGAGCATGGCTTGCGGCGATGCCAGGACGCTGCGACCAGGACGGTGGTGTCAGGACACGGCACGATCAAATTACCGCTGCTGCTTGCGCGCTTACGCCAAAGCTCCTAAAGCTTGCCGCCATGACGGACAAACCGCAGTTCCGCCTCGGCACCCGGGGCAGCCCCCTGGCCCTGGCACAGGCGCGCGAGGTCTGCGAACGCCTGGGCAAGGCCCATCCGGCGCTTGCCGAAGCCGATGCGGTCGAGATCGTGGTCATCAAGACGACCGGCGATCTGGTGCAGGACCGCGCCCTGTCGGAGATCGGCGGCAAGGGTCTCTTCACCAAGGAGATCGAGGAAGCGCTGCTGGACGGGCGGATCGATGCCGCGGTTCATTCCATGAAGGACGTGCCGACCTGGCTGCCCGACGGCTTGGTGGTGGATCACGTGCTGCCGCGCGAGGACCCGCGCGACGCCTATTTCTCACCGCACGGCAACAGCCTGGCGGACCTGCCGGAAGGGGCCGTTGTCGGCACATCTTCTCTGCGCCGGCAGGCCCAGGTTCTGATCGCCCGTCCGGACCTGAAGGTCGAGCCGATCCGCGGCAATGTCGATACGCGCCTGCGCAAACTGGCCGAGGGACAGGTCGATGCCACTCTGCTGGCGGTTGCCGGTCTGCGTCGCCTGGGTCAGGCCGATAAGATAACCGCTGCGATCCCGACCGAGGAGATGTTGCCGGCGGTCGCCCAGGGCGCCGTCGGATTGGAGACCCGCGCCGACGACAACCGCAGCCGGGAGATCCTGGATGCCATCGCCTGCACCGAAAGCGGCCTGCGGGTGGCGGCCGAACGCGCTTTGCTCGCGGTGCTTGAGGGGTCCTGCCGCACGCCCATCGCCGGTCTGGCGGAACTGGGTGGGGGCGGCAGCCTCAGGGTGCGCGGCCTGGTCGCCATGCCCGATGGCTCAGAGGTCTACAGGGCCGATCTGCAGGGCTCGGTCAGCGATCCCACCGGCTTGGGCGAGGCGGTGGGTAGCGAGCTGCGCGCCGCGGGGGGATCGGATTTCTTCGATGCCATTACGGGGCACTAAGCGATCTTGGGGCACTAAGCCAAGGCAGGGTGCCGAAGGCCGGAAGCGATGCTGATCGCCGTCACGCGGCCGCGCGAGGATGCCGAAGGCCTGATTGCGGCCCTGGCCGCGCGCGGTCATGACGTCGTTCTGGAACCGCTGCTGACCATCCAGCCGCGCGCCGATGTCGACTGGCCGGCGGGTGCCGATAAGGTTCAGGCGCTGGCCATCACCAGTGCCAGCGGCCTGCGCGCCTTCGCCCGGCTCGACAAGCGCCGCGATCTGCCGGTCTTTGCGGTGGGCGATGCTTCCGCCGCCGCGGCACGGGCTGCCGGTTTTACGCAGGTCGCTTCGGCGGCCGGCACGGTGGAAGATCTGGCGCAATTGCTGCGGGAAAGTCTGCAACCGGCGGCGGGGGCGATCCTGCAGCCGGCGGCCAGCAAGCTGGCCGGTGACCTGAAAGGCGATCTGGAGGCCGCGGGATTCGAAGTCTTGCGCGCCGTACTCTATGATGCCCAGGCAGCCCGGCGGCTGTCGTCGGCGTTTCTTGGTCATATCAATTCAGGGTTGATCGATGCCGTCACACTTTTCTCGCCCCGGACGGCGGCGACCTTTGCTAGCCTGATCGGCGAGGCCGGGTTGAACGGGGCCTGCCGGGCGATGGTCGCGCTCTGTCTGAGCGATGCCGTCGCGGAGCAGATTTCCGACCTGCCATGGCGGCAGGTTCTGGTGGCCGGGCGTCCGGATCAGGACGCGCTGCTGGCGCGGCTTGACGCCTTGGCCGGGAGGGGCGAGTAATGGGGCGAATACTGCGCTGCAGCGAAGGGGCGCATGGCGTTTGCCGGCGCGGCATAAACCGGGGTGGCGTTTAGCGGGAAGGACCCGGCGGGGATCATGGCAGAATCCGAAGGGCAGGGCGGCAAAACGGCCGCCGGCGGTGAGAACAGGGGCGACCGAAACAAGCCGGCGGAGGCGAAGATCGCCCCGGCCGTCGCGGTGATCGAGGCCTTTGGCGGTATCCGCCCCATGGCCAAAGACCTGGGCGTGGCGGTTTCCACCGTGCAGGGTTGGAAAGAGCGGGCATCGATCCCGGCCAACCGGCATGATCAGATTCGCGCCGCCGCCGGCAAGAAAGGCCTGACGCTCGATCCGGACGTCCTGCGGGCCTCCGCTCAACCGGACTCTGCGGTCCCGCCGCCGCCGGTGATCGACGCCGAGGTGCAGTCCTCCGCCCCGGCTTCGGCATCGAAACCGCCGCAGCCCGGGAAAACGTCCGCTGAGCCTGACAAGAAGCCTTCGGAAGCCAAGTCGGATGCCGGCGGTTCCATGGCCTCGCGCGCCGCGGCTGCCGCCTCGGAAAAACGGTCCTCACAGAAGCAAACGGCGGCTGATCCGTCGTCGCAGGCCGCGAAGGCAAAGCCTGCCGCCGCGGCCCGCCGCAGCGCCACCCCGCTGGTCGGCGGTCTGGTGCTCGGGGTTCTTCTGGCGGTGGCGATTGCGGTCGCGACGGTTTACAGCCGCGGCTACTGGTTGCCGCTGATCGATCCGCAAAGCGGTCAGCAGAACCAGGCCGTAACGGATGCCCTGGCCGGTCTGGACGGGCGGCTTGCCGACCTGCAGGCATCGCTGCCGCCTGACAACAGCGCCGCGGTTCAGACCCTCAACGAACGCCTGGCGACGCTGGAGGCGGCGGTATCCCAGGGCGCCGGCCAGGACCCGGAAACCCGCGCCGCCATTGAATCGTTGAGCGCCAGCCTCGCCCGCATGACCGACCGCCTGCAATCGATCGAGGATGGCCAGGCCAGTATCGGCGCGCCGACGGAGGCCCTGAACAACCGGCTCAGCAGCGAGGCCGCGCGCCTGGATGAGCTGCTCACCGCCCAGTCGGAACTGGGCGCGCGCCTGGATGCGGCGGAGAACGAACTGGCCGGTGCGACCGCCAGCCGCGAAGCGGCACCGGGCAGCGAGGAAACGCTGATGCTGCTGGCCATGTTGCAGCTGCGTGACGCGATCCGCGGCACCGGGCCCTATGACGAACCGCTGCGCATGTTGCAGAACCTGGCGGCTGACGACCCGGCCCTGGCGGAAACCATTGCCCCGCTGGAGCGGCGGGCGCCGGCCGGCCTGCCCGGTCTGGCCGACCTGCAGGCGGCCTTTCCCGATGTCGCGCGGCGGATCGCGGCGATCGAACTGGGCGAGGAGGGCGAGGGCTGGTCGGCCGGGGTCCTGCGGCGGCTTTCCGAAGCGGTCAACCTGCGCCCGGTGGGCCTGGTCGAAGGCGACCAGCCGACCGCCGTGGCGGCGCGGGCCGAGGTCAAGCTGAACGACGGCGATCTGGCGGGTGCCTTGGCCGAGTTGGACGGCCTCACCGGGGCCGCGGCGGAAGCCGCCGCCGACTGGCGCAGCCATGCCGAGGCCCGGATCGCCGCGGACCAGGCGGTCAGCCGCCTGGGGGCCCTGGTGTCGGAACGCTTCCGTCTGACGGTAGGCGGCTAGATCATGCGCCGCGCCATTGTCTTTGTGGTTCTGGCCGCGCTGGCGGCGCTCGCCGCCTTTTGGCTGGCGGAGCATCCGGGCAGCGTCTCCATCGAATGGCTGGGCTACCGGATGGAGCCGCCGGTCGGCCTGCTGGTGCTGGCCGGGGTTGTCCTGTCGATTTCCGTCATCATCGTCTACCGCATCATTACCTTGATCCTGGGAACGCCGGGCAGCATTGGCCGGGCCTTTGCGTCGGGCCGGCGCAAGCGGGGTTTCCGCGCGCTCAGCCAGGGCATGGTGGCGGTCGCCGCCGGCGACGCGCAGGAAGCGGCCCGCTGGGCCCGCAAGGCCGACAGCCTGTTGGAGGACCCGCCACTGACCCTGTTGCTCTCCGCCCAGGCGGCCCAGCTCGGCGGCGACGAACAGGCGGCGGAGAAATACTTCAACGCCATGCTGGAAAAGCCGGAGACCCGCTTTCTCGGTCTGCGCGGTTTATTGATGCAGGCGCTGCGCAGCGGCGACGACCAGCGCGCCCTGGGATACGTCCGCGAAGCCCATGCGCTCCGGCCCAAGACGCCCTGGGTGGTGACCAACCTCTTCGAGTTGAGCGAGCGCACCGGCGACTACGATGCTGCCGCCGGCGCCTTGAAGCAGGCCGCGAAGATCAAGGCCCTGCCGAAGCCTGACGCCGACCACAAGGGCGCGGTGATCACCCTGGCCAAGGCGGAAAAGGCCCTGGCCGAAGAGCGCAGGGACGAAGCCTTTTCCCTGGCCCGCGCCGCCGACAAGGCCGATCCGGACCTGCTGGCCGCCGCGGCCCTGCATGCCCGTCTGGCGGTGGAGAGCGGCCGTTTCCGCGAAGCCGCCAAGGTGGTCGAGCGGTCCTGGCCGCGTACCCCCTCGGCGGAACTGGCAGGGCTCTATCGCCGGGCCGCGCCCGCCGCCAAGCCGCTGGAGCAGGTGAAGCGCTTCACCAAACTTGCCGCCCTCAACCCCGATCACCGCGAAAGCCACCTGGCCCTGGCCGAGGCCAGTCTGGAGGCCAAGCTCTGGGGCGAGGCCCGGCGCCATCTCGGCATTCTCGTCACCCTGGAAGGCGAGGACCCGGCCCGGGCCCAGGTCTGCCGCCTCATGGCCCGGCTGGAGGAGGCCGAGCATAACGACAGCGAGGCGGCGCGGGCCTGGCTTGAACAGGCCGCCCATGCGCCCCGCGATCCGGCCTGGGTCTGCAATGCCTGCGGCGCCGTGGCGGCGCAGTGGAGCGTCGATTGCGGCGCCTGCGGGGCTTTCGACAGTCTCGCCTGGCGGGCGCCGCGCCGGGTCGGGACGCTGGGCGCCGCCGACGCGGGTTCCTGGGGCTCGGCGCTGGCCCGGATCACCGCCAGGCATCCGGTAAAGACCGCCGAAGCGCCGGTCGGCATTCCTCTGGCGCCGCTGCCGGATCAGCCGCCATTGCCGGACTGCGCCCCGGCGGAACCGTCCAAACCGGCGCCTCAGCCGAGCGCCGGCGCGGCGCTTCCCGCGGCGAAACCCGCCCCCCCGGTTTCACTGACGCCGGCGGCATCAAAGCCCGCGCCGGCGGGCCCCAACGGTCAGCAGCCGCCGGAAAGCAGCCCGGAAGACGACGATCCGGACGAGGCCTCTGCCGTGGAAGGCTCCGTCCCGCCGCGCCCGTAATCCCGAGCCATTAACCCTGGATTAAGGCACAAGGCCTAAGGATTGCGGCGGGATTGTCGGGTTCCGGGCGGCTGTAACAAGCCCGGTTGCGGGTCTTGCCTTGATCGCGGCTTCGCCGTAATCTCCGCTCGATTCAGGTCGCCGGGGTCTCGCTCCGGCCAAAGGGCCGCCTTAGCTCAGCTGGTAGAGCATCGCATTCGTAATGCGGGGGTCGGGTGTTCAAGTCACCCAGGCGGCACCATTTCCCCCAGGATACTGTAAAACGCCAGAAGGTTTTGCCTTTATGGGCAGCTGGATTTGCTGTTTTCCGGTGCCGATTCGACGTAGGTCGAAAACGCTATAGAGGACATGCGACCAAAATAGTCGGATGACCACCTTAGACCCAATGCGGCTATGGGCTTTTCCTTTTCTCCAGCGCTTCTCCTACAGTTTTTCCCTGAGCAGGCTCATAAAGCCCACCTCCCAATTGAGCGTGACCCCAGCTCATGATTTGCAGGAGAAGCGATTCCAGTTCCTTTCCTCTGTCGGTCAAGTAGTAGCGGTATCGAACGGGTCGGTCCTGATAGGCTTCGCGCTGCACAAGCCCCCATGCCATCAGCCTCTTTAGACGTTGCGACAATAAATTCGCAGGCACTCGTTCCGCGCTGCTTTGCAGCGCCTGAAACGTATGTTTGCCGTGCCACATCAGATCGCGAACGACGAGCAACGTCCATTTGTCGCCGAGTATTTCCAAAGTGCGCGCGATGGAGCATCGAGAGCGAAAGTCATGTTCTGGATTTTGCATGGAGGTCTCCGAAAGGCAGTAGCACATCCCTCTCTACCCAAGTGACTTTAAAAATGAAAGCTTGACGAACGTTAGTCACTTTAATTATGGAAGTTACATACTGAATTTCTGCGAGGGCTCGCCATGATCGCGATCGGGAAAACACCGTTGATCAAATTGAACCATTTGACCGATCCTGGCAGTGCTGACGTCTATGTGAAATGGGAGGGGGCGAACCCAACCGGCAGCATGAAAGACAGAATGGCGCTGTCGATGATTGAAGGTGCGGAACGGCGCGGCGTTCTGAAATCTGGTGGGCGTGTGATCGAATACACTGGCGGCAGCACGGGAAGCTCTTTGGCGATGGTCTGTGCCACGCGCGGCTATGGTGCGCATTTCGTGTCTTCAAACGGCTTTTCCGAAGAAAAGCTTCAAACGATGCGTGCCTTCGGCGCCGAGGTGGAGATTGTTCATGCGGAAGGCGGCATTCTTACCGCCGACGTGATCAACCGAATGATCTCTCGTGCAAAAGAGCTGGCTGATCGGCCGGGCACGTTCTGGCCGGATCAGGTAAACAACATGGACAACAAGCTAGGATATCACGCGATGGCGCGCGAAATCCTAGATCAAGTTGATGGCCCTATCGACGAGTTTGTCATGGCGGCAGGCGGCGGCGGATGTATCTCCGGCAATGCGGAAATCCTGAAAGACCACAATCCGCAAACGCGGATCATCGCAATTGAACCCTACTATGTACGCAATGTTTCAGGGGGGGACACAAGTGGCACCCACAAGCTCGAAGGGATCGGATTGTCGTTTGTACCAACTATTCTGCGGCGCGACCTGATTGACGAGGTTGTGTCGGTGAAAGATGAGGACGCGTATTGGGGTGCGAGGTCATTGGCGCGGCAAGAAGGTTTGTTTGGCGGCGTCACTTCGGGCGCAAACGTCTGGGCGGCCCTTCAGCGTGCCAATGAACTGGGACCCGGAAAAAAGATCGTGACGGTGATAATTGATACCGGGATGCGGTATTTGAGCGACGACTTGTATCGGTGACCTATCACGGCGGCATTAGCTGTTCATGATTTGAAGGCTGTCACAGGCAACGTCAGGACCACCGCTTCCAGGATGGCGGCGTAGTGGCAGCCGGCGGCGGCCAGCACCAGGGCATGCCAGATCGCGTTGTGATAGGGCAGACGCCGCCAGAGGTGAGAGACCACACCCAGGGTGTAGAGACCGCCACCGGTGACCAGCAGCACCAGGGCGGCGGTCGAGAGCGCCGCGACCAGTGGCTCCACCACCGCCAGGATGGCCCAGCCCTGGGCCAGGTAGAGGGCGATGGCGGCCCGCTCGAAGCGGCGCGGCAGGAACAGCTTCAGGGCGACGCCGGCCAGCGCCACTACCCAGACCGCCGCCAGCAACGCCAGGCCCCAGCCGCCGCCGATGACGATCAGCGAAAAGGGGGTATAGGTGCCGGCGATCATCACGAAGATCGCGGCATGGTCGAGGCGCCGGAGGATCTCTTTCCAGCCGGGCCGTTTCGCCATGTTGTAGGCGGCGGAGCAGGCAAAAACCGCGATCAGGCCGGTCCCATAGACCGCCAGGCTGAGAATCGAGAGCGACGAGCCCTGCGGCAGGGCGAGCAGGATCAGGATCGGAAAGGCGATCAGGCTGGCGCCTACGCCGAGAACGTGTACCGCCGCATCAGCACGGCGCTCGGCGGAGGCATAGGTGGGAAAGACAAGAGGCTCGGGCATCGAAGGGGGCTCTTATAAGCACTCATAGTATTGCGAAATTCGCAATAACTTGCTATTATAATCCCTTACGTGCGCACTAAGATGCACAGCATCGAAAGGTATGAAAGGGTGACTACCAATGATCATAGTTTGGAATTTGTTAACTCAAGATCATTGCGACGAAGCTATTTGCATCAGAGTCAAGCATGATTCATGATGCCGAAGAATCTGTTTTGTCTGAGGCTCCTTGATGAGTGGTCGACCTAAAGATCTACCTGACTTCGAGAATCCACCACTTGTAGAGGTTGTTCTTGGCGTCCAATTCGAACGTATCCAAGGATTTCAGTCCATTCACATAGGCGATCTTTGGAAAGCGTTTAGGGACAAGTTTCCCTTTGTTCAAGAGCAGCCTCCTCTTGGGCCGAGTTTTGAGACATTTGGAACGCGATCACAAACCAAAGGCCCAAAGGTAGAGCTTATATCGGGCCCGATGCCCACACCGCGCCTGTGGTTCATGGATGAAGCCAAGAATGAGCTCATTCAATTCCAGTCGGATAGATTTATCCATAATTGGAGAAAAATAAGCGAAAGCGATCCATATCCACGGTACGAGCAGATAAAGGAAAACTTCGCGGATGAACTAAACGTTCTTGCTCGGTTTCTCGAGCAATCTGAATTGGGAGATCTTCGCCCAAACCAGTGTGAGGTTACCTATATAAACCATATAGTTTCCGAAGAAGCAGAGAACCTATGCGCCGACCCAGGCAAAGTATTTCGGATGTTTGGTAATATGCCCGACACGCTTCGGGCCGAAGAAATCGAAGATGCACAATTCTTGCTTCGTTACGTAATAAAATCTGACGATCAGCTTCCAGTGGGCAGATTGTTAATCGAATCTAAGCCCGGGTTCTCAGATGAAGGCCTTCCTGTAATCGCACTATCAATTTTGGTGCGTGGTCAGCCGAGCGAACCGAATATAGAATCAGCTTTAGAATTTATTGATATAGGACGCGAGAAAATTGTTGGGCACTTTGCACAGTCCACGACAGAACTCATGCATGGCCGGTGGAGGAGGAAGCAATGACTGCAGATGCAGCGTATGACCCGGACGCTAGCTTGATGGCTTCAGGGGTATCTAGCTTGAGAAGCTTTTCACTCCGACAAAACCTGACTGAGGAGGATGTTATTCAGGCTCCGCGTAGCGGCTCAATCAGCTCCTATTTTGCGGCAAAACAAACGAATAAATGCCTGTTTTCGATTGCTAGGAAACTCCAAGAACTCGCAGGTTTGCCAGTTGGTTGGGATGGGTACGATGGGCAACCGCTTCAAAGCGATATCGCGAATTTCGCTTTCAAATTGCTGTCGGAGACGCTCGATCCAGATTGCCCTCCGCCTCAAATCGTTCCGCTTGGCTATGGGGGCCTTCAATTGGAATGGCACGAAAGAGGAATTGATCTAGAAATTGAGATTGAGGCGCCAAACCGAGTTGCGTTGTACTTCTGCGATCACCAAACAGGAGAAGAGATCGAACAGCAGATCTCAACAGACTATACAGCAATGGCTGAGCAGCTAGCAAAGCTGAGCTCGCGCATCCAGACCTGATTCTTGGTTGTTCGGGTCTCATGGCAAAACCTCCGCGGGACGGTTCCAACCGAATCATGCCTTATGATGACCCCGATATTTTGGAAAACGACGGGCTCATTCGTTATATTAATCCCGAGTATCATTTGGTTCCGGACCAAAACACTGGTCAGCCTCGTCTGTCGACTGGCGCGTTTTCGGAATCAAGTGGGCCGTCCGGCGGAATGTCAGTAAACCTTGAGAGACCGATGGTAGAGGCGGGCGTTAATGTCACGCACACTTTGCCAAACCCTGAATTTGGTGCTGTTCGGCTAATTGCCGGCGCACTCAGAGCGATGGGCTGTAGAGTTGGGAGTGATCCCAAGGAAGGCAATCCATATCACGGTTCTGTATGGGGAATACCCAAATCGAAAGGGCAGAAGAGGAGGATTGCCGAGACTGCCATATGGGTAAAGAAGCCAGACGGAATGACTTAATAGTCGGGCACATCCTTTCGTCGAAATTTGATCTAAGTCGGCAATCTCAATCTTCCAATAGATTGCTGCACGGGTGCGGTTCCAAGTTTTTTAATGCCCTTTCTCCAAAGCGACCCAAATTCCGAACTTTGCCAAGAGCCCGTAACACCTCTGTGACTTTGCCTGCCGGGGCTTTGAGTGTTTAAATGCGCGGGAATCGGGCCCGGGCTTCAAGAAGCCGGGCCGCGCAGCGCTGACGTCGGGGGACCAGATGACACTCGGGAAGATGACACCCGGAAATCGGAACATGCTTACTGCCGGGGCCGCGGCCGGGCTGCTGCTCTTGCTGAGCGCCTGCGGCACGCCGGGCGGCGACTACGACGACCTGATGGCGGAACGCAACTTCGTCGGCGCCAAGAACGATGCCTTTTCGATCTGTCACGGCCATGGCTGCCGGCTGACTTCCGACGTATCCCTGACCGAATTGGAATGGGACCCGGTCGCCGACATCTTCGCCGAGCCGGCGGCCTCCGCCGATATCGAGCGGGCGCGCATCGCCATGGCCACGGCGATCCTGGAAGAGGCGGTGGGCCGCAAGACCGGCACCCATAAAGACCAGGGCGGCACCTTCAACGCCATGAGCGGCAACCATCAGTTCGACTGTGTCGACGAGACCAGCAACACCTCCGTCTATCTCACCCTGATGGCCAAGGCGGGCTATCTGAAGTGGCACAAGATCAAGGGCTGGGCCGGGCGCGGCCTGCTGATCGACGGCTCCTGGCCACACCAGTCCGCCGTGGTGGTGGAGTTGAAGACCGGTCAGGCCTACGCCGTCGATACCTGGTTCGAAGACAACGGCCGCCCGGCCCACGTGGTGCCGTTGGAAGAATGGCGGGCCGGCTGGTCGCCCCCGGGTTTCGTCGACAGCATTCTCTGATCCCAGCGCGGTGTCTCCGTGGGCGGCTGGTCGCCCTTAGGATGATCGCGTGTCGCCTGCAGGGGCGACAGCGCGCCGCAACGTCCGTATTTCTCCCCTGAAAGGCGACTGCCGGCAGCGGAAGGAGTATGGCCATGACCGTGCTTTCGAACATCGTAATCTCGGCGCGGGTGCGCCGTTCGCCCTTCTTCGCGGCGACCCAGCGGTATGGCTGCAAGGCCTATTCGGTCTACAATCACATGTACATGCCGCTCTACTACCAGAGCCCGGAGGCCGACTACTGGCATTTGGTGAACGGGGTGACGCTTTGGGACGTAGCGGTCGAGCGCCAGGTAGAAATCGTCGGGCCCGACGCGGCGCGCTTCGTCCAACTGCTCAGCCCGCGCGATCTCTCCAACTGTGCCGTCGGCCAGTGCAAGTACCTGCTGATGACCGACGAGACCGGCGGCATCCTCAACGATCCCGTCCTGCTGAAGCTGGCGGAGGACCGCTACTGGCTGTCCCTGGCCGACAGCGACGTGCTGCTCTGGGCCAAGGGCGTCGCTTACTTCGGCAATTATGACGTCGAGATCTTCGAGCCCGATGTCTCCCCCCTGCAGCTGCAGGGCCCGTTGGCGGCGGCGGTGGGTGAGGCCTTGTTCGGTTCCGCCCTGAACGACCTCAAGTACTTCTGGTTTGCGGAGTTCGAACTGGCGGGCATGCCGCTCATCGTGTCGCGCACCGGTTGGAGCGGTGAGCGCGGTTACGAGATCTATCTGCAGAACGGCGACGACGGCGACCGGCTCTGGGAGACGATCATGGAGGCCGGCAATCCCCACGGCATCGCCCCGGCCACCCCTTCGGCGATCCGGCGCATCGAGGGCGGCCTGCTGTCCTACGGCGCCGATATGAACTTGGACAACAACCCCTATGAGATGAACCTGGGCCGCCTCGTCGACCTGGATCAGGAGGCCGATTTCATCGGCAAGGCGGCGCTGGCCCGGATCAAGAAAGCGGGCATCACCCGGCGTCTGGTCGGGCTGGCGGTCGAGGGCGGCGCGGCAGCGGTGCCGAGTCTGGAACGTGCGGCGATCACCTGCGATGGCGCGCCCGCCGGGCGCATCACCAGCGCCGTCTACTCGCCCAGCCTGGAACAGACCATCGCCCTGGCCCTGGTGCCCCTGGCGCAGAGCGGCGAGGGCAGTGTGCTGACCGTGGAAAGCGACGTGGTGCCCCTGTCGGCCAAGGTCTCGCCCCTGCCCTTCGTCAGCCGGAAGACGGTTTAGGGCAGATCCCGGTCGGATGGAATCGCCGGAGGCGATCCCCTGGGATATCTGGCGACCGGGTGAATCTGCTCTCACTGTTTGATGGCGATCGGATTCACATGTTTTGGCGCAACCACGAAGTGGTTCCGTCAAAACATGATCCGATCTAGGTCTCAGCGCTTTTCCGTCATCCCGGACTTGATCCGGGATCCATCGTTGCGCTTGCGCGGTCTCTCCCGGCAAACAGAGTGATGGTTATCACCATGGACCCCGGATCAGGTCCGGGGTGACGATAGGGGGCGATGGTCGCGTTGTACAAGTGACCCCTCTAACCTTCCACGCCCTCGACGATCACCACGGCGCCGTCGGCGTTCTCCAGGCGCAGGGGCAGGATCTCCTGATATTCCGCGGAGTGATAGAAACCCTCGGCTGCCGCCTTGTCGGGAAACTCCAGGATGATCAGGCGCGGGATTTCCCAATCCCCTTCCAGCACGTCGACGGGCGCGCCGCGCGCCAGGTAGCGGCCGCCGTGGTCGGCGACGACGGCGGGAACGGCATCGCGATAGGCTTCGAAGGCTTCCGGGTTGGTCACGTCCAGATGCGCAATGATATAGGCGGCCATGGGTATCGTCTCTCCAGATAGGGTCTTCGGGTTGCGGGTCGTCTATAGGTGCGGCGCCAGAAAGGCGGCGGCGGTAAGATACGCGCCGAGGGCGGCCAGGGCGAGAAAGAAGACCTTGCGGAAGCGCGCCTCCGGCAGGCGCTTGCGAAGCAACTGGCCCAGTGCCATGCCGGCCAGGGCCGGGACCAGGGCAACGGCGGAGAGCAGGCCCGCCTCGGCGGGCAGCAGCGCATGGCCGCTCAGCGCCACGGCCATCGCCAGGGTCGACACCAGGAAGGTGATGCCCATGGCCTGCACCAGATGATCGCGCGGCAGGGCGAGGGCCTGCAGGTAGAGCACCGAGGGAAAGATAAAGGACCCGGTGAGCCCGGTGATGACGCCGTTCACGCTGCCGATCAACGGCGATAGCCAAGTCTCTCTGGCGCCGGGTGCCGGGGCCTGCAGCCCGGTGATGCTGATCGCGGCGTGGGCGCAGATCAGCGCACCGAAGAGGCCGGAGACAAGCACTGCGTCGAGGCCGGCGAGCACGCCCGCGCCAATCCAGATACCCAGGCAGGCCGGTGCCAGCAGCGGCCAGAGGCGTTTCAGCAGCACCGCCAGCGCACCGCCGCTTACGGCCTGCCAGATGTTGGTCGCCAGGGAGGGCACCAGCACCAGGGGTATCGCGTCTTTCAGGTCGATCCGGGTCGCCAGCAGCGCCAGGGCGATGGTCGGCAGGCCGAGGCCGACCAGCCCCTTCACCAGCCCGGCCAGCAGAAAGCTGGCCACCACGACGGCAATCAGATCGATCTCCCACATGGTTTGATCATAGGACCCCTGCAGTCCCGGGTCTTGGGTTTTGGACTTGCGTCGAAGCGGTTCCGGCCCGCTCCCCCTCCCGGCCACTCAATGCAATTATCCTAATGGGTGGCCGGGAGGGGGAGCGGGCTGGTGCCGAAACCCAAAAAAGGTCTAATCTCGCCGCCGCTCAACAGAAAACAGGTCATAGGGAGGAAGCGATGCGGCTTCAGGGTAAGGTCGCCGTGGTTACCGGCGGCGGGTCGGGATTCGGCGAGGGGATTGCCAGGCTCTTTGCCGCCGAAGGCGGACGCGTGGTGGTCGCCGACATCAACGGTGATGCGGCGGAGCGGGTGGCGGCGCAGATCGATGCCGCCGGCGGCGCGGCGGTCGGCCTGCGCGCCGACGTGACCGCCAAGGCCGATGTCGATGCGATGATGCGTGCCGCGCTGGACAGCTATGGGCGCCTCGACATTCTGGTGAACAACGCCGGCGTCTCCCACCGAAACAAGCCGATGACCGAGGTGAGTGAAGAGGAGTTCGACCGGATCTACGACGTCAACGTGAAGGCCATCTACCTGGCGGCGGTGGCGGCGATTCCGCTGATGAAGGCCCAGGGCGGCGGCTGTATCGTCAACACCTCCTCCACCGCGGCGCTCAGGCCGCGCCCCGGTCTCACGGTCTACAACTCCTCCAAGGGGGCGGTAAACGTGATGACCAAGTCGATGGCGGTGGAACTGGCGCCGGACAAGATCCGCGTCAACGCGATCTGCCCGGTGATCGGCGAGACGGCGCTGATGGAAACCTTCATGGGCGTGCCGGACACGCCGGAAAACCGTAAGAAGTTCGAGGCGACCATTCCCCTCGGCCGTTTCTCGACGCCTAAGGACATTGCCGAAGCGACGCTCTTCCTGGCGTCGGACTCGGCGAACTTCCTGACCGGGGTCACCCTGGAGGTCGATGGCGGCCGCTGCATCTGAATTCTGCAGGAAGCCATGCTTCGAGACGCGCGTTTGAGCGCGCTCCTCGGCATGAGGATGAAAAAAACTCACTCTGAGGAGATCGCGAAGCGATCGTCTCGAAGGGTGCGCCACAAAAGAAAAGGCCCGGGACATTGTCCCGGGCCTTCGCTTTTTTTAGGCGTTTCCTGAAGCGCTTAGTTGCGGTTGCCGAAAAGCTGCAGCAGGAAGAGGAAGAGGTTCAGGAAGTCGAGGTAGAGACGCAGGGCGCCCATGATCGACTTCTTGGTGACGATCTCGCTGCCGTCGGCCTCGTTGTACATGTTCTTGATCTGCTGGGTGTCGTAGGCGGTGAGGCCCGCGAAGACCAGCACGCCGGCGACGGAGATCACGAACTGGATCGCCGGGGAGCCCAGGAAGATGTTCACCACCATGGCGATGATGATGCCGATCAGACCCATGAAGAGGAAGGTCCGCATCCCCGAGAGGTCTTTCTTCGTGGTGTAGCCCAGCAGGCTGAGGCCCGCAAAGGCACCGGCCGTGATGAAGAAGATCTTGGTGATCGAGGCGCCGGTATAGGCCAGGAAGATGTAGGACAGCGAGAGGCCCATCACCGCGGCAAACACCCAGAAGGTGATCTGTGCCGCCGAAGCGGACATCTTGTGGACCCGCGCGGAGAGGAAGAACACGAAGCCGAGCGGCGCCAGCATCACCACCCACTGCAGCGGCGTGCTGTAGATCGCGCTGAGCAGTGCCGGGCTCGTCGAGGTCAGATAGGCGACCAGGCCGGTGATGCCCATGGCGACAGCCATGTAATTGTAGACGCCCAGCATGTATGAGCGCAGACCCTCATCGATCTGCGAGGCATCAGCCTGCGTCTGCGTCATGTATTTGCGGTCGGGACCGAGAGCCATCAGGACACCCTTTCATTTACCCATGCAACCTTGGCGGCAAAATCGAGGCCGCAAGCTTGCCCAAAGAATTCACTGATAATATTGGGCGAAGCGGCCTTCGAATCAACTTATTTCCGCATAGCCCGTGCGTGAATTTTTCTTCATATTCAAAGCGATAAACAACAGTATTTGTCTGTATTAAGGCTCTGTTTCGGCGCGTTGGAGCGCGATTTGCGGCCCCAGGGGGCGATTATTCGTTGCGCAGCAGGGGGGCGGCCTTCTGGCCGAGTGCCCGCCAAGTGCCGGCAAAGCCGAAGGCCACGGTGATGGCGGTGGCCAGCAGGGCGGTGGTCAGAACCGCCTGGGGCATGAAAACGAAGGGTGTGCCCATGATTTCGGTCAGCACCAGATAGGCGGCCAGGCTGCCGATGGCGGCGGCAATGGTGGCGGTCACCAGGCCCAGCAGGCCGTATTCCAGCAGAAAGGCCTGGGCTATGACCCGCCGGGTTGCGCCCAGAACCTTCAACACCACGGCGTCGTAGACCCGGCGGTGATGTCCGGCGGCGACGGCACCGGCCAGCACCAGAACGCCGGCGGCCAGGGCGACGGCGGCGATGGCGCGCACCGCCGTGGCGATGTGGGTCATCAGCTGGCCGACCTGCTCCAGCGCCTCTTTCACCCGGATCGAGGAGACGTTGATGAAGCGGTCGGTGACGGCGATTTCCAGGCCATCCTCGGCTTCCGGTTCGGCCTTCACGGTGGCGATGTGGCTTTGCGGTGCCTGCTCCAGCAGGCCGGGGGAGAACACCATGACGAAGTTGATGGTCAGGTTGCTCCAGTCGATGACCCGCAGATTGGCGATGGTCACTTCGACGTCGCGGCCCAGGATGTTGACGCTGAGCTTGTCGCCCGGGCCGATGCCGAGCGCCTGGCCGACATCGTTGTCGAGCGAGACAAGGGGGTCGCCGCTGTAGTCGGCGGGCCACCAGTCGCCGGCGGTCAGCTCGTCGCCGGCGCGCGGCTCACGCATCCAGGTGAGGCCGCGGTCGCCGCGGAAGATCCACTGCACGTCCGCCGGGATTTCCATGTCCCGGGGCGATACGCCGTTCACCGCGGAGATGCGCCCGCGCAGCATCGGCACGCGCTGCACCTCGGTGATGCCCGGCAGGCCGGCGACCAGGCTGTCGAAGTCGGCAACCTGGTCGGGCTGGATATCGATGAAGTAGAAGCCGGGGGCTTCCTCCGGCAGGCTTTGCTGGAGCTGGCGGGACAAGTTGCCCTCGATGAGGGCGATCGCCACCAGCACCGTCAGGCCGAGGCCGAGCGACATGACGACCGAGCCGGTCGGTGCTCCCGGCCGGTGCAGATTGGTGATGGCGAGGCGCAGGCCCGGGCGCCGCGAGCGCGGCAGGCGGCGCGACAGGCTGATGATTGCCTGCGCCGCCAGACGGAACAGGGCGAGCGCCGCGATGGCCCCGACCACGAAATAGAACGCCAGCATCCGGTCGCTGGCGGTCAGCACCGCCAGGCCCGCCAGCAGACCGCCGGAGAAGACCAGCGCCGGCAGGACGCTACGGTCCGGCAGTGCCTTTGCCGGTGTGATCAGATCGCGGAACAGGCTGGCCGCCGGCACCGCGCGGGCCCGCGCCAGCGGCAGCAGTGAGAAGGTGATGGCGGTCAGGATGCCGAAGGCGGCGGCGGTGAGCAGCGGAACCGGATAGATCGCCAGTTCGGCGCGCCAGCCCAGGGCGTCGCCGATCACCGCCTGGGCCGCCGGCGGGCTGAGGGCGCCGATCGCCACGCCGATCACGATGCCGACCAGCGCCAGGGCGAGGATCTGCGCCATGTAGATCTGAAAGACCAGACGGCCCGGTGCGCCCAGGCACTTCATGGTGGCGATGGTGCCGGTCTTGCCGTCCAGGTAGCTGCGCACGGCATTGCCGACGCCGACGCCGCCGACCAGCAGAGCGGTCAGACCCACAAGGGTCAGGAACAGGGTCAGCCGGTCGATGAAGCGGCCGATGCCCGGCGCCGCCTGCGTCGTATCGCGAATGCGCCAGCCGGCCTCGGGGAAGGTTTCCGTCAGATCGCTGCGCAGCGCCGCAGCAGAGGTCTGACTGTCCAGGCGCAGGCGGTAATGATTGCGGATCAGGCTGCCCGGCTGAACCAGGCCGGTGGCGGCCAGGCTTTCCTGCTGGACCATGAAGGTCGGGCCCAGGGTGAAGGCGCGTGAGGTGCGGTCCGGTTCGCGCTCCAGCACCGCCCGGACCTGGTATTGGGTGTCGCCGATCTGCACCAGCTCACCCAGTTCAACTTCCAGGCGGCGCAGCAGATTGCCGTCCACGACCGTGCCCCAGACACCGTCCTGTTGCGCCAGGGCTTTGTCGAGATCGAGAGCCGGGGCAAGCTCGACGGCACCGTAAAGCGGATAGAGGTTGTCGACCGCCTTCAGCTCGACCAGGACCCGGCGCGACCCCTCGTCCAGGCCGCGGGCCATGGCCCGCATTTCCGAGGTGGTCGAGATCTCGGCCCGCTCGCCCAGCCAGGCCAGTTGCTCGGCGCTGGCCTCGACATGGGTGAGGCGCAGGTCCATGTCGCCGCCCAGCAGGCTGCGTCCGTCGCGCTGCAGGCCCTGCAGCATCGCCTCCGATACCGAGCCGACGCCGGCAATGGCGGCGACGCCAAGGGTGAGGCAGGCCAGAAAGATGCGAAAGCCCTTGAGGCCGCCGCGCAGTTCCCGCCGCGCCAGGCGCAGAGCGAGCGGCAGGCTGCCCGCAACGCCTTTGCCCATGGCTTTGCTGCCCGGGCGCCCGACGGCTGGTTGGTCCAGCGCCGTCACGAGACGGCCGCTTGAGCCGGGGCGTTTGCGGAGGTGTTCCGGCCGGTCGGGCCGTCGTCGATGATCAGGCCGTCGAGCAGTTTTACGGTGCGCGCGCAGCGCGCCGCCAGCTGCGGGTCATGGGTGATCAGCAGCAGGGTGGTGCCCTGCCCCGCCTGCAGGCTGAACAGCAGGTCGATGACCTGCTGGCCGGTTTCGCCGTCCAGGTTTCCGGTCGGCTCGTCGGCCAGCAGCAGATCCGGTTCCGCGGCAAAGGCACGGGCCAGCGCGGTGCGCTGCTGCTCGCCGCCGGAAAGCTGACCGGGATAGTGGGTCAGGCGGTGGCCCAGGCCGACCGACTCCAGGCAGGCCGCCGCCCGCTCAAAGGCGTCGCTGCGCCCGGCGAACTCCAGGGGAATGGCGACGTTTTCCAGGGCCGTCATGGTCGGGACCAGGTGAAAATCCTGGAACACGATGCCGACGGAATCGCGCCGGAACCGGGCCAGGGAATCTTCGTCCAGGCCGTTGAAGCGGGTGCTGCCGATGGTTACCTGGCCCTCGCTCGCACGCTCCAGGCCGGCGATAATCATCATCATCGACGACTTGCCGGAACCCGAAGGCCCGACCACGCTGACCGTCTCGCCGCGGCCGATGGTCAGGTCGAGCCCGCGCAGGATATGAACCGGACCGGCCGACGACGGCAGGGTCAGTTCCACCGCCTCCAGGGCGATCATGGAATCTCTTGGGTCGGTCGGGACCTTTGAGGCAGGGTTGCTGTTTTCGGTCATGGTCCCTCTTTTATACGGTCTGCCTGCCATATGGATCGCTCAAACGCCATTTCAACGCAGATCGGCCGTCTAAGCCGCGCCTTTCTTGGTGTTTTCCGGACCTTTAGGGCGGTTTGCCGGCCGCCGCCATCATTTTGCCCGCTTGATCGGGCGCGTTGCGGCGACTACTTGTTTCACAGGATCAAAAGGGTTCCCGGCGGGGCGGATGACCCTCCGGCAGGACGTCTTCTCCCCGCGGCACAACCCTTAAAGGGTGGGTTTCTATGCATTTTTCCCCCGATTCCCGCAGGCGGCAGGGCAGATGGATGCCGGCCCTGGCGGTTGCTGCGGCAATGGTTCTGGGCAGCCCCGGGGCCCAGGCCGAAGCCCTGCGCCTGATGGCCTTCGGCGACAGCCTGGTCCACGGCTACGGCCTGGCGGCGGGCGATACCTTTCCCGAACAACTGGAAGCCGCGCTGCGGGCCGACGGCCTGGACGTCACGGTGATCAATGCCGGCAATTCGGGCGATACCTCGGCAGCGGGGCGGGCCCGGCTCGACTGGGCGCTGGCCGACGATCCGACCGCGGTGATCCTGGAGCTGGGCGCCAACGACGGCCTGCGCGGCCTCGACCCGAACGCGACCTACGACAATCTCGACGCCATCATGGCCCGGCTCGACGAAGAAGGTCTGCCGGTGCTGATCGCCGGGATGCTGGCGCCGCCCAACCTGGGCCGGGAATACGGCGATATCTTCAACAATGTCTTTCCGCGCCTGGCCGAGAAATACCAGGCACCGCTCTATCCGTTCTTCCTGGAGGGGGTGGCCTTTGAGCCGACACTCAATCAGGCCGACGGCATCCACCCCAATGCCGCGGGCGTGGCGGAGATCGTGAAACGCATCAAGCCGCAGGTTGTTGCCCTGGTGAAGACCGCCAGGCTGGCCGAACAGTCCCAGCAGACGAACTGACTATGACCGCCCCCGCAATTAACAGCGGCGCCCAGCGCGCCGGGCGTTACGTATCCGCTTTTGCCAGCAGTGATGAGGCCTCGCCTGAAATCTGGGGGTCGGTGGCCACTGCCTGTGTTGCGGCGCTCGGCGACCTGCCGGAGCGCGCGAACCTGGGCTTTGTCTACGTCACGGCCGCCCTGGCCGACGATCTGGGCAGCATCGTCACCTTCCTGCGGGAGCGCACCGGCGTGGCGGACTGGACCGGCACGGTCGGCCTGGGGGTGATGGCTTCGGGGCGGGAGTTTTACGACCGCCCGGCGCTTTCGGTCCTGGTCGCCGCCCTGCCGGAAGACAGCTATCGCCCCTTCGCGCCGGTGGTGAGCGACCTGGACGATTTCAGCCGCGATCACGACGCCTGGGTGGCGCAGCACAGGCCGATCCTGGGTGTGGTTCACGGCGATCCGCGCAATCCCCAGATTATCGAGGTCATCGAAGCCGTCTCCCAGGCAACCGCCGCTTTTCTGGTCGGCGGCCTGACCGCTTCGGAAAGCCCCGATTTTCCGCAGGTCTGCGGAACCCTGACCGAGGGCGGTCTGTCGGGCGTGCTGTTCTCCTCGGAGCAGTTGGCGGTGGCCGGCCTTTCCCAGGGCTGCACGCCGATCGGCGCCGTCCATGAGGTTACCGCAGCGACCGGGCAGGGGGTGGTCAAGACCCTCGACGGCCGTCCGGCCCTGACGGTGCTGCGTGAGGATGTCGGCGAGTTGCTGTCGCGCGATCTAAGCCGTATCGGCGGTTACATCTTCGCGGCGCTGCCGATTGCCGGCAGCGACACCGGCGACTATACGGTGCGCAATCTGGTCGGCATGGATATGGAGCGCGAGTGGCTGCAGGTCGGTGCCGAGCTTGCGCCCGGCGACCGCGTCGGGTTCTGCCGGCGCGACCATGCCTCGGCGCGGGGCGACCTGAAACGGATGCTGGAAGGCCTGCGCGAGCGCGCCGGCTCAGCGCCGCGCGCCGGGCTTTATTATTCCTGCGTCGCCCGGGGGCGGCACCTTTTCGGTCCACACTCGGAAGAACTGCAGTTGATCCGCGAGACCTTTGGCGATATCCCGCTGACCGGGTTCTTTGCCAACGGCGAAATCTCAAACAACAGACTCTACGGCTACACCGGCGTTCTGACGCTGCTGCTTTGAAACGGCGGCTTGTCTCGACGGCGCTTTTTCTGAGGGCATCACATGTCTGGGGGACATCACATGGAGTATCGCAAACTGGGCCGCAGCGACATAAAGGTCAGCGCCATCTGTCTTGGCACCATGACCTGGGGCATTCAGAACAGCGAGGCCGAGGGCTTCGAGCAGATGGACTATGCCCTGGATCAGGGGATCAATTTTTTCGATACCGCCGAGATGTATCCCGTGGCCCCCAAGGCCGACACCTACGGCCGCACAGAAGAGATCATCGGCAACTGGTTCGCCGCCCGGGGCAACCGCGACAAGGTGGTGCTGGCGACCAAGATCGTCGGCCCGAACAAGGAGCGCTTCGCCTACATCAGGGGCGGCGATACCCGCTTCAACAAGGACCACATCACCGCGGCGGTCGACACCAGCCTGAAGCGCCTGAAGACCGACTACATCGATCTTTACCAGCTGCATTGGCCGGACCGGGCGACCAACGATTTTCGCGGCCTTGCCTATGAACAAAAGCCGGATGCCGCGGAGACCCCGGTCGAGGAAACCCTGGAGGCGCTGGATGAAGTGGTGAAGGCCGGCAAGGTGCGCCAGGTCGGCCTGTCGAACGAAAACCCCTGGGGGGCGATGCGCTTTATTACGGCATCGGAGGCCGGCAGGGGCCCGCGCATGGCCGCCGTCCAGAACCCCTATAACCTGCTGAACCGCAGCTTCGAGACCCGCATGGCCGAGGTCGCCCTGCGCGAGGATTGCGGCCTGATGGCCTATGCGCCACTGGCGGCCGGAACCCTGAGCGGCAAGTACCTGAACGACCAGTGGCCCGAGGGCGCGCGCCGCACGCTCTGGCCGGACAACACGCGCTATCAGGGGCCCCAGGCGGATGCCGCGACGGCGGCCTATGTGAAGCTGGCGCAGGACCACGGCCTGGACCCGGCCCATCTTGCCCATGCCTTCGTGCTGACCCGCCCCTTCGTCACCGCCTCGATCATCGGTGCCACGAAAATGGAGCAGCTGAAGCTCGACCTTCAGGCCAAGGATGTGGTTCTCAGCGACGAGGTCCTTGCGGGCATCGAAGCCATTCACAAGGACTACACCTATCCCTGCCCCTAAGAGCAGTCCCGCCGGGGCAGGCGTCACTGCCGTTCGGGTCTTCCCGCGTTTTCCAGTCTTCGATATCGGCCATGCGTCTGTTTGTTGCCCTTTCCCTTCCCGCCGATCTGCGCAGCCGTCTCTGCGCCCTGTCCTCGGGCTTGCCGGGCGCCCGCTGGGTCGATCCGGCCAATCTGCATCTGACCCTGCGTTTCATCGGCGAGGTCGGTGGTCATGAGGCGGACGATGTGGATGCCGCTCTCTCCGGTATCAACGGCAAGCGCTTTTCCCTGACCCTTTCCGGCCTCGGCCAGTTCGGTGGGGACCGGCGGCTGCGCGCGCTCTGGGCCGGGGTGGAGCCCAACGAGGCCCTGGACCATCTGCAGGCCAAGATCGAAACCGCGCTGCAGCGCGCCGGTCTCGCCCCGGAGAAGCGCAAGTTCAAACCCCACGTCACCCTGGCGCGCTTCAAGGCCAACCCGGGCGAGCGGCTGCAGGACTACATCGTCGAGCGGTCGCTGTTCCGCGCCGAACCTTTCGAGGTGACCGAGTTCGTTCTCTACTCCAGCTACCTGGCCCACAAGGGCGCGATCTACGCCCCCGAAGCGACGTATCCGCTGATATGAGCGGCGCGCGTCTCAGCGTTGCCACGGCGAGTTTGCGGTCACGGCCAAGCCGCTCTCAAATGTCCGTCACATGGTTCACCTGATGCAGCAGGCTGCGGCGGCCTGTGCCGCTCTGATCGTGATCTGCCTTAGGACGTCGGGCCGAGGGGACCGGCCGGCGGCTGTATCGGTTTGGGCTTGCGGGTCTCGCGGTGCAGGATGTAGAGGCCGCTGGCGACCAGCATGGCCGAGCCGATCCACACTTCGGGGCCCGGCACATCCTGCCAGACGAGCCAGCCGATGATGACGCCCCAGAGCAGCACCGAATAGTCGAAGGGTGCGATCACCGCGGCGGGCGCGAAGCGGTAGCCCTGGGTGATCAGCATCATGCCGGCGGTGCCGATCACGCCCATGAAGGCGAAGAGCCCGAGATCCGGCAGGGTCGGGGTCTGCCATTGGGTGGGCATCAGCGTCAGGGTGACCCCGACGGCGATAAGGCTGGGCCAGAACAGGATCGCCGAGGTCGAGAGGAAGCGGGTCTGCTTGCGTCCGATCAGCATGGCAACGGCGTAGCAGAAGGCGGCGCCCAGGGGCAGCAGGGCCTCGACGCGGAAGGCCGAGGTTCCCGGCTGCACCACCACCAGAACCCCCAGGAAACCGAAGATGACCGCCGCCCAGCGCCGCACGCCGACATGCTCGCCCAGCACCGGGACGGAGAGGGCGGTGATGAACAGCGGGGCGGCAAAGGCGATGGCGAAGGCATCGGCCAGGGGCATGTAGCGCAGGCCGGTGAAGAACAGAAAGGCGGCGCCCAGATTGGCGCAGGCCCTGGCCAGCAGAAGGCCGGGGCGGCGTGGCCGCAGGTTGGCCAGGCCGCCGCTGCTGAGGATCACGAAAACCAGAATGGTCATCAGGCCGAAGAAGTTGCGGGCCAGGATGATCTGGCTGACGGCGTAGCCTTCGCCGAGAAACTTGGCGCAGGCGTCCATGACCGCCATGCCGAAGAGCCCGACCAGCGCACAGGCGATGCCGAAACCGATCCGCTCCACCCCGGCAGCGGGCTTTGCAACCTCTTGGCTCATGTTCTTATCCTGAACGTAACGGCACCGGCCCGCATCCCCTCCCGGCCACCCCCAAATATCCCATGGGCGATTATCCTGGTGGGTGGCCGGGAGGGGATGCGGGCTGGAACCGCTTCGACGTAGGTCGAAATAACGCTACGCGTAGCGGATCAGGATGTCCTGCACCATTTGCGCATAGGGGGGTCCACAGATCTGCGTGTGCACCAGCAAAGGAAAGAGATTGTAGATATCACGCCGGGCTTCGTGGTAGCCGGGCCGGGGCGGCCGCAGCGCTTCATAGTGCCGGTGGAAGGCGGGGCCGAAGGTGGACAGCAGCTCGATATAGGCGATCTCCACCTCCGGATCGGCAAAGTAGAGCGCCGGATCGATGAAGGCGGCGACGCGATTGCCGCGAAACAGGACATTGCCCGCCCAGACATCGCCGTGCACCAGTCCGGGCTGCGGCGGCTGCTCGATGAAACGCTCCAGCCTGTTGCAGAAAGCCTCCAGCCGTCGATGGGTCTCGGCCGGCAGGCGCCCTGAATCCCTGGCGATGCGCCCCATCACCAAAAGGCGCCGGTCGCGGTAGAAATCGCACCAGGATCCGGCCCAGGCGTTGGGCTGCGGCAACGCGCCGATCACGGTGTCACGCTCGAAACCATAGGCCGGCGCGGTGATGGCGTGCAGCGCGGCGAGCCTTTCGGCGGCGTCTTCCTCCGTGGCGGTGCTTGCGCCGGAGTCATGGTCCACATAGTCCATCAGCAGCAGCGATTCTGAAACATGGCGCGTCTGCGGCACCGGCAGGCGGGTGTTCCCGGCCAGGAAGTCGAGCATATAGCCTTCGACCGCAAGGCCGCCGTCCCGGGCCACTTTGGCGACCAGGGGCGGGCCGTTCTCAAGGTCGACCCGGAAAACCTCCGCCACGCAACCGCCGAGCAGGCGCGTGAGCCCGCGTGGAGGCAGGCCCAGGGCCGCCGCAACGACGTCTTCGGGGGTCTGGTTCCTTTCGCTAGGGCTTGGTTCCATGGGCCGCCAGGTAATCGCGCTTGAAAGCTTCGATCCAGGGTGGCGCGGCCGACTCGATCACGTCCAGCATAATCTCATAGTCGGCCAGGGTTCCGTAGTAGGGGTCGGCGACCTCGTCCCCGGCGTCCGGCATGACGTCCAGGTAGAGGGCAAGGCCGCAGGCCGAGCCCTCCGGGCGCTGGCGTTCCAACTGACGCAGATGGCCGTGGTCCATCGCCAGGATGAGGTCGAAGTCGTCGAAATCCCGGTGCGTGATCTGGCGCGCCCGCAAGGCGGAGAGGTCATAGCCGCGCTCGGCGGCGCAGATGACCGCTTCGCTGGAGGGGGGCTGGCCGATGTGGTAGCCGGCCATCCCCGCTGAATCCAGCAGGACCCGGTCGCCCAGACCGGCCGAAATCAGGTGGTGGCGCAGCAGTGCCTCGGCCGTCGGCGAACGGCAGATGTTCCCCGTGCAGACGATCAGGACTTTCAGCTTCTCGGGTGTATTCACAATTGAATTACTTGGAAAACGGGTGGTTGCATTTGATCTATCATCGCGGCCTCATGTCCGCAAGAATTCGCAAGGGGCAAAGCAGTCGGCAGGGCAGCCAAAGGAAGATGAAAGATCGACGAATCGTTATTCTGACCGGTGCGGGCATATCCAAGGAATCGGGCCTGGATACCTTCCGCGATCCGGACGGGATCTGGGCGCGGCTGCGCATCGAGGATGTTGCGACGCCGGAGGCTTTTGCCCGGGCGCCGGGGCGCGTACACGATTTCTACAACTATCGGCGCAGTGGCCTTCTGGACCCGGCGGTGGCGCCCAATGCCGCCCATCTGGCGCTGGCCCGCCTGCAGCAGGACTGGCCGGGAGAGGTTCTTCTGGTCACCCAGAACATCGACGACCTGCATGAGCGCGCCGGCTCCCCGGCGCTGATCCACATGCATGGCGAGCTGTTGAAGGCGCGCTGCCTGGCCTGCGGTTCGGTCAGTCCCTGGCGCGAGGCGATGACCGTCGACAGTCTCTGCCCGGCCTGCGGCGCCGACGGCACTCTCAGGGTTCATGTGGTCTGGTTCGGCGAGATGCCCCTGGAGATGGAGCGCATCTACGATGCCCTGGCCGCCTGCGACCTCTTCGTTTCCATCGGCACCTCGGGCAATGTCTATCCGGCCGCCGGCTTCGTCGCCGAGGCCAGGGGCAACGGCCGGGCCCACACGGTGGAACTGAACCTGGAACCCTCCGAGAGCCACAGCCTCTTTGCCGAATGCCGCTACGGCCCGGCGACCCAGCAGGTGCCGGCCTTTGTCGAGGAAATGCTGCACGATGGCCGGTAAAAAGCCGATGGCGTCTGCCTCAGTCCCGGGGCTGGCGGAGATTGTCGCCCAGGCGCGGGCCTGCCGGGTCTGCGCCGCCCACCTGCCGCTGGGGCCGCGCCCGGTGCTGCGGGCCGAGGCCGGGGCGGGGCTGATGATCATCGGCCAGGCGCCGGGCACCCGGGTGCATGAAAGCGGCATTCCCTGGAACGACCGCTCCGGCGACCGCCTGCGCGACTGGCTGGCGGTGCCCAACGAGACCTTCTACGACGCGGCCCGGATCGCCATCGTGCCCATGGGCTTCTGCTATCCCGGTGTCGATGCCAAGGGCGGCGACAAGCCGCCGCGCCCGGAATGCGCGCCACTGTGGCATCCGCCCCTGCTGGCGGCGCTGCCGAAGATGAAACTGACCCTGCTGGTCGGCCTCTATGCCCAGGGCCATTACCTCGGCAAGCGGCGCCAGAAGAACCTGACCGAGACGGTGCGGGCCTGGCGCGACTACCTGCCGGAATACCTGCCGCTGCCCCACCCGAGCTGGCGCAACACCGCCTGGCTGAAGAAAAACCCCTGGTTCGAAACCGACCTTTTGCCGGAACTGCGTAAGCGGGTGAAACGTCTGACAAAGTAGGAAGCGGCTGCGCCCTTCGAGACGAGCGGTTGTTGCGGATCAACCAAGGGCGGCTTCATGAGATGGCAGATGAAAGATCCGAACTGATCGTGAAAGCAAAGCTACCCGAATCGCTGTTCAAGGTAAGTCGCAAGTCTTTCTGCTGGGGTTCCGACATCGTTTAGCAGTGTCGTCTTCCACGCATTGATTTCAAAGCTCACAACGTCCATTTCCCAGATACAGCCCACGACCTCCTTCACGCCGTTACCGAATTCCGTTGGCGCTTCCCACTTTGCGCGCATCTGCCCAATGTTTGCGAGCACACTACCCCACTGCCAGTAGAATACCGGAGATACGACGGCGACCTCTGCAAAGTGGATGATTTGAAATCCAATCCCATGATTTCCAATCCCATCTGCCAGACTGCCTGCATCGGGCAGTCTTTTGATGGCTTCAGTTCCGGCTGCGGATGCGGTGCGGTCGTCAAAACGTCTTCCGTCGGCGAGGATCGCATAGCGCTTCAACTGCCATCCGTGATCTCTCACGACTGGCAAGGACAAAACACTGCGGGCGCAATATTTTTGGAGGTGATCCACGAGAACGTCCTTGTTGCACAAAGTGAACGTTATAGAAAAACCAAGCGGACACCACCCATCAAAACCGTCTCTTTGACGGCCTGGCATCGGAAAATGCAAACGCTGGAAAGCCACTGGAAAAAGGCCACAAGGGCGCAGGTGATTTAATGCGTCAGTCTTTCGGCGTGACCAGATAGGCGCAGCGCCGGGCGCCGGCCAGGATGTGGTCGATGCGCTTCACCGTGACCGCGCCGCCCAACGACTGCTGAAAGACCTCCAACTCGCTGCGGCAGAGACTGGTGCAGGCGGCGGCGGCCGAGCAGACGGGGCAGTGGTTCTCGATCAGCAGATAGCCGCCGGTGGTCTTCTCGACCTCGGCCATGTAACCCTCGTCGCTGCGGATCGCGGCCAGCGCGCGCAGTTTCGCCGGCAGGCTCCGCCGCTTGCCGATGCGGGCCTTGTAGGCCTCGACCTGTTCGCGGGCGCGCACCGCCAGCAGCTTTTCCAGTCCCTTTTCGCCGAAGGCCTGCTTCATGGAATCGATCAGCCCGACGGTGAGGTCGGCATGGCCGTCGGGAAAAAAACGGTCGGCTGCCTGGGTCAAGGCCCAGAGCTTGGCCGGGCGGCCCCTGGCCGTACCGGGCGGCCGGGCTTCGGCCTCATGGGTGACCAGGCCCTCGGCCTCCAGGTCGTAGAGGTGCTGGCGCACCGCCATGGCCGAGATGCCGAGACGCTCCGCCAAGCGGCCGGCATCCTGAGGGCCGTCCTGCTTCAGGTGGTCGATGATGGCGCGGCGGCTGCGCTTCTCGCCCGGCTTGGGTACTTTCTTCAACATTCCTATTAATTAAAGATTTTTCTTGAGAAATGCAAGCGGCGGGCTTACCGTATTTCTCAAGGAAAAACTTTCGAATATAAGATCGGGAGAATGCCCATGACCGCGCTCGCCGCCGTCCCGTCCTCCGGTACCAGGCTTCACATCGGCCCGCTCCAGCCTCTGCTCGAAAAGGGCCGCCAGATCGTCAAGGCCGAGGGCAAGCAGATCGCCGTCTTCGCCAGTGACAAGGGCGTCTTCGCCTGCAACAACCGCTGCCCGCACGAAGGCTACCCCCTGATGGAGGGCAAGCTGAGCCAGGGGGCGGATGGTGGGGGCTGCATCCTGACCTGCAACTGGCATAACTGGAAATTCGATCTCGAGGGCGGCGAGACCCTGGTCGGGGGCGACAAGCTGCGCCGCTACCCCGTGGAGATTATCGACGGCGAGGTCTGGCTGGACATTACCGATCCGCCGGCCGAGGAGCGCCGGGCCGCGGCGCTGGAAAGCCTGCGCCGCTCGTTCCGGCGGCACGAATACGACCGCATGGCGCGGGAGATTTCGCGGCTCCAGGCCGCCGGCGGCGATCCGCTGGACGCCCTGCGCGGGGCGCTGGACTGGACGGCGGCCCACTTCGAGTTCGGCACCACCCATGCCCATGCCGGGGCGCCGGACTGGCTGGCCCTGCGCGATGAACTGGCCGAGAGCGACCCGGAGAAGCTCGTTCCGCTGCTGGAGGTCGTCGGCCATCTGGCCTGGGATTGCCTGCGCGAACCGGCCTACCCCTTTTCCGAGGGAAGCCGCCCCTACGATGCCGCGGCACTGGTGGCCGCCATCGAGGCGGAAGACGAAGCCGCGGCCATCGCCCTGCTGCGCGGCGCCCTGGCGGACGGGTTGGGCTATCGCGAGTTGGAGGAACCCCTGGCCGAGGCGGCCCTGGCGCACTACCAGGACTTCGGCCATTCCCTGATCTATGTCTACAAGACCGGCCAGTTGATCGAACGCCTGGGCCCCGCCTCCGCCGAGCCCTTGCTTCTCAGTCTCGTTCGCTCCCTGGTCTACGCCTCGCGCGAGGACCTGATCCCGGAATTCCGGGCCTACGGCGGCGCCCTGGTGCGCTGGGACGGCAAGGGCGCTGCGCCGGTGGCGGCAGAGGACCTGCGGCGCCTTTCGGTGCCCAAGGTGCTGGAGCGGGTGCTGGCGTCATCGGCGGACCGCAAGGCCCTCTTCGATGCACTGCTGGGGGCAGCGGCGGCCGACTTCCTGCAGTTCGACCTGACGGTCCAGGCGGCCACCGACGGGTCGGTTTCCCACAACGTCAACTGGCTCGACTTCACCCATGCCGTGACCTTCAGCAATGCGGTGCGGGTGCTCTGCAGCCGTCATCCCCGGCTCTGGCCCCAGGGCCTGCTGCAGATCGCCTGCTTCATCGGCCGCAACGCGGGTTACGTCGACTGCGCCTTGGACGCCAGCCCCTGGCAGGTGGACGACAGCGCGGCCTTTTTCGACCGTTCGATGCGGGGCCTCTTCGATCACGCCCAGCCCGAATACATCGTCTCGGTGCATCTGGTGAAGCTGCTGACGGCGGCCCGCGAGGAGATTGCCGCCGATCCCGCGGCGCCCTGGGTGCCGCCGCTGCTGGCCGCGGTGAACCGCTTCCTGCACGAACCGCTGAAGCGCAAGCACACCAGGCGCACGGCGCAGCAGGCGCTCAGCTTCGTGGCGGCGGAGGGTTAGGCGCCGATACCAAAAAGGCCCCCTCACCCCTCACCCCGGCCCTCTCCCACAAGGGGAGAGGGAAATACATCCACGTTCTTTTTTGTTCTCCCTCTCCCCTCCGTGGGAGAGGGCCGGGGTGAGGGGTGAGGGGTGATCAGCGTCCCGCGCAGCGGGTGAGCGGGAGATAGGCGCCAAACGAAAAACGGCCCGTCTTGCGGCGGGCCGTTTGCGTTTGAGAGAGGCGTGCGGACCTCAGGGGTAGCTTTCGATCTGCTCCATGTCGTCATCGGAGAAGCCGAAGTGATGGCCGATTTCGTGGACCAGCACGTGCTTCACCACTTCCGCCAGGTCCTCGCCGCTGTCGCACCAGTAGTCGAGGATCGGCCGGCGATAGAGAAAGATCATGTCCATGTCGTCGGGCACATCCAGGCTGGATTTCGCCAGCAGGCTGGTGCCGCGGTAGAGACCCAGAAGGTCGAAGGGAGACTCGCAGTCCATCTCCTCCAGGGTATCGTCGTCCGGGAAATCCAGGACATGGATGACCACGTTGCCCAGCGCATCGCGCAGGTCAGCGGGGATCGTGGCATAGGCCTCGCGGGCCAGTGCCTCCAGGTGCTTGGTCTCGGGCGGGGTGCTGTGACGCCCCACGTCGTGCATGCGTGCCATAACGGTTCCTATCGCCTCTTCTTGACCTCACCCTAGCCTGCCTTGACCGGGAGTCCAAGCAGAGTCACTTTCGGTTAACCTTAACCCAAGCAATTAGTTTTTGGAGGAACGCGATGGTGGAGAAGCTGGGCCCAAAGGAACGCGCCGATCTGCCCGCCGTGCTGCCCGGATGGGCCCCTGTGGAGGGCCGCGATGCCCTGAAAAAGACATTCCAGTTCAAGTCCTTTAACCAGGCCTGGGGCTTCATGAACCGGGTCGCCCTGGCGGCAGAGAAGCTTAACCATCACCCCGAGTGGTTCAATGTATACAATCGTGTTGAGATCACCCTGACGACCCACGATTGCGACGGTCTCTCAGAGCTCGACGTGAAGCTCGCCAAGCGCATCGAGAGCTACGCGGCTTGATGTGAGGCAGGAACAAAACAGAGCCCCCTCACCCTCCCGCTAACGCGCGCCCCTCCCTCTCCCACGCAGGGGAGAGGGGCTCTATAGAGGTCCTTTTGTTTCTCCCCTCTCCCCTCGTGGGAGAGGGTCGGGGTGAGGGGGCTTTTGGTTTTCTCTACTGCATGCGCATGGCGCCGTCGAGGCGGATGGTGTCGGCGTTCAGCATGGTGTTCTCGCAGATGTGCATGACCAGCCTGCCGAACTCCGACGGGTGGCCGAAGCGGTGCGGGAAGGGCACCTGTCCGGCCAGGTTGTCCTGCACTTCCTGGGGCATGTTCAGCAGCAGCGGGGTGCCGATCAGGCCCGGTGCGATGGTCAGCACGCGCACGCCCATCTTGGCGAATTCGCGCGCCGCCGGCAGCATCATGCCGTTGATCCCGGCCTTGGAGGCGGCATAGGCGACCTGGCCGAGCTGGCCTTCGACCGCGGCGATGGAGGCGGTGGAGATCACCACGCCGCGCTCGTTGTCGCTGTTCAGCGGTTCGGCGGCCAGCATGTCGGCGGCGGCCAGGCGCAGCAGATTGAAACTGCCGATCAGGTTCACCTTGATGACGTTCTCGAAGAAGTCGAGGGGCATCGGCCCGTCGCGCCCGACGATGCGCTTGGCCGGCGCGATGCCGGCACAGTTCACCAGCACCCGGCAGGGGCCATGGGCCTCACGCGCGGCGGCGACCGCGGCCTCGCCGGCTTCGGCGCTGGAAACGTCGCAGGCCAGGCCCAGGCCGCCGATTTCCTTGGCGACGGTTTCCGCCGCCTCGCCGTTCAGGTCCAGCGCCGTCACCTTGGCCCCGGCGGCGGCCAGGTGCCGTGCCGTCTCCGCGCCCAGGCCGGAGCCTCCGCCGGTCACGATTGCTGCAAGCCCTTTTACGTCCATCTCCTGATCCCCTCTCACTGCTAAAAGGCCACGCTTCGCGGCACGATCTCGAAAAAGCGCGGGCTCTATAGCAGAGCGGCCCGACAAAGACGAGCCCCGCCGGGCTCAGGGCCGGCTGGAGATCTGGATCGGGTTGCCGTCCGGGTCCTTGGCGTCGCAGATGGCGAAGTCCTCGGCCTGCTTCACCGGGCCAAAGCGCGCACCACGCCGGTTCAGGGTTTCGCGCGCGGCGGCCACGTCGTCGGTATGGAACACCAGTTTGGGTGGCCGACGGCCCAGCATGGCCGAGCCGTTGTGGAGCGCGATCTGCACCGCCCCGGCGTCGAACATTTTCCACCGGGGGCCGTCGTTGAGGACCGGCAGGCCCAGCACCTCGCCATAGAACCTTGCCAGGTCCGTCATATTGCCGGTGAAGATGGTCACCCGCCGCAGTGCCAGTTGCATGATTTTTCCTACCTTCCGGGTCCGCTTCGCGCCTTGGCGAATGTTGTTCTTCGCGACAGTGAAGCGGATCGATAAAAAAATGAAGCCCCGGGGTTGTCCGGGCCCCTGTGCCCCGGTCCTTGTATGAGGGCGGCGATTGTGTGATGAAGAAGGTGTGCGAAAAAGCGGCCCGCAGGGGCGTTGGGCCGCTTCAAGGGGAAAGTCCGTGCAAGCGGTCAAGGTTCTGGTGATTAATCTGGCCCGTGCCGAGGCGCGGCGCGAAGGCATGCGCCGCCGGCTCGATGCGCTTGGCCTGGACTACGAATTCATCGCAGCCGTCGATGGTCGCCAGCTGGACGTGACCAGCCATCCGGCTTACGACCGCAAGCGGCGGCGCTACGCCTACGGCCGGGATCTGACGGCGGCGGAACTGGGCTGCGCCCTCTCCCACCGCGCGGCCTGCGAGCGCCTGCTGGCGGGGGATCTGGACCAGGTCCTGGTGCTGGAGGACGACGCGGTTTTCGGCCCGGATTTCCCGGCGGTGATGGCGGCGATCCTGGCCTGTGACACGCCCTTCGACATGGTGCGTTTCGTCGACGGCGCCAAGCTGCAGCGCCGCCGCCGCCGCCGTGTCGCCAGCCTCACCGGGGATTACTGGCTGGTGCGGCCGGAGACCACGCTGGGCGGCGCCCATGCCTATCTGCTGCGCCGCAGCGGCGCGGAGAAACTGCTGCCCGCCATGCAGCGCAACTGGCTGGCGGTGGACAGCCTGATGGGGCGCAGTTGGGACCATGGACTGGTCTGGTTCACCGTGGAGCCGGTCCCGGTTGCCCCCGATGTGGCCCTGGAGTCGACCATCGGGACCCTGCGGCACGAGAAGGTCATGGAAACCGGGCTTGCCCACCGCCTGGCCTTCCCGGCGATCCGCGCCCTGCGCAAGGTGCAGGAGACCGTCGGCAAGCGCCGCGTCTACTGGTTCACCTGGGCGGAGGATCGGCGCAGCCTGAAACGATCGGGCCGTTGAGTCCCGGCCGCTAACCGCGATCCCCTATCGCCTCGCCCGGCAGCCCATTCCGGCCCAGGCCAGCGCCAGCCAGCCGGCCATCAGCAGGAAGCCGCCTGTCGGCGCCAGGGGGTTGGTGATCTCGGCCAGGCCCAGACTTTTCAGATAGAGCGCGCCGCAGAACAAAGCCATGCCGGCGAGGAAAAGGGCGGCGGCAATGCCCGCCCGCCGGCCCGCCGCTGGCGCCAGGCTGCCGATCAGCGCCGCCAGGCCCAGGGCCGGCAGATGCGCGAAGTGATAGCTGAGCGCGGTGTCGAAAACCGCCTGCGCCCGTGCATCGGCGAAGGCCGCCCCATGGCTGCCGTAGGCGCCCAGCGCCACCGCAGCGACGCCCAAAAGGCCGAGAAGAATCCAAAGGATGCGCATGGCGGCGGAGGATAGGCGAGGGCGCCCCCGCTGTCCTATGCCGGATTGTCGCGGGGCCGATTGTCATGGGGGAGGGCTGGTGACCCCGGCAGGATTCGAACCTGCGACCTACAGATTAGGAATCTGTCGCTCTATCCGGCTGAGCTACGGGGCCTCGCTGGCCGATGAAGGCCGCTTTTAGATAGGCCAAAGCGCCGGATTAGGCAATGCGGGCGGATGCCCCTTACTCCACGCCCTTGAAGCGCTCCGTGGCGGCGACCAGGGCGCGGCGAATGCCGGGCTCCATGGCGGAGTGGCCGGCGTCGGGCACCACCATGTAGTCGGCTTCCGGCCAGGCGCGGTGCAGGGCATCGGCGGTTTCCATCGGGCAGACCATGTCGTAGCGGCCCTGGACGATGACCGCGGGAATGTTGCGGATGCGGTTCAGGTTCTTCATCAGGGCGTTCTCCTCCAGAAAGACCTGATGCTCGAAATAGTGCGCCTCGATGCGCGAGAGGCCGAGGGCGTGGCGTTCCTCACCAAAGGCGGCCACGGTCTGCGGGCTGGGCAGCAGGGTGGAACAGCTGCCCTCGTACATGCTCCAGGCGCGGGCGGCGGGCAGGTGCACCTTGGGGTCCGGGTCGTTCAGGCGCTTCTGATAGGCTGTCATCAGGTCGCCGCGCTCGTCCTCGGGAATGGCGTCGGCGAAGTTGCGCCAGTTCTCCGGGAAGATCCGGGCCATGCCGTAGAGAAACCAGTCGATCTCCGCCTCGCTGCCCAGGAAGATGCCGCGCACCACCAGGGCGGAAACCCGCTCCGGGTGGGCCTGGGCATAGGCCAGCGCCAGGGTCGAGCCCCAGGAGCCGCCGAAAACGTGCCAGCGCATGATCCCCAGGTGATCGCGCAGGCGTTCCATATCGGCGATCAGGTGGGGGGTGGTGTTGTTCTCCAGCCCGCCCAGCGGGGTGGAGCGCCCGGCGCCGCGCTGATCGAAGACGACGATGCGGTAGTGGCGCGGATCGAAGAAGCGGCGGTGGTCCGGCCCGGCCCCGGCGCCGGGCCCGCCGTGCAGGAAGACGATAGGCCGCCCGGTCGGATTGCCGGAAACCTCCCAATACATCGAATGCTGGTCGTCCAGCGCGAGCCGCCCGCTTTCATAGGGCTCAATCGGTGAAAAAAGGTCCTGCGCGAGCATGCGGCCAGCCTCTTCCATCTGTCTTTCTCCTCAGGCCATGCCCTGGCCCGGCTCCCTGCATATCCCAGGCGGCCTGCCTCTGCCAACTTTCTTAGGGCTTAGGCGCCGGTCGGCGGCTTTCGGCTTCCTCTTGACCGCTCTCGCCCCGGCGGGGCCTGGCCTGATAGACTGTCCGCCAACGATTTGGTTCCGCCGCCGCCTCATGATTCGCCCGATGACCCGTCACGTCCTTTATCTGGTTCTGCTTTTGGTGCCGCTGCTGGCCGCGCCACCGGGACTGGCAATTCCGCCGCAGGAGGCGCTGGCGCCGGGCGAAGCGGGCCGGGTGGCGGAGATCGTCGACGGCGATACCCTGGTGCTGGCGGACGGGCGCGAGATCAGGCTGGTCGGCATCCAGGCGCCGAAACTGCCGCTCGGGCGCGCCGGCTTCAAGGCCTGGCCCCTGGCCGGGGAGGCCAAGGCCCTGCTCGCTGCCCTGACCCTGGACAAGACGGTTACGCCGGGCTTCGGCGGGCGCCGCGGCGACCGCCACGGGCGGGTGCTGGCGCATCTCTTTGTCGAGGGTGGGTCCGGGGAGGCGGCCCCCGGGGGAGAGAAGCTCTGGGTGCAGGGGGCGATCCTGGAAGCCGGCCTCGCCCGGGTCTACAGCTTCGACGACAACCGCGCGCTGATCGCCGAGATGCTGGCTTTGGAACGCCGGGCCAGGGCCGAGAGGCGGGGGATCTGGGCCGATTCCTTTTACGCCTTGCGCCCGGCAGAGGCGGCGCAGCGCTGGCTCGGCGGTTTCGAACTGGTCGAGGGCCGGGTGGTTGCGGTTGGCCGGGCCGGGCGCAATACCTATCTGAACTTCGCCGAGGACTGGCGCAGCGACTTTACCATTGTGGTGAGCCGCCGCGCCGGGCAGATGTTCGCCGAACAGGGCATTGACCTGGAAAGCTATCAAGGCCGGCGCCTGCGCGTGCGCGGCTGGCTAAAGTCGCGCAACGGCCCCATGATCGAAGCCACCCATCCCGAGCAGATCGAGCTGTTGGAGGAATGATGTCCCTAACTTTCGGTTCCCTTGCACGTTCTTTCCTCCTGCGTTGGCCGCTCCTGCGTCGGCTGGGGGCGCTGCTCCCGTTCTTTATCCTGCTGCCGCTTTTGGCGGCCTGCGCCACGGCGCCGGGCACCGGGCGGACCATCTTCACCGGCGGGCTCAGTGAAAAAGGCGAGGCCGAGCTGGGCCGCAAGGAACATCCCAAGGTGATGGCCCAGTACGGCGGCAGCTATGACGACCCGGCGCTGAACGCCTATGTGTCCTCGGTTGGGAACCTGCTGGTCCAGACCTCCGAACTGCCCGACCTGAAATTTACTTTCACCATCCTGGATTCGCCGGTCGTCAATGCCTTCGCCCTGCCCGGCGGCTATGTCTACCTCACCCGCGGCCTGCTGGCGCTGGCCGGGAACGAGGCTGAGATGGCCGGCGTGATGGCCCACGAAATCGGCCATGTGACGGCGCGTCATACCGCAGAGCGTTATGGCCAGACCATGGCCGCCAACGTCGCCGGGGCTGGGCTCGGCGTGCTGCTCGGCGGGCCGGCGGCCCAGGCCGGCGGCGCCCTGGGTGGGCTGCTGGTGCGCAGCTATTCGCGCGAACAGGAGTTCGAGGCCGACATGCTGGGCGGCCGCTATCTTGGCCGCGCCCGCTACGATACCCGCGCCATGGCCGGCTTCCTGAGCCAGCTTCAGGCCCATGGCCGCCTGGAGGCGGAACTGGCCGGCCAGCCGGAAAAGGCCGACGCCTTCGACATCATGCAGACCCATCCGCGCACTACCGACCGGATCGAACGGGCCCTGGAACAGGCGGGCGTCAACAGGGTGGAAGATCCTATGGTGGCGCAGGATATCTATTTCAGAAAGATCGACGGCCTGCTGTTCGGTGACAAGCCGGACGAAGGCTACATCCGTGGCCGCAGTTTCGCTCATCCGAAGCTGAAATTCGCCTTCGAAGTGCCGGAAGGCTTTCGCCTCTACAACCAGTCGAACCGGGTGCTGGCGCGCAACGGCGACGGCAGCGCCGCGATCATTTTCGACCGGGCCGGCAAGGGTTACAAGGGCGCCATGACCGACTATCTCGGCGGTGTCTGGGGTAAGAACCTGAGCCTTTCGGGCCTGGAGGCGATTACGGTGAACGGCATGGACGCGGCGACGGCGGGTGCAAGCAACGGGCAACAGAGCCTGCGGCTTCTGACGCTGCGATACGATGCCCAGACAATCTATCGTTTCGCCTTCGTCACCAAGCCCGACCAGACGGCCAGCTTCAACCGCGGTTTCCGCGAGACGACGTACAGCTTTCGCAAACTCTCCGACGCGGAGGCCGGCAAGCTGAAGCCGCGCCGGATCAGGATCCATCAGGTCAAGGCAGGGGAGACGGCGGGCAAAATCGCCGCGCGCATGCCTTTCGTTGAGGAAAACCTGAAACGCTTTCTGGTATTGAACGGCTTTGACCGGAATGTGACGTTGCAGACCGGCCAAGCGGTGAAGATCATCGCCGAGTAGATGGAACCCCCAATGAACGACGCAGCCCCATGACCAGCGAAGAGCGGTTACCCAACATCGCGGCGCTGCCGGGCGCAGGGCCGATCCCGTCGGCAGAGTCCGCGGCAGAGCTTAGGGCCGGGGCCGCGCGGCCGCGCTGGCGTCCGACCATTGCCGCGATCCTGGTTTTCGGCTTTGCCGGCCTGGTCCTGGTGGCGGTTTCCGCGGTGCTTGGGATATCGCTGGGCGCGGCGCAGAAGAACACCACCTCCCTGATCCGCCAGACCGCCGAGTTCACCGTCGACAGCCTGATCGACCGGATCGGCCAGCATCTTGGCGTGGTCCACAGCCGTGTCGTTTTTATGGCCGAGATGGCAAAGCAGGGTGAGATTTCCGCCGATGACCGCGCGGGTTTGACCGAAATGCTGCTGGGTACCCTTGCCGGTGCGCCGCAGGTGACCGGGGTTGCTTTCTTCTCGGCGGAGGGCTGGTCGCAGCGCGTCGGACGCGGAGAGACCGGCATTGTCCGCCTCTATGATGCGGTGGAGCCGGATCCTGAGATCGTGCAGTTGGTCAAGCAGATGCGCGGCCGGCAGGAATCGGTCTGGGATGGTGTCTTCTGGGTCGAATCCCTTGAGCAGCCCCAGGTAACCGTCACGGCGCCGGCCTATCGCGGAGAAGACTACATCGGCGTTTTTGCCGCCGTCGTCTCAATCCAGGTGCTCTCGAACTACGTCGCGGACTTTGAACGGGAGTTCGATATCCACGCCTTTGTGCTCTATGGCCGCGACCGGGTGCTGGCCCATCCGGCCCTGATCGAAGCCAACACAATGGTGGGGCCGGACAAGCCGCTGTTGTCGCTGGAGGAGATCGGCGACCCGGAACTGGCGATGATCTGGAGCGACCGCGGCGAGCATATCGATATTCTCGAAGGCGAGGAGACAAGCCTTCTGGGGCATCTGATCCTGGACGGCGACGACCCGGTTTTCTATCTCTACCGCAGTGTCGAGGGTTATGGCCCCGAGCCCTTCTATATGGGCGTCTATGCGCGCAACAGCGAGATCGAGCAGTCGGAGATGGATCGGCTGCTGCTGGCCGGCTGGGTCGGCCTGGGCATCCTGGCGGCGTCGCTTGTGCTTGCGGTCGTTCTGGCGCGCAGCATCGCAAGACCGATCAGCGACCTTTCGACGGCGGCGCGGGCGATCAGCAGTTTCGATTTTCGCCGCGTGCCGGCAGCCAAGGGCAGTTTCTTCCGCGAACTGGACTCCGCCTCCGGGGCATTTAACTCCATGCTCAACGGCCTGCGCTGGTTCGAAACCTATGTGCCGCGTTCCCTGGTGCTGCGCCTGATCCAGTTGGGCGAGGACGGGGTGCAGTCCGAAGAGCGCCAGGTCACCGTCATATTCACCGACATCGTCGGCTTCACCGCGGCCAGCCAGAACATGTCGGCGCAGGAATTGGCTGATTTTCTGAACCATCACTTCGCTTTGCTGGCCACCGAGATCGAAAAGACCGGCGGAACCGTCGACAAGTACATCGGCGATTCGGTGATGGCTTTCTGGGGCGCGCCGGACGACCAGCCCGATCACGCCCTGCGCGCCTGCCGGGCCGCCAAGGCCATCAGCGCCGCGCTGCAGGCGGACAACCGTGAACGGATCGCCCGGGGTGCCCCTGCGGTACGCCTGCGCATGGGCGTGCATTCAGGCCCCGCCGTCGTTGGCAACATCGGTGCGCCGGGCCGTGTGAACTACACCCTGATCGGCGATACGGTGAACCTGGCAAACCGCCTGGAGGCTTTCGGCAAAGAAGTTGCTGCCAGCCTGCCCGGCGATCAGCCCGATGCCTTGATTCTGTTGTCAGAATCGACCCGGAAGGCCCTGGGGGACGATGAGGGGTTTTCCCTGGAGGATCTGGGCGAGCACCAGATGCGCGGGCGGATCGGCGCCATCGGCGTTTTCAGATTGCTGCCCGGAACGATTTCATCCGGAACGATTTCATCCGGAGCGACTTCATAAAGTAGCGCTCAGATAGGATCTGCTCTAACTGTTTGATGGTGATCGGATTCACATGTTTTGGCGCAACCACGAAGTGGTTCCGTCAAAACATGATCCGATCTAGGCGTCGGCCAGCAGGTCAAGCGGGCGTTTTACCCGGTCCAGCAGCAGCGCCTTCATTTTCTGTAAGGCGCGTTGTTCCAGCTGGCGCACACGCTCCTTGCTGACCCCGAGATCCTTGCCGAGGTCTTCCAGCGTTTTGGAATCGTCGCTCAGGCGCCGGGCCCTGATGATGGTTTGTTCGCGCTGGCTGAGTTCGAGCAGCGCCTGTTCGATCCATTCGCTGCGCGTCAGGCTGTCGTGGAAGGAGATTACCAGGTCTTCCGGGCTGGAGCGGTCGTCGGTCAGGTGATCCTGCCACTCGTCGTCGCCGTCCTCGCCGACCCGGGCGTTCAGCGACTGATCCGACGCGGAGAGCCGGCTTTCCATGTGATTCACATCGTGCAGCGGCACGGAGAGGTGCTTGGCGACCTCAACCCGGCCGTCTTCGTCGAAGGGCCGGCCGGAGGAATCCTCGATGCGGGCGCGCAGGCGGCGGAAATTGAAGAACAGGGTTTTCTGCGCCGCCGTGGTGCCGGTGCGCACGATCGACCAGTTGCGCAGAATAAAGTCCTGCATGGCGGAGCGGATCCACCAGGAGGCATAGGTCGAGAAGCGGACATTGCGTTCCGGCTCGAAGCGGCTGGCGGCCTGCAGCAGGCCGATGGTGCCTTCCTGGATGAGATCGCCCATCGGAAGGCCGTAGTTGCGGAACTTGGTCGCCAGGGAAACGACGAGACGGGTGTAGGCGCGGATCAGCTCATGCAGAGAGTCGGCGTCACCGTCGTCGCGCCAGGACCGGGCCAGCCGGTACTCTTCCTCGCGCGAAAGTAGCCTTTCCGACATCGATTGCCGGATGAACCTTGCCTGGGAACGCTGCGCCTGTGAGTCTTCGTAGAGAGGCATGGACAGACCTTTCACCCTCGTAACACTCAACCCAATATTAGAGTTTACGGTGCCCGGGTGGGGCTGGATCACAGCTTCTTTGGAAAAGTTCTAAATCATACGTAGACGTACGGTATCAGCGAAGTCTGATAGGCAGCTGGAATCGCCTTAAAAGATGGTTTTAGGCCTCAATTTGATCCTCAATGCGGCCATCTGCGCCAAAACAGGCGGCAAGCAGCTTGCCGCCGAATCCGCAGCCGGCGTCCAGGGTCGCCGTGAAATTGCCCAGCTCCAGGCCCGGATGGTGGGGGCTGAAGCCCCGCACGACACGGGCGAAGCCGTCATAGGGCGTTTCCATATCCGTGAAATGCGCCGCCCCCCACCAGAAACTGTCTTTCTGGGCTTCCAGGGGGCGTGCGGGGTCAAGGCCGGCGTTCACGAAGAGCAGGCCCTCTTCGCCACTGTGCTCCTTGGTGTAGGCGGCGCGGCGCAGGTTGCCGAGCAGTTCGTAATGCCCCGGATGTTGCTGAATGCCCTGCCGCAGGGCGCTGGTCCAGCGCGTCAACTGGCGCGGCCCGGCAGCGGCCTCGCGCAGGCCCTCGCCCGGATCGATCCCGTAGGCCTCCAGGCTGGCGGCAAGACCCTGATCCAGCATCCACTGCAGTACGCCCCTGGGGTCGGTCGCGAACTGGAGCTGCAGCAGCTTCTGCCACATCTCCTCCTGGCTGCCCCGCAGGAAAGCAACGTCGCAGGCAAAGGCATCGGGGCGCGCCATGAAAAGGCTGCGAAACCGCAGCAGGGCGTTGAGGGTGTTTATGGTGTCCGGGCCGCGCCCGATCATGTTGCCGAGATAGACCAGACGGTCGCCGAAGGCCAGCCGGCCGGTCAGGGCAAAATGAAGACGATCAAGCTGTGCCGCCTGCCCGTGGATCGAGGAGACCGCCCAGATCCGCCGGGCGCCATGAAGAATCGCGAATTTCTGGCGATTCCCCATGGTGCTGGCACCTTACTTCCGAAGAGATTGATCCGTCGGACTGCCCGGCCGGAACGCCCGGTCAGGCTGACCGGTCAAGCCGCCAGCAGCTTTTCCAGCTTGGTCGCGGCCGCGGTCTCGTCGATCTTTTCGACCGCTGCAAGCTCACGGGCCAGGCGGTCCAGGGCAGCCTGATACATCTGCCGCTCGCTGTAGGACTGGTCCGGCTGATCGGCGCTGCGATGCAGGTCCCGCACCACCTCGGCGATGGAGACGGGATCGCCCGAATTGATCTTTGCCTCGTATTCCTGCGCCCGGCGGCTCCACATGGTCCGCTTGGCACGGCTGCGCCCTTTCAGGGTTGTCAGCGCCGTATCCATCATCTTGCGGCTTGAAAGCTTGCGCAGGCCGGAGTTCGCGGCCTTGTTGACGGGAACCCGCAGGGTCATGCGGTCCTTTTCAAACTTGATAACGATCAGGTCCAGGGTTACCTCGGCAACTTCCTGAGTCTCGATACCCAATACCCGCCCAACCCCATGGGTCGGATAGACAACGTAATCACCCTCATCGTATTCGCTTTTTGCCATGCTCCGCTCTCTCCAATCGGCACCTTGTCCGGTCGCGGTTCCCCCTGAACTCTTTACGACCGAAGCTAAGGAACGCCTATTTCTGGGACCGTCGCGCAAAGCGATGCCAGGTCGCCAAGTAATCACACTGTCCGGGCAATGGTGCTTGCTGCTCCCCAAGACCAATGCACGAACGCAATGGCCGCGCCTCCGATTATCCTCGATGGCGCGTCCTTCACTAACAGCTCTTCATGTCATCTAATTATCACATACGGCGGTGAAAAACAACTACCGCAGGTGCGAAGAGCGCCGCTTCCCCAAGGGATAGAAGCCTATCAAGGCCCAACAAGGTTAATGCGCGGCACCAGGATCGGAATCAGACGATCAGGATAAAATTCCCGTTCCGGTGGTGTGATCCCGCCAATCCATCGATCAGGTGATTGACCGGCGGAAGTCCCGGGCGGGCCCAAGACACTCGACTTAGCCCACCGTTAATCAGAACCGCCCTACCTCAGAACCGCTGCTACCTCAGCCGTCGGTGTTGCCGGGATTGGCCGAGAAGTATTTTTCGTACTTGCCCTCCTGGCCGCGGAAGGTGTCGGCATCGGCGGGCGCCTCGCCCTTGCGGGTGATGTTGGGCCACTTGTTGTCGCTGTATTCGCGATTGAGTTCCAGCCAGGTCTCGGCCTGCGGATCGGTATCGGGAACGATGGCCTCCGGCGGGCACTCGGGCTCGCAGACGCCGCAGTCGATGCACTCGTCCGGGTGGATGATCAGCATGTTCTCACCCTCGTAGAAACAGTCGACGGGGCAGACCTCGACGCAATCCATGTACTTGCACTTGATGCAGGCTTCGGTAACGACGTAGGTCATCGTTCAACTCTCCTCGTGCGGCCGTTCAAGGCCCTCTTGATTGTTTCCATTATCTGAACAGCCGTTTTGGCGGCCTTATGATTCCGGCCCGAGGCGCGCCAGGGCGCGTTTGCGTGCCTCGCCGCTGTCCCGGTCGGATACGTGCAGCAGTCCGGCCAGGCGCCGCATCAGGTTCGACTCATAGTCGTGCAGCTCGCCGTCGGCATAAGCCACTTCCCACAGCATCTCCATCATCTCGACCCGTTCGTCCGCTGAGAAGGCATCGTTGACGACACGGGTGAAGCCGAAGATCTGGATCGACTGGTCGACCTTGTCGCTGGCCGCCTGCAGCAGCTCATGGCTGGCGGCTTCGCTCAACTCAAAACGGCGCTGGACCAGTTCGATGATCTTGCTGCGCTCCGCCGTGCCGAAGTCGTCATCCATCTGTGCGGCCTCGACCAGCAGGGCCACCGCTGCGAGCTGCAGCTGGTCGGTCCCGTGGTTGCCGGCGGCGGTTGGTCCAGCGTCGAGCTGGTCGTTGAAAAACGCCTTGATTTTATCGAGCATGGCTTTGCCTATCACCCTGCGTTGTTCGGTGCAACCCCAGGCCTCGTGCGGTCTTTGGCGCTTGCCGACGACCCGGGGCCTGGCATAGCTTGCCTCTGCAGAGAGGTCCCGATCCGATGCCCGATCCAATAAACGAGCAGACGCCAGCCTTACCCGAAGAAGCGGCCCCGCCGGGCCCGGAGGCGCGCCGCCATGCGCCCGCCACCGCACGCAATCGTGAACCGATCGCCGCCGCTCTGGCCGACTGGCTGCCGGCTTCCGGCCGCCTGCTGGAACTGGCCAGCGGGACCGGGGAGCATGCGCTCTACTTTGCCGCCCGGTTCCCCCGGATCGTCTGGCAGACCAGCGAGCCCGACCCGCAATCGCGCCTCAGCATCCAGGCCTATCGGCAGGATGCGGCCCGGCAGGCAGCAGGGGCTGCCAACCTGCGCGCGCCGCTGGCCGTCGACGTGACCGCCGACGACTGGCGCCTGCCAGCTGATGAGGCGGTCTTCGATGCCATGGTCTGCATCAACATGATCCACATTGCGCCCTGGGCGGCGGCGCAGGGGTTGTTTGCCGGGGCCGGGCGTCACCTTGCCGCGGGCGGCGGCCTGTTCGTTTACGGTCCCTTCAAGCGTGGCGGTACTCACACGGCCCCGTCCAATGCGGCCTTCGATGAAAACCTGCGCAGACAGAACCCGGCCTGGGGGGTGCGCGACCTGGAGGCGGTGACGGCCCTGGCGCAGGACGCCGGCCTGTCGCAACCGTTGATCCGCGAAATGCCCGCCAACAATCTGGCACTGTGGTTCGCCCGGCAGGATGCGGAGTCGGCGTAACCGTGACCACGGCAGAGACCACCCCAGAGGTCACCCCAGAAACCAGCGCGACCCGGCGCTATCCGGACACCTACTACGTCGCCACGGCCAAGGGCCTGACGGCGCCGCAGCCGCTGGACGGCAGCACAAGCTGCGATGTCTGCATCGTCGGCGGCGGCTACACCGGCGTTGCCACAGCCCTGCACCTGGCTGAGCGCGGCTATAAGACCGTGGTGCTGGAAAGCCAGCGCATCGGCTGGGGCGCCTCCGGGCGCAACGGCGGCCAGTTCTGCAGCGGCCAGCGTGTCGAGCCAGCGGCGATGACCCGCCTGATGGGCGCCGAACGCGCGCGGATGCTGTGGGATCTGGCGGAGGAATCCAAGGCCATCGTGCGGGAGAGGATCGCCCGCCACGCCATCGACTGCAACCTGCGCCCCGGCCTGATTTCCGCCGCGTTCAAGGCCGCGCACCTGCAGGAGATTCTCGACTATGCCACCGGCCTGCGCGACGACTACGGCTATGCGCACATCCGCCCGGTCTCACGCGAGGAGATGCGCGAGATGCTGGGCAGCGATCTTTATCACGGTGGCTGCATCGACACCGACGCCGGGCATCTTCATCCCCTGAACTACGTGCTCGGCCTGGCCGCGGCGGCGCGCGAAGCCGGTGCCCGGATCTGTGAGGAGACCCCGGCCACCGCCCTGACGCGCCAAGGCGGGCGTCATTTGGTGCGCACGCCGCAGGGCGAGGTGACGGCGGATATACTGGTGCTCGCCTGCAACGGCTATCTCGGCAAGATCGAACCGCGCATTGCCGGGACGATCATGCCGATCAACAATTTCATCATCGCGACCGAACCCCTGGGCGCGGCGCGCGCGCGGTCCATCATCAGCAACGACGCGGCGGTCGCCGATTCAAAACACGTGCTCGACTACTACCGCCTCTCGGTTGACGGACGATTGCTGTTCGGCGGCGGCGAGTCCTACCGCGCGGCCTATCCCCGGGATATCGCCGGGCTGGTGCGGCGCTGTATGCTCCGGGTCTTTCCCCAGCTGGCCGACGTGAAGATCGACCATGCCTGGGGCGGCACCCTGGCGATCACGATGAACCGCCTGCCGGCTTACGGCAGGCTCGGAGAGGACACCTACTACGCCCAGGGCTTTTCCGGTCAGGGCGTGGCGCTGACCTCGCTGGCGGGCAAAGTGATCGCCGAGGCCATCGCGGGCGACAGCGCGCGCTTCGACCTTCTCGCCTCGGTGCCGACGCCGGCCTTTCCCGGCGGCACCCTGCTGCGCTGGCCCAGCCTTGTCGCCGGCATGGCCTACCACGCCCTGCTGGACCGGCTTTAGGGTTTCCCGCCGCCTGTTTCCCCATTTCCGGCCCCGCGGCGAACGCCCGGCTGTTGATTCCTCTGCCATTGAACCTTTCCGCCTGCCGCTGCGCCTAACCCTGCAGAACACAACGCTGCGGCCTGGCAGGTCCCGCGGCTCGGCTCCAGAAGATCGAGGAAAATTCAATGAAAACCAAAGCTTTAAGCCTTGTCGCCCTGGCGGCGATTTCCGCTGGCGTCCTGAACCTTTCCGTGCCCGCAGAAGCGGCGAAGGAGAAATTCGAACGGACAAAACCGCATGTCAATGTAGGTACCTCGAGCCCGAATGCCGACAAAAGCCTACCCGTTGCCCCCAAGGCAGGCAGAGAGATCAAGCGCTCTCATGCGGAACTGGTCTTCAAACAACCCTACCCCAACGGCCCGCTGGTCGGGGCGCCGATGTCCGGGTATTGCGGCAGCAACCAGGGCGGCGGTGTTGCCAAGTCCGTGGTCATCGCGGTGAAGAACAACGGTAACGAGACGGCCGGCCATTTTATGGTGAAGGTCGATTTCCTGGATTACCCCGGAACCAGCGCCCGTGCCTACGGTCCGATCAATCCCGGCCCTTCTGCCGATCTGGATTCCTTCGTCATTCCGCAGCAGGCTTGGAAGAATGGCATGGCACGTTTCACAGTGGAGATCGATTCACAAAATGAGGTCGACGAAGGCCTCTCGGGTGAAGCGAATAACTATATGGAAGGCTACTGCGTCGCCCCGGCCGGCTGAACCCGGATGACAGGTTGAACGCAGTTGAAGTGAAAGGGCGCGGGCGCTGCAAAACGGCACCCGCGCCCGCTCTACATTTCATCCTCAACGAAAAGACAGTAGTCTGCGGCGTTTTCCGCGAAGAGCCGGCATCAGGTATGAACGCAACGGCGCAGATCAGACAGCTTGAGAGCGCGGTGACGGACAGCCCGTTGCTCGGCCCGGTTCTCGCGGCCTGGGGTGAGATCGCGCTGCCGGATGTCCGGCTGGTTGCCGGCGCCGTTGCGCAAACGGTCTGGAACCAGGCGCATGATTTCCCGCCCGTTTTCGGCATCAGCGATATCGACCTCGTCTACTTCGATGCGGCGGATCTCTCCGAAGAGGCCGAGGTACGGCACAGCCGGCGGATCAACGCGCTCTTCGACGGCGCGTCGACGCGTTTCGATGTGAAGAACGAGGCGCGGGTGCACCTCTGGTATGAAGCCAAGTTCGGTTATGCCATCCCGCCCTACCGCTCGGCCGAGGCGGCCATCGCCACGTTCCCCACCACCGCGACCGCGGTCGGCATCCGTCCTTCCAAAGGGGGCATGGATATCTGCGCGCCCTTCGGCTTCGACGATCTGATGCGGCTTATCGTCCGCCCGAACAAGACGCAGATCACGGCGGCGATCTACCGGGCCAAGGTCACGCGATGGCAAGCGCTCTGGCCGAAGCTGACGGTTGTCGGGTGGTAGCGCTGCTATGCCGTGCCGCCGACCACCGCGCCCAGCACCTCGACGGCCTCTTCGATCCCGGCGTCCCAGGCGTGGCCGCAGCTCAGGCAGACACAGTTGCGGTAGCACCCGGCGGCTGTCGAAATCCTTCGGCCGCTCACGATGTCCGGTTTGGCAACGGCGACTGGTTCGGCGAGGAGCCGCGTGTCTTCCGCCTTGGCTTCGGCCTGCTTTCCATGCCGGACCTTGCGGCCGGACTGGCGGCGCTTTCAGCGGTGCTCCGCCGGGCGACCCGGAATGCTGCGTGACGGGTTATGACCTATTTGTGTTCTCTAAGGTTGTGATGGCGATGTTTTGAACCCTCCGGTCTTGTGCCGACGACAACTGGTCTTTCAACGATATTGAAAGGACGGTTGTCGTGTTTAAACATCTCTTCAAAATAGCTTTTTCAGTTGTCTTGGCATCGTCGGTTCTGATGACGGCATCGGGTGGTGCGCTTGCGCAAAGCAATAAGACGTTCTCGACAAACAAGAACTCTATTCCTGTTGTCATTCAGACAGATGAAGGAAGAGAGGTTGTCCGCTATTCGCAGCTTAACCCTACGCAAAAACGCCAGCTTGATCGCGTACTGTTATCGCTGAAAAACGCGGGTCCGGACCTGCCCCCTTTGAACCAAAGTAAGATCCGGCTGAAGGCGATCGACCGCAATCCTGAAGCGGCGGGATGCGGCTTCAACTCAACGGGCTCGGAACCGTTTCAATTCGGTTGTTGGATCGGCGGTAAGGTTTGCTATGTGTCGGCGGGACCGGGCGGCGTAGATGGCGGTTGTCACCAATGCAATGGCACCAACTGTCCCAAAGACTGAACTTCCGGCAACTGGCACAGGGCGTCTGTCTTCAGGATCGCGGAGACGGCTTCAGGTCAGCCGCAAGGGCGCCCCTGTGCCTCATGAAATACCTGGAGTAGACGCACCAGGTCCGTTCCAGGATGCAACGTTGTTCGGCGCTGCCCGCTCTGCACGGCCAGAGCGGGCAGTTTTCCTTTTGGGGGGAAGCGCCGGAATTTATCGCCAGGTCACTCCGGTTCGCGAAGCCTGTCCAGGTCGCGGCGCTCGCGCTTGGTCGGGCGGCCCGTACCCGGATCGCGCAGGGCGATCTTTGCGGTGGCCGAGGGCGTACCGCGGGGCAGGCGGCTTTCCGCTTCCGGCGGTTTCAGGTCCTCGTAGAGCGCCTGGGCCTCGCTGGCGGGGCCGCGGCGTTCGGCCAGGGCGACGACCCTGATCACCCGGATGTGGCACGCCTGGGGAAAGGTCAGAACGTCCCCGGCCCGCACCTTGTGGTGGGGCTTCACCACGCCCTGCCCGGAAAGACGCAGCTTACCCGCCTGGCAGACCTTGCTGGCCAGGCTGCGGGTTTTGAAGAAGCGCGCGTACCATAGCCACTTGTCGGCGCGCAGCCCTTTGCCGGTTTCGCTCATGTTGCGGTCACAGCTTACTTGCCGCTGAGGGCCAGGTTGCGCAGCACCGCGAAGGGCGAGTCGGCATAGCGCTTCTCATCCTCCAGGCTTTGACGCGACGGTTTCCTGCCGCGCTTTTTCGGCCGCTTGGCGGGTTTGTTTTCTGCCGTCGCTGCCACGCCCGCCGCAGCGTTTTGACGCGGTTTTGCACGGGCACCCCGGCGGCTGTAGCTGACGGTGCCTTCGCCTTCCTGTTGCCGGCGATAGCCGAGGGCGAAGAGCAAAACCGCCATGTCCGCTTCCGTTGCCTCCGCCAACTTGCAGAGCTCGGCGGTCAGGCTCAGCGATCCGTTCTCGGCCGACAGGCGGTACGCTTCGCGGGAGAGACGTTCCAGCACGTCGGCCCTGACCGCCAGGGGCGCGCCGCTTCTGCGGGTTGCCAGCCGAAAGCCGAGGGCATGGCAGAAGCCCTCCACGTCGCGGGTCAGGCTGGCGGCATCGGTCAGTTCGAAGAGTTTGGTGCCGACCGACGGCAGGGGCGGTTCTTCGCAGCCCGCCCGCAGGGCCCAGAGACGGGCACGCAGTTGCAGCATGCGCGGCTGCTGCAGCCTGGGCAGGAACAGGCTGGCCGCGCCAAGCCTGACGCCGAGCGCCGCCAGGGCCTTGCGGTCGGCCTTGGTCAGCAGGGCGATCTGGGCGCTCAAGGGGCGGCGCGGCAGGGTTCCCAGCGCCTCGACAAGCTGGAAGAGCAGGCCGCGGCCGGGGGCCGAAAGCTCGGCCTTCTGGACCGCGATGAGCGGCTTCAAGGTGGCCTGGATATGGCGGGTCAGCCAGAGCATGCAGCGCTTGCGCAGCCGCTCGCGCGCCGGGCCGTCCAGGAAGTCGCTGTGCAGCACCTCGATCCCAGGTGTCAGTGCCGTGTCACCGGCCTGCAGGCGGGCGACCGGGGTACCGCGCCAGGTGATTTCGTTGCCGCTGAGGGCAAAGGCGCCGTCGTTGTCCTGCTCCAGCTGCTTGATGCGCCGGGGGATCTCGCCCACCAGGGCGCGCCTTGCGGCGGCCAGCAGGGGGCGGGCGTCCTCGCCCTTGGCCTCTTCGTCCAGTTCGAATCGGAAGCCGGCGAAGCGCCCGACGAACTCGCCTTCCACCACCACCTCGCCGTTCTTGCGCACGGCGCCGATCAACTCGCCGTCGCCGCGCAGGCGGCGCACCAGCACCGCCGCGCGGCGGTCGACGAAACGCTGGGTCAGGCGTTCGTGCAGGGCATCGGAAAGGGCGTCCTCGATGGCCCTTGCGCGGTCCTGCCAGTGTTCGACGTCATCCAGCCAGTCGCCGCGATGGGTGATATAGGTCCAGGTGCGGATATGGGCGATGCGCGCGACCAGCTGGTCGATGTCGCCGTCGCTGCGTTCCAGCCGGGCAAGCTGGGCGGCCACCCAGTCTTCCGGCAGGCGGCCTTCGTTGGTCATCAGCCTGACATAGATCTGCGCCAGCAACTGGGCGTGATGGTCAGAGAGGATCTTGCGGAAGTCCGGCACCTGGCAGACTTCCCAGAGCAGGGCGACGTTTGCCGGCGTGGTCGCCAGGGCGGCGATCTCGGCCTCCTTTGCCAAGATCGCCAGGGCGACCTGGTCGTCGGCCTGCTGGGCCAGCAGCATCTCCGGGCGCGGCGGGCGGCGGTCGAGGCTTTTCAGCAGGTGCTCGGGATCGCGGAAATCCAGATCCGGGTTGCGCCAGTGGACGAAGGCCAGCGGCGGGAAGACATGGTTCTCCACCGCCTCCACCAGACTGTCGCTGAGCGGCCCGATTTCCGTCGTGGTGCCGAAGGTGCCATCGTTCATGTGGCGCCCGGCCCGCCCGGCGATCTGGCCGACCTCCGGCGCGGTCAGGCGGCGCTGGCCGCGGCCGTCGAACTTGCGCAGCTTGGCGAAGGCCACGTGGTCGAGGTTCAGGTTGAGGCCCATGCCGATGGCGTCGGTGGCGACGAGGTAGTCGACCTCGCCGGCCTCGAACATCGCCACCTGGGCATTGCGGGTGCGCGGGCTCAGCGCCCCCAGCACCACCGCCGTGCCGCCGCGCTGGCGGCGCAGCAGCTCGGCCGTGGCGTAAACCTCGGAGGCGGAAAAGGCGACCACGGCGGAGCGCGGCGGCAGGCGCGTCAGCTTCTGCGGCCCGGTATAGCTGAGGGTGGAGAAACGCGGCCGGGTGACGAAGATGGCTTCGGGCACCAGGGCCTGCAGAACCGGGCGGATGGTTTCGGCGCCCAGAAACATGGTCTCGGCGAAACCGCGGGCATGAAGCAGGCGGTCGGTGAAGATATGGCCGCGCTCGGGGTCGGCGCAGAGCTGGATCTCGTCCACCGCCAGAAAGGAAACCGGGCGGTCGACCGGCATGGATTCGACGGTGCAGCAGAAGTAGCGCGCGCCCGGCGGGACGATCTTTTCCTCCCCCGTGACCAGGGCGACCTGGGCGGCGCCCTTGATCTGGACGATGCGCTCGTAGTTTTCCCGCGCCAGCAGGCGTAAGGGGAAACCGATCATGCCGCTGGAATGGCCGAGCATGCGGTCGATGGCCAGATAGGTCTTGCCGGTGTTGGTCGGCCCCAGAACGGCGGTTACCTGGGCCTTATCCTGCGCTTGCGCGAAAAGCGACATAGCCTACAGAATCGGGATTTTACGGGCTCATTGCAAGCCTTCCCTGGCCGCCCGGCGTGACGCATCAGGGCTATTTTCGGGCAGCGGAAGGCCCCGTCAGCGGCACGAAGGCGACCGGCAGCAGCGCTTTTTCGCTCAGGCTGCCGTCGGCGGCCTTGTCGATCCTCACCAGGGTCTGGCGCGGGCGGCGCCAATGGGCCGGCGTGGCGGTGTCCTGTTCTTCCAGGGGGATGATCATCCGCCCGCCCGGGGCGAGCTGGTCCAGCAGGACGCCGGGAACCCTGTCGGCGGCGGCGGTCACCAAAATGGCGTCGAAGGGTGCGGCCTCCGGCCAGCCCGCCGCGCCGTCGCCCTGGCGGCAATGGACCCGGTCATAGCCCAGGTGCGCCAGCTTTGCCGCCGCTTCGGCCGCCAGGCCCGGCAGCACCTCCAGGGTGAAAACCTCGGCCCCCAGTTCGGCCAGCATGGCGGCCTGATAGCCTGAGCCGGTGCCGACCTCCAGCACGCGGCTGCCCGCCGTTATCTCTGCCTGGTCGCTCATCACCGCGACGATGAAGGGCTGGGAGATGGTCTGCCGCCCGCCGATGGGCAGGGGCTGGTTCTCGTAGGCCGCTGCCGCCTGCCGGCCGGGCACGAAGGCATGGCGCGGCACTTTTGCCAGGGCTTGCAGCACCTTGCCGTCCAGCGGCTCATCGCCCAGCCAGTCCGCCGCCTCGGCGGCTTCCGCCACCACCGCTTCCACCATGGCGGCTCTTTCCGCCTGGCGCACGGTGGCATGGTGATCGGTCATGATGCGGTCCTCTCCGGCGGTTTTCCTTAGGGGGGAGGGCTTGTAGTCCTTATAGATAGCGCACATATCTGTCGGCGGCTGCGCTCTTTTCTTTGAGGAGAGCGGCAGGCCCAAGCAATCAAGAAGCACGAAACGAAAGATTTGGTGATGGCGCAGGAAGAAATGCAGTTTCAGGCGGAGGTCAGCCGCCTTCTCGATATCGTCGCTCACTCGCTCTATTCGGAAAAAGAGATCTTCCTCAGGGAATTGATCTCCAATGCCTCGGACGCCTGCGACCGGCTGCGTTACGCGGCCCTGACCCAGCCGGAACTGATGGGTGAGGACGGCAGCTTCGCCATTCGCCTGAAGGCCGACCCCGGCGCCAAGACGCTGACCATCGCCGACAACGGCATCGGCATGGGCCGCCAGGATCTGATCGACAACCTGGGGACCATCGCCCGCTCCGGCACCGCCGCCTTCGTCGAGCAGCTGGAGAGCAAGCCGGAGGGGACCAGCCTGATCGGCCAGTTCGGCGTCGGCTTCTATTCCGCCTTTATGGTCGCCAAGCAGGTCGAGGTCAGCACCCGCAAGGCCGGCGAGGCCGAGGGCTGGCGCTGGACCTCCGACGGGCAGGGCGCCTTTAGCGTGGCCGAGGACGGCGAGGCGCCGGCGCACGGCACCCGTATCGTCCTGCACCTGCGCGACGGCGACGAGGAATACCTCGATCCCATGCGGATCCGCCAGATCGTCGCCACCTATTCCGACCACATCGCCGTGCCGGTGATCCTGGAATCGCGCAAGGAGGACGAGCCCGACCAGACCCTGAACGCCGCCTCGGCGCTCTGGACCCGGCCCAAGAGCGAGATCACCGAGGAGCAGTACAAGGAATTCTACCACCATGTCGGCCACACCTTCGACGAGCCCTGGCTGCGCCTGCATTTCAAGGCCGAGGGCGTGCTGGAATACACCGGCCTGCTGTTCATCCCCTCGACCAAGCCCTTCGACCTGTTTCACCCGGACCGCAAGACCGGGATCAAACTCTATGTGAAGCGTGTCTTCATCACCGACGACTGCAGCGAACTGCTGCCGTCCTACCTGCGGTTCCTGCGCGGCATCGTCGATACCGAGGACCTGCCGCTGAACGTCAGCCGTGAGCTGCTGCAGAACAACCCGCGCCTGGCGAAGATCCGCAGCGCCCTGGTGAAGCGGGTGCTGGGCGAATTGAAGAAGAAGGCGGCAAAAGCGCCGGAGGAATACGCGACCTTCTGGAATACCTTCGGCGCCGTCTTCAAGGAGGGCCTTTACGAGGACCAGGCGCAGCGCGACACCCTGATCGAACTGGCGCGCTTCCGCTCCACCGCGGGCGAAGGGCTGGTCAGCCTGGCCGACTATGTCGCGCGCATGAAACCGGGCCAGGACGCCATCTATACGATTACCGGCGGCGACCCGGAGGCCCTGGCCAAGAGCCCGCAGATCGAAGGCTTTGTCGCCAAGGGCGTCGAGGTGCTGCTGCTGAGCGACCCGGTCGACGACTTCTGGCTGACTGCCGTGCCGGACTATGACGCCAAGCCCTTCAAGTCGGTGACCCGGGGCGGCGCCGATCTGGACAAGGTGGCCAAGCCGGAGGGCGAGGAAGAGAGCGATACGGAGAAGTCCGAGGACAGCAGCCCGGCGCTGGATGCCTTGATCGCCTTCGTGAAGCTGACCCTGAAGGATGCCGTGAAGGACGTGCGCCCTTCCGGGCGCCTGACCAGCAGCCCGGTCTGCCTGGTGGCCGACGAAGGCGACATGGACATGCATCTGGAACGGCTATTGAAACAGCAGAACCAGCTTGAGCGCAGTTCCGCCCGGATCCTCGAAATCAACCCGGATCACGCCCTGATCAAGGCGCTGTCGGATCAGGTCGGCAAGGACGGTGCGGGCGGTGTACTGGAAGATGCAGCCTGGCTGCTGCTCGACCAGGCGCTGGTCATGGAGGGCGAACCGCTGCCCGATGCCGCGGCCTTCTCGCGGCGGCTGTCCGCCCTGGTCGAAAGAGGCCTCGTTTCCGGCGGCTAGAGCAGATCCCGGTCGGATGGAATCGCCGAAGGCGATCCATCGACCGGGTGAATCTGCTCTCACTGTTTGATGGCGATCGGATTCACATGTTTTGGCGCAACCAAGAAGTGGTTCCGTCAAAACATGATCCGATCTAGCGTATTGTTTGGCTGCCGGCGTGAACCGATGCCTTGGCGCCACGCCGAACGCTGAGGATGCCGGGATGTTCATTGATGAGGTGTCGACAGCCGTCAGATCAGGTCCCATCGCGGTCGTGCCTTACGATCAGCTCTGGCCGGCAGTCTTCGAGCAGCTCCAGGAAGCGATCAGGCATACGCTCGGAGAAACCGCATTAGAGGTCCATCACATCGGCAGCACCGCCGTTCCGGGTTTATGTGCCAAGCCCAAGATCGACATTGATGTGGTTCTGCGCTCGGCCGATGACATCGTCAGGTCTGTCGATCTGCTCAAAGAGACTGACCGTGAGTACCATGGTGATCCGTACAACGATGGTATGTGGACCTTTACCAGCCGCCGCGGTCTTTCTCCCGGACATCGAATATATCTGTGCGCTCCCGGCACGCCCGTTCATCTGAAACGCATCTTGTTCCGGGATTATCTTCGCGCTAACCCCGAGGCTGCCGCAGCATACGGTGCTTTGAAACGAAAGCTCGTCATCGACTCAAAGGGCGTTTGGAGGGCCTATACCGAAGGCAAGACTGCCTTCGTGGCGGATGTGGTCGAACGGGCGCTATCCCCGGAACCTGAATAGATCTGCAGTAACCAGGGTTGCGCTCAGCTGGTTGTGTCGAGGTCGAGGATCGCCGCGCCCAGAACGGGGCCGGTGGTGCCGGCCTGGACGATCACCGCACAGCCGCCACGGCCTTCGCCGCGTGCCGCAGCGATATCCAGGGAAAACTCCATGGCCTCGCCGGTCCAGCGGCCGAGCTTGCGGTATTCGCGCACCACATTGGCGTTGTGGATGGAACGGCCGCCGTTCTCGCCCCGCGCCACGTCGGTCTTGTGGTCGTCGTCGAACATGACCAGATAGACCGTCGCGCCCTCCGCCGGTGCGTGGCCGGCCGAGAGGGAGACCTTGCCGCCGTCGTCGGGCGCCAGGGTGACGTCCACCACGCTCTTGCGCTTGGCGGCTTCCTCGATCGCCTCGGTCACCGCACGGCGATGGCTGCCGACCAGGTCCTTGCGGCCGTCCACCACGATCTGCGGCGTATAGACATAGCGCAGGCCCAGCGTCCGGGCGTAGTCACGCTGCCGCTGGGTGTATTCCGCCGAAGCGAAGGGGTCTTTCCAGCCGATGTAGTCCCAATAGTCGACGTGGAAGGACAGCGCCAGCAGGCCCGGGCGGTCCGCCAGTTCGTCCAGCAGCGCATCGGCCGGCGGGCAGGAACTGCAGCCCTGGGAGGTGAAGAGTTCGACCACCACCGGACGCGCATTGCCGCTGAGCTCGGCCAGCTGCAGGGGCTCGGCTTCTGCCGACGCATCGAAGAAGGACGGAGACTTGGTGATGGCTTGTCCGGTCCAGGCTGCAATGCCGGCAACCAGGACAACAGCGCCAAAGGCGATAGAAGTGCGACCCATGGCCGGGGACGTTACGGATCGCGGCGCTCACTGGCGAATCACGTTCCGGTGACGGCGGGGTTCTGCCTGTAAGCTTATGTTTTTATATGGAAATTACGTGGTTATCGGCTTGGTGACCCGGACCTCGACATCCATGTCGATAAAGTCCCCGGTGGCGCCGTAGAAAGTACCCTGCACCGGCACCGCCTGGGAGGGTTCGCGCGCCACGGCGACCCGGATCAGATTGGCGCCGCCGACCTGCCCGTTGGTGGGGTCGAACTCCACCCAGCCGGCCCCGGGCAGGTAGATCTGCACCCAGGCATGGGTATCGCCGGCGCCTTGCACGCCGTTGGTTACATCGCTCTCGGGGGCCTGGTCGTCTTCGACGGCGGGATCGTAGAGATAGCCGGAGACGAAGCGGGCGGCAAAACCGAGCGCGCGGGCGACGCCCATCATAAAGACCGCCAGATCGCGGCAGGTGCCGCTGCCTTTTTCCAGTGTTTCCGCCGGTGTCTGCACGCCGATCGCATAGCGCCGCTCATAGCGGAACTCCGCCTGGATCGCGCTGTTGATGCGGGTCAGCAGGTCCTGGGTGCCGACGGGCCCGCTGCCTTCGACAAAGCGTTTCGCCCAGGCATCCACCTTGCGGTCCGGATCGGGGTAGTGGCGCTCGACCGAGCGGCCGAGATCGGCAATTTCCTCCGCCGGGTAACTGAAGGGGTAGGTCTGGGCATAGGGCTCGATCGCAAAGTCCGGATAGTCGAGACCGTAGTGATCGATGACCACGCGGCTTTCGAAGCGCAGTTCGCTGGCGGCCTCCTGAAACGAGGCGATGGCGATGGAATTGGAGAAGACGTCGTGCATCCAGCGGATGTCCGCCTGGGGCGCGATGATCAGGGCGGTATTGACCAGACGTATGTCGTGACTGTCGCGGGGCCGGAACATCAGCCGGTGCTCGCCGAAGGTGACCGGCCGTTGATAGCGATAGACCGTCGTATGGGTAACCGACAGCAGCGTCATGTGAGCTCGATTTGATAAGGGACGCAGGGTCCTCTGGGCCTAGGATCCTTGAAGCCCGGGGCAGCGGCATCCTAAAGCATGACAGGGTCGTTGGGAACCGTTCGCGGGTTGCCCTCCCCAAATCCCCGTCCCGCTTGAAACCCCGGTCTCGCTTGGCGAGGGCCGCCTGCCCGTGATATCGACGGTCACGACTGTCGCGGGATGCTCCGCAACGTTTTCCTGATTTTGCGGAGAAGCCTGCATGATTTATCTCGTCCGCCACGGCCAGACCGTGTGGAATTCCATCGGCCGGCTTCAGGGCCAGAAGGACTCGCCGCTGACCGCCAGGGGCGTTGCCCAGGCCGGGGCGATGGGCAGCCTGCTGGCCGAGACCCTGAGGCGCGAGAACGCAGCGCCGCCGAAGATCGTCTCAAGCCCGCTGGGCCGCGCCTGGCAGACCGCCGCCATCGTGGCCGACCGCCTGGGCATCGACCCTGCCGCGATTACGCTGGAGCCGCGGATCGCGGAAATCTCCTTCGGCGACTGGGAAGCCCGCAGCGAGGCGCAACTGGCGGAACTGTTCCCCGAAACCTGGGCGGCCCGGCAGGCCGACAAGTGGAACTACATTACGCCCGGCGGTGAAAGCTACGCCCTGGTCGCGACCCGCCTGAAGAGCTGGATGGCGGAGCTGGAAGACGGCGCACCCCTGGTGGCGGTCAGCCATGGGCTTGCCGGGCGTATCCTGCGCGGGCTCTATCTGAAGGCGACGCCGGAAGAAGTCTTCGCCATGGACGAACCGCAGGACGGCTTCTTCCGTCTGGCGCAGGGTGTCGTGACGCGCTTTGATGTGGAGACGGAGGACGCCTGAACCGGCGTGATCGCCTCCCGGCAAGAAGGCGATACAAGAAAGCGATAAAGGAGTTTGCGATGCCGCTTCCCACGTTTCACATGATCGATGCGGCGCCGCAGCCGGTGGCCACATTTTCACATGCGGCGGAGATTGACGGCTGGGTCTTCCTGACCGGTCAGATGCCGACCTGGCCGGATGAGCCCGAGCGCGCGCTGCCCGAAGGCATCGAAGCGCAAACCCGGCGCGTGATGGATAACCTCATCATCGTGCTGGAGGGCGTTGGGCTAAGCCTTCGGAACGTGGTGCAGGCGCGGGTCTACATCACCCATTTCGAACGCGACTACACGGCGATGAACCAGACCTACCAAAGCTATTTCGAAGAGGGCAGGCTTCCGGCCCGCACCTGTATCGGCGTGACCGGGCTTGCGGTCGGCGCACGGGTTGAAATCGATGTCGTCGCCAGGCGGCCCTAGAATGTTTTCGACTTACGTCGAAGCGGTTCCAGCCCGCACCTCCTCCCGGCCACCCATAGGATACTGACATTGGGTGGCCGGGAGGAGGTGCGGGCCGGAGCCGTCTAAACCGGAAAGAGTCCAACCGCGCCGCGCCTTAATTCGGATCCGCCGGGGGCGCATAGAGGGCAAAGACTTCGGCGCCGGTCATGTTCTGGGTCTGGTTGGCGAAGTCGTAGAAAGCCGGCTTTTCGTCGATGAAGATCTGGCTTTTCAGCGTCAGGCTGTCCTGGCCGTCCAGAATGCCGGCGTAGATGACATAGCTGTCCGCTTCCACGATCCGGTAGTAGAGATTGCTGCCGCAGGTCTTGCAGAAGCCCCGCTCGGCCCAGTCGGAGGAGCGATAGGCGGTCACATTCTCCCGGCCCTCGATCTCGATGTCCTGGCCGACATCGAGCGCCATGGCCGGCCCGCCACTCCAGCGCCGGCACATGCCGCAGTGGCACACGCCCGCATCCTTGTGTTCGCCGGTCACCGTGATCTTCACCGCGCCGCAAAGGCAGTGACCGGTCATCTTGCTGTCGTCGGACATGGTCTGCTTCCTCGCTGTCTGTGAAACCGCTTCAAGAATAGCAGCATTTCCATCCGGCCTTCTTGATCCCTGTCAAAGAGAGCCGAAACAAGGCACTGGCCGTTGACAGTCTGTCGTTTATATTTTATCTTTTAGTAAATTAACTAGATGGTTTTGTTTTATGACGACCAACCAACTCGACAGGACGCTCTCGGCACTGGCGGACCCAACGCGCAGGGCGATTCTCGCCCAACTGACATCGGGCGAAAGAACCGTCACCGAGCTGGCGGAACCCTTCGAGATGACGATGCCGGCCGTCACCAAGCACATCAAGGTTCTGGAAAAAGCCGGGCTCGTCGAGCGGAGCAGGGATGCTCAGAAGCGGCCGTGCCGGCTGCGGGCGGCGCCGCTCAAAGAGGTTTCCGACTGGATTGAGGAATACCGGCAATCCTGGGAAGAGAGCCTGGATCGCTTGGGCGGTTACCTGCAGGAACTTCAATCGACGGGAAGAGGGCATGGCAGAAAAGAGCATATCGGTAGCCGCAAAAACAAACGCCGCAAATGAACTGGTATTTACGCGCACCTACGATGCGCCCTGCGCGCTTGTGTTTGCCGCCTGGACCGACCCGCAGCACATCGGCAGATGGTGGGGTCCCGAAGGCTTCACCACCACGACGCATGCGATGGAAGTCAAGCTGGGCGGTGTCTGGGACTACGTTATGCACGGCCCGGACGGCACGGATTACCCGGGCAGGAGCGTCTATACCGAAATTGAAAAACCCGAACGCCTGGCTTTTTCCAATGTCGGCGGAAAGGCGGATGATCCGCACCTCACCTGTGAAATGTCCATCCTCTTTGAGGAAGCTCAGGGGAAGACGAAGCTTACCCTACGCATGCTCTTCCCCTCGGCGGAGGCCGCTGAACACGCCAGGGAACTCGGCGCCGAAGTCGGCGGAACCGAGAGCCTCGAACGTTTGGCCAAGGTCCTGCGCGAAGCGACTGACTGAGCTGGCCGGTTTAGGCCTTTCACAAACAGGCGATACGGCCGCGAGAAGGTCTTGAGCAGGGAGAATTTCATGACAAGAGAACTCGCCATTCTGACGTTCCAGACTCTCGACGGCGTCATGCAGTCGCCCAAACTGCCGGAGGAAGATCCTTCGGGCGGATTCAGACATGGCGGCTGGGCGGACCCGCATTGGGACGGCGTGATGGAACAGGTCGGCAAAGAGGCTATGGCCGCGCCCTACGACCTTCTGCTCGGCCGAAAAACCTACGCGCTGTTCGCGCCTCATTTCTCCGCTGCCGGTGATGAAAACCCGATGAACAGCGCAAGGAAGTATGTCGCGACCTCAACCCTGACCAGGCTCGACTGGAACAATTCCGTGGCCCTGACAGGCGATATCGCCAAGGCGGTTTCCGGTCTCAAGAACCAGGAGGGTCCATTGCTGCAGGTCCACGGAAGTTGGCAGTTGATTCAGACCCTGCTGGTCCATGATCTGATCGACGAATTCAGACTCTGGACGTTTCCCGTGATCGTTGGCCCGGGGAAACGGTTGTTCGGCGAGGGCGCGATCCCGAAGAACCTGACGCTTCTGAAAGCGGATACCACCGCGACGGGGGCGACGATGAGTATCTATCGGCGGGGCGTGTCTACCGGCGGAACGGCGGGGTCTGACGCGGCAGGCTGAAACGCCGTCTGTCGCCTGGCGATAGCGATGAGTGGGTATTGCTGCACCCCTGTATAAGCCTGTGGTTGCGCACCCGTTATTCAGGTGGTGTCGGGCGTTGACTGCCTTTGCGGAAACATCGTTGACAAGGATGAAAAGGAACCGGCAGAAGCATGATCCCATGCTCAAGAGCCTCAAATTTTTCGCCCCTGTGCTGATTCCCTCCTGGCGGTTCTTTGACACCATTGCGGCTTCCCCCCGCATCGAATTCGCCCTTCTTGGCGCGGCGGATGAAACTGCCGCCGACTGGCAGGAGTTCCGCCCCCGTCCTCAAAACCTGTCGTTTGGCACAGTTCTGCGCCGTCTTTTCTGGAACCCCAACTGGAACGACACGCTTTTCCTCACCAGCTGCGCCGAACGCCTGCTTGAAAATCCGACCGAGCACAGCGTCACCGAAATCAGCACCCGCATCGCGGCCAGCCTGAACCCGGCCGAGGGTGATGAGTTCTTCCAGTTCCGGCTGGTCCTCATCAGCCGCGCGGGCGACGACTTGCAAAAAGAAGTCGCCTATATCTCACCACGTCAACTCATGACCCGCCCCGGCGCCTGACCCGCCATGGACTTCGATAGCGCCCAGCGCCTGACCGAAATTCTCCTGGCGCTCGCTTTCCTGCAGCAAAGCCTTGAGCACCTGAGTGCGGCAAGGGACGAGCAGCGCCTCTTTGCGCTCCGCATCGTTCTCTCTCTGCTCCTTCTGTTTGGGGTGCAAAGCCAATGGGCGACAGTGGGTCTCGTGATCCTGAGCCTGCCCATCCTGCATCGCTTCCAGGGCCCCTATAACGGCGGCAGCGACCGCATGGGTCTGCTGATCCTGATTTGCCTTTGCCTGAGCCATTTCGCCCCGAATCAAAGCTGGAAAGACATCGCCCTTGGTTACCTCGCCCTGCAGCTGGTGCTGTCGTATCTGATCTCCGGCTGGGTCAAGATCGTCAATCCGGACTGGCGCAGCGGCCGCGCGCTCAGCGATGTCTTTCAGTTCTCCGCCTACCCCGTGAGCGAGAATCTCAGATCGATCGCCAGGCAACCGCGCCTTGTCCTTGCGGCGTCCTGGGCGGTCATGCTTTTCGAAATCGCTTTCCCCGCGACCTTGCTGCACCCTGTTACCCTCATCGCGGGCCTCAGCGTTGCGGGCCTGTTTCACCTTGCCAACGCGGTCCTCTTCGGCCTAAACCGTTTCTTCTGGGTCTGGCTTGCGGCCTATCCCTCGATCCTTTGGCTTCAGCACCGTGTATTTGCCTCGATCCAGTTTTGAAGCCGACAACCGGGTGCCGGGTTTGCGGGTGTTGATGAACCTCGCCGCGGTAACCGCGAACCATGCGGGAGCAGATGAGTCTCTTCTATGCCTTTTTTTAAGAGACATAGAGGCCGGCTATGCGCAATCTTTAACGTTTCGTTAACCACCACTTGCGTAAGCAGGCGGCACCCGCCGTATTTAACAACATTCTAGATCGATCCCCTTTTTCTCTCGGGGGCAGACACAAGGAAAAAACGATGACAGTGACGAAGACGCAGCTTGCCGATGCCTATGCCGCAGCCCTGACCAAGGCGCTCGGCGATGACTGGGGAACGACCTTCAGCCGCCGCGACGCGGGCAAGCTCCTCGATGCCCTCTGGCCGGTCATGTCCGACCTTGCGCTGAAAGACACCAGCAAGACGACACCGGGCAGCGTGCCGATGGGCAATCTCGGCCGTCTGAAGATGCGCTACAAAGCGGCCACCAAGGCGCGCAAGGGCACCAACCCTTTCACCGGTGAGCCGGCCACCTTCAAGGCCAAGCCCGCGACCCTGACGCCGCGCTTCACCGCCGGCAAGGTGCTGAAGGACCAGGCCGCCAAGCATTCCAGGAAGCTGAAGTAAACTTCTGAAGGCCCATGATGGGCTCCTTAAGAAAAAGGCCCCTGCCGTCGGCGGGGGCCTTTGTCGTTGCGGCTGATGGCGGGAGAGCTTCCTGCCTTTCGGTATGCGATGGAAGCGGTTATTCGTAGTAACCTGGCTCCTCTGGGTAACCTGACTCCGCAGCATAACCCGACCACAGCGCAACCCGTCCGAGGGTACCCCTGCCAATGTCCAATCCCGCTTCTCCGCTGGCCGGATGGCTCGCCGCTTTCGGTGTCGTCGTCATCTGGTCCGGCTGGGTCGTGGTGTCCAGGCTCGGCGTCGTCCAGACACTGACCATCCACGACATGATGGCGTTGCGCTTCGCCGTCGCCACCGTCGCCGTGGCGCCCTTCGTGTGGCGCCACTGGCCGCGAAAGCTGCGCTGGTGGCAGGTCGCGGTGATCGCCTGCGGCCAGGGCGTGCCCTATTTGGGGTTCGCTTTCGGCGGCCTGCAGTTCGCGCCGGCCTCTCACGCCGGCATCATGATGAACGGCACTCTGCCGGTCTTCGCCGCCGGTCTCGGCTGGCTGTGGTTGAAGGACCGGCCGGACCGCTGGCGGGTAACCGGTATGGCGGTGATACTGGTTGGCTGCGGCCTGATTGGTTGGGACCGGGACTCCGGTGGGGTCGCGCCCGATGCCTGGATCGGCCATCTCATGTTCCTGGCGGCGGCGCTGTTCGTTGCCGTCAACCTGATCGGCACCAAGGCCTGGCAGCTGACGCCCATGCAGGCGATGGTCTGTATTCCGACCATCAACCTGCTGTGGTTCGGCCCGCTCTATCTGGCCTTCCTGCCAAAGGCGGTCAATCAGGCGCCCTGGTCGGAAATCCTGCTGCAGGGCGCCTATCAGGGCCTCGGCCCCAGTGTGGCGGCGGTGTTGCTCTTTACCACCGCGATCCGTTCCATCGGAACCGCCTCGACCGCCGCGATGCTGGCGATGGTGCCCGGTATGGCTGCCCTGCTGGCCATTCCGGTGCTGGGCGAGTGGCCGAGCGCGCTCGCCTGGGCGGGGCTGGTCTTCGCCACCGGCGGCATCCTGCTGGCCGCCGGCTGGCAGCCCGCCAAAGGCCGGTGAAGGGCGACGGCAAAAGCGGACATCGGTCACAGCTTCGCACGGTTCCTGCGCCCTACTCCTCAAAGCGATCCGTGGCGTCACGATCGCGGTCGTATCGTCTCGTGAGCGGAAACGGCGGCAACCACGACTCGCGGCGGACGGTCCAGAGTTCGTAGCTTGGCACCAGTTGGTCGGGGGCATCCAGGGATCCCAGGTTCACTTCGATTTCGTCTGCGCTGCGGGCGAAAATGGACGAGCCGCAGCGGGGACAGAAAAACCGCCCGGCGTAGTCGCGTGTTTCGCCATCGATGGTCACCGCATCCTGAGGGAACACCGCGGAAGCGTGAAAAAGCGCGCCATGATGCTTGCGGCAGTCGAGACAGTGACAAAGGCCGACCCGGTAGGGGCGCCCCGACGCCACAATCCGGACGTTGCCGCAGAGGCAACCGCCGGTGAATCGGTCCATGCTGCGTCTCCTCCAAAATCAAGCGGTCGGCATGGTTACAACGAACGGCACGGCCGTTGCAATTGCCCGCCGCGGGCTCCTAGATCGGATCATGTTTTGACGGAACCACTTCGTGGTTGCGCCAAAACATGTGAATCCGATCGCCATCAAACAGTTAGAGCAGATTCACCCGGTCGATGGATCGCCTCCGGCGATTCCATCCGACCGGGATCTGCTCTAGGGTCTGTACCCAATTAGGGGATTCCAGTTGAGTTGGATTTGTGATTCAAGTTTCCAAGGATAGGAGGCTTGAATGGCAAGGCAGCTGTTTTGGTTGAGTGAGGAGGAATGGGCGCGCATTGAG
>NZ_JAAQPH010000019.1 GCF_011683915.1 Pelagibius litoralis
GGTTCTTGCCTAGGGTCGCGCGGTCCCGCCCATCCGATCCCCGGGGGGTGGCCACCCCCCGGGGATCAACCCCAATGCTTACGCAATTCGGGCCGATCACCAACATGCAAGGGTCGGGGTGAGGGGGCATCCCGCGTCAGCGCGAAGATGACAGGGCCTTCCGGGCCCGCTAGGTGACCGGCATGGCGAGGCAGATGCCCGGGCCGCCGTCGCTGTCTTCGTCTATGAACAGCACGCCGGAAGCGATGAAGGTCAGGCGCAGCAGCCGCGCGCTTCCCGGTTTCAGGGTGCAGTGGCCGAGTTCGAAGTTGCAGAGGGTGATGTAGTGGACGCCACTGCGTTCGGCGAGTTCCTCGCGGCTCCATTGCAGCATGGCGCGCGCCGCGCGGCACTGTCTGCCGGTGATCAGGGCGGGTTGGGGCGGATGATGGTTTGTTCGGGGGCTGTCGCCGGGGGCGTTGTCATCGGCGCCCTGAGTGTTTCGGGAAGGCGAATCCGTGATAAGGCTGTCTTTAGCCATGGCCTGACTCCTAGTAAGTCGGGTTACGGTCAGGCGCGGGCGGGTGTTTGTGCACCCTCTCGCGCCGCTAACAAGCACAATAAATTCAATCTAACCTATTTAATTTCACCTGTCATCAAGATGTTGAGGCTGATGACCTGTAGTGCGGGTTGAGTTTCTCATGCGAGCTTGACGGCTTAGTGCCCGTTCATAGAGTGGCGATTATGACTCCTGCCCAATGCCGTGCGGCGCGCGGCCTTCTAGACTGGACCCAACAGGATTTGGCGAAGGTTTCCGAAGTGTCTTTGACAACGGTCCGCAATTTCGAGCGCGGCGCCCGTCAGCCGATCCGCGCCAACCTTGCCGCGCTGAGAACGGCTTTTGAAGCCGCCGGCATTGTCTTCGTCGAGGCCAACGGCGGCGGTATCGGCGTGCGCCTCAAGGACTAACCACCGCACCGGTGGTCATCGTCATCCCCCCAACCGTCATACTCCGCCTTGATTCGCCGTGGCATCCGCTACTTGCCAAACTCATGGTTGATATTGCAACAGGCGAAGAGCAAGATATTTCTACAACCAAAAAGAAAAATTCGGCTGCTTCGGAATTGGGGCGGCTTGGGGCTCAGAGGGGGTAAGGCTCGCGCTCGGAAGCTATCGGCTAAGCAGCGAAGCGAGATTGCGAGGAAAGCCGCCCAGGCACGGCACAGGAAGAAGGACTAGCCGGGGTAGCTTAATGGCGGGCAAGGGCATGGGAGCAAAGGCGGAGTTTCCGCCGCTCCTGCTAGACGGTTTGCACAAGATGGATTTAGCGTCACTGAAGACGTTGGTGGTCGACGGATTTCCTAAATCTGCGCGGCGTCTTCCGCTATGGAACAATTTCGTAACCATAGCAGTGGACACTCTATCCTCGCTCAAGCTTCCGTGCGAAATTTGGGTTGATGGCAGCTATTTGACCCAGAAGATTGACCCGGATGACATTGATTTTGTGGTGGATTTCCCGATTTCTGTTACCTCGAATATATCTGTTCCACAGAAACAGTTTATAGAGCAACTGGCAGCAAATGACTTCCATAACCCCCATAAGTTGCATAGCTTTGTCATGTTTAGCGCCCCAATAGGGCACAACTATTATCCAAAGTCGGAGTTGTCTCACAGTAGATGGAAAAAGGACTTTGGCCAGAGCCTTACTAAGAAAAAGCCAAAGGGAATAGCCGTTTTGGAGGTGTCGCGGTGAGCCGGGTAAGAGCGATACTTGACGACATGAACGATCTGGAGGCGACTATTGTTCGGCTTGAACGGCACGCTGATCCAGAAACGGAATTTGCGGATCGACTGACTATTCAATCACTCGAAAACCGCAGAGAGATGCTTCGATCAGACCTTGCCGAGGCGACACGCAGCGAGTTCATTGAAGTTTGCGACTATCGGATTATCCCTGACAGCGGGGCGTCTTACTCGGTGTCGGCGGTGACTGGGGTTCTGCGCACGTTTCAAGAATTGGTGACAATTGTATTCGACGCTATCACCACTCAGCCGAAAGAGCGAACCACCTCCGACCCTGCTATTATCGCGAAGACGCAGTTCGACTTTGGTTTCGCTTACTCTGGCTCGCTGGGTGTGGCGCTGACGATCGAGAATGAAAGACTGCTCGCAATCGAGTCTCATTTAGATCAAGCGATAGACGCGGTGTTCGGGCTGCTCAAGGTAGACAGTGCCGAGGGGCTCCATGGCGGAGTTGCGGCTTATGGCACTCCAGCGGTGAGAAAGCTCTACGCCCTGTCGAAACTCCACCGCGACTATGGCATGAGTGCAGATATTAAGTGGGTGAGAGACGGCGAAACGAGAAAGCAAGTGCTGACGCAGCCGCCAGAGTTCTCAGAACTTTGCAGCGTTATTGAGAGGCGCGGCGAAGAGCACACAGAGGATTTTGAGATCACTGGCCTCTTGGAGATGTGGGACCACCACGGACGAAGATTCCTTCTGTCACCTCCAGAGGGTGACCCTTTAAGAGGGGCCTTCGCAGAAAGTTTTGACGCTACCACCCCTCGCCGGGTGCCAGAACGGTACAAGGTGATGTTGGTGAGGCACATGAAATTTAACTATGCCAAAGACCGGGAAGAAGTCTCCTGGGAGTTGGTTGGCATCGAAGACTTAAACTGACCCATCACCCCTAACCCACCGGTGGAATTTCCCGGCAAAGGCCGCTAGGCTCGCCGCCAATGAGACGGCGCGGCCCGGAGAGGCTGCGCGACAGCAATCTTTGGGAGGAAACAGTCATGAAACGCCGGAGCTTTGTGAAGGGCGCGGGCATCGCCGCCGCTGCCGGAACCGCCGCCGCCGCGACGACCCTGGCCGCGCCGGCCATCGCCCAGGGCAGGGTCGAATGGAACATGGTCATGCCCTGGCCCAAGGGCACGCCGGGGGTCGGCGTGAATGCGGAGCGTTTCGCCCAGCGCGTGATCGCCATGAGCGACGGGCGCATCAACATCCGCACCTTCGGCGCGGGCGAGCTGGTGCCGCCCTTCGAAAGCTTCGATGCGGTGCAGTCCGGCACCGCCGACATCATGCACGGCACGCCTTATTTCTGGGTCGGCAAGTCCAAGGCCTTCAACTATTTCACCACGCTGCCCTTCGGCCTCAACGCCATCGAGATGCCGGCCTGGCTGACCTATGGCGGTGGACAGGAACTCTGGGACGAGGTCTATGCCGACTTCGGCCTGAAGCCTTTCTACGCCGGCTCCAGCGGTCTGCAGGCCGGCGGCTGGTTCAAGACCGAGATCAACTCCCTCGACGACCTGCAGGGCCTGAAGATCCGCATCGCCGGGCTGGGCGGCGAGGTCATGCGGCGCGTCGGCGCCGTCGTGGTGCTGCTGCCGCCGGGCGAGATCCTGCCCTCCATGCAGTCCGGCGCCATCGACGCGGCGGAGTGGATCGGCCCCTGGAACGATGTCGCCTTCGGCCTGCAGAAGGTCGCCAGATACTACTACGTGCCGGCCTTCCATGAGCCGGGGCCGGGCCTGGAGATCACCGTCAACAAGGCGAAGTTCGATGCCCTGCCCGCCGACCTCCAGGCCATCGTGCAGGGCGCCGCGGCGGCGACGGCGCAGGAGACCACCACCGACTTCACCTATCACAACATCCAGGCCTTCGGCCCGCTGCTGAACGACTATGACGTCGAACTGCGGTCCTTCTCCGACGACATCGTCGCCCGGCTGGGAGAGGTGACCCGCGAGGTGGCCGAGGAGATTGGGGCGACCGATGCCCTGACGCAGAAAATCCACGTGTCCTATATAGACTTCACCCGCAAGGCGGCGGCCTATCAGGGATCTTTCGACGAGACCATGCTGCGCCAGCGCAGGCTGGTCTGGGCCTAAGCCGGGTCCGGGCCCAGGCTACTTCCCCCGTTCCCGCTGTTGAAGACTGCCAGGGCCCACCCGGGCCTTGGCGGCTTTCCTTGGCTACCCCCATTTTGGCCCTCTTTTTGGCCCTGCCGTTGAAACGTCCCGGCCCCTTCATCCGTAGTATGTCTCAGGGCGCCTTATGTTCGGGCGCGCAGCTGTCAAGGCGGCGGTCGATCAAAGATATTTGATTCACCGCCGCCGGACGGCACGCCTTAGGGTGAGGCGGCCGAAACTGGAACTTGGGCGGTGTCTGAATGCGGCTGACCAACACGGCTGAGCGCTACGGCGCGGTGGCACAGACGCTGCACTGGGTGACCGTGGCATTGTTTGCCGCAATCTTCGCGCTGGCCTGGATCCAGGACGGCCTGCCGCTGTCGCCGGAAAAGATCCGCCTGATCAACCTGCATAAATCCGTCGGCGTGACCATTTTGGTGCTCGCGGTTCTGCGCCTCGTCTGGCGCTGGTACTCGGCACCCCCTGTGCTGCCGGCGGGCATGGCGGGGTGGGAGCTGCAGTTGGCCCATGCCAGCCACGTCGCGCTCTACGTCGTGCTGCTGGCCCAGCCCACCATCGGCATCCTGCATTCCGCCGCCGCCAACTTTCCGGTGGTGGTCTTCGGGCTCTTCACCCTGCCGGCGCTGATCGACCCCAGCGAAGAGGTGAAGGTGATTCTGGGACAGGCGCACTACTGGCTGGCCAATGCGATCCTGGCGCTGGTGGCGGTTCATGTCCTGGCGGCGCTGCGTCACCACTTTGTGGTGAAGGATGCGGTGCTGAAGCGCATGCTGCCGGCTGTGGGAAAAGGAAAAGGCGGATGAAGGCAGCGGCCCTGGGTTTTGCGATGACCCTGCTTGCCGGCGCGGCGCCGGGCTTGGCCCAGGGCGCGCCCGACTGGATGGTGGGATACGGCAGCCGGATCGGTTTCGTCGCCACCCAGTCCGGGGCGCCGGTGGAGGGAGTCTTCGAGGACTTCATGGCATCGATTGCCTTCGACCCTGACAACCTTGCCGCCAGCCGGGTCGAGGTCGTTATCGAGGTCGCCAGCGTGAACAGCCTGAGCAAGGACCGTGACGAGATGATCCGCTCCGCGCCGCTGTTCGATGCGGCGCTCTGGCCGAGCGCGACCTTCGCGGCGGAAGGTTTCACCGACCTGGGCGGCGGGCGTTACGAGGCGGCCGGCAATCTCACCCTGCGCGACGTGACCCTGCCGGTGATGCTGCCTTTCACCCTGGTTACCGAAGAACGCGATGGCGCCGTCCATGCCGTGGCCAGCGGCGAACTGGCGGTGCTGCGCCTCGACTACGGCATCGGCCAGGGGCTCTGGCAGGACACCTCCGTGGTCGGCAACGAAGTGACCATCAAGATCGATATCCAGGCCAGCCGCCCGGCCCTCTGAGGGCGGATCGACCAATCTGCAGATAAAATGAACGGGAGACAGCCAATGCCGCACGTAACCTTACCCCGATTGAAAACCCTGACCCTCGCGGCGGGCCTGCTGGCGGCACCCTTGGCGCTGGGCGGCGCCCAGGCGGCGGAGACCTACGATCTCGATTCCGGTCATGCCGACGTGATCTTCATGGTCAGCCACTTCGGCTATTCCGATACCATCGGGCGGATCGGCGATGTGAAAGGCAGTATCACCTTCGACGAAGCGGCGGTCGAGAATTCCGCCGTTGAGATCGTCATGCAGTCGGCCAGCCTGGACACCAACCACCAGAAGCGCGACGACCATCTGAAGAGCGCCGATTTCTTCAATGTCGAGAAGTTTCCAACCATCACCTTCAAGAGTACCGGCATTGCCAAGACCGGCGACAACACCGGCGCCGTGACCGGCGATCTCACTCTGCTGGGCGTGACCAAGCCGGTGACCCTGGACGTCACCTTCAATCAGAAGGCGCCTCATCCCATCCTGCAGGGCAAGGAGGCTATCGGCTTCTCCGCAAGAGGCAGTATCAAACGCACCGAATTCGGCATGGCGACCTATGCGCCCGCCGTGGGCGACGCGGTCGAACTGATCATCGAGGTCGAAGCCATCGCGCCCTGAGGGTGGGGTTTTCCCGCCTGCGGTGGGTTTGCATGGTTAATACCGGCAGGGGATTCGAGGCAGGGACCGAAGGCGCCGGGCCGCCTGTTGACTTTCCCGGCCCGATCCGCTGTTATCCACGGGTTATGGACAGCAACCGACTGATCGGCATCGCCATTCGAATTACGGACCCGGCCCCCAAGGGGTAGCCGGGCATAGCCCATTCGACTTCGGGCTTCTTCGATATTGGTGATTACCGTTCAGGGGACAGACAATGTCCGCTTCCATGACTTCCCTAGAAATGCCTGCCGCAGCCTTGCGGCTTTCCCATGCCGACAACACCAGCGCGCTTAATGTCGCGCCGGTCTATTGCTTCTCCATCCTGGCCGAGGCCGAACCCGGCGTCATGCCCCGGGTGCTGGAGCTGTTTGCCAAGCGCGGCCTGGTGCCGACCCGCTGGCACAGCGACGTGGCCGGGCCCAAGTGCCGTGACCTTGCCATCGATATCCAGGTCGACGGTTTGGACGTTCAGACCGGCGACTACATCGCCCGCTGCCTGCGTCAGGTCTATCAGGTCCAGGCGGTGCTGACGTCTCAGAAGCATGTGGGCCAGAAGCATGTGAGTCCAAAACATGTGGGGCAAAACCCGCCGGGCCGATGACGGAGGCCGCACCGACCCTGTATCTGCTCTGCGGCAAGATCGCGGCGGGCAAATCGACGCTGGCCCGCCGCCTGGGATCTGCGCCTGCGTGCCTTCTCATCAGCGAAGATGCCTGGCTTTCTGAACTCTATCCCGGTGAGATCCAATCGCTTGCGGACTATGCGCGCTGCGCCGAACGCCTGCGCGCCGCGATGGGCGATCATGTGCAGGCGCTGCTGCGCGCCGGTCTTTCCGTCGTGTTGGACTTTCCCGCCAACACCGTGGCGGCCCGGCAATGGATGCGCGGTATCTTCGAGGGCGCTGGCGCTGACCACGAACTGCACGTCCTCGACGTGCCCGATGCGGTCTGCAAGACGCGCCTGCATCAGAGAAACCTGACCGGCGCCCCCGTCTTTGCGCCGGACGAGGCGGACTACGACCGGATCGCCGGGTTCTTCGTGCCGCCGGCCCCGGAAGAAGGTTTTAATTTGGTGGTTCATTCCGGGGCATAAAGGGGCCGGGGCTCCCCAAAGCGGTTGCGATCTTCTATTCTGAAGGCGGACAGTCAGCAGGAAACCGCCATGCCGCTCAGCCGTTCGCCGAAAGACGTGCTGCGCCCCTTCGTCCGGCAGCTCTGGGCGTCGGAGGGGGATGGACCGCCCGGAGAAGGGTCGAACCGGGAAATGATGCTGCCCAGCGGGGCGCTGCATCTGGTGCTTCGGCTGGCGGAGACTCCGCTGCGGATCTTCCGCCACCGCGATGACAGGGTCGGCTTCACGGTCTCGGCAGCGGTAATCGGCGGTCCGCGCAGCGGGCCCTACCTCAAGGATGTCTCAAGGCCGGTGCCGAGTGTCGGCGCCCTCTTGGCGCCGGGCGCCGCCGGGCTGCTGATCGGCGCGCCCGCCGGCGCATTTGCGGGCCGGCACACGGCTTTGGAGGATGTCTGGGGCGCGGCAGCCGTGACCGAGCTTCGTGAGAAACTCTGGACGGCCGGAACGGCGGCGCGGCGGCTCGATCTCTTCGAAGCCGCGCTGGCTGCCCGCCTGCCACGGCTGCGCGGGATCGACCCTCTGATCGCCCAAGCCCTGGCGGGCTTCGACGCCTCTCTTCCGGTCGCGGCGGTGGTCGGGCAAAGCGGTTACAGTCATCGGCACTTCTCGAAGCGCTTCACCGAAACCGTCGGTTTGAAGCCGAAGACCTACGGCAGGCTGTTGCGTTTCGGGCGGGTTCTGGCGCGGCTGTCCGCCGGCAGCGGTCCGGCCCTGGCCGACCTGGCGGCCGATGAAGGTTACGCCGACCAGGCCCATCTCAATCGCGAATTCCGTGAGTTCGCCGGTCTGTCGCCCGGCCGCTATCGCCGGCTGGCGCCGCGCTTTGCCCGCCACGTTCGGCTCTGAGGTACCCGGGTCAATTTCCTTCAAGACAGCGGCGGGTCCCTGAGGGAGATTCAGCCAGGATTTCCAAATGAAAGGAAAACTGCCATGGCGGTTCACGAACTCTTCGTCTACCTGACTGCCAGCCCGGCTGAGCAGGCTGCGGCCTATTACAAAGATATCTTCGGCGCGACGGAAAAGTTCCGCCTTGTCGAACCGGGCGGGCGCATCGGTCATCTGGAACTGCTGATCGGCGGTACGACGCTGATGCTCTCCGATGCTTTTCCCGAGTGTGATATTCACGCGCCCAAGGCCGATGCCCCCCACACCTTCGCCATTCACCTCCACGTCGACGACGCCGATGCCCTGATCGAGCGTGCCGTCGCCGCCGGCGCCCGTGTGGTGAGACCGCCACAGGATCATTTCTATGGCGAGCGTTCCGGCACCCTGCGTGATCCCTTCGGTTATGACTGGCTGATCGGCCATGCCATCGAAGAAGTCACGCCCGAGGAAATGCAGCGCCGCTATACGGCGATGCTGACGGCCAGCCAATGACGACGCCAGTGTTCATCTACCAGTGCTCATCAAATTGACTCCAATTGGTCGGAATATGCTCTAGTCTTCTGTCTTACGGGGTGGGATCAAACGTCCCGCCGTAACGCGCCGGTACCAAGAAGCAAGAACAAACCGGCAAGACAGGAGGCGGATCATGAGAGCGTTGTTCGTGCTGGGCGCCGTGGCTGTTTCGGGTTTTATCGGTACCGCTGCGGCCGATACCAGCGAGTCCAAATGGCAGACCCGGGTCGTCATTGAAAAGCAGGGCGCGCACTGCGTCGACGATCCGAACTGCTTCAACCGCTATCACCCGGACATCCCGGCGGTCATCCGCGCCAATCCCGGCGACATGATCATCTATCACACCCGCGATGCATTGGATTCCGACCTGACGCTGGATTCCAATGCCGACGACCTGGCGGCGGTCGACCTCAACTTCGTGCATCCCATGACCGGACCGGTCCATATCGAGGGCGCGGAGCGCGGGGATGTTATTGCCGTCACGCTCGTCGACATCGAACCGGACGAGTACGGTTACACCGTGATCGTGCCCGGCTTCGGCTTCCTGCGCGATATCTATACCGAACCTTATCTGGTGAACTGGAAACTGAGCCGGACCCACGCCGTGTCGGATCAGATGCCCGGCATCAGGGTGCCCTACGAAGCCTTTATGGGATCGGTCGGCGTCCTGCCTGGCCAGCCGGAAGTCGAAAGCTGGCTGGAGCGCGAAAGACTGCTGGGTGAGGCCGGCGGTGTCGCCCTGCCGCCGCAACCGATCGGCGCCTTGCCCTCTGCGGTCTGTGGACCGGAAGGTTCGGGCAAGGACCAGTGCCTGCGCACCATTCCGCCGCGCGAGAACGGCGGCAACATGGATGTGCAGCAGATGCAGATCGGCACCACGCTGCTGCTGCCGTGCTTTATCGAGGGTTGCGGGCTCTTCGTCGGCGACGTGCACTACGCGCAGGGCGACGGCGAGGTCTCCGGCACGGCCATCGAGACCGGGGCGGTGGTTACGGTAACCGTCGATATCCGCAAAGGTGAAGGGGCCTTCATCAAGGGACCGGAGGTCGAAGGCGGCGCGCAGATCAAGAACATCGAACCCTCGAAGTTCTATCAGACCATCGGCCTGCCCCTGAAAGCGGCGGGCGAAGTGCCGCCCCCGCACAGCTATCTCGACAGCCAGAAGATCGCCGACCTGACCAACCTTTCCGAGGATCTGACCCTGGCGGCGCGTGACGCGCTGATCAAGATGATCGACTACATCCAGCGTAAACACGGCCTCACCGCCGAGCAGGCCTATATCCTGTCCAGTGTTGCGGTCGACCTGCGGATCGGCCAGGTCGTCGATGTGCCGAACTACGTCGTGACCGCGGTGCTGAACGAGGACGTCTTCGCGGAGTGATGTGCGGTCGGACAAGACGGCAGGCGCTCGGCCTGGGGCTGCGTTTAGGGGTTGGTGCAGGCGCGGCGTTGCTGTTAAGCGGCCACACGCCCTATGGGCAGTGGGTCGTCTACCGCAAGAAACACCTGCTGATCGGCTGCCACAAGGCCGATCCCGGGGCCTACGACCTGGCCAAGCAGGTGGTGGCGCAGCTTGATGCGCACCTGCCGGCGGCCAAGTCGCGGGTCGCGCGTGCGCCCCACGCCGGACGGCTTGCCAGCCTCTTGGCCACCGCGCAGATGGATGTCGCGACCCTGAGCGGGTCGGAAGCCGCCGCCATGCAGGCCGGTAGTGGTGGTTTCGCACCCTACGGTCCAGTGGCGCTGCGTCTGCTGTTGCCGCTGGGTGACCGGCTTCTGATCGCCCGGGCGGATTTTCCCGAGCGCCATGCCTGGCTGGTGACGGCGGCCCTGGCCGGGACGGACCTCGCGCCGGAGATCCAGACTGCGCAAGAGGCGGCGGTACCGTGGCATCCCGGCAGCCGCGCCTTCCTGGAAGGCCGCCCCGAACCGGGCAGTGACTAGAGCGGATTCCTTGGGCCGTCACCTCATCGCCTGCAGCCGCGCCATGGCGAGGATGCCGACGGCGGGGCCGGCCGCCAGGGCGATGAGCACCAGCGGCCAGCCGAAGTTGGCGGCGAGAACCGGCGTCACCTGCACGGTGACGAAGGTCAGGGCGAAACCCAGCGCGGTCTGAAAGGTCATCAGGCTGCCCGCCTGTTCCGGCGGAGAGGCGTCGGCGACCAGGGCGGAGAACTGGGCCGAGTCCGGTATGATGCTGATGCCCCAGATCACGACGATGACGAAGGTCAGCCAGACAGGTCCGCCGAAGGTCACGCCGGCGGCGACAGCCGAAGCGCCGCTCACCGCCATGGCGATGATGGCGATGCGGGCTTTGCCGATCCGGTCGGCGGCGATGCCGGCGACGACGCAGGTCAGGCTGCCGGCGCCGATGGCGACAAAGGCGGTGAGCTTGGAGAGCTGTTCGGCTTCGGCGCTTGGCAAGGTCACGCTGTAGGAGATGGCGGTCGCCGCGGCGATCCAGGCCCACATGGCATAAAGCTCCCACATGTGGCCAAGGTATCCGATATAGGCGAGCCGGACGCGCCGGTTGGTCCAGGCGGCGACGATCACCTTGGGATCGAAGCGCTGCGCCCTGCCGTGATGGGACCCCAAGCCGACCCCGAGGCAGAGGATACCGGCAAAGAGCGATGCCAGGGAAGCCGCGGCGACGGTAATGCGCCAGTCAGCCCCGCCGGAAAGGGCGATCAGGTAGGGGGAGGCCGAGCCGAGGGTGAGGGCGGCGACAAGGATGCCGACCAGAAAGCCCCGGTCGTCCTTGCCCCAGCCGACGACGATTTTCATGCCGACGGGGTAGACGCCGGCCAGCAGGGCGCCGGTGGCGACGCGCGCAACAATCGCCGCGCTGCTGCCCGGCGGGACGAACAGCAGAACGGCGTTGGCCGCCCCGGCGGCAAGGGCGCAGGCGGCAAAGACGCGGCGCGGATCGTAGCGGTCGGGGATACCGAAGATCGCCGAGGCCAGCGCCCCGATGACGAAGCCGGCCTGCACGCCGCTGGACAGGGCGGCTTGGCGGGCCGACGAAAGCTCTGCTTCGCGCAGCATGTCGGGCAGGATCGCCGCCGAGACGAACCACAACGACATTGCGGCCAGTTCTGCGATCAACAGCAGGGTTATGGATCGAAACTTCATGCCGCCGTCAGTGGTAAAGGACGCGGCGGGCTTAGTCGATCTTGCTTTTGGGGTTCCCAGTCAAGGCTGCGGCAGACCGCCCCGGCTGGGACGGCCTGCTGCAGAGTTTGCCGCCTAGAGCAGATTCACCTGGTCGAGTGGAATCGCCGGAGGCGATCCATCGACCAGGATCTGCTCTAACTGTTGATATAGAGCGGATTCACATGTTTTGCCGTAACCACGCAGTGGTTCCGACAAAACATGACCCGCTCTAGCGGCTCAGTTTGCCGACGCCGGAGAAGCGGAAGGCTTCTTTTTCCAGCGCGTCGATTTCTTCCAGGCTCATCTGGTCGTTGGCGATGGTGATGCGGCCGAGGAAGACATGGGGCAGTTCTTCCGCCCGGCCCTCCATATGCGCCTTGATGGCCTCGGCCGCCGCCGCGCCGACGTCGTCGCCCATGCGCATCGGTGTGGCGTCGAGCTCGCCACGGCGGATGGCATCGAGCTCCAGTCCGGTGCCGCCCCAGCCTGTGGAGAAGATCTCCTTGTGCTTTTCCGCGGCGATCTGCGCCTCGACCGATCCCATGGCCATGGCGGTGTTGGCGTTGTGGATGATCTTGGCCTCGGGATAGGCCTGGAGGATCAGGTTGGTGCCGTCGAAGCCTCCTTCGCGCCGATACTCGCCATAGTGTTCATAGGCCAGGGTCCAATTGCCTTTCTCCTGGACGCAAGCGGCGAAATCGCCGGAGCGCTGATTATCGGTAATCCCGGGAATGCCGCGGTTCATGGCGTAGGTAATGTCTTTGCCGAGACGGTCGACCATATACTCGCAGATCAGTTCCGCACCCTCCGCCGCCGAGAAATCGAACCAGCCGGCCGGCTGCTTCGTCAGGTACTTCGGTGGCGTGAAGAACGACCAGACGAAGGTGGTGAAGCCCTCGGTGTTGGCCAGCTTGTCGATGTTGTCGGCCTGGGTCGCCAGTTCGGAGGGACCGAAGACCACGAAGTCGTAGATGTCGGCGTCCTGAATGACCTGGTCGGTGTAGGTCGCCTGCAGCGAATGCTCGATCTGGCGTGAGGCGAACTCGGTTGTTTCGTATTGGATGCCGACCTGGTCGAGCCGCTTGGTGAAGGCCAGATAGGCGCGGGCCCAGAAGTCGGAGACGTCGGCGGAGGGATAGATCAGCGCGATCTGGATCGGCTTGTCCAGCTTGCCGCTGTAGGGGACCGCTTCGCTGCTGACGATCTTACGCATGGCTTCCAACTGGCCGGGCTTGTTGACCTGTTCGACCAGCCAGAAGTCGCGTTCATCGTCGCCCGGCATCGCCTTCAGCGGAAAGTCATCGGCAAAGGCAGCGCCGGCCAGGCAGAGGGCTGCACCGCACAACAGCGTCGACAGATAGGCTTTCATGACTCATTCCTCCCGGTTTGTGTTTGTTAACCTCGTATTCGGCGCGTCCCTTTAACCGCTGGCCGTCCTACCCACTCGCTACTGGGGCGCCGGACAGGAAGTGGCCCAGTGCCAGCAAGGCGATCAACAGCGCCAGCAGGCCGCCGCTGAGCTTCACGATCTTGATGTTCTCCGGCGTTGCGAAAGCGGCGAAAAGCCCGCCTCCTCCGTCGCGGTCTTTCTTCTGCAGCCAGGTGAAGAGGGCGACCGAGGTGATGATCACGACGCCCGAGCCGACCGACTGCCAGAAGAACTCGATGCGTAGGGTCACCAGGGCATTGATCATCATGGAGAGCAGCAGCACGCCGGCGAAGGAGCCGAGCAGCGAGGCGCGCCCGCCGAACAGGGACGTGCCGCCGACCACCACGGCGGCGATGACATGCAGGTTGAAGTAAGGTGCCGAGGTTGCCTGCACGGCGTTCAGCTTGCCCGCCAGCATGACGCCGGCCAGTGCCGCCATGGTGCCCATCAGGATATAGGCGTGCAGCTTGTAACGGTCGACGGCGATGCCGGTCAATTCGGCGGCTTCGGGGCTGGAGCCTATGGCAATCGAGTAGCGCCCGAAGTGGGTGCGCTTCAGCAGCACGAAGCCGACGATGAAGGCAAGGATGCCGATGGTCACCGGGATCGGCAGAAACCATTCCAGGCGGCCGCGGCCGATATCGGTAATGAGGTCGGGAAAACGCGCCAGCACCAGGCCCTTGGCGAGGACCAGCGCGAGGCCGCGATAGACAAGATCCATTGCCAGAGTGCCGATCAGGTCGGGCACGCGGAACTTGGTGATGATGAGTCCGTTGATCAGGCCAAGCAGACCACCCAGACAGATGGCGATCGATACGGCGGCCCAGTCGGGGAAACCGTACTGCTTGATGAGGAAGGCCATGATGATGCTGGTCAGCGCGGCGACCGACCCGATGGAGAGATCGATACCGCGCTGGGTGATGACGAAGGTCATCGCCATGGCCATCGGCATGTAGAGGGCTGCTTCAAGCAGGATGATGTTCAGGTTCGACAGCCGGAAATACCGGGTTGGCTCGGCGATACCCATGAAGGCCGCGATCATCAGGATCATCGCCAGGGGGGCGATGATCGCCATGTAGGGATCGAGGCGTTCCTTCAATTGATTTTGTGCGTTCTCAGCCAAGGTTCCCTCGTTTCTCAGGCGTCTTCCGTCACACCGACGATCAGTCCCAGGACCTCCTGGGTGCTGCTCTCGGCGGTTTTGACGATCCCGACGCAGCGCCCGCGGCGCATGACCTGGATGCGGTCGGAAACGGCGAAGACATCGTCAAGCGAGTGAGAGATCAGCACGATGGCCAGACCCTGTTCCCGCAACACCTCGATCAGTTTCAGGGTGCGCGCGGTTTCCTGCGGGCCAAGCGCCGCCGTCGGTTCATCCATCACCAGCACGCGCAGGTCGCTGTGGTAGACGGCGCGCGCGATGGCGACCGCCTGGCGCTGCCCACCGGAGAGACTCTCCGTCGGCGCGTCCATGTTCGGCAAGCGCACGCCGAGGCGGTCGAACAGGACGCGCTCGGATTCTTCGCGCATGCGTTTGTTGTCGAGCAGCGGAAAGCCCAGGAAGGACTTCGTAAGCTCGGAGCCGAGGAACATGTTGGATGCCGGATCAAGATGATCGGCCAGGGCGAGAGTCTGATAGACCGCATCGATCCCGCGCGCGATGGCCTCGGAATGGCTGTTCATGGACAGGATTTCCCCATCCATCTCAATGGTGCCGCCGGTTGCCCGGTAGACGCCGGTGAGAATCTTGATGAGCGTGGACTTGCCGGCACCGTTGTCGCCGACGATGGCCAGCACCTCGCCGGGATAAGCGTCCAGATCGACGTCCTGCAGTGCGGTGACACCACCGAAGCGCTTGCTGACGCCGCGCATGGAAATGATGGGCTCTCTCGCTGCCATTTTGCGTCCTCCCAGCCCGGATCTTCTTTTCTTTGCGGCCCGCGAAAGAGGGCCGGGCGATCCGGGAGAGCGGGTTGCAAGACCGCCTTTTATCCGGGAAGAAGTTTGCCGGTTACGTTATGCTGTATGAATGTTATCGATAACATTTCGAAAGTCAATGATCGCGAGTCTCTCTTCCCAAGGGCGGCTCTCTTACGCCGCCGTTGAAACCTCCATCGCCCTGACGCTAAGACGGCTTGTGGAGTTGTAGTGCCGCTGCCACGGCGTTGCGCAGGTCCGGGTCTTCGTCGATTCCCGCGGCGATCCCGGCGGCGCGGTAGTCGACGCCGCTGTCCAGATGCGCGGCCCGTTCGGCCCGGCCGAGCATACCGGGTTTGCCGATCAGCTCGCCGACGCAGTGGCGGATCGCCTCGGCGGGTGGCTCGCTCTCGTCGCCGAACAGCTCCTGCCAGACCATGCGGACGTAGAGCGCGCAGTGATGGGCGAGCAGGGCCTGTTCGCGGGTCGTGCAGGCCGACGCAAGGTCGCCGAGACCCCAGCCGCGCAGGCGATCCAGCTGAAAGGGCGCCGCGGTGCCCGGTTCACCGATGTCGGGAAGATCCTTGTAGTCCATCCTTACTTCCTCCTGTTCAAGGCGGGCTCCTGTTTCAAGCGGGCGCGGTTTCGGCCAGCACCTTGTGAAGGAACTGCACTGAGATCGATCCTTCGCCGACGGCCGAAGCCACGCGCTTCACCGAACCGGATCGGGCATCGCCGACCGCGAAGACGCCGGGTTGGCTGGTTTCCAGCACGTGCGGCGGGCGCGCCAGGGGCCAGGCGTCGGCGGCGGCTTCCGTTCCGGTGCAGACGAAGCCCCTGTCGTCCAGTTTCACGCAGCCGCCGAGCCACTGGGTGTTGGGACTGGCCCCGATCATGAGAAAGAGGTTGGCGATCTGCCGCTTCTCCTCGCTGTTGCTTTGGCGGTTCCGCCAGTTCATCGTCTCGAGATAGCGGGTGCCTTCCAGCGCTGTGATCTCGGTGTTCCGGTGCAGGGTGATCCGCGGCGAGGCATCGATGCGGCCGACCAGATAGTCCGACATGCTGGCGGCCAAGCTGTCGCTGCGGATCAGCATGTGGACATGGGCGGCGTGACGCGAGAGAAAGATGGCGGCCTGGCCCGCCGAGTTGCCGCCGCCGACCACTGCGATTTCTTCGTTGCGGCAGAGATCGGCTTCCAGCGCGGTGGCGGCATAGTGGATGCCGCTGCCTTCGTAGGCTTCCTGGTTGTCGAGCCCGAGGCGCCGGTAGGTCGCGCCGGAAGCGATCACCACGCTCCAGCAGCGGAAGGTACCGCCGTCTTCGGTCCGCAGGGTGAAGGGCCGCTCGCTGCAGTCGAGTGACACCACCTTGCGCGGGATCGAGATCACGGCGCCGAACTTCTGCGCCTGCACCTGGGCCCGGCCGGCCAGGGCCTGTCCGGAAATCCCGGTCGGAAAGCCCAGGTAGTTTTCGATCTTGGAGCTGGTGCCCGCCTGTCCGCCCGGCGCCTCGCCCTCCAGCACCAGGGTGTTCAGCCCTTCGGAGGCGGCATAGACCGCGGCGGCCAGACCTGAAGGCCCGGCCCCGACGACAATGACATCGCAGGGCGTCGATCCGTCCGGCTCTTCGAACAGGCCGAGATGCTTGGAGAGGTCCAGGTTCGATGGGTTGTACTGTTTTTCCTCGCCGGCGTTGAAGACCACCGGCAGTTGGGCCGCATCGCAACCGTGGGCGCGCAGCAATTCGCCGGCCTCGGTGTCTTCCTCGGCGTCGACGACGCGGTGCGGATAGCCGTTGCGCCGCAGGAAGCGGGCGATCCGCAGGGTGTCCCGGTCGCGCCGCCGGCCGACCACAGTAACGCCGCCCTGGGTTTCCTGGATCAGCCCGACCCGGCGCAGGATCAAGGCGCGGGTGATGATCTCGCCGATGTCCGGTTCCGCCGTCAGCAGCCGGCGCAGTTGGGCGCGGTTCAGGCGCAGCACCTCTCCGTCGGCACCCATGCGCCCGCCGACCAGGATCTTACGGTCGTTGAAAAGGTCAAGCTCGCCGGTGAAGCCGCTGGCTTCGTGAACAGTGATGACCGTCTCGCCGTCGCGCGCCGGATCGATGATCTCGATGTTGCCTTCCAGTATGATAAAGCAGTCGACGCTGCGGTCGCCGCGCGAGAAGAGGACCGTGTCCTTCTTCAGGGGCTCGCGCTTGCCGAAGGGCAGCGCGCGCTCGATCTGCTCGGCCGTGAGTTTGGGAAAAATCTGGGCGCTGCGGGCATAGGCGTCGGTTGCAGCTCCGGGGTCTTCGACGGTTTTCGATTCGACCATCTTTTCGATTGTGCTCCTGTTCGGGGGGTGTTGCCTTTGGAGACTCTTCTCGACGGGTCACTTTAGAAAATGCTGATCGGGCGCGTGGGTTCCGCCCGCTGTTCTCGGCATGTGGTCCTCTGGCGGCGTGCTTGCAAACGGTTTTGCCAAACCCGCCGCGCCGCGTTGGTGCCCGCTACAGCAATTGATCTATTGCCGATCCCATGGCTGTCCAGGGCAGTGCCGGAGTGACGGGAAAAGGCGTGGCGTTGCCGCGCGCCGGTGGTTAGGTTCCGCGCCATGAGCTATCTGGACCGCATCGCGCGCTGCCACCGCTGGAACCCCGGGGACTACCTGCCGTTTCTGGTGGACGGTTCGGCCGTCGGCGGGTTGGCGCGGGACTTCCCCGACACTCTTTCCGCCTTTCCGAAGGTTTTCGATATCGGTAAGGACGCGGTATCGCTGTCGCCGGCGCTGAGCGGCTTCGAGTCGCGGAGCGCGGCTTTGACGGAGGTGGTCGGGGAACTGCGCGCTGCCGGCGCCTTTCCAGGCTGGCGTGGCGAGGATTACGCGGTTTCGCTGAAGTGGGGGCAGGCGCCGCTGTTCAGGATGGAGCGGGCGGCGGTGCCGCGCTTCGGCCTGCCGTGCTACGGGGTTCATGTGAACGGCTTCGTTCGCGGGCGTCAGGGCATCGAGATGTGGATCGGCCGCCGTGCGCTCGACAAGCCGACCGCGCCCGGCAAGCTCGATCACCTGACCGCCGGTGGCCAGCCCTACGGCCTGGGGCTGATGGAAAATGTCATCAAGGAATGCGGGGAGGAGGCGGGGGTGTCGCCGGCCCTGGCGGCCAGGGCCCTGCCGGTCGGGGCGGTCAAGTACCGCTGCGCCATGCCGGATGGCCTGCGCAACGACGTCGCCTTTTGCTATGACCTGGAACTGCCCGCCGATTTCGTACCGCAGAACAGTGACGGCGAGGTGGAATCCTTCGAACTCTGGCCGATGGAGAAAGTCTTGGCTGTGGTGCGCGAGAGCGAGGACTTCAAATTCAACGTGGCCCTGGTGATCATCGACTTCGCCCTGCGCCATGGCATCCTGACGCCCGACGATGAACCGGACTACCAAGCCATCGTCGAAGGCCTCAAGGGGTCCGTTTCCGGTTAAGCGCGGGCGTCGGCCAGGATCAGGTCGCTTGCTTTCTCGCCGATCATGATCGCTGGGGCATTGGTATTGCCCGAGACGATTTCCGGCATGATCGAGCAGTCGGCGATCCGAAGGCCCTGGATGCCGTGCACCTTCAGCCGGGCATCGACGACCGCTTGCGGGTCCGGGCCCATCTTGCAGGTCCCGGTCGGGTGGTAGATCGTCGTTGCGGTGTTGCGTACCCATTCCAGCAGGCCTTCATCGCCCTCGACGTCCGGTGCGGGGCTATGGCTGCTGGCGATCTTGCTGGACAGCGGCGCCTGCTTGGCGATCTGCCGTGCGATCTTGACGCCGTCCACAACGGTTCGCTGGTCGGTTTCCGTGGCCAGGTAGTTCGGATGAATCGTGGGATAGGTTCGGGCCTGATTGTCCTTCAAGCGGAGCTCGCCGCGGCTCTCCGGCCGAAGCTGACAGACCGACATGGTGAAGGCGGAGAAGGGATGTACCCCTTCGCCCGGGCTGTCGGCCGACCAGGGTTGAATGTGAAACTGGATATCAGGGGTTTCCAGCTCGGGCCTGGTCTTGAGGAAGCCGGTGGCAAGACTGGCGGCCATGGCCATCGGCCCGGCGCGGAACATCAGGTATTTCAGCCCGATTCGCGCTTTGTTGTACAGGCTTCGTACTTCGTCGTTCAGCGTCGGCTCATTGCATTTGTAGACAAGCCGCGCCTGCAGGTGATCCTGCAGGTTCTTGCCGACGCCCGGCAGGTCGGCGAGAACGTCGATTCCGTTCTCTTTCAGGTGACTTGCTTCGCCGATGCCGGAGAGCATCAGGATCTGCGGTGAGCCGATGGCGCCGGCGCTGAGAATCACTTCACCCTTCGTGCGTACCTCGCAGGCGCGGCCCGCTTTGTCGAGGTAGGCGACGCCGGCCGCGCGGTTCCCCTCGAAGATCACGCGGGTGACATGGGCCCGGGTGACGATCTGCAGGTTCGGCCGCTTCTTGACCGGATTGAGATAGGCGACCGCCGCCGAGCAGCGCCGGCCCTTTCGTGCCGTCAGCTGGAAGTAGCCCACCCCTTCCTGATCGGCGCCATTGTAGTCGGTGTTGAAGGGATAACCCTCGTTTTGCGCCGCCGCGACCCAGGAATCGCAGATCGGCCGCTTCAGCCGCATGTTGGAAACCGTGAGGGGGCCGCCGGTGCCGTGATAGTCGTCGGCGCCGCGCTCCTGGTCCTCGGCGCGCTTGAACAGCGGCAGCACGTCGTCCCAGCTCCAGCCCGGATTGCCCATCTGGCGCCAGCGGTCGTAGTCCTGAGCCTGCCCGCGCACATAGAGCAGGCCGTTGAGCGATGAGGATCCGCCCAGCACCTTGCCGCGCGGCCAGTCGAGGCGGCGGCCGTTCAGGCCCGGGTCCGGCTCGGTCATGTAGCACCAGTCGACACTGGGATTGTGCATGGTTTTGAAGTAGCCGACCGGGATATGGATCCATGGATTGATGTCGCGGCCGCCGGCCTCCAGAAGCACGACCCGCGTCTTGGGGTCGGCGCTCAGCCGGTTTGCCAGCACGCAGCCGGCCGATCCTGCGCCTAGAACGATATAATCGGCTTCCAACACAACCATTTAGTGTGCATTCTCCCAATATACCGGTTTTACATCTTGAATAAACTATCGTAGTATGCTTTTTTTGAGACTACAAGTCTCATTTTCTAATAAAACAAAAATAGGGAGGAAGAAATGAAGGTCTCTGAAACGCTTAGCGGCATCTCGCGACGCGACCTCTTCAAGCTCACCGGCCAATACGGCCTCACCTCGACCTTGTTGGCGGCCGGTAGCTTCGGCGGTGCGGTGAGCATCGCCTCGCTGGCCCGGGCGGCAGAGTCGACCTATACGAAGCGCTTCGCCAAGGAAGCCAAGCATCAGCTGAAATTCGGCGCCTCCGGCTTCAACGCCCGCAACCTGCTGATTGAGCGCGCCGGCGCTTTGGAGTTCGCACGCGATCTGGAAGAACGGACCGAAGGCGAAATTCGGGTAGAATTCATCGGCGACAACCAGATCTGCGGCCAGCTTTCCTGTGTTGAAAAGACCCAGCTTGGCATCGTCGACATCTATGCCGCGTCGACCCAGAACTCGGCCGGCGGCGCGCCTTATCTGAACGTTCTCGACTACGCCTTTATGTTCCCCGGCCGCGCGTCGCAGTATCACTTCCTCTACAGCCCGGAGAGCCAGAGGATCCTGCGCGATCCGCTGGAGAAGCGCCACGGCCTGAAGTTCCTGTTCTCCCACGCCGAACTGCGCGGCATTCAGTTGGGCCTGAAGGCGAAAGACAAGCCGACGGTCACGAAGCTCGAAGAGCTTTTCGGTACCAAGAACCGCGTCACCGGAACGCAACTTGGCCGCATCGCCATGCAACTTCTCAACCTCAACCCGGTGCCGGTTGCCTGGGAAGAGACGCTTGACGGACTGAAGCAGGGCCTGATCGACGGCGCCGAAACCTGGGCTTCTGCGGTGGCCTACGCCAATATGTCGCCGGTGGTTTCCCAGTCGGTCGATCTGAAGTTCTTCTGCGGCACCGAGCATACCTCCATGTCGGCCAAGGTCTTCGACGGTCTGGAGCCGCACCTGCAGGATGCCGTGATGGAATCCTCCTATCTCGCGCAGGTTCATGTTCAGGCGGCCAACGAGGCGGCGCTGGTCAAGACGGTGGGCTTCTCCGATCCGCAGCTTCCCGGCACGATCTTTGCCGAGAACGATGTCCGTCCGGCCTTCCTGGCCGAGGATCAGATCAAGATGGCCGAAGAGATGTGTTCGCCGGAGTACAATCCCGAGCCTTGGGCCCAATGGCGCGAGCGGCTCAACAACTGGGCCGGCGGCATCGATACCTACACCGACATCCACAAGGTCGCCCGCGAGGTGCCGGCCGATATGAAGCCGGAAAACGTCGAGCCGCGACGCTGGTGGCGTTCGGTCTGATTTTCGGCAAAGATGACGGGCGGCTCCTGGCGGGAGCCGCCTAGTCATTCCATAATGCTGGAAGCCGGCACGAACCGGCTCCGCGGGAGGAAATCCGAATGGGGACCCTGTTTGCCGAATCCGGCGCAATTATCAGCGCCTTCTTCTCGAACGATGCCTGGATGATCAGCGAGGCCATGCGCGGCGACGGCGTCTGGCTGCTTGGCTTTGTCGTCACGCTGCTGGGCGCGACGGCTGTGTTGGCGGTTTATCGCTTCGTGCCGCTCATCGATCGGCATCTGGAGCGCAGCGTGATGGTCTGGACCTACTTGATCATCGGCGCGATCATCTTCGTGGAGGTGTTCCGGCGCTTCATCCTGAACGAACAGGTGCCCTGGTCGACAACCCTGCCGCCCTTCCTCTTCCTGATCATGACCTGGTTCGGCTGTTCTTATAACGTCCGGCTTCGGACCCACTTGGCCTTCAACGAATTCCGCATGAACCTGCCGCGCGGCGGGCAGATGTTCTGCCTTGCCCTGGATGCCGTGCTCTGGTTGGTGTTCTGCTGGGTCGTTGTCGTCACCTCGACGAAGGTGGCCGCCAACTCCGCCGCCAACTTTCAGATCATGCTCGGTACCGATGACGTCCTGCAGTGGTGGTTCCTTGTCACCGTTCCCATCAGTTTCGTTCTGATGGCGGCGCGCGTTCTGGAGAATCTGATCGAGGACATCGGCAACTATCGCTCCGATTCGCCGCTGATCGTACAAGCCGTCATCGGCGCGGATTGAGGAGGGCAAGATGACTGACGGAACCTGGGTTACTCTCATCTCTCTCGGCGTGACGGTACTCTTCATGGCCGGCGTGCCGGTCTTCCTGGTGATCGCATACTGGGTGATCGGCTGCAGTTTCGTGTTGGGTATGACGCTGGACAACATCGGCGCGGCCTTGTCCGACGTTTTCACCGATGGCTTCGCGCTTCTGGCGATGCCGCTTTTCATCCTCACCGGCGACCTGATCAACAAGTCGGGCATCGCCCGAAGACTCTCGGATTTTGCCTACTCCTGCCTCGGCTGGATGCGCGGCGGCCTGGCCATGGCCAGCATCGGCGCCTGCGGCCTGTTCGCGGCGATTTCCGGCTCCAATTCCGCGACCACGGCAACGATTGGCTCGATGCTGCATCCGGAGATGGTCAAGGGCGGCTATGACGAGCGCTTCTCGGCGGCAACGGCCGCCGCCGGCGGTACGGTGGGTATCATCATCCCGCCTTCGATCATCTTCATCGTCTACGGCTTCCTGATGAACCTGCCGATTTCGGACCTCTTCGTGGCGGGCATCATCCCCGGTGCGATGATGGTCATCGGCATGCAGTTTGCCTGTTGGATCATCTGCCGGATCAACGGCTGGGGGCATCTGATCCAGCTGCAGCTGGGCCGCGTGCTCAAGACCGCTTTCGGCGCCTGGCTTGGGTTCTTTGCCATCGGCCTGGTCCTCTGGGGGATCTATACGGGCAAGTTCTCACCCACCGAGGCTGCCGGCGTGACCGTCGGTTTCTGTATCATCGTCGGGGTGATTTCGCTGCCGCTGTATCGGATCATGGGATCGATGGACCCCAACCGGCCGATCGCTGAAAAAGGCTACAGCGAGATGCTTGTCGTCGAGGGCTTCAAGCTGACCGAGATTCCGGCAATCACCATGCGCTCGGCGCAGATCACCGGCATTCTGGCGCCGCTGATCGCGGTCTCGGTGGTGATGCAGCAGATCCTCTCTCTGCTGGGCGCACAGCAGGTGATCGGTGATTTCGTAACCGGCATGGGCGGCTATCACGCCGTACTGTTCACGGCGATGGCGATCGTGTTCGTTTCCGGCATGATTCTCGAAAGCCTGCCGGTCACCATTATCCTGGCGCCGATCCTGGCGCCGATCGCCGCCTCCGTGGGCATTGACCCGATACATTTCTCGGTGATCTTCCTGGTCGGGGCCTCGATCGGCTTTGTTACGCCGCCTTACGGGCTGAACCTCTATGTCGCGAGTGGTGTCACCGGTGTTCCCTATTTCCGGCTGCTCAAGTTCATCGTGCCTTATCTTGTCGCATTGATTTCAGTCTGGGTCATCGTGGCACTTACGCCTGAACTCGCAACGGCGCTGTTGCCGAATCGCTAGGGGTGGCACGGAGGAGCATTGGTGAAAGTCGCAGAGTCGAGCAGCAAGAACGATACGATACCGACCAACCTTCGACTGCTTTTGATCCTGGAGGAGATTGCCCGGGTCGGCGTCCCGATGACGCCAACCGACCTGAACATGCAGCTGGGGCTGCCCAAGGCCACGATCCACCGTCTCTTCGCCACCCTTGAGGCGGAGGGCTTTCTGCAACGCGACATCGATGGGCGCTCCTACACCGCCGGCCGGCGGCTCAGAAAGCTGTCGACCAACGTGCTTTCGTCGCTTCGCATCCGTACCGCACGGCTCGCGGTACTGAAAACGGTGGCCGAGGAGATCGGAGAGACCTGCAACATCGCCATCCCGGACCATGATGCGATGATCTATCTCGACCGGGTTGAGACGAAGTGGTCGCTGCGCATCCAGCTGCCGGTCGGCACGCAGGTACCGTTCTATTGTACCGCCAGTGGGAAGCTCTACCTGAGCAACCTGCCCAGGAGTGCGCGCGACGCCCTCTTGGCCAGCCTGAAGCCAGAGGCGCGCACGCCCAATACCATCACGGAGATCGCGGATCTGAGTAGGGCCCTGGACCGTATCCGGGAGGAGCAGATCGGCACCGACGACGAGGAGTTCCTCGACGGCATGGTGGCGGTCGCGGTGCCCGTGACCGATTCCGAGGGGCGTCTCTTTGCCACCCTCGCGGTCCATGCGCCGCGCCTGCGCATGACCCTGGAGCAGGCGCGATCCCACGTTCCGGTGCTGCGCGAAGCGGCGCGACGGCTCGCTGCCCTGATCGAAACGGATCAGCAGCCCCAACCTTGATTTCAGTTGCCGGCCTCGATCTCAGATGATCGTCTGCGGGCGGTCGCCGTGCAGCGTGTCGATCAGGCGGTGGGGAATGGTGAACTCCACGGCGAGGCGGCGCACGTCCTCCTCGGCATGCTCGAGCGAGCGGTGCAGCCGGCCGATCTCAAAAAGGTTGTCGCCGTGCGGGATGGCGATCAGGAAACGGCCGTCGATGAAGGCGCAGTTGACCGACTTGCGGCCGACCGCTTCGGAGATGGCCAGCAGGGAGTCCAGCAAGGCGGTTTGGAGGAGGGCGCGGGCCTCTTCCGGCTGGTCGCTGTAGACCTGATAGCGCGCTTCGAAGGCTTTGTGGTTCATGGTTACGGCGGAGAGGTTGGTAAGGCTGCTGCGCACCAGATCCACGACCCAGTTGCCGAGTTTGCCCTTGTCGCCGATCAATAGGACGGTGCAGGTGAAGGTCACCGGGACCGAAACCTGGCACAGCAGGCCGGTAAAGGTGCCGCGCTCTTCGCGCTTCGTTCCGGACCGGCGGCTTTGCTTCAAGCGGGCTTCGACCAGGCTGTAGTCGGTATCGCGGTATCGTCCGATGAGCAGGTCTTCGAGCTTGGCCCGGTTGAAGCCGGCGGTGACGCCGCTGCGCCGGAAGACCTCCAGGTCGAAGCGTCCGCCTGGCTTGCGGTGATACTCCAGGCCACCAAGGAATCGCCGCAGCGGCTCGACGACCAGTTTGCGCAGCGCCGCGCGGTGGCGCCGGCCGGGTAACGTCGTCCAGAAAAAGCCGCCAATCAGGCCGGCGGCGGCGGTCAGGACCGGCACAATCGGCTCCGCGCTCCAGGCAAGGGCGATGCCGGTTGCCGCTGCGGTGACGAAGGCGGTGCCGGCGGCGCGGGTATAGGCGGCCCGCAGGCGTTCCTTGCGCGCAACCTCAAGCGGCGCTAACCCGGGCGCGACCTCGGCAGCGAAGAAGTCTTCGAAAGATCGATTTCCCTCTGCTGGTTTCGTGGTCTCTGCCATTGAACCCTTCTCTCAGCTCGATTGCGGTTGTTCGGTCATCGCGATCACTTCTTCCAACGTATGCCCGGCTTCGCGCAGGGCACGAATGGAGAGCGCGTCATGGCGTTTGGCCAGGCGCTTGCCGTTTTCGTCGGTGAGCAGGCGGTGGTGGTGGTAGTCCGGCACCGGCAGCGCCAACAGGTGTTGCAGCAGGCGGTGGACGTGGCTTGCCTCGAACAGGTCCGCGCCGCGGGTGACCAGGGTGATGTCCTGAGCCGCGTCGTCGACCACCACGGCCAGGTGATAGCTGGCCGCGACGTCCTTGCGGGTCATCACCACATCGCCCTGCGGGCGTGGGTCGCAGCGCTGCCTGCCCCGGCCCCGGTCGTGCCAGGTCAGTGGGCCGCCGTTCTCGCGCTCGGCCTCAGCCAGGGCGCGTTCCATGTCCAGGCGCAGGGCATAGGCCTCGCCGGCGGCGATGCGTGCGTCGCGCGCTGCTGCGCTCAGGCCCCGGCAGGTGCCGGGGTAGACGGATTCGTTGGGGCCATGGGGGGCGGCCCCGGCGCGGGCGATCTCTGCGGCAATCTCCTTGCGGGTGCAGAAACAGGGGTAGGTCACGCCCCGTTCGCGCAGGCGTTGCAGGGCAAGCGCATAGTCGGCGGCGCAGTCTGACTGGCGGCGCAGCGGTTGTTCCCAGCTCAGGCCGAGCCAGGCGAGGTCGTCGAAGATGGCGGCCTCGAACTCGGCCCGGGCGCGCTCGACGTCGATGTCATCGATGCGCAGCAGGAAGCGCCCGCCGTTCGCCGCCGCCGCCCGCGCTGTGAACAGGGCGGAATAGGCGTGGCCCAGATGCAGATAGCCGCTGGGCGAGGGGGCGAAACGGGTGGTCTCCGCCATAGAGGTGATCTCTGCCGTAGACATGTCTTTGGCACTAAGGGCTCAGGGCGCTAAAGTCCAGTCATGATCCCAAAGCCAATCCCCAAGCCAGCACGCCCAGAGGAAGTCCAGGGCCCGGTTCCCGATGAGCGCCTGCGCCCGGCGATGGAAGTCCTGGCGCGGCAAGACCCCGATATGGCAAAGGCCTACAAGCGTTGCGGTTTGCCGCCGGAGCGCAGCAGCGAGCCGGGCTTTGCCGGATTGATCCGCATGATCGCGGGCCAGCAGGTCTCCGTACAGTCGGCGCGCGCCATCGTCACGCGCCTGGAAGAACGGGCGATGCCGCTGACCGCCGAGCGGTTTTTGCTGTTGGGCGAGGACGACCTGAAGGCGGTTGGCTTCAGCCGGCCCAAGATGCGCTATGGCCGCATCCTGGCTGAGGAGATCGCCGGCGGCGGCCTCGATATCGACGGGCTTGCCGCTCTGGACGATGCGGCGGCCATCGCCGCGCTGACCCGGATCAAGGGCATCGGGCCCTGGACCGCGGAGATCTATCTGCTCTTCGCCCTCGGGCGACCTGACATCCTGCCGGTCGATGATCTCGCGCTCTGCGTTGCCGCCCAGCATCTGAAGGGTCTGGCGGAGCGGCCGGACCGCAAGGCGATGTTGACTTTGGGCGAACCCTGGCGTCCCTTCCGCAGCGCTGCGGCGCGCTTCCTCTGGCATCTTTACCGGCATCCGGGGGTGGCCTTGGGTCAGGGAGACGGCACCCTGGCCAGCCAGACCGCCCGCGCCCGGAAAGCCTCGACCAAGCGTCCCTAGAACAGGAGATCCCAGGCCTATGCAATCGCCAGACCCCACTCAAACACTCGACGGTCCGCGTCACGGCCCGGAAGCGGGCGGCAAGGTTTCGCGTCTGGTGGTGTTCCTGCATGGCCTGGGGGCTGACGGCAACGACCTGATTTCCCTGGCGCCGATCCTGGCGCCGCTGCTGCCGGAGACGGCTTTCGTCTCGCCCGACGCGCCGTTTCCCTGTGACATGGCACCGATGGGGCGGCAGTGGTTCAGTCTTCAGGGCTATGCGCCGGAGGCCATGCTGGCGGGGGTGCAGGCGGTTGCGCCTGCTCTGAACGACTTTCTCGATCAGGAGCTTGCCAGGCACGGCCTGGACGACGGGCAGCTGGCTTTGATCGGCTTTTCGCAGGGTACCATGACGGCGCTTCATGTGGCGCTGCGCCGCGCGAAGCCCTGCGCCCTGGTGATCGGATTCTCCGGCGCCCTGGTGAAGCCGGAGTTGCTGACCGGCGAACTGGTCAGCCGTCCGCCGGTCGTGCTGGTCCATGGCGAGGCCGATCCCGTGGTGCCCTTCGCCGCCCTGCCGGCGGCGGAGGCGGCGCTTGGCGCCTGCCAGGTGCCGGTGAAGAGCCTGGCCCGTCCGGGTCTCGGGCACGGGATCGATCAGGAAGGGTTGGAGTTCGCCGCCCTGGCGCTGCGGCAGCATCTCATCGCCGCCGGGGCTGAGTCCGCTTAGCGCGCCGATACTTCGGCATCCGGCATCTGCGGCCCCCTGGGCTTTACTGCGATTTCCGGCTCGTAGATTTCGTAGAGCTTCGAGGCTGGCTGGGAGACGGTTTCGCCGGCGCTGCCGGATTCGATCTTTGAGCAGAGCAGGCGGCCGGCGATGATCGCGTCTTCTTCGCTGTGCCAGACACTGAGCATCGCGTATTCGCCGTAGCGCGGGTCACAGAAGAAAGTGGCTTTGTGAAATCCGGCGAGTGACTGCACCTCTGTTGCAAGAGTTTCGGACAGTCGGGTCGCGGTGGCACTGTCGCCGGGCTTCACCGTCATCATGATCAAGCGTGCATACATTTGTATTACCCCTCAGATGCACTTCTCCTGTTGGCGTGGAAACCCTTGTGCGGGTCCACGTCGTCGGCTCCCACCGCAGGCGTGCTTCTGCCTTCTGTTGCGTTTTATTCAGGCCGGCTTGGCAGGGGCGGCCGTCTCCCCAATGTTTTCAAGATTGCGCGCTGTCAGGCGGTCTGCTGCGTCCTGTTCTCCAGTTCGCCTCTGGTGCCCCCGATAGTCGGGGAAGCGGGCTGCCAACAGCTGTTGATCTCTGCCTTGTCGCCGTTTTCTCTGTCCTGGGCGGCGTTCGCTTCCTCAAAGCTTCTGAGGCGGCGTGTCAGGTACGGGCTGGGCATGAGCTTTCTCCAATCGGGTGTTTTGCCTGCCTACACGCATAAGAAGGGTACTTTAGGGTCAACTTAAATGGTCTAAAGATGTATACTACCCATGCGAAAACGCATGATGATGTGATACTTTGCGGGGGCCTGAAGCCTGTGTCTTTGACTAATTGGGATGATTACCGCTATTTCCTGGCGGTCGCCGAAAGCGGCAGTCTCTCTGCGGCCGCACGCGTCCTGGGTGTGGCGCAACCGACCGTGGGGCGGCGCATTGCGCAGCTGGAAGAGCGTATTCAGGCGCGGCTCTTCGACCGCCTGAACCAGGGGTATCAGCTAACGGCGACGGGCCGGCGGGCGGTTGAAGCGGCGGAGCGCATGCAGAGCGATGCTTTCAACATCGAACGGCTGGTCGAAGGGGCGGATACGGCCCTGGCCGGCCGGGTCAGCATCGCGACCGCCGAAGGGCTTGGTACCTTTTGGCTGTCGCCGCTCATACCGGCCCTGCGGCGTGCCTATCCGGCCCTGGAGGTGGAGGTGCTTGTCGGTGTTTCCGCCCATGATCTGCTGCGGCGGGAGGCGGACATCGCTTTGCGCGTCGGCAATCCGCGATCCGATGCCCTGGTCGGTCGGCGGATCGGTCAGATCCATTGCGGCCTTTTTGCCTCTGTCGATTATCTCGCCGCCAGGGGCGAGCCGAAGACACCGGGCGACCTGGCGGGTCATGACATCATCGAATCGGTTCGCGAGATCGCGGAGCTGCGGCAGGCGCGGCGTCTGCGCTCCCTGTCGCGCGATACAGAGGTGGCATTCCGCTGCAATTCGATCCTCGTGCAGCTTGCCGCTGTGCGGGCAGGGGCCGGGATTTTGGCACTGCCGCTTTACATGGCGCGGGGCGATAGTGAACTTGTCCGCCTGCTGACTGACAGCTTCAACGTTTCGATCGATCTCTGGCTGCTGTCGCACCGTGACCTCAGGCGCACGGCAAGGGTGCGGGCGGTCCTCGATTTCATCATTGCCAGGGCCGGTGAGGACCCGGACATGAAAATGGGGCGCCGCTGAAGCGACGCCCCATCCTAAAGTAACCAGCCTGAGAGGACCGACTTCTAGGCGGCCCGCATGGAGGCAAGGATGCCTTCGATCGACTTGCGCAGGCTCTGTGCCTGGCTCGACAGCTCCTCCGTTGCGCTGGAGACCAGCCCCGCCGACTGACCCGTCTCCGCCGCGGTCTCTGTGACGCCAAGAATGTTGGCGGTTACACGCTGGGTGCCCTGGGAAGCCTGCTGCACATTGCGGGAAATCTCCAAGGTCGCCGAGTTCTGCTCCTCGACGGCCGAGGCGATGCCGGAACTGACTTCGTTGATCCGGTTGATGGACTGGCGCACCTCGTCGATCGCTTTCACGGTCTCGCCGGTGGCCGACTGCATGCCGCCGATCTGTGCCGATATCTCTTCGGTCGCCTTGGCGGTCTGGTTGGCCAGGGATTTGACTTCGTTGGCGACGACGGCAAAGCCCTTGCCCGCCTCGCCGGCCCGCGCCGCTTCGATGGTCGCGTTCAATGCCAGCAGATTGGTCTGCTCGGCAATGTCGTTGATCAGCGATATCACGTCACCGATCTTCTGGGCCCCGTCGGAGAGGCTCTGCACGGTCTTGGAGGTCTGGTCGGCCTGGGCGACGGCATCCTTGGAAATCTCCGTCGACTGGGAAACCTGTCGGCTGATTTCCTGGATCGAACTGGAAAGCTCTTCAGAGGCCGAGGCAACGGTCTGCACCCCTGCGGAGGCTTCATCGGAGGCGGCGGCCACTTCGCCGGCGCGCTGGTCGGTGTCCTGGGCGCTCTGGCTCATGGCACTTGCGGTGGCTTGCAACTGCTCGGCTGAGGCGGAGACGGCATCGACCACCGACTTGATGCTGGTTTCCAGGTCGTCGGCGACCTTCAGGGTGGCCTCGCGCTTTTCCTCGGTGGCGCGCTTGTCGCGCTCGGCTTGCTCTACGGCCAGCTTCTCGGCTTTGATCCCCTGGTCCTTGAAGATCTGCACCGCTGCCGCCATGTTGCCCAGCTCGTCGCCGCGGTCGGTCGCGGGGATCTCAACCTTTTTGTCACCGGCAGCCAGTTTGCGCATGGCTTCGGTCATGGCGCTGAGCGGCCGCACGATGGAGAGCGACACCAGGTAGCCGAGGGCGGAGATCAGCGCCAGCGTCACGGCGGTAATGATCAGGGCGGTGTTGCGCATTGATGCGATGGCGGCAAAGAGCTCGCTGGTCTCGGCTTCGGCGATCAGGGCCCAGCGGGTGCCCATGAAGTCGAAGGCTCCATAGGCGATCTCCGCTTCGTGGCCGCGGTAGTCTTCGACCGTGATGATTCCCGACTCGCCGCTCAGCGCCTTGGCCACGGCATCGTTTTCGATGCGCTGGACGAGGATCGTCGATTCTTCGCTGAAGCGCGAGTTGCTCCGCATCAGGGAATCATCGCCGACGATGTAGGATTGGCCGGTTTCGCCGAGACCCGCCGAATTCAGCATCACGTGGTTCAGGTTGTCGATCGGCATCTGGTAGACCAGCGCACCGGCGAACTGACCGCCCGGGCCCAGCAACGGCGTCGAGATGAAACTGGCCGGGGCGCCGTGGCTCGGCGCGTAAGGTTTGAAGTCGAAGAAGGTCTGGGCGCCGACGGTCGGATTGGCCGCGGCGGCGCGAAAGGCATTCCCGAGATCGGTGTCCTTCCACTCGCCGGTGTTGAGGTTGGTCGCGTAATCCAGTTCCTTGAATACCGAATAGATAAGGTTGCCCTGGGCATCGAAGAGGAAAACATCGTAGTAGCCGCGCTCCCGCAGGAAGCTGCGGAGCCAGGGATGATAACGGCCGTGGAGGTCGCTGTAGCGCGAGTTGTCGGTGGCGCGGTCCAGGTTGTCCTTCTCGCCCAGCGGGTGGGGATTGTCGGTGATGTAGAGGCGCTGCAGTTCGGCCCCGGCGTCCGGCCCCAGCTCCTGCCAGGCGGCGGTGAAGTCGTCCAGCGCCGCCAGCACCGTCTCGTTCCCGGCGAGGATTCTCAAATCCTGCTGAATGGATGCCAGATAGTCGCTCAGGGCATCGGTCCGGGCTTCGCGCAGGGCCGTCAGTTTCCGCTCGGCCTCTTCGCGCAGGTCGGCGGCGGCGATCAAATAGTTGCTGAAGCCAACCGCAACGGCGGAGACCAGGGCCGCGGCGACGATGACCAACGGCAGCTTGCGCGCAATGCTAAGGCCACCGGCCCCTCGGCGCCGGGAAACGGCTTTCTCGATGTTCGACATTCATCCCACCCAGATCTGGCGCCCTTTACACGCTATAGTGTGATGTGGGCGCATGGCTAACCTCTGCGGGGAGGTAGCATGGGACCTTTTAAGAATAAGTTAGTTATTTTGATTAGATTGTTCTTATGCAAACGTCTTTTGGGGTATGGCCCCCGAAACATCGATTTTGGGTATCGCGGTAACCTTCCAAGAGACGATGGTTTGGTGGGTATGGGAATTTGATCAGATATTCCTCGACCTTCGAGACGGTGGCAGAGGCAGAAGGTCCCCGGTTGATCTGCGGTGGGCGATGAAGCAACCGCTGATCATGAGATTTCAATGAAGCCTTTGCGGAAGCGACGCCCCATATCTTGTATGTCGCGACCACATTTAGTATCTATTGGTTGTCCAGTGGATTGGCGATTGAGCCATGGAACGAAGCTGAGGAAAGAAGGACCGGACGATGACCGGTGCTGCTCAAACCTACCCGGCGCTCGTCCTCAACGCAGACTTTCGTCCGTTGAGTTACTTCCCCCTGTCTCTCTGGTCCTGGCAAGATTCGATCAAGGCCGTCTTCCTGGAGCGGGTCAACATCGTCTCCGAATACGATACGGTCGTGCGCTCGCCGAGTTTCCAGATGAAGCTGCCCAGCGTCATCGCGCTGAAGCAATACGTCAGCCTTGACCGGCGGCCCGCCTTCACGCGGTTCAACGTGTTCCTGCGAGATCACTTTCAATGTCAGTACTGCACGGATTCGCTGCCGGCCGAGGATCTGACCTTCGATCACATCGTGCCGCGCTCGCGGGGTGGGCGAACCTCCTGGGAGAATGTCGTAACGGCCTGTCAGGACTGCAATCTGGTGAAGGCCAACAGGCTGCTGAAGGAGACGGGCATGGCCCTTATGAGACCGGTAAAGGAGCCTTCGACCTACCAGCTCCAAGAAAACGGCCGTTCCTTCCCGCCAAATTTCCTCCATGAGAGTTGGCGGGATTTTCTTTACTGGGACAGCGAACTGGAGACGTAATCTCTTTCCGGGTCTCTTTCCGGTTTGCGGCACCGGGCCGGTGCCGTTTCGACGTCAGTCGAAACGGCCAACAGTCGTTTCAGATCCGTTTCGACAGCCAGATGGCCAGGCGCGACCCGGTCTTCACCGCAGCACTCAGCACCTCGTAGCCGGTGGCTTCTTCGGCGCCGTGCTGAAGCCCGATGTCGCGATGCTCCAGCTCCTCGGCGCGGAAGGTCTCGATGGTGTCCTTCAGGGCGGTCTGGGTCTGGTCCAGCTGTTCGGCCTGATGGGCATAGTGTTCGTCGATCACTTCCTCCACCGCCACGGTGCAGGCCATGGCGGCCTTCTCGCCCATCAGGGCGGTGGCGGCGCCCAGGGCGAAGCCGGCGACGTGCCAGACCGGCTGCAGGACAGTCGGCCTGGTACGGTTCTCCACCAGCAGGCGCTCGAAGGTCTCCAGGTGTTTTGCTTCCTGTTCGTGCATGTGGCGGATCGTGGGTGCCACCGGGGAGCGGCCGAGCACGGCCAACTGGCCTTCATAGATGCGCCTTGCGCCGTACTCCCCGGCATGATCGACACGCAGCATGCGGGCAAGCTGTTCGTCGCGGTCCGGATCGCCCGGCAGATAGGTCCCGGGTGCCGGTCTTGCTTCAGACGGGGCTGCCTCATCCGGTATTGCTTCATCCGTGGCCGCTGCGGAAAGGCCGTCCCGGCGCCTGGCCTGCTTGGTCATGATAAGCTCCTTCCCATGGTGGGCCGGGTCTTGGCGAGGGCGGCCCGCAGGGCCAGCCCGGCCAGGACGATCGAGGCGATCAGATTGTAGCCGGCGATCGACAGGCCGAACAGCGACCAGGCAACGGCATCGCAGGGCGCGAAGGGCTGGTCCAGCAGCAGGCGGCGCAGTTCATCGACGCTGGCGTCGGCCGGCAGGCCCGGGGCACTGCAGCTCGCCAGGCCTTCCCACCATTTCTGCTCCACCCCGACATGAAAAGCCGCCAGGCCCGCCCCGGCGAGAAAGGCCAGGCCGGCGATCAAAAGCGCCAGGCGGCGCAGGTCCGCACGGTCGGCCAGGATCAATGCGGCCAGCGCCGCCGCCAAGGCCGCGCCATAGGCATAGCGCTGATAGATGCAAAGCACGCAGGGGTACAGGCCGCCCCAGTACTGGGACGCCAGGGCGGCGCCCAGGGCCCCCAGGCAGGCGGCAGCCAGCAGGGCCGGCCAGAGCCTTGGGGAGGGACGCCGCGGCATCGAAAGCGTTGTCACTTGGGCAGGGTCCTTCGTTTTCGTCGCGGCGATTTGTTGCGAAGGCGAAAGCTTACTTGCTCACAAAGCACAGGCCAAGGCAGGGCGGCGTTTTGTAGCGGCGCGCCGATCGCCGGGCCGCTCACCCGGGTCGCTCACTGGGTGATTTCATCGGTCCAGACCCGAAAGCCGACGAGTTCGTTGGCCCCGAAGGTGTGGGTCAGGGGGACATCCGACGCGTCGCGCCCCTGGGCGATGAGAACCCGGCCGATGCGCGGGGCATTGTTGCGAGGATCGAAGACCCACCACCGCCCGCCGAGATAGACCTCCATCCAGGCAGCGAAGTCCATGACGCCATATGGCTTTGGTGTGCCGATGTCGCTGATGTAACCCGTGCAGTAGCGGGCCGGGATGTTCATGCAGCGGCAAAAGGCAATCGCCAGGTGGGTGTAATCGCGGCACACCCCAAGGCCTTCGGCGTAGGCTTCCGCGGCGGTTCTGGTGGGGCGGGAATGTTCATAGCCGAAGGTGATGTGGCGATGGACGAAGTCGCAGATCGCCTGAACGCGGGGCCAGCCCAGGGGCGTGCCTTCGAACAGCCGCCAGGCCTCCTCGGAAAGGCGGTCGGTCTCGCAGTAGCGGCTTCCCAGAAGGAACAGCAAGGTGTCCGGCGGCAAAACCTCCACCGGGTGCTGTGCGGCATTCAGGTCTATCGGGTCGGCCTGTCCATCGTCACGGACGATGCCGTCGGTGCCCAGGGTGAAACGCCCGGTCGGGGCAACCAGGCGGTTGCACCAGTTGCCGAAACTGTCCCGATAGCTCTCAATCGGCACCGGGGGATCGCTGACGAGATGATCGGGACGTTCGAGATCCGCAAAGCGCGAATAATGTACGTTGAGAATGACGATCATCGGGGTCGGCTTCGGGATGTCGTAGTTCAGTTCGCAGCCCAACCGAATGCGCATGGTACTCCCTTCCCGCGATCCCGGTTCAACGCGCCTGGTCTTCGCGACACTGGTCACGACGCTGCCGCTTTCAATCCACGACCGTCGCATGGCGGTCCGGGAACGCGCAGCCCACGATGGCAGGTTTCGGCCGGAAAGGCGATGCGGGAAAAAAGACCCGGGCCGGGGGCTTGTGGCGATGCCGGGCAATCGCAAGGGGCCACCGCAAGCCGCACAAGGCGCCGACATCTGATTGCCAGGGAAGGCGCGGTCCCTTAGGGAATACCCTTAGAATGGAATCCCTGCTCGATCTGGTGCGCGAATACGGCCTCGCGGTCTATCTGATTCTTCTGGCCTATTGCGCCTTGAAGAGCGGCGCTCTGCCGCTCTTGGCCGGTTACGCCGCCTACACCGGCGCTCTCGATCCGGTGTTGGTGGCCGCCGTTACCTTTGCCGGCGGCTATCTTGGCGACGAGGCCCGTTTCGCCTTGGCGCGGCGTTATGGCGACGGATTGTTCGCGGGCCGCCCGCGTTTGCGCCGCGCCCTCGATACCGCAAGGGTGCTTTCCGACCACTACGGCACGGCCTATATGTTCGTGTACCGCTATCCCAAGGGAATGCGGACCATCGGCGCCCTGCCGGTCGGCCTGGGGACTTTGGCGTGGTCTCGCTTCACGATCCTGAACGCCGCTTCCGCCGCCTTGTGGACCGCGCTGCTGGTCGGCACCGGCTATGTTTTCGGTGCCAGCATCGCACAGGCTGTCGAGCAGGGCTGGGGGCTGGCAAGCGTTGTGCTGCTGGTGCTGTTCGTTCTTGCGGTGCTGATCGCCTGGCGCCAGCTGAAACGCCTGGCCGTTCTGCCGAACCGCTAGAGCAGACCCGGGCCGGGGCCGGCTCAGCCCGGCGGATCGCCGAGGGCGGCGGCCAGGCGGTCGCAGAAAGTCTTCACCACTTTCAAGCGGGCAAAGCGTTTGTCATTGCCCTCCACCAGGGTCCAGGGCGCCGCCGAAGTGCTGGTGTACTGTACCATATCGTTGACCGCCTGCTCGTAGTCGCCCCAGCGATCGCGGTTGCGCCAGTCTTCCTCGGTCAGCTTCCAGCGCTTGTAGGGCGTCTTGTCGCGTAGCTTGAAGCGCGCCAGCTGTTCTTCCTTGGTGATGTGAACCCAGTATTTCACCAGCACGGTGCCGTGGTCGATGAGCTGTTCTTCGAAGTCGTTGATCTCCCCATAGGAGCGGCGCCATTCGTCTTCGCTGGCAAAGCCTTCGATCCGCTCGACCAGCGCCCGGCCGTACCAGGAGCGGTCGAAGATGGTGATATGGCCATCACGCGAGAGGCGCCGCCAGAAGCGCCAGAGATAGTGCTGGGCCAACTCCTCGTCGGTCGGCGCGGCGATGCCGTAGACCTGGTAGTTGCGGGCATCCAGGGCTTCGTTCACCCGGCGGATGGCGCCGCCCTTGCCGGCGGCGTCGGGGCCTTCGAAGACAAGGATGCTCGACATCTTCCGGGTCTTGGCCCGAAGGTGCAGGGCATGCAGCCTGGCCTGCAGCTCGGCGAGCGTCTTTTTGTAGGTGGCCTTGGTGACCCGCTTGGACATGTCGAGCTGGCTGAGCACGGTGACCGCGTTGGCGGCGTCGAAGCCTTTGCTGTTTGATCGCCTGCCTGCAGCGGGTGTTTTGGTATCCGCGGCGCCCGCCGCCGCGTTCCCGGATTTCTTCGATGCCTTGCCGGGTTTTGCCTTGCTGGAGTCCTCGACCCTGACCTCCCGGAGCCGTCGCTCCAGGGCGTCGCGCAACAGGCTGGGCACGGTGATGGAGCGGTAGTTCGGATCCGCCCCCTCGACCACCGTCCAGGGCGCAACCCCGCGGTTGGTGCGCGAGATAACGAGCTCGGCGGTATCGATGAAGCGGTCGTAGATGCCCAGGTGTTGCCAGTCGCGCTCGGTGACCCGGGCCTTGGTCAGGGGATCGTTTTCGAGACTGGTCAAGCGCTTTTCCTGGGCATCGCGGCTCAAATGCATCCAGAACTTCAGGATCAGCGCGCCGTCGCGGGCTAGGCCGTGCTCGAAGCGGTTGATCCGGTCGAGCTGTTTCAGGAAGGTGGCCTCGTCGGTTTGTTCGTAGACCCGTTCGAGAACCGGCCGATGATACCAGGCGCTCAAAAACATACCGATCTGGCCGCGCGGCGGCAGGTCGCGCCAATAGCACCAGAATTCCGGACGGTCACGCTCGTCGGCGGCCGCCTCGTCGTAGGCGCGGGTGATCAGCCAGCGCGGATCCATCCAGGCATTCAGCAGGCTGACGGTCTCGCCTTTACCGGCGCCGTCCACCCCGGCAAAAACCATCAGCACCTGGAACGGCCCACCCCGGTGCAGTTCGTACTGCAGTTCAAGCAGTTCTTCGCGCAGGACCGGCGCGGTCTTCTTGAATTCGGCCTTGGAAATCGTCCGGCCAAGTTCCGCAGTCTCAAACATGCGCCCTCCCTAATCCCACCGGCCAGGCTCTGTTTTTCGCTTCTCGCGGTCCTTTGACCACGACGAAGGCAGCCTGGGCCGGGGCGGCTGGCTGATCCTTGGCCTGGCTCAATACCTGACCCGCGACCTCGGACAAAAAAGGAACGTCAATTATAGCACCAAAGAGCGCCCGCCGGTTGCTGGGCTTTCGGGCGCCTATACCAGGTAGCGGATGGCGACGAAGCCGGCGAAGAGCAGCACGAAGAACAGGGTGGCGAGCCAGGGCAGGTAGCGCTCGATGAAGCTGCGGATCGGCGGCCCGAACTTCCACAGCAGGGCGGCCAGGATAAAAAAACGCGCGCCGCGCGACAGCACCGAGGCGATGACGAACACCAGCAGATCAAGGTTCATCACGCCGGAGGTGATGGTGATCACTTTGTAGGGGAAGGGTGTGACGCCGGCCCCGGCGACGATCCAGGCGCCCCATTCCTCATAGCGCTGTTGAAATTCGGCGAAGCGGTCCAGGTAGCCGTAGAAGGCGACGATCGGCTGGCCGACGGTATCGAACAGCAGGGCGCCGATGGCGTAGCCGGCCAGGCCCCCGGCGACAGAGGCCAGGGTGCAGACGGTCGCGATCAGCCAGGCGCGGTGCGGGGCCGCCAGGATCATCGGGATCATCAGGATATCCGGCGGAATGGGAAAGACGGAGGATTCGGCGAAAGAGATAACCGCCAGCGCCAGCAGCGCATGGCGGTGCCCGGCCAGGTCCATGGTCCAGTCGTAGAGTCGCCGCAGCACCGTTACCCCGCCCCCGTCTGTTGGTCGTCCGTTGACCGTTGTCCGCTATCCGTTCCGCGCTGCCTGCCTGAAGCCCGCGTTTCGGTGCGGCCCCCGACGCCGGGAACCGCTGCTATAGGATCGCCCGTGTAGCAGGGTCACTTGCCACGGGCAACCGGCTCGCGAAAGTGCTAGCCTGTTTCGGGACGCCCCCTATGACGCGCTGCGGGAATCTATGCAGGAACATGCCGACGTTCTTTTCGCCAACGACACCTTCTACTTCGCGTTTCAGGTGAGGGATCTCGATGCCATGGACCGGCTTTGGGCCGAGCAGGCGCCGGTCGCCTGCATTCACCCCGGCTGGCCGGCCATCAGTGGGCGCGAGGAGGTGATGCAGAGCTGGGCGGCCATTCTCTCCAACGCGTCGGCGCCGGCCATCACCTGCCGCGGGGCCAAGGCCTATCGCTACGGCGAGAACGCCTTTGTGACCTGTTATGAATTGATCGGCACCAATCTGCTGGTGGCGACGAACGTTTTCCTGCGCGAGGCCGAGACCTGGAAGATGATCCATCACCACGCCGGTCCCTGCAACGCGCCGCCGGGCGAGCTGCCGGAAGAGGAAGAAAGCAGCCTGCAATAGGCCCGGCTTAAAACAAGCCGTCCAGGTTGGCCCGGGCCGGCTGTCCGCCGCTTACAGCAGCTCGACGTGCTCGGCCATCGGCCCTTTTTGGCCCATACGGGTCTGCAGGCGGACCCGCTGATTGGGCTCCAGCACGTTCAGGCCGTAGCGTTCCAGGGTCCGTCCGGAAACGAAGACATCCTTGCTGCCATTGTCCGGGATCACAAAACCGAAGCCTTTTTCGGTGTTGAAGAACTTCACTGTGCCTTCAACCACCTCGGTTGCGTCCCCGCCGGCATGGTGGTCGCCGTCCTGATGCCCACCGCCCTGATATCCGCCGCTCTGGTAGCCGCCCGGCGGTGCTGCCGGGGCGGATTCCACGCGATGGATTTCAGCAACCTGCAGGCCTTTGCGGCCCTGCATCAAGTCGCAGATGATGGTGGTGCCTTCCAGGAAATCCCGGTTGCCGGAACGCTCCACGACCGAGACGTGAAGAAAAGCGTCCGGCGCCCCGTCATCCAACTGAACAAATCCAAAGCCCTTGGTCACATTGAACCACTTGACCACCGCGGTTACCTCGCGGTGAGTGATCTCCTGTGAGTCGAAATCACGATCATTCATCACAACGCCAACTCCAAAACTGTGCGGGCGTATTCCGGTCGCAGCCCCGTCCTTACAGTCGGGACAGTCGGGCGTTTCGGCGGGCGCCGCCGCGGCGCGTGCCTTGCCGTTCCTTCAGACAATCGTTTCAGTGGAAAGCAAGCGTTCCGCCGGAACGCAAGATGGCCGCCTTGGCCGCTCATCCCCTCAGCCACGATTGCCCGTGGTTGCGATGCCGGGTTTCTTCCCGTTACGACGCCGAGATCAGCCGGAAAGCGGCTTGTCCCGATGTCCATCCCTCATCGAACTTCCCCACTCGTAACTCCCGCCCGGCAGCCCCTAGACTGTGGCGCCGGACGCCTCCGTACACCCGCTACCTCGGGCGTCACAGCGTCATGCAGACTGTCCGTTTCGGCGGCGGACTTGCGCTCTGCAACCGGCTGTTGCCTAGTTACTTGCCGCATGACCCGTTCATTTAAGCCTGACTCCAGAACCAGTTCCATAGAAAAGCGTGTGCGGTGCCGGGCCCTGCAACCCAGCGATTTGTACGACCCACAAGATGTTGGGGGTGTCCTGTCGCCGAGACCAAGGCGGCCGCTTTTCGGGCGCAGAGATCGGTTGCCAAGGCGGCGCCCCCGGCTATGATGCGCCGCGCCGGATTATGGGGTTTTCGGATTCTTCCGCAGTCCCGGGACCCGGCCTCTCAGCGGCACCGCTGGGCCCCTGTGGCGGAATTGGTAGACGCGACAGACTCAAAATCTGTTTCTCGCAAGGGAGTGCCTGTTCGAGTCAGGCCAGGGGCACCAATGGATCGGCGGATAAATCCTCTTTATTGCAAGACCTGACCCCGGAAACCTAGTTCGGGAGACTGCGGCTGCTGCGGCTGACCGGTGTCTTTTCGTGCGCCGGGGTTCGTCGGATTGACTCTTCGCAACGGTCGTCGACGATCGGCCCTTGCGCTTTCGGCGCTGGCTTGCTTGGAATCACGGCCCGGCGGCCTAATTGATGGCAAGCTGGTTTGAAAGCAGGCTGGCGATGGCTCGGAGGATGCAATGAACAGCAAGGTGCAGGATGTGCGCAACAGCCTGGCCCAGGAGCGCGAGGCGGCGGCAGCGCGCCGGCCGGACAGGGTCGAGGCCGAGGAGGCCGTGCGTACCCTGCTGCGCTGGGCCGGCGACGATCCCGCCCGCGAAGGCCTGCTCGGCACGCCGGAACGGGTGGTGCGCGCCTATGAGGAGTTTTTCGGCGGCTATCTGGTCGATCCGGTCGACATGCTGCAGCGGACCTTCGAGGAGACCGACGGCTACGACGAAATGGTGCTGCTGCGCGACATTCGTTTCGAGAGCCACTGCGAGCACCACATGGCACCGATCATCGGCGTTGCCCATGTCGCCTATTTCCCGCGCAGCCGTGTCGTCGGCATCTCCAAGCTGGCGCGGGTGGTGCAGGTCTACGCCAAGCGCCTGCAGATCCAGGAGAAGATGACCGCGCAGATCGCCAACACCATCGAGGCGGTGCTGCAGCCCCACGGCGTGGCCGTGGTGATCGAGGCGACGCACCAGTGCATGACCACCCGCGGCGTTCACAAGCCCGGCACCTCCATGGTGACCAGCCGGATGCTCGGCGCCTTTCGCAACGATCCCAAGACGCGCCAGGAGTTCCTCGGCATGATCGGGAAATGAGCCTGCGGGGCGCGCCGGCATCGCTCTTCCCAATCCCCTGTGACCCAATCTTCTGTGACCCAACCTTCTGCGAAGTGAATTCCCTCAAAACATGACCGATGAAGCGGACAACCTGCCCGACCCGCTGCTGCCGTCCGCTGCGCTGATCACCGGCGGTGCCCGGCGTATCGGTGCGGCCCTGGTGCGCGATCTGGCACAGCGCGGCTGGGCGGTTGCCGTGCACTGCCACACCTCCGCCGAGGCCGCGGAGGCGCTCTGTCGGGAGATTACGCAGGGCGGCGGTTCCGCCACCCCGCTGCAGGCCGATCTGGGCGACGAGGCGGCGGTTGCCGGGCTCATTGAACGGGCGCAACAGGCGCTGGGACCTCTCGGCCTGCTGGTCAACAATGCCTCGATCTTCGATTACGACGATGCCGCGACGGCCAGCCGCGAGACCTGGCAGGCCCACCTCGACATCAATCTGCGCGCGCCCTTCGTGCTGACCCAGGGCTTTGCCGCCGCCTTGCCCGCCGAGGCCCGGGGCCTTGTCGTGAACATGCTGGACGTGCGCGTCTGGAACCTCTCGCCGCGCTACCTCAGTTACACGCTCTCCAAGTCCGGTCTCTGGACACTGACCCAGACCCTTGCCCAGGCGCTGGCGCCGCGCATTCGCGTAAACGGCATCGGTCTTGGGCCGACGCTGCCGTCGAAAGGCCAGACGGCGGAAGAGTTCGATCTGCGCTGCAGCCGTCTGCCGCTGCAGAACACCCCCGGACTGGATGAGGTGTGCGCGGCGCTGCAGTTCCTGCTGTCGGCCCGTTCGATGACCGGTCAGATGGTCGGCCTGGACGGCGGCGATCACCTCACGCGGGTCGACGTCCCGCCGGGCGACGGCGTTTAGCGCGCCGTCGAGGCTCCCGCCGCCTTTGTCTTTCCAGCGCCTTTGCCGTGCCCCCATCACCGTCTTGTGAAGCGAGTTTCGTCGTCGGTCCGGGGATGGCGCGCCAAGTCATAGCGTAGATCCTGGAAAGGCAGGTTTTCGGCCGTTGCGTCCGAAAGCCGGTGACGAGGCCGCATCGCCCAGCCTCGCGGCCGAGAACACGCCTGCCACAGTGCCCCGGACGCATCGGTGTCCAGGGCTCGACAGTACAAAGGAGGCAGTCATGATTACGACCAAGCGCCAAACCATCTCCTTCCCGCTTCTCGCCAGCGGTCTCGCGGTTGGCATTCTGATCGCCGGTTTCGGGTTTTCCGCAGCGGCATCCTCGGCGCCCCTGCATCTCAACGCCCAGGCCCTCACAGTGGGGCAGGCGGCGGTTTCGGCGGGCAGCAGCCTTCACAGGGCCCATCACAAGGTCTGGCGCGGCAAGGGGTATCACAGGCATCGGCCCCATCATCAGTCGCGCCGCGGACATCACTCAAAGAAGCGTTTCCACAAGCCGCGCCGCGCGCATCGGCACTTCGGTCACAAGCATCACGGCAAGCGCCATGCCTATGCGGTAAGGCGTGCCTGTCACGACGTTACCAAGGTCGGCTACCGCCACGGCGAGAAGGCCTTGATCGGCGGCGTTATGTGCTACGACGGTCATGGCCGCGGCTATATCGTCAAGGGCAGCCGCTATGTGATCCGCTATCTCTACTACTAGATAGTTCCCTATCGATAGGTAGTCGGCAGTCTTCGCCCCGCTGTCGCCCGAAGCGGCCTACAGGGCCCAGGTTTTGGGCCGGGTCCGGCCCCGGGGCGGCGTTCAACCGGGGCCAAGAGGCGTTGTCGACACAAGGAATGGCAATCACAAAGTCTTGAAGGATTCAAACCGCGCGGGTTTCAGCTTATCATGGCGATTCGCGATGAAGGAGTGCGCGTCTTGGATCAGGCGAAGACAAAGCGGCCTCGAAGTTTACTGCTGGGTGCGGAGCATCAGCTGCGGCAGCCGCTGAACGCGGTCAGCCTGCTGATTGGCGAGCTCAGTCACGGGCTGTCCGGGCGAGACCGCGACGCGGTGATCGACGACCTGCGCTATGCGCTGATGCTGAGCAACCACTGGCTCGACTCTTTGGTCGAGTTGGAGAAGGTCGACCAGGGCCTTGTCGTGCCGCTGGTCGAAGATCTGCATCTGGACGAGGTCTTCGCACGCCTGCGCGAAGATTTTGCAGAAAACTTTCGCGGCCAGGGCCTTGATTTCCGGGTGGTGTCCAGCAAACAGATAGTGCGCGCGGATCCCGGGTTTCTACGCCGAATTCTAACGGTTCTGCTGGACAACGCGGCGAAATTCACGCGCGAAGGCAAGGTCTTGCTGGGCTGCAGGCGGATGGGCGGCATGGTCAGGATCGAGGTCTGGGATTCGGGTCTCGGCGTGGCCGCCGACGAATGGATGAAGGTCTTCGATCCCTATTTCCGTCTGGAGAACGAGGTGCGGCCGCGCGAGCGCGGTTTGGGGCTTGGGCTGACCCTGGCGGGCAAGCTTGCCGCCTTGTCCGGAGATCAGCTTGAGGTGACTTCCAGGCTTGGGCATGGCTCGTGCTTTTCACTGACCCTGCGGGCGGTGGACCCCCGGCAGCCACGCAGTTCTCCGGCACAGGAACACTCGGGCATGCCGCCCAATCCTCTCGATGGCGCCAGGATCCTGTTGCTGGAGCAAGACGAGGCCGAAGTGCTTTCCAATCATTTTGCCCTGTGGGGTGCCCAGGTGCAGCAAGGGGCCGCGACGGCGGCCGCCTTGACGCAGGAACTCGATGCCCGGCCGGCCCTGCTGGTCGCCGATCATCTGACTTTTGAGGCCTGCGGCGGTTGGGATCTGCTCTCCGCCGTCAGGCGCGCCAATGGGGAAGTGCCGGCGGTGATCCTGTTGGGAGAGCAGGGGGGCAAGCCGTCGAAGGATATGGGGGTGCCGGTGCACTTCATGGCGCGCCCGGTGAAGCCTGCACGCCTGCGCGCCCTCTGCCTCTTTGCCTTGGCGCCGCCCTGACCCTCGAGCGCCGGGGCGCCCAAGCGGCGCCCGAACGGACATCAGCCCCGGGCGGGTAGGCGGATTCCCTGTGATTCAGCTTCCGGACTTCGACAGCGACAATGTGCCGTCGACCGGCGCCATTCCGTCAGTAGCTGGCCATCTCCGCTTCTTCGTCGATGGTCTGGGCCTGCGCCGCGGCGCTGATCGCCGCCTGGGTACGGCTGTCCAGGTTCAGGCGCTTGACGATCGCCGAGACGTGGACCCGCACCGTGTGCTCGGAGAGGCCGAGCGCTTCTGCGACCTGGGCATTGGACATGCCCTGGCCGAGCAGCTTGTAGACCTGCAGCTGGCGCTTGGTGAGCGCGCTGGACACATCCTCAAGCGACTTGTCCTTGCCGAACGCGTGGACCGTCTGCTTCTTGGCCGGGCTGCGTTGTTCCAGCAGGCGCCGCGGGAAGGCCACCCCGCCGGCCAGGACGGTCTGCAGCGCCGATTCGACTTCCTCGCTCTGCGAGGACTTGGGAATATAACCCATGGCTCCGGCTTCGATGCAGCGCAGGATCTCGTCTCTATCCTCGATTGCAGACATCACCACAACGGGCACCTGGGGCAGGCACTCTCGAATCGCCCGCAAGCCTTCGAAACGCTTCATGCCCGGCATCAAAAGATCCAGCAGAATCAAGTCCAGGTCCGGGTTGGCCGACGCCATGTCCAGGGCCTGGCGAAAGTCCGCTGCCTCTAAGAGCTCACTGCCGCTTTCCAGTCGATCAATCAAATGCCGGGCTGCGCTGCGTGTGATCCAGTGGTCGTCGGCGTAAAGGACTTTCATGATTTAGCGAATCCTAATTCTAATTGCTTCCGGACAAAACGGAGCCGTTCGCCCCTTTGTCGCTTCCATGTCACCGGATTACGCGGCAAACGCGACGTGGCGCTTCGATCTGAAGTCCTTTTCAGACTGGCTTCGCCATCGCGCACTTGCCGCTCGCCAATCCTGCGAGCAAGCTATTTTCCGAATTTTTGCAAAGTTATCAATCACAAATCGCAAGTTGTCTTTGGTTATCTTACACAACACCAAAGTTGAAATCGGTTCCAAGGTGCTACCGAGTCGCGTTCTGGGGTGTGCTCGATTTCCATTGTTGCGCAGCCAAGGGTTGATATTTGCTTAGCTTCCGGGAGAGCTGCGCAAGCTAATATCGATGATTTGATTAATTGCCATCAGCAAGCACCGCGATAAAGCGGTCAATGTTGATGGGCTTTCTGAGCAGATGGAAACCGGCCTCCTCAACAGCACGTGCGATCTCCGCGGAGTCATCTCCGGTCACCACCAGGCCCTTCACTGTCGGACCCAGGGTATCGCGGACAATCTTAGCGGCGGTAAGGCCGTCTTCCTGTCTGGTGAACCAGTAGTCGGCAATCACCCAGGACGGGGTGGCCCCGGCTGTCTGCAGGCTTTCCAGGGCCTCGCCGCTGCTTTCGGCCACCACGACCCGGGCGCCAAGGCGCTTCAGCAGGCGCTCGGTGGCCCGCCGTACGAGCTCGTCGTCTTCGAACAACAGGATCGTCTTCCCATCGAGCGATTTTTTGCCGGTATTCTTGGCAGGATTGGGGGGAGCGTTCATGGCTCTAGACGAGCGGCCCGGTTGTAATCTGTCAACAGTCAGGGTCGAAAAATCGTGCCGCCGCTGGTCCGATTCGCTCAATTACCTACAACAGGATGCACGCGCCGGCTTTGCACCTTGTCCTCAAGCGGCCGCTTGGCCTATGAGGAAGTCGGCGCCGGCGCGCGCCAAGGCTTCTTTTCCCAGCCCGGCATTGTCGGGACGGGCAGTATCGGGAACACCGCGATGATCACCCTTTTTGGCCTGAAAAACTGCGACAGTTGCCGCAAGGCAGCCGCCTACGTGAAGGCGCATGACTGGCCGCACCGTTTCCATGACCTGCGTGACGACGGGCTTTCGGCCGCTGTGCTGGACAGATGGATTCGCAGTCTTGGTTGGGAGCTGCTGGTGAATCGGCGCAGCACCACGTGGCGCAACCTGCCGGATGCGGCGAAGGACGGTCTGGATTCGGTCAGCGCCAAACAGTTGCTGCTGGATCACCCGACCCTCGTGAAACGGCCGGTGATCACGTTGGGCGATCTGGTTGTCGTCGGCTTTGCGGAACCTCAGCAGGCGGCTCTGGCCGACGCCATGGCAAGCAACGGCCAGCGCTGATCCGGGTTGCAGGGAATAGCTTGAAGCGAGTCCGGGTCGCCAATCGCCCGTTCGCGCCGGTCATCTGGCGCAATTCCGCAAGCAGGCCCCCCAGGCTGCATGCATAAGCGGGAGGACTCAGGGTCATGGCAGGATCGCCGATGTTTGCTGCAGTTCGTTCCGCTTGGGCGCTTTTCGTCGGTCTCGGCATGATTATGCTGGGGAACGGGCTTCAGGGCTCGCTTCTTGGAATCCGCGCCGCTGCCGAAGCCTTCCCGACCGAGACCACCGGCCTGATCATGTCCGGCTACTACCTGGGCTTTCTGGCCGGCGCTGTGGTGACCCCCAGGATCGTCGGCCAGGTCGGTCATGTCCGGGTTTTTGCGGCGCTGGCCTCCACCGCCTCGACGGTCGCCCTGCTGCATGCGGTTTTCGTCGATCCGCTGATGTGGGGCGCCATGCGTTTCCTGACCGGGTTCTGCTATGCCGGCCTCTATATCGTGGCCGAATCCTGGCTGAACGACCGCTCCACCAACGAAACCCGCGGCTCGATGCTCTCCGTCTACATGCTGGTGGTGCTGGGGGGCATTGCCGGCGGACAGTTCCTGCTCAATCTCTCCGATCCGAACAGTTTCGTGCTCTTCGTGCTTGCCTCGGTGCTGGTGTCGCTGGCCCTGGTCCCGATCTCGATCACCGCAGGTTCGCCGCCGGATTTCTCGGCCCCCAGCCCGGTGGGTATCCTTGCGCTCTACCGTGCATCGCCGCTTGGGGTGATCGGGTCGCTGGGCACCGGAATGGCCAACGGCGCGATCTTTGCCATGGGCGCCGTCTATGCCGGGCTTGCCGGGCTCGAAGTGTCCGAGATCGCGATTTTCATGAGCATGCTGGTGTTCGGCGGTATGGCCTTTCAATGGCCGATCGGGCGGCTTTCGGACAAGCTCGACCGGCGACGGGTCCTGGCGGGCGTCACCTTTTCCGCGGCCCTGGTCAGCTTTGCCGCGCCGTTTTTTTCCGGCGGCCATGTTGTCGGGCTCTATGCCATCGCCTTCCTGCTGGGCGGGATGAGCTTTCCCATGTATTCGCTCTGCCTTGCCCACACCAACGACTATCTGACGCCCAAGCAGATGGTCGCGGCAAGCGGCAGCCTGATGCTGGTCAACGGCACCGGGGCCATCTTCGGGCCGCTTGTCGTCTCTCTGTTGATGGGCAGAACCGGCGCTGACGGGTTTTTCACGCTCGTTGGGGTGGTTCATGCCGCCATCGGCGTCTTTGCGATCTACCGGATGCTGCGCCGTGCTTCGATACCGATTGAAGACCAGGGGCCGAACGTTCCGGTCGCCACCTCGATGAATGCCGCCACGGCGACCCTCTCGCTTGACGCCTTTCGCGACCACCGGGACCGCGACCTTGCGGCCATGTCGGTCGGCAAGAGGCGGCGGCGTTAGATCGGATCATGTTTTGACGGAACCACTTTGTGGTTGCGTCAAAACATGTGAATCCGATCGACATTAATCAGTTAGAGCAGATTCACCCCGTCGATGGATCGCCTCTGGCGATTCCATCCGACCGGGATCTGCTCCAGGCCAAACCTAGCCTTTGCCGGATTGTTAGGTCCGGATTGTTAGGCAGTGCAGAAATTCATCTCCTTATAAGGCAATATTCATCAAACTAGGGCATGCTTTAGTCCTCTTCGCATCCGCGAATTCGCACTTGCGAAGTAACAGGTCATGGATTAGAGTGACTGGAATAAAGTTGCCAAGGTTGGTAATTTTGAGAAATATAGTTTCATTGATTGAGGGCTGGATCTGATGCGCGAAAAGCACGGCTACTTCATCGAAGACCTGTCTGTGGGTATGACGGCGGTTTTCGCGAAGACGGTCAGCGAGGCGGACATCACGATGTTCGCCGGAATCTCCGGTGACACCAATCCGGTGCATCTGGATGAAAGTTTCGCCGAGCAGACCATTTTTTCCGGGCGAATCGCTCACGGCATGCTGTCCGCCAGCTTCATCTCCACGGTTTTCGGCACCCGTCTGCCGGGGCCGGGCTGCATCTACATGCGCCAGGATCTGCGCTTCAAGGCGCCGGTCAAGGTGGGCGATACGGTTCAGGCGCGGGTGACGGTGAAGGAAATCCAGGCCGAAAAGAAGCGGGTCGTCTTCGATACCGTTTGTTCGGTCGGCGACAAGGTGGTGCTGGAAGGCGAAGCGACCCTGATGGTCGCCAGCCACGCGGATGTGCCGGAATTGGAGCCGCAAGCCGCCGAATAAGCCGGTTTGTCCGCTTCGAAGGGGGCTCGGCTTTCGCGCCGGGCGCCCGGCTGAATGGCCACCCGGTCAACAGCGCTATCCAGATTCCCTTGGGCGCGCTATCTTCACGCCGCAATCGCGAAACTGCTGGACTGGTTCGGTCGAAAGACCTCTGCTCGGCGTGGTTTCGTCCCAGTCAGGTTTAGTTCAAGTCAGTTTCATCTAAGGCGCCAGCCCAGCCCAGCGAATGGCAATTTTCCGACACAGCGGTGAGATTCCCGACGAGGCGAAAGGCTGCCTTGTGGTTATCGGCAATTTCGATGGTGTCCACAAAGGGCATCAAGCCCTTCTGGCTGACGCCCGCGAAGTCGCCGGGCAGCTCGGCGTGCCCCTGGCGGTGCTGACCTTTGAGCCTCATCCGCGCTCGGTCTTTCAACCGGATCAGCCGCCCTTTCGCCTGACCTCGCTGCGGGCCAAGGCCCATGCCCTGCAGGAATTGGGCGTCGATCATCTTTTCGTCCTGCATTTCGACCGTGCCTTCTCGCTGAAGCCCGCAGAGGCCTTCGTCCAGGACATCCTGGTGGGCGATCTTGCGGCGCGCCATGTCGTGGTCGGCTGGGACTTCTGCTTCGGCCACAAACGCCAGGGCAACGTCGCCTTGCTGAAATCCATGGGCGCCAAGCTGGGCTTCGGCCTGACGGCGGTGGATCCGGTAATGACCGGCACCGGGGCGGTCTATTCCTCCTCGATCATCCGCCAGCAATTGCGCGAGGGTCAGCCGCAACAGGCGGCGCGCCTGCTCGGCCGCCCCTGGGAGATCGAAGGGCGGGTGGAGAAGGGCGACCAGCGCGGCCGTACCATCGGTTTTCCCACCGCAAACCTGTCGCTCGGCGACTATCTCTGCCCGGCGCCTGGCGTTTACGCCGTCTATGCCGGGCGCGATCCGGGTGTGGAACACGGTGAGGAGACCGCCTGGACCGCCGCTGTCGCGAACCTGGGGCGGCGGCCGACCGTCGCCGGCGAGGATCTGCGCCTGGAGGTTCACCTCTTCGATTTTGCCGGGGATCTCTATGGCGAAACCCTGCGGGTTCGCCTGATCGAGTTCCTGCGGCCGGAAAAGAAGTTTGACGGACTTGACGCTTTACAGGCACAAATCGCCCTCGATTGCGGCCAGGCCCGCGAAATTCTGGCCGGGATCGGCCCGAATTGAGAGATTGGCCGTTGAGAGGTCGAAGGGGGCCGTGCCGATCCTGACCCGGCGGCGCCCGAAGTAACGAAAGCCCGAACCAAGAAGAACCACGCGATGAGCGTCGACTACAAAGCCACCGTCTTCCTGCCGAAGACCGAATTTCCGATGCGCGCCGGCCTTGCCAAGCGAGAGCCGGAGACGCTTGCCCGCTGGGCTGAAATGGACCTCTTCGCGCGCCAGCGTGAGGCCTCCCAGGGGCGCGAGAAGTTCATCCTGCACGACGGGCCGCCTTATGCGAACGGCCATCTTCATATCGGCCATGCCCTCAACAAGATCCTGAAGGACGTCATCAACCGCGCCCATCAGATGCTCGGCAAGAATGCGCACTATGTGCCGGGCTGGGACTGTCACGGCCTGCCCATCGAGTGGAAGATCGAAGAACAGTACCGCGCCGCCGGTAAGGATAAGGACGCGGTTCCGGTCCTTGAGTTCCGCCGCGAATGCCGCGACTTCGCCGCCGGCTGGGTGAAGGTCCAGACCGAGGAGTTCAAGCGCCTGGGTGTGCTTGGCGACTGGGAGCGGCCCTACACCACCATGTCCTTCGATGCCGAAGCGCAGATCGTGCGCGAGATCGGCAAGTTCCTCGACAACGGCGGGATCTACAAAGGCTCCCGCCCGGTGCTTTGGTCGGTGGTCGAGCGCACGGCGCTGGCCGATGCCGAGGTCGAGTATCACGACCATGTCTCGCAGACCATCTGGGTGCGCTTCCCGGTCGTCAAGGCGACCAATGCCCTGCTGGAAGACGCTTCGGTCCTGATCTGGACCACCACCCCCTGGACCATCCCCGGTAACCGCGCCATCGGTTTCGGCGAAGAGATCGCTTACGGCGTCTGGCAGGTTGAGACGCTCGGCGAGGACAGCCATGCCCGGGTCGGTGAAAAGCTGGTCCTGGCCAAGGATCTGGCCGAGACGGTGAAGGCCGACGCGAAAATCGAATCCTGGACGCATCTTGGCGATCTGCCCTCCGGCGAAGGCAGCGGCCTGGCCGGGACGCTCTGCGCGCATCCCTGGCGCGACTTTGCGCCGGCGGAGGGCGGCTATGGCTTCAACGTGCCGCTGCTGCCCGGCGACTTCGTCACCACCGAACAGGGTACCGGCTTCGTCCATATCGCCCCGGGCCACGGCGCCGACGACTGGGCGCTGGGCTTGCAGCACGGCATCGAAATTCCCCAGACCGTCGACGGCACCGGCGCTTTCTACGAGCATGTGCCCTTGCTGGCGGGCGCCCTGGTCTATGACGCCGACGGCAAGCCGGGCGACGCCAACGGCCGGGTCATCAAGGCCTTGGCCGAGTCCGAGCGGCTGCTGCACAAAAGCCGGCTGAAGCACAGCTATCCGCATTCCTGGCGTTCCAAGGCGCCGCTGATCTTTCGCAATACGCCGCAGTGGTTCATCTCCATGGAGACCAACGACCTGCGGAAGAAAGCGTTGAAAGCGATCGACGAGACCCGCTTCGTGCCGGGCACGGGCCGCAACCGCCTGCGTTCCATGATCGAACAGCGCCCGGACTGGTGCATCTCGCGCCAGCGCCTCTGGGGCGTGCCCCTGCCGATCTTCGTGGAGAAGAAAAGCGGCGAGCCGCTGCGCGATCCCGCGGTGGTCGAGCGGGTGGCCACGGCCTTTGAGGAAGAGGGCGGCGATGCCTGGTTCTCCAGCGATCCGCAGCGCTTCCTCGGCAACGAATACAAGGCCGAAGACTACGAGCAGATCACAGACGTGGTGGAGGTCTGGTTCGATTCGGGCTCGACCCACAGCTTCGTGCTGGAGGCGCGGCCGGAGCTGAAATGGCCCGCCGACCTCTATCTCGAAGGCTCGGACCAGCATCGCGGCTGGTTCCATACCTCCCTGCTGGAATCCGCCGGCACCCGCGGGCGCGCACCCTATGACGCCGTGCTGACCCACGGCTTCATCCTGGAGGAGCAGGGCAAGGAGAAGATGTCGAAGTCGCGCGGCAACGCGCTCTCGCCGCAGGATGTCGTCGACAATCAGGGGGCCGATATCCTGCGCCTCTGGGTGGTCGCCTCGAATTACGAGGAGGATCTGCGTTTCGGCCCGGACATCCTGAAGTACCAGGGCGATGCCTACCGGCGCCTGCGTAATACGCTGCGCTACCTGCTCGGCAATCTCGACGGCTTCCATGAGAGCGAGCGCCTTGCCGCCGCGGACATGCCGGAGCTTGAGCGCTGGGTGCTGCATCGCCTGGCCGAAATCGACGCCCAGGTGCGAAAGAACGTCGAAGACTTCGATTTCCATGCGCTCTACCAGGCGGTCTATACCTTCTGTGCGGTGGACCTTTCTGCCTTCTACTTCGATGTGCGCAAGGACGTGCTCTATTGCGACCGGCCTGATTCCCTGCGCCGGCGGGCCTGCCGGACGGTCCTCGATGAAGTGTTCTCCTGCCTTACCGCCTGGCTGGCGCCGATCCTCTGCTTCACGGCGGAGGAGGCCTGGTGGACCCGTGGGGCGGGGCCGGAAGAGAGCGTCCACCTGCGTACTTTCCCGGAGGTGCCGGCCGGCTGGCGCGACGATGTCCTGGCCGACAAGTGGTCGAAAGTGCGCGATGTGCGCCGGGTCGTCACAGGGGCGCTGGAGTTGGAGCGCGCCGACAAGCGCCTGGGCTCCAGCCTGCAGGGGCACCCGGAAGTCTTCATCGGCCGCCCGGAGCTTTTGGACGCGGTGCGCGATGTCGCCCTGGATGATATCGCCATCACCTCGGCAATAACCCTGACCGAGGGCGACGGCCCGGCGGAGGCCTTCCGCCTGGAGGACGTGTCGGGCGTGGCGGTTTCGGTAAGCCTGGCCGAGGGCGACAAGTGCCAGCGCTGCTGGAAAGTCCTGCCGGAGGTAGGGCGGGCGGCTGATGCGCCGGAAACCTGCGCGCGTTGTGCCGATGCATTGCAGCATCTGGGTGCGGCGGCGCAATAGCCCTGAAACGCAGTAATTCTGAAGCCATGAGCCCAGAACGGGCAAACCGAAAAGGGTGATCTGAACAGACCATGCAGCGGACTCTTGGCATTGCGGCGGTGGTTCTGGTGCTCGATCAGATCAGCAAGTGGCTGATCCTGGCCGTTGTGATGCAGCCCCCGCGGCGGATCCCGGTGACGGATTTCTTCAATCTGGTGCTGACCTACAATACCGGCGTCAGCTTTGGTCTGTTTCAGGGCGATTCGCCCTGGCGGCCCTACTTTCTGGCCGCTATCGCCCTGGCGGTGGTTGCCGGCCTGCTGATCTGGGTCCGGCGCCAGCCTGTCGGCCTTCTGCCCTATGGCGTGGGGGCGGTGGTGGGCGGCGCGATCGGTAACGTGATTGACCGGATGCACCAGCCGGGTGTGGTCGATTTCCTCGACTTCCATCTGGCCGGGTGGCACTGGCCGGCCTTCAACGTTGCCGACAGCGCCATTGTCTGTGGTGTCGCGCTGATCATTGTTGACGGCTTGTTCGAAGGCGGCAGGAAGAGTAAAAAAGAATCGGGGATAGGGAGGTAGTCAGCGATGGAACCGAAGATGACTTTCCGCGTAGTGATTGTAAGCAGCCTTTTGCTGGGGCTTTCCGCCTGCGGCGGTTTCCAGGAACAGCTTGGTCTCACCAAGCAGTCACCTGATGAGTTTCGGGTCGTCTCCCGAGCGCCTTTGACGGTGCCGCCGGATTTCGCCCTGCGCCCGCCTGAGCCCGGTGCTGCGCGCCCTCAGGAAGGAACGCCTGCCCAGCAGGCCGAACGCGCGGTCTTCCGCAATGCCGCCGGGTTGCCGCCTGCGGCAACGCAGACGGCCATCAATCCCAACCGTTCCGCGGGTGAGCAGTCCCTGCTGAGCGCCGCCGGCGCACAGAGCGCCGAGCCCAACATCCGTCTTTTGGTTGATCGTGAGACAAAACAAATCAACTCTGAGTCGGATCGCTTCGTCGATGCCCTGGTCTTCTGGAACGATCAGTCGCCGGCGGGAACCATTGTCGATCCGCAGGCCGAACTGCGGCGTCTGCAGGAAAATGCGGCACTTGGCCGGCCATCGACGACCGGGGCGACCCCGCAGATCGAGCGCCGCCGCAGGGCGCCGCTGGAAGGCATTTTCTGATCGCGGCAAGCCTCTTGCGCGGCGAACAGTGGCGACGGCAACGCGGATTCGTGAACAAAGTTTCATTTCCTTAGGCCGGGCATCTGCTTGTAGCCTTGCCGCTGCGTGCCATATTGATCCTTAAGGATAATCCCGGAGCGCGATCGTTCCAGATTGAATCGATCAAGAACGCGAATCGCCCTCTTACTTGCTTGAGCAGCGCTTGACGGCTGCATTTGATGCGGCATGAAACGGTCAGGCGCTAAAGGGAGCGCAGCAGATGAAGGTCTCGCCAAGATGAAGTCTCTCGCGCGTGTCGGCCGTTTCCTGGCCCTGGGCCTGCTGGCTCTTTCCGTCCAGACAGCCGTGCAGCCCGGCTCCGCCGCGGCCAAGGTCTTCGATCCCGTCAGTTTTACCCTGGATAACGGCCTGCAGGTTGTCGTGGTGGTCAATCGGCGCGCGCCGATCGTCTATCACTCGGTCTGGTACCGGGTCGGCGCCGCCGACGAGCAGGCCGGCGAGTCCGGTCTGGCCCATTTCCTCGAGCATCTGATGTTCAAGGGCACCGAATCGCTGGCGCCGGGTGAGTTTTCCGAGATCATCGCCGCCAACGGTGGGCGCGAGAACGCCTTCACCTCCTGGGACTACACTGCTTATTTCCAGACCGTCGCCGCCGACCGGCTGGAGATCATGATGCAGCATGAAGCCGACCGGATGACCAATCTGGTGTTGAGCGACGCGGTGGTGAACCCGGAACGCGATGTGGTTCGCGAGGAGCGGCGCAGCCGCATCGACAACGAACCGCGTGGCCAGTTGGGCGAGATCATCCGCGCCACCCAGTTCCTGAACCATCCCTATCGTATTCCCATCATCGGATGGGATCACGAAATCGAAGAACTGAGCACCGAGGCGGCCTTGCGCTTCTACAAGCGCTGGTATGCGCCGAACAACGCGATCCTCATCATCGCCGGCGATGTCGATCCGGTGGAGGTCCGGCGTTTGGCGGAGACCTATTACGGCCCGATTCCGGCTGGCGAGTTTCCGCCCCGTCAGCGCGTCGCCGAGCCGCCGCAAAATGCGGCGCGCGAGGTGACCATGAGCAGCCCGCGGGTGCGCGAACCCTCCGTTTCGATCAGTTATCTGGCGCCCAGCTATCGCCAGGCCGAGGGCGCGGAAGCCTATGCGCTGCAGGTGCTTTCGGAGATCCTGGGCGGCGGCGCGACAAGCCGGTTGTACAGCCGCCTGGTGGTGGAGCAGGCTACGGCGGCCTCGGCGGGGGCGGGATACAGCCCCATGGCTTACGATTACACGACCTTCGATTTCTATGGCGCCCCGCGGCCGGGCGGCGAGATCGAAGCGGTCGAAGCGGCCCTGCGGGCGGAGATCGCCGTCCTGCTGGAAAATGGTGTCAGCGAAGCCGAAGTGGCGGCGGCCAAGAAGCGCATGGCTGCCAGTGCGGTTTTTGCCCGCGACAACCTGCGCACCGCGCCGCGGATCATCGGGACGGCACTGACCACGGGAGGCAGCCTTGAAGCCATCGAGGCCTGGCCCGAGCGTATCGAGGCGGTGACCGCCGAAGAGGTGAACGCGGCCTTGAAGAAGGTGCTGCGCAGCGAGCAGTCGGTGACCGGCTATCTGCTGCCGAAGCCGACCACCTGACCGCCCGGCCGATGCTTCGCCAGATGCTTCCCGAGGTACGTCGCCCGGGGCCAAAGACTGACCAGAGGATGAAAGATATGCGCGATCGCAAGCCAGGTGCTGCAACGCAGTCTGCGGCGATGCTGCCGGCCCGGACGTTTATCCTTGCCGGACTGCTTGTTGTTCTGACGGCCTTTGCGGCCTTTCAAGCCCGCGCGGTTGAGGTGCAGCGCGTCGTCAGCCCGGGCGGGATCGAGGCCTGGCTGGTCGAAGATCACAGCAATCCGATCATCGCCTTGGAGCTTGCCTTCCGCGGCGGCGCCTCGCTGGACCCGGCAACCAAGCCGGGCCTTGCCTACATGGTCTCCACCCTGATCGACGAGGGTGCGGGGCCGCTGGATTCCCAGTCATTCCAGGGGGCGCTGGATGACCTTTCCATCAACCTGCGTTTTCAGGCGGGTTTGGACGGCTTCAACGGATCGCTTTCGACCCTGACCGAAAACAGCGGGCGGGCGTTTGAGCTTTTGCGCCTGGCGCTGACCGCGCCGCGTTTCGATCCGGAACCGGTTGAGCGGATCCGCAGCCAGATCCTCTCCCGCCTTTCGCGCGAGGCCGAGGACCCGGATGTGATCGCCGGCCGGACCCTGCGCCGGTTGATGTTTCAGGAACACCCCTATGCGCGTCCGACGCGCGGGACAGAGGCCAGCATCGCGGCGATTACCAGCGATGACCTGCACGGCTTCGTGCGGGCCCGCTTTGGCCGGGACGAGCTGTTCGTCGGCGTGGTCGGCGACATAACGCCCGAGGCGCTGAAGACCGTTCTCGATCAGACCTTCCTGCCCCTGCCGGTAAAGGCCGAGCCCTTCTCCGTCGCCGAGGCGGCGGTGCAGAGTGCCGGCGACCTGGTGGTGATCGAAAAGAACATTCCCCAGTCGGTGGTCTCTCTCGGCCAGGCTGGCATCAAACGCGATGATCCGGACTACTATGCCGCCTATGTGGTGAACCACGTTCTTGGTGGCGGCGGATTTTCCTCGCGCCTGGTTGAGGAGGTGCGCGAGAAGCGCGGCCTGGCTTACTCGGTCTATTCCTATCTCGGCCCCCTGGACCACGGCGCCCTGGTGGGCGGCGGCGTTGCGACCCAGAACGAGCGGGTGGGCGAGTCCCTCGACCTGATTCGCGCGGAATGGGCCCGCATGGCCGATGAAGGGCCCAGCGCCGAGGAGCTGGAGCAGGCCAAGCGTTTCCTCACCGGCTCCTTTCCCCTGCGCTTTTCAAGCTCAGGCAATATCGCCGGCATGCTGGTGGGGATGCAGCTTGAAGACCTGGGCATCGACTATCTCGACAAGCGCAATTCCTTCATTGAGGCGGTCGATCTGGCGATGGCTCAGCGCGTCGCCAAACGGCTCTATCGGCCTGATGATCTGACCGTGGTCGTGGTTGGCGCCCCTGCCGGTGTCACCCCGACCCGTGAGGCCCCCGCCGGCGGCAGCTGAAGCCGGTCGCTGCGTCGATCCGCTTCAGGCCGCTTCGCGGCGGTCAAGCCAGGGCTTCGGTCACCCGCTCTGGCGTGAAGGGCAGGCGGCGCAGGCGCTTTCCGGTCAGGGCATAAAAGGCATTGGCGACGGCCGCGGCGACCATGGGCGTGCCGACTTCGCCGATGCCGGTCGGCGGTCCGTCGCTGACCTCCAGATGGATGTCGATCTCGGGCACTTCGTCGGCGCGCAGGATTTCGTAATCGTAGTAGTTGTTCTGCACGACTTCTCCGCCTTGGATCGTGATCGACTCCTTCAAACTGCTGCTCAGCCCGAAGACGATACCGCCTTCGATCTGCGCCAGGGCGTTATCGGGCGAAATGATCAGGCCGGCATCCACTGCCGCCCAGAACCGCTGCACGGTGATACTGCCGCTGTCCCGATCCAGCGCGACCTCGGCGATGCCGGCGGCCATGGAATCGCCGTAACCGGCGAAGGACAGGCCAAGCGCCGTCTCACCCGGGGGCCGGCCCCAGCCGGCGCGTTCCGCCACTTTTTCCAGAAGCCGCCGGCCGCGGGTGTTGTCACCCATCAAGGCAAGGCGAAAGGTGAGACCGTCCTGGCCGGCCGCTGCCGCCAGCTCGTCCATGAAAGCCTCTGCGGCAAAGCTGGTGTAGCTTGCGCCGATCCCACGCCAGGGGGCCAGCCGGGCCCGGCGTTCGGTGATGACGTGCTCGGCGAGCAGGCCGTCGATGGCGTAGAACTTACTCTCGGATCCGCGCACCGAGATGATATCGGTCGGCGCCACCTGGTCCCAACGCAGCGGGTTGAAGTAGGCGATGACCGAGGGTGTGGCGATACGATGATGCCAGCCGCTGAGCTTGCCATCGGCGGTCAGTCCGGCCCGCAGCCGTTGCGCGGCGGCGGGGCGGAAGGCGCCGTGCTTCACGTCGTCTTCGCGGCTCCATACCACCTTCACCGGCCGCCCCAGCGCTTTGGAAGTCAACAGAGCGTCGCGCAGGTACTCCTGGGTCAGCGCGGTGCGGCGGCCGAAGCTGCCGCCCATGGTCATCATGTGCAGGCGGATCCGCTCCGGCGTTGCCTCCAGCACTTCGGTAATGGTCCGCATGGTCCAGCTCTGGGTCTGGCTGCCGACCCAGACCTCGGCGCCGCGCCCGTCGGAATCGACGGCGGCCACCGCGGCCATGGGCTCGATCTGGGCGTGATAGGCGTAGTCGGAGAGGTAATCGGCCTCGACCACTTTTGCCGCGTTATCGATGGCTAACGGCGCATCGCCGACGCTGCGCCAGGCAACGCCGTCGCGCGCCGCATCGCCTGCTGCCGCGGTGTAGGCGGTGAGATCGGTCTCGCTGTCGAAGGCGCGGGCCGGCGCCGTCTCGCTCCATGTCACATCCAGGCTGTCCTTGCCGATGAAGGCTGCTTCCAGCCGTTCGGCGACGACGGCAACACCATCCGGCAGAGTTACCGTTTGCAAGACGCCCGGGACGTCCAGTGCCTCGCTGTCGTCTATCTCGAGCGGCGTTTCGCCCTCCACCGGGCTGCGCAGGACGGCCGCGTAGAGCATATCGGGCACCTGCACGTCGATGGCATAGCGTTCACGCCCGCTGCTTTTGGCCGGCACGTCGCGGCGCGGGACATTCTGCCCGATCAGGCGGTAGTCGGCGCGGGCTTTGAAATCTGCCTCGGAAACTTCAGGAATGCTTGGCAGCGGGCCGGGCAGGGCGGCAAGCGCGCCATAGCTCAGGCGCCGCCCGCTCGCGGCATGCACCACAAGGCCCGGCTCCGTCGTCAGGCTGTCCAGGGAAACCGACCATTCGCCGGCGGCGCGTTGCATCAGCATGCGCCGGGCCTGGGCGCCGGCCTTCCTCAGGCTATCGAAGTAGCCGTAAACGCCAGTGCTGCCGGCGGTGTAGAGAACGCCGCCGAAGATCGGGTTGCCGAAAGTCCGGTCATCGCGGTTCAACTGTTCGATCTCCACGCGATCCCAATCCGCATCCAGCTCTTCGGCGAGAATCAGCGGCAGGGCCGAAGAGCTGCCCTGGCCCATTTCCGTTGAGGGAAAGACGATGGTGATGGTGTCGTCGGGGTCGATCCGTACCCAGGCGTTGGCGTCCAGGCCCTGCATTTGCCCGGCTTCTGCTGATGCGGCCTGAAGGATGCCGCTATTGCCGACGACAAAGGTCAGCGCCGCGCCGCTGGCGATGAATGCGCGTCGTGTCAGAGCCATCTCAAGCCTCCCTGGCGGCGCGCTGTATCGCCTTTACGATCCGGTTGTAGGTACCGCAGCGGCAAAGATTGGTGCTCATGGCCGCGACAATCTCCTGGCGCTGCGGGTCCGGGTTCTCCTCAAGCAGGGCCGCCGCCCGCATGATCTGACCGGACTGGCAATAACCGCACTGCGGCACCTGTTCGGCGACCCAGGCCCGTTTCAAGGGATGATCGTCTTCGCCGGGCAGGCCCTCGATGGTGGTCACGGCCGATCCGGCGACGGCGTCAAGCGGCGTCAGGCAGGCGAAGGCCGGTACGCCGTCGACATGCACGGTGCAGGCGCCACACATGCCGGCACCGCAGCCGAATTTCGTGCCGGTCAGGCCCAGGTGCTCGCGCAGCACCCACAGCAGGGCGGTATCGGGGGCGGCGTCGACTTGTACAGTCTGTCCGTTGACGACGAGGTCGGTCATGGCGCTTTCCTCCTTCGGCTGCGCTCGGCAGCGGGGGTTGCTTGTCCTATTCGGTACTGAGGGTCCTCAGATAGGCGATGAGATCGGCGGCATCGTCGGGATTGCGCAAGCCGACCCGCATTGTCGTGCCCGGCAGAAAGCCAAGGGGGTCGATCAGATAGGCCGTCAGCGTCTCGTCGTCCCAGACGATGTCGGCTTCGCGCATCGCCCGCGAATAGCGGAAACCTTCCACGGCGCCGGCGGATTGGCCGACGATGCCGAAGAGGTGCGGACCGGCCCGGTTCTCTCCCGGCGCCACGCTGTGGCAGGTTGCGCATTGCCGGTAGACGCGCTCTCCGGCGGCCGGGTCGCCGGCCGCTTCCTGCGCGGCTGCCGAGGTCGTCAAGATGGCCGGGAAACTGGCCGCGCAAGCAAGGGCGGCCAAAGCACCGGTGACGTGCGAAACCATCGCTTTGCGCTTCACGGCTGATGCTTTCGGTGCTGTTGCAAAACGGACACTCCAGGGTGAGGGGGCGGCCCGCAACGGCGCGCCGCACACGCAGGCGCGGCAGGGTTGCAAAGCCGATCTACCCTTGAATCTAGGGCTGCGTTTCCCATCTGTCTTTCGAGATCCGGTCAAAGTCTTTGGACGATCAGCCATGTACGATCTGGCAGATCACCCGGCGGACCGTGCCGCGGCGCCGATCGTCGGTGAGTACTGGGACGAACCGGGTTCGAACAGCGTGTCATGGCACAGCCATCGGCGCGGCCAGTTGATTTATGCCCAACGCGGTTGCGTCCGTGTGCATACCGAAGATGCGCTTTTCGTGGTGCCGCCGCACCGCGCCGTCTGGGTTCCACCGGAAACCATCCATGCCGCCCACTACCCGCGCGAGGTTGCCTTTCGCGGACTTTTCGTGATCGCCGCGCTCTGTGCGACGCTGCCGCAGCGGGCGACCGTGATGCAGGTCGATCCGCTGACCAGAGAGTTGATCGACGCGGCGGTACGCCTGCCCTGGGACTATCCGGCCGACGGCCACGAGCAACGCCTGATGACGGTGCTCATGGACCGGCTGGTGGTGCTGCCGGCGGCGCCGTTGAGCCTTCCGGAAGGCCGCGATGAGCGGGTTCTGCGGGTGATGCGGGCCTTACGGGCCGACCCTGCCGACAACCGATCCCTTGGGCTCTGGGCGCGTTCGGTCCATCTGAGCGAGCGCACGCTGACCCGCCGCTTCGCGGTCGACACCGGCATGTCCTTCGGTGTCTGGCGCCAGCAGCTTCGCCTGACCGTTGCCCTGGAACGTCTTGCCGCCGGGGAACCGGTCACCACGGTCGCCATCGACCTGGGCTACGGCACGCCCAGCAGTTTCACGACGATGTTCAAGAAAGCCTTGGGGGTGCCCCCCAGCACCTATTTTTCCCGAGGGCTTCTTTCTCACGACTCCGCCGGGTCTGATATAGATTAGCTTCCGTTGCGTCTCACATTTGACCGAGTCTTCAATTCCATGCCGATCCGCCGTCTGCCCGAAACCCTGGTGAACCAGATCGCCGCTGGCGAGGTGGTGGAGCGTCCGGCCGCGGCGGTGAAGGAACTGGTGGAAAACGCCCTGGACGCCGGGGCGCGGCATGTCGACGTGGTGCTGCGCGACGGCGGCCGGGCGCTGATCGCCGTCACCGACGACGGCAGCGGCATGGCGCCGGAGGAACTGCTGCTGGCGGTCGAACGCCACGCCACCTCCAAGCTGCCGGACGACGATCTGGTGCACATCGCCTCCCTGGGTTTCCGGGGGGAGGCCTTGCCCTCCATCGGTGCGGTGGCGCGTCTCACCGTCACCAGCCGCCCGCCTGAGGCCGAAGAGGCCTGGTCGCTGCTGGTCGAGGGCGGCAAGCTGGGCCGGCCGCAGCCGGCGGCCCATCCCCGGGGCACCCGGGTCGAGGTGCGCGACCTCTTCTTTGCGACGCCGGCGCGGCTGAAGTTCCTGAAGACCGCGCGCACCGAGGTTTCCCACGCCCAGGACACCCTGAACCGCCTTGCCATGGCCCACCCCCAGGTCGGTTTCACCCTGAGCGACGGGGACCGCAAGCTGATCGGCCTCGCCCCGGCGGAGGGCGAACTTTTCGATGCCCGCCTGAAGCGCCTCTCCGCCGTCATGGGGCGCGACTTTGCCGACAACGCCCTGGCGATCTCGGCGCAGCGCGAAGGGATCGGCCTGACCGGCTACATCGGCCTGCCGACCCTCAACCGCGGCAACGCCCAGCAGCAGTACCTCTTCGTCAACGGCCGCCCGGTGCGCGACAAGCTGCTCTACGGGGCGGTGCGCGGCGCCTATCAGGATTTCCTCGCCCGCGACCGCCACCCCCTGTTGGCGCTCTTCGTCGAGCTGCCGCCGGAACAGGTCGACGTGAACGTCCATCCGACCAAGGCGGAGGTGCGCTTTCGCGACCCCGGCCTGGTGCGCGGCCTTATTGTCTCCGCCGCCAAGCATGCCCTGGCCGAAGCCGGGCACCGGGCCGCCACCACCGTCTCCGACCTCGCCCTGGGGGCGCTGCGCCCCGCCGGTGGCACAGGTGTCGGTGGTTGGGGCTCGTCTTATCAAGGCAGCCGGCTGCCGGCCGGCTTGGCCGAGGCAACGGCGCACTACCAGGCGCCGGTTGGTCATGGCGCCCTGCCGGGCCTGCAGGGCGCACCCTCGGCGGCGGCGCCGTCCATGCATCCCGGCGCGATGCCGAACGAGACTGTCGATCCGGACGGCTTTCCTCTTGGCGCCGCCCGCGCCCAGGTCCACGGCACCTATGTCGTCGCCCAGACCGGTGACGGCATTGTCATCGTCGACCAGCATGCGGCGCACGAGCGGCTGGTCTACGAGCGCATGAAAGAACAGCTCGGCGAAACCGGCGTGGCGCGCCAGATGCTGCTGCTGCCCGAGGTGGTGGAAATGGAAGAGTCGGCGGCGGCCCGCGTCGTCGCCCGCGCCGAAGAACTGGCCGAGCTGGGCCTGGTGCTGGAGGCTTTCGGCCCCGGCGCCGTGGTGGTGCGCGAGGTGCCGGCGCTGCTCGGCAAGGTCGATGTCCAGGGCCTGATCCGCGATCTCGCCGACGAACTGGCGGAGCTGGGTGAGGCGCTGGCCCTGCGCGAACGCCTGGAACACGTCTGCGGCACCCTGGCCTGTCACGGCTCGGTGCGCGCCGGGCGTATCCTCAACGTCGAGGAGATGAACGCCCTGCTGCGCCAGATGGAGGAAACCCCCCATTCCGGCCAGTGCAACCACGGCCGTCCGACCTACGTCGAACTGAAACTGGCGGACATCGAAAAGTTGTTCGGCCGGCGTTAGTCACTGAGCGTCTTACTTTCTTTGTCTATGTTCAGGGAACAATTGGGAGAGATTGTGGACGAACCTTGGACAGGCAAAAATCGGCCTCCGCAGATACCAGAGACGTGGCGTGGTCGTGCATTGCGTGGTAGCGATGGGTGGTGCTGGGAAGATCCCGAGAACAGCGGCAACAGCGTTCGAATCTACAAAGGCGATCCTGCAAATCCGGTTCCGTCGAAGCGGGTACCCTACGTCGTGGTTTGTTCAGATGGCCTCTTGATGGACCGTAGCGGCGATCCGATCCCAGGAAGCAATTGTCCGGAAGACTGACTCTTCTTGGATGTGAATATCAGCTTCTTCGCAGGCGGGACGTTATCGTCCCCGCGTCTCCCCCTCACCCTCCCACTTCGTGGGCCCCTCCCTCTCCCGCCAGGGGAGAGGGATTCTCTTGCCGCCCCTTTTTGTTCCTCCCTCTCCCCTCCGTGGGAGAGGGTCGGGGTGAGGGGGGCTTCCCGCGAAGCGGGAGGGTGACGGGTGGGTGTGGCGGCTAGGTCGGAGTTAGCCGGCGCGGTCGCGCAGGCGCACGCCGGCGCCGCCGCCGTTTTCCTCGATGAAGACCACGCCGGCGGCCTCCAGGGCGGCTTGGATGGCCAGGAGGTTGTTGCGGTGAGGTGTGCGCGAGCCGCGTTCGAACTCCAAAATCAGTTGCTTGGACACACCAGCGGCTTCGCCTAACTCGACTTGGCCCATCCGAACCAAGGCACGCGCGGCTCTGCATTGATCGGGCGTAATGTTACTTTTATACACAAACGTTACTTTTTGATATGAATGATGCTAGCTGCATGCTAGGTTCATAGGACAAGAGTGCTGCAACCGCAACGCTATCGCGAGCGGCGCGAGAGGGTGCTGACACACCCGCCCGCGCCTGACCGCAACCAGACTTAACAGGAGTCCGGCTATGGCTGAACCTACCCTTATCACGGATTCGCCTGCGCTCAACCACAGCGCCCCCGGCGACCACCCTTCGCCGCCGGAGCCCGCCCGGATCACCGGCCCGCAGTGCCGGGCGGCCCGGGCCATGCTGCAGTGGGGTCGTGAGGAGCTCGCCGAGCGCAGCGGCGTCCATTACATCACCCTCTGCAACTTCGAACTCGGCCACTGCACCCTCAAGCCGCCGACGGCTCGCCTGCTGCGCCTGACCTTCATCGCTTCCGGCGTGCTGTTCATCGACGCCGACGCCAGCGGCGGCCCCGGTGTCTGCCTCGCCAAGCCGGAGGCGCCTTGAGGCGGCGGGACAAAGGGTTTGAGAGGAAGTCCCCCTCACCCCGACCCTTGCATGTTGGAGATTGACCCGAATTGCGTAAGCATTGGGGTTGATCCCCGGGGGGTGGCCACCCCCCCCCCGGGATCGGATGGGCGGGACCGCGCGACCCTAGAGCAGATCCCGGTCGGATGGAATCGCCGAAGGCGATCCATCGACCGGGTGAATCTGCTCTAACTGTTTGATGGCGATCGGATCATGTTTTGACGGAACCACTTCGTGGTTGCGCCAAAACATGTGAATCCGATCTAGGCAAGAACCGTGGGAGAGGGAGGGTGAATGGGCCTTCCCGCGCAGCGGGGGCTATGCCAGCCCGCGCCCCTTGGCGACCAGGGCCGCGAAGCGTTCCTCGCCGATGTTGCTGCCGCAGAAGATGACGCCGACGCGCTTGCCCGCGCAGGCCTGCTTGAGCGGGCCCATGACGGCGGCGGTGCTGGCGGCGCCCGCCGGCTCCACGGCGATCTTCAGGCCGTCGTAGATCAGGCCCATGGCGCGCAGCATGTCGTCGTCGCGGATCCGCACCAGTTCGTCCACATGGTCGCGGGCGACGGCGAAGGAGTAGGGCAGGGTCATGGGGGCGCCCAGGCTGTCGGCGATGGTGTCGACCTTCTCCAGGGTCTGGGGGCTGCCGGCGGCGAAACTCCGCGTCAGGCTGTCGGCGCCTTCCGGCTCGACCCCGATGACCCGGCAGTTGGGCTGCAGCAGTTTCATGGCCCGGGCCATGCCGGCGATCAGCCCGCCGCCGCCGACGGGGATCACCATGACGTCGAGATCGGGCATCTGCATCGCGGCTTCGCGTCCGCAGGTGGCGGTGCCGAGCACGGTGAGGGGGCTTTCGAAGGGATGGATGAAGCGTCGCCCTTCTTCCGCGACGATGCGGTCGACCTCGGCGAAGGCGCCGTGGATGTCGTCGGTCTGCACCACCTCGGCGCCCAGCGCGCGGCAGCCGGCGACGCGCACCGGATCGGCCGTTTTCATCATCACCACCTTGGCATGAACCTGGCGTTGGCGCGCCGCCCAGGCAACCGCCAGGGCATGGTTGCCGGCGGAGACGGCGGTGGCGCCGTGCCCGGCTTCCGCATCGCTGAAGTCGAGGATGTTCAACAAGGCGCCGCGGGCCTTGAAGGAACCGGCGTGCTGAAACAGCTCCAGCTTGCCGATCACTTCCGCGCCGCCCGGCAGGTGGGGCTTGAGGGCTTCGGCAACCAGCGGGACGACCGGCGTTTCAACGATACGGCCTTTCAGCGTCTGCGCAGCGGCTTCGATGGCCGCCAGGTCAGGGGCGTCCCGGCTGATCGCCTGTTCCCGGCATTGCTCGCTCATATCGATTCCATTCTTTGCGGCCGCGACCAGTTGTGTTCTACGATTCCAGGCGCAGGAAAATCAGTCTCGCTTTGCCGTAGGTGCGGGCATCGATCTCGCTGAAGCCGGGCGGCGTCTCGAAGGCCTCGGTCTTCATCATCTCGACCGAGACCAGCGCCTCCGGCGCCATCCAGCCGGCGGCTCTCAGGGTTTCTACCGCCTTTTCGGCGAAACCCTGGTTATAGGGCGGGTCGAGGAAGATCAGGTCGCAGGGCGCCGGGGCGGGCCGGGGGTGCAGCACGTCGCAGGCCAGAAGTTCGGAATTCTCTTCCTCCCCCAGGGCGGCGATGTTGGCGCGGCAGATCTCGATGGCCGGGGCGTAGTTCTCCATGAAGGTGACCTGTTCGGCGCCGCGCGACAGGGCTTCCAGCCCCAGGGCGCCGGTGCCGGCAAAAGCGTCCAGAACCCTTGCGCCGGGCAGGCGCTTGGCGCCTTCCTCGCTCAGTTTGCCGCTGGTCAGGATGTTGAACAGCGCTTCGCGCGTGCGGTCGGCGGTGGGCCGCACGGCAAGATCAGCGGGGGTTTTCAGGCTGCGGCCCCTATGACGGCCGGCGACGATTCGCATGGCTCTTACGGTTATCCTTTTTGGCGGCGGGTTTTTTGCCGGCGGGCTTCATAGAGGTGGATTTTTTAGGAGCGGGTTTCTTGGGCGTAGGTTTTGCGAATCCCGGTTTCGGTTTGGCGGTCCCCTTCTTCGCTGTGCCGCCGCGGGCCGTGGCCGGTTTTGCCGTCTTCGATTTTGAGGCGGCGCTTCGTGCCGCCGCCGGCTTTGTTCTTGCTGCGGCGCTTCGTGCCGCCGGCTTCGCCCCGGTCTTTGTCGCGCTGCGGGGTTGCTCCGTCCGCGCGGCGCCGCGTGTTCCCCTGGCGGACTTGTTGGCGCCGGATTTACCGATCCCCGGTTTGCCGCCGCCGGCGCCCTCGGTCTTCTCCGGCTTCTTCAGGCCGTGGCGCGAACCCGGGCGATTGGGTTTCGGCTTGGCCCTGGCGAATCCCTTGCCGCGGGTTTTGCGCTTTTCCCTGTCTTCCAGGCCCAGGGCCTCGCGCAGGCGCTTGGACGGCACTTCTTCCAGGCTGCGGTTGGGCAGCTTGGCCAGGGCGAAGGGGCCGTAGGAAACCCGGATCAGCCGGTTCACCGCCAGGCCCAGATGGGCGCAGATCTTGCGCACCTCGCGGTTCTTGCCTTCGCGCAGACCGATGGTCAGCCAGGCATTGGCGCCGGACTGGCGATCCAGCTGCGCCTCCACCGGGCCGTAGTCGATGCCCTCCACGGTGACGCCCTTGGCCAGCGCCGCCAGCCGTGCCGCGGTAACCCGCCCGTGGGCCCTGACCCGGTAGCGCCGCAGCCAGCCGTTGGCGGGCAGTTCGAGCTGCCGTTTCAAGCCGCCGTCGTTGGTCATCAGCAACAGGCCCTCGGAATTGATATCCAGCCGCCCCACCGCCTGCAGGCGCGGCACGTCCGCCGGCAGGTGGTCGAAGACCGTGGCCCGCCCCTGCGGGTCGCGGGCGGTGGTCAGTTCGCCGCGCGGTTTGTGATAGCGCCAGAGCCTTGGCGCCTCGGCTTCCGGCAGGAGGGCGCCGTCCACCTCGATCCGGCTCTCGGCGGTGACAAGCGTTGCCGGGCTGGTCAGGACCTTTCCGTCGAGCGAAACCCGCCCCGCGGTAATCCAGGCCTCGGCATCGCGGCGTGAGCAAAGCCCGGCACGGGCAATGACCTTGGCGATACGCTCGCCCTTTTGTATCTCGATCATGGGGGTCGTCCTAAGCCGCGGCTGATACGAAGGCGCGGAAAATCGCCTGGTCGGAAGGGGTGATGGCGAATTCGGGGTGCCACTGGACGCCCAGGCAAAAGCGATAGTCCGGCGCTTCGATACCCTCGATCACCCCGTCCGGGGCAACGGCGTTCACCTGCACGCCGGCGCCGACCGCTTTTACCGCCTGATGGTGGGCGGAGTTCACCGGCATGACCTCGGCCCCGCAGATCGATTTCAACAGGCTGTCGCCGCTGAGGGCGACGTCGTGGCCCGCCTGGTCGCGCGGGTTGGGTTGCTCGTGGGCCAGGGCCGCTTCCACCTCGTCGGGGATATGCTGGATCAGGCTGCCGCCGAGCACCACGTTCAGCAGTTGTTGGCCGCCGCAGATGCCGAGCAGCGGCATGTCGCGTGCCAGGGCGCCGCGGGCCAGCGCGGCCTCAAACTCGGTACGGCGATCCTTGGTGTGTACCGTTTCATGGCGGTCGTTGGCGCCGAACAGCGCCGGGTCCACGTCGAAGGCGCCGCCGGTGATCATCAGGGCGTCGATCCGCTCGAGGTAGACCTCGGCCTCCGCCGGTTCGTGCGGCAGCAGGACGGGCAGGCCGCCGGCCTCCTTGACGGCCCCGGCATAGTTCTGCCGCACCGCATACCAGGGGAATTTGGACCAACCGCCAGCGGCTTCCGAATCGAGCGTAATGCCGACCAGGGGTTGTGATGTCTGCTGCTTTACCATGGCGGCACTTTAGGCGCCGCGCCCCGGCCTCACAAGCCCGGCAGATGTTCCCAAATGGGGCCTCCCATGGGCCCCGGACGGGCTCTTTTAGACCGGGTTTCCTTCGTCCTCGCAACGGTGGCCCAGGGTTGTGAAACCTTCCTCCAGCAGATCCCCGAACAGCGGCATCCCCAGCAGATAGGCCGAACTGGGCCCGGTGTGGCGCTCGTTGGCCGCCGCCAGGGCGGCGGGCCACTCCGAGCGGTCGAAATCGCCGCGGCCGACCCAGATCATCGCCACCAGTTCGGCCTGCTGCTCTTCGTTCAGGTCCTCGATGACCTGGCGGATCTCCTCGGCTACCGGGTCGTCGCCATAGTCTTCCAGCACATCGTGCATATCGTCTTCGCCCGGCTGCGAAACCGTATCCTGCTCCGGCGCGGCGACCTTCACATCGAATGCGCGGGCCTTGGCGATCAGGAAGCACACGGTGCCCGGGTTGAGATCCAATTCGATCACCTCAGGCTCAAGCGCCGCAGGCTGTACCTTTGCCATGGTTTGGTCCTCCTCTGTACGGATCAGGCGGGTTTCGGTTGATTGGAAGTCTTCCGCAGGAGCCTCTGCCGCGCATTGACCTGGAACAAGTGGCAGGGCAGGCTTTGCCGCCGCAACCTTGCCGAACCGCGACCGGAAAGACCTGCAAGCACGTGCCAAGCCCATGACAAGCCTAAGAAAAAAACCGGACCCTATGGCCGAAGCCCTGGCCCAGGCCCGCACGGCGGCCGATCTGGGCGAGGTGCCGGTCGGGGCGGTTCTGGTCGACGGTGCCAGTGGCGAAGTTCTGGTGCGCGCCCACAACCTGGTGGAGCGCGATGCCGACCCCACCGCCCATGCGGAGATTCTGGCGATCCGGCAGGCCGCTGCCCGGCTCGGCGTGCCGCGGCTGGAGCAGGCCGAACTCTATGTGACGCTGGAGCCCTGTGCCATGTGCGCCGCCGCTATTTCCTTCGCCCGGATCAAGCGCCTGATCTTCGGCGCCTACGACCCCAAGGGCGGCGGGGTCGATCACGGCGCCCGGTTCTTCGAGCAGCCGACCTGCCACCACCGGCCGGAAGTGATCGGCGGCCTTCAGGAACAGGAATGCGGGGCTCTGCTGCAGGACTTCTTCAAGGCCCGGCGCTGACAGGGTTTGGCTACCAAAAGGCCGTGGATCACAAGGCCGTGGGCGGCGGATGACGGGGCAATCCCAAAGCCCCATATTAATCGAGCAATGAGTGAGGGGACCGCCATGCCGCTGCAGACCATAGACGCCATCACCGGCTATCACGCCCATGTTTATTACGACGCCGAGACCAAGGCTGCGGCGGCGGAGCTGCGCGAGGCCATGGAGGCGAATTTCGCGGGTCTGCGCATGGGGCGCTGGCACGACCGCCCGGTGGGGCCGCACCCCTGCTGGAGCTATCAGGTGGCTTTCGAGCCGGAGATGTTTGCCAGTCTCGTTCCCTGGCTGGCGTTGAACCGGGGCGACTTGGTGATTTTCTTGCATCCGGAAACCGGCGATGCGGTGCCCGACCATCGCGACCATGCGCTTTGGCTGGGCGCAAAACTGGAGCTGAACCTCGATGCGCTGCGCTAGGCTGCTTTCACTATTCGCCGGCCTCTTGCTGTTGGCCGCACCCGCTTCGGCGGAACCCATCCGCCTGGACGATCAACGGGTCGCGGCGCTCTCCGGCTTGCCGAATCTGCGCGGCGCAGCGGTGAGCGCGGAAGCGTTGTCGGGCAGGGCCGTGGTTGTGGCCTTCTGGGCCTCCTGGTGCCCGCCCTGCCACCCGGAGTTCGACAATCTGAAACGGGCTCAGGAAACCTACGGCGATGACGTTGCCATCGTCGCGGTGAACATCTTCGAGGAATTCGGCAGCTTCAAGGGCACGGCGCGCCGCGACGCTTTCCTGGCCCGCAAGGACCCGCCGTTCCATGTGGTGGCCGAGGGCGAGGGCATCGCCGCCCTGTTCGAAGGCGTCGAACGCATACCCACGGTTTTCGTCTTTGCCCCCGACGGCAGCCCGGTGATGCACTTCGTCCATGCCCAGGGCGCGTCCAAGACCCACGCCTCCTATGAGGAAATCGACGCGGCGCTGGAACAGGCGCTCGGCAAGGGGCCGGGGCAGGGTTAACGCGCCGGCCCCGCCGCGGCGGCGTTAACCACTGTTACAGCAGGTGAAAATTTCACTTGCATTGAATTGCAAAAACACGGAAAACCCGCCCCTCAGTTTTTACTGGGTCAATCTACTGGTTGCGTTGGAGGACCGATGTCTCAGGCACAAGCCCTCTTCCAACTGGGGATCGACTTGGACGAAAACCCAAGCGCCTCCAAAACGGAAGAAAACAACACCGCCACCCAAGCTGCAGATGCGGCCGGGGAGCGTAAGGACTTTTTTATCGAGCGCGACGGCGAGCGGTATGCCGGCACCCATCTGATCGTCGATCTCTGGGACGCCGAGGGTACCGACGATCTCGCTTTCGTCGAGGAGACGCTGCGCGATTGCGTCACCGCCGCTGAAGCGACGCTGCTGCACATCCACCTGCATCACTTTACGCCGAACGACGGAATCTCCGGCGTGGCGGTGCTGGCGGAATCGCACATCTCGATCCACTCCTGGCCGGAATCCGGTTATGCGGCGTTGGACATCTTCATGTGCGGCGATGCCAAACCCCATCTGGCGGTAGAGGTGCTGCGCGAACGCTTCAAGCCGGCGCGTCTGGCGGTGGAAGAGCATCGGCGGGGCCGCGGCGTATGAGCCGCCGGCGCAACCAACGATGAGCCGCTGGCTCGTTGAGCAGCTGCACGACGATTTCCAACTGGGCCTGAAGGCCGACAAGGTTCACTACGACAGCGAGACCGAGCATCAGCGGCTCGTGGTCTTCGAGAACCGGACCTTCGGGCGCGTGCTGACCCTGGACAACGTCGTGCAGACGACGGAGAAGGACGAGTTCATCTATCACGAGATGCTCGCCCATCTGCCGATCCTCGCCCATGGCGCGGCCAGGAAGGTGCTGATCATCGGCGGCGGTGACGGCGGCATGCTGGAAGAAGTGCTGAAGCACCGCGGCGTGGAGAAGGTGACCCAGGTGGAAATCGACGCCGGGGTGATCGACTTCTCCAAGCAGTACCTCGCCTCGATCTGCAAGGATGCCTACGACGACCCGCGCCTCGACCTGGTGATCGCCGACGGCGTCGACTTCGTGGCCTCCTGCGCGGAACGCTACGACGTCGCCATCGTCGATTCCACCGATCCCATCGGGCCCGGCGAGGTGCTGTTCACCGATACCTTCTACGGCAAGGCGAAGAACTGTCTGGCGCCCGGCGGTATCCTGGTGACCCAGAACGGCGTGCCTTTCCTGCAGGGCGACGAACTGACCAACACCATGCGCGCCTTCCGGGCGCTCTTCGCCGATGCCGCCTGCTATCTGGCGACGGTGCCGACCTATGCCGGCGGGCCCATGGCCTTCGGCTGGGGAACCGACGACCCGGCGAAACGTCAGATGAGTCTTGAAGTCCTGGAACAGCGTTTCCGCGAGGCCGGCATCGCCACGCGCTACTACAATCCGGCGGTTCATCAGGCGGCCTTCGCCCTGCCCACCTACATCGCCGAGATGGTGGGTTAGATAGCCGAATGGGTGAGAAATCATCCGTGTCGGAAGGCCCTCTCAGTTTGGCTGTAGGGTTTTAGGAACAGATTTTTCCTTGACCGTCATGAACTTTTGCTCTGGGAATTCGCACGCTAGCACTTTGTGTAAGCTATCTAGCGCAATCAGCAGTGAGCTACTTGTTGCCTCAATTTGATAGCATAATTCCTGCCAATTTCTCTCTGCTGTTCCCGTAATTCTTGGACCCAACGCCTGCATAACTTCGGAAGGGTTGGCTGACACTAGACCCGTTTTTTCTAGGGCTGGTTGAACTTCACTGAACGAGAATTTCACGTGATTCTCAATAGCTACCAGTGCTGTTTTATATCTCCGTGACTCTAATGCTAGTTGATGAAGCAAATTGCCATTGTCGGGGAATAGGAACTCCAAGTTCTTGCTAAATGATTCGGGTGTGGCGACGAGACTCGTAGGAGGCAAAAGCCAGGCGATAGGATGGTCTGCTACTGGATCAACCACCCTGTCTTTATAGTCTTTCAAGGCATCATAGGCGCAGATGATGGCAAAAACTGCTTCATGCCCAGCAGAGATTTGAGCCTTTTTTTCCTGGCTGTGACTCCACATTCGCTCAAATGCGAATGTGGATGCAGCACCGAGAATGGCTCCAAACACACCGATAAGACCAGAAACCCAGATGTTTTCAGTCAATTTTCTTGCCTTAGAAGGAGGTCGTGAATCCTATCGTGTTGAGCTTATCTGATTAAAGTTCGGCAAACGGATTACGGTTCACAGACGAGTCCATTGTATACTTATGTCTTGCTGAACAGTGTGGTGGAACTGATCACTAAAATTTTCCCAGCCGCTCCATCAATACCACCCGGTCGCCCATGAACTCGGTCTCGGTGAAGAAGGTGAAGCCGCATTTATCGGCGACCCGGACCGAGGCGTCGTTCTGCGGATCGAGGATGCAGACGCTGCGCTTCATGCCTAGCGTCTCTTCGCCCCAGGTAAGGGCGGCGCGCACGGCTTCGGTGGCATAGCCCTTGCCGTGGGCCGAGGGGGTGAGCACCCAGCCGGCCTCCGGCGCGCCTTCGAAGTCCGGTTTGATGTCGCGCTTGAAATCGGCCAGCCCGACTTCGCCGACGAAGCGCCCGCTCTCGCTTTCCTCCACCAGCCAATAGCCGAAGCCGAGCAGGGCCCAGTGGCCGGCGTAGTTCATCATCCTTGCCCAGCTTTCGCTGGGGCTTGAGGGTTTGCCGCTGATGTAGCGGGTGACCCGGGCATCGCCCCAGAGGGAGACGGTCTTTTTGTAATCTTCCAGGCCGTGGCCGCGCAGGGTCAGGCGTTCGGTCTTCAGAACGGGCGCCGCGGCACCGGCCTTTGCTTCGATATCGGACAAGTCGTTTTCCTAGTTTCAGTCTATGGCGTTGCGGTTGATCGCGCGCCAGCCGATGTCGCGGCGGCAGAAGCCCTCGGCCCAGTCGATCTTGTCGACGGCGGTGTAGGCGAGGGCCTGGGCCTCTGCGATGCCTGGTGCCATGGCGGTGACGCCCAGCACACGCCCGCCGTTGGACAGCAATTCGCCGTCCTCGCCCTGTTTGGTCCCGGCGTGAAATATCTTGATGTCGTCGGAGTTACCCTCCGCTGCGTCGAGGCCGGCAATAACCGTATCTTTCCGGTAGCTTCCCGGGTAGCCCTTGGCGGCCATCACCACGCTGAGGGCCGCTTCCTCGTACCAGCGCAGATCGAAGCTGGAGAGAACGCCGTCGCTGCAGGCAATCAGCGCCGGCAGCAGGTCGGACATCAGGCGCATCAGGATCACCTGGCACTCGGGATCGCCGAAGCGCACGTTGTATTCGATGAGCTGCGGCCCCTCCGCCGTGATCATCAGGCCGGCGAAGAGGACGCCCTTAAAGGCCCGGCCCTCCGCCTTCATGCCCGCCACCGTGGGGCGGATGATGCGGGCCATGGTCTCTTCGATCAGGGCCTCGGTCATCACCGGCGCCGGGGAATAGGCGCCCATGCCGCCGGTGTTCGGCCCCTCGTCGCCGTCGAAGACCCGCTTGTGATCCTGCGCGGTTGCCAGGGGCAGGGCGAAGTCGCCGTCCACCAGGGCGAAGAAACTCGCCTCCTCGCCGTCGAGATAGGCTTCGATCACCAGCTCGGCGCCTGCTTCGCCGAAGGCGCCCCCGGCCATGGCGGCGTCGATGGCGTCGATGGCCTCCTGTTCGGTCATGGCGACGGTCACGCCCTTGCCGGCGGCCAGGCCGTCGGCCTTCACCACGATGGGCGCGCCCTGTTCGCGGACATAGGCCTTGGCCGCCTCCGCTTCGGTGAAGCGGCCGTAGGCGCCGGTCGGGATGTCGTACTTGGCACAGAGGTCCTTGGTGAAACCCTTGGAGCCTTCGAGTTCCGCCGCCGCCGCGGTAGGGCCGAAGGCCTTTACCCCGGCCTCCGTCAGGCGGTCGACCAGGCCCAGTACCAGGGGGGCCTCGGGCCCGACCACCACATAGTCGATGGCTTCGCGTTGAACGAAGTCGACCAGCCCGTCGATGTCCTCCGCGGCGATCGGCACACATTCGGCGTCCTCTGCGATCCCGGCGTTGCCCGGGGCGCAGAACAGCTTGTGACAGAGGGGGGAAGCCGCGAGGGTCCAGCAGAGCGCGTGCTCGCGTCCGCCGCCGCCAACAACCAGAATTTTCATGCTTTCGTCTTCATGTTTTTCGCCTCTCCGGCATGGTCTCCGCCGCGGCGCTCTTGTAGCATAGCGACTCCAGACGACGACCCGAAATTTCCCTAGGAAGAGCAGCTTTGCCCGCAAATCCTCCTGTCAGCAACGTCCCGGAGTTCTCGGTATCCGAGGTCTCCCAGGCGGTCAAGCGGACCCTTGAGGGCACCTTTGAGCGGGTGCGGGTGCGCGGCGAGGTTTCCGGCTTCAAGCGGGCCGCCTCCGGCCACCTCTACCTGGCATTGAAGGACGAGAACGCGGTGCTGGATGGGGTCTGCTGGCGCGGCATGGCCAGCAAGCTGTCGATCCAGCCGGAAGACGGCATGGAAGTTATCGTCTCCGGACGCATCACCAGCTATCCCGGACGCTCCAAGTATCAGATCGTCATCGATTCCCTGGAACTGGCGGGCCAGGGGGCCTTGCTGAAGCTGCTGGAAGACCGCCGCCGCAAGCTGGCGGAAGAGGGGCTCTTCGATGAAGCCCGCAAGCGCGCCCTGCCGTTCCTGCCCGAGATCATCGGCGTCGTCACCTCGCCCACCGGGGCGGTGATCCGCGACATCCTGCACCGCCTGGCGGACCGCTTTCCGCGCCGGGTGCTGGTCTGGCCGGTGCTGGTTCAGGGCGAGGGCGCGGCGGAACAGGTTGCCGCGGCGATCCAGGGCTTCAACGCCCTGCCGCAGGCCGGCCCGGTGCCGCGGCCCGACCTGCTGATCGTTGCCCGCGGCGGCGGCTCCCTGGAAGATCTCTGGGCCTTCAACGAAGAAGTGGTGGTGCGGGCCGCTGCCGGTTCGGCCATTCCGCTGATTTCCGCCGTCGGCCATGAAACCGACACCACCCTGATCGACTTCGCCTCCGACCGCCGCGCGCCGACGCCGACGGCGGCCGCTGAGATGGCGGTGCCGGTGCGCCGGGACCTGTGGCTGCAGGCGGTTGATCTGGAGCGGCGCATGACGGCGGCGGCAGGCCGTCTTGTCGAAGAGCGCCGGACGCAGCTCGAGGGCCTGGGCCGCGGCCTGGTCGACCCGCGCCGCCTGCTGGAGGAAATGACCCAGCGGCTGGATGAACGGGCGGAGCGCCTGAAGGCCGCCTGGGAAAGATTGGCGAAAGACCGTCAGGCGCAGATCGCACGCTTGGAGGCGGCCCTGCCGCATCCGCGTCAGCTTCTGGCGGTGAAGGGCGAACAGCTGGCTGCCGCGGGCGGGCGGCTGGAGACGGTCCGGCCGCGTCTGCTGGGCGAGCGCCTTGCTGTGGTTGAGGGTTTGGGCCGGGTGCTGGAGAGCATCTCCTACCGCAAGGTCCTGCAGCGCGGCTATGCGGTGGTGCGCGGGCCTGAGGGCGCGATTACCACACCGGAAGCGGTGACTCCGGGCTTGGCGCTGGAGCTGGAGTTTGCCGCGGGCCGGGCGACGGCGACCGGCGGCGAAGGGCCGGGTGCTGTGGGCGGGCGGGCACCGGCCAGGCCGGCCGCCCAACCGGTGGCCAAAGCAAAGAAGAAAAAGCCCCCTTCCGACGACTCACAAGGATCGTTGCTATGATCCGATCAAAAGGATCGTTGCTATGATCCGGCGGATGGTTTCCGGTTTGTTGTTGCTCGCCGGGCTGGCTGCCACGGCGCCTGCGGCTGCGCTGGAACTGAAGGGGGAGATGACCCAGGGCGGTCTGATTTTCGCGCAGAGTGAAGCGGGCGCCACGGCCAGTCTCAATGGCGAGCCTTTGCCGGTCACCAGCGACGGCCGCTTTGTTTTCGGTTTCGGGCGGGACGCGCCGCCGGGCGCGATCCTCACCGTCACGCTGCCCGACGGCAAGGTGACGACCCGTGCGTTGGAGGTCGCCCAGCGCGAGTACCGGATTCAACGCATCGACGGCCTGGCCAAGGGTTATGTGACGCCGCCGAACGAGGTGCTGGCGCGTATTCGTGCCGATTCGGCGGCGGCGGCCAAGGCACGCGCCACCGACCGGGCGGTAACCGACTTCGACAGCGGCTTTATCTGGCCCGCCGTCGGTCCGATTTCCGGGGTCTACGGTTCCCAGCGCATCCTGAACGGCGAACCGCGCCAGCCGCACTATGGCGTCGATGTTGCCGGGCCGGTCGGCACGCCGGTCATGGCGCCCGCCGACGGGGTCGTTACCCTGGCCCATCCCGGCATGTACTTCAGCGGCGCCACCCTGATCATCGACCATGGTTATCGGCTGAGCTCGACCTTCCTGCATCTGGAAGAGATTCAGGTGGTGGAAGGACAGGTCGTGCGTCAGGGTGAGGTGGTGGCGTTGATGGGGGCCTCCGGCCGGGTCACCGGCCCGCATCTCGACTGGCGCATGAACTGGCGCGACGAGCGAATCGATCCGACGCTTCTGGTCGACCCCATGCCGCAGGCGAAGAAACCGGCGGGCCAGTAGCGCGGTCCGGCGGGCCCATCCCCGGGTCGGCTGAACAACCACACGTAAAAGCTGCCGCGTGGCCGGGCCGTTCCTGTGTCTCGGGAATTGCCTCACGGCGGCCACAGTATTTGCCATTCCCGCCCTCTCCAGGTTCGATCTTTGCCGCACCGCCGGACTGTTGGTCCACCTATAACAGCGCCTGAGGCAACGGCCGGCTGACCGACGGCAGGGACGTTGCAGGGAAGGTGCTTCGGGGAACGCGGGGCTGCGGCTTTACGTTCCCCGGGGCGTCGAAAGCCGGACCGGGGCCGACCCCGGCAAACAGCAATCGATCGGGAGAAGCCGCTGCACAGCCCTTGGCTCTGCGGGAGGGGAAGGCTTGCCCGCGCCTGGCGGCCCCGCAGGGGGCCGAAAGGTGAGTGGTTGAAAGGACCAGTACATGGCAAATCCCAGTGACCTCGAACAATATCAACTCGAGCTGATCAATCGCGCCCGGCTCGACCCCGCCGGTGAGGCGGAGCGGCTCGGTATCTCGCTCAATGAAGGCCTTGCGGCAGGCACGATCTCGGCGGAGGCAAAGCAACCTCTCGCCTTTGACTCAGAGTTGAGCGACGCGGCCCGTGCCCACAGCCGCTGGATGCTCGATCAGGATACCTTCAGCCATACCGGCGCAGGCGGCAGCGACCCCGGCGACCGGATGCGCGCTGCCGGCTACGACTTCCAGGGTGACTGGTCCTGGGGTGAAAACATTGCCTGGGAAGGCACGACCGGCAATTTGTCCGGCGAGGCCTCCACCCTTGGAACGCACGAGGGGCTGTTCGAAAGTTCCGGTCATCGAACCAACCTTCTGGGTGAAGGCTTCCGCGAAGTCGGTCTGGGCATCCTGGAAGGCGAGTTCACTTCCGGCTCGACCTACAACGCCTTGATGGCAACGCAGAACTATGCGCGCTCCGGCGACGACAACTTCCTGACCGGCGTCGCCTATCAGGACGGCGACGGCGATGGGTTTTACAGTCCGGGTGAGGGCAAAGGGGGCGTTCAGCTCTCGATCCAGAAAGCCGGGGGCGGTGCTGACTCCGCGACGACCACCACCAGCGGCGGCTATAAGGCGGCGCTCGACAGCGGCAGTTACGACGTCACCTTTTCCGGCGGTTCCCTTGCCGCCCCGGTAACCGTGACCCTCGACGTCGTGGATGAGAACGTGAAACTCGATCTGGTCGGCAATGACCGTCTGGCGGTTTCCGGCGATGCCGTGATGGGCAACAACCTTGCGGCGCTGACACTCCTGGGCGTCGAGGATCTGACGGCAGGCGGCAACGACCGGGCCAACGACATTGCCGGCAACAAGGGCGACAACGAACTCTTGGGCGCCGGGGGCGACGACAGCCTGACCGGTGGCATGGGCAACGATACGCTGATCGGCGGGGCCGGCCAGGATACGGCTGTCTATGAAGGGCCGCGGGCGGACTATCAGATCTCTGCGGCGGGCGATCAGGTGACGGCGCTTTCCGGCGGCGAGGGGGTCGACCAGCTCAGCGGGATCGAGCTGATTCGCTTCGGCGATGAAACGGTCACCCTTTCACCGGGCGCGGCGCCGGTTGCTGCGCCGGTGGCCGAAGTGCCGGCCCCCGACCCGGCGCCCGAGGCGCAACCTGATGCTCCGGAGCCGCCCGATACCGGAGCGGAACCCGATGCGGGACCGGTTGCTGAACCGGAACCGACGGCGCCGCCGGCGTCGCCAACCCAGGAGCCGCCGATGGCTGAGGCCGAGCCACAGCCGACAACAGCAGAGCCTGAGAATCAGATGTCGCCCGCCGATTGCCCGCTGCCCGATCTGGTCGCCGCCGAACAGGATGACATCTTCCTGCCGGGCGTGGCGGAGAGTGCGGCCGGGCCTGGCAATGCCGGCATGGACGTGGCGGCATTCCTTCGCGATGCCTTTGACGGCGGCCAGGACTCCGGGCCGATATCCCTGGGTGACTTGTTGGACAACGGAAACGGCCAGTTCGCAGATATCCCCGCGGATCTGCCGGGTGCGCAATCGGCGGATGTGTCACCCGCGGGCGCCGAAGCGGTGTCGACCGACGGATCGGGAGCGCCTTCCTGGTCCTACGCGTCTTGCGGCGGCGGAGCGCCTACCAATTGCGGCGCGCTTCCCGATACCGACACAACGAGTCTGGAGAACCTGTAGCCTCTTCCTGCTCGCGGACCTGGGCCGGGTTTCCCGAACGGAGACCCGGCCTCTTTTTTTTTTGAATGCTTTGGCGCAACCAGGAAGTGGTTCCGTCAAAACATGATCCGATCTAAGGCCGGTCCCAGCGGCGGTGCAGCCAGAGCCAGTCCTGCGGGCGGTGGCGGATCCAGCGCTCCAGTGTCCGGTTCACCTCGGTCATCATGGCCTTGGCTTCTTCCAGGCGGTCGCCGAGCTGCGGGTGGCTGATCGGCGGCTCCAGGGAAATGCGGAAACGGGCGCCGCCCAGGCGCTCGATATGCACCGGCACCAGCGGCAGGTCCTGGTCGATGGCGAGCTTGGCGATGCCCAGGGTGGTGCGTGCGGGCTGCCCGAAGAGCGGCAGGGCGACACCCTGGCTGGTGCGCTGATCGACCAGTACGCCCAGGTTCAGTCCCTGCTTCAACAGCTTCAACGCCTGGCGCGCGCCGTCGACGCCCTTGGGGATTTTGCCCCAATTGCCGGTCGGCCGTTCGCGGAAGTACAGCAGGATACGCTGGATCACCAGGCTGTTCACCGGCCGTGATACAACCGTGAGATTGAGGTCGTGTTTGTAGGCGACAACGGGCATCAGCTCGAAGTTCGCCATGTGGCCGGAGAATCCGATGAAGGGCTTGCCGGTTTGCTGCACGCCGACCATGCGCTCGGCATTGTGCACCTCGACGCGGCCCGATTTGGGATTGGCGATGGTGCCGAGGTGCGGGTATTCCGCGACCAGCCGGCCGAGATTGTCCCACATGCCGGCGATGATGGTTCTGCACTCGCTCTCCGGCATGCCGGGGAAGGCGATCTGCAGGTGCTTGATGGCGCGCCGGTTGACCGACAGGCGGGTGCCGACCTGGCGGGCCACCCAGCCGCCGAGGTTGGAGGCCCAGTCGACCGGCAGAATCCAGAACACCCCGATCACCAGAAAAAGCGCCAGCCCTTCCGCGACATGACGAAACCAGCGCAGGGCCCTGCGCCAAGGGCGATGTTTGTGGGTCCAGGCTTGCACTAACCGCGCGTCCTCGCCGTGTTAAAGGGCAACCGCTCCAGCAAGCGGAGCAGGGCATCCTTGTCGTCCCAGGCCAGGATCACGTCAAGCACGGTGATGTCGCGCGGCGCTTCGGGGCCCAGGCGCACGGCGTCCTTGGCGGTTGTGACAAGCGCCGCGTCAAAGGCTTTTGCCTTCAGGCGCAGGCGCTCCAGGGTGATGCTGTCGTAGGGCTGATGGTCGGCGAAGGCCTCAACGCCGGCAAGCTCCGCCCCCAGGTCGCGCAGGGTCTGAAAGAACTTCTCCGGCCGCCCGATGCCGGCGAAGGCAAAGACCCGCCGCCCGGCCAGCATGTCGTCCGTCGCGGTAAGGCTGGCTTTGAGGATCGGCACGGTATCGCCGACGGCCCCGAGATCGGATCTGCCCGGCCCATCACCGATCAGCACGACCGCATCGGCGCGGGCCAGACCGCCGGAGGGCCGTTCGCGCAGGGGACCGGCGGGAATGACATGGCCGTTGCCGAAGCCATAGGCACCGTCGACCACCAGCAAGGAGAGATCCTTTTTCAGAGAGGGATTCTGGAATCCGTCGTCCATAATGATGACATTGGCCCCCGCAGCAGCCGCGGCTTGCGCGCCGGCCGCGCGGTCGCGTGCCACCCAGGTCGGGGCGGCTTCGGCCAGCAGCAGGGCTTCGTCGCCGACGGCGGCTGCGTCGTGGCTGCCCGGCCGGACTTGAAGGGGGCCGGCTTCGCCGCCGCCGTAGCCGCGGGTCAGGGCGGCAGGATTCAGGCCCTGCGCCTGCAGGATGGCCAGAAGGGAAAGGGCGACTGGCGTCTTGCCGGCGCCGCCGGCGACAAGATTGCCGATGCAGATGACCGGGACCGGCGCCTGCCAAGGAGTCGCCCGGGCGCGGCGCAGGACGCCCGCCAGGTGATAGGCCAGGCCGAGCGGCGAAAGCAGCTTTGGCAGCAGGCCGTCTTTTGCCCAGAACTCAGGTGCCTGCATGGCGATTCTTGCCTTCGCCGGGCAGGGCGGCCTCGGTTTCGGCCTGCCCCAGGCTGCGCTCGGCCTCGTTGGTCAGATCGTTGAGGCTTAGTTCGATGGCCAGGCGGCAGCGCTCCAGTTCCGCCGCATCGGCATCGCGGGCGACATAGATCGGCGGCCCCCAATAGACCGGTGCCCGCGAGAACGGCAGGGGCAGGCAGAAACGGTCCCAGGTATTGAAGAGCTTGCGCGGGCCGGCGCTGCCGGTGAAGGCGACCAGCGGCACGCCGGTCATCTGCGCCGCCTTGACGGCCCCGGCCTTCACGCGCATGCGCGGGCCCTTGGGGCCGTCGGGGGTAATGGCTATCGGCGTGCCCGCGCGCAGCAGGCGGCTCATCTCCCGCAGCGCCATGGCGCCGCCGCGTCGGCTCGATCCCGACACCGAAACATAGCCGACCCGGATCAGGGCGTTGGCCATCATCCGGCCGTCGCGATGGCCCGAGTTCAGGAAGCCAAGCCTCTTAGGGCGTTTGCGCCAGGCACCAGACAGTAAGAACATGCGGCCGTGCCAATAGCAGATGATGACCGGTTTGTCGGCCTCCAGCAGTTTGCGGGTTTCGGGGTCGATGCGCCGCTGCCAACGCACTGTCAGATAGAACAGCCAGATCAGCCCGGCGAGCAGGGTCGAGAAGATCGACTGTGCCTGTTCGGATTTAGACCACGTCTTGAGGATTTTCACGGGGTGCTGCCGCCGACTCTGATCTGGGTCTGGGCTCAGGCCTGGACGCGCAGGTCGTTGCCGGGCACCTCTTCTGCCGGCCCGGCGGGTTCCTGCTGGGCGAACTGAAGCGCGTAGAGCCTTGCGTAGTGACCGTTTCGGGCCAGGAGTTCGCGGTGGGTGCCCTGCTCGACGATACGTCCCTTGTCCATCACGTAGATGATGTCCGCGTCGACCACGGTCGACAGGCGGTGGGCGATCACAAAGGTGGTGCGCCCGGAGATCAGCTTGTTCAGGGCCGCCTGAACATGACGCTCGGACTCGCTGTCGAGGGCCGAGGTCGCCTCGTCGAGCAGCAGGATCGGCGCATCTTTCAGGATGGCCCGGGCAATCGCCACCCGCTGACGTTGGCCGCCCGACAGGTTGCTGCCGCGCGGGCCCACCTGGGTCTCGTAACCCTCGGTCAGTTCCTTGATAAAGCCGTGCGCGCCGGCCAAGAGTGCAGCATTCTCGATCTCCTCGGCGCTGGCGCCGGGGCGGCCATAGGCGATGTTGGCGCGCAGGGTATCGTCGAACAGCAGGATCTCCTGGCTGACCAGCGCGATCGAACGGCGCAGGGAATCCAGCGTGACATCGCGCAGGTCCTGGCTGTCGATGGTGACTTTGCCCTGTTCGGGATCGTAGAAGCGCGGGATCAGATTGAGAATGGTGGACTTGCCCGCGCCGGAGGGCCCGACCAGGGCGACGGTTTTGCCGGCCGGCGCCTCCAGGTTGATTCCGTGCAGGGCGGCCTTGGCGCCGTCGTAGGAAAAATGGACAGCCTCGAAGCGGACCGTGCCGCCCGAAATCGCAATCTCCCGGGCGTCGGCCGGGTCGCGGATCTCGGGCTGGCGATCCAGCACCTCGAAAACCCGCTGTGCCGCCGCCAGGCCGTTCTGCAGCATGCCGTTCAACTTGCTCATGCGCTTCAGCGGCTCATAGGCGAGCAGCAGGGCGAAGATGAAGGCGAAGAGCGATCCGGGCTGGCGATTGCCGGCAATGACCTCGTTGCCGCCATAGAGGATCACCGCGGCAATGGCAAAGCCGCCGAGCGCTTCCATAATCGGATGCAGGGTGTTGCTCACCCTTGCCGACTTCATGTTGAGTTCGAAGACTTCTTCGATCGCCTCGCGCGCCCGTTTGGACTCGTAGCGCTCCATGACATAGGACTTCACGTGGCGGATGCCCTGAAAGGCTTCGTCCAGCAGGGTGGTCAGGCGCCCCACCTGAACCTGGTTCTTGCCGGAAACCTTGCGCATGGAACGGCCGACGCGCACCGAGGGCAGGATCGCAATGGGCAGGATCACCGTGGTGATCATCGCCAGCAGCCAGTCTTCGTAGAACATCACCCCGATCAGGGCGGCGGCGGTCAGGCTGTCCTTGCCGATGGCGGTCAGGGTGTTGGACGTCGTGTTGCGCAGCAGGTTCACGTCGTTGATGAAGCGCGATACCAGCGCACCGGGGGCGTTGTGATGGAAAAACGCCAGATCGGCACCGATCAGGCTGTCGAAAAGCTGCTGTTGGATCTTGGCGACGACGCGGTGCCCGACAATGCTCATCAGCACCGCCTGGGCGTAGGCGGCAAAGCCCCGCAGGGTGAAGACGGCAATGGTGGTCAGCGCGATCGGAACCAGCAGGTCGGCGCGCCTCTCGCCGAAGATGTCGTTGACCACCGGCTTGATCAATTGGGTAAAGCCGGCGGTGGTGGCGGCGACGATCGCCATCCCGATCAAGGCAAAGGCGATCCGCACCTTGTGTTCGGCCACGTAGTCGCGCACCAGACGGCGGACCAGAACCTTGGTCGACTCGTCCTTGAAGTCGATTTTCCGTTTCGGGTTTTTGTTTTTGTCTGACAAGTCGCTCTGCTGTGCCGCCGCGGGGCGGACAAGCCATTGAACCGTTGATGGGACGGGCAGCTTATCATGCCGCCCGGCAGAAGGTCACGGCCTCAAGAGGCCCGGTTTGTCTCTCTTTCCCGGCCCTGGCGGGCCATGGAGCGATGACGATTCCCAGGGTTAGACTTGCCGGGCAAACCCCCTATTATCGCGGCGTTCATGACCGATTCGATCCAAAACAGGGGCGCTGCCAGGCGCCTGTTGGTGATTTACAACCCGACGGCGGGCGGCAGCCGGCGCCGGCGGTTTGAGGCGGTTCTGGCCGACCTGACCGACCTGGGCTGTCCGATGGACGTGCGCCCGACCACCGGCCCCGGCGATGCCGGGCACTTTGCCGCGGAGGCCGATGCGGCGGAACACGATCTGATTGTGGCGGCCGGCGGTGACGGTACGATCAATGAGGTGGTGAACGGGCTGGTTGACCTGACGGAACCGCGGGTGCGGCCGCCGCTGGCCATTCTGCCCCTGGGGACCGCCAACGTTCTGGCGGCGGAATTGGGCCTGCAGACCGTTCCGCGCCAGATTGCCGAGGTTATCGCGGGGGGCGCCGTTCGGTCCGTCTGCCTCGGCCAGGCCCGGGGTGCCGACGGTCAGGTGCGTATTTTCTCTCTGATGGCGGGGGCCGGCTTCGACGCAAGGGTCGTCGATGCGGTCGACCTGCGTTTGAAGCGGATACTCGGCAAGGGCGCCTACGTGGTCGAAAGCCTCCGACAGATGTGCCGCCGCCAGCCGCCGCCGCTCAGGGTCACTATCGACGGGCGGGCCTATGAGGCGGCCTCGGTGGTGGTCAGCAATGGACGCTTCTATGCCGGCCGTTTTCTCCTGGCGCCGGAAGCGCGTCTGGACGAGCCGTGTCTCCACGCCTGCCTGTTCCGCTACGGCGATCCCTTCAATACCCTGCGCTATGCCGTCGCGCTGCAGCGCGGTAATCTGCCGGTTTCGCGCGGCTTCAAGATCGTAACCGGTCAGGACATCCGCATCGAGGGAGAGGCGGGGGCCCCTTTGCAGGCCGACGGTGACATCGTCACCCACATTCCCGTCAGCATCCGCTCGCTGCCCGATGCGCTTCAGATGGTGACGGCGTCCGGCCCCGGCCTCGCCTAAAGAATCTAGGCGGGAAAGGCCAGGGCGGTCATCTTGCGGCAGTGGTCGCGGACGTCTTCCGGCCAGCGGCCGATCAGGGAACCGAAGCGTTCCCGGTCGCCGGCGAACAGCGCCCGCGCCGCCTCCTCGAAGTCCGGCAGATCGCCAGCCATCACCGACATGAAACCGTAGGCCGTTTCCCGTGCCCGCCTGGGAGAGGCCTGGTCGTTGCGCCGCGCCACCTCGACCAGTTTGCGCAGGCTGGCGGAGGCGCCGCCCGGCTGGCTCCGCAGCCAGTCCCAGTGTCGCGGCAAGAGGGTGACCTCGCCGGCCACAACACCCAGTTTGGGGCGACCCCTGGGGCGCCGGCCGTCGCGGGGCGGTGCCGGCTGATTGGCGGGTTGAGGGGTAGCGGCGAGCCGCGCCCGGATGTCTTCGGTGCTGCCCCGGGTATCGACCTCGACCACCCGGCCGGTCGAGTCTTCAAACACCAGCAGGGGGGCGTCGACGCCCTGCTCCTCGGCGGCTTTCACCGCCAGGGTGACCCCATATAAGGACCCGGCGGCCAGACGTTTGTGGCCTTCGAAGGCGGTGAAGCGGCCGGTATCAGACCCGGTCACGGTGTTTCCTCCCGAAAATCGATCAGATCGGGAGGTTTATACCCGGATAAAAATCTTTGTCAATTTTATCCGGGTATAAATTAAGCGAAAAGGGATTAAGCGCCGGCCAGGGTCATCCCATCGATGCGCAGGGTCGGGGCGTTGGCGCCATACTTGAACACCAGATCGTCGGCCGGCGTCAGGTTCAGGAACATGTCCTTCAGGTTCCCGGCCACCGTCGCCTCGGAAATGGGCGCGCCGAGCTTGCCGTTCTCGATGCGGAAGCCGGAAGCGCCGCGCGAATAGTCGCCGGTCACGCCGTTGATGCCCATGCCCATCATACTGGTGACGTAGAAGCCCTTGTCGATGTCGGCCATCAGCGCCTCCGGGCTGACCTTGCCGGCCGCCATGTAGAGATTGGATGTCGAGGGCGAGGGCGGGCTGGAGGTGCCGCGCGCGGCATGGCCGGTGCTTTTCAGGCCCAGCTGCCGGGCCGAGCTGAGATCCAGGACCCAGGTGGTCAGGACCCCGCCGTCGATGATGTTGAGTTTGCCGTTCGCCAGGCCTTCGGCGTCGAAGGGCTTGGAACTGAGGCCGTGGGGACGGTGCGGGTCGTCGACGATGGTGATGCCCTCGGCGAAGATCCGTTCGCCCAGTTTGTCCTTCAGGAACGAAGTGCCGCGGGCGATGGAGGGGCCGGAGATGGCACCGGCCAGATGGCGCAGCAGGCCGTTCGAAACCCGCGGGTCGTAGACGATCGGCAGCTTTTCCGTCTGCGGCTTGGTCGCGCCGAGGCGGCGCACGGCGCGCTCGCCGGCACTGCGGCCCACGCTCTCGGGGGCTTCCAGTTCGCTGCCGTAGACGGCGGTCGAGAACTCATAGTCGCTCTCCATCCCCAGCCCCTCGCCGGCGATCACCGAGACACCCATGGAATGGCTGGAGCGGCCATAGGTGCCGGCGAAACCGTTGGAGGTGACCAGGGCGATCCGTGCCCGGCCCCAGCTTGCTTCCGCGCCTTCGGAATTGGTGACCCCCGCCACCGCCATAGCGGCCTCTTCGCAGATACGGGCCCGCTCGATCAGCAGGGCGGCGGGCGGCTCCTCGGGGTCGAGGATGTCCAGATCGGGAATCGTCTTGGCCAGGTCGCTTTCGTCGGCGAGCCCGCAGTAGGGGTCTTCCGGTACGGCGCGGGCCATGGCGACAACCCGCTCGACCAGCCCGTCCAGACTGGCGGCGCCGAGATCGGTGGAGGAGACGATGGCCTGACGCTTGCCGATCATCACCCTGAGGCCGACATCCTGGCTTTCCTCCCGCTCCAGCTTTTCGGGCGTACCCAGGCGCTGGGCATGAGACAGGCTGATCGATTCGAAGAGGACGGCGTCGGCGGTGTCGGCGCCGCTTGCCTTGGCTTTGCGGATCAGGTCTTCGAGCAGGGAGAGGGAGTCGTCGGACGCGGTCATAGGGCCTCGCTGGTGCGGAACAGTCGTTCCTCCCAATATAGGGGCTCGCGCCCTTGGTTGCATCCGCGCCGAAGACACGGTGGTCTTTTCGACTCGTGCCGAAGCGGTTCCAGCCCGCTCCCCCTCCCGGCCACCCAACGCCAGTATCCTATGGGTGGCCGGGAGGGGGAGCGGGCCGATGCCGACAACCCCAAGGAAGGCGGCAGTCTTCCTTGGACCGGCAAGGTGCCAAGAGTTCAAAGCTCGTAGTAAAGCAGGGGCAGAAAGCGCTCGGCCCCGCTGGGGCCCTGTATGGGCGAACGGATCTTGCCCGACAGCGTGGCGCCCATGGCGCGGTAGAACCCCAGGGCAAAGGGGTCGCTTTCGATTTTCAGGCGCGTGAAGCCCTCGCCCGCCGCCTTGGCCAGCAGGTCCTGCCAGAGCGCCCGGCCGATGCCGTGACCGATGGCTGCCGGCTCGACGAAGAGCAGATCGACGAGGGCTTCGCCTGGACGTTCATCGGGAATCAGGGCGTAGAGGCCGAGAACTGTGTCCTCTTCGACCAGGACCACCACCCGCCCGGCCGCGATATCCCTGGGTTTTACAGCGAGGCCGCGGCGGCAGGCCTGAAGGAAGCCCGGGTCATAACCCCAGTAGGCCTTGGAGCGCAGCACCAAGGCCGTCAGGGCGCCGCACTCGGCGGGCCGCGCGGGGCGGAGAACACGCCCGGTCATGGTGCATCAACCTCATGCCGTCAGGCTGCAGCCGGGCCCCAATCCGCCGGCAGCCTCTCTCTCCCACCTCTTGCATAGCCCGCCATGGACCGGGCTGCCAAAGACTTTTCAGTAGTAGGCGCGGGCGCGGTCCCGGCCGCGGCCGCCGAAATCCACCCGGGTTCTATCGGAGGCTGTGTGGTGGATTTCAGCGTTTTCGGGTTGGTCTACGCGGCCTGTCCCGGCGCTTTGGGTTCGGCGGAGGCCATCTGGTTTACCGCCGAAACCACCGCATCCAGCGAGGCGACGACGATGTTGGCGTGGCGTCCGACACCCCAGAAGATGGTGCCGTCGGCGGCTTCGGTCTCGACATAGGCCACGGCCTTGGCGTCAGCGCCGGAGCTGATGGCATGCTCGTGATAGTCGTGAACCTTGATCTCCACGCCGCAGTGACTGCGCAGGGCGTCGACGAAGGCGGCGATGGGGCCGTTGCCGCTGCCCTGGATTTCGCGGCGGGTGCCGTTCTCCTCAATCGTTGCGGTGAGTACCCGCTTCTCCGAGGCATGGGTATCGGGCACAGAGCGGTGCTCGACGAAGGCATAGGGCAGGCGCGGCGTCAGGAAGGTTTCCTCGAAGAGCGACCAGATCTGCTGCGGGGTAATCTCCTTGCCGCTGGTATCGGCCTCTTCCTGCACCTTCTGGGTGAAAGCGGCCTGCAGCTTGCGCGGCAGGTCCAGGCCGTATTCGGTCTGCAGGATATAGGCGACGCCGCCTTTGCCGGACTGGCTGTTGATCCGCACCACGGCTTCGTAGGAGCGTCCGACGTCCTGCGGATCGATGGGCAGATAGGGCACCTCCCAGAGGCCTGAATTGCTTTGCTTCATCGCCGTCATGCCCTTTTTGATGGCGTCCTGGTGGGAGCCGGAAAAGGCGGTGTAGACCAGATCGCCGGCATAGGGATGGCGCTGGTGGACCGGCAGCTGGTTGCAGTACTCGGCGGTTTCGCGGACCCGGTCGATGTCGGAAAAGTCGATGCCCGGGTCGACGCCCTGGGTGAAGAGGTTCAGCCCCAGGTTCACCACATCGACGTTGCCGGTGCGCTCGCCGTTGCCGAACAGGGTGCCTTCGATGCGGTCGGCGCCGGCCATCACGCCCAACTCCGCCGCCGCCACGCCGGTGCCGCGGTCATTGTGCGGGTGCAGCGACAACACGATGCAATCGCGGTTCTTGATGTTGCGGTGGAACCACTCGATCTGGTCGGCATAGATGTTGGGCGTCGACATCTCCACCGTGGCCGGCAGATTGAAAATGACTTTCTTCTCCGGCGTCGGTTGCCAGACGTCCATCACCGCTTCGCAGACTTCTTTGGCGAAGTCCATCTCGGTGCCGGTGAAGCTTTCCGGCGAGTACTGGTGGATGATCTCGGTGCCGTTCGTCCCCGCCGCCAGATCGCGGATCTGTTCGGCACCCTTCACGGCAATGTCGACGATCCCGGCCCGGTCGAGGCCGAAGACCACCCGGCGCTGCAGTGTGGAGGTCGAATTGTAGAGATGCACGATGGCGCGCTTGGCGCCGGCGATGCTCTCGAAGGTGCGATCGATCAGATGATCGCGCGACTGGGTCAGGACCTGGATGGTCACGTCGTCGGGGATCAGGTCCTCTTCGATCAGCGCCCGCACGAAGTCGAAGTCGGTCTGCGAGGCGGAGGGGAAACCGACCTCGATCTCCTTGAAACCCATCTCCACCAGCAGGGCGAACATGCGCCGCTTGCGCGGGCTGTCCATGGGCTCGATCAGGGCCTGGTTGCCGTCGCGCAGGTCGACCGAGCACCAGATCGGCGGCTCGGTGATGACCCGGCCGGGCCACTGGCGGTCCGGCAGGTCGATGGGCTTGAAGGCGGCGTATTTGTCGGCAGGGTTGGGGGCCGGGTTGGGGCTGCTGGGCGGGGTCTTGCGGGTCATGGTCTGCTTCCTCTTTGCCGGGCGGGGCGGTCTCTTTAAGTCCTGCGGCCCGCCGGCCTGATTGTTCAAATGACGTGGTTTGCCGGGGTCCTGGCCAGGGCCGCTGCAGCGCCGGAGAGGGCGCAGCGGCCGCCGGTAAGTCGCAGGCCCCCGGCGAATTTTGGGCAAAAAGTCCCCGCCTGACGGTTCAGGGGTGCGGAAATCTCATAAAAATCGTTGGTTTTTCGGGGTTTAACGCTCATCGGAGCGAACCTCTTTCAGGAGACGGAACTGTCGGACGACGGCTTTATCCGGCGCGCTTCTAGGCGGCCGGGGCAATAAGTCGTAGCGACAGATATCCCTGAAATCCGGTCATAACGCTGAAAAACTAGGCTGGGAACCGGCGGCGGTCAAGGCATTTGCGATATCGGGCCGACCGGGCGGGAAAGGCAAGAAACGGATAGATCCTGTCGGCTGGGCGGGCCAGATACCGCCTTGGGACGTCCGGCCGCTTCGGCGCCCCAACCGAAATCACGCAAGCTGCATGGGACGAGACACATGGCTTGGATCGAGCGCGGTCTCCTCAACCGCCTGTACAGGCAGAACCCAGAACAGTTCGGCTGGCTGCGCGATGCCGCCGCGGCCAGCCCGGGGGTCTTTTGGAAACTGACGTTGTTTGCGCCGCTGGCCGGGCATCGCCGGGCGGCGCCCCGGGCGTTGATCAATATGGCCCGGATCGGCGCGCTGCGGGCGCAGGACTGCGGTGCCTGTCTGCAGATCGCGGTGGACTATGCGGTTAAGGAAGGCACCGTGAGGGATCATGTCCGGGCGGCCCTGCAGGCACCCGATGCGCTGCCGCCGCAAGAACGAATGGTGCTGTACTATGCCCAGGCGGTGGCGGGGAACCGGCCCGAGTTTGTGGAGCGGGTCGAGACAGTGCGTCGGGAACTCGGTGAAGCGGTGCTGGCGGAGCTGGCCTTTGCGGTGGCCACGACCAGCCTGTTTCCACTGGCCAAGCGCGGCCTCGGCGTGGCCGCTGCCTGCGATCTCGAAAGGATTGCTGTCTAGCCGATGCCGGTTCAGACGAACCCAACTGTGACGAGCAGCATGTTCACCTGATCGTCGTCGTCGGAGAGCGGCAGGATCAGATCCTCAGTGGTGAGGAACTCCTTGTTCTTGCCGACATAGGGGGTGTCGCTGCTCAGCGGTACACGCTCCTCGGTTACCCTTCGGCAGGATGACCAGATGCGGCTGGGCGCCTTTTGATGGGCGATCTGGCTCATCCACAGTCCGGTGTAGCTGCCCATCATGTGCTCGTCCATCTTGGTGCCGATCAGGCGGTAGCGGAAGTCCAGTGGCTTGGCCTGGACGTCGAGCAGGAATATGTGGGGCAGGATCTTAAGGAATTCCGCGGGCTCGATATCGGCGCGCGCGGGCATGCGGCGATTGCCGCGTTTCCGATTCCAGTATTCAAGGCCTTGCTGGTTGATCGGCGATTTAAGAGCCAGCAGAGGGCCGCCGCGATCGGCGGGAACGTTGTGATTCACTTGAGGTTGAAAACTCTCGAAAAAAAAGGCGGCAGAACTATCCCTGGGTGTGGCTTCTAAACTATTGAGCCGGGTTCTTGGAAAATGATCACGTGATTTTGTTTAACGATACTAGCGCGAAATGGATTTATTTCCAGATCGGCTTTCCGCTGCCGGGCAGGCCCAGGTCCGGCCAGAGCCGGTCGATGCGGTCTATCGTGTTTTGATCCATGCGGATCTCGCGGCCCCATTCGCGTTTGGTTTCCGGCGGCAGCTTGTCGGTGGCGTCCAGGCCGATCTTGGAGCCGAGGCCGTCTTCCGGCGAGGCGAAATCGAGATAGTCGATGGGGGTCTGTTCGATGACGGTGATGTCGCGCGCCGGGTCCATCTTGGTGGAGATCGCCCACATCACGTCTTTCCAATCGCGGGCATCGACACTGTCGTCCACCACGATCACCCATTTGGTGTACATGAACTGGCGCAGATAGGACCAGACGCCCATCATCACCCGCTTGGCATGGCCGGGATAGGCCTTCTTCATGGCGACCACGGCGATGCGGTAGCTGCAGCCCTCCGGCGGCAGCCAGAAATCGGTGATCTCCGGGAACTGCTGTTGCAGGAGGGGGATGAAAACCTCGTTCAGCCCCTCGCCGAGAACAGACGGTTCGTCCGGCGGCCGCCCGGTGAAGGTGGTGAGGTAGATCGGATCGCGCCGCATCGTCATGGCGGTAACGGTGAAGGTGGGGAAGGGCTCCACCGCGTTGTAATAGCCGGTGTGGTCGCCGTAGGGCCCTTCGTCTGCGGTCTCGTCGAGGGAGACGTATCCCTCCAGCACGATTTCCGCCTGTGCCGGCACCTTCAGCGGCACGGTCTTGCAGTCGACCAGGTCGACCTTGCGGCCGCGCAGCAGCCCGGCGAAGTGATACTCGGACAGCGTATCCGGCACCGGCGTGACGGCGGCCAGGATGGTGCCGGGATCGGCGCCGATCACCACCGCGGCGGGCAGCGGGTCGCGCTTCTGGTCCTTCCAGCGCTGATGGTGTTGGGCGCCGCCGCGGTGTTTCAGCCATCGCATGATGGTCTTGTCGCGGCCGGTGACCTGCATCCGGTAGATGCCCAGATTGAAGGCATCGGTCTTATCCCCGCCGGGGTTCGGTCCCTGGGTGACCACCAGGGGCCAGGTGATCAGCGGCGCCGGCTCGCCGGGCCAGCAGGTCTGCACCGGCAGGCGGGTCAGGTCGATGTCGTCGCCGGTCAGAACCACATCCTGGCAGGGCCCGTAGCCGACCGCCTTGGGTTTCATCGCCATGACGGTTTTCAGCAGCGGCAGATGCCCCCAGGCCTCGCGCAGGCTGCCGGGCGGTTCCGGCTGGCGCAGGAAGGCCAGGGTCTCGCCCACCTCGCGCAGCTGCGCCGGCTCCCGGTCCATGCCCCAGGCGACCCGCTCCACCGTGCCGAAGAGGTTCGCCAGCACCGGCATTTCCGCCTTGCGGCCGTCTGCGTGGACGACGTTTTCGAAGAGCACCGCCGGGCCGCCCTCAGCCAGCAGCCGGGTCTGGATCTCGGTCATTTCCAGCTCCGGCGCCACCGGCGCGCTCACCCGCACCAGCCGGCCTTCGCGCTCCAGCCGCTCGATAAAGTCGCGTAGTGAGGAAAAGGGCATTCTTCCAATCTGATGTGATCTGTTGATCTAGCGTATTTATTGTTTTGTTAGATTCACGCTTATTCTACTGTTAGGTGTTTTCTTCGGCGATGCTTCGTGAAGTGAATGTCTGAATTTCGTATCCTCAAGTCACACAATGAAGTGGCGCCCTTTCTGCATAAAGTTCGGGCGCTGGCCGATGCGAATCGCAACTCGTTGGGCTTTTTCCCAGAGGTTGTTTATCACGACCTGGCTGCCAAAGGCACTCTATGGATTGCACTTGATAACAGCTCGGAGTTGGCTGGCTTTTTGACATTTGGTGGTCGATATCTCCAGCTTGGAGTCAAGCAGCTCTTTGTTGATGAACGCTTTCGCGGGCAAAGGGTTGGAGCATTGCTCATTGGTGATTTAGCGAGGTACGCAGAAGAACGAGATTATCTTTCAATAAAAGCCCGGGTGGCTTCCGATTTAAAGGAGAGCAACACGTTTTGGGAGCGCATGGGTTTCCAGTTGGTCAAAAGGGAAACGGGTGGCAAATCAAGGAAGCGGGAGATCCTTGTCCGCGTTCGGAGTCTACCGACCCGATCACTACTCAACCTGATGGATGCTGCGCGGGTCGATAATCTGAGTGCCATTGACGCCCCAAAAATGCGCACAGAACTAACAAGATCCACCAAGCACTTCGCTATCGACCTGAACGTTTTCTTCGATATTGCTAAGAGCCGGGAGTACGCTGCCGACTCTGGACTATTGCTGGGGGCTGCAATGGCGGGGTTGATCAGACTCTCAGTTACCTCAGAGTTCCTATCAGAGTTGAAGCGTTCAGGATCAGACGAGAAGGATGATCCAATTCTTCGGTTTGCAGAAACGCTTCCGGTTCTGCCGCGTCTTGGTGGCGAATCTGAAGACTTGGTCGAAAGGCTACGGCAAGTTGTATTCCCATATCGAGATGCGACGAAGCGTAGGGCTACTCAAGAGCGTTCGGATCTCGTGCACATTGCCTCTTCAATCCAGTGTCGGCTGGACGGTTTTGTAACGCGGGACAAGGCTCTACTTAATGCGGCAGATGCGATAAGAAGTGAGTTCAAAGTGGAGATTGTTGCGCCAGCCGATCTAGTTGACCCAAGTTTCGACGACATGGGTTCTCCTTCCGCCATTAGCGTCACATCGAAAGACAACCAACAATTGGCAATCGTGCCTTTACCCTCTTCAGCAGAGAGAGAGGTAAGCAGTTTTCTATTGGCATGTGGGCAGGCCGAACCGCATGTACAGCGAGTTATTGGCCGCGGGACAACGGCCAGTCCCAGAGATGTCCACGTGGCCTATCTTGATAGAAAAGTTGTTGCTGTTGCGTCTTGGGATCGCCCGACTGCTTTGCATGAACGGCTCGACAGTCATATGATAGTTGATGAGTCGGTATCGATCGCTCAAAGGATAATTGACCATTTTATCGAGTCGATTATTCGAATCTCGGCTCATCCCTCCGTGTCAAAAGCTCGCATCGAGATGCTTGCTGATCAGCCACTCACAATGAGTACTGTGCAGTCATGTGGTTTCGGAAACTTTCATCGGGAAGGTAGCTCTCTTTGGGTGGAGAAACCGATGGTGGGGCGCATCATCGCGGAAGGTAATTGGTCTGACGTTCGATCAAAGTTACTGAGAGTTACCGGCCTTGCACTACCGAGTGAGATGCCAGCCTTTGCAGAAGTAGGTGAGTCGGGAGTTGAATTACACGATTCTTCGGGGCTCGGCGCGCGGCTTAGTTTTTTCGACCTTGAAACACTGCTATCTCCTGTTCTATGTTTGTTCTCCGGGCGTGACGGCCTGATTCTCCCAATTCGCCCCCATTTTGCTCGGGACTTGCTTGGCGATATAGGCAGGCAAATTGGTCTTTTGCCAACCATGGAGGCGGTCTTACGACTGGAAAGGGCCTACTTCAGGTCACCCAGCGGGGTTTCCGTATTCAAGGTCGGGACTCCTGTCATTTTTTACGAATCTGGGTCTCACGGAGGTTCAAAGGCAGCTATCGGAGTAGCTAGGCTGACATACTCGGATGTGAGATCAGTTGAGGACGCATCAATCGCTTATGAACGCCAAGGCGCTCTTGATCGAAGAGAATTAACCGACCGATCAAAGCAAGATAGGGTCCATGTGATTACGTTCGACAACTTTAAAAAATTCGATGAGTTTGTTCCATATAGCCGGTTGGCAGAGCTAGTTAATCTGAAAGCCAACCTTCAGGTGCCGCAACAAATCTCTGGTGATGTAATGGCTCAGATTTGTATGGGAGGTTTCAATTGAGTTATCAGCCACCGGAAGCCGAAGCCTTGATATCTATTCGTCCAGAGTATGTTGAAGCAATCATCGAAGGTCGGAAGACTGTCGAGTTCCGAAGACGTAATTTGAAGCTTGCTCCCAATTCGAGACTTTGGATCTACAGCACTTTGCCTACCGCTGCTGTGACAGCCGTGGCTGTTGTTACGGGAGTAGATTCTGGCGCAGTAAACGCTATCTGGCGTCGTCACGGGAAGCGTGGGAGCATTGGCAAAGCTGATTTCAACAGATACTTCCTTGGAGTTGATCGGGCATTTGCAATAGAGATCAAGTGCGTCTCGGTTCTTTCGAACGGCATTGATCTATCGTCATTACGGACGGTTGTTGACGGATTTCAACCACCACAGACATACGTAAGGGTGCCGCAAGGGCATCCGTTTCTGCCGCTGTTCGAAGGTGCTGTCGCCTAGGGCATCAGATGCGCTGGACCTGTAGGACGGTGCCTTCGATGCCGACCACCTTTACCTTGGTGCCGGCGGGCAGGTCGTCGCCTTCGATCTTCCAGCGCGAATCGTCGATGTGGAGCAGGCCGTTGCCGTCGGTGATCGGCTCTTTCAGGGTGAAGGTGCGGCCGACGTAGCTGGCGCCGCGCCGGTTCAGCATCGGCTGGTCGCTCTGTGCCGCCGGGCGATTGCGCACGATGAACCGCCAGGCGACGATCGAAACCACCGAGACCGCGGCGAAGAGCAGCAGCTGCATCTGCCACATCAGTTCGGGGACCAGCAGCAGGACCAGGCCGACCACGCCGGCGGCGATCCCCATCCACAAAAAGACCGCGCCGGGGGCGAAAACCTCGATGCCGATCAGGAAGACCCCGATCACCCACCAGTTCCAGTATTCGATCTGTTCGAAGCTGATCATGCGCCTGCGCTCCCGCTGCCCGCTGAGCTGCCGCCCGCCGAACTGCCGCCTGCAGAGCCGCGGCCGCCACTGGTTCCGCCGCCGCTTGGCGCATCCCAGGGGCCCTTGGAGGCCTGGCGTTGCTCCATGGAATCGCGGGCGATCTCGGCGATGCCGCCGATCGCGCCGATGACCCCGGCGGCATCCACCGGCAGGAAGAAGGTCTTCTGGTTGGGCGAGTCGGCAAACTTGCCCAGGGCCTGGACATAGCTTTGAGCGACGAAGTAGTTCACGGCGTTCACGTCGCCGCGGGCGATGGCTTCGGAGACCATGGCCGTCGCCTTGGCCTCCGCTTCGGCCTCGCGTTCGCGGGCCTCGGCGTCGCGGAAAGCGGCTTCGCGGCGGCCCTCGGCGGCCAGGATCTGGGCCTGCTTCTCGCCTTCGGCCCGCAGCACCTCGGCCTGTCGGTCGCCCTCGGCCACCAGCACGGTGGCGCGCTTATCGCGTTCCGCCTTCATCTGCCGCGCCATGGAGTCCACCAGGTCGGCGGGCGGCGTGATGTCCTTGATCTCGATACGGGTGACCTTCACGCCCCAGGGCTCGGTCGCATCGTCGACCACCTTCAGCAGGCGGTTGTTGATGTTGTCGCGGTTGGACAGAAGTTCGTCCAGGTCCATGGAGCCCATCACCGTACGGATGTTGGTCATGGTGAGGTTCAGGATGGCGCGTTCCAGATTGCGGACCTCATAGGCCGCCTGGGCGGCATTCAGAACCTGATAGAAGACCACGCCGTCGACCTGTACCAGGGCGTTGTCCCGGGTGATGACCTCCTGGGAGGGCACGTCGAGCACCGTCTCCATCATGTTGAGCTGGGCGCCGATACGGTCGATGATGGGCACCACCACGCCCAGGCCGGGGGGCAGCGTCTTGGTGTAGCGGCCGAAACGCTCGACCGTATAGCCGTAGCCCTGGGGCACGGTCTTCACGCTCATGGTAACGATGATCACCGCCAGAACGACGATGGCGATCACCAGAATGCCGAAGCCGGAAATTTCAAATGGCATGGTCTTGGGGTCTCCCCTCCATGAGTCGGTTTGCTGCGGGTCGGTTTTGCCGCAGGTCGGTTTACTGTTGGCCGCCTGTCGCCGTCAAAGCCCGTCACGTCAGCCCCGCCGCGCCAAAGCGAGGGGACTATCGGTCTGGTTCCAGGCCGCCGGCGTCAATCTATCCTGTGTTGAGTGCCGGGGGAAAGCACCGGGTTTTGCTGCACTGCAATGATCCGACGGATCGGCAAAACGATGCCGCTGACGCAGGCTTGGTAGACCGAATTAACCAACTTGCAATGCCGTTTTGGCACTATACATTGCGCTTCACTTATCCCTATTGTTGACAGTGTCTTGGCAGGATTCGTGCGGAGTCGCGCGATGACGAGCGTAGGATGACCGAGACGTTTTCAAGTTGAGAGGCTTGATCCTGATGTTGCAGTACTATGTTGTCGGCGGTGAATACAAGGACACCCGGTTCCGTGAGGCCGTCGGCGGAAATGAGGAATGGTTTGGTCCCTTCACCGACTATGAAGCGGCGAAGGAAGAATGGGCCAAGCATGCCTGGCAGACGGTCGATCATTGCACGACCCGTTATCGGATCGAATGCATCGACAATGACGGGCCGCCGCCCTGCACCGACTGAGTTGATCCCGGGTGCTTTGTCCCGGGTGACGTCTTATTCGGGCGGGTCGATCTGAAAATGGTTTGTGCGGGCGTTCGGCGCCGGCACGCGAACGAAGCCGTTATCCTAGGCTCTGGACCCTATGCCCTGGCCCCTTCCCAGCAGTGACCAAGCGCGCCTGACCCTGGCGAAGGGCTATCCCTATGCGGCGCCGGCGGGGTCCTACCTCTATCGCGATGGCGAGACGCGGGCCTTGGATGGCGGAGCAGACGCTGGCCTGCTGCGCGACCGGGTGCCGGTCATCGCCCATGGCTCCAACCGGGCGCCGGAGCAGTTGCACCGCAAGTTCTCGCATCTGGCGGGCGCGGCTTCGGAGATCCCGGTGACCCGCGCGGTGCTGGCCGATCATGACGTCGTTTACTCGGCCCATATGACGCGCTACGGCGCCGTCTCAGCCACCCTGCACACGGCACCAGGCACCCGGGTGACGGTCTTCGTCACCTGGCTGAGCGAGGCCCAGTTGCCGCGGATGCACGAGACCGAACTGGGCCTGGGCAACTACGGCTACGGTCGCATGGACGACATCGCCCTGGCGATCGAGGGTGGCCCGGAAATCTCCGAGGCCTATGCCTATCTCTCGGTCCACGGCTGCCTGGCCGATCCCGAGGCGGCGGCTTTGCCCGTGGCGCTGGCCGCGGTGCCGGCGGAGGACCGGGTCCATCGTTCCCTCGATCAGGAGTCCGCCCTGGCGCTGCTGCGCGACCGCCACGAACCGGCGGCGGAACTGGACGGCATGATCCTCTCCAACATTGCCGACACCGACAAGCGCCGCCGTCTTATCAAGGCCCTGCAGGACACCGCCGTGCCCTGGCAGGTCCCCGGCTTCGAGCTGCTGCAGCGCTGAGCGCTAAACCGTTTCCGTCAACTTTGCCGCGCTTCGGAAGCGGCCGCGGTAATGATTCGGGCTGACGCCCAGATTGCGGACGAAGGCGCGGCGCATGATTTCCGCCGAGCTGAAGCCCGCCGCCGCGGCGACCTGTTCCACCGGATCGCTGCTCTGTTCCAGGCGCCGCCGCGCCGCCTCCAGGCGGACCGACTCAACGAAACGCCCCGGCGTCTCGCCGGCATCGCGGGCGAAAGCGCGGGCAAAGTTGCGCGGGCTCATGCCGGCGCGCGCGGCCAGCGCGACCACGGAAAGATCGGCGGTAATGTTCCCGGCAATCCAGTGCTGCAGTTCCTGGATGCGTCCGCCGGAACTGGTCTCGGCACGCAGCGGCGTCGAGAACTGGGATTGTCCGCCCGGCCGCTTGAGGAACAGCACCAGCTCCCGCGCCACGGCCAGGGCCAGGTCGGGGCCGTGATCCAACTCCACCATCGCCAGGGCCATATCCATGCCGGCGCTGACCCCGGCCGACGACCAGAGCTTGCCGTGGCGCATGAAGATCGCATCGGGCTCCAGGGTGATGCCCTGATAGCGCTGCTGCAGGTCTTCGGCCCAACGCCAGTGGGTGGTCGTGGTGCGGCCGTCCAGGGCGCCGATCTCGGCCAGCAGATAGGCCCCGGTGCAGACCGAGCCGACCCGCCCGGCGGCGGCCGCCGCCTTGGTCAGCCAGGCCAGGGTTTCCCGGTCCTTCAGGGCCTGGCGCCGCCCGGCGCCGCCGCAGACGATCAGGCTGTCCATGGCCGAGAAGTCGCTGGAGAAATCCTTCGTCGCCTGCAGGGTCAGCCCCTGGTCTGACGGCAGCGGGCCCTTGGCCTTGGCAACCAGTTCCACCGAATAGAGATCGTCGATGCCGAATTCGGCGGCCAGGTGCTGTGCGGCGGAAAAGACCTGGAACGGTCCGGACATGTCCAGCAGGTTGGCGTTGGGGTAGCCCAGCACCCAGACGGTCTGCCGGGCCTGCGGCGCCAGGATCTGATCGCGCGTCAGGTGGTGCGGTTTGCGGATTTCCTCCACGTCTTTCCCGCCTTTGATGTTTGCCCGTCTGCATAACTATCCCCGTGACCGGGGTTGTCTGCAATGACAAAGACCCCACGAATACGGCCAAATCGATTCACCTCTCGCCGCCGGTGCTGGCCTCCGGCAGGGGCTTCGCTATAGTGCGCGAATGTTGGGATTCTCATCGCGCGCGGGTTTGGCCGCGCTGTTTCTCGCCGCGTTGGCCGCCTGCGAACTGCCGCCGGCGGAGACGGCCGGGCGCTTCGACCGCAAGGTTACCTTGTTCAATCCGGCGGAATCGATTCAGCAGGGCTGGATCGAGATGCCCCTGGTCGGCCTCACCGAGTACCGGCTGTCCTCACTGAACGAGCGCCTGTCGATCCGTGCCGTCGGCAAGCGTTCGGCCTCCGGCCTTGTGCTGCCGGTGGAATTCGACCCGAACGACTGCCCGGTGATCGAATGGTCCTGGCGGCTCGAGGCGATACAGGAATCGGCCAGCCTGACGGAGAAGGACCGCGAGGACGTGGCGGCCTCGCTCTACGTCATGTTCGGCGACCCGGTATCCTTCTCCGCGCCCAGGAAGGTGCCGACCCTGCGCTATGTCTGGACCAATTCACGCCAGCAGATCGAGGATATCGTCGACTCGCCCTACCTGCCGGGCGTGGTGCGCTCCATCATCATCGAAACCGGTATCGTCAGCACCGCGACCTGGGTGGATGAGAAGCGCGACCTCCTGGCCGACTATCAGGCGGCCTTCGGCGGCAAGCCGAAGGACTCGGTCTATGCCGTCGCCATCTTCACCGACAACGACCAGACCGGCGAGCCGGTGGAGGCGCATTACGGCGCCGCCAACCTGTTCTGCCGGGGCACCGCCAACCCTTCTTGATGCAGCTCAATGCGGCTTTGCCGGCGCAGCCGTAGTGTTTGACGGTGGGGTTGGCTGCTCTGGAGAAAGGTGCTGATGATGAAGAGATTGATCGGTCTGATCGGCGCGGGACTATTCATGCCTGTCCTCTCCGTGGCGGCGCAGGCGCAGGAATATGGCCCTTATAACCATCCCCATGCCTGGGGTGGCGGCTGGGGCGGTATGATCTTCGGTCCCTTGATGATGATCGCTTTCCTGGCGGTGGTGGTGGTGCTGGTGGTTCTCGCGATCCGCTGGGTTTCGGGTGCCGGCCACGTAGCGGCCGCCGGGGCCGGCCGGATGAGTGCGCTCGATGTGCTGAAGGACCGCTTTGCGCGCGGCGAGATCGACAAGCAGGAGTACGAAGAAAGGCGCCGGGTTCTGTCAGACTGAACTCAGCCGACCGGGCCGAGTTCTTCGCTTTTCGCTGAACCGGCGACCTTCCAGACCACGGCGTTGCGCACGTCGGTGTCTTCCAGTTCGCGGCTGGTCTTCACCGCATAGCCGATGATGCGCTCCAGCCCTTCGCGCGGCAGGTAGGTGCGGCCCGGATCGCCCAGCAGCACCAGGCAGTCTGCGTTCGAAAGGCTGCGCAGCCAGGCGGTGATTCGCTCCGCCGCCGGGCGCTCGTAGCAGACGTCGCCCGCCAGCACGACATCCCAGCCCTGGTTATCCCGGCCGACCATGTCCTCTTCCCGCACCGTGATCTGGGTATCGTTGGCGGCAGCGTTCAGGCGGCAGGCCGCGGCGGCAAAGGCGTCAATCTCCACCGCCTCGACAGATGTCGCCCCGGCCAGCCTGGCGGCGATCCCCTGCACCCCCGATCCGGCGGCGAAGTCCAGCACCCGCTTGCCCCTGACCATCTCCGGGTGATCCAGCAGGTAGCGTGCCAGCGCCTGGCCGCCGGCCCAGGCGAAGGCCCAGAACGGCGGCGGCAGGCCTTCGCGGGCCAGTTCCTCCTCCGTCGCCTGCCACAGCGGCACCACCTCCGAAGCAAGGTAGAGCTGGATCTCCGGCACCAGGGGCGTGCCCTGCAGCTCTGTGTTGGCGCGGATGAAATCTTCCGGTGCGCAGCGCCCGGCAGGGCTCACGAAGTAATGCCGATCCAGGCGTGGACCCAGGGGCTGCCGGCCAGGATGCCGGCCAACAGCAACCAGCCGACGAAGCGGTTCGACTCGAATTTGGCCCGGCAGTCGCCGGGCACCTCCATCTTCAGGGCCGCGACCTGCCAGAGGAAATGCAATGCCACAGCGGAGAGGCCGAGCCAGAAGGGCCAGAGCAACCCCGCCGTCTGCCCGGCGAGGCCGAACAGCAGCAACGTCAGGGCGTAGAACACCCGCAGCCAGGGCTTGGTCGCCTTGCCGAGCCGGAGCGCCGTCGATTTCACGCCGATCAGCGCGTCGTCCTCTTTGTCCTGATGGGCATAGATGGTGTCGTAGCCCAGGGTCCAGGCGATGCCGCCGATATAGAGCAGCGCAGCGGGCCAGCCGAAGCTGCCGGTGACCGCCGTCCAGCCGAGCAGGGCGCCCCAGTTGAAAGTGAGGCCGAGCCAAGCCTGCGGCCAATAGGTGATGCGCTTCATCAGAGGGTAGGGAAAGACCAGCAGCAGCGAGGCGCAGCCCAGCGCGATGGTCAGGCCGTTCATTTGCAGCAGGATGGCAAGGGAGACCAGCAGCAGCGCCAGCAGGAAAAGCCCGGCCTGCAGCGGGCTTACTTCGCCGCCGGGGATCGGCCGGCTGGCGGTGCGGGCGACCTTGGCGTCGAAGTCACGATCCAGGATGTCGTTCACCACGCAGCCGGCACCGCGCATCAGCAGGGCCCCGACGCCGAACAGCAGATAGAGCGGCCAGGAGGGTCCGCTGTTGGTGACCGCATCCCCCAGCGCGATCGCCCACCATCCGGGAAACAGCAGCAGCCAGGTGCCGATCGGCCGGTCGAAGCGGGCGAGGCGCAGATAGGGGCGCAGGCCCTGGGGCGCCAGGCGCAGCACCCAATGGTTCGGGCGGATGTCGCTGGCGGTGCTGGTCGTTGTGCTGTTCATCGCCTAATCTTTAACGTGGAATCCATGTGGGAGAAAGGCGTGCAGCGAAGGATGATCCATGTCGGTGCCTAGTGCGACGATACGCCCGGCAACGCGGCTCTACGTTGAGGACGGCCTGGCTGAGGGCCGGACGCTGGGGTTGGCACGCGATCAGGCGCATTTCCTGCGCTCGGTGCTGCGTCTTGGGCCCGGCGCCAAGCTGGCGGTTTTCAACGCGCGCGACGGCGAGTGGCTGGCGGAGATCGAGGGCCTGGGCAAGGGCTGGTGCTCGCTGGCGGTCGGCGCCCAGGTCCGCCGGCCGGGGCCGGAGCCGGACCTCTGGCTGGTTTTCGCGCCGATCAAGCGGGCAAGGATCGATTTCATCGCCGAAAAGGCGACCGAACTGGGCTGTTCCCTGCTGCAGCCGGTGATGACCCGCTTCACTGCGGTCAGCCGGGTGAATGAGGAGCGCCTGGCCGCCAACGCCCGCGAAGCCGCCGAACAATGCGAGCGCTTGACGATCCCGCAGGTCCGCCCGACCCGCAGCCTGGGAGAGGTGTTGGACGACTGGCCGGCGGAACGCCGCCTCATCGTCTGTGCCGAGTGGGGCGCGGCCCGGCCGATCGCCGAGGCCCTTCAGGCGGTGCGCGCTGAAGACCAGGATGAGGCGCAAAAAACAGCCGGCCCCTGGGCGATTCTGACCGGCCCGGAAGGGGGCTTTGCGGAAAGCGAACTTGACGCCCTTCGCAAACTGCCTTTTGTTATTCCGGTCGGCCTGGGGCCCAGGATTCTTCGGGCCGACACGGCGGCGCTGGCGGCCTTGGCCTGCTGGCAGGCGGTGCTGGGCGACGGCGCCGAGCGGCCGCCGGCCGATCTGGCGGGTTTTCCGGCAGGCTGAGGATCGCGGATAGGTAAACCTAATGTGATGCTGAGAAATACTAGATTGAAAAGGCCGGCGTGAAGACAAAGGTGCCAAAGCCAAAGGATGAGACAGGTCTCAACAAGAAGGCCGATTTGGAAAGCAGCCGGAAGAGCAGGATAGAGATCCAACAGTCGGGCGTGCCGGGGGGCGGCGCCGCAATCATCTACTAGGGAAATCTCCTCCGGAGCCAGGACGGCCCCGGCACAAGGTAATAAAGCATGTCCGCTCCTCCGCAGAGTCAGGGTGAAACCCTGACTGACAAGGCACAGCTGGTGGCTTATCTCGAAGCCGGCTGCAAACCCCCCGAAGACTGGCGCATCGGCACCGAGCACGAGAAGTTCTGCTATACGCGCGAAGACTTCCGGCCGCTTCCCTATGACGGTGAGCGCGGCATTCGCGCGCTTCTGACCGGCCTGCAGTCCTTCGGCTGGCAGCCGGTGATGGAGGGCGAGAACGTCATCGCGCTGACCCAGGACGGCGCCAGCGTGTCGCTGGAACCGGGCGGCCAGTTCGAGCTGTCGGGCGCGCCGCTGGAGAGCATTCACGACACCTGTTCCGAGGTGCAGACGCATCTCCATCAGATCAAGGAAGTGACCGAGCCCCTGCAGGTGGCGGCCATGGGGCTGGGTTTCCAACCCAAATGGGCGCGTGCCGACATCCCCTGGATGCCCAAGGGCCGCTACAAGATCATGGGCGACTACATGCCGACCAAGGGCAGCCTCGGCCTCGACATGATGCTGCGGACCTGCACGGTACAGGTGAACCTGGATTTCCAGTCTGAAGCCGACATGGTGAAAAAGTTCCGGGCCAGCCTGGCTTTGCAGCCCGTCGCCACGGCGCTGTTCGCCAATTCGCCCTTCACCGAAGGCAAGCCCAATGGCTTCCTGAGCTATCGCAGCCACATCTGGACCGACACCGATCCGGACCGCTGCGGCGTCCTGCCCTTTGTCTTTGAAGACGGCATGGGCTTTGAGCGCTATGTCGACCATGTGCTCGACGTGCCGATGTATTTCGTCTATCGCGACGGCCACTACATCGATGCCTCCGGCCAGTCGTTCCGCGATTTTCTGGACGGGCGCCTGCCGGCCCTGCCGGGCGAGAAGCCGAAGGTCGGCGACTGGGCCGATCATCTCTCGACCCTGTTTCCCGAGGTGCGCCTGAAGCGCTTTTTGGAGATGCGCGGTGCCGACGGCGGCCCCTGGAAGTCGCTCTGCGCGATGCCGGCTTTCTGGGTCGGTCTGCTCTACGATCAGACGGCGCTGGATGCGGCCTGGGATCTGGTGAAGGACTGGACCCTGGAAGATCACGAATACCTGCGCGCCGAGGTGCCCAGGCAGGCGCTGCATACGCCTTTCCATGGCAAGACGCTGAACGCGGTTGCCCAGCAGGCGATTGAAATCGCCGCCCAAGGCCTGAAGGCGCGCAACCGCCTGGACGATCAGGGCGACAACGAGAGCCATTTTCTGGCGCTGCTGCGCAGCCGGGTGGAACGCGAGAAATGCCCGGCGGAATACCTGCTGGACGATTTTCACGGCCGCTGGGGCGGCAGCATCGATCCGATCTTTACCGAGTGCGCCTACTAGGGTCAGGACTCAATTGAGCCACCATGTGATGATTGCGGCGATGAAGACGGCAGATAGGAAAGTATCTGCGCGTTTGTCGTATCGGGTGGCGATTCTTCGGAAATCTTTGAGCCGACAGAACATG
>NZ_JAAQPH010000001.1 GCF_011683915.1 Pelagibius litoralis
CGACCGAGGTCCAGGACGATGACGGCCTGGATTTCACGATTGCAGCCGATCAGGTCAATGCTATCAGATGGATGTCGCCGGGGCGGCAGTTGATCCTGGGCACCTCCGGCGGTGAATGGTCGGTCACTTCCGACGGCCCGGTGCTGACCCCCCTCGATCTGGCCGTGCGACGGGAGTCGACCAACGGCAGCGCCAACATCCTGCCTGTGCGAATCAGCTCCATCGTGCTCTTCGTCCAGCGCGCGAAGCGCAAGCTGCGAGAGTTTGTCTTCAGCTTTGAGACCGACGGCTTTCGCACACCGGACCTGACCATCCTGGCGGATCACATTTCGGAAAGCGGTATCCACGAGGTCATCTATCAGCAGGAGCCGGACAGTCAGGTTCATTGTCTGCGTGAGGATGGCGTTCTGGCGACTCTGACCTATCGTCGGGAGCAGGATGTCGTCGGTTGGTCCAGGCACATCCTGGGCGGTGGGTATCAGGGTGGCCGCACAGTGATTGAGAGCATTGCGGCGATTCCCGGAAGCGCGGCAGCGGCAAGTGAAAATCTGGATGAGGCCTGGGTCGTGGTGAAGCGCACCGTCGGCGGAGCCACGCGGCGCTACATCGAGGTCTTTGAGCCGGTGTTCAATGCGCCGAATCGAGAGGAGTTCGATATGGAGGTCGAATTCGATGCTGCGGTTCTGACAGCTCAGCAAGACGCCTTCTATGTCGATAGCGGCTTAGTGCTGGACACCCCGATTAGTATTAACAACGTCGAACTTATTGCCGCCGTTGACAGCTTTGAATCTTGGCCGGACGGTACGAGCAACCCACCAGAAGGGTGGATCAAGACTGGTGGTGCCGGTGGGCTGGGGCAAGCACCCGGCATTGCCGACGGGCTCTACGCGATCTCACTTGGTGGATCGAGCAACACGATCGAAAAGGATTTCGATTTTACAGAAATCCATTCTCTTGTGTTCGACGTGGCCGCGGCCGGTAAGACGCTTGAGATAAGGATTGATGGTGTCGTCGAGTACAGTGAAAGCGAACCGAACGGGCGCTTCTCCATTAATGTGAATGCTTACAGCGGAGTATTGACCGTAGAGGTAGTCCAAGGCTCCCTTTCGTCTGGGAGCCTTGTTCTCGACAACCTAAGGTTCCTTGGTACAAGTGCCAGCGGTAGCACAGTTGTTATCACAGCCCCAGCGCATGGGTTTGCTGATGGGAACACGGTCGATATCGCGGATGTCGTCGGTATGGAAGGCTTGAACGGTCGTCGCTTCACGATCTCGAGCGTGACAAGCGACGCCTTCGAGATACTCGATATCGATACCTCAGGGCTTGCTCCCTATAGCGGTGGTGGAGAGGTGCGCAAGGTCGTGTCTTCCATCTCTGGCCTTGAGCACCTGGAGGGCGAGACGGTAAAGGTTCTCGGCGACGGCGCGATCATGCCAGACCGGATTGTTTCAGGCGGTCAGATATCACTCGACACGCCTGTTTCACGAGCCGTTGTCGGGTTGGGATACCGTCATATCTTCAAGAGTCTGAAGCTTGCCTCGGGCGCTGCGGCGGGAACGGCCGTTGCGAAGGTGAAGCGGGTGCATGGCATCGCCCTGGTCCTGTTGCACAGCCTTGGTATCCGGATCGGTCCATCGATCGACCGGCTGGAGGATGTGCCGCTGCGCGAGGTGAAGGACGCCATGGACAAGGCGGTGCCTTTGTTCACCGGCGAGCGTTACGTGAGTTTTGACGGTGACTATGAGCGTGACGCCCGGATCGTCATCGCGGGTGATGCGCCCTTACCATTTACGCTTCTGGCGGCCGCGCCGGAGCTGAAGACCAACGAGCAGATCTGATGAAGGGACCACAGATCGTTGCCTTCGAGCCGGCGCACCTAATCGATATCGATCCGCCGGTACTGCTGAATGGTCAGATGCAGCGTTTTGCGGCCGCCTATCGACCCGCCGGTCCCGCATTCACCCTTGTTGAAAAGGGACGAGCCCTTGGATGCGGTGGCTTAATTCTGGACGGAAAGCTGGGGCATGCCTGGGCCTTTCTCTCGGATGCCCTGAGACGGAGGCCGCAGCTACTTCACCGCACGGTACGCAGGGCCCTGCCGGCGCTTATTGAACACTACGAATTGGAGGCGGTGACGGCGGAGGCGCACGTGGACTTTGCCGCGGCACAGCTTTGGTTGAAGCGTCTCGGTTTTGAGTTTGAGGAAATAGCCCCCCGCTTTGCAGGAACGACGGAAAACTATGTGAGGTATAAAATATGGCTGGAATAACAGCAGGCGGCATCATGGCAATTACGGCTATTGCCAGTGCTGCAGTTAGTGCCGTCGGTACTATTTCTGCCGGAAAAGCGCAGGCGGATGCCGCCGAATTCAATGCACAGATCGCGCAGCAACAGGCCGAGCGCGAGCGCCAGATCGCAGAACGTGAGGCTGCAGACTTTCGTCGGCGCGAAGGCCGGGTACTGGCTGCATCGCGGGCACGGCGCGCCGGCTCCGGCGTTACATCGCAAGGTTCGCCCTTGTTGGTTGATGAAGTGACAGCTGCGGAGATTGAACTGGGAGCCCAGAACATTCTGGTGGGTGGCGCAACCAGTGCTACGCGTCTTCAGCAACAGGCAGCTCTGGATCGATCAAGGGCTCGCTCGGCGAAAACCGGTGCCTTTCTCGATGCCGGATCGACGTTGTTGACGACCGCTGGCCAAACCAATTTCAACAATTTCTTCGAACCAGAAACGTAGTCAGCAGGATCAAACGCAAATAACCAATCCAGTCCTACACAATGAGGTCGCTCAATGCCCCGTATTCCCTCTGCTTCCGACATACGTTCTGTCTCGGCCGGTGTGACCCGAGATCCAGGTGTTCGCGCGAGCGCCGAGGACTTCGGTCTTGGCGTGGCGCGGGGTATTTCCAGTCTGAGCGAGGGCATTGCCAATGCTGCGCCGCTATTTGTGAAGCTGAAGGAGATGACCGACAAGTCCGACGCGGCGGAAGAAAAGATTCAGACCGAAAAGAACAAGGCCGAAGTGCGTCAAGCCGCGATCCAGATGGTCGATGACCTGGAGTACGACGGCAACGCGCCCCTCGAGGCGGCGGAGCGGTCCGCGCAAGACCTGGAGGCGATGGAGGAAGAGAAGTTGAGGGCTCTGCCGCCGGAGCGACGGGCCGCTGTGCGCGAAGCAAGCGCGCCGATCCGCCTGGGTCATGGACTGCGTGCTGCACAGCGTCTGCAGAACCAGAAGGTCGCCGCGCTGGAGCAGGGGACAGCGGAGACGCTGAAGTTGCTGCAGGCGCAGGCGGCAGCGGATCCGGGTGCGGCTGCGAAGCTGGCCGCGGACGGCCGGGGCCTCCTGACCGAACTGCACGCGGCGGGTGCCCTGAGCGATGCACAATTGGAACAGCGGAGCACAACCTTTCAGCGGGAGCTTTACGCCGGAATGCTGCGCGACCAGCCGGCGGGCGACGTGGTGGCAGATCTGGAGGCGGGGATTTACGACGAGGCGCTGGACGACTCGGATCTGAAGCAGCTGCTGCTGATCGAGAGCCGTTGGCGGATGCAGGGCGAGGAGGCGCAGGGACGGGCCAGTGGCCGGGCTCTGGTGGCGAGTGCCGCACAGGGCGATGCGGCGGAGCCAAAGCTGAGCGATGCCACGGCAAGACTGCTGGCAGCGGGGGACTTCGCGGACTTCGAGCTTGAGGCCGAGAAGGCGCGGCGAGTGCGCAGCGGCGTGGAGAGCCTGCGCTTTGCGCCGGAGGCGGAATTCGAGGGAGAGATCGGAAAGCTCGCCCCGGCGGTGGAGGCCCTGGACAAAGAGGCGCGGCTGGAGATCCAGGAAGCGGTACGCAAGGGCAGCGAACAGTTGCTGGAGGAACGGCGCGCCGATCCGGCGGACTATGCCATGGGCCTGCCGTCGGTTGCCAAGGCCTTTGCGGCGGCGAAGGGAGACCCCTCGTTGCTGCCGGCGGCGGTCAGCGGGCGCCTGGCGGCGCAGGCGGCTATGGGTATCGGCCCCGAGGATCAGCGGGCGCTCAGCAAGGCGGAGGTGGCGGAGATGCTGCAGGGCTATCAGGCGCTGCCGGTGGAAGCACGGGGCGAGGCGGTAAAGGCGTTGCAGGAAGCCTATGGCGACGGAATCGGCCGGGTGGCCGCAGAACTGGAGGAAGCGGGGCTGCCGGCGCAGATGGTTCAGGCTCTCGATCCGAACAGCAAGGGCGCCTCGGCAGGGCCGTCGATCGATGAGGCACAGCCTGCGGCCTCGGGACCGGGAGGGGATATCATTGCAGAAACCGCGGAGCGGCTGCTCACCGAAGGGGAGGAGGCACGGTGCGCTAGAGAAGAAGCTGATCCGCCCGAGGACATGAGCCTCGATCGGTTGCCAAGACCGCCATTTCGGAATCCGAGGCGCGATCCAGAAAACTTGAACCTCTTGGCAAACGATGATCCGGGCGGAGTGGTGGGTGATGAAGGGCCATCGCAGTTGAGCGAGAGCTCCACGGGTGATCGTGGTAGTGCGGATCAAGTTGTCGCGGGTAGACCGGATGAGGGACCGGGAGTTGATGGGCTTTCGTTGACCGGCGGACCGGACGAAGCCGCAGAAACAGGGATGGAAGAAGAAAGTGAGGAGTCCTTCATCGACTCGTTCAGCCTTCGTGCCGCGGTTCGCAATGCGCCGCTCGACCCCACCTTCGACTCTTTCAGAAACCTGCCGCGATTGTCTGAAAGTCCGAAAGAACAGGCAGAGGCAATCTTCGATACAATGGGATTGACCGTCTATGCGCCGGAAGGTGAAGATGCACTGGTTCTCCTCGATATTGCGCGCGACCTCTGGTCCTTGCGCCATCGGTTTGAGACGCAGGGCCCATCCGTTTTGACGCAATTTGAAGAGAAGGTCCGCGACTTTTCCAGAGTCGCCACCGCGAAGCGTTATCACGAGCGGAATCCGAATGCAAAGTATGGAAGCCTTGGAGTTTTCGCCAAGGCAGTATTGAACAAGCCGGAACGCTATCTCTGGTCACTCAGCGACAATCAATTGGACCACTTGCATGCGAGGGCACTTGATCTCTCCGATTTCACAGAAGGCGGCGAAATGGCGACCAGTGCGCTGTCGACTGTCGCCCCTGCTGCAGGCAAGAAATTTGGCAAGCTTGTTGGCGTCGCTGAAGCCGCGAATTTGGCCGTAAGCCTGGTGTCAGGCAACTATGCCGAGCAACTCAGCCTCACTAAGACTGAGCAGTTCCGGCGCGGGATATTGAAGTACCCGCCTGGGTCCGCATCAGAAAAGATGATGATCGAGCTTACGGGTGTCACACCAATCCGATAGCTGTTGGTCAGTGAAGCCATTTTACTCTGGTTCCTGCACCGAAGTATCGGCGAGCGCTTCGGCCTTCCATTGTTTCCATTCCGCATAGTGGTCTTTCAGGGGAGGCAGATTGAATTGCCGCTTCAAAATATCGACCTGAGCCGCGAGTTGTCCGCGACGGAAATCATCGGGGTCCTTCGGGCCGCAGGCACCTTTCTGCCAGACTGGATCGTCAAACTTGAAGCCGTCAAGCGCAATGATTCGCCAAGCATCGGCAATCAGCGCGTCCTGCGGAACGACTCCTACAGGCGTGCAATAGTACTGTGATACAAGAACGAGGCCATTGCTCATTCCTAGCTTTGCAGCTTTCAGTGCCCAAAGATATCCATGATCATGGAGTCCGAGTATAGAGAACTGATATGCTGTTTTGTACATCGCAAGGGGGGAGCCATAGCGAGCTGCTTCTTCATACCAAGTGTAAACATGCTTTATGTCATATTCTAAATTCCTTTCATGGATGTATGCCTTTAGATAAAGGGCCTCGCCATTTCTGTCTTCGACTAGCGGTTCCAGAGTCTTCAGTGCGGATTCAAGATCTTTGCGTACCATTGCGATGTAAGCGGCTTTGATCTGAGCTTTCGCCTCGTCGTTCTCCGATTCAGCCGCTTGGCTGCTGACCGGCAGGGCAAGCAGCGAAAGCATGGTCGCCAAGAGCACGCCGACGAAGCGAGCCCTCATGATGAAGCGGCACCTGTACATCATGGATGAAATCCCTTCCTATGCTTGTTTGACCGGTCGATCGGTGGAGGTTGAGGCCTCTTGCCATATGTTCTCTTGCGACACGATCCTTTAGCTCTGATCGGCTTCTGCCCTGGCCGGACGCTTGCCAATACTGCTACGTTGCGCCGACTGTCATTGTAAAGAGGTCCATTATTGAATTGAACATGGCTTCTTACGCTCGCAGAACCGGTCTTACTCGGCAGGTGTATCTACCTCTCTCTCCAGTGCTTCCAAAGTCCAAGAGTACCAGTCGGCAAGAGGGTCACTGACAGGGGGCAGCCGGAAACGGCTGGTCAGAAACTTGACCTGTGTTTCGAGTTGCCCTCGCCGAAAGTCGTCTGGTTCCGAAGGGCCGCAAGATCGCGAGACCCATTGTTGATCGTCAGCGTCAAAACTGCCGCCCATGCCAATGATCAACCAGGCGTCAGCAACCAGTGAATCCGGTAGGATAACGTCCCACGAGTCGCAGTAGAATGCAGAGATGAAGAAGTGGCTCCCGGTTACACCCTCTTTCGCGGCCTTAAGTGCCCAGGCGAATGCAAGCTCATGATTGCCAAGATTCATGTACCCTCCCGCGGCGGGTAAATAGGCAGCCACAAAACCAAGCCTTGCTGCTTCCGTTTGCAAGGCAAGCACCTTCTTGCCGTCGGGGCGCTCCATCATGTTAAGGACACCTGCCTTCAGGAAGATGGCCTCACGGTTCTTGGCTTGGACAAGCGGCTCCAGGATCTGGAGTGCCTCTTTGAGTTCTCCGCGGTGCCAACCTATGTAAGCGGCTTTGATTTGCTCGCGCACCGCATCGGTCTGTGCCTCGGATGCGTGGATATCGTGGAGTGGTGTCAACAAGAGCGCAGCACCAAGAACTACTTGGCAAACTGGCAATACGAGCCGAGACGGAAATCGAATATTCATTTAGCAATCCTCTGAGCCCTGCGGCAGGTAGAGCAGCATGGATTTGATGATAGTCAGTATCTCACTCTACCGCTGATTGCTTTCATGTTCAATCTTTGTTCTTTCTTCCGATTCCGTGACCTGAAACTGCGCGAAGGCCCGCTCGGCTGACCCGAAACCGAGGCTTTTGACCTGTTACCTTGGAAAACGGGGCCGACAGCCTGTCACCAACAGGCAACCGATGGACAGAGGCGCACGCCCAAGCCGAGCCCGTTTCTCCTTTCCCAACGAACACTCCGCAAAGTGACCGCGCCCCGGCGCACGTCATCAATTCAACCTCATCCCCTAGACCAGGAGGCTTGCCAGGAGCACCCATGACCATTGCAACCACGACAGCCAAGAGCCGCTATGCCGGTGACGGCACCACCACGAGCTTTCCCACCGGCTTTAAGTTTCTCGACAACGATCATTTGCGCGTGATCCTGCTGCAGAGTGACGGCGGCGAGAGCCTCTGGACCGAAGGCAGCGAATACAGCCTGAGCGGCGCCGGTGCGCCCGGCGGCGGCACCGTCACCGTGGCGACCAGCCCGAGCGACTACACGCCCCAGGTCGGCGAGACGCTGGTCATCAAGCTGGGCATCCGCGCCGAACAACAGACCGCCCTGCCGCTGGGCGGCGCCTTTCCCTCCACCGCCGTCGAAGGCATGGCCGACCTGGCCGCCCTGCGCGACCAGCAGATCGAAGAAGCGCTGAGTCGTGCCGTCAAGTTCAAGGAGACGACAGCGCTGGCGGACGTGGAATTCCCGGAGCCGGAAGCGGGGAAGCCGATTGCTTGGAACAGTACCGGCGATGGCCTGGAGAACCGGGCGCGGATCGGCAAATGGCAAGGGGATTGGGTGACCGCGACCGACTATGAAGCCCTGGATATCGTGAGGGTGACGCCCGGCAACGACATCTATGTTTGCGAGGTAGCGCATACCTCAGGCGTCTTTGCGACCGATCTGGCGGCAAATCGTTGGTTCCTGGCAATCAATGTCCAGGATGTGGAAACGGCCGCGACCAATGCCTCGGCGTCCGCGAGTGCCGCCGACGCCGCGGCATCCAACGGTGCGAGCAGCGCCGCAGCGGCGGCAGCTTCCGAAACGGCAGCGGCTACGTCAGAAACCAACGCTGCGAGCAGCGCATCTGCTGCCGGCACCTCTGCCACCAACGCTGTAACTTCTGCAACAAGCGCCAGTGCTTCGCAGACGGCGGCCAGCACATCTGCCACCTCAGCCACTTCTTCCGCGTCTGCTGCATCAGGTAGCGCAGCTGCTTCAGAAACGGCTAGGGCCGCGGCAGTTGTTGCTAGGACCGGCGCGGAAACCGCTGAAACTGGCGCTGTAACGGCCAGGAATGCAGCAGAAGCTCTATATGGAAACTTGGCGGCAGTAGACGCCGCGCGGGTTGCAGCAGAAGCGGCTCAAACAGCAGCGGCTACGTCAGAGACTAACGCGGCCAGTTCTGAAACTGCTGCCGCAGGGTCGGCAAGCTCGGCAGGTACATCGTCCACGTCTGCATCTGGTAGTGCCACGGCAGCTAGTAACTCCGCCGCAGCAGCATCCACTTCACAAACCGCAGCTTCGGCAAGCGCCACCTCTGCAGGCACCTCGGCAACCAATGCCGCCTCCTCCGCGTCTTCGGCTGGTATCTCCGAGACGAATGCAGCAAATAGTGCCACAGCGGCGGACCTCTTCGCTATCCTGAACACCACAAGCGCCACGCCTAACGCGGTCGGCCTGGGTTCTAAGGTGTTCACGACGGCCGATGTGCGGTCCTTCGCGGTCGGCGGCTGGATCATAGTGGCTCAGGCAACGAATGCCGACAATTACATGATCGGTCAGGTGACCGCCTGGAATTCCGGCACGCAGCAGTTGACGGTCAACGTCACAAACATTGGTGGCACCGGAACCATTTCGAACTGGAATATTCAGGGTACCGGAATTCCAGGTATCCAGGGTGCTGCCGGCGACCAAGCCGTCATGTTTGCCGTAGGCGACGAAGTCACAGCGATCACAGCGGGAACGGGCAAGATCAGTTTTCGAATGCCGTTCGCCTACACTGTATCCGCGGTGCGGGCCAGCCTAAAAACCGCCTCGTCATCCGGCGTGGTGACAGTCGATATCAACGAGGCTGGCGTTTCAATTTTTGGTGCGCAAAAGCTCCAGATCGATCAGGACGAAACCACGAGCGTAACGGCGGCGCTATCTCCGACAATCAATGATGCGACCCTAGCCGACGATGCCGAGATCACGGTTGATATCGATGCTGCCGGAACGGGCGCGGTCGGGCTGAAGGTGTCTCTGGTGGGGAGTCCGACCTGATGCCGACATTGTTGAACCCGTCGCGGCTCCTTCCGCCAGCGCCTTTTCCCATCGTTGAGTCTGTGACGCCCACCCAGTTTTCCAGCAACGCAAACAGTTTCAATGTCAATCTGCCGGAGATAGTCAACGCCGGAAACCTGTTGTGGCTTCACTTGACGGTTCTGAACACCGGGACGATTAGCGGACCGCTTGGTTGGAGCAACCTTCGAACGCCGTCGTCGATTAACATCTTCTCCGGTAAGGTTGCTGATGGGACCGAAGGCGGAACATCGGTAACTGTCAATAAAACTGGCACGGCGGACACCGCTGTTGCACAAGTTATTCAGGTTTCCAACTGGTCTGGAAACCTCTCGGACGTAGAGAGTGTTGCTGGCTCCACCTTGTTTAACACATCGTCATTCAATCCACCTAACTTAGTGCCAACATGGGGCGCGGCCAACACGCTTTGGATAGCGGCCTATTGGGCACAATTTCAGGTGACATCCATCACTTCCTACCCGTCCGACACGATCAATCAAAACTACCAGAATGACGGAAGCGGAGGCGGTAGATGTGAGATTGCCAGCGCCACAAGGGCGCTGAATGCGTCATCCTGGGACCCAGGGGCTTTCGTAGTATCAGGCCTCCAGAATTTCGCGGCAGCCTACACCTTTGCAATCAGGCCATTTATTTAGTGGTCTTTCGTTGACCCACCACAAAAATCATGCGGTTGCATAACCGAAGGCGCGCCTAATATCTGTACAAATCTGATCGATCTTCTCAGCCTCGTCGCCGGTCAACACTTGGCGGTAGCGTCCAATGCTGGACGCCGAGATCGGACCGCCGCTTAAGTCGGTTAGATAAGCGTTCCAACGTGTATGCTGAAAGATGCCATCATTTTCAGGATCGATGCGGCTCCGCCATCCCTCTTTGTCTCCTGGCTTCCCTGGCGGAAATGACAGATCACAGAACGCCGAAAGCTGATTGAGGACGTTCTCGGTATCGCCGATCAACGCCTCATAGGATACAAAGAAAACACGATTTCTTAGATCGTGGCGATCTTCCTTTAAAGACCGCAGTACCGGCAGGTAAAACTGACGATAAGACGCACAAAGCCTCTCGATATCCCGGCCAACATCGGCCAAGAAACTGCGTTCGCCAGCTTGCCGATGCTTCTCACCCACTCTGATCATTGACGCAATGGTGTCTTTCGGATCGCGGACAGAGATAACGAAGCGCGCGTTTGGCAAAAGGGTGGCGGCGTGTTGAAAATAGCTCGATAGTTCGGGGTTTTTCAAAACGAGGCAGGCAGGTCGGTCCAATCTGCGATGGGTTTCCGCGAGCAGGCGATCGATTATGTCTCTGGTAAAGGCAAGAAGCTCCTGCTGGCCACCAAGGTAGTCATTGATGAATAGTTGGTCGCTTCCGGCGTACTGCGCATAGACGCCGATATGGCTGGTCAGATAGCGGCAGCCATGTACGAACGGGTTGGCTTGAGGGGAACTGCAAAGGATGTGCTGCAGCAGCGAAGTGCCGCTGCGCATAGCTCCTGCGACGAAGACGAGTTTGAAAGGCCCTGTGCTCACGCAGAGATACTGCCGCCCGCTTATGGTTACCCGCAACCGGAAAAAGAACCAAATCTTTCCGAACTCCAGCATATAGCGAACCGGCGCCACAGAAGCGGCGGGTATCCGGGCTTTTCGGCCTGATCCCTGAACCAAGGATTTCACTATGTCAACCTTCACCAAGGCGGCGCTGCTGGCGCTTGCCTGCTTCGTCGTGTCCGGGGCCTGGATGCCGGACCCGGCTCTCGCCCAGGGGTCTCACTGCGGCCCTCGGGACGCACTGGTCGATGCCCTGAGTGAGGGCTACCAGGAAAGTCCGGTCAGCCGGGGCGTGACCTCCACCGGGGCGCTGCTGGAGATCTTCGCCGGGCCATCCGGATCCTGGTCGATCCTGGTGACGGTGCCGGGTGGTCCGACCTGTCTGGTTTCTTCGGGGGAGGGGTGGCGCCGCCTGCCGTTGGCCGGCGAAGACCATGATCCGGCAGTGTGATGGCCTGGATGGATCGTATGGCCGAAGACCGCATCGCCCGCGAGCAGGCCAGCGCGGCGAACCACAAGATCGATGCGCATGAGGATCGTTGCAGCGAGCGCTGGCGCGAGGCGCGCGACGAGATGAAGGATCTGCGCCAGCGCATCTTCGACACCCGTGTCTCCATGGAGCAGGGGCATCGCCGCCTGACCGGCTGGATCATTGGCGGGCAGGGCAGCGTGATTCTGCTGCTCGGCGGCTTTCTGATCTCCAAACTGATTTAGCAGACTCCTTCCTCCATCCCCTTTCAAAATACTTCAGGAGACAAGCATGTTCACTGCCTATGACAAGGCGGCGGCGGCGGCTATTGGTGCGGCCGTTACCTCTGTTATCGCTGCCGTTACGACACTCGACCCCGATGTGGTCGGTGCCGCCGGTACCCTGGTCACCGCCGGGCTGGTCTGGCTCGTCCCCAACAAGACTGCGGAGTAGCGCTCATGCGATCTGTTCTCCCCATGGCCGGCCTGCTAGCGGTACTTCTGCTTTCTGCCTGCTCGACCTTCGGCCCGACCGGCCAGCAATCGCTTGAACCGGAAGCGCGGCCGTCAGGGACCGAGGCTTCCTATTCGCCTTTCAACTGGTCGCCGCCGAATTATGCCGGCATGACGGCCGGACGCATTATCTATCCGGGCCGGGACGGCGGGGCACCAGTGGTGGCGGAGTGGATTTCCGGTAAGGAAGCGGAAGGCGCTAGCATCACCTTCACCACGCCGAATGGAAATGTTATCAGCTACAGTGCTCAGGGTCTGAGAGGTTTCGAGGGGCAGCTGGCGCGAGCCCAGGTGGAGAGCGACCTAGCGGCACAGCTTTCGGATCTCTGGGCGAATGTGACACCGGAAATCAAGTCCGGCCTGGTGGATGCCGTCTGCCTTTATGTGACCAAAGCGCCCTGCGGCGGTTAGCGCTGGGGCTGTCAGTCCTGACCTTGGAGAACTGCGATGGTTTGGCTGTCGGGGGTGTGGTCGAACAGATGCACTATATGGTTTGTTTCTCGTCTGGTTCACCATGGGTTAGGATGCCACCCAATTTAAAACTCGCAATGCGTTTTGCTTAGCGGGCGACAAGGTACATTCCAACTGCAAAAGACCGGTTCATAGGCGTGATCATTTCACACAGTCACCGCTTCATTTTTCTCAAGACACGAAAGACTGCAGGCACAAGCGTCGAGCTATCTCTCAGCCGCTATTGCGATGGTCTGGACATTATCACGCCAGTGACGGCAGAGGATGAAGCCAGCCGTTTAGCCGCTGGGTGAGGGGTGGCGCGCAACTTTGCTCTGGCGCAAGAGTGATGGCCGAAGGAGCGGAAACTTCGAAGCGTTCCTTGACAGCGGTATTCCTCAGGCCGATCGGAACGCTAATGTGTACATGGACGGCCAGGAGCTTGCGGTGGATGTTGTCATCGACCATGCGCGACTGGCGACCAATCTTGCTGAGGTCTGCAAGACGCTCTCGATACCCTTCGATGGCTGGTTGCCAAGAGCGAAAGGGGGAGTTCCACGCGACGAAGAGATCAACATGACAGACGCGCTGCGGAATCGGATTGAGACTACCTTCGATCTGGAACTGCGGACCTATAACCGTGCCGCCTCGGGAGAGTTCCTGAAGCTGCTCCAAGAGCCCAGATGAAGATTTCGGACACACACAAAACGTGAATATACAGCGTGGGGTTTGTGCCGTTCTCGCGGTGCTTCTCCAGGTTTTCTTCCTGAGACCCCACTTTGCGCTTGCGCTGGTCCACTGTAAGACGTTAGGAAATCAGCCGCTTTCCCGGTACGGACAGGTGGCCGAGTGGCTGAAGGCGCTCCCCTGCTAAGGGAGTATGTGGTGATGAGCTGCATCGAGGGTTCGAATCCCTCCCTGTCCGCCAATTCTCCTTAACGGGGAACCCGATGATGGACACCCGGCGTGTTTTGAACCCTGGGCTCCGGGGAGCCGCCGGTTTTCTCCGATAAAGTGCAAGTGACAGTCATCCAATGATATCGCCGGTTTGGTGAAATCTTCATGCCCTTAACCGTTGATTAACCTTGATCCGGCTTGATTGGCGGAGGTTTCGGGCCGTTTCACGATGTCTTAGGACTCGGCGTTCATACTTGTCGAAACCTTGCGGTGCGGATAGCTTACCTTTGCTGTTTCAGATGCACAGTTCTGCGCCTTCCCGGCGCGAATTGGGGGAACTCGGTAAGTAATCAAGAGAGTTTGTTCGCAACCGCTTTTAGCAGATGCGGCGACGGCATTGATGATGCTGGGATTTCCGCCTGTGGTGGCTGAGCATGAGCTTTGCCAGAATGGGTGCCCTGTAGCCGATGTCACCGTCAATCGCCCGGATTATGCGGGCAGAATGATAGGGGAGGACGGTCCACAGTATGTGGAAGGACTTGAAAGGCCGGATCACCAACCGACTGGATCAAGTATTCGTCGCCCGCGAGCTGATTCTCCGGGCGAACGACCGTGTGACCGTTCTGCGATTGCCAGTTCGGGCTCAGAAATTATGCCTTCTCGGTGCTTCCTTTTTATTCGGCTGGACGGTTCTCGCAAGTGGCGGGGTCGTTGTTCAAGAGTGGATTATTTCTGGCAAGGATCGCGAGATTGAGCAGCACAAGCTTGATTACTTTGATCTATTGAGCGAAGTCACCGAGTACCATGAGCAGTTTGCTCAGATCACACGCAATCTGGAAGACAACCAGGCCTTCTTGTTATCGGTGTTGAAAGACGGGGCAGAGGCCGACGTCGAGATTTCCGCTATCGAAGATCAGTTGAAAGGTAGCGAAACTGAGCAGGAAAGGGTCGTGGTTGCGAGCGACGGCCTGAGGACCAAGTTGAAGCGCTTTGAGAGCGATCTCCAGGAGATCGTGGGCCGCAACATGGAACTCCGCGATCAGGTCCAGAGCATGCGGACGGTCCTTTCAGACGCCCAGGCAGAAAAGGTGAGGGTTGCAGAGGCCCGCATAAAACTCGGCCAGAAACTTCAGCAGATTGAGACAGAACTCGCCGCGATGGCTGCTGCGAAGCGGCAATTGGAGATCACAGTCACTGATCTGCAGACCGATATTGCCACCGCGCGCGAAAGATGGGCTGCTTCGGAGACCGTCGGTCAGGATCTGCGCCAGGAAGTTCTCGTCCTCGAGTCCCAGTTGGAGCAGACCGCCGGCCGGCGAAACGATCTGCAAAGGCAGATTGCTGCTCTTGAAGAATCATTGGGCAACGCGATGCATCGCGGGGACGGATTGCAGACCGACAAGCAGGGGCTGCAGGCTGAGGTCACCGGAATGCGTCAACGCATGACCGACATGAGAATGGCCCAGCGTAACATCGTGCAGAGACTGCGCGAGCGCACAGAGTTGAGCGTCGACAGCATTGAGCGGACCGTCGCAATGACCGGACTCAAGCTGGACGATTTGCTGGCGGGTATTGAAGAAAGCGGCGTCGCTCAGGGCGGTCCCTTTGTCGCCGGCGACTATACCGGCGATTTCAACGGTGATTCGGAGCTGGAGATCGCACTGTCATTGCTGGATCTCAGGCTAAGCCGCTGGAACGCTTTGCAGAAAGTCATGCGCACGCTGCCGTTGACGGTTCCTTTGGAGCAGTACTCGCTCAGCAGCAAGTACGGAAAGCGCAAGGATCCGCTTAACGGCCGTATTGCCAACCATCGTGGGCTCGACTTTCGTGCGCCCATGAAGACGCCGGTTTTTGCGACCGCACCCGGAACTGTGACCTATGCCGGTTGGAGCGGACCCTTTGGCCGGATGGTCGAAATCGACCATGGCCACGGCATCCGCACCCGCTATGCGCACCTTAAAAAGATCCTTGTCAAATCCGGACAGTCGGTAGCTAATCGCGAGAAGATTGGGCAGGTAGGTTCTTCCGGACGCAGTACCGGCCCTCATTTGCACTACGAAGTGCGTTATAACGGTGTTCCACTCAATCCCATGAAGTTCTTGACGGCAGGCAAGCATGTTTTCAAAGACTAAAGAGACCAATGGCAGCCCCGAAGCGGTGACTTCGACCAGCACAGAACCCAAACGAAACACTGGGAGCACCAGTGTTCCGTCGATCATCAGCGCGGATCTAAAAATTACCGGCAATCTGAAAAGTGACGGTGATATTCAGGTTGATGGTTATGTCGAGGGCGATATCGACAGTGCGACACTGACGGTGGGTGAAGGCGCCCAGGTCAAAGGGCACATCAGCTGTGATGCTGTGCGCATTTGCGGCACCATCGATGGGGCCGTAAAGGCCAAGTCTGTGGTTATGGCGAAATCCGCCCGAGTGATCGGCGATATCATCCATGACAGTCTGGCTATAGAAGCCGGCGCTTTCATCGAGGGCAACATCAAGCGCCTCGAAGGGGCCAGCCGTCCTTCTTCCGGCTCAAGCACGAGCAACGTTTCGCCGGTTTCGACCGCTTCAACGGGCTCAACGGCACCGGCTGGTAAACCGTTAGCCAGCTAGCTTTGTAGTCAATCGTGCTCGGCTAGGACGGTGCGATAGAGTTCAGCGTCGACATTGCCGCCGGACAGGGTCAGTGCCACTGTCCGGCCGGCACAGTCGAATTTGCCGGATAGCACCGCCGCCAAGCAGACTGCGCCGCCTGGTTCGACGACAAGCTTTAGGTTGCGGAATGCAAAGGCCATCGCGGCTTTTACTTCGGTATCAGTGACTGAGAGCCCCCGGCTGATCCGTTTCCGGTTGATGGAAAACGTAAGCATGCCAGGCTGTGGGGCCAGCAAGGCATCGCAGATCGATGCCTCGTGTCCGCTATTCGCGACGATCTCACCGGCTGTTATGGATCGCTTGGTATCGTCGAACGCAGAGGGCTCGACCGTCAAGACTTCGGTCTCAGGCGATAACTCCTCCAAAGCTATGGCGCAACCAGCCGTCAAACCACCGCCGCCACAGCAAACCAGCAAGCTATCAAGCTTTGCATCTATTGCCCTTGCCTGACTAACGATCTCCATGCCGCATGTGCCTTGCCCGGCGATGATGCCGGGATCGTCGTAAGGTCGCACCAAGGTCGCGCGCCGCTGCTCCGTAAGTTCTCGACCAATTTCCTCCCGCGAGTCATGCCGTCGGTCATAAAGAACCACCTCTGCACCGAAAGAACGCGTGTTTTCAACCTTAATCGCCGGCGCGTCTGCCGGCATCACAATCACCGCGGGAATGCCAGTGATTGCGGCGGCTGCGGCAACCCCTTGCGCATGGTTGCCAGAAGAATAGGCGACGACACCGTTTTCTCTTTTCGCTTCTGGAATTTGACTAATGCGGTTGAAAGCACCGCGGAACTTGAAGGATCCAGTTCTCTGAAAGGTCTCCGCCTTTAAGAGAACCCGGCCCTTCACGACCTCGTTTATCATTGATGATTCGAGAAGCGGTGTTTCGACGGCCCAGCCACGCAGGCGCTGCGCGGCCAAGTTTATGTCGTCAAATGTCGGTGCTTTATCAAAGTTCTCGGTATTCAAAGCTTCCACTCTGGTCATCTGCTGTTTTTTGTTTCGTGTGCTTAATACCAGCGTCACCGGCCAATTTATTTCAGGCCGAGCAATGGCGGGAGTTCATCAAGCCTTCGAATGGTGGCCTTTATATCACCGGGGATGCGGTCTGGTTCTCGATTGAACCTGTTGATCCAGGCCACCGTGAAGCCAAAGTGGGCGGCGCCGCGCGCGTCCCACCCATTGCTTGATAGGAAGCAAATCATCGCCTTTGGTATAGCCAATCTGTCGACAGCAAGCTGGTAGACTCTGGCGTCGGGCTTATAGATACCGACGTCTTCGACCGACAGAACCTGATCAAGCACAGCGTCAAGACCGGCAGATGTGACGGCGGCTTCCAGCATGCCCGGGTTGCCATTTGAGAGGATCGCCGTTGTCAGGCCGGCCATTTTCAGTTTTTTCAGGGTCTCTTTGACTTCAGGATAGGCATCCAAGGTCAGATAGAGCTCCATAAGCTTACGATGAAGGGCAGCGTTGTTTGTGCCGGAGGCCGACAGGGCGAAATCAAGACTATCGGATGTGACTTGCCAGAAGTCCACATGCGCGCTCATCAGGCTGCGCAACCAGGTGTACTCAAGCTGCTTTTGACGCCAAAGCTCGGACACGATCTCGGCCTTCTCGCCAAGTTCTTCACCGCCGCGCCGTATTGCCGAGTGAACGTCGAAAAGCGTGCCGTAAGCGTCGAAAACACAGGCTTTGGCAGATGTGAAAGGAGAGGGGGCGTCGGTGGCCAAGTTTACGATCCTCCGGCTTGTTGCTGCACGATCTTGGGAACTGAATGATGCGGAACCTGCGTCATCTCGAACTCAGTGGCGATACAGAGAGCGACCAGGAGGGGCGGGCGAGATTCGGGTTCATTTGACGGTACACCATCAGCGACTCAAGAATGCGCTGTACGTAGTTGCGCGTTTCATCAAAAGGAATCTTCTCGATCCATATGATCGGGTCGACGGAGGGTGTGCGCGGATCGCCGAACTCCTTCACCCAGCGATTTGCGCGGGTTGGTCCAGCATTATATGCGGCAAGCGCCAGTATGTAGGAGCCGTCGAACTGCGCCAGCAACTCCATGAGGTAGGCCTGTCCGAGGCGAAGATTGTAGTCCGGATCGCTCGTGAGGCGACCCCGATCATAAGATAGTCCGGTGCCGCGCGCCGTTTGTCGGGCGGTTGCGGGCATCAATTGCATAAGTCCAAGGGCGCCTACCGGACTTCTCGCCCCTGGGTAAAACTCACTTTCCTGCCGCATGAGCGCAAGGACCAACGCCGGCTCCGGCCCGCTCGCTTTAGGGAGCGGGCGCTGCGGATAAAGCAAGGGGCCTAAATCGATATCCAATCGACGGGCGGCCTTTGCGGCACGCAAAGCCAAGTCCTGGCGATCCATGGCATTGGCCAGCTCGATAACCAACTGAAAATCAGTCTTGGTTTTGGCATCTTGGCGCAGTCGTGCAAAAAAGGTTTGCTGCAGCCTGGGCTGATTGACTTGGCCGAGAATCTTGGAAGCGCCGACGACCTCTTCGCCCAGGAACGCTGTTACAGCGGCTTTCGGCGTTTCTGCCAGGCCCTCCAGATTCAGAAGGGGTTTTGCACCAATTCTCTGTGCCGCAAGTTGCCCATAAAACGTGGCGGGAAAAACTGCGGCCAGCGCGTACCATCGCCGAGCATCGGTAGCGTTCCCTAGCTTGGCGTGGGCTTCACCGGCCCAGAAGGCACCTCTTGATTTGCTGATTGGTGAGGTGACACCATCGTAAAGCGTGGTGAAGTGTTTCAAAGCCTCTTCAGGGCGCTTTAGGAAGATTAGCGAAATCCACCCAGCCAACCATTCCCCTTCTGCAAAACCCAACCCTTGGGTCAACCCATGGCGCCGGCTGACTTGGTACGCCAGGATCTCTTCAGAGCGGTTAAGCGCCCGCCGAGCGGCCCACTTTCGCAATCGCCACCAACTATCCAGATGCTCACCTTTTGTGGGTGCGTTGTTGAGGATCTCTATCACACCCTCAAATCGGTTTCGACGTTGGCGCCAGGCGGTGCGCTCGTAAAGTAAGCCCTCATCAGCTTGCAAGCTTTTAGGCACCTTACGGATGGCGACATCGACCCCGGGTTTATCTCCATAGAGGGCGAGCCGTGCGCGTGCGATGGCAGCAAGGTCGGGGCCAACCCGTCGTAGTTGGCGCCGCGCCGCGGATGTCCGCCGGTCCCAAAGCAAGCGGGTGAGGCGCTTTTGCTCGTGTTCGGCAGACAAGTGGCGACCAAATTGGCGACGAAACTGCGCTTCGTCTTTGCTGTCGAAGTCGAGCGAAACCCAAAGGAGCGGGACCCACTTCTGAAGCCCGTCTGTATCGCCCTGCTGATTCAGTGCATTGCAAAACACGAGAGCACCGACCCCTGTGATGGGAGGGCGGTTGCCGAACCAACGGATCACTCTTTCAGGGCTCCAGCTTGCCGGCAGCAACAGCTCTGCGTTTCGGTAGAGCTGATAGCGCCTCGGCCACTGTGGATTGGATCGTAGAAATGCGTCAATCTCGGCGAACTCCCGCCCAGAGTTGCGATCGCTGAGGTCGACCCAGTCTGCGATTTTCGTAGCCAGTGCATCACCGCCCTGCCGGGCTAGTTCAAGGCCACGCTTCCGCTCGCCATTTTCCATTAATTCAAAGGCTGAAGCATAGAGCCGCTGATCTTTATCGCTGAGCACCATTTCGGGCGCGGTGGCTATGGCCTTCGTTGTCAGAAGAAGAGGCCACAACACGACCAGCCCGAGGGTGTAGGCAGGCAATCTGACCAACTGGTACGGCTTCATGGTGGACCCCAACAACTCCCTGATGATGTTAGAAACTAAAGGTCTGGGAAAGCAGACTGCAAGCTCCGACTGCTCCTTCCTCAGCTTGCTCCTGACCCGGGCAGCCGCTATGTTCCCGCTTTAGAGTGGACGCGGCGGCTTGTCGGCGTCGGAAATCGAGGAATGCCAACATGTCGGGCCCAATGTTTTCTGGATCCATTACTGCTCTGATCACGCCCTTCAGCGACGGGCGGCTGGATGAGGCTGCTTTCCAGAAATTCGTTGAATGGCAGATTGGCGAAGGTACAGACGCGCTGGTGCCCTGTGGGACGACCGGGGAATCGCCGACCTTGACCCATGAGGAAGATATGCGAGTAACGGCCCTCTGCGTCGAGGTTGCCAAAGGCAGAGTGCCAGTCATCGCAGGAACAGGATCCAACTCCACGGATGAAGCGATCCAATTGACCCAGCATGCCAAGGATGCCGGTGCAGATGCAGCGTTGGTCGTTACGCCTTATTACAATAAGCCGACACAAGAAGGCCTTTATCAGCACTTTCGCGCTATTCACGATTCAGTAGAATTGCCGATTGTAATATACAACATACCCGGGCGCTGTATTGTCGATATGTCGGTGGGTACTATGGCGCGCTTGGCAGAACTTCCAAACATTATTGGCGTGAAGGACGCAACGGCCGATCTGGTGCGCCCGGCCTTGACGAGAATGGCGATCGGTAGCGGCTTCGCACAACTCTCCGGGGAAGATGCGACGATCGTGCCGTTCCTCGCCCAAGGTGGACATGGTTGTATCTCGGTGACATCCAACATAGCACCGCGTCTTTGTGCCGATCTGCATGCAGCATGGAAGCGCCGTGATCTTGATCGTGTCGCTGAAGTTAATAGTCGCCTCATGCCACTTCATCAGGCGCTTTTCGTTGAATCCAACCCCGCGCCGGTGAAGTTTGCAGCCAGTTTGCTGGGGCACTGCAAAAACGAAGTCCGATTGCCAATGATCACAATACAGCGGGAGACCGAAGCCAAGGTGCAGGATGCCATGGTTTATGCGGGCCTGTTGAACTAGGTCAAAGTGGCCAATGTGTTATGAAAACGGGGGCGAAGAAAGTCGCAGCCCAGAACCGGAGGGCACGGCACGACTTCCTGATAGAGGAAAGCTTCGAGGCGGGGCTGGTTCTGACGGGAAGTGAGGTAAAATCGTTGCGGGCTGGCCGAGCCTCGATTGCCGAAGCCTATGTTGGCGAGCGATCCGGAGAGTTATTCCTCCAAGGCGCGCACATACCAGAGTATGCCGCTGCCACGCGTAACAATCATCCGCCTAGGCGGCTTCGCAAGCTTTTGGTTCATCGCCGCGAGCTTGGAAAGCTTGTGGGCCAGATTCGGCGACAGGGTTACACCCTTGTGCCTCTCTCTATCTATTTCAATGAGCGAGGACGCGCAAAGCTTGAGGTCGGTCTCGCAAAGGGGCGGCGAAAAGCGGATAAAAGAGAAAACATAAAGGCGCGCGATTGGGACCGCCGAAAATCAAGACTGCTTCGGGACCGTGATTAAGAGCTGGCGAATGGCGCCGAAAACCTCTTCGAACATCCCTACGGTCAGGCGACCGGTATTCGTATTGTAGCGGGAGCAATGATAGCTGTCGGCGATCGTGACCCTGTCAAATCGATGCAGTCGTCCATGGCCAAAGGGATAGAGCACTTTGCGTGCTGACAGGGTCGTCAGCACAGCAGCATGTGACAACCCGCCCAGGCACAAAATGACCTGAAGGCGGTCCATTTGCTCAATCTCAGTTGCCAAGAACGGTCGACAGTTTTGGCCCTCCGATCCAATTGGCTTGTTCTCCGGCGGGACACAGCGAACAGCATTGGTTATCCGGCAGTCTTTCAGAACAAGCCCGTCATCAGCTGTGCGTCCATAAGTACCTTCGGCGAAGCCGAACTTGCCAAGCGTCTGATAGAGAAGGTCGCCGGCGTAGTCTCCGGTAAACGGCCTTCCGGTCTGGTTTGCACCCTTCAGGCCAGGCGCAAGTCCGACGATCAGAAGCCGTGAGTCAAGCGGGCCAAACGCTCTAACAGGTCCGTTGTGGAAAGCCGGAAAAGCTTGCCGATTGGCCGATCTAAACTCAACCAGTCTAGGGCAGAGAGCACAGTCTGATGGTGGTTCTATCGAACTCATAACATGAACCAATCCAGGCTTTAGACTGCTTCATCCTCGTAATAGTCATCGTCCTCGTTATTGGGGTAGTGATCGTCCTCATAGCCGTCTTGGCGAAGGCGCTCGCCGGCCCTGGATCGATCGGCGGGCAGTTGCCGGGCAATCTTAGATTGCATCTCAAAGAGATCCACAAAAGTGTCAGCCTGCCGTCGCAATTCATCGGCAATCATGGGCGGTTGAGATCTGAGGGTTGATACAACTGTGACCCTGCAGCCCCGTCTCTGCACCGCCTCAACAAGACGCCGAAAGTCACCATCGCCTGAGAAAAGAACGATATGGTCAAGGCGATCGACCATCTCGATCACATCAACCGCCAGCTCAATGTCCATATTGCCTTTGACTTTTCGCCGACCGGTGGCGTCGGTGAATTCCTTCGTTGGCTTGGTGACCATGGTGTAGCCATTGTAATCAAGCCAATCGACGAGAGGACGAATGGGTGAGTATTCCTGGTCTTCGATCAGTGCAGTATAGTAAAGGGCGCGCACAAGATTACATTTGCTGCTAAAAACATCCAGCAACCTTTTGTAATCTATGTCAAACCCTAGTGACCTAGCTGTCGCATAAAGGTTTGCGCCGTCAATGAATAGAGCGACCCGTTCCTGGTCGTAGAAGTTCATAGGTATCCTTCCGAACGAATAGTAAACCGCCAGATCTGCACGGCTCTGTTTACAACTTCGCGAATTCAATAACAATCTACACACGCAAAAAGGCGAACTGAAGAAATCTATCGCCATTTCGTTGATATAGATTTATGCCGTCTTTTTGATCTCGCAAGATAGGCTACGAAAGGGTCACGACACGGTGATTCTCGTTGCATTGGGTTCGAACCTAGAAAGCGCAGGATTTGGCGGACCTCGGCAAACGCTGGAAGCTGCTCTTGACGTCATGCCCAGCTATGGCATTGCGGTCATTCGAAAAAGTTCTTGGTACAGCAGCGCTCCGGTTCCTACGTCAAGCCAACCCTGGTTTGTAAACGGTGTTATTTGCGTTGAGACCTCGGTTGGCCCATCGGATTTACTGGCCAAACTGCATGCCATTGAGGAGCGGTTTGGCCGAAAGAGGATTCGTAAGAACGAATGCAGAACGTTGGACCTCGATCTTTTGGCGTTCGGCGAGAGCCGGCTTGCGGTTCAACAGGGGTTGATGTTGCCACATCCCAGGATTGCTGAGCGTGCCTTTGTATTGCAGCCAATAGATGAAATTGCGCCTGCCTGGCGACATCCGGTGACCGGCGAAACGGCGGCTGACATGCTTTCTCGCCTGCCAGGACAGCAGCGGATCAGGCGCCTGGGCACAACGTCATAGTCCGCTAGGCCTTGCAATTTTTCCGGTGTTTGACGCTTGCCAATCAGTTGCTCGGCCCATATATTCCGCGGCTCTGGGCTTAGCAGGTCCAGCGCTCACACATGTTTGGAAGGCTGCCATAATGGCTCGGGTAACTGTCGAAGACTGTGTCCTGCAGGTGCCAAATCGTTTTGATTTGGTTATGAGAGCTGCGCAGCGTGCGCGCGACATATCTGCGGGCGCTCCGCTCACGCTCGAACGAGATGACGACAAGAATCCGGTTGTCGCGTTGAGGGAGATCGCCGATCAGACGGTCGATCTGGAAGCACTTGGTGATGCGATCGTTACAGGCCTCCAAAAGCAAAGCGAGCAGGATGAGCCCGAGGATGATGTCGTCGAGTACGATGCGCCTATGATGCCGACGGCTACGGAAGAAGGCATAGGGCCCGACTCTCTTTTGGGAACCCAAGAGCAGGTGCCCCCCGTTATTGCTGACAAGCAGGAATAGGGGCGGCCGGCACGGATATCTGTCTTGCGCCACCACCGGCGTGGTTGTGTAAAGAAGAACTTGGCTACCAGTGGGCTAGCGCATATGCTAGAATCGTTTTAATTCGTTGATAGCAAAGGCGCGGTCGGACAACACATGATCCGGCAGTTTGAACTGGTCGAACGGGTCAAATCATACGATCCGGGCGCGGATGAGGATGCCCTCAACCGCGCCTATGTTTATGCGATGAAGGCACACGGGGCTCAGACCCGGGCTTCCGGTGACCCGTATTTCTCTCATCCCATTGAAGTTGCAGGCATACTCACCGAGCTAAAGCTCGATGACTCCTCGATTATTACTGCTCTGCTTCACGACGTCGTTGAAGATACGGATGCCTCCCTCGAGGATCTGGAAGCGAAGTTTGGGGCTGAGATCGCCAGACTTGTCGACGGTGTCACCAAGCTTGGGCGGCTTGAACTACAATCCGAAGAAACAAAGCACGCTGAGAACTTCCGCAAGCTGCTTGTTGCGATGTCTGAAGACATTCGTGTTCTGCTCGTTAAGCTCGCCGACAGGCTGCACAACATGCGCACGCTGCATTTTATCGGCTCCGAGGAGAAACGTCGCCGGATAGCGCGTGAGACTATGGACATTTATGCACCGCTGGCCGAGCGCATCGGGATGCACGGATTTAAAGATCAGCTCGAAGATCTGGCCTTTGCCGAGCTCAACAGAGACGGTCGGGAGTCTGTGCTTGCGCGCCTGGATTTCCTACGTGGGCAAGGACAGGATCTGTCAGACCGCATCATCGGTGAGCTGTGCGAGACTCTGAGTGCCGAGGGAATAGAGGTTTCCGTTTCGGGCCGAATGAAGTCGCCCTATTCGGTCTGGCGAAAAATGCAACGCAAGAACATTACCTTCGAGCAGCTTTCCGATATTATGGCGTTTCGCATTGTCGTCGATAACACGGGTGACTGCTACCACGCCCTTGGTTTACTTCACAGCCATTACCCTGTCGTACCGGGACGCTTCAAGGACTACATATCGACGCCGAAACCTAATGGCTACAGCTCCCTCCACACGACGATCATCGGACCCGAGCGGCATAGAATTGAAGTGCAAATCCGGACGCACCAGATGCACGAGATTGCCGAGTATGGTGTGGCAGCACATTGGCAATACAAGCAAGACAGCCCGCAAGTGGAAGGGCGGCAGTACCGCTGGATGCGCGAGCTATTGGATATTTTGGAGCATGCGGACAACCCCGAGGAGTTTCTTGAGCATACGAAGCTTGAGATGTTTCAAGATCAGGTCTTCTGCTTCACACCAAAGGGAGCGGTCATAGCGCTGCCCAGTGGTGCCACACCAGTAGACTTTGCCTATGCTGTTCATTCGGAAGTCGGCGATACTTGTGTCGGCTCGAAGGTGAACGGAAGGATGGTTCAGCTCAGAGCACCACTGCAGAACGGTGACCAGGTCGAGATCATCACATCAAGGGCTCAGACTCCCTCACCGGACTGGGAGCAGTTCGTTGTAAGCGGCAAGGCCAAGGCCCGGGTGCGCCGGTTCGTACGTCTCAAGCAGCTTGAACAGTATACCGAACTGGGTCGGCAGATTCTGCAGAAGTCGTTTCGCCAGGAAGGGTATGACTTCTCTGAGAAGGGGCTTGCGTCAGTTCTTAAGCGCTTCAAGAGCGAATCCCTCGGCGAGCTTTTTGCCGCTGTGGGGCAAGGTCACCTTACGGGCCGGGAAGTCGTTATGGCCGTGTTCCCGGGGGCGCGAGACGATGCTGCTGCCCCGAAAGTGGTGCCCTTGGCGCGGGCGCGCGCACGGCATGGAAAGGGCCGCGAAACATCCGTCCCGATTAAGGGGTTGATTCCCGGCATGGCCGTTCACTATGCGCACTGTTGTCATCCGCTTCCCGGCGATCGAATTGTCGGTATTGTGACCACCGGCAAAGGTGTCACAGTGCATACGATCGACTGCGATACGCTGGAGAGCTTTCATGCCACGCCTGAGCGGTGGGTTGATCTCTCGTGGGATGTTGATGACGGTGTCGAGCAGAGAATAGGGCGACTGCATGTGATCGTGGCAAACGAGCCTGGGAGTCTGGGCGGTTTGTCTACGATTATTGGTAAGAGTGGTGGAAATATAAATAATCTGAAGATCACCAACAGATCGGTAGATTTCTTTGAGATTCTTATAGATGTTGAAGTTGGTAACGTTAAGCATTTGACAAACATAATTGCAGCACTCAGGGCGATGCCGGTGATCACATCGGTTGAGCGCGCGCGCGGTTAAGGCCACGGCTATTTTTTTGGCTTAGGATTGAGGAATGTTCAAACGCCGTCAGCCTCTACCGATCCTAAAGCGCGCCTTTGAGATCCTCTGGCCGAAAGGGGGGTGGCGGCGCTCGGGCGCCTATGTTGCGCATCGTCTGAGGCGTTTGCCCGGAACGCCTTATCGGATTGCCGCGGGCTTCGCCTCTGGTGCAGCGATCTCGTTCACCCCATTTATTGGGCTCCACTTCATCCTGGCGGCGGTTATAGCAATTGCGCTTCGCGGGAATTTGCTGGCCGCCGCTATCGGCACGGTTGTTGGCAATCCCTGGACATTTCCCTTCATTTGGTTATGGATTTACAGCCTGGGAACGTGGCTTATTGGTAGCGATGACTTGACGGCGCTCCCGCAAAGTCTTTCATTTGAGTACATATTTGAGAATCCGCTGAAGGTCTTGCTGCCGATGACGGTGGGCGGCGTGCCTACAGCGATTTTCGCCTGGTTCGTGTTTTTCTGGCCTATTCAGCGGACGGTGGACCAGTACCAGAAGGCAAGACGACGACGCACGCGGCGGAAGCTTAGACGGTTGAAGAATGCGGATCTGGGCCGCGAACGGCCCGGGCATCGGGGAGCTTTGACGGGGGCGACAAACTACAAGAGGCAGCGATGAAGCGGCACCTACGACTTGGCGTCAATATTGATCATGTTGCGACGATTAGAAACGCTCGTGGCGGCATGCACCCCGATCCTGTTCGCGCAGCGCGGATGGCAGCGGCAGCAGGCGCCGATGGGATTACCGCCCATCTGCGCGAAGATCGACGACATATCTCGGACAAGGATATAGAGCGCCTGACAGAGGAGCTTGAAATTCCTCTTAATCTGGAGATGGCCGCAACCGAGGAAATGCTTGATATCGCTCTGCGCCATCGACCGCATGCTGCCTGCCTTGTGCCCGAGCGGCGGCAAGAAAGAACGACAGAAGGCGGGTTAGATGCCGCAGGGGGGCAAAATCATCTGAAGCGCTACGTCACAAGCCTACGTGAAGCAGGGTCCCGTGTTTCTCTGTTTATTGAAGCTGATGCCGTGCAGCTTGAGGCGGCTGTGTCGTTGGGTGCTCCGGTAGTTGAGTTGCATACCGGCGCTTACTGTGATGCCTTCCTTGAGGACCCAATTGGAGAACGGACGAAAGACTGTCTCAAAAGGCTTAAGGATGCTGCCTCGCGGGCCGAAGAACTGGGCTTGGAGTGTCATGCCGGACATGGTTTGACCTTCGATACAGTCGTTGCTGTGTCGGCAATTCCCGCGATTGCGGAGTTGAATATCGGACACTTTCTTGTGGGGGAAGCGATATTCGGCGGGTTTGATAGCTCGATCCGTCGCATGCGCGCCCTGATGGATAAGGCGCGAGCGGAGGCCGGGGGTGCGCGTTCGGCATAGGCTGCAGGCAGGAAGTGTGTCGAAATGATACTGGGGCTGGGAAGCGACCTGATCGACATAAGGCGGGTCGAAAAGACGCTGGAACGCTTTGGAGAGCGGTTTATTCAGCGTTGTTTTACCGATACTGAGCGCCGCAAGTCCGATCGGCGTGCGCAGCGGGCGGCCAGCTACGCAAAGAGATTTGCAGCGAAGGAAGCCTGCGCAAAAGCACTGGGCACGGGTGTTCCCAGAAGAGGTGTTCACTGGAAAGACTTGGGTGTCGTCAATCTGCCCAGCGGAAAGCCGACGATGGCGCTGACGAGAGGGGCGGCGCTACGTCTTGAAGAACTGACGCCAACTGGGATGAAAGCACAGATTGACATTACCATCACAGATGACTATCCGCTGGCCCAGGTAGTTGTAATCATTTCTGCTCTTCCGGACGATACCTGAATGATCAGGACGCCGGGCATGGCGGAATCTTGTAAGTAGAGAGGCAATGGATAAGTTCATGCGCAATAGAGGCTCGGATACCGAACCGGACAAGAGTATCGAGGAGGGGCCGACTTCGGTCGGCGCCTTTCTTGAGACCCTTCGCACCGTCGTAATTGCGGTTCTGATCGCCTTGGGCGTTCGTACCTTTGCCTACGAGCCGTTCAATATTCCCTCCGGCTCCATGGAGCCGACATTGTTGATCGGGGATTACCTGTTCGTTTCAAAACTGTCTTACGGATATAGCCGCTATTCGATCCCTTTCAGTCCCAATTTGTTTGATGGAAGGGTTTTCTTCACGGAGCCGGAGGTTGGTGACGTTGCCGTTTTCCGCACACCGCTGGATGTCAAAACAGATTACATAAAGCGTATTGTCGGACTTCCTGGAGATCGGATCGAGGTTCGGGAGGGAGTGCTTCATATCAATGGAGAGCCTGTAAAACGCGAGCGGTTGCTGCCGTCGGAATTGAATGAAATCGATTATCCCTCGGCCTCCGGTGCTGTCTACATTGAGACGCTCCCAAATGGACGAACGCATCTCATCCACGAGCAGCTCCTCGACCGGGGTCCTCTTGATGATTGGGGTCCGAAGACTGTCTTGCCGGGTCATTTGTTTGCGATGGGTGACAACCGCGATAACAGCCAGGACAGCCGTTCCAACGTGGGACAGATACCTTTCGAAAACCTCGTCGGCCGCGCTGACGTTCTGTTCTTCTCTCATGATGGCGGCTCGGCCTGGTGGGAGTTCTGGCGTTGGCCCGGCGCCATACGCTTTGGCCGGATCGGCGATGTCATCGAATGATCAAGATGAATCCGGCGGTAGGGCTGGAACTGAAGGGTATTTCCTGAAAGTTCTGGAAAACCGACTTGAACACCAGTTTCAGAAGCCCGGGCTTCTGGCCCTTGCCCTGACACATCCGAGTGTTTCCGCTGATCCTTCGCACATGGGCGGCGACTATGAGCGTTTGGAATTTCTCGGCGATCGTGTCCTGGGTTTGGTTGTTGCTGAGATGCTTTTTGCAAGATTTCCGAAGGAAGCTGAGGGAAAACTGGCGCGTCGTCACGCCCAGCTTGTCCGGAAGGAGACGTTGGCCTCTGTGGCCAGAGACCTGGACCTTGGATGCTTCATGCGACTGGAAATGGGTGAGGGCGAATCAAGCGGCCGCAACAACCCGAGCCTCCTCTCAGATACCTGCGAAGCGGTCATTGCCGCGCTTTATCTGGACGGAGGTCTCGACGTCGCCCAGCGGTTCATCGCTACCAACTGGTTTGAGCGGATAGAGGCCGATATTGCGCCCCCCTCGGACTCAAAAACCAGGCTGCAAGAATGGGCGCAAGGCCGTGGTTTGCCGCTGCCAAACTATGCTGAAGTAGCCCGCAGCGGGCCGGCGCATGCGCCTATGTTCACAATTAGTGTCGAGGTTCAGGGCTATACACCGCTCGAAGGAGAGGGGCCGTCGAAAAGGATCGCCGAGCAAGATGCAGCGACGAAACTGCTTTCCTTGTTGGAGGGGGCGCAGCTATGAGCGAGGTGCCAGCAGGTAAGCAGAGATGCGGCTTCGTCGCTGTAGTGGGTGCGCCCAATGCCGGCAAGTCGACCTTGGTGAACCGTTTGGTCGGCGCCAAGGTCTCGATTGTCACCCACAAAGTGCAGACCACGAGAACAAGGGTTCGCGGCATCGCGATTTCCGGCGATAGCCAGATTATCTTTGTCGATACGCCGGGCATCTTTGGTGCGAAGCGCCGATTTGAACGCGCAATGGTGCAGGCGGCCTGGGCGGGGGTTGAGGATGCTGATGCCGTGCTCGTGGTGCATGACGCCGGTCGGAAAAACATTTCAGACGAAGCGCGCATGGTGATTGATGGGCTTGCTGGGAAACCTTGTGAACTTATTCTGGTGCTCAACAAAATCGACCTCGTAAAGAGAGAACGCTTGCTCGAGCTCACGGCGCAACTCTCTCAAGCAGGCAATTTTGCGAAGGTATTCATGATTTCCGCGCTCAACGGTGACGGCGTCGCGGATCTCATCGACTTTCTGGCTTTGCGCATGCCGCTGGGGCCCTGGCATTTCCCGGAAGATCAGCTTTCCGATATTACGCTGCGGCTGATGGCCTCTGAACTTACCCGAGAGAAGCTGTTTTTGAATCTGCATCAGGAACTGCCTTACGCCCTGACTGTTGAATCCGAAAGTTGGGAAGAGTTCAAGGATGGGTCAGTGCGCATTGAACAGACGGTTTATGTGACGCGCGACCAACACAAGGCCATGTGTCTGGGGAAAGGCGGTCGGACAATTCGCGCAGTTCGAGAGGCAGCTCAGGCCGAATTGAAAGAGGCGTTGGGTCAACCTGTCCATCTGTTTATCTTTGTCAAGGTCAGAGAGAACTGGGCCAACGATCCGGAGCGCTATCGAATGTTAGGGCTTGAGTTCGATGCCTAGCTCTATGCGCTCTGACCGGTCGCCGAAACGAGCTACTCCACGATGAAGTGGGAAGACGAAGCTGTTGTGCTGGCGGCTCGCCCCCATGGAGAAACATCGACTGTCGTACAGCTTTTAACGCGCTTTCATGGCCGGCATGCGGGGCTGGTTCGAGGTGGCCAAGGCGCACGTCTGAGGGGGCTCTACCAGGCCGGCAACCTGGTGACAGCGGTCTGGAGCGGCCGTCTAGCAGAGCATCTCGGAAACTTCGAGTGCGAGTTGGCCCGTTCTTATGCCGCTGAAGTGATGGATGACCCGGATAGGCTGGCGGCGTTGGTCGCGGCGGCGGCAGTTTGTGAGGGCGCGATGCCGGAGCGTGAGCCGCACCCAGCTTGTTATGTAGGGCTATTGGCGCTGCTCGACGCCCTTGAGGGCGACCACTGGGCTGAAGTCTATGTGCGTTGGGAGACCGGACTACTGGCCGAGCTCGGCTTCGGACTTGATCTTAGCCGATGTGCCGGCGGTGGCGATAACGACCAGCTAAGTTATGTCAGTCCGAAATCAGGACGCGCCGTATCCCTGTCTGCCGGGGCGCCATTCAAAGAGAGACTGTTGTCTTTGCCCGGGTTCCTGCTTGGTCGCGGTGAGGGGGGCGCGCGGGAGGTTGCTGAAGGCCTTGAACTGACCGGTTTTTTTCTTGAACGCCACCTGTTCCACTCACACGATAAGCCATTGCCTAAGGCAAGACAGCGCCTCGCTCAGCGGTTCGCCAAGGATGAGCTTGTATCCGTGCACGATCGCCGAGCAATTTCCTCAGAGCAAGACCCATGAGCGACGACCTCAACGAAACGGGCCCGATAGTTGTCGTGGGGGCGGGTATTGTCGGTGTTTGCTGCGCGCTCTATCTCTTGCGTGATGGCCATCAGGTGACGCTGTTGGATCGTGGCGCGCCTGGCGAGGGTACATCGTTCGGAAACGGGTCGATCATTACCGAGGAAGCGGTTGTACCAGTACAAACGCCGGGCATCGCCAGGAAGGTGCCCGGCATGTTGATGGACCCTTTAGGCCCACTTGCGATCCGCTGGCGATACCTCCCAAAACTTGCGCCTTGGTTGCTCCAGTTTGTTCGGGCAAGCAGTCCGGATCGTGTGGAAGAGGTATCCATAGCGCTGCAAGCGCTGTTGAGTGGGGCCCGGACAGCCTATGACCCGCTTGTTGGTATGGGCGGGCTGCAGGATATGATCCAACGCTCCGGCTGGCTTTCGGTATACGAGACGGAGGCTGGATTCCAGTCCTATGAACCCCTGCTGGAACTACAGCGGCGGCGCGGCGTCGAATTCGATGTTCTGCCGGCGGAAGAGCTTCGGCAACTGGAGCCAAGCCTGGCGCCGATATTTGAGCGCGGCGTGTTCTATCCGAATGTGTCGCACACAGTGGACAATTTTCGTTTTGTACAAGAGTTGGCGACAACCTTTGCCAGATCGGGTGGGCAAATTCGAAGAGAGCGGGTGGTGGGTTTTGACCAGGTTGAAGGCTCGGTCACGGCAGTCCTCACCGAGGCGGGGCGGGTCGACTGTCGCGCGGTTGTAATCGCCGCCGGTGCTTGGTCCAAGAACTTGACGGCTATGCTCGGCAGCCGCCCGCCCCTGGACACAGAGCGCGGGTACCACCTTACGCTGCCGCATCCAGGTGTCAGTCCGCGCCTGCCGATTTACTCAACAGAGCGCGGATTCGTCTGCACGCCACTGGAACAGGGGCTTCGCATCGCCGGCACCGTTGAACTGGGAGGCCTGAACGCCGCGCCGAATTGGCGGCGGGCGGAGGTGTTGTATGAAAACGCGAACCGCTGGTTTCCCGGCCTTGATCGCCGGGAGGAAACCCGCTGGATGGGTTTCAGGCCCTCGATGCCGGATTCCTTGCCTGTAATCGGCCCCGCGCCGCACCACAAAAATGCCCTGTTTGCCTTTGGTCATGGGCATTGCGGGCTTAGTCTTGCCGCCCGTACCGGCGCGCTGATCGCCGCTCTTGTTGAGGGCCGGGATCCGGGCGTAGACATGGCACCCTACAGAGCCGATCGCTTCTGACCCCGGCTCCAGGCTCAGGATGTATTGATATCGGGGCCATGTTGGCTACTGTAACGGGTAGTTCAACTGTCGATTCGCAATGAGTGCTATGGCTTCCTCTGCTGCCGGTGAGATTCGCGACGTCAAGCTTTCCGATGCCCTGTCGGAGCGCTATCTGTCATATGCCCTGTCTACTATTATGGCACGTTCGCTGCCTGATGTGCGAGACGGCCTGAAGCCGGTTCACCGGCGTCTGCTCTATGCCATGCGCCAGTTGAAGCTTGACCCAAGCTCTGGTTTCAAGAAGTCCGCTCGCGTGGTCGGTGACGTAATCGGCAAATTTCACCCGCATGGCGACCAGGCGATCTATGACGCCTTGGTTCGGCTGGCCCAGGACTTCTCGCTACGGTTTCCTCTGATCGACGGCCAGGGCAACTTTGGCAATGTCGACGGCGACAACGCCGCAGCGATGCGGTACACGGAGGCGCGGCTGACTGAGGTTGCCGCGGCCCTTCTGAACGGGATCGATGAGGACGCGGTCGACTTCCGTCCGACGTATGATGGGGAAGCAGAGGAGCCGGCGGTCTTGCCGGCTGCCTTCCCCAACTTGCTGGCAAATGGAGCCCAGGGCATCGCCGTGGGGATGGCGACTTCAATTCCACCTCACAATGTTGGCGAGATCTGTGACGCTCTTCTTCATGTCATAAAGACACCCAACGCGACCGTTGAGAAGCTCGTCGATTTGATGCCGGGCCCCGACTTTCCGACCGGGGGGATCTTGGTTGAGGCGCGGGAGAACATTCTCGAGGCCTACAAAACCGGTAAGGGAAGTTTCCGCCTGAGAGCGCGTTGGGAGAGCGAAAAGATAAAAGGCGGTGGCTATCAGATCGTGGTGACCGAGATACCTTTCCAGGTTCAGAAGTCACGGCTGATTGAGAAGATCGCGGAACTTCTCATTGCCAAGAAGCTGGCGATGTTGGCTGACATACGCGACGAGTCCACCGATGAGATTCGTCTTGTCTTGGAGCCCAAGAGCCGGAATGTCGACCCCGATGTCCTGATGGAATCGCTCTTTCGGCAGACTGATTTGGAGACTCGCGCCAGCCTCAACATGAATGTGCTGAACGCTGACAACACACCGAAAGTCATGAATCTTCGTGAGGTTCTGCGCGCTTTCTTGGATCATCGTCACGATGTCTTGAAGCGGCAAACGCTGTTTCGCCTCGGCAAGATCGAACATCGCCTTGAGGTGCTTGAAGGCTATCTGATCGCGTATCTCAACATTGATGAGGTCATCCGTATCATTCGTGAGGAAGACGATCCCAAGGCACGGATGATAAAGCGCTGGAAGCTTAGCGACATACAGGCAGAAGCAATTCTTAATATGCGGCTGCGTGCTTTGCGCAAACTCGAAGAGATCTCGATCCGCGAGGAACACACCGCGCTGACCAAGGAGCAGAAGGACCTCAAGGGCTTGATGAAAAATGAAGGCCGCCGATGGTCTATCATTGGTGATCAGGTTAAGGAGATCAGATCGCAGTTCGGGTCGAAGACCGATCTTGGGGCGCGGCGTACGGAGATTGGCGCACCTCCGTCCGGGGTCATTGTTCCCCTCGAAGCTGTTGTTGAGCGTGAACCCGTAACGGTGCTTTGCTCCGGTATGGGGTGGGTCAGGTCTTTGAAGGGACATCAGGAAGACGTCACAGACGCCAAATACAAAGAGGGTGATCGAGAGCGCTTTGTGGTCCATGCGCAGACGACGGATAAGCTTCTCGTATTTGCCACCAATGGCCGTTTTTACACACTGGGCGTTGATAAGCTTCCTGGCGGACGCGGCTTCGGTGAACCACTGCGTCTGATGACGGGCCTACCCAATGATCAGGACATTGTCGGTCTGCTTGTGCATGAGCCGGGCCGCAGGCTCATGGTCGCCTCATCGGATGGCCGGGGGTTCATCGTCCCGGAGGACGAGGTCATTGCCCAGACCAAGAATGGGAAGCAGATCTTGAACCTGGCGCAGGGCGCCGAAGCGGCTGTTTGCTCTGCAGTTGACGGAGACCACGTCGCTGTAATTGGCGAAAATCGTAAGCTGATCATTTTCCCGTTGGAAGAACTGCCGGAGATGACGAGAGGAAGAGGGGTCATCCTGCAGAAATACAAAGACGGCGGCTTGTCCGATGCGAAGACGTTCTACTTGGCTGATGGCTTGTCCTGGGCAGCGGGGGCTGGGCGTACACGAACAGAGACGGACCTGTCGGCTTGGGTGGGCAAGCGATCTCAGGCCGGTCGCTTGCCACCGAACGGTTTTGCCCGGTCGAACAAATTCAGCTGAGTACTATGATTTTCCGTTGTTATCCGGGCTTTTGCGGCCTATAAGCCGGGGTAATTAAAGAAATAAAGAGTACTGAACAGGGGTTGATGTTGCCCGTTATCCTATCGGGCCATTCCAGGGGGGCTCAGCGGTTCTCGTGAAGGCGCTGGCAGTTTTTGTCAATCTCGTTGATTCCATCAATGAGTATGTCGGTCGGGGCGTCGCCTGGATGACGCTGCTGATGGTCCTTATTACCTTTGCCGTTGTGATTCTGCGCTACGTCTATGCCGTTGGCTGGGTGTGGCTGCAGGAGTCCTATGTGTGGCTTCATGGCATGGTTTTCATGTTCGGTGCGGGCTACACATTGCTTCACAACGGCCATGTGCGCGTCGATATATTCTATCGTCCCAACGATACCCGCTATAAGGCCTGGGTCGATCTGGTCGGATCGCTTCTGCTCATCATGCCTTTGATTGTGATCGTTTTTCTTGTGAGCTTCGACTACGTCGCTGCATCTTGGATGCGGTTGGAGGAGTCGAGAGAGGCCGGAGGTCTTCCCGGCCTTTTTCTGCTGAAAAGTGTGATTCTGGCCTTCTGCGTTTTGACAGGTCTGCAGGGCCTCTCTCTAGCAGGCCGAAGTATCTTGGTTCTGGCAGGTCATCCAGAGTTCAAGCCCGACGATCAGGAAACGGAGCCTATCTAGTCTCATGGATCCTGTACTCCTCGGGGAGATTCTCTCACTTGTTATGTTTGCGACGGCCTGTGCAGTTCTGCTGCTTGGGTTCCCGGTCGCTTTTACGCTTGCCGGTGTTGCCCTTGCCTTTGCCTTTCTCGGCTTTGGCTTTGGCATTTTCGACATGCGTCTTCTGGGCGGTCTGGCGTCGCGCTACTTCGGCGTGATGGTGAACGAGCTGCTGGTGGCCGTCCCGCTCTTTGTCTTTATGGGCGTGATGCTGGAGAGATCGAAGATCGCCGAGCAACTGCTGGAAACAATGGGACTGATGTTCGGGCGCCTGCGTGGCGGCCTGGGCCTCTCGGTTATTTTTGTGGGCATGCTGCTTGCGGCTTCGACCGGAATCGTCGGTGCGACCGTTGTCACCATGGGCCTGCTTTCGCTGCCCTCGATGCTGAAGGCCGGTTACGATCCGCGGATCGCGTGTGGCACTATCTGCGCCTCAGGCACCTTGGGGCAGATTATTCCGCCTTCCATCGTATTGGTGCTTCTTGGCGATATTCTTCAAGGGGCCAATACGGAGGCGCAGTTGGCGCTGGGCAACTTTGCGCCGGATCCGGTCTCTGTGGTTGATCTCTTTGCCGGCGCCTTTCTTCCGGGAATGATGCTGGTCGGGCTCTATATGCTTTGGATCCTCTTTTCCGCCTGGAGGCGCCCAGAGGCCTGCCCGCCGCTAACCCGCGCTGAGGGGGACGACGAGGATATCGGTCCCAGAATTCTGCGCGTACTCATCCCGCCGGCGTCACTCATCGTTCTGGTACTTGGATCGATACTGCTGGGTGTAGCCACGCCGACAGAGGCGGCGGCTATGGGCTGCGTCGGTTCACTTCTTCTCGGGGGCAGGGCGGTCGTCCGGGAAAAGCCCTGGCCGGTCTATATAGCGGCATTTTGTCTGATAGCACTGGTTCCCCTGGTTACGTCATTTGATCTGCGAATGCAGCGTGATGTAGTGCCAACTGGCGATCTTGTGGCGGCGATTGCCGCCGGCGCCTGCATCTTTGCACTCTCGTTCGGGTTGGTGATCTCTATCGGCCGCGTTCATCGCAGCGGAATCCTGATCGATGTCATGCGGACGACCGTCAAGATCTCCGCGATGGTTTTCGTCATCCTTTTGGGAGCATCCGTATTCAGTTTGGTTTTCCGTGGACTAGGTGGTGAAGAGATCGTCTCTGACGTCCTGAATGCCATGCCCGGTGGAGCTTTTGGTGCCATGCTGGTCGTGATGGCGCTCATGTTTGTCATGGGCTTCTTTCTGGATTTCATTGAGATCGTCTTTGTGGTGGTCCCGATCGTCGGGCCTATCCTGCTTACTATGGGCCTCAACCCGGTCTGGCTGGGTGTTATGATCGCGGTCAATCTGCAGACATCTTTCCTGACACCCCCCTTTGGGTTTGCGCTTTTCTATCTGCGCGGGGTGGCGCCGCCGAGTATCACGACAATGGACATCTACCGCGGCGTTCTGCCTTTTGTGGTGATACAGATCTTCGGTCTCGCCCTGATCGCGGCCTTTCCGGCGATGGCGACATGGCTGCCATCAGTGCTGTTTAGATAAAAAGCAGGGTTATCATGGCTCGTTACGAATACATAAAGAAGAGGCCGGCGGGTTAACCGCCGGCCTCTTTTTTTGTGTCCGGATTTCAGGGCCAACTGTTGGCCCGATCAGAAACCGTCAATCAGCCCATTTGAAGGGCAGGCCACGTGCGTTGTAAAAGGCCTGCTCAGAGACCTTGGCATAGGCGATGGCCTGCTTGCGGAAGGTGACGATTGAATCCATGACTTCCCGGCTCAGGGAATCTGCCGAAGCGAGGTCGCCGATGACCGTGCCGGCGAGTGTTCCAAGCGCGTTCAGCACGTCGTCAGGGAACTTCTTCAGGATAACCCCGTGTTCACTGACCAGCGTATTGAGCGCCCCGTTGTTCTTGGCGACAAACTCATTCAGCACGTAGCTGTTGGCGTAGGCATTCGCTGCGGTAACGACGGCTTTCAGGTCGTCGGACAACGCCTCCCAGGTCTCCAGATTGACGAAGTTGTCCAGTAGGGTCGCGGGCTCATGCCAGCCGGGATAGTAGTAGAATTTAGCACTCTTATAGAGGCCGAATGCCAGATCGTTGTAAGGTCCGACCCATTCGGTGGCGTCGATCGCGCCGGATTGCAGTGCGGGCGGGATTTCACCACCAGGCAGGTTCACCACATTGCCGCCTGCAGCCTTCACGACTTCGCCGCCGAGGCCGGGAATGCGCATTTTGAGGCCCTTATAGTCCTCAAGGGAGTTGATCTCCTTATTGAACCAGCCACCAGCCTGTACGCCGGTGTTGCCTGAAGCGAAGAACTTGCAGCCCAGTTCCTTGTAAACCTTGTCGGCGAGTTCCTGACCTCCGCCGAACTGGATCCAGGCATTCTGCTCCTGGGCATTCAGCCCGAAGGGAATGGAAGCGATAAACTGGGTGGCCGGGATCTTGCCCTTCCAATAATAGGGTGCCCCATGGCCCATCTCGATGGTCCCGCTGGCAACCGCGTCCATGGTCTCAAAGGGGGGAACGATCTCACCACCGCCGAATACCTCGACTGTCAGCTTGCCACCTGAAGCGCGGCTGATGAATTCGGCCAGCTTGTTGGCGCCAGTGCCAAGTCCGGGAAAATTCTTCGGCCACGTCGTTTGCATACGCCACTTCATCAGGCCTTGCGAAATCGCCGGTGCTGGAAGGCTTGAAGCGGTTACCGCACCCGTGGCGGCAGCAACGGTCGCGGCCCTTTTTATGAATTGACGACGTTTCATTTCCTTACTCCCCCAAGTAGAAGACATGGTCCGTAGCGTAGCTTTGATATCACGCTTCCAGGACCCAAAAGCGACACCCTGCCCCTAACCCAGAAAGAGGGACAAGGCAACAAACTGTAAAGCCCTGCGACAATAAGTGCCTGTGCAGGCCTGCGCAACCAGGGCGTCCATTCCCGCACCGGAATATGTGTTGCCCGTTGTCGGCACAATGGAAAACGAACTCATTCGACGATCAATTCCCAGCCGTGAGTACCAAGGCCCTCAAGCGGACGAAACCGGGTCTTGTAGGCCATTTTGCGGCTTTGGTTGATCCAGTATCCCAGATAAACATGCGGTTTCGAGCGCCTGCCGGCTTCGTCGATAAGCCAGAGAACGACATAGGTCCCTAAAGAACGGCCAGACTCCCCTGGCTCGAAGAAGCTGTACACGGCAGAAGGACCGTCACGTAACCAGTCCAGCAGGCAGACCGCTATCAAACGTCCTGATGCGTCACGGAATTCAGCCAGTAGCGTGTCTACGTCGCTCGACTCGACCATAGATTGATATTCCTGCAGGCTCATCCCCGCCATCTCACCATCGCCGTGTCGTGATGCGATGTAGCGGCGGAATAAGTCGAACTGCTCCTGGTTTGCCTTGGCGGCAACCAATTCGACGGAAAGGTCCGCATTTGCCCGCGCAATGCGTCGCAGTGATTTTCCTGGTTTAAATTCGGAAACCACCACGCGCACCGGTACACAAGCGTTACAGTCCGCGCATGCCGGCCGGTAGGCAAAACGGTGGCTACGCCTGAAACCCGCAGGGGCAAGGTGATCGTAACCCGACCGGGCTTGTGGGCCGTGTATCTCCGTCAGCAGCTTGCGCTCCAAGCGATTTGGCAGGTAGGGGCAGGGGGTCGGCTCCAGGACATAGAAGTGCTGGAGAGGACCAAAGCTTTCTTGCTCTCTCGAGAACGAAGCGCGTGTTGAACGGTCTTGCTCCATATCTTCAATCAATCGGCTCTTGGCTCGGCAGCTTCACAATGCCGGGTCCGCTATAGTATTTCAGTCTGGCGCAGATATCTGCCGCTTTTGGCCACTCTTCGTCAGTCCTCATGCTACTGCGCCGCGTCGCTCTCCAGGAATGGTGGATCCCCGAAATAAGCGGTTCCAAGCTCGGAGTGGATGTTGATCAACTTTATCTGAATCCAATCGATGAACTCGTGGAGGCCTTTATTGACGACTTCCTGTACCGTCATATCATCCAACACAGCACAGAGCTCGTCCAGTTCCTCCAGCGCGCGGCCACCCCCTCTCAGCCGGTATGTGGAGCGTAACTCTGTAAGGCGATCATCGATTTCGCGAATGCAGGCCTTAACAGAGCGCGGAAACTGCGAATGAAACAGCAGAAAGCCGGCCACCTCGGTCTGACTGAGGCCACTTGGATAGACCCGACGGAAGGCGTGATAGCCTGCTGCAGAGCGCAACACGGCGTTCCACTGACTGACGTCAAAGGGCGATCCGACGGTTTCGTCGTTTGGCAGGAGCAGGTGATATTTAACATCCAGCAATCGGGTCGTCTGGTCGGCGCGTTCTATGCATCGCCCGATCTGATAAAAGAACCAACCTTCATCTCGGTAGAAAGTACCCTCCGTGATCCCTGTGTGGGTTTGGCAGGTTTCCTTGACGGTGTTACAGAATCGAGCCAGACGGGGCTCAGTCAATTCCTCGCGTTTGAGACTCTTCAAAGTATTTGAGAAGATGTTGAGTTGAATCCACATCTCCGTGGAGATGAGCGGCCGCAAGGTCCGCGCGTTGGCGCGTGCTGCATTGACTACGGAGATGATCGAAGTCGGGTTGGTTTGATCGAGTGTGTAAAAGTACAACACACTATCCGCGTCGGCTCTCTCGTTGTTCTTGAAGAACCGCTCTTCGTCTCTGTAGAGCTGAAGAATCGATTGCCAGTTCTGCCAGCCTCTGGAATCTCGGCTGAACGTCTCATTGACGTCCAAGACGCGCGCCAGGTTCTCGGCTCTTTCTATGTAGCGTGCCATCCAATAGATGGCCTCGGCGTAGCGGGAGAGCAGTCTACTCAAGGACCCAGGTATCCTTAGAGCCCCCGCCTTGGGAGGAATTGACGATGATCGAACCCTTTGTCAGGGCCACGCGCGATAGACCACCGGGAAGAACCCAGGTGGACCTCCCGGTGACGGCGAAAGGCCGAAGGTCGACATGCCGTGCCCCTACACCGTCGTCGGTCAAGGTCGGGCAGACTGAAAGATTGACCATCGGCTGGGCAATGTAGTTACCCGGGTCGGCCAGAATTTCGGCCCTGCACTTTTCCAGTTCTTCCCGGCTGGCCCGCGGACCGATGGTGATCCCGTAGCCGCCGGCTTCGCCGACGGGCTTTACCACGAGGCTTGCCAGGTTATCGAGCGTGTAGGCAAGGCCTTCGGCTTCTCGACAAATGTGTGTTTCAACGTTGGAGAGGATTGCTTCTTCATCAAGGTAGTAGCGGATGAGCCGCGGCATATAGGCGTAGACGGCTTTATCGTCGGCCACGCCGGTACCGACTGCATTTGCCAGCGCAACATTTCCCTTTCGATAGGCCGCCATCAACCCCTTCGCACCAAGTACGCTCTCCGGATTGAAGACGTCCGGATCAAGAAAGTCGTCGCCGATCCGGCGATAGATGACATGCACCGGGTGCAGACCGTCGATACTTTTCATGAAGACACGATCGTTCTCGACGACCAGGTCGCTGCCCTCGACGAGTGGAACCCCCATCTCACGCGCCAGAAAGATATGCTCGAAGTACGCGGAGTTGTAGGTGCCAGGTGAAAGTAGGACGACCTGGGGCGACGGGATGCCTTGTGGGGCAACGTCGACCAATGCTTCATGCAGTTTCTGGCCATAATTTGAGACCGGGCGAATACCGATGTTGGCCATCAGGTCGGGAAAGCTGCGCTGCATAAGGTGGCGGTTCTCGACGACGTAGGATACTCCTGACGGGCATCGTGCGTTGTCCTCCAGGACAACGAAGTGGCCATCGTCACCTCTGACCAGATCGGTGCCGTTGATGTGCACATAAGTACCGTTGGGAACATCTACTCCGCACATCTCCGAACAGTAGTTCGCATTGCCTTCGACAAGGTCGCGCGGAATGACACCGTCCTTCAGGACCTTTTGGTCATGATAGATGTCCCAGAGGAAGAGGTTCAGGGCACGAACCCTCTGGGTAACGCCAGCTTCTATGGTATTCCAGTCCTCTGAGGAGATGACCCTTGGGATTACATCAAAAGGAAGAATTCGGTCGATGGCGTCCTTTTGCGTATAGACGGTAAAGGTGATCCCGAAACTGTAGAGTTCCAGCTCTGCGTCGCGGGCCCGACCGCGCAGGTCACCCAAATCGAGAGCACTCAAACGATCCTGTATGCGCAGAGTGTGCTCCGCCGGCGCATGCTGGCCTCCCAGCATCTCGCAGAAGAAGCCCTCAGAATGATAGGCGGACAAAGGGCCAGAGGCCGCCGCGCCTGTGGTTTCCAAACTACTGCTCCCTGCTGTTCTCCAGGCCCGTCCCCAAAACGCGCCCTGCCGGAATACACCGGATCGTTGTGTTGATGGAATTATTGCAGGGATTGCCTAGGCGAAGCCAGCATTCTGTGCCGATATCTGGCTTGGGTGTTCGAATTCGAATGTGCAGGGCCGAGCAATCACCCGGGTGAACGGACAACCAGCGTGTTCGCCAGAATGTCGTGCAGGGTCCGGCCCCGCTCGTTGAAAAGGGCCATCAGCAAGACCAGCCAGGCGGTCAGGCTGACCGAGACATAGAACAGGATCGTGACGATGACGGCCTGAAGAAGGCTGAGACGCTGACCATCCCAGCTTCGCGCTTCCACGCCGAACAGGCGCATTCCGGGGGTCGCCCCGCGACCGGCCAGGAAAAGGCTGTGATAGGTGAGGGGCCAGAGGGCCAGGATGAGCGCAGCAACGGGGCTGAGCAAGCCCAGTGTCAGGAGGCCCATGATCGCCAGGACAACGCCAAGGCAGAGGCCGATTATGGCAATGATTGTGACGTCAACCAGATAGGCAAGACAGCGTCGGGGTAGCAGACCGGTATAGAGTCCCGGAATGGTCGAAAAGGGCGGTGGTGTCCCGACCCAAGGCGGCTCTGGCAGACTGCGCATGGGGTGAATCTAGGGATGCCGACAGGACGCCGCAAGTCCGCAGCCGTTCTTGGTCCGATCGTTCGGTCAGCCGTCCGACTCGTAGACCGGCTCGTTGCCAACGGGTGCCTGACGCAGAAGAACGATGGAGATCCGTCGGTTGCGCGGCGAGAACGGATCTTCCTTTATGAAATGCTCCTGATCGGCGCGCCCTACGACCGACGCAATTCGACTTGCGGGCAGGCCGGCGGCGATCAACGCGCGCCGGCTTGAGTTTGCGCGGTCAGTTGACAGTTCCCAGTTCGAATAGCCGTTGTCTGATGAATAGGGGGTGGCGTCGGTGTGGCCCTTGATGGCAACCGGGTTGTCCAGCTGATCGATGGCATTGGTGACCAATGCCAGGAGGCGTTGCGTGTGCGGATACATCGATGCCGAGCCGGAAGCGAACATCGATTTGCCTTCCTGATCGATGATCTGAATTCGCAGCCCTTCGGGGGTCTGATCGACGACGAGATTTTTGGCAAAGTCAGCGAGGTCAGGGACCGCGGCGATTGCCTGCTGCAGCTCGGCCTCGGCCGCATCAAAGCGCTCCTGCTCCAGTTCCTGGGCAAGGCGATCGACCTCAGTCGGATCTACCGACTGAGGGCTGCCGCCCGGATTCTCCGCCATGTTCTGGCGCTGACCCGGCTTGCTTCCTTCGGTCGGGTCTTCGACCGGATCTTTGCTGTCGTCATCCTTTTCCTGGCTTGCGCCCGGAAGCGACACCGTGACCCCGACCGGCGAGGTATCGTTGGACAGCGAACCTTCCGAGGTCATCGTCTGGCCACCCAAGACACCGTTGGAGCCGCTTGTGCTTTGGGAAACGCTCTCAGGAGCGAAGGCCGTCACCGGTGTGAAGTATTCGGCGATACCGCGTTTCTGTTCCTCTGTCGTGGCGTTCAGCAGCCAAAGCAGCAGGAAGAAGGCCATCATGGCCGTAACGAAGTCAGCGTAGGCAACCTTCCAGGCGCCGCCGTGGTGACCACCGCCGCCCTTCTTGACCTTCTTGATAATGATAATCGGGCGTTCGGCGTCGTTCGCTCCCGCTGCCATATCGGACTACCCCGCGCCCCTAGCTGACCGGGGGAAGGGCGCCGACAGCCTCTTCAACCTCATAGAACGTCGGGCGCTCATGGCCGACCAGGGCCTTGCGGGCAAACTCCACGGAAACGGCGGGTGCAGACCCATGCATATGGGCCAAAAGCGCAGCCTTGATGACGTGAAGGAACTTGATCTCCGCGTTATAGACGGACTGTGCCTTCGAGGCGATGGGGCCGAGAAAGCCGTAGGAAACCCAAACGCCAAGGAAGGTTCCGACCAGGGCGCCGCCAATCAGCTTACCAAGGATCTCCGGCGGTTCGCTGATCGAGCCCATGGTCTTGATGACGCCCAGCACGGCAGCCACGATCCCCAGAGCCGGCATGCCGTCGGACATCTGGGTCAGGGCATGGGCCACTTCGGAATGCTCGTGATGGACCAGCTCAAGCTCTTCATCCATCAGCGCTTCCATCTCGTGCGGATCCTCTGACCCGAGCGTCAGCATCCGCAGATAGTCGCAGATAAAGGTCGTCGCAGTGTCGTTTGCCAGGACACCGGGGAATTGTTGAAAAAGGGCCGACTCTTGTGGTTTTTCGATGTGTTGCTCCAACCCCAGGTTGCCTTTGGTCTTGGCGACCTTAAGGATCTGGTAGAGCAGCTGAAGCAGCTCAAGATAGTGCTCCTTCTTGAACTGGGAGCCTTTCATGGACTTGCCGAGGGCGCCGCCGGTCGCTTTGATAACGTTTGCGGGATTACCGATGACATAGGCGCCGATGGCCGAGCCAACGATGATCACCACCTCGAAAGGCTGCCACAACACGCCAAGCTTTCCGCCCATGGCCATGTAGCCGCCGAGCGTACAGCCGATGACGATCAAAATGCCGACAATGAGCCCCATGAAGCCCCAATCCGTGATCTATGGCTATCCAGTAAAGAAGCTCAGAAGGTCGCGGATTTGGGTTAAGAAGTGGTTTAGTTCACCATTCAAACCGCTGCTAAGGGCCGGATTGCAGTGGCTTTTGTGCAGGAGATCGCATTAAGATCCGCCGCGCCAGCCAGTTGTGTTATTTACCGGATGCTGAAATGAGCTTTGATTCCCTCGCCTTTCGCCAGGTACTGGGCCGATTCGCCACGGGTGTGACCGTTGTAACCACGCGCGATTCCGTGGGGGCGAACTGCGGTGTGACCGTCAATTCGTTCGCCTCCGTGTCGCTGGATCCGCCCCTCGTGCTGTTCTGCCTGGATAAGGCGGCGATGAGCTTTGAGGCCTTCAGCCGGACGGGGCAGTTCGCCGTTAACTTCCTCTCGGCCGATCAGCATGACTTGTCGATCCGTTTTGCGACGGCTGCGACGGACAAGTGGGATGGCATTGCTTACGACCTCTGGCCGTCAGAGATCCCGGTCCTGAAGGATTGTCTGGCGAACCTCGGCTGCCGTAAGGAAGCGGTGCACGAGGGGGGGGATCACGTCATCATCGTTGGCCGCGTGGAAATCCTAAGCCTGGATGACGACAAGGGACCGCTTGTCTACTACCAGAGCGGCTACCGGGAGCTCGGCCGCTCTATCTAAGCTGCGTTGTTGCGTTAAGCCCGCAGTCAAGCCAAAGCGTTTTGTATGTCGGCAACCAGGTCGTCTTCGCTCTCGATGCCAACGGAGAGGCGGACCAGTCCATCGCTGATTCCCAGATCCGCACGGATCGATTCGGGAATCGAAGCATGGGTCATGATCGCCGGATGCTCAATCAGGCTTTCGACGCCGCCAAGGCTTTCTGCCAGGGCGAACACCTGTACACGCTCGAGAAACCGGCGTGCGGTATCCAGCCCACCTTTCAGCACGGCGGTAACCATGCCGCCCGGTGCATCCATCTGCTGCTGTGCCAGATTGTATTGCGGGTGACTTTCGAGGCCGGGGTAGTACACCTTTTCGACTTTGGGGTGGGCCTCCAGAAAGTCGGCGACGGTCTGTGCGTTGCTGCAATGACGTTCCATGCGCAGCGCCAGTGTCTTAAGGCCCCGTAAGGCCAGGAAGCTGTCGAACGGCCCCTGCACGGCGCCGACCGCATTGTGGAGGAAGGTCAGTTGTTCGGCGAGCTCGGCATTCTCACCAACCACCAGAACGCCGCCGACCATGTCTGAGTGACCGTTCAGGTACTTGGTTGCCGAGTGCATAACCAGGTCAAAGCCCAGTTCAAGAGGGCGCTGTACCCAGGGCGATGCGAAGGTGTTGTCGCAGGCGCAGATGAGGCCATGCTTTTTACCTAAGGCGGCAATGGCTTCGAGATCCACGAGCTTCAGGAGCGGGTTTGTCGGCGTCTCCACCCAGATCAGTTTGGTCTCAGGCCGGATGGCGGCCTCCAAGTCTTCGGTCTTGGAAAGATCGACGAAGGAGAAGGAGAGTCCTGCCGAGCGCTTTCGGACGTTCTCAAACAGGCGATAGCTGCCGCCATAGAGATCATCCATCGCGATAATGTGGCTGCCGCTGTCCAGGCAGTCGAGGGCTGTGGCGATGGCGGAAAGACCGGACGCGAAGGCGAAGCCCTGTTGACCGCTCTCAAGGTCTGCAATGCAGCGTTCATAGGCCATGCGTGTTGGGTTTTGTGAACGGCTGTATTCATAGCCCTTGTGAACGCCCGGACTTTCCTGAACGTAGGTCGAGGTGGCGTAGATCGGCGGCATGATGGCCCCTGTCGAGGGGTCGGGGGATTGGCCGGCGTGGATCACACGAGTCGCAAAAGCGGGGCGGTTCCGGCTTCTTGTGGAATCTGGCATAGCGGCTATTTCATCCGTCTGCGGAGGTGGTTTAGCAGGTCGATCCTTGTGATCAAACCGAGGAAATCGCGCCCGTCGAACACGATCGCCACCCTGCCTTGCTCAAAGATCGGCAGCAATGTGTCGATCGACTGATCTGCGCCGATAGTCTCGAGCTTCGATGTCATGGCGCTGGAGACCGGGTCTTTGAACCGCTCATCGTCCCCGAAAACCCTCAGTAGAATATCGCTCTCGTCGATGATGCCGGCGATCTGACCGTCCTCGCTCAGGACAGGAAGCTGAGAGATCTCATAGAGCTTCATGCGGCCATAGGCGACCAGCAGGTCATCGCTTGGGGCAACGGTGACAGTACCATGCTCATCATGGCGACGGCTGATCAGATCGCGAAGATCGCCTTTCTGCGGCCTTTCAATGAAGCCTTGGTCGATCATCCAGTAGTCGTTGAACATCTTTGAGAGATACTTGTTGCCGCTGTCGCAGACGAAAGTCACAACCCGTTTCGGTTCGTTCTGCTCGCGGCAGTAGCGCAGCGCGGCGGCGATCAGCGTACCGGAAGACGAACCCGCCAGAATGCCCTCGATGCTCAAAAGATCTCGGGCTGTCGTCAGCGACTCGCTGTCGGGGATCACATAGGCCTTTTTGACGTTGGACAGGTCGCAGTTGTCGGGCAGGAAATCCTCGCCAATACCTTCGACGATCCAGCTGCCGACTTCATCTTTCAAAACGCCGGTCTTCACATAGTCGGCCAGGATCGAGCCTTCCGGGTCGGCAAGGACCATTTCGGTCTTGTCGGACACTGAAGCGAAGAACCGAGAGAGGCCGGTGATGGTTCCACCCGAACCGACACCGCAGACCATGGCATCCAGGTCGTGATCCATCTGCTCCCATATTTCCGGGCCCGTCGAGGTAAAGTGAGCCTGCGGGTTCGACGGGTTGGAAAACTGATCCACGAAGAAGGCACCGGTCTCGCCGGCGATGCGGGCGGCGATATCCTGATAGTATTCCGGATGGCCTTTTCCGACATCGGATCGGGTCAAGATAACTTCGACCCCCAAGGCACGCAGGTGGAAGATCTTTTCCTGGGCCATTTTGTCCGGAACGACAAGGGTCAGGTGATATCCTTTTTGGGCGGCGACCAGGGCTAGCCCAAGGCCGGTGTTGCCGGCGGTGGCTTCGATCAGTTTCCCGCCTGGCTTCAGGGTGCCGTCCTGTTCTGCCGCTTCGATCATGGACTTGCCGATACGGTCCTTGATCGAGCCGCCCGGGTTCTCGCTTTCGAGCTTGAGAAAGAGGCGACAGGGGCCGGTGTCGGTTTTCGTCACCTCCATCATCGGCGTATTTCCGATGCGGTCCATGACACTGTGAAAGACGGCGCCTTTTTGGGCCATTGTCGGTTCCTCCCAGGCTGAGCAGCGACGACTCTTGGGCATGTTGGACCTATCCCCTACGGGATTAGGCGCCGGCCCGCAAGGTCCGGTATCCAGGTGTCGCTGTCAAAGAACGGTCAGAGGGTCCCCTGGGCCGAATGATCGGAGAGAATCCGGGCCGGAAAGCCATCGGCCTGGAGGCTGGCCACCACTTCTTTGACGTGTTCGGAGTTCCGCGTCTCCAGGACGACATCGACGTCCGCCTGTTTTGCCGGCACATCATAAAACAGCCTTTGATGATATACCTCGATGATATTGCCGCCGGTCTTGCCTATCAGGCTGGCAATACGGGCAAGAACGCCGGGCTGATCGATAATACCGATACGAAGGCGCACCATACGCCCGTCGCGGATGAGGCCGCGGGTCAGGATGCCGGAAAGCAGTTTCAGGTCGATGTTGCCGCCACAGATGACGACCGCGACTTTACGGCCCGCAAAGCGCTCCGGATTGGCCAGAATGGCGGCTATGCCCGCCGCGCCGGCGCCCTCGGCGACGAGCTTTTGCTCTTCCGCGAGCCGTTGGATGGCGTTCTCGATGTCGCTTTCTGCAACGACAACGATATCGTCGACAAGTTTCTCGATGATTGGCCGTGTTAACTTACCGGGAACCTTGACGGCGATTCCGTCGGCCAGGCTATGGCCGCCCTTCATCGTGTTTCTGCCCTTGATGGAATCGGACATGGAGGGAAAGAGTTCGCTCTCCACGCCGATCAGCTGTATTGCGGGATTGGCGTCTTTGGCCACGGTTGCAATAGCCGACATCAAGCCGCCCCCGCCGATGGGCACGACAATCGCTTCTATGTCCGGGCTGTCCTCCAGGATTTCCAGGCCCACGGTTCCCTGTCCCGCGATCACATCGGAATCATCGAAGGGATGTACGAAGGTCAGGTTCTCATCCTCGGCGATCTGATAAGCCGCCTGTGCCGAGGCGTCCAGGGTATCGCCGGTTAGCACGATGCGGGCGCCAAAAGCACGCGTCCGCTCAACCTTGGAAAAGGGCGCAAATTCCGGCATCACGATGGTTGCGGGGATGCCGAGACGTTGGGCGTGGTAAGCGACCCCCTGGGCATGGTTGCCGGCGGACATCGCGATCACGCCGCGTTGGGCCTCGTCTTTAGAAAGGTTGCTCAGCCGAATGTATGAACCGCGGTCCTTGAAGGAGCCGGTGTGCTGCAGATTCTCCAGCTTCAGAAAGAGTTCACAGCCCAGGCGCTCGGAGAGCCTGCCGGCGCGAACCAATGGTGTCCGAATGACCTGTCCGCGCAGCCGCTCGGCCGCGTCGCGAATGTGTTCCAGGGTCGTTGTCATTCCTGCCTTCCCATTATCGGCTGGCCGTCTTGGTTATATGTCGGGCAGCGGGGCCTTCGCCGGTCCGATCTGCAATCCTCATTCTCGCTTTGGCAGGAGCTTAAGCTGTTCTGCGACCGCCCAGGTTTCGGGGGCCAGCGACACATTAAGGCCATCGCGCCAGCGATAGGAAAGGCTTCCATAAAGGCTGGAGAGTGGATTGCCGGATTGACCGGTCGCGATCATGAAGCGCGAGAGGTCGAGATCTGCCAGGTCGTAGACCGCCCGGAATCCGGCCCCATGGACGTTTTCAAAGAGGCTGTCTTCCGGGCCGCCAAGCCGGGCCGAGGCGCGGTTTACCGTATCGTCACCGCCGTCGCTCTCTACGTTTTGCGCAAACAGCCGGTTGATCACTGGGATGCGGCTTAAGACCGGATGGGAGAATTTCGTTGCATGGGCTTCGCCCCAACGCCAGTGGTTCATGTCATCGCCAAAGCGGTCGGACAGAAGGTCCAGGGCGATGTCGAGTGAAGCGGCGATCTGAGCATCGCAGGTCTCTACGGGCTCCGTATCTGTGTTGTCGCACCATGAACTCTCTTCGTCGATCAACCGCTCGACGGTGTAAAGCCCGCCGTTCAGAAAGTCGCGGTAGTTGCCACCCAGTTCGTCAGCCAGTATTTCCCGTCCCAGTGCCCAAACCCAGGCTTGGATGATCAGCGGTTCCGGCGCGTTGCGGTGCATGCGCAGATCCCAGGAACGCAGCATGGAAATTGCCATAACGCCACGCGCAGAGTTGGGCGGGACCGACAGCAGACGTGGCAGGATTTTTTTTGCACCGCTGGCGACAATGTCCTGCTGCAGTATGACGGACGCGGTTACATCGTGGTGTGGACCTCTTCCGGCCAGGGCAGCGGCGATCCGCTCCGCGCGATAGGGCGGTGGCCAGTCGACGGCAATGAGGTGAGGGTAGCTGTCGGGCACCATTTTGTTGTTCGCGTTGATCACTAGATCGCTCCTCGGATTGATCACCGAGGGTAGCTCGTCAAAAGGGACAAAGCCGATCCAGTCGAATTCGCCGTTCCATCCCGGTACCGGATGTTGCCCGTTGCCCGCACGGCGGATGGGTACGCGCGCCGGTGCAACAAAACCGATGTTTCCATCGACATCGGCATAGAGGATGTTCTGTTGTGGAGAGTGGAACTGACGCAGGGCTGCGCGGAACTCCCCCCAGTTGCGCGCGTGGTTGATGCCATAGAGGGCATCTGCCGTACGGTCATCTTCGCGCAGGGCCGGCCAGGAAAGGGCGAGTACGGCACCGGTTTCGGCGGAGCTTGCCGGGATTACATCGCTCATTACCGGTCCGTGACGGGTACTGCGGACGATCAGGCGGACTGCGTCTCCGTCGCGGACCCGGATCACTTCGTCACGGCTTCCAAAGGCCAGGGGGCCTTCCGGTGACTCATAGCGGTCTGGATCGTCAGCCATAAGCCTTTCGATGAAGAAATCCTGGGTGTCGCTTTGGGTGGTCGTGAAACCCCAGGCCAGGCGCTCGTTGTGGCCGAGAACGAGAAAAGGAACGCCTGGTGCGGTGGCTCCGGCCAGCGTGATGCCCGGGGCTTCAAGCCGGGCCAACATCCAGACGCCCGGCGATTCGAGCGAAAGATGAGGGTCGTTCGCCAGAATTGGCTTGCCGCTGGTGGTCCGTGATCCACCCAGCGTCCAGGCATTGGACGCGCCGGTTGGCTCAAGCCAGGGCGGCAGCAAGGTCGACAGGCGTTCCGCAACGCCCTTGTCGACGAGGCTGGCACGGCCTCTCAGGGTAACGGGGCCGTCGTCGGGATAGCTGGGCCAGAGGGCGGAGATCTTTTCCGGGCTGAAACGGCCGGCCAAACGTGCCCGGCTAAGCTCCGAGCGCCAGTTGTCCGAGAGGCGCAGTGCCATGAGGCGGCCCCAGAGAAGGGAGTCTGCGGCGGTCCAGGGTTCGGGGCTGTAGCGCAGGATCTGGAATTCCAGGGGCAGGGGGCCGGTGCGGTTCTCCAGGAAAGCGTTCACTCCCTGCGCATAGGCTTCCAGCGTGGCGCGGGTTGCTGCCGACAGATGATCAAGATTTGCTTCCGCAAGCTGGCGGAAGCCCAGAGTGCGAAAGAAGCGGTCGAGGTCCAGGGTCGTCTCCCCGATCACCTCGGACAGGCGACCGCTGGCGGTGCGGCGCATGAAATCCATTTGCCAGAGGCGCTCCTGGGCGTGGACGAAACCAAGTCCGCGATAGAGATCCAACTCGTTCTCCGCCCGGATGTTGACCAGGCCATCGCGATCCCTGAGGATCTTGACTTCGCCTTGAAGGCCGGCAAGCGTGAGTTCGCCCTTGGTTGTCGGCAGCGATCCGAGAAGCCAGAGATAAACGCCGAGTCCGGCTATCAGAGTGAGGCCGGCGACACCGCCTAAAGCCCATGGTAAGATCCTTAAGAGTTTCCGCATCTTGCTCCGATCGGCTGTGAGTGACCAAAAGTCACGAAAGCTCGTTTCTCAAGGTTTTTACGCGCCACCATGGTCTCGTGGATTCCATTGATTGCCATGGGATGACTCTGCGGGGCAAACGGTTAAGGTATTCATGCAAAAGGGGCAAGGCTATCGGCAGTCAGGCCCGGCGGCTGCAAGGATCACGGTGGGCGATTCTGCCCGGTGGACGACCGTAATCCTGTCGTTTACCTCCGCCTGCGTCAGGTTGAAGCATATTTGAGCTGAATCATTCCTCTTGTCGTGACCGGCTGGTAAGCATGAAATAATCAGGATTTAATCAGGTTGAACAAAATGCTGAAGGGACTAGCAAAATGGTTGCCGGCACTCCTGGTTGGCTTGATTTTGCTTGGATTCTTCGCAAACCTTCAACAGCCCGTTCCGCTTCAGGAGCGCGCGACTGAGATCGCTTACAGCGAGTTCAAGAAGCTGTTGAAAGAGCGGCGTGTTGCCGAAGTGGTGATGCAGGGCCAGAAAGTCACTGCGACCCTTCGCGCGGCTGCGGGCGTGGAAGCGGGGTCTTCCGTTGTCGCCAACCTTCCGGAGATTCAGGATCCGAACCTGTTTTCCCTGATCGATGACAGCCAGGCGATATTGGTTATCCAACCCAGCGAAGAGGAGAACAGCAACTGGGTTTTCAGCCTGCTTCCCTGGCTGGTGTTCCTGGGGCTTTATTTCTGGTTCTGGCAGAAGATGCAGAGCAACCTTGTCGGCCGTTTTGGGGGGCGGGATCCTTCGGACTTTCTCACCGGCTCCAGCAAAAAGGAAACCAAGGCCGTTCGGCGGATTACTTTTGACGATGTCGCCGGCCAGGAGGCTGCGAAACGCGAGGTTGGCGAACTTGTGGACTTTCTCAAAGACCCGGAAAGATACAGCCGCCTGGGGGCGGAGGCGCCGCGCGGTGTTCTGCTCATGGGGCCGCCGGGCACCGGCAAGACTCTGCTGGCCCGGGCTTTGGCTGGGGAAGCCGGCGTCGCCTTCTACCATACCTCCGCTTCTGAGTTCATCGAGATGTTTGTCGGCGTCGGTGCCTCGCGGGTCCGCAAGATGTTCGATGAAGCCAAGGAGCGGGCGCCCAGTATTATCTTCATTGATGAGCTCGATGCTGTCGGCCGTGTTCGCGGCACCGGTCTGGGGGGTGGCAACGATGAACGTGAGCAGACACTGAACCAGATTCTCTCGGAGATGGATGGATTTTCCGGACACGAGGCAGTCATCGTACTGGCGGCGACCAACCGGCCCGATGTTCTCGACCCGGCTTTACTCAGGCCGGGCCGCTTTGATCGTCATGTCACCCTGGAGCTTCCCGATCGCAAGGCGCGTGAGGCGATCCTGAAGGTCCATACGCGCAAGATACCGCTTGCCGAGGACGTCGACTTGTCGTTGCTTGCTGCTTCGACGCCGGGGTTTTCGGGGGCAGATCTCAAGAACCTGGTGAACGAAGCCGCGATGGCGGCAGCCCGGGCGGATGAGAACGCCATCCGGATGGGGCATTTTGATGAGATGCGGGACAAGGTGATGATGGGGTCGGTTCGCAGCCTTGCGATACGGCCGGATGAGCGTCACCGCCTGGCGGTGCATGAAGCCGGGCACACGGTCACCGCGCACTTCCTGCCGCTGGCCGATCCGATCTACAAAGTGACGATCATCCCGCGCGGCCGGGCCCTGGGGGGCACCCATATGCTGCCGGAAGAGGAGCGCCATACCCTCCCCGTCGACTACCTGAAGGACCGGCTGACCGTTCTTCTGGGCGGACGCACAGCCGAGCAGGAACTGCTCGGCGAAGTCAGCTCCGGCGCAGATGATGACATCCAGAAGGCTACCCAGCTGGCGCGGGCCATGGTGTCACGCTGGGGCATGTCGGAGGAGGTCGGGCCCGTCGATCTGCGCCAGAGTGACGAGCACCCGTTCCTGGGACGGGAGATAGCCCAACCGCGTCGTTTCAGCGAGACGACGGCGCATGAGGTGGATCGAGCGGTTGCCGTGCTTCTGCAGGAGGCCACTGCGCGGGCAACCGCGATCATTGGCGCCAATCGTCAGGCCATGGAGCATCTGGTGCGCCGTCTGGAGGAACGCGAGAGCCTGTCCGCCGACGAAATCGATGCCTGTTTGGGGGGGCCTGCGCAGAATCGCGGCTCCGCCGCCTAAAACCCCGTCATTGCCATGATAAGGCCGCTCTCTCGGCCTGTTCAGATATGCCAACACGGGATTGTTTCTTGCGGCCGCTGAGACAGCTTCCTATAGATGGTGGGTTGGCTCTCCTTGCGAGAGCGCGTGGTCTCGATAGGTTGTGGAGCTTGAGGATGGCAGGTGATGTAGGTCGGTTCCCTGATGTGTTTTCCATGGCTCCGGCGGTTGCCTGACCGACATGACAGAGGCACACGAGGACCATCTGCTTTGCCTGTCAAAGACAGGCTTTCACAAGCTGTCATACCGCGTCTACGGACTGGATCATCCGCGCCCGATTGTCTGTGTCCACGGTCTGGGCCGAAACGCCAGGGACTTTGACACCCTGGCCGGGATTCTCGCGGCTGGCGGGCGCCGGGTCATTTGCGCCGACGTCGTCGGTCGCGGCGCGAGTGGCTGGCTGAATGACCCCATGGATTATGGCTACCCGCAATACCTGGCGGATATGAGCAGCCTCATCGCAAGGCTCGACTGCCAGGCAGTGGATTGGGTCGGAACCTCCATGGGCGGCTTGATCGGCATGATGTTGGCCGCGATGCCAGGAAACCCGATCCGGCGTCTGGTCGTTAATGATGTCGGCGCGTTCATTCCCAAGAACGCCTTGCTGCGCATCTTCGAGTACTTCGGCAAGGATCCTTACTTTCCCGATCTTGCGGCTGCCGAGGTCTATCTCCGAGAGATTTATCGAAGCTTTGGCGATCTGATGGATGAGCAGTGGTGCCATCTGACCGAAACGTCGCTGCGCCGGGACGGGGCAGGGTGGCGTCTTCACTATGATCCGCAGATTGCTGCCCCATTGGAGGCGCTGGAGGTTGATGACCTTGATCTCTGGTCCTTCTGGGATGCGATTACCTGTCCGGTATTGTTGCTGCGTGGCGCTGAGTCTGACCTTCTGTTGAGAGAGACTGCCGAGGAGATGACCAGGCGCGGCCCTAAGGCGACGCTGCGGGAGTTTCCCGGCTGCGGGCATGCGCCGGCTCTCCTCGATCGGCAACAGACGGAACCGGTCGTCACTTGGCTCGCTTCGGAATCCTGAGCCGGGCTTCGATGTCGAAGAAGGTAGACGAGGCCCCCAACCAGTCCGCGGCCGCGACGGTCTTCGCTCCATCCCGGTTCCGGGTGCGGGCACCCTGGTACGGCGGTGACCTCCAGACATTGTACAATTTTCTGCGCCGGCCCGCGATTGACCTGGGCCGCTGGCCGGAACGCCGCCTGGAACTGGCGATGCGGGACGGCAGCGGCGATCGCCTTGTCGCCAAATTGCATGAGCCTGCTGAGCCGCGGCGTGGCTTGGTTGTTTTGGTGCATGGCCTGACGGGCTGTGAAGACAGCTTCTACATCAGGGTATCGACGCAGTACTGGTTGTCTTCCGGTTACGCAGTATTGCGGCTGAATCTGCGCGGTGCCGGACCTTCGCGACCTCTTTGTCGTCTGCACTATCATGCCGGGCGCAGCGCCGACCTGCGCGATGCTTTGGAGTCTCTCCGCGCCCTGGCCCCGCAACTTTTAAATCGGGGGATTTTTCTGGTCGGCTACTCCCTGGGCGCCAATCTGCTGATACGTTTTCTGGCCGAAGAAGCGTCCGCATTTCCGGTGGTCGCAGGTGCGTGTGTTTCCGCGCCGATCGATCTCAAGGCGGCGCAGCGACGGATCATGGACAGCCGTAACTGGATCTATCATCGCTACCTTCTGGCCAGAATGCGCGAGGAGGCCTTGGCTGCTCCTGTTCCCCTCAGCGAGGACGAAAGAAACGCGATTTACAGCGCTGCTTCAGTCTATGATTTCGATGATCAGGTGGTGGCACCGGCCAACGGTTTTACGGGCGCGGATGACTACTATGCCAGATGCTCCGGTCTGCGCTTTCTTTCCAAGATCGTCTGCCCGACGCTTGCCGTTCATGCTGAAAACGACCCTTGGATCCCCGCTGAATCCTACCGGCATTTTGACTGGACGGCGAACCCGGCGCTTTCATTGGCAATGCCACGCGCGGGCGGCCACGTCGGTTTTCACGCCCAAGGCAGCGACTTTACCTGGCATGACCAGGAGATCGGCCGTTTCTTCGCCCTGGCTGCGGCACAGTAAGGCGTGACAAAGCGGCCGGCGAGCTTCTGTCGCCGGCCAGCCGTCTCAATTCTCTCGGTTTCTATGAGGCCTTGGGCTGCTTGACGACCCGCAGGTAGGGTTTCACTTCCTTCCAGCCATCCGGGAACAGTTCCTTTGCCGCATCGTCCTTCACTGCCGGGACAATGATAACGTCTTCGCCCTGCTGCCAGTTCACCGGGGTGGCGACTTTATGCTCTGCCGTCAGTTGCAGCGAGTCGATAACCCGAAGCACCTCGTCGAAGTTACGCCCCGTGCTCATCGGATAGGTAATCATCAGTTTGACGGTCTTGTCCGGGCCGATCACGTAGACATTGCGAACCGTCGCATTGTCCACCGCGGTTCGCCCGCTTGCGCTGTCGCCGGCGCTTGCCGGCAGCATGCCATAGAGCTTGGCGACCGCCAGATCCGAGTCACCGATCATCGGATAGTTCGGGGCGGTGCCCTGCGTCTCCTCGATATCCTTGGCCCAACGCTTGTGGTCATCGACGGAGTCCACGCTCAGGCCGATGATCTTCACATTGCGTTTGTCGAATTCCGGTTTCATCTTTGCGACATAGCCGAGCTCCGTCGTGCAGACCGGTGTAAAGTCTTTCGGATGGGAGAAAAAGACAGCCCAGCTGTCGCCAATCCAGTCGTGAAAACTGATCGTTCCTTCGGTCGTGTCGGCCGTAAAGTCGGGTGCGGTATTGCCCAGTTGCAACGCCATGATTCGTTCCTCCATCTGAGAGATTGCTTTATCAGCGATTGTTGTAGCGCGAAGACAACACAAGCGCTCACAAGTTAACCACTACGAATTCTGGTTACTTTGCTGACTGTTTCGTGATCTTCAACGCTGTTTAAGCAGCGTCGCGATCTCCGGGGCGGCATAGGTCAGAACCGCATCGGCCCCGGCACGCTTGAAGGACAAGAGGCTTTCCATGATCGCCTTGTCATTATCCAACCAACCGTTCTGTGCGGCGGCTTTGATCATTGCGTACTCGCCGCTGACCTGATAGGCCGCCGTGGGTACGCCGAAGCGGTCCTTTATCCGGCGTATGATATCAAGGTAAGGCATGCCCGGCTTGATCATGACCATATCGGCGCCCTCCTGAAGGTCCAGGGCAACTTCCCGCAGGGCTTCGTCACTGTTCGCAGGGTCCAACTGGTAGGTTTTCTTGTCACCGGTGAGGTTCGAACCTGACCCGACGGCATCGCGGAAGGGGCCGTAGAAACAGCTGGCGTACTTGGCGGCGTAGGCAATGATATTCACGTTAGCGAAGCCCTTGACGTCCAATGCCTCGCGCAGGGCGCCGATACGCCCATCCATCATGTCGGACGGCGCGACGACGTCGCAGCCGGCCTGCGCCTGGGCCAGGGCTTGCTGACAGAGTAGTTCGATGGTCTCGTCATTGAGAATTTCGCCGTCGCGGACCAGGCCGTCGTGTCCGTCGGCGTTGTAGGGGTCCAGGGCGACATCGCAGATCAGGCCAATGTCGGGAAAGGCCTGTTTGATGCGGCGGACGGCACGGCAGACCAGGTTGTCGGGATTGATCGCTTCCCGGCAGTCCGATGTCTTCAGTGCATCGTCGGTGTAGGGAAAGATGGCGACAGCCGAGAGGCCGAGGTCGCTGCCACTACCCACGGCATCCACCAGGCAGTCCAATCCCAAGCGGTCGATTCCCGGCATTGACGCGACCGGCAGGCGGCCGTCACCGTCATGAACGAAGATCGGCCAAATCAGATCGTCGGTCTCGACCCTGTTTTCGGCGACCATACGCCGGACCCAGTTCGCCCGGCGATTTCGCCGCATACGCAGCTGGGGGAAGGCGCCCAGGCTTTCAGGTTGGCGCTGTGGGGCCGCCTGTTCCGGCTCCGGCACGGCCCGAAGGGCTGGTGTCTCGTTCTTTGGCAAGTCGCTCATAACTTCTCCCGGATGCTCCCTTTGGCTGGGTTCGATCCCGGCTGGGGTGCATTCATTACAGTCTAAGCGCCCGGCTGAGCGGCAACAAGCGTCTGTAGCGAGGCGATGAGGGGGCTTGTCCGCACCACCGTGGCGTATTCACCATTCAACTGGGCCAGGCTGACCGCGTGCACGTCATCCGGGGACCAAAGGCGGCCCGTCATGTCGCGCAGTTCGCTGCTCGACGTCGCATCTTCGGCAATCCATGTGCGAAACCCTAGGTTTGCAGCCATACGCACGGTCGCATCGACCGAGTTGTGCAGCAGAACCCCGACAATGATGAGTTCTGTGATGCCGCGGTCGTGAAGCGATGCCTGCAACCCGGTTTCAATAAATGCGTTGTTGGTCTTCTTCTGGATAACGATTTCACCGGGCCCGGGCGCAAGGCTGTCTTTGAAATCACAACCCGGCTGACCCGGTCGGTAAGGGGAGCCTGGCTCGGTCGAAAGATGCTGCACGTGAACGACCGGACGCCCCAGATGGCGCCACAATGCCAATAGGTCGCCCACGCGCTGTTCGGCATCCGGGTTGTTGCGGCGTCCCCACTTCGGGTCGTCTATGGCCTTCTGGAAGTCGACGATTACCAGAGCCGCGTTATCTGCAATCTGGTCGGGCATATTCAGTACTCGATTGGTGGTCAGGCAAACGGCTTTCGTGTTGCCGAAGGTCGGCCGGCTCGTTGGGCGCGGCCGACCTTCGGCTTGAACACTTTACTCTGCCGCTGCCGCAGTTCCCCTGGATGCCGCCAGCGCCTGGTCGAGATCGGCCAGTATGTCGTCGATATGCTCGATCCCGATTGAGAGGCGGACATAGCCTGCCGTAACGCCCGTTGCGGCCTGCTCCTCCGCCCCTAACTGCGAGTGGGTGGTCGATGCCGGGTGAATGGCAAGGCTGCGCGCATCGCCGATGTTTGCCACGTGATAAAACAGCTTCAGCGAATCAATAAAGCGTCGACCGGCTTCGCTGCCTCCGGCCAGCTCGAAACCGACCAGCCCGCCAAAGCCGCCGGTTAAATAGGCATCCGCCCTGCGCCGGGTTTCGCCTTCCTGCAGCGAGGGATGGATGACCTTTGTCACATCAGGCTGGTTGAGCAGGAACTCGGCCACCGCAGTTGCATTACGGCTATGCTCGCGAATGCGCAGCGGCAGTGTTTCCAGGCCCTGAATGAACTGAAAGGCATTGAACGGGCTCATGGCATAACCAAGATCCCTCTGCAGCGTAACCCTTGCTTTCAGGATATAGGCGATAGGCCCCAATGGCTTGGCGGCTTCTGTCCAAACCGCACCATGGTAACTCGGGTCCGGCTGATTCAGCAGGGGGAAGCGGTCCGCGTGTTTGGCCCAGTCGAAGGTTCCGCCGTCTACCAGGATGCCGCCGATCGAGGTGCCATGGCCGCCAATGTATTTGGTCGTCGAGTAGATGACGATATGGGCACCATGCTTCAGCGGCTGACAGATGATTGGCGCTGCGGTGTTATCGACGATCAGCGGAACGCCGATGTCGTTGCCGATGGCGGCAACCTCGCCGATGGGGAAGACGGCAAGCTTGGGATTGGGCAGGGTCTCGGCATAGTAGGCCCGGGTCCGCTCGTCGGTTGCGCGGCGGAAGTTTTCCGGGTCGCTCGGGTCGACGAAGCGGACCTCGATACCGAAGTTGTTCAGGGTGTTCGCGAACAGGTTCCAGGTGCCGCCATAGAGGTCGGTCGAGCTGACGATATTGTCCCCGGAGCGGGCGATATTCTGAATGGCGATGGCGGAGGCCGCCTGACCGGAGGAGACGGCGAGGGCGGCTGCGCCCCCTTCAATTGCCGTTATGCGCTGCTCCAGGACGTCGCAGGTCGGATTCATGATCCGCGTATAGATGTTACCAAGCTCTTTTAAGGCAAAGAGGTTCGCTGCGTGGCCGGTGTCCTGAAACTCGTAGGATGTCGTCTGATAGATCGGAACGGCAACGGCACCGGTGTGCGGATCGCTGCGATACCCGGCATGCAGTGCCAGGGTTTCCGGGTTTGTGCTGGTCTTCGCGGACTCTGTCATCTCTGGGCCCTTTCAATTCAAGTTCATTGCGTTGTCATCTCCCCGAGGGGCCCACCTAGATGTGGACTTTTAGCTTTTGGTCACGCGGAGCAAGCTACCCCTCAAATCACCGCGAACCCCTTGGGGGGTCAGGCCGAATGCCGTCGGAAAAAACGGCAAACAAAAAAACCGCCACGGCTATTCCGGGCGGTTGTGACCACTCGTTTAGCCGCATTTTTTAAGCGCCCGCAAGCTGAGATCAAATCGGCGCTCTATGTATGAAAAAAAACGCCTAGCCAGCCGTTTTGTCAAGGATATTATCCGGCGTGTTGCCCGCCCTGTATTTCAATCTAAAGGTGGATTGTCCGGTTGACCACTAAACGAAAATAGTCGACAACTATCACGATTTCCGAGCAATTGATTTGTCAACTAATAAGAGAAAATCGCCTCAGGTAGGGGTACTACCGATAGGAATATAATGCCTGAAGATAGCAAAGAGGCGAAGCTAACTGTCTTTCGGTTGCATGAGGATGGTTATGCGGATGCGGAGGGAGAGCCGCTTGCTGATTGCCCAGAGGTTCTTCTGAAGTTGCACGATTACTGGCAGTCGCGCCGCGGCGAGCATGCATTTCCTGCCCGCGCGGATATCGATCCGGTCGATATTCCGGCGCTATTGGAACACCTCCTCCTGGTTGATGTGCTTGAGGACCCGTTGGACTTTCGCTACCGCCTCGTTGGCGGCCACATCGTCCACCATGCCGGGCATAACATTCAGGGGAAAACGGTGCGGGGGTTGCTGACAGACGGCAATTCGCCGGAACAGGTGCTGCAGGCCAAGGCGATGGACCTGGGTAAGATGGTTTCGGATTTGAAAGAACCGATCTTTGCCCAGCTTCGCTATCACTCGGTCTCATCGGATGCTGAGAAGTTTCTTCAGATGGTGCTGTTGCCGTTGGGAGACCGAGGCCGCAACATCAACATGCTTCTTGCCGGGCTCAATTACTCCTACTAGCACCCGGTGGCCTGATCCGTCCCGCAGGATCATCCCCGGCGCTTCTTTGCGGCGGATGATCCTGCGGGACCACGCCAGGTTTGCCGCGGTGGGGCTGCAGGGTAGGGCTGGGCCGTTCGCGCAGATTGACAGGCCGAAGACCGGCTCTATCATCGCCGCTGGACCCGCCCACTTCTTGAAACCGGTTTACCAATCCGCCTATGTCATTTGAACTGAACGACGAACAGCGCGCGTTTCAGGATATGGCGCGCCAATTCGCCACCCAGGAGATGGCGCCTCTGGCTGCCTCATGGGACGAGAACTGCGAGTTCCCGGTCGATACGCTGCGCCAGGCCGCGGCCTTGGGACTGGCGGGAATTTATGTCCGCGATCAATCCGGCGGATCCGGGCTGACGCGGCTTGATGCGGCGGTCATCTTCGAAGAACTGGCGGCGGCCTGTGTTTCCACGGCGGCTTACATTTCGATCCACAATATGGTCGCCTGGATGATCGACAGCTTTGCAGAAGATGCGCTGCGTGAGCGATATCTGCCGAAGTTGCTGACAATGGAACACTTCGGCAGCTATTGCCTGACCGAACCGGGCTCAGGCTCCGATGCGGCTTCCTTAAAAACAACGGCCGTCAGAGATGGCGACGATTACGTCCTGAATGGGTCGAAGGCCTTCATCTCCGGCGGCGGAACAAGTGACGTGTACCTGGTGATGTGCCGCACCGGCGGGGCTGGTGCGGAAGGGATCTCGGCTCTGGTGATGCCCAAGGGGATCGAGGGTCTCTCTTTTGGGAAAAGAGAAAAGAAGCTGGGTTGGAACAGCCAACCAACCGCTGCGGTGATTTTCGAGAATGCGAGGGTGCCGGCGACCAATCTGCTCGGGCGCGAAGGCGAGGGCTTCAAGTTTGCCATGATGGGCCTTGATGGCGGGCGCGTGAACATTGCCGCCTGTTCTCTGGGCGGCGCCCGGGCTTGCCTTGAGGCGGCGCACGAGCACATGGGGGTTCGCCAACAGTTTGGTAAGAACCTCGGAAAATTTCAGGCACTTCAGTTCAAGTACGCGGACATGGCCACGGAGCTTGAGGCCGCACGCCTCATGGTCTGGCGTAGCGCAACCATGCTGGACGACAAAGCGCCGGACAGAACTCTTTACTGTGCGATGGCCAAGCGCTTTGCGACGGATGCAGCCTTTCACATCTGCAATGAGGCCCTGCAGCTGCACGGCGGCTACGGCTACATCCGCGAGTACCCGGTCGAGCGTTTTCTGCGCGATGTGAGGGTGCATCAGATACTCGAAGGTACAAACGAAATCATGCGGGTCATTATCGCTCGCAAGCTACTTGGTGAATGACAGCCCTGCGGGAGACGGCAAGCTGAATGTCTGATACGGATGAGATAGAATTTGAGGAACGGGGCGGTGTCGGTTTCATCACCTTGAACCGGCCCAAGGCGCTCAATGCGCTGACACTTGATATGATACAGGCAATGATGCCCAAGCTGCAGGATTGGCGGGAAGACCCGGTCATCAAGGCTGTCGTCATTGCCGGTGCCGGCGACCGCGCGTTCTGCGCCGGCGGCGATGTCCGTGCCGTCTATGAGGCGGGCCGGAACGGAGGTTCTCTGACCAAAGAGTTTTTCCGCGACGAGTACCGGCTGAATCGGATGATCCACGTTTTCCCCAAGCCCTATGTTGCTTTGATTGACGGAATCACTATGGGCGGCGGGGTTGGTCTTTCCGTGCATGGAAGCCATCGGGTTGCAACCGAGAAGACAATGCTGGCGATGCCGGAAACGGGGATCGGTTTGTTTCCGGATGTCGGCGGCTCGTTCTTTCTGCCCCGCTTGCCGGGTAAACTTGGCTTGTTCCTCGCATTGACCGGCTGGCGCCTGGGCGCCGCAGACGCAGTGTACTCTGGGTTGGCGACGGACTTTGTGCCCAGCGACAAGATCCCTCAGCTTGTCGATGCCTTTGCTGGCGCGGACTGGAACACCGCCGCTGCGGACGCCGTCGTCGATCAGATCATCGATGCCGCCACGGAGCCGCCGGAACCATCGGCGCTGGCGCAGCAGCGGGACGCTATAGACCGCTGTTTTTCGGCGCCCTCAGTGGAAGCAATCCTGGAGGCCCTGGACGCCGAGCCGGGCGACTGGGCGGCAAAGATCGCCAAGATAATCCGCAAGCAATCGCCGACCAGCCTGAAAGTGACTTTTGAGCAGGTGCACCGGGGCGCAACAATGGACTTCGACAGCGCCATGGTAGAAGAATTCCGCCTGAGCCAGGCCTTCATGGCCGGCAAGGATTTCTATGAAGGCATCAGGGCCGTTCTTGTCGACAAGGACCAAAAGCCAAATTGGCAGCCAGGCGACTTGCAGTCGGTGACGCCGGGAATCGTCGAGGCCCATTTCCGTCCCTTGGGCGACGGTGACCTGACCTTTTCCTGACGGTTCTCAGGCGCTGTGGCGGCGCGTGTTGGCGGAACCGGACGATATGAATCAAAGATAATCGAGTGGGAGGAAAATATGGCGCGCATTGGATTTCTTGGGCTTGGCAACATGGGGTTGCCCATGGCCAGGAACCTTTTGAATGTCGGCCACAGCCTGGCCGGCTTCGATCTCGTCCCTGCCGCTCAAGAAGCCGCCGCCGCCGCAGGCGTGTCGGTTGTCGCGGCGCCGGCCGATGTACTTTCCGATGCTGAAGCCGTGGTCACCATGCTGCCGGCCGGTGAGCACGTGAGATCGGTCTATGCGGGTGACGGTGGGCTTCTGGCCCAGGCGGCACCGGGGACGCTGTTTCTCGACTGCTCGACCATCGATGTCGCGACTTCGCGCGACGTTCATGGCGAAGCCGCGGCCCGCGGCCATGACATGATCGATGCGCCGGTGTCGGGGGGCGTTGCCGGGGCCGAAGCGGGAACGCTGACCTTCATGGTGGGGGGCGAGGGTAAGGCGTTCGAACGGGCCAAGCCGCTCCTGGAGATCATGGGCCGTAACATCGTGCACGCTGGCGGCGCCGGCAACGGCCAGGCGGCGAAGATCTGCAACAACATGATCCTCGGCATCTCGATGATCGCAGTCTCCGAGGCTTTCGCGCTTGGCCAGAAGCTTGGGCTCGACCCCAAGGCCTTTTTCGATATCAGCTCGGCCGCATCCGGGTCCTGCTGGGCCATGCTGAACCACAACCCCGTGCCGGGTATCGTCGAGACCTCGGCAGCCAACCGGGACTATCAGCCAGGCTTTGCCGCGGCGATGATGCATAAGGACCTCAAGCTTTCACAAGCCGCGGCCAGCCATGCGGGGGCCGCCACGCCGCTGGGTGCGGAGGCTGCCGCGCTCTACACCATCTTCGTCAATGCCGGAAACGGCGGCCTCGACTATTCCGCTATCATCAAGATGATCCAGGGCAACGCCGACAAATAGTCTTTGCCCGCCGTTAACGGAGTCTCGCCGAAATTGGGCCTTTGAGTGTGTAGGACAGGAATGGTAGTGCCCTTTTGACGTCCGGAGACTGTGGCAAATGGCGGATAATCAAATAAATATGATTAGAATCAATAAGATAAATCCCACATCCGTTAAGTAAAGTTTAATAGGCTTCCCGCTAACCTTTTACGATTGCTGCTTGGATTCTGTTGAAAGAGTCATGTGAGGGTATCGTGAAGTCCAAATATCTTGATCTGATTGGCCTGGTTGAACGGCTGCACCGTCAGTGCCTCGAGGTCATCAAAGCCGACCTGGATCGCCAGGGCATCCGGGACCTGAACAACGTTCAGGCCCTGATCCTGTTCAATGTCGGCGAAGAAGAGCTTTCGATCGGTGAACTGACCCAGCGCGGGTATTACCTGGGCTCGAACGTCTCTTACAACGTGAAGAAGATGGTTGAGAACGGCTATCTGATTCAGGAGCGTTCGCCTCATGACCGGCGCTCTTTCCACGTGCGCCCATCAGAGAAGGGTGTCGCTGTTTATCGCGGTCTCTCGGCGTTGTTCGATCAGCATGCAACGCATCTGTCGGACAGCCAGCTCTCTGAGGATGGACTGGAGGCGGCCAATCATGCCTTGCGCCGTATCCAGCAGTTCTGGTCGACGCCCGCCAGTCTCGCGCGCGATCTCAGCGCAGCATAACGCCAAGTACCTTCGGTCACAGGGCCGAAGGTACGGGGGCATCGCAGTGCGAGCCCAGATCCCGGCCAAACACGGCCGGGGGTCTTTCCTAACTGAAACCTTGTAAGCGCTAAAAGAAGGCTTGAATGCCTGTCTGCGCCCGCCCCAGGATCAGGGCGTGGACATCGTGCGTCCCTTCGTAGGTGTTGACTGCTTCCAGGTTCATTGCGTGACGGATCACGTGATACTCGTCGGACACGCCGTTTCCGCCATGCATGTCCCGCGCCTGCCGGGCGATGTCCAGCGCCTTGCCGCAGGAGTTACGCTTGCAAAGGGATATTGCCTCGGGCGCTCCCTTGCCGCTGTCGAGCAGGCGGCCAAGCTGAAGGCTGGCTTGCAGCCCGATGGCGATTTCGGTCTGCATATCTGCCAGTTTCTTTTGGATGAGTTGGGTTGCGGCAAGCGGGCGACCGAACTGTTGGCGTTCCAGCGTATAGGACCTTGCGGCGTGCCAGCAAAATTCGGCAGCGCCCAAAGCGCCCCAGGCGATCCCGAAGCGCGCTTTATTGAGACAGCCGAAGGGGCCTTTCAAGCCGGTCACGTTGGGTAGCAGATTCTCCTCGGGTACGAAGACGTCATCCATGACGATCTCGCCGGTGACGGAGGCGCGGAGCGAGAACTTGCCTTCGATTTTTGGGGCGCTCAGTCCTGCCATTCCCTTTTCCAGGATGAAGCCGCGAATGGTATCGCTGTCGTCTTTCGCCCAGACGACGAAGACGTCGGCGATCGGCGCGTTGGTGATCCACATCTTCGCGCCCTTCAACTGATAGCCACCGTCAACCTTTGCCGTGCGCGTCTTCATGCCGCCGGGATCGGATCCGTGGTCCGGCTCGGTCAAGCCGAAACAGCCCACCAAAGCGCCGCTCGCAAGGCCGGGGAGGAAGCGCTGCCGCTGCTCTTCCGTGCCATAAGCGTAGATAGGATGCATGACCAGGCTGGATTGAACCGACATGGCCGAGCGGTAGCCGGAATCGACCCGCTCTACCTCACGCGCCACCAGGCCGTAGCTGACGTGGTTGGCGCCGGCGCAGCCATAGTCTTCGGGTAGGGTCAGGCCCAGGAAGCCCAGAGCGCCCATCTCGGTCATGATTTCGCGATCGAAGACTTCGTTCCTGTTTGCCTCCAGGATCCGGGGCATAAGTTTTTCCTGGCAGTAGGCGCGCGCGGCATCCCGCACCATCCGCTCGTCTTCGCTGAGCTGTTCTTCGAGCAGCAACGGGTCCTCCCAGACAAACCTAGCTTTGTCTGCGGAAGGTTTGAGGGTTTGCGCATTGGTTGCCGTTGCCTGAGACATTCCACGGATCCTTCGATGTTGGACGCTTTCCTGCAGACCTCAGATATAGCGCAATTGTCTGTGCGTCAAAAGCGGTGCCTTGGCTTCACCTCTGATCGGCGGACGGCCGGGTACATAATCCGAATGCTCTCGCTAGAGAATTCGACAGCTGTAATATAGTATAAAATAGAAACAATCTGTTTCTTTTAATTTATAATTCTCGTTATTATTTGATCAAGTGTGATTTCTGTAAATCACAAAATCCCCGATACTTATCTTCTTCTTCGCTTCGCAGTTTGCGTGGGTGTGGGCGAGGCGCGATAGGATTGGGGAGGAAGCCTCTTATGTCGATGGTTGGGAAGCATGGCTACCTTTACGGGACGGCCATGATTGTTGCGTTGGCTGCTGCTGTTCCGGCTGCCGCGCAGACTAACGAAGAGCTGAAGAGTGAGATTCAGTTCCTGAAGGAACGCCTTCAAAAGCTCGAGGAGAAGCAGAACAAGCTGGAGCAGAAGTCTGCTGCCCAGGATCAGCAGGTTATCGAGTCCGGCAACGACAAGGTGAAGCTGTCGATTTCGGGACAGGTGAACCGTGGCGTTCTCTTTGCCGACAACGGCGACGATTCCGAGGTCTTTCATGTCGACAACGACAACTCGTCGACCCGTCTGCGCTTCATCGGTGAAGGTGAACTCGATTCCGACATCACTGTCGGCACGCAGATAGAGGTTCAGTTTGAGTCCAACTCCACGGCTGCCATCAGCTTCGATCAGGATTCTCCCGCAGGCCCCAACAACTTTACGGAACGCAAGCTGGAGATCTTTGCCGACAGCAAGACATTGGGGCGCCTCTGGATTGGGCAGGGCGACACGGCCTCCAACGGGACTTCGGAAATCGATCTCTCAGGGACCGCGGTGGTTGCCTATTCAGGAATCGGTGATCTGGCCGGCGGTCTTGAGTTCAGCGACGGCAGCGGGGCGCTGGGCCCCAGCATCAGCGACGTCTTCAGCAATTTCGACGGACTAAGCCGCGACGACCGGGCCCGCTATGACACGCCCGGTCTATACGGCTTCAAGGGATCGGTCTCTGCAATAGACGGCGGCGCCTGGGATGCGGGGATTACTTACGGCGGCGATTTCAATGGTGTGAAGGTCGCCGCCGCTGCGGCTTATGCCAACGCAAGTTCCCGGGCCGGGTTCGATCAATACAATGGTTCGGTTTCGGTGCTGACCCCGATCGGTATCAGCGTTACCGCAGCGGCGGGCATGCGCGAAGACGACGGTTCCGGCGATGACCCGGTCTTCTATTATGGCAAGTTGGCATACACCTTCAGCGCCATTGATTTTGGCGACACGACTTTCGGTATCGATTTCGCCCAGACCGATGATCTCGATGTTGCGGGAGACGAGTTCCGCTCCTACGCCATCTTCGCGGTGCAGAACATCGACGATATCGGAACCGAGCTCTATATCGGCGCGCGCAATCACGAGCTCGATCGGGAAGGGGCGAGCTTCGACGACCTTTTCGCCGTCCTGGCCGGTGCGCGGGTGAAGTTCTGAGAAGGATAGTGATGTGATGATGACCGGATCAAACCAGCGCCTGCTTCAACCAAGATCGAACAGGGCGCTTTCGGCCATGGCGATGGTCGGGCTTCTGGCCCTTGCCGTGGTTCTTGCGGGCTGCGCGGATGTGAAGCCTCTGGAGTACCGCGCGGTCGATCAGATCAAGCCAGGTCCAGGCTTGCTCACCGGAGAGGACGGCGAATTCGTCCTCTACGGATCCTCTCGCAAATCGGTGTTGGACTGAACGCCAAGCCACGAACTCAGGGGGAGCTTTGCTCCCCCTATTTTTGTGCCGGATCGTTCGGCAGGCGTCCTGACGGACATTCCCGCTATCCCCTCGTGTCATCGTAGGAATGTGATCTCTCCTGTGTGCCCGTACAACTTCTCGTGAGTGGATGTGAATAGGGTGTAACGATTCGCCGGTACTAGACTCTCCCTGCTGAGGTTGAACTGAATCGCTTGGTTCATTCAGGCATCGGCCGGGTAAGCACTCGGTCCTGCTGCCTACAGTGGGGAGACGGAATGACAGACTCCCATGAGTTGACTCACATTGTGGTCTTCTCTTGCGTGGCCGATCTCCGCAGCTTCACCGCTGCAGCGGCACGGCTTGGTTTGTCGAAGCCGACGGTGAGCAAGCATGTAAGCGCGCTGGAGGCGCACCTTGGCGCCAGGCTGCTGAACCGGACGACGCGCTCCATCGGATTGACGGAAATCGGCAAGAGGTTCCATGCGCGCTGCCATCGGATCCTTGCTGATCTCGACGAGGCAGAGTCCGAGGTCATGCACTACCAGGCCTTACCGCAAGGCAAGCTGAGGGTCACGGCGCCGCCTTCGCTGGGATCGCGTCACATCGCACCCTTCCTGGGCGACTTTTTCGATCGCTATCCAAAGCTGGAAATCGACATGGTTCTCGATGACCGCAAGATCGATCTTGCCCGATCGGAGATCGATCTGGCGATCCGGGTCGACACCGGCCCGCCCCAAGGGGGCTGGGCAGAGGATCTGGCGCCCTGCAGGCAGGTGGTCTGCGGTGCGCCGGCCTATGTTGCCCGTTTCGGCATTCCCGCAACGCCGGCGGCTTTGAGCACGCACAACTGTCTTTCCTGTTCGCATTTGGCCACGCGCGAATTCTGGCAGCTTGTCGACGCCGATGGCCGCGAGCAGCGCATCAAGGTGCACGGCCGGCTGCGCTGCGACAATGCAGAGGCGATGCGCCGCGCGGCTGTGGCAGGCGTGGGGCTCGCCCTGATGCCGACGTTCCTTGTCTCAGAGGATCTCGCCGATGGTACCCTGGTGGATGTCCTGCCGGGGTTCCGGACGGAGGTTCACCGCATTTTCGCTGTCTCGCCACACACTGGCTATCTGGCGCCCAAGGTGCGGGCCTTTGTCAGCTATCTGTCCGAGGTTTTTGGATCGCCGCCACACTGGGACCGCGCGCCGTCAGCAGAATCTGCACAGCTTCCCCGCGTCATCAATACGACATGAAGTGCTGTTAAGGGTTTGTTTGCCATAGTTGACCGAAAATGGGCCCATGCAGCAAGCACGCGAAATCATCTTCGAATTTCAAAGAGTAGGCGGCTACGTCAAGGTTTCTGCCGTCGATACGCTTACCTCGGCGGAAGTATCGATCGTCGGCCCGCCCTCGGCAGGCCAGGTCCAGCTGGAACGTCTGGCCGCTCAGAAGCTGGAGTACGTTCTGCGAAAGCGTGCCGCCGGGCAGCGCGGCGGGCTGGTCATTTAGGGCTCTGCTTCTGTTCCGTGCGAAGTAGCCTCCAGGCGACGCGAAATCTCTGAAATCCGGCGCCCCGACACCTTGTGGCGTCTTTTCATCAGACTGCGACATATGGTAGGGTCCGCCGGTTTTCCGGAGCAGTTGGGCGTTACAAACCATGGTGTCGAAGTCGATCGCAGTTGCGGCCGATCATGCAGGCTTTGATCTCAAGTCGAAGCTTGTGGAGGAGCTGCGTCTCGCAGGATACGAGGTGCTCGATCTGGGCACCCAGGATGCCACGACATCGGTGGACTACCCTGACTTTGGCCGGGCCGTTGCCGAGGCCGTGACCACGGGCAAGGCCGCGCGCGGCGTGGTGGTCTGCGGCACCGGTATCGGGATATCGATTGCCGCCAATCGGCACGCCGGCGTAAGGGCGGCGCTCTGCCACGACGAAACCTCCGCCCGGCTGTGTCGTGAACATAATGATGCCAATGTCTTAGCATTGGGGGCTCGGCTTATAGGTGAGGTCGTGGCCAAAGACTGCCTTCATACTTTTCTGAATACGGAGTACGCCGGCGACCGTCATGCCCGGCGTGTGGCCAAACTGGGGTGATGACCCCTTGCCCGAGGAGTTGCATGCGACGATGACCGCTGCCAATGCCGCCGAGACCCTGCCTCAGCAGGACACCTTTTTCTCCGCCCGCCTGAGCGAGACGGACCCCGAGCTTGCCGATGCGATCCGGGGCGAACTCCGGCGCCAACAAGACCAGATCGAGCTGATTGCGTCAGAGAACATTGTGTCTCTGGCCGTGTTGGAGGCGCAGGGCTCGGTACTGACGAACAAGTACGCGGAGGGTTATCCGGGCCGCCGCTACTACGGCGGCTGCGAGTACGTCGATGTCGCCGAGGAACTGGCGGTCAAGCGTGCCAAGCAGCTGTTCGGTTGCGAGTTTGCCAACGTCCAGCCCCATTCCGGCGCCCAGGCCAACCAGTGTGTCGCCCTGGCTCTGCTGAAGCCGGGTGATACGATCATGGGGATGGCCTTATCGGCCGGCGGGCACCTGACCCATGGGGCGAAGCCGAATCTGTCGGGTAAGTGGTTCAACGCCGTACAGTACGGTGTGCGCAAGGAAGACGGCCTGATCGACTTCGACGAGGTCGAGCGCCTGGCCCTGGAGAACCAGCCGAAACTCATCATCGCCGGTGGATCGGCCTATCCCCGGTTCATCGACTTTGCCCGCTTCCGTGAAATTGCCGACAAGGTCGGGGCTTACTTCATGGTCGATATGGCCCATTTTGCGGGGCTCGTGGCCGGCGGTGTTCACCCCAGTCCGCTGCCGCACGCACACATCGTGACGACGACGACCCATAAGACCCTTCGGGCGGGACGTGGCGGCATGATCCTGTCGAACGACCTGGATCTGGGTAAGAAGATCAACTCAGCGGCTTTTCCGGGCCTACAGGGTGGGCCCCTGATGCATGCGATCGCATCGAAAGCGGCTGCTTTCGGCGAAGCTCTGCGGCCGGAATTCAAAGACTACGCAAAGCAGGTTGCCGACAACGCCAAGGTGCTGGCCGAAGCGATGATCGCCGAGGGCTTTGATATCGTCACCGGCGGCACCGATACCCACCTGATGCTCGTCGATCTGCGTCCCAAAGGCCTGACCGGGGTGATCGCTGAAGAAAGCCTCGATCGTGCGGGGATCACCTGCAACAAGAACGGCATTCCCTTCGATCCGGAAAAACCGACGGTGACGTCCGGCATTCGCCTGGGCACGCCCGCTGCCACGACCCGCGGGTTTGGGAGCGAAGAATTCCGTATGGTCGGCGCCTTCATCGGCCGTGTGCTCGATGGCTTGGCTGCGAACCCGGACAACAATGCCGAAACGGAGCAGACGGTTAAGGAGGAGGTGCGGACTCTCTGCGCCCGTTTTCCGATCTATCCCGATATGGTGATCTGAGTGCCGCGGCTGAGGCTTAAATCGTTGCAGGGCTGGTAAGCCGGCGGCTCCGAGCGGCCGGGTGAGTGAAATCAAGGAGAGGGGGAGGTATGCGCTGTCCGTTTTGTGGTAACGAGGACACGCAGGTTAAGGATTCGAGGCCGACCGAGGACAACTCGGCCATCAGGCGCCGGCGACAGTGCCCGAATTGTGGTGCGCGCTTTACGACTTTTGAGCGGGTGCAGCTGCGTGAACTGACCGTTGTCAAATCGAATGGCAAGAGAGAACCCTTTGACCGCGACAAACTGATGCGCTCCATGTCGTTGGCCCTCCAGAAGCGGCCGGTGGATCCGGAACGGCTTGAGCGGGTGGTGAACGGCATGGTTCGCCGGCTGGAATCTTCCGGGGAATCCGACATTCCGACCAAGCTGATCGGCGAACTGGTAATGGATGCCCTCGCCAACCTCGATCAGGTGGCTTACGTCCGCTTTGCCTCGGTTTACAGGAATTTCCGCGAAGCCCGAGACTTCGAGGAGTTCATTGGCAAGCTCGGTGACGGAGACGACTGACCCTCAAGACCGGGATTTTATGCTGGCTGCTCTGGCCCTGGCGGGCCGCGGCTTGGGCCGTGTGGCACCGAATCCCGCCGTCGGTTGCATTTTGGTCAAAGACGGCCGGGTGGTGGGACGCGGCTGGACCCAGCCGGGCGGCCGTCCCCATGCCGAAACCGAAGCGCTGCGCCGGTCCCGGGGTCAGGCTGCTGGCAGTACCGCCTACGTAACGCTGGAGCCCTGTTCCCACCACGGGCAAACCGCCCCCTGTGCGGAAGCCCTGGCCGAAGCCGGGGTGAGCCGCGTGGTCGTGGCGGTGGAGGATCCCGATCCCCGGGTCAGCGGGCGCGGTATTGCCCATTTGCGGGATCGCGGCGTCCGCGTTGATCTGGGGCTTTGCGCGGAAGAGGCGAGGCTTCTCAACGCCGGGTTCTTTTCGCGGATCGGCGACAGCCGGCCGGAGGTGACGGTGAAGCTTGCGACCTCCCAGGATGGGCGCATTGCCACCCACACCGGCCACAGCCAGTGGATTACCGGGCCGCTTTCGCGCCGTCACGCCCATCTGCTGCGCGCTCAGGCCGATGCCGTCCTGGTTGGCAGCCAGACAGCGGTCCTGGACAATCCGCGCCTGGATGTGCGCCTGCCGGGCCTGGAGCCTGCCGCGCCGCTGCGCGTTGTGGTCGATGGCCGCCTGCGCCTGCCGCTGACCCATGATCTGGTCGCGCGCGCCGTGCAGGTGCCGACGCTTTTGGTGACCCACGATGGCAATCCTTCGGAGCGGCTGACAGCCTACGCGGAGGCGGGGGTGGAGGTGTTGATGGTCGGCAAGGACGAGTTCGGCCACTGCTCGCTGCCTGAGGCTCTGGCCGGTCTGGCGGGCAGGGGCGTAAACCGCCTGCTGGTGGAAGGGGGCGGTCATCTTGCCGCGGCCCTTCTGCGCTCGGGCCTTGTGGACCGCCTTGTCTGGTACCGGGCCCCCCTGATAATCGGGGGTGACGGGGTGCCGGCGCTTGCCAGTTTCGGCGTCGACAGGCTTGACGAGGCGCCCCGGTTCCGACAGTCATCACGGCAGCGGCTCGGCCGGGATGTTTTGGATCTCTTTCGCTTCGGCGCTTAGGCCCGTCTCGGCCTTGCCTGGGCCTGTCAGAAACTCGAACCAAGACCGAAACCATGTTTACCGGAATAGTTACCGACCTTGGGTCTTTGCGCGCCATTGAGCAGCAGGCGGATGCCCGCTTTCTCTTTGATACCGGCTATGAGACCGGGGAGATCGCGATTGGCGCCTCGATTGCCTGTTCCGGCGCCTGCCTGACCGTCGTCGACAAGGGGGATGGCTGGTTTGCGGCCGATGTCTCCGGTGAGACCCTCTCCAAGACCACCCTGGGGGGCTGGCAGGCCGGCACCCCGGTCAACTTCGAGCGGGCGCTGCGCCTGGGCGACGAACTGGGCGGGCATCTGGTCTCCGGTCATGTGGACGGGGTTGCCGCGGTGGTGGCCCGTCAAGCGGAGCAGGGGTCGCTTCGTTTCACCTTTGAGGCGCCGGCGGAACTGGCAAAGTTCATCGCGCCCAAGGGGTCGGTGGCGCTGGACGGCGTATCTCTGACGGTCAACGAGGTCGACGGCCGGCGCTTCGGCATCAACCTCATCCCCCATACCGCAGAGGCGACCACGCTTGGCGGCAAGCAGCCCGGCGACCGGGTTAACCTGGAAATCGACCAGCTCGCGCGTTACGTTCAGCGCCTGCTGGACGGAAGGCATTAGATGGCACAGACGGACGAGCCCTGGCGGCTGACTTTCGGCGAGATGATCTCGCCGATCGAGGAGATTATCGAAGAGGCGCGCAACGGCCGGATGTTTGTCCTGGTCGACGATGAAGACCGTGAGAATGAAGGCGATCTGGTTATTCCGGCCCAGATGGCGACGCCCGATGCGATCAATTTCATGGCCCGCTACGGCAGGGGGTTGATCTGTCTGGCGCTGACGCCTCAGCGCATCGAAGAGCTTGGCCTGCCGCTCATGGCCAGAAAAAACGAGTCCCGCAACCAGACCGCCTTCACCACCTCGATCGAGGCCCGTGAGGGGATTACGACGGGCATCTCGGCACCGGACCGCGCCCACACCGTGGCGACTGCGATCGACCCCAGCAAGATGGCCGATGATGTCGCCACGCCTGGCCATATCTTTCCGTTGATGGCCCGCGACGGCGGTGTCCTGGTTCGTGCCGGCCATACGGAAGCCGCTGTCGACCTGGCACGCCTGGCCGGCCTCAATCCGTCCGGCGTTATCTGCGAGATCATGAATGACGACGGCACGATGGCGCGCCGTGACGACCTGATCGCCTTTGCCCAGCGCCACGGCCTGAAGGTTGCCACCATCGCCGACTTGATCTCCTACCGCAGGCGTCACGATTCATTTGTGGAGCGGCGCCTGGAGAGTGAATTCGAGAGCCGCTTTGGCGGGAAATTCAATCTTGCGGTCTACGTCAACACCATCAACTACGCCGAGCACGTGGCAATCTGGAAGGGCGACCTTTCCGGGGCAGACGCCGTTCCTGTGCGGATGCACGCCATCAACGTGCTGGATGACATTCTTGGCGACAAGGCAAGCGGCAAGGCCGGCGATCTGCAGCAGGCCATGCGCATGATCGGCGAAGAGGGCCGGGGCGTCGTGGTCCTGATCCGCGAACCCTCGGCCGATGCCCTGTCGACCTCGTTGAAGTCAAGGCTTGAAGGCAAGGCGCGGGCCGGAGGCGAGCTTCGGGACTATGGTGTCGGCGCGCAAATTCTGTTGGACTTGGGGGTGCGCGACATGATCCTGCTTTCCAATACCAAGCGTACCATCGTGGGTTTGGAGGGTTACGGCTTGAGGGTTGTGGCGCAACGCGCCCTCGGGGATGCCGGTGAGGGGGACGAATGAGCGATTCGATGGATGATGGGCCGCATATCCTGGTGGTCGAAGGCCGCTTCTACGAGGGCATAGCCGATGCGCTCTATGCCGGCACGAAGGCGACGCTGGATGCAGCAGGCGCCACGCACGAGCGCGTTGAGGTGCCCGGCGCCTTTGAGATTCCTGCGGCTATCCAGATGGCGGTTAAGTCCATGGACTTCTTTGCCGGCCGCCGCCGTTTCGATGGTTATGTGGCCCTCGGCTGCGTGATTCGCGGTGAGACTTCGCACTACGACTATGTCTGCGGTGAGAGCGCGAGAATGCTGCAGGACCTTGCCTGCCGCCATACCCTCGCGCTTGGGTACGGCATTCTGACGTGCGAAAACATGGAGCAGGCAAAAGTACGTGCCGCGGTGGACCAGAAGAACAAGGGCGCCGATGCTGCTGCCGCCTGTCTCGCGATGCTCGGCGTGAAACGACATTTTCATCTTTTCCCCCGCTGATCGAAGCTCTGCCTGCAGGATCGGAATCAAGTGACCAGTAGCCCAAATAACTCTGATGGCGCCAAGGGCGTCCGACGCCGCCCCTCAGGCCTGAGTGCTGCCCGCCTGTTGGCGGTTCAGGCGCTCTATCAAATGAGCTTGAACAAGGAGCCGGCGGATCAGGTGATCGCCGAATTCCTGGAGCATAGGGTGAAGGAGGACGTGGAGGGCCTGAAGCACGGCGCGGTCAATCGCAATCTTCTGACCGAGCTGGTTCAGGGGGTCTCGGCTGAGGCCGATATGTTGGACGATATGTTGGCGGCTGTACTCGACGAGGAATGGACCGTTGAGCGGCTGGAGATACTGCTTCTTGTCCTGCTGCGCGCGGCTATCTTTGAATTGTCCGAACGGCTCGACGTGCCTGCGCGGGTGGTGATCTCGGAATATGTGGATCTGGCAAATGCCTTTTTCGATGGGCGCGAAACGTCGTTTGTGAATGGCCTGCTGGATCGTATCGCCCATGTTCTGCGAACCGATGAGTTCGGTGAAGCCGGTGCTCTGCCGGATATCTCCTAGCCCGGACCGGTAGGTCGCTGTGCCGCGCATCGCTGGGGAATTCGCGCTGATCGAGCGGTATCTGGCGCCACTGTCGGTGCCCTCCGAGGGTGCCTTCGGGTTAAAGAACGATGCAGCGGTCCTGGATATTGCAGCCGGCGACCGCCTGGTTGCGACCGTGGACAGTCTGGTCGCAGGGCGGCACTTTCTGCCGGACGATCCCCCCGACAGCGTTGCGCGGAAACTGCTGCGGGTCAGCCTTTCGGATCTGGCTGCGATGGGGGCGGAGCCTGTGAGCTATCTGCTCGCCGCATCATGGCCGCTGGATATAGAAGAGGAATGGATTGCCGTTTTCTGCCAGGGGCTGGCTGCTGACCAGGCGACCTTCGGTGTCACCCTCGTCGGCGGTGATACGACGGCGACGCCGGGTCCCATGACCCTGACCGTTACGGCCTTTGGCCGGGTAAGGGGAACCAGGGTGCTCGACCGCGCGTCGCTTCACCCGGGCGATGATCTCTATGTGTCCGGTACCGTCGGAGATGCCTTTCTTGGCCTGCGCTACCTGCAGGGCGGGATCGACGGCCTGACGAAGACGGCGAGGGAGCGACTTGCCGAGCGTTATCGCTGCCCGGAGCCTCGCGTTGCTTTGGGGCAGGCGCTTTTGGAGCGGGGCCTGGCGACCGCGGCCCTGGATGTTTCGGATGGCCTGGCTGCCGACCTCGGGCACCTGTTGACGGCCTCGGGCGTCGGGGCGGTACTGCGGTTGCAGGATATCCCCCTATCCGGTCCTGCCGAGGAAGGCTTGGCGCTGCTGGGCGAGCCGCCGGAGGTGGTACTTTCCGGGGGCGATGATTATGAACTGCTCTTTGCGGCAGCCCCGGAACGGCTGGCGGAGATCGCGGATCTCTCTCGGGAGCTGTCCCTGCCGATCACGCGGATCGGCGAGGTCTGCGTGGAGGCCGGGCTCTCGTTACTGGATGCCGAGCAGAATCCGGTCGCTCTGAAGTCTACTGGCTGGACCCATTTTTAGGCTTCTTTTCAATCGGTTAATGCTTAACGCCATCTTTACTCGAAACCCTTAACACTGGCTCTCGAACTTCGGACTTTCTGGCAGGATCGAGCGCTTTGCGCATAGTCATTCTTATTGTGGTCGCAGTGATCCTCTTGGTTGGCGCCGGTGGCGGCGCCTGGTGGTTCCTGATGGGGCCTGGGGCTGAGAAGACCGAGGAGTTGATCTCTGAGATCAACAAACCGGAGCCCGTCTTCGTTCCGCTCCATCCCGTTGTCATTTCCCTGATCCAGGAAGGGGAGGTCACCCATCACGTGACCATGCAGTTGACCCTGCAGCTCCATGATACCTGGGACAAGGACCTCACAGACCGCAACATGGCCCGCCTTCGCGATGCGTTCCTTCACGAGATGCACGGTCTTTACGCCATGCGGATGGTGCGCGAAGCCGGTTTCGAATCGCCGTTGGTCAAGAAGCGCCTGATAGAGATATGCGATCGCTTGCTTGGCGAAGGCGTGGTCGCCGAAATCCTGCTTCGCGAACTGGAAAGGCGCCAGCCGAACAAGGCCTGAGGGCCTGGAGGAACGGTTTAGCCGCCGTGCTGCGGCGTTTACGCGCAGCACCTATGATCAATCAGTGCTGTCCAGTTCGATCCTCATCACTAAACTGGCTCCATGGAAGAAGTAGCGCAGTTTCAGCGCCGGTTCGTGATGCGCAATGTTGCCGTTCTGGCGGTTTGCCAGGCTCTGGGTATGAGCTGCCTGGCTTTGTCCATCACCATCACCGCGCTGGTGGGCAATAGCCTGGCGCCTGACCCGTCGCTGGCAACCTTTCCGCTTGCCCTTCAGTTCGTGGCGACGGCTGCTTCCACAATTCCCGCCTCGCTTTTCATGGGGCGCTTCGGCCGGCGGGCCGGCTTTACGGTCGGCGGCATCCTTGGGGTGGCCGGCGGTGTTATTGCCTGCCAGGCGGTGATCGCAGCCAGCTTCGCGATGTTCTGCGTGGGGGCCGCCTTTTTGGGTGCCTTCGCAGCCCATGTCGCCCTCTACCGGTTTGCCGCAGCCGATGTCGCCGGGCCCGAGTATCGCAGCCGGGCCATCTCGCTGGTGATGGTCGGCGGTGTTGCCTCGGCTGTTCTGGGGCCGGAGCTGGCGAAGTGGACTCGGGAGCTCTTCTCCCCAATCCTGTTTGCCGGCGGCTATGCGGCCATTGCCGCGCTGGCTTTCATCGGGGTTGTCCTGGTTCAGGCGGTCAACTTTCCAGCGGTGGTACCCCGCAGCCAACGCGCCAAGGGGCGGCCGCTGGGCGAGATCCTGCGTCAGCCGACCCTTGTGGTCGCTGTTCTCTGCGCCATGGTCGCCTACGGTTCCATGAACCTTGTCATGGTTTCCACGCCGCTGGCGATGGTTGCCTGCGCCCACCCCTTCGAGACGGCGGCCTTCGTCATCCAATGGCATGTCGTGGGCATGTATGCGCCGTCCTTTGTGACCGGCCACCTCATAGAACGAATCGGGGCGCTCAAGGTCATATCCATTGGCTCGCTCTTGGTTCTCGGCTGCATTCTGGTCAATTTGACGGGGATCGAGGTGATACAGTTCTGGGCCGCGCTGCTGCTGCTTGGAGTTGGCTGGAACTTCATGTACGTCGGGGCCACTGCCTTGTTGACCGAAACCTATCGGCCGGAGGAGCAGGCCAGGGTGCAGGCCTTCAACGAGTTCATGGTGTTCGGCACCACGGCCGTGACAGCCCTGGCATCCGGGGCGATTTTCAATGCTTTTGGCTGGCAGGCCGTCAATCTGGGGGTCGTTGTGCCCGTCATTCTGGCGGCCGCCACGGTGATCTGGCTCAGCCGCCGGCGGGCCTGAGTGGCCGATTGGCTGTCTTCGACGGCCATCCCGCGGGGCTCCGCCGAAGTTTTGCCCCAGGGTGGCTGAGCAGTAGCGGTTGCCATTCCCTTACGATTCTGGCATTTTCCGCGCGTTTTTGGGGTGCTGCAGTTGTGCAGCGAAGTCTTCGCGCCGAGTCGCTATCGCCTGACCGGCCTATCTATCTTGAGGGAAACCTATATGTCGATCGAGTTGTACGTGGTGCTCGGCTGCGGGCTGTTGGCCCTGGTCTATGGCGCCTGGGCCACCATGTCGGTGCTCTCGGCCTCCGCCGGGAACGCACGGATGCAGGAAATCGCCGCTGCGATTCAGGAGGGCGCCAATGCCTATCTGAACCGGCAGTACCGCACGATCGCCATCGTTGGCGTCGTGATCTTCGTCCTCCTTTCAGTCGTTCTGGGCCTATGGGATGGCATCGGCTTCCTGATCGGTGCCGTCCTTTCCGGACTGGCCGGCTACATCGGCATGCACGTTTCAGTCAGGGCCAATGTCCGTACGGCAGAAGCTTCCCGCAAGGGGCTGGCCGAGGGGCTTTCGGTGGCCTTCCGCTCCGGCGCCATCACCGGCATGCTGGTGGCGGGCCTGGCGCTCCTGGCTGTCGCCGGCTACTACGCTGTCCTCTTGGAGATTGGCAAGGGTGAGCGCGAAATCTCGGTCGCCCTGGTCGCCCTTGGTTTTGGCGCTTCGCTGATCTCGATCTTCGCGCGCCTCGGTGGCGGTATCTTCACCAAGGGCGCCGACGTCGGTGCCGATCTGGTGGGTAAGGTTGAAGCCGGTATCCCGGAAGACGATCCCCGCAACCCGGCGGTGATCGCCGATAACGTTGGCGACAACGTCGGCGACTGTGCCGGTATGGCGGCCGATCTCTTTGAAACCTATGTGGTGACCGTGGTCGCGACGATGGTTCTGGCCACGATCTTTGCCGTCAACGATCCCAACATCTCTTCCCTGGTGATGTATCCCCTGACGGTTGGGGCGGCCTGCATTATCACCTCGATCATCGGCACCTTCTTTGTGAAGCTCGGGGCTTCGCAGAGCATTATGGGCGCACTCTACAAGGGCTTCATTGCTTCTGCCGTGCTGTCCGCGGCGGTGCTCTGGCCGGTGACCGACCATATCGTCGGCATGGACACCGTTATGACGGCCGCCGGGGTGACTTTTGACGGCCTCGATCTCTACTTCTGCGGCATCGTCGGCCTGGTGGTGACCGGCGCCATCATCTGGATTACCGAGTACTACACCGGCACCGAATATCGGCCGGTTCGCTCGGTCGCTGCCTCCTCGGAGACGGGGCACGGCACGAACGTGATCCAGGGTCTCGCCATTTCCATGGAGGCGACGGCGGTGCCGGCGCTGATTATCTGTGCCGGCATCATCAGCACCTACCTGCTGGCCGGCCTCCTGGGCATCGCCATCGCCGTGACAACCATGTTGGCACTGGCGGGCATGGTCGTGGCGCTGGACGCTTATGGCCCGGTTACGGACAACGCCGGCGGTATTGCCGAGATGGCTGAGCTGGACGATGAAGTCCGCAAGACCACCGATGCCTTGGACGCCGTCGGTAACACCACCAAGGCCGTGACCAAGGGCTATGCCATTGCCTCGGCAGGCCTTGGCGCCCTGGTCCTCTTTGCGGCCTACACCTCCGACCTGGCGCTCTTCGTGTCGGAAGGCTCCATTCAGCCGGGTGGTCCGGTGGACTTCTCGCTGTCCAACCCCTACGTGGTGGTCGGTCTGATCATCGGTGGTCTCCTGCCCTATCTCTTCGGGGCCATGGGCATGACGGCGGTCGGCCGGGCGGCCGGTGCGGTGGTCGTCGAGGTGCGCCGCCAGTTCAAGGAGATCCCCGGGATCATGGAAGGCACCGGCAAGCCCGAGTACGGGACCTGCGTGGATCTTCTGACCAAGGCGGCGATCAAGGAAATGATCATTCCTTCGATGCTGCCGGTGCTGTCGCCGATCGTTCTCTACTTTGTCATCCTGGTGATCGGCGGTCAGGCGGCGGCGCTCAGTGCCGTGGGTGCCATGCTGCTGGGCGTCATCGTGACCGGCATCTTCGTTGCCATCTCGATGACCGCTGGTGGCGGCGCTTGGGACAACGCCAAGAAGTACATCGAAGACGGCAACCACGGTGGTAAGGGCTCGGAAGCCCATAAAGCCGCGGTGACCGGTGATACGGTTGGGGATCCCTACAAGGATACCGCCGGACCGGCCGTCAACCCGATGATCAAGATCACCAATATCGTCGCCTTGCTGCTGTTGGCAGTCCTGGCGCAGTAGTTGGTCTGATATAAAGCAAAGGGCCCCGGAAGCGATGCTTCCGGGGCCCTTTTTTTGTGTCTGCTTTTTGGCTGCGCGCCGCTTTGATGCTCGCGAGAGGCGCCAGAGCAGATCATGGTCGGATGGAATCGCCGGAGGCGATCCATCGACCGGGTGAATCTGCTCTAACTGTTTGATGGCGATCGGATTCACATGTTTTGGCGCAACCACGAAGTGGTTCCGTCAAAACATGATCCGATCTAGTTGCCGGTGCCGCCAAAGCGACCGAGGTTGCCGAACAGCTGCTGCAGCAGCGTCAGGTCGCGCCCTTCCGTCGGGGTCACGCGGTCGATCGGTTCGATCTCCTGTGAGTCCTCCAGGTTGTAGCTTGCCGTCTGATCGACATAGCCGGCCTCGCTGAAGGTGATCACAAGCACCTTGCGGTCCACCACCTCAGGCTTGAGGAAGGCAAACTCCTGGGTCTTCTGCCCGATATAGTACCATTTGCGGTCTTGGAAGGTCGAAACGGTGGAGGGGGAGCCGAGTAGCTCTACAACGTCCTGACGGCTATGGACCCCGGGCTCGATCTCGGCAACGTCTTCCGCATCCGGTATATTGCCGCGAACCTGTACGGGGCTCCCGCAGGCGGCCAGGCCAACGCAGGCCATGGAAAGCGCAATCGCCGGCATAACAAAAAATCGACGGCGCAAGGAATGCTCCTTCGTTGCGATCACGATAATCCCCTCATTTGACCCCGAACAACTTGATTAAACCGCCAAGCGGTGCCATTTCAAGCCCTTAAATCGGGCAGGCATAGCGCTTGTCTGCTGACGCGGCTCATCTTCTCCTCGGGAAGCCAATGATTTTCAAGCGATTTCTGAAAGCCAAGCCCGAGGAAGACCTCGCCTGGACCCTTTACAAAGGGATCGTCGAACAGGCGCGCCAGCCCGCACTCTTTAGCAACCTGGGGATTCCGGACGACGTCGATGGCCGGTTTGAATCGATCGTCCTTCATCTAGTTCTGGTACTGCGGCGCCTGAAGAAGGATTTTCCCGAGGGCGAAGCGCTGGCCGCGTCGCTGCAGGAGGTCTTCTACACCGATATGGACCGGTCGCTGAGGGAAATGGGTGCCGGGGACCTAGGGGTCGGGAAGCGGGTGCAGCGCATGGCGGAAGGCTTCATGGGGCGCCTGAACGCCTACGGGGATGCCCTCGACAGCCTGGCCCAAGGCGGTGAGGTGGACCTGAAAGCGGCATTGCAGCGCAACGTCTATGGCACGCTGCCGGCTGATTCCGTCGATCCGGAAGGGTTGTTGCGATATGCGATTTCCCTGGCTGATGCACTGGATCGCCAGGACGGTGTGGAGTTGCGCCGCGGTATGCTGGAATTTCTTTCTCCCTAGGGCCTGAGAGCCCCGGAAATCAGGGCTTTTAAAGGGATTGACCCAAGGCAGCCAAAACCCTAAGGTGCGCCGCTTTTTGACGCTGGAGACGGAGGGCTGCCATGGGCGGATCAACTGCGAAGGCGGCGAGCGAGTTCTCAAGGATTGTAACCTTAGACCGCCTGGGTGACCGAAAGGTCATCGAGCGGATTGAGGCAACGGTTGCCGAAAGGGCCCTGGTTATGGGGCGCCTCGGGCTCCTGAGTCTTGACGGGCTGACGGCGGATTGCCGAATAGGCCACGGTTTGAGTGGACTTGTGACGGTTGAATGCGAGTGGGTAGCGGACCTGTCGCAAGCCTGCGTGGTGACTTTGGCCCCGATTTGCCAGTCCCTGTCAGGCGAATTTCAAGTGTCCTATCAGGCACTTGAGGGCGAAGGGGTTGTCGAGAACGAGGTTTTGGTGGATCCCGAGGCGGATGACCCGCCGGAGCCGCTGCCGCGTGAGGGCATCGATCTGGGTGAGTTGGTGGTTCAGGAACTGGCGGTTTCCTTGGATCCTTACCCGCGATCCGAGGGCGCGGAACTTCCCGGTCGCTACCGACAATCGGAAGGTGAGGGGGAAACCAACCCCTTCGCGGCGCTAAAGGTGCTGAAGAGTAAACAATAAGTTAGGTTTCATTTGCGGCAGCATCCCGGCTTTGCTTGATGAAGGGGCCGAGATTGGCTAAGTAGTCGCTTGTGAAGGCGGATGTCGCCCGACGAAGAAAGACGAGAATTATGGCTGTTCCTAAGAGTAAAATCTCCAAATCCAGGCGCAATCAGCGCCGTGCCCACGATTCGCTGGCCGCGGGGAGCTATCATGAATGCTCCAACTGCGGTGAGCTGAAGCGGCCTCATCATGTTTGTGCCGCCTGCGGCCATTATGACGGTCGTGAAGTAGCGGATGCGGAGAGCATCTGAGACCCCGCCTGTGCAACTGCTGCTGGCGGTTCGCGATGAGCGGAGCTGATTGACCTTATGGGCAAGGCGCTTACGATCGCATTGGATGCCATGGGCGGCGACGCGGCACCGGAGATGGTGGTTCGCGGCGCCAACATTGCGCGTGAACGCTTTCCCGAGGTGCGGTTCTTGATGTTTGGCCGCAAGGCCGATGTTTCGCAATTCCTGGATCGCAAGAAACGCCTGAAAGAGGTGACGACCCTCGTGCACACCGATGATGTGGTGAGCAGTAAGGAAAAACCGTCGATAGCCTTGAGATCGGGTCGCAACTCAAGCATGCGCCTGGCAATCAACGCGGTTCACGCCGGTGAAGCCGATTGCGTCGTTTCGGCCGGCAATACCGGGGCTCTTATGGGCATGGCCAAGTTTGTCCTGAAGACGCTGCCCGGCATCAACAGGCCCGCCATCGCCTCGTTCTTCCCGACCATGCACGGTGAATCCGTGATGCTCGACCTTGGTGCAAACGTGAGCTGCGATGCCGAGAATCTTGTGGATTTTGCGGTCATGGGCAATGCCTTCGCCCGTTCGGTCCTTGGCCTCCTGCAGCCCAGCTACGGTCTGCTGAACGTCGGTTCGGAAGACACCAAGGGTCATGAGTCGCTCCAGGAGGCCAGCAATATCCTGCGCGGCAGCGCCCTGCCGGGCGAGTTCCTGGGTTTTGTCGAGGGCGACGATATCGCAAAGGGCACGGCCGACGTCATCGTGACCGATGGGTTCACCGGCAACGTCGCCCTGAAGACGGCGGAAGGGACGGCCAAGCTGATAAACGAGTATATGCGCCACACCTTCCGCTCTTCGATCCTGGCGAGCCTCGGTTACCTGCTGGCGCGCCCGGCGATGCGCAAGCTGCGCCAGAGAGTGGACCCCCGGGGTTACAATGGGGCGATGTTCCTTGGTTTGAACGGTATTGCGGTGAAGAGCCATGGCGGCACCGATGCCCTGGGCTTTGCCAATGCGATAGGCGTCGCCGTCGATATGCACCGCCACGGTATCACCGAGAAGATCCGATCGGATCTGGCATTGCTGGATCGCGGTCCCGGCAAAGCGCAAGTGGCCGCTGTCTAGTGCTGTACCGGTCCATTGTTACCGGCTGTGGGGCTTATCTGCCCGCACAAGTCGTCACCAACGCCGAGCTCGCAGAACGCATTCAAACCAGCGATGAATGGATCCGCCAGCGGACCGGCATCCGTCAGCGCCACATCGCTGCAGAGGGGGAGATGACCTCTGATCTTGGGCTTGCGGCTGCCAAGCACGCCCTGGCGCAGTCCGGTGTGGCCCCTGAAAGCATCGATTTGATCATCTGCGCGACCTCGACCCCGGATGAGACGTTTCCCGCGACCGCGACCCGGATCCAACACCGTCTGGGTGTCACCGGCGGCGCAGCCTTTGATATTCAGGCTGTCTGCAGCGGCTTCGTGTATGGCCTTTCCGTGGCGGACAATTTCCTGCGGGTTGGACAGGCGTCGAAAGCCCTGGTCATCGGGGCGGAAACCTTCTCGCGCATTCTCGATTGGGAAGATCGTTCCACCTGCGTGCTGTTTGGAGACGGTGCTGGCGCCGTGGTACTGGAGGCCGAGAAGCAGGACGGCGCAGCCGACGGCAAGGCACGCGGCGTTCTATCCACACATCTCTATTCCGACGGCAGCCATCACGACGCTCTCTATGTGGATGGCGGCCCCTCGTCGACCCAGTCGGTGGGCCACCTGCGGATGGAGGGGCGCGAGGTGTTCCGGCATGCTGTGGTTCGTATGGCCGAAGCTGTCGATGCCGCACTGGATGCAAACGGACTGACGCCGGGGGATGTGGATTGGCTGGTGCCGCACCAGGCGAATGTCCGGATCATCGAATCCATGGGAAAACGCCTGAACCTGCCGAGCGACCGGGTTGTCGTGACGGTAGACCGCCATGCCAATACCTCCGCTGCCTCGATTCCCCTCGCCCTGAATGAAGCGGTTGGCGACGGCCGCATAAAGTCAGGCGATCTGCTGATGATGGAGGCCATGGGTGGCGGCTTTACCTGGGGTTCCGCCCTGGTCCGTTGGTGAGGCGCGCTGGTGATCTGACCGCCCGGGCTGCCAGCTTATCCGATGGCTTGTCAGGCTGCGTCAAAAATTAGTCGCATCCTACGGTATTCCCTGCATAATTGACCCTATAAGACCGTTGGGCTAAGGTCGTGGATATTAGAAAATCATAGGAGGGGGGAATGGCTGGCGGAACTATTACAAGGGCGGATTTGAGCGAAGCTGTCTATCAGGAAGTAGGGCTTTCGCGGAACGAGTCGGCTGATCTTGTCGAATCCGTATTGAATGAGATTTCCGATGCCCTGGTGCGCGGCGAGATGGTCAAGCTCTCGTCTTTCGGCAGTTTTTCGGTCCGTGAGAAGGGTGAGCGTATTGGGCGCAATCCCAAGACGGGCGAAGAGGTACCTATTCTGCCGCGCCGCGTTCTTGTATTTCGTGCTTCCCATGTTCTTAAGAATCGGATCAATGATTCGCTGAGCAGCGCCGTCAGCGAGCCATCTCACTAAAGTCTTCAATCAGCTGGACAGTATAGGGTCAGCATGCAAGCCAGTCGTTCTGCCGGTAAATCAGCGTCAGCTTTTCGGACCATCAGTGAGGTCAGCGAAGAGCTCGACGTGCCGCAGCATGTCTTGCGGTTCTGGGAAGGTAAGTTCAGTCAGGTCCGGCCTCTGAAACGAGGTGGGGGGCGCCGCTACTACAGGCCCGAAGATATCGCTTTGTTGCGGCGGATCCGGGATCTGCTTTACAGCGAAGGCTACACCATCAAAGGCGTCCAGAAGCTGCTGCGCGAAGGCCGCGCCAAGGACGATGCCCAGGCTGCGGATGCCGCTGCGCCGGCCAGCGAAGCGGCATCTGTCGGAGCTGACAAATCCCAAGAGCTGAACGAGATTATCGCCGAGCTCACCGCGCTGAGGGACCTGCTGAATAACGCGAAATAGAAGGCTGGGGCAGCCGGGAAGGCAGGCATTGCTATCCCCAGGATCCCCAGCTATACAAAGGCCGCGCGGTCGATCGCGCAGAGTGAATTGGCGGAGCGTAGCGCAGCCTGGTAGCGCACCACACTGGGGGTGTGGGGGTCGTAGGTTCAAATCCTGCCGCTCCGACCATTTCATTGAAAAGCCGCTGAGGATTAGCGGCTTTTTTGTTGCCTGCCGGCCTTTGCCTCTCACTGCACCGCACGGTCGGGGGATTGAGGTTCGTTCCGCAGATCATTCAAAAATTAGTGCTTAAAATCAGATGGATATAAGTTTTTTCTTAGTTTCCAAGATAGCTTGGTTTCTTCTGAAACCACTCCACTTTCTGATTTTTCTGCTGGTGGCCTGGATATTCTTCCGGGCGCTGCAGTGGCGCGTCCTGGGGCGGCTTTGCGGCCTTCTTTTACTGCTCTATGGCGGCGCGATCATGCTGACCCCGCTTCCGGAGCTGGCTGTACGGGCCTTGGAAAACCGCTTCGCGACCCCGGTCGAGGGGCCGCAGGTTGCAGGCATCATCGTTCTTGGCGGCGCGACGGACAGCGGGCAGGTCGCTGCGGCACGCGGCCAGCCGATGCTGAACGGCGCTGCAGAGCGTCTGACAACGGCAATCGCCCTGCATCGTGCAATGCCTGAAAGGCCGCTGATTGTGACCGGCTATAGCGGACGTCTGATTCCCAGCGGCCTCAATGAGGCAGAGATCACGCGGCTGCTTTTCCAGCAACAGGGCCTGTCCTTAAGCCAGGTACGCTTTGAGGCAAGGTCTCGAAACACGGCCGAGAACGCGCGTCTGTCTGCGGAACTTGCCGGGGATGAAGAGCGACCTTGGCTGTTGATTACGTCCGCCTGGCATATGCCGAGGGCCGTGGCCAGTTTCAGGGCCGCCGGCCTTTCCGTCGTGCCGCACCCGGTGGACTTCCGGACCGAGCCCGACACCCTGATGTGGCCGCGCGAGCCCGATAGTTCGCTGGGTCTCGCCTACATAGCCCTGCACGAGTGGTTGGGATTGCTGGCCTACTATGTAACCGGCCGAACGACTGAATTCCTGCCGGCGCCTCAACCGCTTTAGGCCTTCATTGCTTTGGAATCTGAACCGGCCTTCAGGCGGAGGGGGGCTCGCTCATTACCTGACAGTACTGTTTCTTTGCCTTCAAGGCTTTGCAAACCTGGCGGGCGGCTTTCTTCGACGGCAAGGGACCGGCGAGGATCCGGTAAAAGGTTCCGCGCTCGGCTATTTCGGTAGGGGTGAAACGGGGAAGCATTTCAGAAAGCTGCTCGGGGAAGGCCCGCTTCAGCGCCTCCCACTCCTTCTTGGCCGCCCGCTCGCTCCGCAGGGAGGAGAGGTGGATCACCATCCGCTTCGCTTCCGCCGCTTTTGCTTTGCTGTCTTTTTCGGTTGCTTTCGGCTTCTCCGCCACGGTCAGGGTCGGTTTCATTCTTGGGAGGGGGACGCTGTTGGCCGCTTTCGTCTTGCCCGGCCCGGTCGGATCGATCGGCCCTGCTGTCTGCGGCTGAGCCGGTGTTTGATCGCTGGCCGGTTGCTGCGTTTCCGGCTGCTCTGTTTGGCTCATGTCGGGTTGGGCGGTTTCCACGGGGGCAGGTCCGGGGGTGCCGCTGGACATGACCATCGTCGTGGCAGCCTCCTGGACGGTGCCTGGGCCGGAAGCAGTGGTATCGAATTCTCCTCTGTTTTCCTCTGCCCACGCCAGTCCACTTTGACCGCCATGCTGTTGGTCGGTGCCCTTGGCGAGATCTTCAGCCGCCTTCATTACCGAGGCTTCCAGGCGATTCGCCCAGCCCTTGGTATCGTCGTACATGGCCTGGCAGCCTGAAAGGCCCAGGGTGGCTGCGACCAACAGAAGCGGGCCGACGGCGCGATGGAAACGGGTCAACATGAGGGCAAACTCCATTGCCTGGACGTAAGCGTCGCGGCCAGGGCGGTCACGCAACCGCCCTGTCTTTTCCATGCTAGGCATCCTATGGTTTAAAATCCTTGAATGCCGGTAGTTTAGGGCGTTTCCCTAAAGTTTTATCCTTCGCCTTTACTTAACGTCTCGCTGCAATGATTACCCCCAATCCGCCCTCTTTGAGGGCTGCGAACGAGGGTTTGATAGATGCAGACGGTGAAGAATCTCCAGGCTGCTCCAGCAGATCCGGCAGCTGTGCCGTCGGCGGCTATGACGGTCGGGCACATCGTGTCCGTCAGTGGCGCCAAAATCACTGGCAGCCTGGTTTCTGTCGGGCCGGATGCCGAGACGGCGGCGCGTTTGAACACAGCGGTACAGATCGGCGCCTTGGTGAAGATGCCGACACCCCGGTCGGTCGCCTTTGGCATCGTGTCCGCTCTCTCGACCGGCAATCCGTCACCGTCGCCGTCTCTTGGCGAACAGTGGGTCGTGGAGATCGACCTCTTCGGCGAATACATTCTGGAAGCTGATGCCGACGGCGGCGCGGACAGCGGTTTCGATCTGTTGCGCGGCGTGTCGGTCTACCCGGGACTTGGCGAGCCGATTGTTGCCGCCACGCTGCAGGAACTGCAGCAGATCTATAAGCGCCCGAAGGCGTCCAACGTCCGCATCGGTACCCTTCACCAGGATGACCAGCTGCCCGCCTATTTGGTGACCGACGATCTGCTTGGAAAGCACTTCGCGATTCTCGGCACGACCGGTTCAGGCAAGTCCTGCGCCCTGGCAACCGTTCTCCATGCCATCTTGTCCGAACATCCCTTCGGGCACGTTGTCCTCCTGGATCCGCACAACGAGTATGCCCATGCTTTCCGGGGCTTGGCGGAAGTGGTGACGCCGGAGACCCTGCAGTTGCCCTATTGGTTGCTGAACTTTGAGGAACTGGTGGAGGTCATGTGCAGCCGTGACGAGATCAGCCGCTCGTCAGAGGCCTTCATCCTGAACGACGCCGTGCTCTCCGCCAAACGTGCAACTGCGGAGAGTGATGAAGCCCGGCGCCATGTAACCGTCGACACGCCGGTGCCTTATCCATTGAGCGCCCTTTTGCACAATATCGAAGCGGCGATGGGGCAGCTGCAGAAGGCCGAGCAAGCCAAGCCATACCTTCGGCTCAGGGCGCGGATCGAAAGTCTGCGGGCGGATCGCCGCTATGCGTTCATGTTCTCCGGGCTCTCGGTGCGCGATACCCTGCCTGATGTTCTGGCGCGGATCATCCGGGTTCCGGTAGAAGGCAAGCCGCTGACGACCTTCGATCTTTCCGGAATTCCCTCGGAGATCGTCGATGTTGTCGTCTCATTGCTGTGCCGCACGCTCTTTGACTTTGCGGTCTGGAGCGAGCGCGACGCGGCGGTACCGGTCCTGCTGGTCTGCGAGGAGGCGCATCGCTACATCCCGGACGACACGCATTCGGGATTTGAGCCGACCCGCCGGATCATCTCCCGCATCGCCAAGGAAGGACGCAAGTACGGCCTTTCCCTTGGTCTGGTTTCCCAGCGTCCTTCGGAGCTGTCGGAGACCATCATTTCCCAGTGCAGTACGCTCTTTGCCCTGCGCATGGGCAATCAGAAGGACCAGGATTTCATCCGGCGTGCCTTGCCCGAGAGCGCCGAGGGAATGCTTTCCAGTCTGCCGGCCTTGCGCAATCAGCAAGCTGTGGTGGTGGGTGAGGGCGCGGTGCTGCCAATGCGTATCCGCTTTGCCGATCTACCCGAGGACAAACGCCCGCAAAGCGACACGGCTTCGTTCTCAGATCATTGGCAGACGGAGCGCGGTCTGGATGGGTTCATCCCGCGCACGATTGAGCGCTGGCGCAAGCAGATCCGATAACCTGCCGACTCTCAGGTGAAGAGGTCTTCGACCAACTCCCGTGCTTCTGCTCTGCTGCATCCTGCATCGGCCGAGGCCATCTTGCGGCCTGCTTCGGTCAGCCTGCAGACCATCCATTCGGGTTTGGTTGGATTGTCGAACCAGGGTTCGGCCCAGCCCTGATCGATCGCGCAGCGGATCGTCCGGCTGTCATACTTCTGACCGAAATGGTCGAACAAGGGTAACTTGCCGCCGGCCTGATCCAGGCCGCGCCGCAACCAAGCGAGCTGCGTTACAGTGGGGCGGTTGCGTCGCCGCCCGTGTTCGAGCGCTTGGACCGTGGGGGACATCTCGGCCATGCTCTCTCTCCGTGTTGTCCCCTATGCTACGATAGCTTTACTGAGAAAGCGAATCGGGAGCGCGGCGCCGTGCCGGCCAGTCTGGTCTATGTCACCACTTCGGATGCCGGGGAGGCGCGGACCATAGGGCGTGCGATGGTTAAGGCGCGCCTTGCGGCCTGTGCCAATATCGTCCCCGCGATGCAGCCGATTTTCTGGTGGGATGGTGAGGTTCAGGAAGGCGAGGAGAGCCTGCTTCTTCTCAAGACGCGCCAAGATCTGGTAGAGCCGCTGACGACCGCGATCAAGAAGCTGCACAGCTACGACTGTCCCTGCGTGGTCGCCATCCCGATATCGGGCGGCAACCGTGACTTTCTGGTCTGGATCGAGGCGGAAACGACGCCCCGTTAGCAGATAAGTGGACCCTTGGCGGGCACTGCCCTTTACTCTTCTCGATCAAGCAGATGTCGCACCGCTTTTCTGTACTCCGGATCCCAGACCAGTCTTTCCAGATCGATCCTCGCTTCCGGTTTCGCATCTCCGTGTTGAGTAGCGACCAGGGGTGTGCTTTCACTGCGCGATTCCTGTCCCGCGATCATGTCGTCCTTTCTGCCGCTTTTCAGCGGTGCCTTTGTCTTTCGCATCGCCATGAACCCTGATGGCGCAGCGTGGCAAGGAAAGGGCGGGATCGTGGCTCTGCCGTGATCGAATAGGGCGCAATGATGGCATCGGCCTAAGCGCAATGATGAGTTATCGTCTGCATAGCAGCTTTGCAGCTTGCCCGGCTTGTCGAGTAGTCGCTTAACATATACACCGAACCTAAGGAGTCTATGGAGGGGGCCATGAAGGCTGGATCAGCGCGGTTGGCGCTGCTGTTTTCGTGCTTAGGCCATGCCTATATGCACCTCTTCACAGCGTTCTACTTCGTCATCGCCCTGTCGCTTGAGGCGGAGTGGGGCATCCCCAATCATGAACTGCTGAAGCTCTGGGCGCTGGGTTCCCTTTTGGTTGGGCTTGCGGCCCTGCCGGCCGGCTGGCTGGGAGACCGCTGGTCGGCGCCCGGTATGATGACGGTCTACTTCATTGGCCTGGGGCTTTCCGGCATTGTCTGCGGCCTGATGGACTCGACGGCCGCTCTGATGCTCGGTCTTACAGCCATCGGGCTGTTCAGTGCCATCTATCACCCGGTTGGAATTGCATGGCTTGTGCGCAGTGCCAAAAAACGCGGCATGGCGCTGGCGGTCAACGGTATCTTCGGTTCGCTCGGTGTTGCTTCGGCGGGCCTGATCGCCGGGTTGCTCATTGATCTGTTCAGCTGGCGGGCAGCCTTCATCGTGCCCGGCGTTATCTGCCTTGGGACCGGCATTGCACTCTTCCTGGCGCTTCGATTGGGATGGGTCTCGGAAGGGGGGCCGGAAGAGGCGACGGATCCGCCGGCCGCGCGTAACGACATGATCCGGGTTTTCCTTATCCTGTTGCTGACCATGTCGGTCATGGGTCTGATGTTCCACGCGACCCAGGCCTCTCTGCCCAAGGTGTTTGATCTGCGCATGCGTGACCTCACCGGAGAGGGTGCCTTTGGCATCGGGGTGCTTGTTGCGCTGGTCTATACGGCAGGCGGGATCATGCAGTTGGCGGGCGGCTGGATGGCCGACCGTTTTCCCTTGAAGCTGATTTACGTTGGCGCCTTTGCGCTGCAGATACCGGTTATGGCGCTGATCGCGACAGCCGGATCGATGCCCCTGATTGCCCTTGCGGTCCTGACGGTTTTGTTGAGCGCGGTTGCGCTGCCGGCGGAGAACATGCTGCTGGCGCGCTATACGCCGCAAAAGCATCGGGGCCTTGCTTACGGGGTCAAGTTCGTTCTCGCTTTTGCGGTCGCCAACCCGGCGATCCTCCTGGCTTCCTGGGTCGAGGGGAGCAGTGGTGACTACGTCTGGCTCTATTTGATCCTGTCGATCGCTGCCGCGGGCGCAGCCTTTGCTACCCTTTTTCTTCCAAACAAACGGCCACAGGCGACTGTTGCTGTTCCTGCCGAATAGTAGTCCTTACCCCTGAGTAGTCCTTACCCGATGAGAGTTTGTATCCTTCCATGACTTCCACGCCCTTGGAGCTTGACCGCCTCGATCACTTTGTTCTGACAGTCCGCGACATCGATGAAACCTGCGCCTTCTACGAGACGGTTTTCGGGATGCGTCGTGTCGAGTTTGGTGAAGGGAGGGTGGCGCTGCACTTTGGCGACCATAAGATAAACCTTCACCCCAATCCCTCGCCGGTCGAACCCAAGGCGGCCGTGCCAATTCCCGGTTCGGCGGATTTTTGTGTGATTGCCTCGGTCGATCCGGAAGAGGTCGCAAGGCGGCTGCGGGGCTGGGGTATCGGTATCGAGCGCGGGCCGGTCGCGACGGTGGGTGCGCTGGGTGATATGCGCTCCGTCTACTTCCGCGACCCCGACGGGAACCTTGTTGAGGTTGCCTGCTATCCCGACGATTGACGGCCATCTCCGTTGTCCTTGGTTCACGCTCTTTTGACTCAAAGGTAACCGCGCCGCGGCTGTCATCTCCTGTAGTCTGCCTGCTTCTCGAACGGCGGGGGTTTTTCGGCCATGTTTCGCAAAGTGCAGATTGCGGTTCTGGCAGTTCTGTTGGTGGTTCCACTACGGTTTGCAACGGCGCAGGCCCCGACTGTTCGTCCGCTTGCCGAGATCGGCCCCTGGCCGGTGGTGTCGCAGTTGATCGAATTCCAGGGACGGGTCTGGTTTGCCAACTCGGTAAAGGGCGTGAATCACAACTCGGCGGATCTCTACAGCCTCTCCCTGGCTGATCGAGATGTCCGGTTTGAGCGGCCGCTGTTCAGTCAGGATGCCGGTGATGCGGTTGTTCTGGAGGGCAGGCTCTACTGGCCGCTTGAAGACTCCCGAAACTCGGTCGGCTGGGCCGAGGTCACCCTGACAGACGGAAAGGCCTGGCGCCGCCGGGCGATCCCGGGCGCACGGGCTTTCCACAATCATGCCATGGTCGCTTGGCGGGGCGGGCTGGTTGCTGCGACGTCGGCTTGGCGCGCGGGCCTTCAAGGATCCTCAGACGGCGGCATGTCCTGGCGCCGGCTATACGATCACCCGACGCCGGAGCGACGGGTCAGCCGGGTGGTGCGTCTGGCCGCGGCAGAGACCTTCTTTCTCGGCCATCTGATCGATGTTGGCCAGCACCGCCTCCTGCGTTCCAATGGCGAAGAGACGGCCCTGCTGAATGATTGGCCTGAAGATCTGCCTGTCACCGCGCTCGCCGGTAAAGCGAACGCGGTGTACATAGCGGCCAACGCGGCGGACGGTATCGTCCTGTGGCGAAGCGACGGTTCGACCTTGCGGCAACTTGAAGTCTCTCTTCCGGACGGACGGGTTCAGGATCTCCAGGCCGCCGCCGGGCGCCTCTGGATGCTGACGACGGCAGCGGGCGGTGGCGGATCGGTCTGGTCGAGCGCCGATGGTCTTGGCTGGCGCGAAGATCTGCGCCTGGATGGCGGTACCCCTTGGGATCTCCACGTCGGCACGGCGGGCCTGTACGTTGGCGGCACCGCCGAGAGCGGCCTGGGCGCCCTCTGGGTGCAGGGCGAGAGCCTTGCCGATGACCCGGGCGACGATCTGTCCGCTTTGTCCATTGCATCGGCGCCGGCGGGCGACCTCGACTGGGCTGCGGAGGCGACCAGCCTGGATAACCTCCTGGCGGCCCCTGCAAGCTATGCGGCCCGTTCCACCCTGCGGGACGAGATCTATCGTCTGGCGATGGCCGGGCCGCCCGAAGGGTTCTTTGCCGCCCGCCTTGCGGTTGGTGAGGGGCCGGCGGGTGATATACCGCTGATCGGCGGGCAGGTCAGGGTCAGGAACCGGGGCTTTGCCGATTGGCTGCTGCTCTGGGGCATGGGGTTGAACGGCCAATCGGGGGTTCCCGCCGGTCTTTTGCTTAAGCCATGGGCGTCCGCGGCAAATCCGGCCGAGAAGTATTTTGAGCCTGCGCCGTCAGCACTTTGGGCCGTCGTAATGGCCGGACAGGCGGATCGCGCGACCATCGCAACCTTGATCGAACGCCTCGGCTTTGCGGACGATCCTGATTGGCTGCGCAATCAGGTGGCAGGAACCCTTGCCACCCTTACCGGGCAGCCAAAGCACCCGAACCAGGACCGCTGGCTGGATTGGTGGGCGCTGGCGGAACCGGGCTGGCCGGACTAAGCGGCTGCGGCCAGCGCCTGTTCCAGGTCGGCGATCAGATCGTCGACGGTTTCGAGACCGACCGACAGGCGAACGACAGCCGGGCCAGCGCCGGCTGCTTCACGTTGCTCTTCGGTGAGTTGCCGGTGAGTGGTCGAGGCCGGATGGAGGATCAGGGAACGGCTGTCGCCGATGTTCGCCAGGTGGGAGAAAAGCTCGCAGCTCTCGACCACCTTCACACCGGCTTGATAGCCGCCCTTCACCCCGAAGGTGAAGACAGAACCGGCTCCGGCGGGCAGATACTTCTGCGCCAGTCCGTGATAGGGGCTGGAGGGCAGTGCTGCACAGGAAACCCAGTCCACGGCGGCATGTCCTTCCAGGAACTCGGCGATACGGCGGCCGTTCTCGCAGTGGCGCTCCATACGCAGGCTGAGGGTCTCGCAACCCAGCAGCGTCTGGAAGGCATTCATCGGCGCCATCGTCGCGCCGAGATCGCGCAATCCCACCGCATGGGCCTGCATGGTGAAGGCCATGTCGCCGAAGGTCTCGTAGAAACTCAAGCCGTGATAGGCGGGCTCCGGTTCGGCCAGGCCGGGAAACTTACCGCTCTTGGCCCAGTCGAAGCGTCCGGAATCGACGACGACGCCCCCGAGCGAGGTGCCGTTGCCGGAGAGGAACTTGGTGGTCGAATGCACGATCAGATCCGCGCCCCATTCGAAGGGCCGGCAGAGGTAGGGTGTCGCCATGGTGTTGTCGACGATCAGCGGGATCTCCGCTTCCCGGGCGATGGCCGACAAGGCTTCCAGGTCGCTGACGACACCACCGGGGTTGGCCAGGCTCTCGACGAAGATCGCCTTGGTCCTGGGGGTCAGGGCGCGACGGACGTTTTCCGGATCGTCGACGTCGACGAAGTCGGCCTGCCAGTCGAACTTCTTGAAGGTCTTGCCGAACTGGGTGATGGAGCCGCCGTAGAGCCGGTTGGAGGCGATGAAGCGATCGCCCGGCGCCATGATCGCGAAGAAGGCCAGGATCTGGGCCGCATGGCCCGAGGCGCAGCAGGTCGCGCCGCGGCCGCCTTCCAGGCTCGCCAGGCGCTCTTCCAGGGCGGCGACCGTCGGGTTGGTCAGGCGCGAATAGATGAAGCCGAAGGTCTGCAGATTGAACAGCGAGGCCGCATGGTCGGCGTCATGGAAAACATAGGAGGTGTTTTGGAAGATCGGTGTCTGCCGTGCGCCGGTGACGGGTTCCGGCTGGGTGCCGGCGTGGATCATCCGGGTTTCGAAGCCGGGTGTTTTGTTGTTCTTCATGTCAGGCGGACCCTGCGTCGCTTGGCGGTGATGATGCCGGAATTGAAGCCACCCCAGGACAGTTCGGCATTGAGCCGCCCGAACTCGATCTTGGGGCAGCGGTTCATGACGACGGTCAGTCCCGCTGCCTCGGCCTTACACGCTGCCTCGTGGTTGATAACGTCGAGCTGCATCCAGATCACCTTGATACCTTTTTTCTTGGCAACGGCGATCGCCTCCTCGGTGATCGGTCCGGCCGCGGCGGAATTGCGGAAGATGTCGACCATCTCAAACTTGCCGGGGATCTCGGCGAGGGAGGCATAGACCGTTTCGCCGAGGATTTCCTTGCCGGCGACCCCCGGATTGACGGGGATTACGCGATAACCCTTTTCCTGAAGGTACTTCATGGCGAAAAAGCTTGGCCGGTTCCATTTCGGCGAGGCGCCGACCATGGCGATGGTCTTGGTGTCCTGCAGGATCGCCAGCAGGTCTTTGTTGGTGTAGGCGAGGCTGTGGCTCATGGATCAGTCCGCTACGCTACTTGCGCTTGTTTCGTGCCCGCTCGGGCTGTCCTTCGGTGGCACGAAAGGCTCGGGGCGGTCATCGGGCAGGCTTTCGACATAGAGCGATTGGCTGGGGAAGGCGAAGCCGCTGCCGGCCTCTTCGACCACCTTCATGATGTGATAGGCCAGTTGCTCTTTGATCTCCAGCCATTCGCCCCAGTTGGTCGTCTTGGTGAAGCAGTAGAGCATGATGTCGATGGAGGAGTCGTTGAAACTGTCGATGCGCACGAAGGTCGAAGCCTCGCTGGGTGGGGCAAAGTCTTCGTTGCCGACAACATAGTTTTCAATGCCGTTGCGGATCTCGCGAAGCTGGTCGACCGTGGTGCGGTACTCGACGCCGATCTTCCAGTAAATGCGCCGGTGGGTCATGGCGCTGAAGTTGGTGACCGCGTTGTCCGACAGCTTGGCGTTGGGAACGAAAACCGGTGCCTTGTCGAAGCGCCGCACACGCGTTGAGCGAAAGCCGATGGTCTCGACCGTACCTTCGACAACACCGTCGACCCGGATCCAGTCGCCGGGGTGGAAGCGTTTTTCCGCCAGCACCAGAATGCCGGCGATCAGGTTCTTGAAGAGGTCCTGGGCACCCAGTGCCACCGCGACGCCGAAAAGGCCGAGACCGGCGATGATCGGTCCGACCTCGATGCCCCAGATTTCCAGAACCGTGGCCGCGCCGATGAAGACGATGCCGATCTTGATGGCTTTGACCAGCCAATCGATCATCGGCCGGGTGAAGACGCGCTCCAGCCGGCTGAACAGGAAGGAGAGGGGGCCGATCGCATTGAAGAAGCCCCAGAAAATCGTCAGCACGACGAGTGAGCGCAGGACGTTGTCCGTGATGAGCTGGAATGTGCCCTCAGGACCCAGGTATTCGGAGGCAAAGAAGGCGCCCATCACCACCGGGATAAAGCGCACCGGCTGTTCCAGGGCGCCGATCAATTCGTCGTCGAACTGTCCGTCCGTCCGCTTGGCAAGGCGCTTGAGGCGGGCCAGAACGATGGTTGTGAAGAGGCGGCGGAAGATCAGGAAAAGCAGGAAGATACCGAGTGCGCCCAGCAGGCGGCTGATCTCGATTCCAAGGAACCCTTGGTTCCAGACGTCCAGGACCAGGGCCCAGAACTCTTGCAACTGTTGCATAGGGGGAAAGGCTTTCTGTCGGCAGCTTCTGGGCGGGCCTTAGCGGCCCTGCCACTCGGGTTTGCGCTTTTCGATAAAGGCGTCGATGCCTTCCTCGGCATCGCGCGCCAGCATGTTCGTCGTCATGACCTCGCTGGCATAGGCATAGGCTTCGACCAGGCCATATTCGACCTGCCGGTAAAAGGCTTCCTTGCCGATCTTCAAAGTGAGCGGGGATTTTGCAACGACCTTTTCGGCAAGGGCCAGGGTTTCATTCTCCAATGCCTCTTCAGCAACAGCCCGGTTGATCAGCCCAAGGCCGACCGCCGCCTCGGCGTCGATCATGTCGCCGGTCAGCAGCATCTCCATCGCCTGTTTGCGCGGCACGGCGCGCGAGAGGGCGACCATCGGTGTCGAACAGAACAGCCCGATGTTCACGCCGGGGGTGCCGAAGCGGGCGCTCTCTGCAGCGACGGCCAGGTCGCAGGTCGCGACCAGTTGGCAGCCGGCTGCCGTCGCGATGCCGTGCACCTTGGCGATGACCGGTTGCGGCAGTGTTGTCAGGCTCACCATCAGCTTGCTGCACTGCTTGAAGACCGATTGATAGAAGGACCGGTCGCCGCTGCGCCCGCGCAGTTCCTTCAGGTCGTGGCCGGCGCAAAAGCCCTTGCCGGCGCCTTCTATGACGACGGCCCGTACCGCCCGGTCCTCGGCAATCTCATCCAGACAATCCTGCAGCTCCGCCATCAAGTCGCTGGAGAGTGCATTGTATTGCCGTGGACGATTCAGGGTCAGGCGGGCGATGCCACCGTTGTCGGAGCGAAGAAGAAGAGGGGGCTCGCTTAGGCTGGCGGCTTCGGCTGACATGGTTTCCTCTGGGTTTTGTGTATTCGCGTGACTTTGGCGCTTCCGCTGGTGTGATATCAAGCGGTAATAAGGCTCTCCCCGGGTGGGTTATCCCGGATAGGATATCCAAGAAGGAAGACGCGATCCAGATGGACCAAGATAGCCAGACCCCCCGCATTACGCTTGAAGAATTCAACAGGCTTCTGGAAGAAAGTGCCCCCTTTCAGAAAATCTATGGGTTTGTGACCGAGGAAATTGGTTTCGGCCGGTCCAGGGCGCGTATGCCGGCCAGCAAAGACCATGTACGGCCCGGTGGTACCGTGTCGGGGCCATCGCAGATGGCGCTGGCTGATTTCGCTGTCTATGCGGCTGTCCTGGGTGCGATCGGCAATGTGCCGCTGGCGGTGACGACCAGCCTTTCGATCAACTTTCTGAACAAGCCGCTGCCCGGCGACATCTGGGCCGACTGCCGCCTCATCAAGCTGGGCAAGCGCTTGGCGGTGGGGGAAGTGTTTTTGACCTCGGGCGGTCAGGAAGCCCCGATTTCCCACGTTACGGCGACCTACTCGATCCCGCCGAGGGACTGAGGATAGAGGCTTTTGGCCCAGGTTTTCGGCGGCTTTTCCCTGCCGGTCGGTCAGCTTCAGGATCGCGTTGGGGCCGGGTCGCGAAGTTTCCTTTACAAATAGCGCTTTACCTGTGTGGTATTATAATACCCCTATACTAAGTTATTAGCTAATGGGCGCTTTTTGCGATTGACAGACCACCTCTGTCCCCATAGAAAACGCCTCTTCGAAGAGCGGCCCCTGGCCGCTGCTCCGTCCCTATTCATTCAGACAGTGGTTGGCACGATGAAAACCTTTTCCGCCACACCGTCGGACATTGAGAAGAAGTGGATTCTGATCGATGCCGATGGGATCGTCCTCGGCCGCTTGGCCTCGCAGGTTGCCAAGATCCTGCGCGGCAAGCACAAGCCGAGCTTTACGCCGCATATGGATTGCGGCGACAACGTCATCGTTATCAATGCCGAGAAGGTCAAACTGACCGGCAAGAAGACGACCGACAAAGTCTATTACTGGCACACCGGTCATCCGGGCGGCATCAAGGAGCGGACTGCCGGTCAGATTCTGGACGGCAAGCATCCTGAGCGCGTCGTGATCAAGGCGATTGAGCGCATGATTACGCGCAACAGCCTTGGGCGCCAGCAGATGACGAACCTGCGGGTTTACGCCGGTGCTGCGCATCCCCATGAGGCTCAGCAGCCCGAGACCCTCGATCTCGCGGCGATGAATGCGAAGAACAAGAGGAGCCAGTAAGCATGGCTGACGAGACCCAAACCCTGAGCGATCTGAGCGACCTTGGCGAAGCTGCCGGCGTCGTGGCCGAGGCGGTAACCGAGGTGGCTGAGCCCAAGCGCGATGCCCAGGGCCGTTCCTATGCGACCGGCAAGCGCAAGGACGCCGTGGCCCGCGTCTGGATCAAGCCGGGCAGCGGCAAGGTGACGGTGAACGGCCGGGACCAGACCGTATACTTCGCGCGGCCTGTGCTGCGCATGATCCTCGACCAGCCTTTCGTGGTCGTGGAGCGCACCGGTCAGTTCGATGTCGTCTGCACGGTCAAGGGCGGTGGCCTTTCCGGTCAGGCCGGTGCCGTCCGTCATGGTATTTCCAAGGCTCTGCTGGCTTATGAGCCGGGTCTTCGCCCGGTCTTGAAGCGCGGCGGATTCCTGACCCGTGACTCACGCGTCGTCGAGCGCAAGAAGTACGGCCGCGCCAAGGCCCGCCGGAGCTTCCAGTTCTCCAAGCGTTAAACGCGCGAAGACAGTATCGACCAACGGAAAACGGGCTGCAGCATGTGCAGCCCGTTTTTTTGTTTCCGCTTCATCCGGTTGCGGGTCGGCTCGGCGATGGCCTGCCAGCGGTCGGTCTTGGCGTCAGAGGGATTTCTTCTGAGACGCTTGCCGGTGTACCCTGTGCGACGTCTACGCCGCTAACAAAGCTTTCGGTTCTGCCATCCCATTTGTTTCAGGAAAAAGATCGATGCCGGGTCATATTCTGCCGTATCGTGGTGTTACGCCGCGTATTCACCCCGATGCCTTCATTGCCGAGACGGCGACGATCATCGGTGATGTCGAGATCGGGCCGAACGCTTCGGTTTGGTACGGCTGCGTATTGCGCGGCGACGCGAACAAAATCCGGGTCGGTGCAGGCACCAACCTGCAGGACGGCACTATCGTTCATGTGAACCACGACCGCTCCGGCGATTACCGGGAAACCGGCGGTGGCATGCCGACCCTGATCGGCGACAACGTAACCGTTGGTCATCAAGTGCTGATCCACGCCTGTACCATCGAGAGCAATGCTTTTGTCGGCATGGCCGCGGTGGTGATGGACGGCGCGGTCGTTGAAGGACAAGCGATGGTCGCTGCCGGTGCTTTGGTGACGCCGGGCAAGCGGGTCGCAAAGGGTGAACTCTGGGCCGGCCGGCCGGCCAAGCTCATGCGGACATTGACGGCAGAGGAACTGGCAGAGCTTCCCTATCTCGCCGAGCATTACCAGGAGACAGCCGCGAGCTATATGGCAGAGCGAACTGGCTGATTGCACTGGGGGGCGGGTACTGCTTCCAGCAAACGGAATTCCAGGGCCTCAGTCCTGAGCCTTCACCTTGGCGTAGCTGCCCGGCGCATCCTCCAGCACTTTCAGCTTGCCGTCGCCGGGCTTGCGGGCGGCGACCTTTCCGTCGCTATATCCGCCCACCCACTTGCCCCACTCGGGCCACCAGGAACCGCCATGCTCGCTCGCGGCGTTGATCCAGTCGTCCGGCGTCGTCGGGTTCTTGGCGTTGGTCCAGTAACCGTACTTTTTGGCCTCCGGCGGATTGACAACGCCGGCGATGTGGCCGGAGCCGGCGAGGATGAACTTGACCGGGCCGCCCAGCATCTGTGTTGCGGCATAGGTTGCCTTCCAGGGGGCGATGTGGTCTTCCCGCGTCGATATCAGGCTGGCGGGCACCTTGATTTTGGAGAGATGGATGTCGACACCTTTTAGGCGGATGCCGCCCGGCTCAGGCAATCGGTTTTCCTGGTACATGTTGCGCAGATAGAAGCTGTGCATGGCCGCCGGCATGCGGGTGGAATCGGAATTCCAGTAGAGCAGGTCGAAAGGGAAGGGGTCTTTGCCCATCAGGTAGTTGTTGACCACGAAGGACCAGATCAGGTCGTTGGCCCGCAGCATGTTGAAGGTGGTCGCCATTTCGGCGCCTTCCAGATAGCCTTTCTGGTTCATTTTCTCTTCAAGCGCGGCGAGCTGCACCTCATCAATGAAGACGCCCAGTTCACCTGAATCCGAAAAGTCCATCATGGTCGTGAAGAACGTCGCGGACTTGACGCGGTTGTCCTTCTTGGCGGCCATGTAGGAGAGAGTACAGGCCAGCAGGGTGCCGCCCAGGCAGTAGCCGATCACGTTGGCGTCTTTCTCGCCGGTGGCCTTTTCGATGGCGTTCAGGGCGTCCAGCGGCCCTTCCATCATGTAGTCTTCAAAGGTTTTTGCCGCGAGCTTTTCGTCCGGGTTCACCCAGGAGATGACGAAGACCGTGTGGCCCTGCTCGACCGCCCAGCGGATGAACGAGTTCTTCGGCCGCAGATCGAGGATGTAGAACTTGTTGATCCAGGGCGGGATGATCAGCAGCGGGCGCTTGTTGACCTGCTTCGTCGTGGGCTCGTACTGCAGCAACTGCATCAGGTCGTTCTGGTAGACGACCTTACCCGGCGTGACGGCGATGTTCGCGCCGAGCTCAAAGGCCTCGGTATCGGTCATCTTGATTTTCAGCCGACCCTTGCCGCGCTCCAGGTCGTCCAGCAGGTTCTCCAGGCCTTTCACCAGGTTTTCACCGCCGGATTCCAAAGTCTCCTTGAGAACCTCCGGATTGGTCATCAAAAAGTTGGAGGGTGCCATCGCATCGACGAACTGGCGGGTATAGAAATCCACTTTCTGCGCCGTCTTGTCGTCCAGGCCCTCGACGTCCTTGACCGTCGACTGCATCCAGCGGGCCGTCAGCAGGTAGGACTGTTTCACATAGTCGAAGAGCTCGTTTTCATCCCACTCCGAATGCTTGAAACGGCGGTCGCCGCGTTCCGGCGCGGCCACCGGGTCGGCTTCCTGACCCATCATCCGCTGCGCTGTGGACTGCCAGAGCCGCATGTAGTCCTGCCACAGCGTCATTTGGGCCTGCATCATCTTGGCCGGATCGGCCATCATTTTGCTGGTCATTTCCATGAAGGCGGCGCCGATGTTCATCGGATCCAGGGCCGAGGCCCCCCCGTTGCCTTCCTGCTGCTGGCGCTCCAGGAACTCGCTCACCAGTTTTTGGCTGCGTTCTGCGATTCCCGCCATCGACTTGGAGAATTCGACGGGATCGGGCAGTTTGATGTCGGGGGGCTGTTGCTCCGCCATGGCGGCTTCCTTATCCTGCCTTGAAAAGTGCGCGCCACCCCTGGGCAGGAATTTGGGGCCGGGGCGCGGGACTGCTGGAATGCTCCGCAAAGTAATAGGGGGGTACGGTCTATTCAATAGCAGAGAAATGTCAGCCGATTATGCTGTGAGTCGGCGGTTTTCTGGGAATGACCGGGCTTTGCGGCCTTGCAAGGAAGAAACGAGATGACGGAGTTTCAGGACGCGATGGGTCAGGCTTCAACGACTGCAGGGCGGACTCGGCGGTATGGGCCGGTCCGGATGGCGTGTTTTTCAGTTGGCTTTGCGGCCTTTTTTTCGCTCGCCGGCTGTACTGCGGTGGATGATCTGACCACATCGCCCGAAGAGCGCGCGGCGCAGCAGCCGCAGAAGGTCACGACGGAAGGGGTGAAGGACGAATTTCCTAACCTGGCGGAAGTGCCGAGCGAGCCGAAGCCTCACACCCCGCCGGAGACGAGGGAAGAGATCGTGAGTGAGCTCACCGATGACCGCAGCAAGGCGAGCTTCACCGATCCGACCCCGCTCATCACCGCGGCACCGAAAAAGCTCGATCCCTTTGCCAGCGCCACCATAATCTCGGCGGATTCGGTAACCACCAGTACGCAGTTCGCCGGCCTTTCGTCCCCAACCGAGACGGGCCCCGGCCAGCTTGCTGCCATCATCTTCTTCAACCACGGTTCGGTCGTTCTGGACGAGAACGACCTTGGTGTCCTGCGTGACCTTGTGACCCTGCACGAGCAACGCGGCGGGCGCCTGCGCGTGATCGGTCACGCCAGCAGCCGTACGCAGAACGCGACGCCGGACGAGCACCAGGTGGCCAATTTTGAGATGTCCCTGGAACGGGCCAATGTGGTTTCTGCTGAATTGCTGAGCCTGGGCGTTTCCCCGGACGCTCTGGCGACGGAGGCCAAGGCCGATGCAGAGCCTGTTTATCATGAGTTCATGCCGTCGGGAGAGGCGGGCAACCGCAGAGTGGAGATCTTCCTGGAAAAGTAGGCCTCTCCTCGCTACAAGAAGCGCCGGGCGAGGTCCTGACGCAGGGCCTATGGTCCGGACGTGAGGATTGTCTGGCAGCACGGGGCTGGACCAGCGATCCGCCGATGATAGAGCTTTCCTCCAGATTGTTTCTTTAAGAGGCCATGTCTCAGGAATTCCATCGCATAAAGCGCCTGCCGCCCTATGTTTTCGCGGAGGTGAATGCCCTGAAGTCGACGGCGCGCGCCGCCGGCCAGGACATCATCGACTTCGGGATGGGCAACCCCGATCAGCCGCCGCCCAAACATGTCATCGATAAGTTGGTGGAAACTCTGGGCGACCCAAGGGTTCATCGGTATTCGACGTCGCGCGGTATTCCCGGGTTGCGCCGGGCACTCTGCCGTTACTATGGGGAGCGTTTCGACGTCGACCTGGATCCGGAGCGTGAGGTCATCGTGACCCTGGGTTCCAAGGAAGGCCTGGCGAACCTCGCCCAGGCCATTACCAGCCCCGGCGACATCATTCTGGCGCCTAACCCCAGCTATCCGATTCATGCCTTCGGCTTCATCATCGCCGGGGCTGCCATTCGCAGCATCCCCATGGGGCCGGAGTTCGATTTCCTGGAGCAGCTTGAGCGGGCGGTGCGCCACTCGGTGCCCAGGCCTTCGGCGCTGGTGCTGAACTATCCGTCGAACCCGACCGCCGAGGTCGTCGACCTGGATTTCTATGGCGCGGTGGTGGATTTCTGCCGCGACCACGGCATCTATGTCATCTCCGATCTCGCTTATGCCGAGGTCTATTTCGACGAGCAGCCGCCGCCCTCCATCCTCCAGGTGCCGGGCGCCCGCGATATTGCCGTTGAGTTCACCTCGCTCAGCAAGACCTACTCCATGCCCGGATGGCGGATCGGATTCTGTGTCGGCAATCCGGATCTGGTGGCCGCGCTTGGCCGGGTGAAGTCCTATCTTGATTATGGCGCCTTCACACCGATCCAGGTGGCAGCAACCGCAGCCTTGAATGGACCGCAGGATTGTGTCGAGGAGATGCGCCAGCGCTATCGCTCCCGGCGCGATGTCTTAGTGTCCGGCCTTGCGGCTGCCGGCTGGCCGATCCCCAGCCCGCCGGCGACCATGTTCTGCTGGGCGCCGCTGCCGGAAGCGCTGCGCGAGATGGGATCGCTTGAATTCTCCAAGCTGCTGCTGCAGGAAGCCCAGGTCGCTGTGGCGCCCGGCATTGGTTTTGGCGAATACGGCGAGGGGTTTGTCCGCCTGGGTCTGGTCGAGAATGAGCAGCGCACGCGCCAGGCCGTGCGCAACATCAAATCGTTTCTGCGCTCTTCAGGCATCGGTCCTGAAGACGCCAAGGTTCGGAATATCGCTTCTTGAGCACACCTCTTCGCATAGCCGTCGCCGGCCTGGGCACCGTCGGTGCGGGAACCCTGCGCCTTTTGAGTGAGAACGCCGAGGCTATCGCCGCGCGCGCCGGGCGGGCAGTCCAGGTAACCGCTGTCAGCGCCCGTGACCGGACACGCGACCGCGGGATCGATCTTTCGGGCTACCAGTGGTTCGACGATCCGGTCGAGATGGCGGCCCGCGCCGATGCCGACGTAATGGTCGAACTGATTGGCGGATCGGAAGGGCCGGCGAAGGAAGCCGTCGAGGCGGCGCTGTCTGCGGGAAGATCGGTGGTCACCGCCAACAAGGCGCTGCTGGCCCATCACGGTACCGCCCTGGCCCGGCAGGCGGAGGGGGCGGGCTGCACGATCGGCTACGAAGCGGCTGTTGCCGGCGGTATCCCCATCATCAAGGGGCTGCGCGAAGGCCTGGCCGGGAACCGGATCAGCCGCGTCTACGGCATCCTGAACGGCACCTGTAACTACATCCTGACCCAGATGTCCGATGGCGGCGGGCCCGGCGCGAACCCGATTGAGCGCCAGGACTTCGACGCGGTGTTGGCCGAGGCTCAGCGCCTGGGATATGCAGAGGCCGATCCCGGCTTTGACATCGATGGCGTCGACACGGCGCACAAGCTGGCTATCCTGACGGCGCTGGCTTTCGGTTGCGAGGTCGACTTCGATGCCGTCTATGTCGAGGGTATCCGCAACGTCTCCGCGCTTGATGTGGCCTACGCCGAGGAACTGGGCTACTGCATCAAACTCCTTGGCGTCGCACAGCAGGTGAACGGGGCGGTCGAGCAGCGGGTGCATCCCTGCATGGTGCGGAAAGGACAGCCCATCGCTTCCGTCGACGGGGTCTTCAACGCGGTTGTGGCCGATGGCGACTTTGTCGATACCACGATGTACGAGGGGCGGGGTGCCGGTGCCGGGCCGACCGCTTCTGCCGTCGTGGCGGATCTTATAGACATTGCCCGGGGCGCGACCTTGCCGGTTTTCGGCATCGCGGCGAGCGGCTTGCGCCGCCTGCCCACCCTGCCCATGGAAAGACACAGCTGCGCCTATTATCTGCGCTTGCTGGTTCTCGATAAGCCGGGCGTAATCGCCGACGTCTCAGCGGTTCTCCGTGATGCGGAAATCTCGATGGAATCCATGCTCCAGCGCGGACGCGCCCAGGGCGAAGGAGAGGCCGTGCCGGTCATCATCATGACCCATGAGACAACTGAGGCGGCGATGCAGGGCGCCCTGGCCCGCTTTGCCGATCTGGAGGCGACCCTGGAGCCGCCGCAACTGATTCGCATCGTGGATTTTTGACACGATCAGAAAGATGAGGAACCTATGTCTGCAAGCACTGCCCCCGCCGGAACCGCCCCAAGCAGCAGCGCCATGGATCGAAACCTTGCCCTTGAGACGGTCCGCGTAACCGAGGCGGCGGCCCTGGCGGCATCGCGCCTGATGGGGCGCGGAGACGAGAAAGCCGCGGACCAGGCGGCGGTCAACGCCATGCGTCAGTCGCTCAACGGCCTGGGCATCGATGGCACCGTGGTGATCGGCGAGGGCGAGCGCGACGAGGCGCCGATGCTCTATATCGGCGAGAAGGTCGGCGGCGGCGGGCCCGCCATCGACATCGCCCTCGATCCGCTTGAGGGCACGACCATTACCGCCAAGGGTGGGCAGAATGCGCTGGCCGTCATCGCGATGGCCGAGTCGGGCAATTTTCTCAATGCCCCCGATACCTACATGAGCAAGATTGCGATTGGTGGCGGCCTTCCGGAAGACCTGGTCGATCTGGACGAGGACCCCGCCACCAACCTGGCTAACCTCGCCAAGGCCAAAAAAGTAGAGGTCTCGGACCTGGTCGCCTGCATTCTCGACCGGCCGCGCCACAGCGAACTCATCGCCAAGGTTCGGGAAGCCGGCGCCAGGATTGTGATGATCGGCGACGGCGATGTCTCCGGCGCCATGGCGACCAGCAGCCCGGATAGCGGGGTCGATATCTACATGGGTGTCGGCGGCGCGCCGGAAGGTGTTCTGGCCGCTGCGGCCCTGCGCTGCATCGGCGGTCAATTCCAGGGGCGTCTGGTGTTTCGCAACGATGACGAACGCCGCCGCGCCGACCGCTGGGGCATCACCGACTATGACCGGAAGTACAAGCTGGAAGAACTGGCCAGCGGCGATGTGATGTTTGCGGCCACCGGTGTTACCGACGGATCGATGCTCAAGGGGGTGCGCCGGTTCCACGGCGGTGCCACGACCCACTCGGTCGTCATGCGCTCCAAGTCCGGGACCGTGCGCCATGTTGAGGCGCTTCACAACTTCCAGCGCAAGACCTGGTACGACGAGTTGGGCGTCTAGCGGCAATGGCCGCGACGCCCCCCGCAGTGCAGGACCGGGCATCGCGAGAGGCTGAGCGTGGCTGTTTTCTGGGCGTCGAACGCTCGCTGACCGGCAAGCGCTGGGAAGAGCGTCTGGGCGAGGCCCGCCATGGTCTCGCCCTGGCCCAGCAGCTCGGTTTGCCGGAGATTGTCGGGCGTGTGTTGGCCGCCCGCGGGGTCGCGCCTGAAGAGGCGGAACGCTTCCTGAGCCCGACACTGCGCGACTATCTGCCGGACCCTTCGGGTTTTGCGGATATGGAGCGGGCGGCGGCACGACTGGCAAAGGCGATCGGTGACGGCGAGAAGGTCGCCGTTTTCGGTGACTACGATGTCGACGGTGCGACTTCGTCGGCCTTGCTCTGGCGCTTCTTCGCGGCCCTGGGCATCGATCTTGAAATCTACATTCCGGACCGGCTGGCCGAAGGCTACGGCCCCAATGCCCCAGCGCTGAAACGCCTGCGCGCCGGTGGTGTCAGCCTTGCTATTACGGTCGACTGCGGCATCACTGCTTTTGATGCTTTGGCGGAGGCCGCGGCGGCCGGGCTGGAGGTCGTCGTTGTCGACCATCATGCCGCGGAGCCGCGTCTGCCGACGGCGGCGGCCGTGGTCAATCCCAACCGCCTGGACGACAGCAGCGGGCAGGGGCAGATGGCGGCGGTGGGGGTCACCTTCATGCTGATCGTGGCGCTGAACCGCGCTTTACGGGACAGCGGCTGGTATCGCTCGTCGGGGCAGAGTGAGCCCGACCTGCGGCAGTGGCTCGATCTGGTGGCGCTGGGTACGGTCTGCGATGTCGTCCCCCTGACCGGCGTCAACCGTGCCTTGGTGGCCCAGGGCCTGAAGGTCATGTCCCGGCGCGGCAATGCAGGCCTTGCGGCCCTCAGCGATGTGGCGCGCATTGATGAGCGCCCGGGCACCTATCATGCGGGCTTTCTATTGGGGCCCCGTGTCAATGCCGGTGGACGGGTGGGGGAGGCGCCCCTGGGCGCGCGCCTGCTGTGCAGTGACGATCCCGGCGAAGCGGCTGAGATCGCCGCCCGGCTGGATGCCTACAACGCCGAACGGCGGGAGATCGAGGCCCAGGTTCTCGACCAGGCGATCCGGCAGGTGGAGGACCACGGGCCCGGCCAGGGTCTTGTGGTCGCGGCTTCCGAGGGCTGGCACGCCGGCGTCATCGGCATCGTCGCCAGCCGCCTGAAGGAACGCTACAACCGCCCGGCCCTGGTGATCGCCCTGGATGGACCGCTTGGAAAGGGCTCCGGCCGTTCGGTGCCGGGCGTCGATCTGGGGGCGGCCGTGATCGCGGCGCGTCAGGACGGGCTGCTGGTGAACGGCGGCGGTCACCCCATGGCCGCGGGGCTCACCCTGGAAAGCGGCCGCCTGGCCGACCTCACCGGCTTTCTGGACGACCGCCTGGGCCGGCGCCTTGCCGAGATCGCCTACCGTCCGTCTCTGGGGATTGACGGTGCCTTGCAGCCCAAGAGCGCCAACCTGGAGCTTCTGGCGCAGTTGGAACGCTGTGCGCCCTTCGGTGTCGGCAATGTTCAGCCGCGCTTCGTCCTGCCGGCGGTGAAGGTGGCGCAGGCCTCGGTCGTCGGTGAAAACCACGTGCGTTGTTTCCTTTCCGGGGCTGCTGGCGGGCGCCTGAAGGCCATCGCTTTTCGCGCGCTGGACAGCGATCTGGGCCCGGCGCTGTTGCAAACCGCCGGTCTGCCGCTCCATGTCGCAGGGCGGCTTCAGATCGACCGTTGGGGCGGGGTCGAGACGGTGCAGTTCATCGTCGAGGATGCGGCGCCGCTCGCGGCCTGACATCGGGCCTTTTCGCCGCTCCCTTCAATTTCCGGTCAGCAGGCCTATTCTCCGCGACAGAGGGCCGCCGGGGTGGGTAGACTTCCTGTCATGACCTTGTTCCCAATCAGGGCCGTGGCGGCCATCCTGGCGAAAACGGCGGTTATCCTAGGGTTTTTGACCATTCCTGCCGGTCTGGCCCGGGCGGATGATGATGTTTCGGACCTGCGGCGGAGCCTTGCCCAGAGCGCCGGCCCGGCACAGGTCGTCGATCTTGAGCTGGTCCTGGCGGTCGATGCCTCCTCCTCGGTCTCCGCCGAGGAATTCGACCTGCAGATGCGCGGCTTTGCCGATGCCTTCCGCGACCCGGCGGTGGCGGCGGCGATTCGCGCGACCGGGGAGCTGGGTGTCGCCATCGCCATGATCCAGTGGTCCGACAACCGCCGCCAGCACGTGGCCATCGACTGGCAGCATCTCACGACGCCGCAATCGACAGAGGCCTACGCGGAAGTTATTGATTCGACACCACGTTTTCTGGATGGCGGCGGAACAGCCATCGGCGGTGCCATAGAATTCGGCGTGCGGGCGATTGAGCGCAATGGCTTTGAAGGCGTGCGCAAGGTGATTGATATCTCAGGCGACGGCCGGGCCAATCAGGGGGCCCAGCCGGCGAAACTGCGCGACCTTGCGGTTTTGCAGGGGGTGACCATCAATGGCCTCGCCATCCTCAACGAGGATTCCTCGGTGGATTCCTACTATCGCACATCGGTCATCGGCGGCACCGGGGCCTTCGTGATGACGGCCAACAACTACGAGGATTTCGCCGCGGCCATGCTGGAAAAGCTGATCAAGGAGATCGGCGCGGTCCCTATTGCCGAGGGCCCGATCGAGGTGCCGGAGGCGCCCGGCGGCACCCAGCTCACGGAGCGGCCGGTCCCGGCGGAACGGGGCTTCCTGCCCGGTTATTAGCGTTTTCTGTCGAACAGCCCGGAATTCTGCCGCTGTGGACGTCGGAGAGGGTTGCATTCCAAGGGCGAAGCGGCTACATCCTTTCCGCTCTTTGACCCCATCGTCTAGTGGTTAGGACACCGGCCTTTCACGCCGGCAACACGGGTTCGAATCCCGTTGGGGTCGCCATTTCCTCTCTTTTCATGACGGACGCCTGAGCGCTAACCCCACCGGGGTAGTGGACACTCTTCTTTTGCGTCTCGGCTTCTGCCTTCTGTGCCGCTTGGCTCAGTCCAGCTTGTGCTAGCCTGACAGACTCCAAAGATACGCGCCAAGTCCGCGAAAAAGGGGAAGGCAAAGCCATGGCCCGGAAAAAGTCGTCAGCGAAAAAACCGTCCGCAAAGAAATCGTCTGCGAGGAAGTCCAAGGTCGTCGCCAAAGATGCCGCGAACGCCGACGTCAAGATCTGTGCTCTGCCGCCGGCGCCGGAGCGCGACCTGGCGCCGACCATGGACCCCTTCCGCGCGTCGCTTATCCGCTTCATGGACAAGAAGTGGGTGAACGGCACGGCGCTCAATTACTATTTCTTTCGCAAGCCTGCGGCCTGGCGCGGCGCCGCCAATCAGGAACAGGCGGTGCGCGACGCCTTTCAGGAATGGAAGGACCTGGGCCTGGGCCTGGTCTTCAACGAGGTCGAAGCGCCCGAGGACGCCGAAGTCCGTATCGGTTTCGATCAGCGCGACGGCTCCTGGTCCTATGTCGGGCGCGACGCCATCGATCATGCCAGCGATCCGCGTAAGCGGACCATGAACTTCGGCTGGGACCTGACCACGCCCTACGGCCGCGACACGGCGCTGCATGAAATCGGTCACGCCCTGGGCTTTCCCCACGAGCACCAGAATCCCAATGCCGGGATCGTCTGGGACGAGGCCGCGGTGATTGCCAATTTCTCCGGCCCGCCGAACAACTGGCCGGAGGATCAGATCCGCCACAACATCCTGCGCAAGATCGATCCTTCACTGGTCGAGGGGTCCGAGTGGGATCCGGACTCGATCATGCACTATCGCTTCGGCGCCGGCTTGATCCAGCAGCCCGCCCGTTATCAGACCCACTCGCTTATCCCCGCGCCGGGCCTGTCGCCTGTTGATATCGACCGGGCGGCGGCGTTCTATCCCATGATCAAGCGGGAGCCCAAGCTGCGCTCCTATGAATCGCAGCGCATCACCATTCTGCCCGGCGAGCAGCTGAACTTCGTCATCGAGCCGGAGCGCAGCCGTCTTTACAGCATGCAGACCTTCGGCGGGATGGACACGGTGATGGTGCTGTTCGAGGAGATCGACGGACAGCCGTTTTACATGGACGGCGACGACGACAGCGGCAGCGACTTCAATGCGAAGATCACCGTTCGTCTACGTCGGGGCCGGCGCTACATCCTGCGCCTGCGCCTCTACTACGCTATGCAGCAGGGCGAAGGCGTGGTGATGCTTTGGTAGGTTCGGCGCGATGTTGTGCCGGCCTGTCGTTGGCGACCTCAGGCTCCTGGCTCCACAGCCCCTGAAGCAATGAACAGCCGTCGCCGAAAGCCTCCGCCATGACGGAGAGGGGGGTCGCCCGCATCGGGTGGATGCGGGCTTCTATATCCCCTTCGACGGCGGTGATCTCGCCGGCGAACTTGCGCACGATCCTCTGGATCGGGCGGTTCTCCGGCAGGCACAACAGATAGACTGTTCTGAACCCGCGGTTCCTGGCGACCAGTAGCGCCTGCGCCACCAGGCGGGTGCCCAGCCCCTGATTCTGATAGCGGCCCTCGACGGAGACCGAGAGCTCCGCCGTCATGGCCCACCAGGGGCCGCAGCGATGCAGTTCGACCACACCGCGCAGATGCGGGCCGTCGAAAGCGCCGACGGTCCAGGTCCTGGCCCAGTCCCTTGCGTCGACATAGCGCTCGACGCCGGCCGCTTTGACGCCGTGTCCGAACCGCAGGCGACGATCGGCCGCAGAGAGGCGCCGTAGATGATCTCTCAGATCACCCGCTTCGCAGGCGGAAAGCTTGCGAATAACAAGCATGATTACTCCATTCCCGATCCATGTCCCTCGCGGCTGCGGAAGACAGGTAGGGCCCTTGATGGGCGTTACTGGTCGGTTTGGTCAGACCTGCAGTGCCTGGTTGCCGGTTGCCTGGGGCGCTGCCTTGGCTCGGCCGGCTTTATTCCGGGCGCCAAAGAACAGGCCGAAGAGTGCCTTGAAAAAGGCGGCAGTTGCCTCGGCGCGCAGGCGCCGGCCCTCAATGACGTGCTGCTCGATCCGCATGTGGTCGAGCGTGAACTCGATTCCCTCGGGACCCTTGTTGGTTGTGGCGTTCGATCCGGCCGGCGTTCTTTCGATACGATCCTGGCTTTGGTGCGTCATGTCGAAACTTCCTTCCTGCGGGTTTCTCTTGAGCACCTCCCTAAACTGCACTTCTTATCGCAGTGCACAGTTAAAAATGTATTGCGATTATAGTTGGTTGCAACAAAAATATTGCAACGCAGCATAGCTCTGCGGGAAACGCATGGCAAAGGTGCGGGGGCTGTGCCGGGACGGGAAGGCGGCCGCCGCGCCCCTGGGAACGTTAATATGGGATAGCGTTTGACGCTTGCAGGATTTGGCGTAAGGTTCGCGGCTGAACGCGTTACAGGGAGTTTGGAGAGACCGAGGGGCGGCTCTCCGGGAAGTCAAAAAGTCAGACGCAAACAAGCGAAACAAGAGCCGGGGGCAGTTTGCGCCCAGGCGGACGGGGGACATGGAGTATTTCGTTCAGCAGCTTATCAACGGAGTCACCCTTGGGGCGATCTACGGTCTGATCGCTATTGGCTATACGATGGTCTACGGGATCATCGGCATGATCAATTTTGCCCATGGTGACATCTTCATGATCGGTGCCTTCATCGGGCTGATCACCTTTCTCATTCTGGGGGTGGCGGGCATTACCTGGGTGCCCCTGGCGCTGGCGATCGTGCTGATCGTCGCCATGTTATTGACCTCCGTCTACGGCTGGACGGTGGAGCGATTGGCCTACCGGCCTTTGCGAGGCTCGCATCGCCTGGCGCCGCTGATCTCTGCGATCGGCATGTCGATCTTCCTGCAAAACTACGTGCAGCTGCTACAGGGCGCGCGGGTGCGCCCGATGGCGCCGGTGGTCAAGGGTGGGGTCACCCTGATGGAGGCCGACGGCTTTGCCGTGCAGCTCAGTTATGTGCAGATTCTGATCGTGGTGGTGACCGTTGCGCTGATGACGATCTTCGCGCTGATCATCGCGCGTACGTCTTTGGGGCGCGCGCAGCGGGCCTGCGAACAGGACCGCACCATGGCGGCCCTGCTTGGCATCAATGTGGACCGGACCATCTCGCTGACCTTCGTCACCGGGGCCGGGCTTGCCGCCGTCGCCGGTATTCTCTTTCTCGTCTACTACGGGGTGATCGACTTCTACATCGGCTTCCTTGCCGGTATCAAAGCCTTCACCGCAGCGGTGCTGGGGGGGATCGGGTCTTTGCCCGGCGCTATGCTGGGCGGACTCTTGATCGGTTTGATCGAGACCTTCTGGTCAGCCTATTTTACCATTGAATACAAGGATGTGGCGGCCTTTTCGATCCTGGTCCTGGTGTTGATCTTTCGTCCGACCGGCCTGCTTGGCCGGCCCGAAGTCGAGAAGGTCTGAGCCATGACCGTTGAGGCAAGCAGGCAAGCCGGCGGCACCGAAGGCACGGACCTTGTGGCGTTGTTGAAGGAAGCCGGCCTGGCGGCCCTGGTCGCGCTCGGCCTGGGCATCTCTATAATCGGTATACGCACGGTTACGATCCCGGGCGGGCTCGGCCTGGAGTATCGCTGGGACTGGGTCGTTATTGCCGTGGTCTCGGTCTTCGTCGGCCGTTTCGTGCTGGCGCTGCGGCGGGAAACCCGGAGCCCGGCCAAGCGGGCGGAACGCGAAGTGGTGATGAACCGCATCGGCGCGACGGTGCAGAGGGTGTCGAAGATCGCGGGCCCGGTATTGGTCGTCATCGCCATTGCCCTGCCGTGGATGCCTTTTTCCAACCGCTACATCGTCGATATCGCCACCTTGGTGTTGATGTACATCATGCTGGGTTGGGGCCTGAACATCGTGGTCGGCTTGGCCGGTCTGCTCGACCTTGGTTATGTGGCTTTCTACGCCGTGGGGGCTTACTCCTATGCGCTGATCGCCGTCCACTTCGACCTGTCGTTCTGGCTCTGCCTGCCTTTGGCCGGCCTCTTCGCCGCCACCTTCGGCGTGCTGCTCGGCTTTCCCGTTCTGCGTCTGCGCGGCGATTACCTGGCCATCGTGACGCTGGGATTCGGTGAGATTATCCGCGTCGTGCTGCTGAACTGGTATGAGTTCACGCGCGGGCCGGACGGGATTTCAGGCATCCCGCGGCCAAGCTTTTTCGGCCTGCCGTTCAGCCGGCGGGTGCAGGAAGGCGAGCAGTCGTTCCATACCTTCTTCGGGCTCGATTACTCCTCGATGCACCGCATCATGTTCCTCTATTATCTGATTCTGGTCCTGGCGCTGATCACCAACTTCTTCACCATGCGCATCCGCAAGCTGCCGGTCGGCCGCGCCTGGGAGGCGCTGCGCGAGGATGAGATCGCCTGCCGCTCCCTCGGCATCAATCCGACCAACACCAAGCTGACGGCTTTTGCCATCGGCGCGATGTTCGGCGGCTTCGCGGGTTCCTTCTTCGCGACCCGCCAGGGCTTCATCTCACCGGAGAGCTTCACCTTCGTCGAATCAGCCGTGATCCTGGCCATCGTCGTGCTGGGCGGCATGGGCAGCCAGATCGGTGTCGTCATTGCGGCAGTGCTGCTGATCGGCGGTACCGAGTTGTTCCGCGAGTTGGAACAGTTCCGCATGCTCGCCTTCGGCGGCGCCATGGTGCTCATCATGGTCTGGCGGCCGCGTGGTCTGCTGGCGCATCGTGATCCGACCCTGCGTCTGAGCGCTGGGGGCCAGAACGCTGGGGCCAAGGGAGGCGCTTCATGAGCCTGGCCGAGGCGGAAACCCAGTCCCGGGACGTCCACGATAAGACGGTGCCGAGCGGTGCAAGGCCCCTGCTGACGGTCGACCACCTGACCATGCGGTTCGGCGGCCTGGTGGCGGTGAACGATGTTTCCTTCGCCGCAGGCGACGCCGAAATCACCGCCATCATCGGCCCGAACGGGGCAGGCAAGACAACGCTCTTCAACTGCCTTACCGGGTTTTACAAACCGACGGTGGGGCGGCTTACCCTGGACAGTTCGGGGCGCCAGCACTTTCTTGAGCGCATGGATGATTTTCGGATTTCCCAGAAAGCGCATGTCGGCCGCACCTTTCAGAACATCCGCTTGTTCCCGGCTATGTCGGTTCTGGAAAATCTCATGGTGGCGCAGCACAACGCCCTGATGCGTGCCTCGGGCTATTCGGTGCTCGGGCTGCTGGGCATCGGCGGCTATCGAAAGGCGGAGCGTGAGGCCGTTGACTGGGCGCGCTATTGGCTGGAGCAGGTCGATCTGGTCGACCGCGCCGACGACAATGCCGGCGATCTGCCCTACGGCGCCCAGCGCCGGCTGGAGATTGCCAGGGCCATGTGCAGCCGGCCCGTACTGCTGTGTCTCGACGAGCCTGCGGCGGGCCTCAATCCCCGGGAATCGGCCGAGCTGAATGCGCTGTTGCTGTACATCAAGGAAAAGCACCAGATCGGCCTGTTGCTGATCGAGCACGACATGAGCGTCGTCATGGAAATCTCCGACCACATCGTCGTGCTGGATTACGGCCGCAAGATCTCAGACGGCACGCCGGCCTTTGTGCGCGGCGACCCGACGGTCATCCGGGCCTATCTGGGTGAAGAGGAAGACGACGAGATTCCGCCGGAGGTGGTGGCCGATCTGGCCCCGGTTTTGGCTGGTACGAAACCCGACCCGAGCGACGGGGAGGGGCGCTGAGATGACCATGCTTTCCATCGCCGGGGTTCACTCCTTCTACGGCAATATCGAAGCCCTGCGCGGCGTCGACCTGGATGTGCAGCAGGGCGAGATCGTCACCCTGATCGGCGCCAACGGAGCCGGCAAATCGACCCTTCTGATGACGGTCTTCGGCAACCCGCGTGCCGCGGTTGGTTCTGTGCGTTTCGAGGGACAGAACATCACCACCATGCTGGCCCATGATATCGTCCGCCTGGGCATTGCGCAGTCCCCGGAGGGGCGGCGGATCTTCCCGCGCATGACGGTGATGGAGAACCTCCAGATGGGCGCCACGGTGGCGCCGCTGGAACACTTCGACGACGATCTGGATCGGGTCTTCACGCTCTTTCCGATCCTAAAGGCCCGCCAGCAGCAACGCGGCGGGACACTGTCGGGCGGTGAGCAACAGATGCTGGCGATTGCCCGGGCGCTGATGAGCCGTCCCAGGCTCTTGCTGCTGGACGAGCCTTCGCTCGGCCTTGCGCCGCTGATCGTCAAGCAGATCTTCGCCGTTTTGAAGGACATCAATAAGCAGGAAGGCATGACCATTTTTCTGGTCGAACAGAATGCCTTTCATGCCCTGAAGCTTGCCGACCGTGGCTATGTGATGGTGAACGGCCGTATCACCCTGAGCGGCGGAGGCGAAGAGCTGCTGGCGATGCCTGAGGTGCGGGCCGCCTATCTGGAGGGTGGGCACTAGGCATGGCGCCCCACCGACAGACACTATTGAAGAGGGAAGCATGATCGCGCTGCTGGGTACCAGTCTTCCGGTCTTTATCGCCGTGACCTTGTTCCTGGGCGGCGGCGCGGCCTTCATGACCGGCCAGGCGCTGAGTGCACACTGGCGGCCGGTCTGGCAGGCGGTTGGCTACTCCATGCTGCTGGGCTTGGCCGACCGTTTCATCATCTTCAGCCTTTTCGGCGGAGAACTGCTGTCCCTCAGTGGCTATGTTATCGATACCGCCGTGATCATGGCCGTGGCTTTACTGTCCTATCGGGCCACCCGGGCACGCACGATGGTGGCGCAGTACCCCTGGCTTTATGAGCGCGCCGGCCCCTTCGGCTGGCGCGAACGGCGTGCGGGCTAGTGGGAAGTCGTTGGAATAAAAGGGATTGCGGGCTTTCTCAGGCCTGCCTAAGCTGTCTGTCGAAATGACATGACGTAAGGTGCGGAGGGGCCGGTGGCCGCGACGCCAAAGAATAGTGAACACAGGGATTTCAAGCTAGACGGGAGGGTACCCCCAGATGCGTAAATTTACTTCGGTGCTTATGGCTGCGGCAGCCGTGACGGCTTTGTCCGTTACAGCGGCTAAGGCGGATATCGTAATCGCAACGGCCGGGCCGATGACCGGTCAGTACGCCAGCTTTGGTCAGCAGATGAAAGCCGGTGCCGAGCAGGCCGTGGCTGACATCAACGCTGCCGGCGGTGTGCTTGGTCAGCAGCTGGTTTTGGAAGTGGGCGACGATGCCTGCGATCCGAAGCAGGCGGTGGCTGTTGCCAACCAGATGGTCAACAAGGGTGTCGTTTTCATGGCCGGGCACTTCTGCTCCGGTTCTTCCATTCCGGCGTCGCAGGTCTATGAGGAAGAGGGCATCCTTCAGATCTCTCCCGCGTCGACCAACCCGGCTCTGACGGAAGAAGGTGGCGACAACGTTTTTCGCGTCTGCGGTCGTGATGACCAGCAGGGCGAAGTTGCCGGTGCATTCCTGGCCGACAGGTTCGGTGCGAAGAACATCGCCATCGTTCATGACAAGACCGCCTACGGTAAAGGCCTGGCGGACGAGACCCGTAAGAACCTGAACTCGGCCGGCGTAACCGAGGCTCTCTATGAGGCCTATACCGCTGGTGAAAAGGACTACACGGCGCTGGTCTCCAAGCTGAAGCAGAATGCCATCGACGTGCTTTATGTCGGCGGCTATCACACTGAGGCGGGCCTCATGGTGCGGCAGATGCGCGATCAGGGGATGAACACGTTGCTGATTTCCGGCGATGCCCTGGTGACCGACGAATACTGGTCAATCACCGGTGACGCTGGTGAGGGCACTCTGATGACCTTCAGCCCCGACCCGCGGAAAAACCCGGTGGCTGCGCCGGTGGTGAAGGTCTTCCGCGACAAGGGTGTCGAGCCGGAGGGTTATGTCCTCTACACCTACGGTGCGATCCAGGCCTGGGCCCAGGCCGTTGAGACGGCTGGCAAGGTCGATCTCGATCCGGTCATCGCTTCTCTGAAGTCCGGCGAGTTCGAAACGGTGCTCGGTAACATCGGCTTTGATGACAAGGGCGATGTGACGGCGCCGGGTTATGTCTTCTACGAGTGGAAAGACGGCGTCTACGATTATCTTCAGTAGGACCTGATTTCCTGAGAGTTTGAGGCGGCCCGCTCAAAAGGCGGGCCGCCTTTCTTTTTGTCCGGACGGCACCCGGCTTGACGTTCCGGTAAGGCTTTGGTTCTAGCCTGCCGCCATGCCCCGGCTCCACCGCGCCCTTTTTCTGACGTCGCTTCTGTCCGCCAGCCTGTTTGGCGGCATTGCCCTGGCCGAGGAGAAACACCTTCCCGTCGGCCCGGCGAAGGTACGGGTCCTCGGTGCGAACCAGGCGCCGATCCTACCCAGGCGCTCGGTTAACTATCGCCAGGGTTCACACCTGCTGATGGAAGACGAGCGTCCGCTGCGCGAATTCGATCGTGACCGGGGGCTGACCGATCTCTGTCGTGCCGGCCGCTTCCGGCAGAAGCGGGACCGCTTTCTGATGGTGCGTCTGGCCGGTTTTAACCACGGTGCGGTGGTCGGCGGGCACTGGGCGCTCTATGACCCTGAAGGCCTTGCCGTCCCGGATCTGGTCTATGCGGTTAAGGGCCAGGATACGGCGCGCTGCGAGGTCTACATCATCAGGCATATGGCGCCGATCCGGTAACCGCCCATCCTGCTCGCAAACGTTGGAGAACAAGCGATAGATCGGTAACTAAAGCTACGCCGATTAACGCCTTCCTAAGCAGCCCGGCAATAGACTGATCTCTCATTCAGCCCCTTTTATCCAGCCAGGGATCAGCAAGCCGAATGGTCAGCGCCGACGACAGACTGCAAGGAATTGAAGCACGCTCTCTAGGCCGCTGGGGTGATCCGCGCCTGTTGTTGATCGTGCTGGTCATGGTGCTGGGGATCGCTGCGTCGGGCCTGTTGCTGGCCGGCCGAAGCGACCCGAGTGCCGACGCGGCTGACTGGTCCCTCAGTCAGTGGTTGTATGACCAGGGCTTCCGTCTCATACCGGGCGATCTGCCGCCGGGTGTCGGCGTCCAGGGGGGCGAACGTGACCTGGAATCGAAACCCTGGCATCAGCATCGTGTTTGCGGCCGCATTCTCCAGATTGTCGAGACAGCCTGCGGCTATGAGGCTGCGGACCGGGACTCAGAGGTCTACTGGGCCTGCGTGGCCGGCGAGTTGAAGTACACGATGTGGAGTGCCTACGGCTGCAGCTAGGGCTTGCGGGCCGGGGATAACGCAGCACGGCGCCACACCAGCTGGTTCCTCATCGCCAATTCACCAGTCCGGAGTAATTCAGGGCCCTGCTGCGAAGCCCCTGCCGCGAAAGCACGAAAGGGCCGCCCTGTGGCGACCCTTTCTGGGGCTGGAAACGGAGAACTTCCATGTGGCCGGGGAAGAGGAAGCTTCCGCTCTGTGACCGATGGCCCCGTGCAATCATCGGCGAAACGGCTCTCCTCTAATGAAGAGTGCTGATCCGCACCGCGTCGTCGCGGTAGTTCACCCCATGTGAGGTGGCCATAAAGGCGCGCTCCTGCTGCTGACGGTGAAGTGCGTGCAGCTCTCGGCCGAGGCTTTGAAAGAGATTGGTCTTCCAACACAGCAGCCGGCTCGACTTGTTGACGTGTAACGGCTTCTTGCCGGGTCGGGCGGTATCGGCGTCAGATGGCAGCGCCGCAGTTTCGGCCCCCTGGCTTACTTTTTTCGTTGATTGGGTCCTCATGAACTACTCCCGTTCACACCACCGGAAACAACTTCCGCATCGCAAGGTTTCAAATTAGGTAACGAAGGTTAAATGAAGGTAAACCCTCGATGCCCCGGTTAGATAAAGGCCCCATGAACACAGTCTTGTCACAGCTGCCGATAAGTTGCCGCCAATAGCAGATCGAATTTTACTCAAAGCATGTACTGCCGCTCGACAATGATCGACATCGCACGACACGAAGGAGAGGTCACCGGCTGGTGGTCACCCAAGTTAAGCCTCAAACGCAGCAGTCGGACTGTGCGTTATCTGTGTCCCGGGCACAGACGTGCGTCAGGACGCGCCGGATCCTTGGATCAGGCTGCTGAGGCCCCAGAGGGCGAAATAGGTGAAAAGGATAAGCCGAATGAGCATCTTGCTGCTTCCTGCGTGACTACATGTCAATCACGCTAGGATCTCACAAGATGATTAAGAATGCGTTTTGTCACAACTTCGATGTTTTCTTGATTTCAGTCGTCTCCAGGGCAGGCCGCAAGTAAATCTCTCAAATGTTTTGAATGCTTTAGCCTTCCCTTAAGCACCTGCTGGCTAGGATCACCGCAGCGTTTGTTTTGATCAAACGGGGACAGGATTGTCCGGACCGTCGCGGTAAAACGCCGCTGCCGGGGCCTTCCCCCCGCGATGCGGAGAATCAGTAATGATACATGGAGCTATCGGACGCCGTTTGCGGCGGATTGCCGGCGCCCTGGTGCTGGGCGGCCTTGCCGCCGGCTGCGCAGGGACTTCGCAGGGACCAACGGCCTACGCCCCGGCGGACTTCGGCAAGGACGATGCAAGCCGGGCGGAACGCCTGGTTCGCTATTGCGACCGCCTGGCCGGGGAAGGCAAGCTGATCACCGCCCTTGGCCTCTGCGCGCGGGCGCACGAGCTGAACCCGGAAGATGCCGATACGATGATGCGGATCGCAGGGCTCTTGCAAGCCATGGATCGCGATGATGCGGCCGCGCAGACCTACACGGCCCTGCTGGCGCGGCATCCCGGTCACCACGAGGCGCTGTACAGCCTTGGCAAAGTCTACATGGAATCAGGCGAGGCCATGATGGCGGCTGTCCAGTTCAACCGTGCCGTGGAGAAGAAGCCGGAAGATCCGCGCCCCTATAACGCCCTGGGCATCATTCGCGATCAGGCCGGTGAGCACCAGGCCGCCCAGGCGCTTTACCGCTCGGCGCTGGAGCGTGACCCTTACTATCTCTCTGCGCGGAACAATCTCGGCCTGTCGCTGGCCTTGAACGGCAATCGCGACGAGGCGATCGATGTTCTGGCGGAAGCCGCCGTCGAGCCCGGTGCGGACGAGACGGTCCTGCATAACCTTGAGGCCGCTTACGCGGCGACGACGGCCGCCTTGCCGATCGACAACGGCGCGCCTTCGGGTCCGATGGCGCCGGAAGGCGCACCCCAGGGTATCGACCGCCCTGTAAAGCCGGTGGTCATCAAGCCGCCGCAAAACGATGGTTTGCCGGAGGAGGGGCCGGGCAGCAGCCCGGGTGACGTGCCGCAGGCGCACGACAATCCAATCCCCCTGATGATGCCGAAGACGGCGGGCGAGCCCGAGCAGAGCGGGGCCCTGCAGCCCGACGACCTTGGCGAAGCAGCGGGTATCGAGGAAGTGGACGGAGCGCTGTCGGTCATAGCCGCCGCGGTAACCCGCCTGCTGGAGCCGCCTGAATGGGCGGACTTCGAACCGGGCGAGTTGCTGGCCGCATTGCCGCCGGCGGTGCCGGTCGCGGTCCCGGCCCAGGTCCCGGTTTTGGATAGCGAGGCTCCGTTAGACACGCCGGCGACTTTGGCTCCGATGCAGATTGAGGTCTTTGATGAGGACCTGAGTTCGGTCGAGCGGCCGGCGAGGGTCGATCCTTACTATCTGTCGATGTTGATTGTGAACGACGCGGGGTCGAACGTTTAGGCGCTTTACCCCGCCCAAGCTAAAGGCCCCGTCCACGATTGTGGCGGGGCCTTTTTCATTGGGCTCTGTTGTCTGTCGACCCTTGTCGATCAGCGCGTGCAGGTGATTTCCTCAAAACCGTCGCAGAGGAACTTGTCACAGATGGTTCCGCTGCCGATGAAGACGGTTGGGTAGAGCGCGCCGATGTTCTCTTCCTGCGACCAGCGCGCTGCGCTGCTGAAACCTTTGTTCTGGCACCAGGTCCTTGCTGCCGGATCGCCGCAGCCCTGATCGTTGTCCAGGCAGAAATTCAGCCGATAGACCTGATGAACGGGGAAACGAAAGGTCTCTTCCTGCGGCCCGCTGGGCACCCGCTGTGGCGCTGTCACTGCGGGCTGCACGGGTACCGGCTGTACCTGCGGGCTGGGCTGCAGTGCCTGTTGCTGCTGGGCCGGTGCGCCCGGCGGTGCAGGCTGCAGCCCGCCGCCTGCTTGTGCCGGCGGGCTGGTCACCGGTGCGGGCGCCTGAGGCTGCAGGCCCTGGCTGCTTGGGGCGGCGGGGGCAGGGGTTGCTGCTGCCGGTGCAGTCTGGCCTTGTGAGGTGAAGGTGCTGCCGGGAGCGGGTGCGGCGGCTGCCGGAGCGGCAGGAACCGCCGAGGCGACGGAGGGTGATTCCAGATAGGGGTCCAGCGGGCCGCGCTGATAGCGGATCAGAACCGATTTGGCGCGGCGGTCAAAGTTGAAGTCCTTCAGCTTGTGGCGTGCCGGCCGGCCATCGTCACTGCTGGTCAGGGTGATGGAGGGGCCGGTGCATCCCGGGCCGGAAAAGACGGTTGCCGTGAAGCGGTGATCGATCCCTTGATAGCGCTCGCTGAAGTTGCCCGGCTGCAGGGCCACGGCTTCGCTAAGGCGCGTAAACTTCGGGGCATCCGCACCGGCGCCATAGCTGCTTGCCGGCAGGGTGAGGTCGGTACAGGCCTCGCGCTTCGGCGGGTTCGGCACCGGGACAAAGAGGCGGTTGAAATAGCTCTGATCCTCGGAGCGTTCGCAGCCGCGATTGTAGTAGCTGCGACGTTCCAGCAACAGGAAGCCGGGCGGCGGCCCGAGATCGCGGCGATAGGCGATCACCGAGGAGTAATCGTTGCTCTGGACCTCGCCGGTCTCGTAGGGCTGATCGGCGGGCAGTGCGGTACGGGGCTCAAAGTCAGCCGTCAGGCCGAGCCACCAGGCTTTGGGATTGTCGCGGCTGCCCAGGTTCGGTCCGCAGGCGTCGTCACGGCTGGCGAAGTAGGGGCGTTGAAACAGAATGACGCCAAGCTGCGGATCGACTTTCAATGAGGCGATTTTCTCATTGAGCTCGTCGCCGACAAAAGGGATCGCCTGATAGGGCTGATCCGCCGCCAACGTCAGAGTCTTGGATTGGCCGGTGAAATTCGGCCCGGTGTAGAAGGTGGCGCCGCTCGCCGCCGGGCCGCTGTCCTGGCCGCTGGCCCCAAACGGCAAGACCACGGCTGCCGCCGCCATCGCCAGGCAGCTGCTTTTCAACGCCATCTTCCAACTCGTCATCTTGACCTGTCTTGCGACCTTAACGCTCATTCAACGACCCCCAACTGTGGCCTAGGCTCTTTGGCCCGCCATTCAAATAATACACTGACTGCACCTCAACCGGCGCCTGGCCCGTCATTTCCCCGTCTGCCCGAAGGCCTCTCCAAAACGACCTGCTCCAAAGCGACCTGCCAGAGCTCTTAAGCCGCCGCAGGATCACCGATTGTGGACAGTGTCGCCCAGGCGCATCAGACTGGGATATGCCTGCACTTTCGCGAATCCTGGCCCTGCCCGCAAGACTATGACCTCTCTCTCAATTCCGCCAGTGACACTGGTGCTTGGCGGGGCAAGATCCGGCAAGTCCGCTCATGCCGAGAAGCTTGTGGAAGGTCAGCCGGCAGGCTGGATCTACCTGGCCACGGCGACGGCCGGCGATGGGGAGATGGCTGAGCGCATCAACCGGCACCGCGAACGGCGGGGCGATGGTTGGCGCACCGTCGAGGAACCGCTGGACCTGACAGCAGTCCTGCAGGCCGAAACCAGCGCCAATTCTGTTATCCTCGTCGATTGTCTTACTCTTTGGCTTTCCAATATCTTATTTGCTGAATTGGATGTGGAACATGAAATTAAGCGACTGGTCGAATGCCTGCCAGGGCTGGCCGGTCCGGTGGTGCTGGTTTCCAATGAAGTCGGTCTTGGGATTGTCCCGGACAACGCCTTGGCGCGACGCTTCCGCGACGATGCCGGCAGGCTGAATCAGGCCGTGGCCGCGGCGGCGGATTCCGTGATTTTTGTTGCGGCGGGACTGCCGCTGTCCCTGAAGCAACCATCAGCCTGAGCGCGGTCTAATCGACCTGACTATCAAACCATGAGCAGGGCGGCGGCCAGCAGGGCAAAGAGCAGACCGCCGGCGGCCAGATAGAGGTCCAGAACCCGGCCCAGATCTTCCACAGTCACCGCGCTGCGTCCGTCGCCCATCCAGGCATCCTCCACCAGCTGTCCGGCGTAGTGCCGCGGCCCGGCCAAGGCCAGCCCCAGGCCGCCGGCAAGGGCTGCTTCCTGCCAGCCGGCATTGGGGGAGCGGTGCCGGGGGGCATCGCGCAGCATCGAACGCCATGCGCTTCCGGCATTGGCGCCCGGAACCAGGAGAGCCGCGACGATAAAGAGCAGGCCGGCCAGCCGGGCAGGAAGGTAGTTGGCCAGGTCGTCGAGCTTTGCGGCGCCCTTGCCAAAGGCTTCGTAGCGGGCGTTGCGGTGGCCGATCATGCTGTCCAGCGTGTTGATCGCCTTGTAGGCCAGCAAGCCGGGGAAACCCAGGAGGAGGTACCAGAAGACCGGCGCCACGAAACCGTCGGAGAAGTTCTCCGCCGCGGACTCTGCCGCCGCCCGGGCAACGCCGGCATGATCGAGGCTGTTGGGGTCCCGCCCGACGATATGGCCGACAGCGCTGCGCCCTGCCTCAAGGCTGTCCGCCAACCCATTCGCGACTGCCTTGACGGCGTCATAGAGACCGCGAAACGCCAGCAGGCTGCTGGCGAGAATTGCTTCCAAGATCCATCCGAAGGGCATCTTCTGCAGCCCGCTGTGAAGCGCCAGGCCGATTGCGGCGCATCCCAACACCACCATCGCCGTGCAGAGCAGGCCGAGTAAGATCCGGCGGTCGCGAGACAGCTGCTGGCGGTTCAGCAAGTTTTCCAACCTGGCGATGCCGCGGCCGATCAGGACCACCGGGTGCGGCAGCAGGCGGTAGAGCCATTTCGGATCGCCCAGCAGCAGGTCGAACACCATGGCGAGCAGCAGGATCGCCATAGCCGCATTGAGGTTGGCGGAAACTGATCCTTCAGAGTCGACTATCAGGTTCAAGAACAAAGCTGCAGCCTGCTTCCGGCTTAGTAACTGGTGCGCACAATATCAGCGATTGATGCCGCTCGGCACGCCATCTCTCGGTTGGGATCGGCGGTTCAATTGCCGCTTCACTGGTCCACCAGCGCCTCGCGATAGGGGAAGAGCGCCGGGGTGCCGCCGGTATGCAGAAAGACGATCGTATCGTCTTGGGAGAAGCGCCCGGCGCGGATCATGCCGATGAGCCCGGCCATGGCCTTGCCGCTGTAGACCGGGTCGAGCAGCAGTCCCTCCAGCTTTGCGCAGAGGCTGATGGCGTCGCGCATTTCCGTGGTCGGCAGGCCGTAGGCGTCTCCGGCATAGCCGGGTTCCAGTCTGACGCTGTCTTCCGGAAGCTGGCCACCCGGTTCCAGCCTGTCCCAGACTTCCCGGGCAAGGCGCCTCACCTCGCCCTCGACGGCGGCGGGGTGGGCGTCCACATCGATACCGATCACCTGGACCGATGGATCGACCGCCGCTAAGCCGGCCGTCAGGCCGGCCTGGGTGCCGCCGCTGGACGACGCATGGACGACCGCGGTTATGGTCCGGTCCTGCGCCTGGAGTTGTTCGCGTAGTTCCAGGGCCGCGGCAGCATAGCCCAGGGCGCCGGTGGCGTTGGAACCGCCGGTGGGGATGGCGAAGGGTTTCCGGCCTTTGGCCTGAAGTCTCTCGGCCAGGGCTGCCATGGCCGCGCCGCGATCGGTATCGCCGTCATGCAGATGGGTTTTGGCGCCGAACAGACGGTCCAATTGGATGTTGCCGATCAGCTCATAGTCCGGCCCGCCCCAGGGTACCACCCTTGTCAGGACCAGTTCGCAGGCAAGGCCGAGTTTTGCCGCAGCGGCCGCCGTCTGGCGGACGTGGTTCGACTGAATGCCGCCGGTGGTGATGATGGTGTCAGCGGCCTGCGTCCGGGCCTCTGCCATCAAAAACTCCAGCTTGCGGGTCTTGTTGCCGCCCAGGCCCAGGCCGGTGCAGTCGTCACGCTTGACCAGGATCTCCGGGCCATCGAGCGCTGTCGAGAGACGTTGCAATGGCTCCAGAGGCGTCGGCAGGTGGGCAAGGGGCAGTCTCGGGCAGGCATTGAGCGCTGCCTGCAGCCTGTCGGTTTGGCTCATATCAAGCTTTTTCAGTCTTTGCCTGCTGTATCGCCTGTTCTATCAGCTTGCAGGCTTCGTCGGCTTCGCCCCAGCGTTTCACCTTCACCCATTTGTCCGGCTCCAGGTCCTTATAGTGGGCGAAGAAGTGGGCGATCTGGTCGAGCAGGATCTTGGGCAGGTCGCGGAAGGATGAGACGTTGGCGTAGAAAGGGTGGAGGTCGTCGACCGGTACCGACAGCAGTTTTTCGTCCTCGCCGGCCTCGTCCTCCATGATCAGGACGCCGATCGGGCGTACCCGGACGACGGCACCGGGGATGACCGGTACCGAGTTCACCACCAGGATGTCGACCGGATCGCCGTCATTGGACAGCGTATGCGGCACAAAGCCGTAGTTCAGCGGATAGTGCATTGCGGTATGGAGAAAGCGGTCGACGAAGATCGCGCCGGAGGCCTTGTCCATCTCATATTTGACCGGATCACTACCCAAGGGTACTTCGATGATCGCGTTAACGTCCCAGGGTGGGTTCTGGCCCACAGGGATCTTGCTGATATCCAACGCTTTCTCCTCGCTTACTAGAGAATTTGCCCCATTTTTGCCCTTGACCGGGGCGGGGAAGCTTTACCAATTGTTAACGCCATTTTCCTATTAATAATCTGTTAGGATGAGACTCTACGCGCTCACAACAAATAACGATAAACAGCTGAATTTGCTTACAATTGATTCTTTTACCCATCTGTGCGCCGGGCCCTTGTCTGGAATTGGCCCGCCGGGGGAGACGGTAAATCGGGTAAAGGATACTTCGAACGACTGTTGTACGCACCTGTTGGCCGTATGGCTGCGGGCTGAGAGGCTCCAGAAGGTGCCTGGAACGGTTTTTCGGTCAGGCCGATCGATAGGCCAAGGGACGTTACGTTGCAATGCGGAATGATATGAGCCGGACAGAAACCACAAAGCGCCCGCTGCTGTCGCGCTGGCCCGCCGCGTTCATCGCAGCGGTCCTGATCGGCACGACCGCTTTGGTGCTCTATGTCGAAGCCAGCATTTCGCAATTGAAGCAGGTCCTGCCCGTAGAGATTCTGCGCCAGGAACGCGATGTGGTTTTCATCATCGACGATCTGGTCTACCTGCAGGATGCGATCCGGCAGGCGCGGGAGGTGCCGACCGCCGACCGGCGCCAGGGCATCGTCGACCGGATCGAATTGATCGAGCGTCGTATCGAGGAACTGAACCAGTCCTATGAGTTCAGCAGCCAGATGGGCATCGGCTCCATGTACGCTGCCCTGAAACCCGTGGCGTCCGACCTGAAGCTCTGGCTGACCGATGGCGTCCAGGGCCTGGCGCCCGATTCCGAGGTGGTGCTGGATCTGGCGCTTGAGCGGGTCGGCGCGGCGCGGCGGGAGATTGCCAAGCTTTTCGGCGAAGCCAACAGCAACGCTCTGGCCATTCTGCAGGCCGAGGCCGCAAACCTGGAGCGGTTCCGCGGCGCCCTGATCCTCGTCGTCATCGTTGTCGCGTCGCTGACCGTGGTGCTGGTCGCCTTCATCTTCCGGGAGCGGCGCTCCGAACTGGCAGCTGCCGCGGCGCAGCAACGCTTGCGTGAGTCCATCGAGTCGTTGGCCGGCGGCTTCGCCTTATTCGATGCCAACGAGCGGCTGGTTCTCTGCAACCGCCGCTATGGGGACCTCTATGCCGGCGCGCGCGATCTTCTGGTGCCGGGCATGCGGTTTGAAGAGATCGTTACCGCTGCGGCGGGTGCGGGTAATTTTCCGCAGGCGGGGGAGCGCTGGGACATTTGGGCCGAAGAGCATATTCAGCATTTTCGCAATCCCGGTCCGCCCTTTGAGATCGAGCTGCGCGACGGGGCCTGGTTCAGGGTCGCCGAGAGGCGTACCGCCGACGGGGGCTTCGTGGTCATCAGCACCAACATTACCGAGCTGCGGCGGCGTGAATCCGAACTGCGCAGCATCGGCGAGGAGCTGCGTCACAAGAACGTGCTGCTGGATGCCGCCCTGGACAACATGGTTCAGGGCCTTGCCATGTATGACGTCAATCAGCGCCTGATCATCTGCAACCAGCGCTTCCTGGATCTCTACAGCCTGCCGGCCGGCATGGGCCAGCCCGGTACCGACCTGGTGGAGATTCTCGATTATACCGCCAAGCTGGAAGGACTGACCCAGGAGCAGGCCAGCATCATGCGCCAGCGCCGGATGTCGGCGGCGGCAAGTGCCAGAGAGGCGAAACTGCAGGACTTCCTGTCCAGCGGGCGGGTCATCAACGTGTTGCACCGTCCGATGCCCGGGGGCGGGTCGCTGGCGACTTATGACGACGTGACCGGCAGCTACAGCGCCGAGCGTCAGCTGCGCAGTGCCAAGGAAGAGGCCGAGCTGGCAAGCCGGGCAAAATCCGATTTCCTGGCGAATGTCAGCCACGAGCTGCGGACCCCCTTGAATGCCATTATCGGGTTCTCTGAGATCATCAAGGACCAGCTCTTCGGACCCATGGGAAATCAGCGTTACCGTGAGTATGCGATCGACATCCACGACAGCGGAACGCACCTGCTCAGCCTGATCAACGATATCCTCGATCTTTCAAAGGTGGAGGCCGGCAAGTTCGAGCTGCATGAGGAACCCATCGACCTGGAGGCCGCCACCAAGGCGTCTTTCCGGATCATGCGTGACCGGGCCGAGGAGGCGGGCGTCACACTGGTTTTGGACTTCCCGCCGCAGCTGCCGCGGCTGCAGGCCGATCCTCGCGCGGTGAAGCAGATCATGCTCAACCTGCTGTCGAATGCGGTCAAATTCACCGATGCAGGGGGGCACGTTTCGGTCCTCGCGCGACAGACCTCAGGCGGGGTGCTGCGGGTTCAGGTGAAGGACACCGGTATCGGCATTGCCGAGGAGGATATCGCCAAGGCCATGGCGCCTTTCGGGCAGGTCGACTCGTCACTGAGCCGCAAGTATGAGGGCACCGGACTGGGGCTGCCGCTGACCCGGCGGCTGATCGATCTGCATGGCGGTAGCTTGACCCTTACCAGTGAAGCCAATCAGGGAACCTGCGTGACGATAGACTTCCCGCAAGAGCGCGTCTGCCCGCAGACAGTCGACTTTTCTTCCCCGCCCCGCATCATCGGCAAGTCGGCTTAGCAGTATCCCCGCAGGCAGACGGTTGCAGTCCGTCTGCGCATATGCCCCGCTACTATAATCACCCTCTGCGCAATAAATTCTCGCCATGGCCACAACATGTGGTATAGCTTTGCTGTCTTCGGGGCATATGAGGGGCGTTGCTGTGGGGGAGGCTTTTGATCCGGGATTCTTGCCGGACAACAAGCTGCAGAGGCTTTTTGCTTACTGGCAAAAGCTGTGCCGGGATGAGCGTATGCCCTCTCGGCGCGATATCGATCCTGTTGAAATCCCGGACCTGCTGCCCAACATTTTCCTGCTCGATGTGGTTGGCGATGGCGAAGATTTCGTCTTTCGCTTGGCGGGCACCCTTGTCGAGGATGCCTTTTCAATGACGCTGCACGGCAAGTCCATCGCCGAAATCCAGCGCCAGGCGGGTAGTACCGGTATCCCCGACGCCCATCACATCGAGGTCGCGCGCGGTGGCGGACCGCGCTACCAGGAGGGCAACATGCCGGTTGCCGGGCGCGAGCACTGGATGATTCACCGCTTGCTGCTGCCTCTCGCCAGCGACGGCGAGACCGTCGATGTGCTGATGGGCGGCGCGATCTTTCTGCTCGGTGGCCAGGAAAGCGATCGGACGGCCGAGCCGTGGCAGACAGCGCAGCAGGTCAATAAGGTCCAATCCAAACACTAGGATTAGGCGCGGCGATCAGGTGTTTCCCACCGTCCATCCCTGCCGGGCTGGATGCCCGTCCTATTTTTGAGTCATAGACATGGCCCACTTGTCAGCTAGCGTCGGCTGTGCTTGCCTAGACCAGCACAATGGAGAGCGGCTGGTCCGCCAAACAGGAGAACGTGGCGCCAATGGCCAAGACATTTCAACCGCGCCGGCCGGTTTCTGCAGTAGACACAGCCCTGGGTGTGAGGCCGGGGGCGGGGGTGCTGGGGCTCGCCAAGTCGGAGCCGGCATCGCAAGCCGCAGAGGCAAGGCCCGAGGGCACTTTGATCGTCGGCAAGGGTATTTTCGTTAAGGGTGAGATCGAGTCATGCCTTACGCTTGTCGTCGAGGGCAGGGTGGAAGCCTCGCTGGCGGCTGACGATCTGAAAGTCCGCAAGGATGGTGTCTTCGGCGGCAATGCTGTGGTTGAGACGGCGAGTATTGCCGGCGAATTCGAAGGTGACCTTACGGTCCGTGGCTTGCTGACCATCGAAGCCGGGGGCCGGGTGAAGGGCACGATCCGCTATTCCGAGATCGTGATTCAGTCCGGCGGGCAGATCCGCGGCGATGTCGGTCTGATCCCGGCACTGGTAGCCGACGAGGATGTGGCCTAGAGCAGACCCGCTCCAGGGCCTCACCGTTTCATTTCGCGCTGCCCTGTATTCTGCGAAGGATGTCGCGCTGGACTGCGCCGTATCCACGGCTGCGGGTCATCGTCTGGTGTTTCGCCAGCAGGACATCGGCGGCCGGCAGGGCGCGAAACGGCAATGCGGGATAGGCGTGGTGGGCGCCATGCCGGTTCATGTTCCAGCATAGCCATTGCAGGGCTCCATTGGTTTCCGTCGTGCGCGAGTTGATCAGCATGTCCGCCGTCTGTGGGCAGCCGCTGTGCTCGGCCATCAAAAAGAGGCGGAGAAGGGGTTGTCCCAGCAGTACCGGCAGGACCCAGAGGTCCAGCAGAATGGATGAGCCAGCCCACAGGCTGCCGACGAGCAGGATCAGGTAGATTGCCAGATGCGAACGGGCTTCGCGCAGGATCTCGCTGCGCTGTCTGCCAACGATAAAGTTTTCCCCAACGCGGCCCAAAGTATGATGCAGGATCGTGCGGGACCTTTCCCACCAGTAGGGCAGACCCGATACATGCAAGACATAGCCGGCCAGGCTTTCAGGAGGTGAAACTGCAAGTTCCGGGTCCTGCCCGGGGTCCTGTGTGAAGCGATGATGCTGAAAGTGGAAGGCGCGGAAGTAGCCCGCCGGCAGGGCAAGGATGAGGCCGCAGACCTGCGCTACAAGGTTGTTCAGCCAGCGGCTCCGGAACGCGGTGCGATGGATGCACTCATGCAGCGGTGCGAAGAGAAAGACCAACGCGACGCCGTGGGCGAAAAGCGCCGCCGCGTAGACCAGCGCCTGCTCTGAGAGCAGCACCGTCGATCCGCTGACCAGCAGCAAGCCAAGATGACCGCCCAGCTGAACCAGGCCCTTGGCGTCGCTGCGCTGCGACAGAGCCTTAAGTGCCTGTTTGTCGACAGTGGCGTTGCGATAGACCTCTTCTTCCATCGCCGGCTTGCGGTCCTCAGGTCAGTGTCTTTGCGTGATGACGCAGATGGTCCTCAACGAAGGTCTGAATGAAGTAGTAGCTGTGGTCGTAATCCGGCTGCATGCGGAACTCAAAATGCTGACCGGCGTCTTCGCAGGCGGCGACGAGAAGGTCGGGCTTCAGTTGCTCGCTGAGGAAGGGATCTTCGGCACCTTGGTCGATGAAGATCTTGGCATCCGAGGGTTGGCGCCGGATCAGCGCGCAGCTGTCGTAATCCTCCCAGAGCGTTTCGTCTTCACCCAGGTAGGCCGTGAAGGCCTTGCGGCCCCAGGGGCACTGGCTGGGTGCACAAACCGGTGCAAAGGCCGAGACCGAGCGATAAACGCCGGGATTCTTGAGATGGATGGTCAGGGCACCGTGCCCGCCCATGGAGTGGCCGAAAATACCCTGACGCCCGGCGTCGACCGGGAAGTGCTCGGCGATCAGGGCCGGGAGTTCCCGGGTGATGTAGGAATACATGCGATAGCGGGCGGACCAGGGTGCCTGGGTGGCATCGAGATAGAATCCGGCGCCGCTGCCCAGGTCATAGTCGTCGTCTTCGCCCGGATAGCCGCAGCCCCGCGGCGAGGTGTCCGGCATCAGCAGCATAAGTCCCAGTTCGGCGGCAACCCTCTGAGCGCCCGCCTTGGCCGTGAAGTTTTCCTCCGTACAGGTCAGGCCCGACAGAAAGGTAACCATGGGCACCTTTGCACCGTCCTTGGCCTGCGGGGGTTGATAAACCGCGAAGTTCATGGCGCCGCCACAAATGGCCGAGTCATGGCTGTAGAAGCCCTGCGTCCCTTCGAAGCAGCGTTGCTGACTGTTGATCGTAAGGTCCATCCCCACCCCATTGCTTTGAATCGTAAGGGCCCAGCCTTACGAAGTTCGTCAGGAAACGCCGTTTCTCCATCACCGGCGCTCAGCGAATCACCCCATGATATCGTTTTTCGCCGCGCCGCTCTAGAAGACCACCACCGAGCGGATCGACTTGCCTTCGTGCATCAGATCGAAAGCGGTATTGATCTCGTCCAGCGGCATGGTGTGGGTAATCAGGTCGTCGATATTGATCTTGCCGTCCATGTACCAGTCGACGATCTGCGGTACGTCGGTACGCCCGCGCGCGCCGCCGAATGCGGTGCCCTTCCAGACCCGGCCGGTGACCAGCTGGAAGGGGCGGGTGGCGATCTCCTGGCCGGCGCCGGCGACACCGATGATGACCGAAACGCCCCAGCCTTTGTGGCAGCATTCCAGCGCCTGGCGCATGGTGTTCACATTGCCGATGCACTCAAAGCTGTAGTCGGCGCCACCGCCGGTCAGTTCCACCAGGTGAGCGACGACATCACCGTCGACCTCCTTGGGATTGACGAAGTGGGTCATGCCGAACTTCTCACCCAGTGCTTTGCGGGCCGGATTAAGGTCCACGCCGATGATCTTGTCGGCCCCGACCAGGCGTGCGCCCTGGATCACATTCAGGCCGATTCCGCCGAGACCGAACACCACGACGTTCGAACCGGGCTCCACCTTCGCGGTGTTGATAACCGCGCCGACGCCGGTGGTGACGCCGCAGCCGATGTAGCAGATCTTGTCGAAGGGCGCGTCCTCGCGCACCTTGGCCAAAGCGATCTCCGGCGCCACGGTGTAGTTGGCGAAGGTCGAACAGCCCATGTAGTGGAGCACCGGTTTGCCGTCGAAGGAAAAGCGGCTGGTGCCGTCGGGCATCAGGCCCTGGCCCTGTGTGGTGCGAATGGCCTGACAGAGATTGGTCTTGGGGTTCAGACAATACTCGCACTGGCGGCATTCCGGTGTATAGAGGGGGATCACGTGATCGCCCTTTTTCAACGAGGTAACGCCGGGCCCGGTGTCGACCACAACGCCGGCGCCTTCATGGCCCAGAATCGCGGGAAAAAGGCCCTCCGGATCGTCGCCGGAAAGGGTGAAGGCATCGGTGTGACAGATGCCGGTTGCCTTGACCTCGACGAGGACTTCGCCCGCTTTCGGGCCTTCCAACTGAACCGTCTCGATCGATAAGGGTTTGCCGGCTCCAAAAGCCACTGCCGCGCGCACGTCCATTTCTGCTGGTTCCCCCCGAAAGGTTTGATGTTAGGAAAGCTTTGGTTTTGAGAATCGACTGCCTGATGAGCTAGTTTAAGCTGCCTGCCGGTTTACTGCTACACCCGCACCGCGCCCCGGCGCAACATCGCGGATCGGGGCTTGCGGTGTAAACCGGTTGCAACGCCGGTTAGGACGATAGAATGCGGTAGGAGCGAATTGAAGGAGTTTTGGCATGGATGACCCTCTGATCCAGGCAAGGATCGATCTGGCGGCGGCTTTTCGCCTGGCCGCGCGCTTTGATCTGAATGAAGGGATCTGCAACCATTTCAGCTATGCCGCGCCAGAGCGGCCAGGCTGTTTCCTCGTCAATCCCTTCGGCATTCACTGGTCCCAGATGACCGCCAGCGATCTGCTGCTGGTTGACAACGGCGGGGGCGTGCTGGAGGGCTCGGGCGAGCTGGAAACCACGGCGTTCTGTATCCACTCCCGTATCCATCTGCGTCATCCCCGGGCGGCCTGTGTGCTGCACACCCACATGCCTTATGCGACAACCCTGACGGCGCTTGAGGATACACCGCTGGAGCCGATCAGCCAGAATGCGCTGCGCTACTATAACGACGTGGCCTACGACCCGAGCTACAACGGGATCGCCGGCGATGTCGAAGAAGGCGACCGCATGGCGGAGGCCATGGGCGAGAAGCGGGTCCTCTTCCTCGCCAACCACGGGATTATCGTGGTCGGCGACAGTGTCGCGAAGGCCTTCGAGGATCTCTACTATCTGGAGCGGGCCTGCCAGTTGCAGGTCATGGCTCTTTCCACCGGGCGTCCGCTGAAGCGTGTGACCGATAACGTCGCGGCGACGACCTTCACCAAGCCGGACGTATCACTCCACTATGCCCAGGCGCATTTCGCCGCTCTCAAGCGGCTGCTCGATGCCGAAGATGCCAGTTACGTGCAGTGATCTGATACCTGGGAGAATGCAGAATGCATAAGAGCCGTCTTACCGCAGTGGTGCTGGACTGCCAAAGCGATGATTTTGAGCGTGATGTGCAGTTCTGGGGTGAAGCGCTTGGTTGGCCGGCGGCGCCGTTACGCGACGGTCAGGATCCACGCTACCGCGACCTCAAGACCCCCAGTGAGCATCCCAAGCTGCTGCTGCAGCAGGTCGACCACCCCAGCCGGGCCCATATAGATATTGAAACAGACGATATCGAGGCCGAAGTCAGCCGACTGGAGGCACTGGGCGCCAAACGCATCGCGCAGGTCAAGACCTGGTGGGTGATGGAGGCGCCCAGCGGTCACCGCTTCTGCGTAGTAAGGCCACAGCGGGCGGATTTCCCCGGCGATTCCCGGGAATGGCCGTGAGCCTTGTGCTACTACGGAATTCGTCAACGATTTGCCGCTAAACTGATGGCCGCGAAGAGGGATAAGTGGATGCAGAGATGAGGGCCTTTTCCATGGTATTCGTTTGGTCTGTGCTGGGTGGCTATGCCGTTGTCCTGCTGATCATGTTCTTCGCCCAGCGCAATCTGCTCTATCCCGCCGCGACCGACGTTCCCAGGCTTCTCGATCATGGCTTGCCGGGCCTGCAATCCATCGAAACCGAACCCGAGCTCGGTCTTGTCCTGACCCACTGGTTTCATCCGCCGGCCGGCCCCGAACAGCCGGTGATCCTTTACTTCCATGGCAATGCCGGCCACCGCGGCGACCGGGTACCCAAAATGCGCCCGCTGATAGACGCCGGCTTCGGCTTGTTGATCACCGGTTACCGCGGCTATGGCGGCAATCCTGGTAAGCCGAGCGAGGAGGGGCTCGCTGCCGATGCCCGCTCGGTGCACGACTGGCTTATGGCTCAGGGGTATCGGGCAGAACAGATCGTCATCTTTGGCGAGTCTCTGGGAACGGCGGTGTCCGTCGCCCTGGCCAGCGAGCGCCCGCCGGCCGCCTTGGTGCTGGAGGCGCCTCCCAGTTCCATCGCCGATGTTGCGGCGGCCCACTATTGGTATCTTCCGGTACGATTGCTGATCCACGACGCCTGGGATTCCCAGGCGCGTATCGGGGCGATCCAGTCACCCCTGCTGCTGTTGCACGGGGAACGCGATCACGTGGTTCCGGTTCGTTTCGGGCGGAAGCTCTATGAAGCGGCCACTCAGCCCAAGCAGGCGCTGTTTCATGAGACGGCGATGCACAGCGATCTTCTGAACTACCGCGAAGTGGTGGAGACGGTGGTCAACTTCATCCGCGACAAGGCGGCGAAACGCCAATAGATCGCCCTCCGGGGTGTTGTCGACTTACGTCGGTGCCGTCTGAACTGACAAGAGTCTAAGCCTCAAGCGCGGCCAGGGCCTCCGGTGTATCGACGTCCACCAGCACCGCGTCGTCATCCATGGGCACTTCGCAGACCGCCTCGGCATGCTCGCCGATCAGGGCGCGCGCGCCGATGTCGCCGGCCACCTCCTGCATCTCGGCAAAGAAACGCCGGGCGAAGAGTACCGGGTTGCCGCGTTTTCCCTGCCAGGTCGGCACGCAGATCGCGCGGCCTTCCAAGGGATCGAAAGCCGCGATCAGCCGGTCGATGGTCGCAGGCGAAACCCGCGGCATGTCGCCGAGGCAGACCAGCAGGCCGTCAATCTCTTCCGGCAGGGCGCCCAGGCCCCGTTTAAGGGAAGAGGAAAGCCCGCTGGCGAAATCCGGGTTGTGGGTGAGGATGAAGCGTCCGTCGGGCAGGGCCGCTTCCACCGCGGCATAGTCATGACCGGTGACCACTGCCAGAGGCTTGGCCTGAGAGGCCAGCAGGCTGTCCGCCACATGGGTCACCATGGGTTTGCCGTCGACCTGCAACAGCAGCTTGTTCGCTTTTCCCATGCGCCGCGACTGTCCGGCCGCCAGGATCACGGCGGCGATGCGCGGCGCGCGGGACAGGCTTCTGGCCTCTTCGACCGCTTCGGCGCGGGGCAGGGGGCGGCTGGCGATCTCCTTCAACAGGCCGCCGGCCCCCATTTTCATAACTTCCCGGGGGGTGACTGGCAATCCCGCGACGAGACGCTGCAGGACCCAGTCGAAGCCGTTCAGCTTGGGCGAGCGGGCGCAGCCGGGCAGGCCGACGACCGGATGGCCGCCGAGATCGCCAAGCAGGATCAGGTTTCCGGGATCCACCGGCATGCCGAAGTGATCGACCCTGCCGCCGGCGGCAACAAGCCCGCCGGGCAGGATATCCCGCCGGTCGATGACGGCCGAAGCGCCGGACATCAGAACGATGTCGCAGCCCTTTGATGCAAGCGTGCCAAGTGCCTGGGCGACTGAACCCTCATCGTGACGGCAGCGCAGCTCTTCGGCAGGGGCGCAGTCGAGCAGGGCGAGGCGCTGGTTCGCAACGTCTCTTGTCTTGTCGAGCAGGCTTTCCTTCGTTCCCGGCAAGAGAGTTTGCAGCAGGCCCACCTTGCGCGGTGCCAGGGCGGCGACGGACAGCAGTGGCTTGCCTTGGCCGGCGACGGCCAGGCAGGCGTCCAGAACATGCCGGGTGATGGCGAAGGGAATGATCTTGATGGTCGCCGCCATCTGGCGCGGCTCCACCAGGTCATAGGGGCCAAGGGTTGCCAGGGTGACCGCTTCGTCGACCAGGTTCAGGGCGTCGATGCGCTCCCGCTCGGCCACCAGGATGCCGCGAAATCCGACCATCAGATTGCAGCGCCCTGTGAAACTGGCGCTGGCGGTCAGGCCGTCCCCTATGATGGCCACGGCCAGGGCGGTAGCGGCTTCGTCTTCATGGACTTCGTCGGCTTCGAGGCGGGCGACGATCAGGCGGTCGATACCGGCTTCCGTCAGCGTTGCGATGTCTTCCCCGGAAAGGCGACGGCCTTTCTTGAAGGCGATACCTGGCGCGCGCAGCGAGTGCGCGAGGATGCTGTCCGCTGCGTCACTAACCGGAACCTCGCCGAAGATCATTGTGCCGCTGCCGCGTCGGAGCCAAGTGGCGTTTCTTTGACCAGTGGCGTCGCCCCGTGCAGCACCTGGGTCATCTGTGCCAGGATGGCGATGGCGATTTCAGCCGGGCTTCGCGCGCCGATGGCGAGGCCGATAGGGCCGTGAATGCGTGCCAGCGCGGAGTCGTCCAGGCCGTCGTCGCGCAAGCGGTTCAATCGCCCGGCATGGGTTTTCCGGCTGCCAAGCGCCCCGATGTAAAAGACCGGGGAGCGGAGGGCGACGCCCAGCGCGGGATCGTCCAGTTTTGGGTCGTGGGTCAGCACGACGACGGCGGTCCGGTGATCGGGAGCAAGGCCTCGGAGCGCTTCGTCGGGCCAGCCGTCCACCAGCTCGACGGCCGGAAAGCGCTCACTGTTGGCCCAGGCCTTGCGCGGGTCGACCACAAGCACCTCGTAGCCGGCCAGTTGCGCCATGGGCACCAGGGCCTGACTGATATGAACAGCCCCTACGACGACGAGTCGCAGCGGTGGATTGTAGACATGGACGAAGAGATTCGCATCTTCGCCCAGCGGGCCACTGCGATCCGCCAGCACCGCGGCTTCGACCGCGGTGCGTTGCATCGCCGTGAGCGGGAGATCGCCCTGCGGCTCGCCCCCGGCGACCTGGGTGGCGATCAGGGTCTGCCGCCCGTCGTTGAGGTCGGTCACCAGGGCGGTCGGATGCTTGGCCGCCCGCGCGGCCTGCAGGGCTTCGAGCAGAGGGCGCTTCATTCGACGACCTCGACGAAAACCTGGATCGTGCCGCCACAGGCAAGACCCACTTCCCAGGCCTGCTCATCGGAGACACCGAACTCCAGCAACTTGGCCGCTGCGCCGCCCATGATTGCCTGTGCCTCGTGAACCACCGCGCCTTCGATACAGCCGCCGGAAACCGAACCCTGCAGCCGAAGCTGATCGTCGACGATCAACTGGCTGCCGACCGGGCGCGGGGAGGAGCCCCAGGTGGAGACCACAGTGGCCAGGGCGACTTTGTGCCCCTGACCGCGCCAGCTCAGGGCTTCGGCCAGCAGGTCTTCGGCGCCGGCTGTTACCGTTTCTTGCTTTGCCATGACGTCAATCCTTCCTCCCGCCGCATCGCGGGGCGACTGAGAACCGTCGAGAGCTCGCTCAGGCTTTCAAGGTTGTGAATCGTGCGAAAATCGTCCACATGGCCGATCATCGCCTTCGCTCCCATTGATTTTGGCTCATAGGCGTCGTAGCGCAAGAGGGGATTGAGCCAGATCAGCCGGCGGCAGGATTTGTGCAGGCGCTCGATCTCGCCGGCCAGGCCCTCGGCGTTGTCGCGGTCCAGGCCGTCGGAGATCAACAGCAGCACCGCACCCTGGCCCAGGACTCGTCTTGCCCAGACCCTGTTGAAGTCGTGCAGGCAGGCGCCGATCCGGGTGCCGCCGGACCAGTCGACCACGGTGTCCGAGACCTTTTCCACCGCAACGTCGACATCCTTGTGACGCAGATGGCGGGTGATGTTGGTCAGCCGTGTGCCGAAGACGAAACTATGGACCCGGTCGCGGTCGTTGGTAACAGCATGCATGAAATGCAGCAGCATGCGTGAATAGCGGCTCATGGAGCCGGAGATATCGCAGAGCACGACCAGAGGCGGATGGCGCCGGCGTTGGCGCTTCCAGCGCAGGGGAATGGTATCGCCGCCGCTGCGCAGGCCGGCGCGCATGGTGGCCCGCAGGTCCGCCCGCTGTCCCTGCTGCGCCGGGCGAAAGCGCCGTGTCGGTACTTCCATGATCGGCAGGCGCATGGCCTGGATGGCGCGCTTGGCTTCAGCCAGCTCGGCGCCGGACATCTTCTCGAAATCGATCTCCTGCAGGATTTCCTTGCTGGAGAAAGTCATGACCGCGTCGATCTCGGTCTGCTCCTGCTCTTCGCGCAGGGCGTCGTCCTCGGAACCCTTGGGTCTCAGAACGTCGGTCAGGCGGCGGCTCAGTTCCTCGGCGTTGTCCGGGTGATGCCCGGCCAGGGGTGTGATGTCGGGCAGCAGTAGGCTCATTACCCGCTCCAGGATCTTTGGATTGCGCCAGAACATGTGGAAAGCCTGATCGAACAGCTCCTGCTGGTCGCGACGGTTCACGAAGATGGCGTGAAGGGTCCAGTAGAAGTCCTCGCGCCGGGAAAGCCCGACCGTGGCGGTCGCCTGCAATGCATCCAGCACCTTGCCCGGCCCGACCGGCAAACCCGCCGCCCGCAAGGTGCGCGCGAAGTAGAGAATGTTCTCCGCCAGCCGGCCGTCCGGCGGGGTTTCGCTCTGTGTCGAAGGGGCCATAGCGGCCAGCATATACCATGCCGTGGCCCCAGGCCCAGTGCTCTGGGTCATTAGATTCTCTAATTCCTCGGATGAGAACAAGTCGTTTGCGCGGAGTGGCTTAAAGGCTCACATCTAAGGGCAAGCGGAGATGAAAAGGGCGCCAGCGCGCAGGCCTAAAGAGGCCGCCAAGGCCTGGCCCCGTCCTTGAATGAGGAGAGAGTTATGTCGACTATTCAATCCCCGATCCACCCCCAGCCGTTTGGCGGCGGTGCAGGTTTTGACGACGGCGCGGGCTTGGGAAGAAGCCTTTTCCTGACGCTGCGCTGGATTGTCGCGGTAACCGCCCTGATGGCGCTTGGCGTGTTTGCAGTCCAGGGTCTGACCTCGGTGGAACAGCCTTCGGCTGGTGCTGTTGATCAGATTGTGACCGAGCAGGTGCCCGCCGGGCAGACGACTTTCGACGGCCGCGGCAAGTGGAGCGGCTACGCACGCTGATCGGAAAGCCATCAGGAAAAATTCCAAGAGGCGAAGAAAAAACCGGCGACCCCTGGGTCGCCGGTTTTCGCTGACTGTCCTTTGACGACAGGTTATGCGCCGCTCTCGCTGGCGGCATATTTCTTGATCTCTCCGCTCTTCAGGCGGGACCAGTAGGACGTGAGCTCCTGCTTCACCACCGGGAAGAGAATGTAGAGCCCGATGATGTTGGCGATCGACATGGCGAAAATCGCCGAGTCCGAAAAATCGATCACCGGCCCCAGGTTCATCGAGGCGCCGATCACCACGAAGATGCAGAAGATCAGCTTGAACAGCAGGTCCATCGAACGGCTTTCGCCGAACAGGTAGGTCCAGCACTTCGCCCCGTAGTAGGACCACGACAGCATCGTGGAGAAGGCGAAGAGGATCACCGCGACCGCCAGGATATAGGGGAACCATGAGAAGGCGCTCTCGAAGGCGAGGGAGGTGAGTTCGACGCCGCTCATGCCGCCGCCGGCCGTGTAGGTGCCGGTGATCACGATGACCAGCGCTGTCATGGTGCAGATCACCACCGTATCGATGAAGGGTTCGTGCAGCGCGACCAGCCCCTCGGTGATCGGTTCCTTGGTGCGCACCGCCGAGTGGGCGATGGAGGCTGAACCGATGCCCGCTTCATTGGAGAAGGCCGCCCGGCGGAAGCCCTGTATCAAGGCGCCGATGGCACCGCCCGCCACGCCCTCCGGGTTGAAAGCGCCGCCGATGATGGCGCCGATGGCTGAAGGTACCTGGTCGATGTTCATGACGATGATGATGAGCGCGGCGCTGCAGTAGATGACCGCCATGAAGGGCACGACTTTTTCCGTCACCTTGGCGATCGACTGGATGCCGCCGATGATCACCACGCCGACCAGCGCGGCGACGATCAGGCCGAACAGCCAGCCCTTGTCGGCCATGAAGCTGTCCGCGCCGCCGGTGACGTTGACGAACTGCTGGAATGACTGATTGGCCTGGAACATGTTGCCGCCACCCAGCGAACCGGCGATGCAGCAGATGGCAAAGAACACGGCGAGCACCTTGCCGAGACCGCCCATGCCTTTCTCGGCCAGCCCTTTGCTCAGGTAATACATCGGACCGCCGGAGACCGAACCGTCCGCGTACTCGTTGCGGTATTTTACACCCAGGGTACACTCGGCGAATTTCAGGGACATGCCCAGGAAACCCGCCAGGATCATCCAGAAGGTGGCGCCCGGGCCACCGATGGAAACGGCGATAGCGACACCGGCAATGTTACCCAGGCCGACGGTGCCGGAGAGCGCGGTGGCGAGCGCCTGGAAGTGCGAGACCTCACCGGCATCTTTGGGGTCTGAGTAGTCGCCCTTCACCAGTTCGACCGCATGGCCGAAGGCGCGCACCGAGATGAAATTGAAATAGATCGTTGCGAAGAGCGCGGCGACGACCAGCCAGACGACGATGACCGGAATGGCGATTTCGTCGTTGACCGGCACCGAATAGAAGATCACACCTGCGATCACGTCGGTGACCGGAGAAATCGCCTGGTTGATCTGCTCATCCAGGCTTATCGCCATCTCTGTGGAGTCTTGGGCCCAGCTCGCCGGTGCCCAGAGCAATGCGGTCAGGAAGGCCGCTAGCAGTTTTTTCATGGAAGCCTCACTTTGTTTTTCTGCCGCGATCCCCCCGCGGCGCGTTGTTCCCTTTGTTGTGGGAACAGGCTTTTTTGCTTGAGGGCTTGGCCCTCGCGGTCCCGGTCAAGGAATGACGGTGACGGGAACCGGCGAAATCTGGACCAGGGTGCCCGCCGTGCTGCCGAACAGCAGAGCCTGCATCTTGGTCAGGCCACGCCTTCCGATGAAGACCTGATTGACCTTTTCTTCCTTCGCCAAATGGCTCAGTACGTCTGCGGCATGGCCGTGGCGGACCACGCCTGTTGCCTCCACGCCCTGGTTTTTGAGCGACTCCAGGACCGGCCCGACAACATCGCTTTCGGCACGCGAGATCTCTTCCTCGCGCCGCTTGTGGCGAACCTCGTTTTCCTGTGGTGTGTTGAAGCTGTAAGGCGACCACTCGATCACGTAGGCCACGACCAGCCGTGCCTGGCTTTCCTTGGCGCGTTGTGCGGCAAAGTCCGCTGCGCGGGCACCCCCCTCGCTACCGTCGATACCGACGAGCAAAGTATCCGTCATGTTTCCCCCACCTCTGTTTCAGCGGTGCCCGGAACGGGCTCCCCGCCGCTGTTCGCTTACTGGGATTTTTTCTTTTACGTTTGCACGTATGATTTATGAACGCCAGGGTTAGATTGATTGTGCGGATACAATTTTTGCGTCAAGAACTGGCTGGATGACGGTTGATTTTCGGCGATGGAAATTATCCTCGGACGCCGAAACCGAGGCGCAGAGAGAGTCTTCCGGGCGAGGAAAATTGAATAGGGCCGGCGGCGTCAGCGCCCGACGGCATACCCCTGCATGAAGCGCGGGTTGGCTGCGGCCTTCAGGATGTCACCGTCCTTGGCAGCCGCCGTCACCCGCCCGAGGCTCCAGTCATCTTCGACCTGGACATCGTGGCCGCGGCGGCGCAGTTCCTCGATGGTGGCTTCCGGGAAACGCCCTTCCATTTTCAACTTCCCGGGCTCGCATTCGCGGGGATGAAAGGAACTGGGGAAATGCAGGCTGTTGAATTCCGGCGCGTCGATGGCTTCCTGAAGGTTGAGGCCGAAGTGAACGTGACGCAGGAAGACCTGCAACGACCATTGGTCCTGCTGATCGCCACCGGGGGTGCCAAAGGCCATATAGGGCTGCCCGTCACGCAGGGCTAGGGAAGGCGACAGGGTGGTGCGCGGGCGTCGCCCGGGGGCGAGGGCGGAAGGCATGCGTTCGTCCAGCCAGAACATCTGCGCCCGGGTGTTAAGGCAGAAACCCAGTTCCGGGATCGCCGGTGAGCTTTGCAGCCAGCCGCCGCTGGGGGTTGCCGATACCATGTTTCCCCAGCGGTCGATGATGTCGATGTGACAGGTATCGCCCAGTGCGGTATCGGCGACGCTGTCTTCCTTCTTTGCAAAGCGCGCCATGGTCGGCTCGCCGCTGCCGCGCGGGTTTTCGCCTGAGCCGTCATCAACGGCGATGCGGACAATGGGCTCGGCACCGAACCCGGGAATGTCGCCCGGCCGCAACTCAACCGACGCTTCATCCCCGATCAAGCTGCGGCGCCCGTCGGCGTAATCGTCGGAAATCAAGGTCTCGGTCGGTACCGGAGCGAAGTCCGGATCGCCGTAGTAGGCTTCGCGGTCGGCGAAGGCGAGTTTATGAGATTCGACGACAAGATGGACGAAGTCCGGATCGTCCGGTGCAAGCTTGTCGAGATCGAAGCCCTTCAGTAAGGCCAGGGTCTGCAGGGCGGCCGGGCCCTGGCCCCAGGGACCTGTTTTACAGAGGGTGAAGTTCCGGTAGTCGCCGGTGACCGGGGCCCCCTTCGTTGCACTCCAGTTGGCCAGGTCGTCGGCGGTCAGCAGGCCGGAGTGGGCGCGCCCGCTGGCGTCCATCACCTCCGTCTCCCGGCAGAAGCGGTCCATTGCCTCTGCCACGAAGCCGCGATACCAGGCGCGCCGCGCCGCCTCTATCCGGTCCTCGCGATTGCGTCCGCCGGCTTCGGCTTCGCGCAGGACCCGGCGGTAGGTTTCCGCCAGCACCGGATTGCTGAACAGGCTGCCGGCTTCGGGCACGCCCTTGGCCAGATAGAGCGCTGCCGATGTCGGCCAGTCGTTCTCAAAAGTTTCCTGGACGTTTTCAATCGTGGCGCTGACGTTGGGGATTACCGGATAGCCCTCTGTGGCGTAGGCGATCGCCGGTTCCAACAGTTCGCTCAGTTCCATCGTTCCGTGATCGCGCAGCATCAGCATCCAGGCATCGAAGGCACCGGGAACGACCGTGGCCAGCAATCCGGTTCCCGGGATCATGTCCAGGCCGAGATCCTGGAACGCCTGGATGTTCGCCGCCGCCGGCGCGACGCCCTGTCCACAAAGCACCTGCACTTCGTCGCCCTGGGCGGTGTAGTAGATAATCGGGACTTCGCCCGCCGGCCCGTTGAGATGCGGCTCGACCACCTGCAGGGCAAAGCCGGTCGCAACGGCGGCGTCGAAGGCGTTGCCGCCGCGTTCAAGAACGGACATGCCGACGGCCGATGCGAGCCAGTGCGTCGATGTCACAACACCGAAGGTGCCGAGGATTTCAGGGCGGGTCGTAAATGCGGTCAAGGCGGTTTCCTCTTGGCATCCCGGTTTTCCGGGTAAGACGGGATTACAGTTTGGCGGTTTCTGCGAAACCGGGCGGTACGCGGATCTGCGTGGCTTGCTCGAATGCGTAGGCGAAGCGAATCAGTGCCGGCTCCTGATAGGCCCTAGCGATAAACGACAAGCCGACCGGCAGGCCGAAAAGATACCCGGCGGGAACCGTGATACTGGGATATCCGGAGATGGCGGCAAGATAGGCGCTGCTGCCGAAACGGTTGTCGCCGTTTACCCAGTCGATCAGCCAGGGCGCGCAGGTGGTCGGCACGACCAGGGCGTCCAGTTGATGCTCGTTCATGGCCTTGTCGATGCTCTCGGTTCGGATCAGCCGCAGGCAGGTCTCGCGCGCGCTCTGATACGCCGGATCCTCCAGACCCGCGGTTGCCTGCGACTTCTCAAACAGGTCTTGCGGGTAGTAGGGCATCACCCGCGCTCGGTTTTCCTCGTTGAAGGCGATCAGCGCTTCCAGGTTATGCGGCCCCGGGCCGGGGGGCAGCGCAGCGAGATAGCGGTTCAAACAGGCCTTGAACTCACTGGTCATAACCTGCAGTTCCTGGGCGCGAACGACCTCCGGCGTCGTAACGCAAATCCCATCGACGACCTGGGCGCCGGCTTCGCGGATGGCGGTCAGGTTGTGCGCGAAGACTTTTGCGATCCCTTCATGCATCCCGGCAAGGTCGGGTATGGCGCCGATCCTTGCATCCCGCAGCCCGCCTTTGTCCAGGTAACTCGTGTAGTCCTCGGCCCGACAGCAGTCTGCATCCACCGTTGCCGGATCCTCCGGGTCGCTGCCGGCGAGGGCGCCCAGAACCAGGGCAGCATCGGCGACACTGCGTGCCATGGGGCCGGCCGTGTCCTGACTGTGGGAGACCGGTATGATCCCGCTGCGGCTAACCAGCCCGACGGTCGGCTTGATGCCGACGACGCCGTTCATAGCGGCCGGGCTGACGATGGAGCCGTCGGTCTCCGTACCGACCGCGACGGTGCAGAAGTTCGCGGCCACCGCCACGGCGGAACCGGAGCTTGAGCCCCCGGGGGAACGGTCCAGGGCATAGGGGTTGCGCGTCTGACCGCCGCGGCTGCTCCAGCCGCTGGATGAACGGCTGGATCTGAAGTTTGCCCATTCGCTGAGATTTGTCTTGCCGAGGATCACGGCGCCGGCGGCGCGCAGGCGCGCCGCGACGGCAGCATCCTTCTGCGCTCGGTTGCCTTCCAGGGCGATGGAGCCGGCCGTGGTCATCATGCGGTCGGCTGTATCGATATTGTCCTTGATCATGACCGGAATGCCATGAAGGGGGCCTACCGGTTTTCCGGCCACCCTTTCTTTATCAAGAGCCTGGGCAATCGCCGTGGCTTCGGGGTTGATCTCCATGACGGCATTTACCCGGGCGTCCATCCGGTCGATGCGCGCCAGATACTGCGCGGTGACCTCGACCGCAGTGGTTTCACCGCTGTCGATGTCTCTGCGCAGTTCGGCAATACCGGCTTCGGGTTGCGCTGTCATGGTCCGCCCTAAATGCCCCGGCCTTCGCGCACGTCGAGGAAGTCGCGCAAGGCATCGCCGAGGAAGTTGATGGAGAGAACCGTCAGCATGATGGCGAGGCCGGGGAAGATGCCAAGCCACCAGGCGCGGGATATGAAGCTGCGCGACTCTGACAGGATCAGGCCCCAGGTCGGCGTGGCGGCTTCCACCCCCAGGCCCAGAAAAGACAGGCTGGCTTCGCCCAGAATGGCATAGGAAACGCTGACCGTGGCCTGAACGATGATCGGCGCCGTCGCATTGGGCAGGATATGGCGCCACATGATACGGAAGTCGGAAACGCCGACAGTGCGGGCCGCGGCGATGTATTGTTCTTCCTTGATCGACAGCACCATGCTGCGGGCGATGCGGGCGAAATCATCGACGAAGGCGAGGGAGATGGCGACGATCACGTTGACCAGGCCGGTGCCGAGCACGGCGACCAGGTAGACGGCGATGATGAAGTTCGGAAAGGCCCACTGCAGGTCGATGTAGCGCATGATGACGTGGTCGACCCAGCCGCCGAGGTAGCCGGCCAGAACACCCAGCCCGACCCCAAGGACCAGCGCAATCGCGACGGTCGACACGCCGACGAAAAGCGATATCTGTGTGCCGACGATCAGCCGGCTGAGAAGATCGCGGCCCAGGTCGTCGGTGCCAAGCGGGTGGGTCCAGGACGGCCCGACGATCATGTCGAAGTCCATGGCGTTGGGGTCGTAGGGCGAGAGCACCGGGCCCAGAACTGCAGCCACCACAAAAAGGCTGAGGATGACAAGTCCGACCAGAGCCTTCTTGTCGGCCAGTATCAGGGAGGCGAAACGGGCCCAGCCGGAGGAACGCCGGGGGGCCGCGCCGGCCCGGTCGAGAACAGCTTCCTGTGTCATGAATCGTACCTGATGCGGGGGTCGATCACGCCGTAGAGCATGTCGACCAGAAGGTTGCTGAAGACGAAGATCGCCGAGACCACCAGGATCGCGCCCTGGACCACCGGATAATCGCGGTTGAGGATGCCCTGAATCAGCAGGCGCCCGAGGCCCTTGATCGAGAACACGTTCTCGACCACCACGGCACCGGACATCAACAGTGCAAAGGCGATGCCGATGACCGTCACCACCGGGATCAACGCGTTGGGCAGGGCGTGATAGATCATCAGCGTCGACTGTTTCAGGCCCTTGGCCCGGGCGACCCTCATGTAGTCGGTTTTCAGAACCTCCAGCATGGCGGAGCGGATCATCCTGGCGATGATGGCGGCAAAGCCCGTACCCACCGCGATGGCCGGCAGAATGAGGTGCGAGAGCCATGGCCAGAAGCCGGCGGAAAGGGGTTCATAGCCGATGGCGGGCAGCCACGAGATGTTCACTGCGAGGAAGACGATGAGCAGGATGGCCAGCCAGAAGTCCGGCATGCTGAGGCCGAGGAAGGCGAAGAGGGTGACGCCGTGATCCCAGCCCGTATTGCGTTTTGTGGCGGCGATCAGCCCGGCGGGAACCGCGATAATCAGGGCAATGATGAAGGACAGCCCGGCGATTGAAAGCGTGCGGGGTATGGCCTCGAGCAGTAGTTGCTGGACCGGAACCCGGGCACCGTAGATCGATGTGCCGAAGTCGCCCTGAAGCGCGTTCGAAAACCATTTCAGGTACTGGATGTACATCGGTTGATCGAGGCCGAACTTACGGCGCAGCGCCTCGACCGCTTCCATGTCGCCGGCGTCCGCCATCATCGCTGCGAAGGGGTCGCCGGGAACGATCCGCAGCATGAAGAAGACCAGCGTCGCCACCGCCCACATGACGATAAGGGCCCCGATGCTGCGTCGAAGAAGATAGCCGGACATACCTACGTCACTCGCTTTTAAAAAGGCGGGCGACCGGGAAGGCCGCCCGCCAGGGTCCGTTACGTCAAGACAGGGTCACGCGATCAAGGTCCACCAGGCCGGGAATGCGGCTGATGGCCGGGAAGTTGACCGACTTGTGGTGCACCAGGATGTCAGAGGGATGATAGAGGAAGGCGCAGGCGACTTTGTCGGAGGTGATCCTGTTGGCCTTCTGCACCAGTTCACGGCGTTTTTCGATGTCCGCCGTGGCGCTTTGCTCATTCGTTAGGGCATCGACCTCCGCTTCGGAGAAGTATCCGAAAGGATGGGTGCTCTCGTTGCGTTTGCGGCCGTTGAACTTGGAGGTCGTCTGCATCCAGTCGACGAGGCCGTCATCGGGGTCGTAGTCGCCGCCGCTGCCGGCCCGGCGCATGTCCCAGTTCATGGTGTCGAAGTCCTCGATGCCGACCGAGAATTCCTTGGTCAGCAGCTCGATATCGATGTTGAGATTGCGCTTCAGGATCGAAGCGACGACCTGGGATTCCCGTCGGTTTGAGGGGGTGGTGATCAATTTCAGGGTCGGAAAACCCTCGCCGTCGGGATAACCCGCTTCGGCCATCAGGCGGCGTGCTTCCTCCAGATCGAAACTCTGGCCACTGGTTTCGGCCAAGGCCTCGTCATAGTAGTAGCCCATGGCCGGATTGATGGTCCCGTAGGCTGCGGTACCGCGCCCGAACTGGGCCTGCTTGAGGTAACGGTCGCGGTCCAGCGCCTTGGCGATAGCGAGGCGGACCTTGAAGCCTTTCTCCTTCATCAACTCGTCCAGCGGCTTGTTGAAGTCGGTGACCTTCATGTGCTCGTGCCAGGGGTTCATCCAGAGCGACTGAAAGCCGGGCCCGGGTTTCTCGTCGACCACAAGGTCGGGGTTGGCCACAAAACGGTCGATCAGTTCCGGAGCGATCGGGTTGCCGCCGATGAGCTGAATATCGCCTGCTTCCATGGCCGCCCCCAAAGGCTCGGCTGCGGAAATCGGCTTGATGATGACCTTGTCGAGCTTCGGGCGCTCCGGGTCGTAGTAGTTGTCGAACTTCTCCAGCACGACCCCCTGGCCAAGCTGATGGAACGTCACACGGAAGGGGCCGGTGCCGACCGGCATCAGGCCGTAGTCGGAGGGCGACATGGATGCCAGGGCACCGCGGCTGACGATGGTCATGGCCCGGCCGCTCGAGCGTTCCAGCGCTTTGGTCAGGAACGAAGCCTGCGCCTTCTTCAGCTTGAAGCGTACGGTATAGGCGTCGACTTTTTCCAAGCCGGCAACGTTGTTCAGCACCCGGCCGTGGATCGACTGGTTCGGGTCTTTCGAGCGCTCGTAGGTGAAGAGCACGTCGTCGGCGTCGCAGGTATCGCCGTTGTGGAAGGTGACGCCCTCGCGCAGCTTCATGGTGTATTCGGTGCCGTCGTCCGAGACCGTCCAGCTCTCCGCCAGATCACCCTCGGCGACCAGATCGGCATTGATGTGCATGAGGCCGCTGAGCACGTTGGAGGAGATCTGGAACTGCAGAACCTGGTTGATCTGTGCCGGGTCGAGGGTCTGGATCTCGCCGACCCCTGACCAGCCGCAGTTCAGGGTTCCCCCCGCATGGCCGTCCGCCCGGGCCGAGCCAAGGCCACCCAGGCCGGGCAGAAGCTGCGCCGCTGTCAGAGTGCCGGATGCGGCCATGAGCCGAAGCACCGCGCGGCGCTTCAGACGCGGGCCGGACATTTCTGCCCGGCTCAGGCCGAACAGCGGGTCGCGCGGATCGAAGTCATAAGCATTCTTCAGATCGTCTTCGATCTGAGTTCTTTGTCGCTCGGTCAAGTTTGTTGATTTTTTCATTGTCTCGTTCTCCTGTCAGACTTCCCTGATTGTCTTCGAACATGGTCTCTTGGTTGTTATCCGGCGCTGTCCTCACGCCGGTTCTGTAATGCGTTGGTCGATTTTCAGGCAGGCGGCGGCGTGATCCGGCCCGACTGTCTTCAGTTCCGGTACGACACTGCGGCAATCCGCATCGGCCAGCGGGCAGCGTGTATGAAAGACGCAGCCGCTCGGCGGGTTCGTGGGGCTGGGGATTTCCCCGGTCAGCACCTGGTGCTCGCGCCGCTCTTCTATCTCCGGATCCGGGACCGGGACCGCCGAGAGCAGAGCCTTTGTGTAGGGGTGTTGAGGCGTTTCGAACAGCCGGTCGCAGTCACTGAGTTCCACCAGCTTGCCGAGGTACATGACCGCGACCCGGTGGCAGATGTGGCGCACCACGCTGAGGTCGTGACCGATAAACAGATAGGTCAGGTCAAACTCGTCCCTGAGGTCTTCCAGAAGGCGAATGATCTGAGCCTGGATCGAGACGTCGAGAGCCGACACGGCTTCGTCGCAGATGATCAGGTCCGGGCGCAGCGCCAAGGCGCGGGCGATTCCCACACGCTGGCGCTGACCGCCGCTCATCTCGTGCGGGTAGCGGTCGGCCAGGCCCGCGGAAAGGCCGCAGACATCGAGAAGCCGGCGCACCCTTGCGGCAATGGCGGAATGTTCCCGCTCGACACCATGCACAAGCAGGGGTTCGCCGACGATGTCTTCCACTTTCATACGCGGATTCAGGGAAGAGAAGGGGTCCTGGAAGATTGCCTGCACCCGCCGCCGGAAAGCCGCTGTGTCCTGCCGGTCGAAGCCCGCCGTATCGGCGCCGTCGAACAGTATCTTTCCCGATGTCGGTTCTTCCAGTTTCAGGATGCAACGGCCGATGGTCGACTTGCCGCAGCCCGATTCACCGACCAGACCCAGGGTTTCGCCGCGTCGAATGGTGAGGCTGACCCCGTCGACCGCCTTGGCTTGTCCGACGGTGCGCTGGAACAGCGCGCCTTGGCGTATCGGGAAGTGTTTGCGTAGATCGCAGAGCTCCAGCAGGGGCTTGCCGGGACGCCGCGTCGATCCGCCGTCTGGGTCAACCATCGTCACTTTGCGGCAACTCCGTAAAGACCTTCGGATTCAAAACAGGCACTCCAGTGTTCCTGGCCGAGCGGCAGCAGCGCCGGCGCTTCCGCAGCACAATGGGCAGTGCAGTGCGTACAGCGCGGTTGAAAGGCACAGCCAGATGGAAGAAGCGTAAGGTCGGGCGGGTTGCCGGGGATCGGGTCCAGGGGCGAGCCCCGTGGCCGGTCGAGGCGTGGCACCGAATTGAGCAGGCCGATCGTGTAGGGATGGCTCGGGCGGCGATAGATTTCCCTTGCGCCGCCGCGTTCGACGACGCGCCCGGCATACATGACGTTCACCCGGTCGGCGTAGCGCGCGACGATGCCCAGGTTGTGGGTGATGATCACCAGGGCCACGCCGAGGCGGCGGCAGAGATCCTTCATCAGTTCGAGGATCTGGGCCTGGATGGTAACGTCCAGGGCGGTTGTCGGTTCGTCGGCGATGATCAGCGGCGGATCGCAGCTCAGCGCCATGGCGATCATCACCCGCTGGCGCATGCCGCCGCTCAGGTGGTGCGGATAGGCCTTCAGGCGGCTTTCCGGGTCCGAGATGCCGACCAGTTTCAGAAGATCGATCGCCTTTGCATCGGCCTGTGCCGCGGTGAGGCCGAGATGCAGGCGCATGGCCTCGGTCATCTGTCGGCCGATGGAGAGCACCGGATTGAGCGAGGTCATCGGCTCCTGGAATATCATGCCAATGCGCCTGCCGCGTACCTGGCGTATTTGTTCCTCGTTGTACTGCAGCAGGTTTTCGCCCTGGAAAAGAATCTCGCCGCCGCAGACCCGGCCCGGCGGATCCGGGATCAAGCGCAGGATGGAGAGGGCGGTAACCGATTTGCCGCTTCCGGACTCGCCGACCACCGCAACAATCTCGCCCGGATTGACGTCGTAGGAAACGGCATTGGCGGCCCGTATGGTCCCGCCGGGGGTCGAGAACTCGACCACGAGATCCTTGATTTCGAGCAGCGCGGTCATGATTCTCGCCCCGCGCCGGCGGCCGGGCTCGAGCGCTGCAGACCACCGAAAGTCTTCGCTGCAAAGCGCTCTACGGCTCTGCGGATGCCGTGCTGCATCAGATGAAATCTGCCTCTCCGCGGCAATCCCCGGCACTGTGAGCCGCTTGTCTCGCCCCTGCTTTGTAGGTATTATCATTATTGATAATGATATTTTCAGACACACCAAGACGCCTGTCAACCGATGACTGAAATTGCTGAAATTCTGAACGACAACGCCTGGGCCTTGGCGCGCGAGCGCAAGGGCAATGTCGTCTACCATGCGGTCAAGAGGGCCATTCTGCTGCGCGCTTTCAAGGCGGGGGATGCCCTGATCGAACAGCAGATAGCGGCGGCCATGGGGTGCAGCCAGGGGCCGGTACGCGAAGCCCTGATGCGGCTGGAGCAGGATGGCCTGGTGGCACGCCGCGGCTATCAGGGAACGCTTGTTTCCGATACCTCAGCGCCGGAGGCGGCGAAGATGGCCCAGATCCGCATCGAGATTGAGACCACCGGGATCAGGATGGCGATCCCCGCCATGACCAGCCGCAAGCTGGATGAGATCGGCGGCCTGCTTGAAGAGCTTGAGGGGGCGGAGGACCGTCTCGATTCCTATGCAAAAAGCGATCTCGACCGGGCATTCCATCTGGCCCTCTTCAGTGCCTCGGGCATGCATGCTTTGGAGCCGATCCTGACGCGCTGCTGCCTGCACATGCACCGCTTTACCTTTGGCAACGAGGCCCGTGCCAAAGGGGTTGCCGCCAACGACTATCAGCGCGGGCCGAGCCGCGATCAGCACCGGGCGATCTTCGAAGCGATTGCCGGCGGCAGGTCAGACGAGGCGGCGGACATCCTGCGGCGTCACGTCGAAGCGGTGATCGCTTACTGGGCGCCTGATCTCCAGACTGCCATGATGGACGGTCCGTAGAAGCTCAACAGGCGTTATGTGGCTGGATGATACTGGTAGTGCCAGTTCTCGGTCAGGGTCTTGCCTTCCAGTTCCATGTAGCAGCGCAGCTCGACCGGTTCGTCGCCGGAAACGGTCAGGTCAAAGGACGCCAGCCAGCGCGGGGTGTACCAGACCGGGTCTGACCGTGTCAGGCTGACCTCGCCGCGCGATGCGGTCACCACCACCTCGGGGCGGGCGCCCCAGGGGATATCGGCCAAGCTGGCGCCATCGAACTCTATGGCGAATTTGACCACGCCCGGCGGGCGCGGTTTGCCGGCCTCGCCGCCGCGTCCCGTGCGGGTCGCCACACAGCGGGCCAGTTCGACCACGGGATAGAAAGGCTCGAACTCGTCCCAGTGCAGGCGGTAGCGGTAGGTCAGGCTGCTGCCGGCGCGCGCCGGCTCCGACGGCATCCAATAGGCGACAATATTGTCGTGGATCTCATCGTCGGTCGGCAGTTCGACCAGCTGAACCGCGCCGCTGCCCCAGGACCCCAGAGGTTCGATCCAGCAGGTCGGGCGGTGGTGGTAGTTCACCCCGTCGAGATAGTGGTCGTAGTCGCGGTCGCGCTGCGAGAGGCCGTAGCCGAGCGGGTCGCGATCCTGGAAACTGGAGGTGATCGGCCGGCGGGGGTTGTTCAGCGGCCGCCAGATGCGCTCACCCGCGCCGGTCCAGAGGGCCAGGCCGTCGGAATCGTGGACTTCGGGCCGCCAGTCCATGAGGCGCTGTTCGCCGTACTCGCCGTACCAGAACATCGAAGTCAGCGGCGCGATACCCAGGCGGGCGATGTCATTGCGAATGAAGAGCCGCTTTTCGACCTCCATGACAACGCCGCGTTGGCGCGACATGACGAAGCGATAGGCGCCCGTCAGGCTGGGCCCTTCCAACAGCGCGTAGACGATCTGGGGGTCACCCTCGCGCACCGTCGGCGTAAACCAGAACTGTGTGAAATCCGGGAACTCTTCCGGACCCGGATCGCCGACATTGAGGGCGATCCCTCTTGCCGAGAGTCCAACCTGGCCGAGGGCGCCGACGCTGCGGAAGTAGGAGGCTCCGACGAAGGTTACCCAGGGTTCGCGCTGGCGCCAGTCACCGGAGCGCCGCGACTCCTGAACCCAGAATCCGGCGAAGGCCGAGGACTCGGGCGGCAGGCCTTGCGCCGGATGATCGGCCGGAACCGTGAAGTAATCGGTATCGTAGAGCACTTCCTGTGCCTGGCCGCTTTCGACCTTGTGCATGCGGATCGACTTGGGGAAATAGCGGCCCATATGCACAAAGGTGATGGGATAGACGCTGCCTTCCTGACCCCAGAGCGCGTAGTCGGGCTTCAGACGCAGCTTGCCGTGCGCATCGTAGTCGATCTGCTCCACCAGTTCGGGAGCCGGCCTTGGCGGCTCGCTGTAGGGCTGTCCCGCCCGCGCCTTGGCGTGATCGATCAGCCATCCCCAATCGAAGGGCCGGGCAGGGCCGAGACGCAGCGCCGGTGTTTGAGCGTGAGCCCAACTGGGTAAAGTCAGAAGCGCGCCGAGCGCGGCCAGAGACTGGCGACGAGATAAATTCATGTTTTGTCATTTGATAGCCGTTCGGGTCTGACAGCATATGGTGTCCGGGCACCGCCGGGGCTGTGTGATTCTGGTGACCTGGGGCGGTTGTTGAAGGCTGGGCAGAAACACCCGGACAGTGCCGGCGGTGTCGCCGGGGCTTGAAGATACTGGCCTTTTAGAGGGGTCAGGCGATGGCGACGCCGGTCAGTTCCGACTTTACGTCGCTTAGCAGGCGGGCCGCCTCGCTGCCCTGTATCTTGGCGATATCGTCCTGATACTTCAGCAGGACGCCCAGCGTGTCGTCGATGGCCTGGGGATCGAGGGCGACCTTGTCGAGTTGGGTGAGGGCCTCGGCCCAATCCAGGGTCTCGGCGATGCCGGGCAGCTTGAAAAGGTCTTCCTTGCGCAGCGCCTGCACGAAGGAAACGATCTCCCGCGACAGTTTCGCCGGTGCCCCCGGGGCTTTGACGGTCAGGATCTCCAACTCGCGCTCCGCCGAAGGATAGTCGATCCAGTGGTAGAGACAGCGCCGTTTCAGGGCGTCATGGATTTCCCGCGTGCGGTTGGAGGTGACGATCACGATGGGCGGCGAAGCCGCAGCAATGCTGCCCAGCTCGGGAATGGTGATCTGATAGTCCGACAGCACTTCCAGCAGGAAGGCTTCGAAGGGTTCGTCGGTGCGGTCCAACTCGTCGATGAGGAGAACCGGCGCGCCGCGGTCATCGGGCCTGAGGGCCTGCAGCAGCGGGCGCTCAATCAGGAAACGCTCGTCGAAGATGTCGTTGGTGAGGCTGGCGCGGTCGCCGGCACCGGCGGCCTCGGCAACCCGGATCTCCACCATTTGGCGGGGATAGTTCCACTCATAGACGGCGGCGGAAACGTCGAGCCCTTCGTAGCACTGCAGCCGGACCAGGCGGCGCCCAAGGGTATCGGCGAGAACCTTGGCGATTTCGGTTTTACCGACGCCGGCTTCGCCCTCCAGAAACAGGGGACGACCCAGCTTCAGCGCCAGAAACAATACCGTCGCCAGGCTGCGCTCGCCGACGTAGTCGCCGCTCGACAGCAGCGCGAGCGTTTCGTCGACGGACACGGGAAGGGGGCTTTGCTCGCCCATGGTTTTGGGTCTCATGCTGTGGTGCTGGGGCGGTGACGGCTGCTCTTCTAGCAGAGTGTGACTACTTTTGCCGCCATTCGCCCTGGTCTGTCAAAATCCAAGTACCGTCGGGCACCTGTTCAATGATCTCCTGCGCGTAGACGGCGCCGACCTGACTTGCCGGAATACCCTGCTTGCCGGCTTGTTCTGCATAGATTGCCTGACGCTTGGCGTTCACTTCGTCGACGAAATCGGCAAAGGCCGAGTCGCGCGCGACCGCCAGGCCGTCGAAGCGTTCGCCGACCTTGCCGCTGGCGCGCAGATCGTCCAGGGACTGGGCGGCTGCCGGCGCCGTCAGCATCGGCAAGGCCACGATAATCGCGGCCAAAAGGGTGAATAGGGAGGACCAGAACCTCGTCATGCCATCTTCCTTCGGAGTTGTCTCAGCTCTTTTTCCAGTGCGGCCTGCCGCTTTCGCGCTTGCGCAGGTCAAAAGATATCCGGATTGCTTTGAATGTCCTTATCGGCCTGTTCTTCAAGTTTTACACGGACTTCGGCGTCTAATTTGACATTCAGGTTTATCGTGATGGGCTCCTTCGGTGCCTCCACCTGGACCGTTGGGGTGCAGGCGGAAAGAGCCAGGCAGAGCAATGCTCCGGTGAGGGCCGCGTCGCGACCGGAAACGAGGTACAAATCCTTATCTCCCCTCAGAATTCAGCTTTCGGGAAAGAAAGCCGGGAATATCATATCAGCCTGATGGGCCCCTATCCAACGACCCTGTGGTACTACGCGGCTTTCGCCCGCTGCATCCCCGCCCAGCGGCCACCCCGCTCACTCGCGTAAGCGCCAGGCCCGACGCAGAGCCTCGTCGGACAACGAATAACCCTGGCGCAGAGCTTCCAGGACGCTGGTCAGATTACTCTCCAGATTGATATTGAATTGAAAGGGCTGACCGTCCAGCACTGCCGGATTGCTGCCGAGGATCGAGAGTAGGATCTGGGCTTCGTTGCGGGCGGATTTGTTGAGCTTGATTGAGAGGGTTTCATAACGAAAGTCCTCCAAGGCCTTGATCGCAAGTTCGACCGTCTTGCCGCCGCCGCCAAGCGCCGCGGCCAGGGTGGGTGAGCGCAGGGAAAGCCGGCCCGGGGCCTGGGCGGCCAGTGCGCCGTCGGCGACGACGACCGCATCGCCTTCGAAGACCACCGGAATGCGTCCCGCCAGAATGCCGCTGCCCGACAGCCCGTCGACCTCGACCAGGGCGAAGAAGATCGCCAGGTCCAGGTTGTCTGTTGCCAGGACCATGGCGTTCTCGCTCGCCGCCGGGTCCAGGCGTGTCGGCTCCAGGGTCCAGTCGGCGCCGGCCAGTCTGAAGCCACCCCCGGCGATTTCCAGATGAGGGCCTGGCTCCTGATCCAGGCTGAAACGAAGCTCGGCATTATCGATGGGGGCGCCGGCGTCGATCCGCCTGATGGTCAGGCGCTGATCCGCTGCGCTGCTGAGCGGGACGAGGCTCTGCAGTGCCAGATCGAGCGAGATCCCCTCGACCTTGATGCCCTGGCTGGTGAAAGACAGGTTCTGTATTCCGAGGGTACCGCGTTCCGCCGCCGTGTTGAGGGGCCAGGCAAGCTCGGCGGTACCGGAGACTTGGCCGGAGACCTCCATCAATCCGTCCAGCAGGCCGGAGACATCAGACGGCTGAAGCCCCTCCGGTGTGAAGAGCAGGGGGGCGACTGTCAGGCGTGCGGCGGCCCTGCCGTCGTCGTTGTAGCGCGTGCTGAGCTCGCCAAGCCTTGGGCCCTCCATAAGCGCCGCATTGGTGGTGATGTCGTAGCCACTGCCACGGCGGCGGAGCGTCCCGTCGACCGTCAGGGGCGCCAGCATGGGCTGATCGCCGCCCAGCACGACGGGCCCCGCCGCAAAGCGGCTCTCGACCGGCCTCAGGTCCCGGTCAAGGCGGGTCTTCGTGGTCAGGCCATCGGCTTTCAGCGCGTAGCTCGGGATCCTGATCCCGTCGATCTTGGCTTCCACCGTGGCGTCGTGGCCCTGGGCGGGGTCGAAGCGGCCGTCGACGGTTACCGCCGCCCGTTCAAGGGCAATGGCCAAGGGATCGCCGGCTGCGGGTTCCAGGCCCGCATCGACTGACAGGGCGCGGCTGCGCAGGCGGTACCGATAGCTTGGATCGTTCAGGCCCTGCTGCAGTTCGGCTTGATCGATGATGAGGTCGAGCGGCTTGTTCAGTCGCAGCGGCAGGTCGCCGCCCAGCTGACGCACGCCGGCTTTGCCGTCACCGGCCAAGGCCAGCATCAAGCCCTCAGTGCCGAAGCGGAGGTTGAGAGGCAGCTCAAGGGAGAGGTCGCGGACTTTCTGGTCACCCAGGGTGAGGCGCTCGGCTTTTGCCGTAGCGGTTCCCGTAGCGTCAAAACGGGTGATCGTTCCGCTCCCGCCCAGATCCGCGTCGCCGTCGAGTGCGACCGTGGCGGAGAGCCCCTGTTCGCTGGTCAGGCTTGCGACGGCGGCAAGCTCGGCTGCCGCTATGGGCCAGGCAGGCGTCATCGCCAGATGGAAGGGCTGCGGTCCCTTCGACGCCAGGGATACAGACAGGCCGGACTGCAACAGAGGCAGCAGGTCACCGGGAACGCCCAGGCTGAGGAGGCGCTCGGCCGCCGGCTGTTCGATGCGTGCTTCGCCGTCTTCGCGCAGACTTATTGCCAGCCGGTTGTCCTGCAGATTTGCGGCGAAGGGCAGGTGGGCGGAGAGGCCGCTGCTGCGGTCGGCCAATGCGACATCGGCGAGGATGACATCGCCGCTGAAGGAAGCGGTGGCGCTTTGCAACAAGGGCGGGATGTCCTGCCAGCCTGTCGGCCAGGGCAGTAGGCGGGGAAGCGCCGCGGCCGCCTCCGCCACCAAAGTCAGGCCGCCCTTGTTGACCGTTACTCCCGGCAGCGGCAGGTAACCGGCCAGCGCGCCCGCGGTGCGCAGTTCGGCTTCTACGGCCAGCACCATTTGGCGAAGTGATGCGGTTTCATTGATACCGCCTGCAAGGTCAAGCTGTAGGCTCTCGCCTTTGCCGGCAAGCGTCGCCTTGAGGGTGAAGTCCGAGAGCCCACCCTCGGCGGCTATGGTACCGGCGGTAAGATCGAGTGGCTGGTCGTCAGCGGGCCGGTAAATCAGGTCTGCGAGTTTGAAATCAGCAGAGATCTGAGGTTTGCCGTCTGGCGTCAGCGCCACGTCAAGGAACCCGGTGAGCTGCCCGATGGCAATCTCCTGCCAGTCGATCTGTCCGTCATCGATGCGCGCCTTCACCGAAAGGGCGCCGTCCGGGCCCAAATGCCCGCTGATGCCAGCGGAAAGTCGGCCAAGGTCGGTCATGGCCTGGGCTGAAAGCCGTCCTGTCAGGCTGCCATCGTCCTGCGGTCCAAATCCCCCTTCGATATCGACAACCATTGGCCCGGCTCCTGTCCGGGCGACGATCTCTGCCCCGTTCAGACGAACCGTGGGGACTGCGCCAAACTGATTGTCCTCGGAGGGTGCATCTGATGGCGCGGCGGCGTGCTGGTCGATCAAGGGCTGTAAACTGCCAAGCAGCGGGCCGTTCCCGGTCAGGTCCAGCTGCAGAGTGAGGCTGTCGATTTCGACACGCGTCGGCCTGCCGGACAACAGGTTGGGCGTGAAGACCAGCTGAATACTTTCTGCCGTAATCTCGTCCTCTGTGCCCAGGATGAGCGCGTCGAGCACGATGGTGTCGCTTGTCAGCCGGTTGACCTGCAGAGAGCCGACCTCGACATCTTGCCCCTCCAGGTAGGCCCGGGCCAGTCCGCCCGCGATTTCCTGGCGGAACAGCAGACCCGCGGCCAGGAGAACCAGCAGCGTAGCCCCCCCATAGGCAAGCCACCGCAATCCGCGGCGCTTGTCCTGGGCTTTCTGGGTAGGAGATGGGCTGGTCATGGGCGCAGGCTAACGCAGCGCGGACCGGCTATGGAAACGGAAAAAGGTAGGGCCGGCCCCTGCAGAGCCGGCCCCTTGGAAAACACAACTGCCCGAACGCTTAGCCTGCCGCAGCTGCGGCTGCCCGGCGCAGCATGACCGACACCAGATTTGCCCGGTACTCGGAAGAGGCATGCAGGTCGCTGTTCAGACCGTCCGCTGCGACGCTGACGCCGCTCACCGCATCGGCGGAGATGCCGCCGCTCAGGGCGGACTCGGCATCGCCGAGCCTAAATACGCTGGGGCCTGCACCGGTAACTGCCACGCGGGTCCCCGCCGGGCCCTTGGCGACCATCACGCCGACGATGGCATAGCGCGACGCCGGATTGGCAAACTTCGCATAGCCGGCCTTCTCGGGAATCGGAAAGGCCACCGCGGTGATGATCTCGCCCTCGTCCAGCGCGGTTTCGAACATCCCCGTAAAAAAGTCGTCCGCTGCGATCTGGCGCTTGTTGGTGTGCACGGTGGCGTCGAGCCCGACCAGGGCCGCGGGGTAGTCCGCTGCCGGATCGTTGTTGGCCACCGAGCCGCCGATGGTGCCGCAGTTACGCACCTGGGCATCGCCGATCCCCTCCGCCAGGGCGGCGAGGGCCGGGATTTTGGCCTTTACCGTGGCATCGTCGGCAACCGCCGCATGGGTGGTCATGGCCCCGACGATCAGGGAACCGCCATCCTCGCGGATGCCCTTCAAATCGGCAATGCCGCCGAGGTCGACAAGGTCCGAAGGGTTGGCAAGCCGCTGCTTCAGCGTCGGCAACAGGGTCATGCCGCCGGCCAGGATTTTGCCGTCGTCGGCGCTGGAAAGGGCGGCTGCGGCGGCATCGACCGAGCCTGGCCGGTGATGATTGAAGTTGTACATTTTCTCTGTCTCCCCTTATTCCGCGGCCATCTTCGGTTCATTGGCCAGGCGCCAGACCTTCTCAGGACTGGCAGGCATGTCCATGGACAGAATGCCGAGGGCATTGGTAATGGCGTTGATCGTGGCCGCCGGTGCCGCAATGGCGCCCGCCTCGCCGCAACCCTTTACGCCCAAGGGATTGTGGGTACAGGCCGTTTCGGTCAGTCCGACCCGGAAGGACGGCAGATCGTCGGCCCGCGGCATGCAGTAGTCCATGTAGGAACCGGTCAGAAGCTGCCCGCTGTCCTTGTCGTAAACGCAGTTTTCAAGCAGTGCCTGGCCGACGCCCTGGGCGATGCCGCCATGGACCTGGCCCTCGACAACCATCGGGTTGATCACCTTGCCGAAGTCGTCGACGGCAACCCAGTCGACGATTTCGGTGACGCCGGTCGCGGGGTCGATCTCGACCTCGCAGATGTGCAGGCCGGCCGGATAGGTGAAGTTCAGCGGATCGTAGAACGCCGTCTCGTCGAGGCCGGGTTCCACATCCTCGGGATAGTTGTGGGGTACATAGGCGGTAAAGGCGATCTCGGCGATCGACTTTTCCTTGTCTGTGCCGGCAACGCGGAAGGTTCCGGCGTCGAACTCCACATCTTCTACCGAGGCTTCCATCAGATGAGCTGCGATCTTGCGCGACTTTTCGATGATCTTGTCGCAGGCGCGCGAGATTGCCGAACCGCCGACTGCCAGAGAGCGGGAGCCGTAGGTGCCCATACCCATGGGGATCGAGCCGGTATCGCCGTGCACGATCTCGACGTTCTCAATCGGAATGCCCAGGGTTTCGGCCACCAATTGGGAGAAAGTCGTTTCGTGACCCTGGCCATGGCTGTGGGAGCCGGTGAAAACCGAGACCGAGCCGGTGGCGTTGAAACGCACCTGGGCCGATTCCCAAAGGCCGACGCCGGCGCCGAGAGAGCCGACCACCGCCGAGGGGGCGATGCCGCAGGCCTCGATGTAAGAGGAGAAGCCGATCCCCCTCAGCTTGCCCTTGGCTTCGGAGGCCGACCGGCGCGCGGCAAAGCCATCGTAATCGATCATCTCCAGGGCCTTGCTCATCGAGGCTTCGTAATCACCGATGTCATATTGCAGCGCGACCGGCGTCTGGTAGGGGAACTGGTCCGGCTGGATGAAGTTGCGGCGGCGGATTTCCGCAGGGTCGATCCCCATCTCCCGTGCCGCCACCTCGACCAGCCGCTCGACCACGTAGGTCGCTTCCGGCCGCCCGGCGCCGCGGTAGGCGTCAACCGGGGCGGTGTTGGTGAAGACCGCTTTCACGTTGGCGAAGATCACCGGGGTGGTGTACTGGCCGGCCAGCAGGGTCGCGTATAGATAGGTCGGCACGGAGGTCGAGAAACTGGACAGATAGGCGCCCATGTTCGCCGTGGTGTCGACCTTCATGCCCAGGAACTTGCCGTTCTCGTCCATTGCCAGTTCGGCATGAGTGACGTGATCGCGGCCATGGGCATCGGAGGTGAAGCTCTCGGAGCGATCGGCCGTCCACTTGACCGGCGCCCGGACTTTCTTCGAGGCCCACATGCAGACCGTTTCTTCGGCGTAGCAGAAGATCTTGGAGCCGAAGCCGCCGCCCACGTCCGGCGCGATAACCCGAAGCTTGTTCTCATTCATCCCAAAAACGAAAGCGCAGAGGATGAGTTTCAGCAAATGCGGGTTCTGGCTGGTGGAATAGAGCGTAAAGCTGTCGGTACCGCCATCGTACTCGCCTAGGGCAGCACGCGGTTCCATCGCATTGGGGATCAGGCGGTTGTTGATCAGATCGATCTTGGTGATGTGATGCGCCTTGGCGAAAGCCGCGTCGGCCTCGGCCTCGTCGCCCAGCACCCAGTCGTAGCAGAGGTTGTTCGGCGCTTCGTCGTGAAGCTGTTGTGCGCTGCCGTCCTGCGCCTTGCCGGTTTCCGCTACGGCGGGCAGTTCGCCGTAGTCGACTTCCACCAGCTCCCCGGCGTTGCGCGCCGCATCATAGGTTTTGGCGATGACCACGGCGACATGGTCGCCGACGTAGCGGGCCTTGTCGCGCGCCAGCGGGAAATGCGGCGGCGCTTTGTGCGGGTCGCCGTGACGGTCGTTGACCACCCAGCCGCAGGGCAGGGAGCCGACATTGTCGGCAGCCATATCGGCGCCGGTGAAAACCGCGACGACACCCTCTGCCGCCTCGGCGGCCGTTTTGTTGACGCCTTTGATAGTGGCATGGGCGTGGGGCGAACGCACGAAGTAGGCGTGCAGCTGGCCCGGCCGGTTGATATCGTCGGTATAGCGCCCCTGGCCGGTGAGAAAGCGGAAGTCTTCCTTGCGCTTTACGCTGGCGCCGATTCCTGTGTCTGGCATTGCCCTATCCCCTCATGTTTTCTGCGGCGCTTTGGATCGCCTTGACGATGTTGTGGTAGCCGGTGCAACGGCAGATGTTGCCTTCCAGCCATTCACGGATTTCGCCTTCGTCAGGATTGGGATTCTTGTTCAGCAGGTCGACGGCGGACATCACCATGCCCGGCGTGCAGAAACCGCATTGCAGGCCGTGATGCTCGCGAAAAGCCTCCTGCATCGGGTGGAGGTCGCCATTGCTGGCCGCCAGCCCCTCGATGGTGGTCACCTCGCTGCCGTCGGCCTGCAGCGCCAACAGGGTGCAGCTCTTCACCGACTGGCCGTCGACATGCACGACGCAGGCGCCACATTGGCTGGTATCGCATCCGATATGGGTGCCGGTCAGCGCAAGCTGTTCACGCAAAAACTGAACGAGCAGGGTACGGCCTTCAACATCGCCCGTAACCGCCCGCCCATTGACTGTCATCGAAACAGTGGGCATGGGGATCTCCCTTGTATTGACCTCCGAACGAAGCGTTCGGCTTTTTTATTGTTTCTGATTGCCCGGTTTCCCTGCGGTTCCGGGCATAAGTGTTTTTCCTGCCGCACTAAGTCTGTTGCCGAGAGGGTTTCAGGTCAAGGGGTGCGGCACCCTCTTTCCATGAAATTTCTGCGTTACCGATAGTTACAGCGCAAAGATGGCAACCAGGATTAGCACGGCGACCAGGATGCCGGTCACCCAGACACCCATGGAGGCCCCGGCGCCCACATCGGCATCGGCATCAGCATCCGGGGCGCTTGTACTCTCTGCCGGCACGGCATCTTTCTGTTGCGCCGCGGGATGAGCCGGCTCTTGCGGTGCCGCTGCCTCGGTTTCCGGCGCACCACCGCTCACCGTCTCGGCGAAGCGCGAAAAGAAATCGTCGGCCATCTTCTTGGCGGTCCCGTCGATCAGGCGGGAGCCGATCTGCGCCAGCTTGCCGCCGACCTGGGCATCGACATCGTAGTTCAACAGGGTCGCGCCGCCGTCTTCCTCCAGGTGGACCTTGGCGCCGCCCTTGGCGAAGCCGGCAGCGCCACCCTTGCCCTCGCCGGAAATCGTATAGCCGTTAGGCGGGTCGAGATCGCTGAGGGTCACATTCCCAGCGAAACGCGCGGAAACCGGGCCGACCTTGGCGCGGACCTTTGCAGTAAAGGACGTATCAGAGGTTTTTTCGATTTCCTCGACGCCGGGAATGCAGACGCGCAGGACCTCGACGTCGTTGAGCGCCGTCCAGACGGCCTCCTTTGTTGCTTCGATCCGGTATTGGCCGGTCATTTTCATAGTCTAACGGCTTTCATTCTAGGGACGCGGTTGTGACTGACCGGCAAGATTAGCGGAGCGCGGCGGGGGATACTATCCCCCAGATCGCCGGCCCCCAGATCGCCGGCCCCCAGATCGTACGCGCCCAGCCGCCCAAGGACTAGCCGCCCAGGAACAGGCGGCCGACCTGCGGATCTTCGAGCAGACGGTCCCCGGTGTCGGCCATGGCCAGTTCGCCGGATACCAGGACATAGCCGATGTCCGCAAACTCCAGCCCTTTCTTGGCATTCTGCTCCACCATGATGATGGTTTTGCCTTCGTTTCTCTGCAGGTCGTGCAGAATTTCGAAAACCATGTCGATAAAGCGCGGCTCCAGGCCGATGGAGGGTTCGTCGACCAGCAGGACTTCGGGGTCCATGACCAGGGCGCGCGATATTTCGAGCAGGCGGCGTTCTCCGCCGGACAGCACTTTCGCGGCATGACGCCGGCGCTCGGCCAGGCGCGGGTACTTGGCGAAGATCTCCTCGGCCTTCTGCTTGGCCTGGGCCGGCTTGTCCATCAGATAGCCGCCCATCCAGAGGTTTTCCTCCACCGTCATGCCCGGAAACACCGACTTGTCCTGCAGGATGTAAGCGACGCCGGCGGTGCGCAGCTTGTCTTTGGGGGAAAGCCTGGTGACATTCTTGCCGTCGACGGCAATCGAGCCGCCGAAAATGTTGGTGAAGCCGAAGATGGAGTGCAGCACCGTCGATTTGCCGGCACCATTGGGGCCGATGAGGCACAGCGACTGACCGCGGCCGACCTGCAGGTTGAAATCGTGCAGGATCTCCATCTTGCCGTAGCCGGCCCGCAGACTGTCGATGGCTAGGAAGGGCCGATCGCCGGCGAGGGCCGCGACGCGCCCCTCGGGGATGCCTGAAACGGCCAGGGCGGCGGCCTGGCGGTTCACATCTTCGACTGAAATGACGGTGTCTACACCGCCATGTCCATAGCCGCGGACTTTGCCGGTCCCGTCTTGGCCGGTTTCGTCCTGATCGCTGTCAGCGGTCATCAATGAGCCCCCAGATAAGCGTCGATGACGCGTTGATCGTTCTGGATTTCCTCGGGGTGCCCTTCGGCCAGCAGCTCCCCATGGGCAAGGCAGTAGATGTTTTCCGCCAGGTTCATGACCACGCGCATGTTGTGTTCAATGACGAAAAGGGTGATGCCGAACTCCTGATTGGCCCGTTTGAGGCGGTCGATCAGACCGTTGATCAGCGTCGGATTGATGCCTGCCGTAGGCTCATCGAGCAAAAGAACCTTGGGCTTGTTCATCAGGGCCATGGCGAACTCCAGCAGCTTTTGCTGACCGAAGGAGAGGTCGCCGGAGATCAGGTGGCGTTTTTGATAGAGCCCGACGAACTCCAGCAGATGCTCAGCCTCGTCCTGCAGTTCGGCCGGATATGCCCGGAACATGTCGGTCAGGGTCGCGTTGCGGTGCGGCACCGAGATCAGCATGTTCTGCACGCAATCCATTTCCGCGTAGATGCGCGTCTGCTGAAAGGTGCGCAACAGCCCGAGGCGCGCGATCTGCGGCACGAGGAGCTTGGAGATCTCCCGCCCTTCGAACTTGATGGAGCCGGAATCGATGGGATGATAGCCGACAATGGAGTTGAACAGCGTGGTCTTGCCGGAGCCGTTGGGGCCGATCAACCCGGTGATCTTTCCCTCCTCGACGGTGATCGAAACCGCGCTGTTGGCGCGCACGCCGCCAAACGACTTGGAGACCTTTTCGACGGCAATCAAAGGCTGGCTCATCGGCTTGCCTCCTCGCCCGCTTTGTCCGCCGACACACGTTGGTCGACGGTGATGCCGAAGCGTTCCGGCCACTTGCGCTGCATCCAGCCCATGATGCCCTCTTGAAAGAAGACCACATTGATGACGATCAGCAGGCCGAGGGCAACCCATTGCCAGCCCAGCAGGTAGGTCCAGGTCACCTCCTTGACGATATGAAACAGGGTGGCGCCGATGACCGGTCCCCAGAGGGTGCCCTTGCCGCCGAGCAGCGCCATGACGACCATGAAGATGCCGAAGGTCGCGGCCGGGAAGGCCACTTCCAGGGGCTCGATGAAGCCGGTCAGGTTGCCGAAGATCGCACCCGACATACCAAGCAGGAAAGCGGCAGAGGACCAGGCGACCAGCTTGTGGCGCAGGGTGTGGATTCCCATGGCCTCGGCCTTTCCCTCGTCGTCGCGGATCGCGTTGATGGCCAGCCCGAAACGGGTAGCGTAGAGCCAACGCACGAAGACGAAGGTCAAGACCGCAAGCAACAGGAACAGGATGTAGAACACCACCGACTTCTCGTGCGGCTGGCCCGGGTAGACCGGCATGGCGATGCCGCTGCCGCCGCCGATCCACTCCCAGGTGCCGGCCAGCTCACGTGCCGCGAGGGCAAGGCCGAGAGTGCCGATCGCGAAATAGGGGCCACGCAGGCCGAAGACGATGCGGCCCAGCACGATAGCCAAAACGACGCAGCCGATCGCCGCCGCGATGGTGCCGACGAAGAGACTGAAGAAATAATCGCCGTAATCGAGCACCAGCTGTTCGCCGCCGCGCGCGGAGGTGTAAGTGCCGACATCGGTGAACATGCCCACTTGAATTACCGCGGAGATATACATCCCGGCGCCGAAGAAAAAGATGTTGCCCAGGGAATTGTAGCCCATCTGTCCACCGCAGATGTCCCAGGTCAGGGCAAAGAGGATCATCAGCCACAGCAGCGCGATTTGCGTGGTGTAGGCAGGGAAGATGAAGGGCGCCGCCACACCGAAGATGATGATGGCCGCATAGATGTACCAGGGCGTGGTGTCAGCGTTGATCGCGATCTTGCGCCGTGGGACGCCGTCGCCGCCGGTCCTGGCCGGACCGTGAAGGGTATTATCTCCAGTCATGGCTTACTGCACCACTTGTCTGTAGCGCGCCAGCTGAACCTGGCGCCAGATCAGCACCAGCAGCAGAAGAATCAATGCCGTGGCCTGTTGGAATTCAAGGCCGAGGACAAAGCCGGAGTATTGCTCGGCAACGCCGAGCCCGAGCCCGGCGACGATGACGCCGGGGATGTTGCCCAATCCCGCCGCGGTCACGATCACGAAAGCGCGGATCGAGTGAGGAATGCCGTAGAAGGGCTGGATCACCCAGATCATCGAGACCAGCACCCCGGCGGCCCCGCAGATCGCCGCATTCAGCGCATAGGTGAAGGCATAGACCCGTTCGGTGTCGATCCCCATGATCTTGGCGGCCCGGGCATCCTGTGCCGTCGCCCGGATCGCCTGTCCCATGCGGCTGGTTTTCATGAACAGGATGACCGTCGCCGCCAGGCCGAGCGCCAGACAGAAGGACACGATCTTGATCTCGGCCACCGTGACGAGGCCGCCAAAGAGCGAATGGGTGGAAAACCCGGACTCGGCCGTTCTGACTTCCGGTCCATAGGCCAGATTGAGGCCCTGCTGCACCACAAGCGCGATGCCGAAGGTCGCCAGCAAAGAGGTGAAAAGGTCGCGGCTGATCACGTACTTGATGATCGTCTCATAGACCAGCCAGCCGAAGGCGAACATGATGGCGATCACGATCGGCAGGGAGGCGATCGGATGGACGCCTAGGGTGCCGAGATGCCAGGCGAAATAGCCGCCCATGATGACAAACTCGCCCTGCGCCAGGTTCTTGACGTTCATCACGCCCCAAACCAGGGCGAGGCCATAGGCGGCAAGCACAAAGACCGCACCGATGAACAGCCCGTCGAGCAGGAGCTGAATGTTGAGGACCGGCGCCAGCGTCAGCAGGCCGATGTTATCGAGCATAAGCGTCCTTCGCCCAATCTAACCCGTGGTAAGGGAAAACGATTTGCCCCCGCCCGTATCAGGGGCGGGGGCAGAAGGGCGAAACCTCAGTACATGACCTCGCGCGGCCAGACCAGTTCGTGCGACGCCCACTTGGAGGGCGCAACGACATTGAACTTACCGTTCTGGATCTGGCGCAGCACCATCGGTTTGGCGATGTTGTTGCCGGCCTCGGAGAACTTGATGGGACCATAGAACGTCATCATATCCGTGGCGGCAATGGCATCGCGCACTTTTTCGGTATCCAGGGAATTAGCCTGCTCGAAGGCTTCCTTCCAGACGATCACGGCCGCCGCCGCCTGGGCCGATTGATAGGGAACATTCTTGTAGCCATCGAAGCTCGACTTGAAGGTTTTGTCGAAGTCCGAGGCGGAACCGAAGTACTTGTCCTCATAGCTCAGCGTTTCAGCCCACTGGGTGGAACAGAGGAAACCGTCGGCAGCGGAGCCGAACTGCGCGACCACCTTGGCGCCTTCGCAGTGGGTCATGGCGACCATCGGGACGGAAACCTGCAGCTCCTTCATCTGGCGGGTTGCTGTGACGGCACCCTTGTTGTGGCCGGAGATCACCAGCAGGTCCGGCTTCACGGCCTTCACCTTGGTCAGCGTCGACGAAATGTCCGAAAGATCGGCCGGCATCTTGTCGTCGATGACGGTCTGCATGCCGTACTTCTTCATGTCTTCGACAACGCCCGCGCGCACGTCGAGCGAAAAGGCGTCGTTTTCGAAGACCAGGGCGACACGCACGTCCGAAGGTTTCTTGCCGCTCTTTTCGGCAACCTCGGCAGCCAGGTCGACGGCGCTGGCCAGGTATTGCTCCGATGTCGAGAGCACGGCGAAGAGGTACTTGTAGCCCTTGTTGAAGAGGGCGCGCGAAGCGCCTTCGGCCTCGATCATCGGGACTTTGTACTTTTCGGTGACCGGGGCGGCGGCGATGGTGGTGGACGAGCTGTAGGGCCCGAGGATGTAGCGCACCCCGTCCTGCTCGATCAGGCGCTCCAGCAGCTGTGCGGTCCGGGCAGGTGTCGATTCGTCGTCATAGTACTCGACCTTGAGCTTGTAGCTCTTGCCGCCGACCGAGACGCCGCCCATCTCGTTGATCTTCTTCACCGCAAGATCGTAGCCGTTCTGAGTGTCGACGCCGTTGGACGAGTACTTGCCGGTCAAAGAAATGGCCGAGCCGAGGACGATGGTGTCGCCTTCGACCTTGGCCTGAGCGCCGGCCGTGGCCAGCATGCAGGCCGCAGTGCCGGCCAGCACCAAGCGGGAAATATCCCGCGCCCTTCGGGGCAGGGTATTGGATTTCATGTGGGTTTCCTCCCTTGTTCCAAGCAATTCAGCTTCATTCTTTTTCTGCCGCTTAAGCGATGCAGTTAGGGGAAGATAATAGAGAGGTGGCGTTGTGACGCAAGTCCCGCATGGCCATGGCCGGCCGCTGACAGGCTAAGGCAAAACGGTCAGGGTTTTGGGGCTCAGCCCTTGTTGCGCCGCGGAATAGTGAGGGAATTGGGCTCGTCGTCGTCGGAATCCGGCGGTACGTCGAAGCTCGCCCAACCGCATTCCGTGCCGGTCGGCGGCAGGTCGGTCTCCGGGTTCGCCTGTCGGTGCAGGAACGACTTGGCGATGAAATTGGCGGTTATCGGGGCCGTCAATAAAAGGAAGATCGTGACCAGCAGCTCATGGACAGAGAGGGTGCCTTTGTCCCACAGGATGAAAACCATGGAGGCCATAAGAACCGATCCGACGCCCAGGGTGGTGGCCTTGGTGGGGCCGTGCAGGCGGGTCATGAGGTCGGGCAGCTTGGCCAGGCCGTAAGAACCAACCAAGCCGAAGACACCCCCGAAAACGATGAGGGCGGCGATAAGGAGTTCGGCTAGAAAGTCCATGGTCGCTCCTCCGCTATTCGATGATATCGCCGCGCAGGATAAACCTGCAGTAGGCTACGGTGGATATGAAGCCGACCATTGCGAAGAGCAGGGCGGCTTCGAAATAGACCGTTGTGCCCTTAGCGATGCCGTAAAGGATCAGGATCGCAATACCGTTGATCACCATGGTGTCGAGCGCCAGCACACGGTCCGCAACGGTCGGGCCTTTCGCAAGGCGGAAAAGGTTGAGCAGCAGGCCGACTGCAAAGCACGAAAACCCAAAGAACAGCGCGTAGGTGATCATTCGAAAATCTCCTTCAGCCGGGCTTCGTAGCGTGCCTTGATCCCATCGACCTGGCCTTGCGGGTCGTCGGTATCGAGGCAGTGTACCAGCAGGCTGCGCCCGTCGGCCGAGAGGTCGGAGGACACGGTTCCGGGCGTCATGGTAATGGTGCCCGCCAACATTGTTATGGCCTCAGGAGAATAGATTTCCAGCGGAATGGTGATGAAGTGAGAGCGCAGCTGTTTGTTGGTCTTGAACACCACAACATAGGCAATCTGTATGTTGGCGACAAAGATGTCCCAGAGTACCAACAGGACATAGGCGATGATTTTTAGGGGATGACGGATGCGCGGCCGCTCCGGCCAGAAAGCAGCCGTTAACAGTGGCACGGTGACTCCGAGGATCAGGCCCAACAGCAATCCGCCCAGCGACAGGCTGTTGAGCAGCATAAGCCATACCAGCACCAGGGTCGCGGTCAGGACCGGATGGGGCAGCAGTCTGGCGATCATCGGCAGGGCTCCCTAGCGTTGTTCTGCGACGACTTCAGGACCGAGGACTGTCCTGATGTAGTGAGTCGGAGAATAGAGTTCAGCGGCTGCCGTTTCCAGATATCCGGTCACCGGATTGGCGAAGATCGCAAGGCCGACCATGGCGGCCAGCATGAGGCTGGCGGCCGCAATCGGCAGCGCGGGGCGGCTGGGTGCGGTCTCCACAGGATCGGGAAGCGACGCGCTCTTCCAGAAAATCACGCTGCCGGCGCGCGCAAAGCCGACGATACTGACCAATGAGGTCACCAGGATGATCGTCCATATCGTCGCCATGGAGTCCGAGCTGCGGGCGCTGTCGAGAACCATCAGTTTACCCAGAAAACCGGTCATCGGCGGCATGCCGGCCATGGCAATGGCTGCCAGGAAGAACAGGCTGGCCAGTAAACCGGTCTGGGCGAAGCGTGGTGCGGTGGTCAGCCGGCCGCCGGCACCGCCGCGGCGGTCGCTGATCTGATCGGCCAGCAGGAACAGGGCGGCCGTCGCGAAGGTCGAGTGGATCATATAAAACAGCGCCGCGACCGTGGCCGCCGGGGTGAAAAGCGCGATGGCCGTAAGCAAGGTACCCATCGAACCGACGACGGAGAAACAGACAAGCCGCGAGAGTTCCTTGGCGCCGAGCACGCCTGCCGCCCCCACAATCAACGTCACCAGGGCGGCGGGTAGCAACCAGTCGGCCGCCAGCCAGGCGTTGTCGCCCGCAGCGTCGCCGAACACGAGGGTGAAGAAACGCAGGATCGAATAGGCGCCGACTTTCGTCATTACCGCAAAAAGTGCGGCGACCGGCGCCGGCGCATTGGCATAGGTGCCGGGCAGCCAGAAGTGAATCGGCACCAGGGCCGCTTTCACGGCGAAGACCACCAGCAGCAGCAGCGCGCCGACCCGCAGCAGGGCCTGATCGCCGGCGGGAATTTGGGGCACTTTGACCGCCAGATCGGCCATGTTGAGCGTTCCCGTAACGCCGTAGATCGTGCCGACGGCGATCAGGAACAATGTTGACCCGGCGAGGTTCACCACCACATACTGCACGCCGGCCTTCATGCGTGCCGCACCGCCGCCGTGCAGCATCAGGCCGTAGGAGGCGATCAGCAGCACCTCGAAGAAAACGAAAAGATTGAAGATATCGCCGGTCAGGAAAGCGCCGTTAATGCCCATGAGCTGGAACTGGAACAGCGCGTGGAAATGGCGGCCACGGGTATCCCATGCGCTGGTGATCGCGTAGATCGCCACCACGACCGACAGCAGGCTGGTCAGCAGGACCATCAGCGCCGACAGGCGATCGAGTACCAGCACGATGCCGAAGGGGGCCCGCCAGTTGCCCAGTTCGTAGAGCTGCGCCGGCCCGCTGGCCGCCTGTGCCGTCAGTCCCAGGGCTACCGCCAGCAGGGCCACGGCGCCGGCCATGGAGAACACCCGTTGCAGCAGCAGGTCATGGCGCATGGTCAGCACGATAAAGGGCGCCAGCAGGGCCGGCAGGACGATGGGTACGATAATCCAGTGGTTCATGCCGCACCTCCCCCGGTGCCGGCACCATCCCCGCTGCTGCCGGTCCCAGGGCGCTCGCCTTCGGCCGTGTCGACCTCGTCGGAGCCTGCTTCAAGATAGGCCCGCAAGGCCAGCACCACGATCACGGCTGTCATACCGAAGGAGATCACGATGGCGGTCAGCACCAGGGCCTGGGGCAGGGGGTCGGTATAGCCGTTCGCGCTGTCGGAGATCACCGGCGGCAGGTTGGTCGCCAGACGCCCGGTGGCGAACAGGAAAGTGTTGACCGCATAGGACAGCAGGGCAATCCCGATGATGACAGGGAAGGTGCGGGCGCGCAGCAGCAGGTAAACCCCCGCTGCGGTCATGACCCCGACGCCGCTGGCGACAAGAAGCTCCATCTAGCTGCGCTCCCCCGTCTGCGTGGCGACATCGGCGCTGAGTCCGGCATCGGGCGCGATCTCTTCTTCCTCGGGTACCGGTTTGAAGTCCATGGGCTCGTCGCTCACCGGTTCCTCGGTCCGCCGCGCCAGGCGGGAGAGGTTGGCCAGGGCCAGCATGACCGAGCCGACGACGGTCAGGAACACGCCGATGTCGAAACCCATGACTGTCGCCAGCTCGAATTTCTCCAGGAGGGGCAGTTTGAAATAGCCATAGTCGCTGGTGAGAAAAGGCCGGCCGGCCAGCCAGGCGCCGACGCCTGTGAATCCTGCAAGAAGAACACCCCAGGCGATCATGGCGTGGTAGTCGATCTTCATGCGGCGCTCGGCCCAGCCAAAGCCGCTGGCCATGTACTGCATCAGGAATGCGATCGAGACGACAAGCCCGGCGATGAAGCCGCCACCGGGCTCGTTGTGGCCGCGCAGGAAGATGAAGATGCCGACGACGAGTGCCAGCGGCAACATGACCCTGGTCGCCACCACCATCATCAGCGGGTGTCGATCCTTGGCCCGCTCCTGATCCGGTATCCAGGAATTGAGCCGCCGGGCCGCCGGGCCGTGCAGTGCGCCGTCTAGCAGCGCGTAAATGGCCAGGGCGGCAATGCCCAGCACGATGATCTCGCCGAAGGTGTCGAAACCGCGGAAGTCGACCAGGATAACGTTCACCACATTGGTCCCGCCGCCGCCGGGTTTGGACTGCGCCAGGTGGTATTCGGAGATGCTGGTGAAGTCGCGCGTCATGATGAGGTAGATAAGCCCGCCGACACCCAGGCCGCTGAAGACCGCCAGGGTGCCGTCACGCAGCCGTCGCAGCATCGAGCTTTCCCGTGGTGTCTCCTTGGGCAGGAAATTGAGCGCCAGCAGCAGCAGGACGACGGTTACCACTTCGACCGAAATCTGGGTCAGTGCGAGATCCGGTGCGGAGAGGTAGATGAAGGCGATGGAGAGAATAAGCCCCATCACGCCGATGATCACCAGGGTGAGCAGGCGGTTGCGATGGAAGAAAACGATGGCGATACAGGCGCCGACCAGCAGCAGCCAGCCCAGTATCGGAACCAGTGGCGCGGGCATCGGTGCGCGTAGACCGGCGGCGTGCTCACCGCTCATGAAGGCAGTAACGCCGACCGCAAGGGTTGCAGTGACAAAGAATGCCAGATAGCGGCGCAGCGAACCGTTGTGCAGGCCGTCGATGAGCAGATTGCTGAACGCCGCCAGGCCGTTGACCAGGGCATCGAACATGGTCTTGGCTTCGGGGCGCGGCAAGGCCAGGCGCAGCTTGTTGAAGACCGCGTGGCGCCACAGCAGGAAGGCGCCACCGGCGACCGCAACAGCGCTCAGGCCCAGTGCCAGGGTGACACCGTGCCAGATGGCCAGATGAAACTCCGGCAGCGGGCCGCCCACCACCGCACCGGCAACCACGGTGACAAGCGGTTGGGCCAGCGCCGGCACAAGGCCGATAAGGACCACCAGAACCACCAGAAAGGCCGGCGGCAGATACATGCCGGCAGGCGGATCGTGCGGGTGCTGTGGATAGTCGTCGCGTCTCGGTCCGAAGAAAACGTGAAACACGTAGCGGAAAGAATACGCCACGGAGAAGACGGCCCCTAAGGTTGCCATGGCCGGAAGAATCCATGGGTTCCCGGCCCAGGGCGTGTGCGCGGCTTCGTGCAGCATCATTTCCTTGGAAAGAAAGCCGTTGAAAAACGGCAGCCCGGCCATTGAGAAGGCGGCAAGTGTGGCAATGGTGGCTGTGATCGGCATCAGCGCCGCAAGGCCGCCGAGACGCCGCGCATCACGGGTGCCCGCTTCATGATCGACGATGCCGGCGGTCATGAAGAGCGCGCACTTGAAGGTGGCGTGGTTCAGGATATGGAACACCCCGGCGATGGCGGCCATGGGAGTGCCGAAGCCGAGCAGCATGGTCACCAGCCCCAGGTGACTGACGGTCGAGTGGGCCAGAAGCCCTTTCAGGTCGTCCTTGAACAGAGCGATCCAGGCGCCGATTGCCATGGTCGCCAGGCCGGTGGTGGCGACGATGTAGAACCAGGCCTCGGTTCCCGCCAGCACCGGCCACATGCGCGCCATCAGGAAGATGCCCGCTTTCACCATGGTGGCTGAATGCAGATAGGCGCTGACCGGGGTCGGCGCCGCCATGGCGTGCGGCAGCCAGAAGTGGAAGGGGAATTGCGCCGATTTGGTAAAGCAGCCGCCGAGGATCAGCAGCAGGGCCGGCAGGTACCAGGGCGAAGCCTGGATTTCGGCGCCGTGTTGAAGAATGACCGTCAGGTCATAGGAGCCGGCGATGTTGCCGAGGATCAGCATGCCGGCGATCATCGACAGTCCGCCCATGCCGGTCACCGCAAGGGCCATGCGGGCGCCCTGGCGGCCCGCCGGCAGGTGTTTCCAATAGCCGATGAGCAGGAAGGAACTGAGACTGGTCAGCTCCCAGAAGACCAGCAGCAGCAGGATGTTGTCCGAGAGGACGATCCCCACCATGGCACCCTGGAACAACAGCAGATAGGCATAGAACTGGCCCATCGGATCGTCTTTGGAGAGATAGTAGCGGGCGTAGATGATGATGAGCAGGCCGATCCCGAGGATCAGGCCGGCAAAGAAAAAGCCGAGGCCATCCAGGAAGAAGGTGACGTTGAGGCCCAGCCAGGGCAGCCATTCCCAGCGTGCCTGTATCACTTCCCCGGCAAAGACCGCGGGTGCCTGGGTGAGCAGCAGCACCAGTGCCAGCAACGTCACCGAACCGGTGGTCAAAGCACAGGCGTCGCGGCCTGCACGGATCAAGAGACCGGGCAGCGCCGCACCGATAAACGGTAACAGAACGATCCAGGCCAGCGTCATGCCCGATAATTCTTTCTATGGTTTAGTCGTTGCAGTGGAAGAGGCGAGCCTTGCGTTCAAGCAATTCAGAATGGATTCCCAGCTTTCAGGTAGGTGAAATGAGCCTACTGACGGATCGGCGCCGGTCAAGACAAACCGGCAGCCGGCCGGACTTCTTGGCGCTGTGCCTGCGCATTTGAGCGACGCCGGCTTGGTGCGACCACAACGTTTTGTGTGGATTCTCGTCTTCTGTGATTAGGACCGCTGGTTGAACAGTGTTCTCTTGTAGAAATGCGTCAGGCCATTACGCTTTTCCAAAGCGCCGGTCGGAAGTTCGCCGGCCCTGATTTGCCGGTTAGGTTTGCTGACTGGGTTTGCCGATTGGCCGTTGCCAGTTGGGGCTTGCGGGCGGGCCGTCAATCGGGCATCGCTGAAAACGAACAATACCGCCGCGGAGCGTTTCGGGCTTCGCCGCCCAGTTGACAGGAGAGGCGCCCATGGCCCCAAGGCCGATTATCATCGATACCGATCCCGGACAGGACGATGCCATCGCCATCCTGCTTGCCCTTGCTTCGGAGGAACTCGAGGTGCTGGGGATCACGGTGGTGGCCGGTAACGTGCCGCTGAGGCTGACCGAGCTGAATGCCCGCAAGATATGCGAGCTTGCCGGAAAGCCGGAAACACAAGTGTTCGCCGGCTGCGCCCGGCCCCTGGTGCGCCCGCTGGTGACGGCGGAGGAGGTGCATGGCAAGACCGGCCTCGACGGTCCTGATCTGCCCGATCCCGTCATGCCGCTCCAGGAGCAGCACGCGGTGGATTGGCTTGTCGAGACCTTGCGCGCGGCACCGGCGGCGGGCATCACGCTCTGTACCCTGGGCCCGCTCACCAACGTCGCCGCCGCGCTGGTGAAGGCGCCGGACATTGCTGGGAAGATCACCGAGATCGTGATGATGGGCGGCGGCTTCTTTGAAGGTGGCAACGTCACCCCGGCGGCCGAGTTCAACATCTACGTCGACCCCCATGCGGCCCAGGTCGTTTTTACGTCCGGCATAAAAACAACGATGCATCCTCTTGATGTCACGCACAAAGCGCTGATGACGAGGGATTGGATCGATTCGCTGAAGACGCTTGGCAACCGGACCGGCACCGCGGCGGCGGCGATGCTCGACTTCTACGAACGCTTCGATATGGAGAAGTACGGTGAAGACGGCGGACCGCTGCACGATCCCTGCGTGCTGGCCTATCTGCTGCAGCCGGGCCTGTTCCAGGGGCGGGACTGCAATGTGCAGGTCGAAATCGGCTCCGAACTGACCATGGGCATGACGGTGGTCGACTGGTGGGGCGTTTCCGGCCGGCCCGCGAACTGCCACGTGATCAACCAGATCGACGCCAAGGGGTTCTACACACTCATCCATGACCGTCTCGCCAGACTGCCGTAGGGTAGCCCGGGCAGGGTGCTCCAAAAGCACCGGTGGCAAAAGAAAACGGTGAACAATGCTTCTGGTCCTCAGCCAGCTTCTCTGTCTTCTGGTGATCGCCCGGCTCTGCGGGGTCGGGGCTGAGCGCCTTGGACAGGCAGCCCCGGTCGGCGAGCTGGTCGCCGGCGTTTTGATTGCGGTGGCGGTTTCGGTGATTGGGCCGATCCTCGGGGGGGCCGCCAACGGTCTTCTCGTAGATCTGCGCGAAGCGCCGCAGATCGCCGACATCGCCACTATGGCGATCTTCTTTCTGGTGCTGCGCGCCGGTGTGGATATGGAGCCGAGGGAGATGTTCGCCGCTTCCGGCGGCGCTTTCGCCGTGGCATTGGGCGGGGTGATCGTCCCCATGGCCCTCGGCATCGGATTGGCCTGGTGGTTCATTCCCGCCTCGGAGATGAAGGTGGCTCAGGCCCTGGTCGTCGGCGTTGCCATGTCGGTAACGGCGATTCCGGCGACCGCAAGGGTGTTCGAAGAACTCGGCCTGCTGCACAGCCGCCTGGGGATAACCGTAATGGCCGCCGCCCTGATCGACGATGTTTTCGGGCTGATACTTCTTGCCGGTGTCACGACCTACGCGGCAACCGGGGGCGATGCCGATCTTGGCAATCTCGCTTGGCTGGCGGCCAAAGCCTGCCTGTTCTTCACGGTAACCGGGCTGCTGGGCGCCCACGTCTATCCCCATGTCAATGAGCGTCTGCGTGAGGAGAAGATCGTGGCGCTTGATCTCAGCGCCCTGGTGGCCGTTGCGATCGCCTATGCGTTGCTGGCGGAGGTTTTGGGGCTGCATTGGATCATGGGTGCCTTCATGGCGGGCCTGTTCCTGGAGCCGGCGCGGATCGGCCAGCGCGCCTTTGACGACATGAAGCTGATCCTCGCCGCAATCACCAGCGGCGTGCTGGGGCCTCTGTTCTTCGTTTCCATCGGCATGCAGGTTGACCTGGGGGCGGTCTACGAAGCACCGGCCTTGGCGGCCTTGGTCATTCTCGCCGCGTTTTTCGGCAAGTTGATGGGTTCCGGCCTGCCTGCCTTATGGATCGGCTTTGACCGGCGCCACGCCGCTGCCGTCGGGGTCGGCATGAGCGCCAGGGGGGCGGTCGAGCTGATCATTCTAGGGGTGGTGGCGGAGGCCGGCATCCTGGCGACAGGCGGCCGGGCCGGTGAGGCGGGTGTGGTGGACAACCTCTTTTCCCTGCTGGTGGTCATGGCCGTGGTCACGACATTCATCGCGCCGCTGGCGTTGCGCTGGCTGTTGAAGGCCGATGAGTAAGGCCGTGAATGCCGTGTCGCCGCCGCGCTTCATCGGCAGCGAGATCTATCGGCGCTCGACCTATGGCGGGCGCCATCCCCTGGCTATCCCGCGCGTCTCCACCTGCATGGATCTCTGCCGGGCGCTCGGCTGGTTGCCGGAGGCGGCTTATATCGACAGTCCGCGGGCAACCCCGGCGCAGCTGACGCGGTTTCACGATCCGGCTTACGTGGCCGCCGTGCAGAAGGCTGAGCGCGAGCAGCAGCTGAGCGTGGCGGAGCAGGAACGCTTCAACCTCGGCCGCAACGGCAATCCCATCTATCCGGAGGTCTTCCGCCGCCCGGCGACGGCCTGTGGCGCATCGATCCTGGCTGGCGAGCTGCTGGCGGAGCCCGGCATCGTCCACAGCCCCGCCGGCGGCACCCACCACGGCCGCGCCGGCCGGGCGAGTGGGTTCTGTTATTTCAACGATCCGGTCTTGGGCATCCTGACCCTGCTGGACCAGGGGATCGCGCGGGTCGCCTATCTGGACGTCGACGCCCATCACGGCGATGGCGTGCAGGATGCCTTTCATGACGACCCCCGGGTCCTGACCTTGTCGATCCACGAGGATATGCGCTGGCCCATGGCGCCGGGCAGCACGGGCGGCGCCGATGATCGGGCCGGAGGGCTGGCCCGCAACTTTCCGGTACCGGCGGGCTTCAACGACAGCGAATTGGCGTTCCTCATGGAAGCCGCCGTCCTGCCGCTGGTCGAGAACTTTGCGCCGCAGGCCTTGGTTCTGCAGTGCGGCGCCGATGGCTTGGAGGAAGACCCGCTGAGCAAGCTCTCGCTTTCCAACCGCGCGCTCTGGCGGGTCGTGGCTCAGGTCCGTGACCTTGCGCCGCGCCTTCTGGTGCTGGGGGGCGGTGGCTACAATCCCTGGTCGGTGGGTCGGGCCTGGGCGGGCGTTTGGGCAACGCTCAATGGCTTCGAGATACCCGGGCGCCTGCCGGATGGGGCCGAGGCGGTGCTGCGCGCTCTGGAATGGCGTCACAGCCGGGGCCGCAATCCGCCGGAAGCCTGGTTTACCACCCTGGCCGATCCGCCGCGCGACGGCCCGCTGCGCGAAGAGGTAAGGACGCTGGCGGCCCGCGCGACAGCTTCCTGACCAGCCTGTGCTAGCGGTCTGTTTCGGACATCGCTTCGCGCCGATCGATCAGGGCGCGGACCTGAAGGTGGTATTCAGCCAGCCTGCCGTCGCTCGCTATGCTCTCCAAGGTCCTGGAGCCGGGCTCATAATAGGCGGTGTAGATGTCGCCGCACATCGTAGCGGCAACCGCATCGGCTTCCGCAGTTGCAAGCGCCAGCCCCACGGCGTCGAGAAGGCGCACCTCTGGCTCCGCATAACTGCAATGATAAGTGCCGCTCCAGACGAATAGGGCCAGTTCCGACTTGGTGATGCTTTCCCGATAGGCGTCTTGGTCGCCGAGCAGCAACTGGGCGTGGGCAAGGTAGGTATAGATCTCAAAGTTCGGCACTTCGTGGATGTCGATCCGCGCTGCCGCCTCGAAGTCTTTCAAGGCCGCACTGGGGAGCCCGAGGGCCATCTTTGCCAGGCCGCTGCAGAGAAGTTCGGCGTAAGGGGGATAGTCGATGATGCTGTGGCGCGGCCTGCAGTCTTCTGACTCTCGCGGGTCCGCCGACTCTGCCGGAGGCGCCGGTACGGCGGTGAGAAGCAGTATCGCAAATCCCAGAACAAGACGCATCGCACACTCCCTGCTGATATAGGGCCCCGTTGCCGGGGCCGGAAGGGCGGTGGTCGAATGTCCGTCGGGCATTCGAAAACGGGCGGCGCCATAGCTTATCCTGCGGTGCCGGCCGGACCGGCGACTGGTCCGCGAAGACAGGGCCCATACTAGCCCGGCGGGCCGGGTCAGGGGAACGGCTTCTTGTGGCACCCTGAGCGGTCTCGCTGCCGACACCCCCGACCTTATTGCACTTGTGCGCAAAAGCCCGGATGGCTAAAGCTTAGGACTATGGGAAAGCTGATGAAAATCGCCGCTTTGGGCGCGGTCCTGCTGGGCCTGTTGCTGACCTCCGGTGAGGGCAGTGCCCAGGCACCGGGCAAGCTCGTCGGTTTCGACAGGGATGAAATCACCATCGAGACTGAGGCGGGCGGGCGTCATGTCTTTGAAGTTGAGATGGCGGTATCGCCCGAACAGCGCTCTCAGGGGCTGATGTTCAGGCACAGCATGGCCGCAACGGCGGGCATGTTGTTTCTCTTCGAGCGGTCGGAACCGCGTGCCATGTGGATGAAGAATACGCTTATCCCCCTGGATATGCTCTTCATCGACGAAAGCGGCGTCATCGTGCGCATTCACGAGCGCTCGGTGCCATTTTCGTTGCAGGCAATCGCTTCCGGTCAAGCCGTTAGCGCGGTCTTGGAGTTGAACGCAGGGACGTCTTCACGTCTGACCATCAAACCCGGTGACCGGGTTCTCCACGCTGCGTTCGGTTCAGGATCCTGAGAGCACCGACCTCACATCTGTAAGCCCAGTTCCTGAGACACCAACTTAGGCCTCCGGGTCCGCGGCAATCTGCTCCATCGCGCGCCAGCCTTCACCGGCAGCAACCAGGCAGCTCATGCCTTGCGGGGTCGTCACGATGATGGACCAGGTCGTACCATTGCCGGTGCTGAGCACCTCGACCAGTCCGCCGTTGTGGGTGACACCCAAAGCGACAGGCGCTTCTTTGTACTTCTTCTGCAGAACCTGCAGAACCGAATCCCGCTGATCACACTGAGGCTGCGCCGTCGCTGCGGTGGTGCTAGCGATGGCGAGTCCGGCGCTGAGCGCTACGATCTTCCACATGATTGGCCTCGTCTTTCATTGCACGTTCAGCGAAACCCTCTCCGCCGATCTCACAATTTTTCCACGTGCGAATGAAGATGGCCTTAACTTTCACTTAAGTGATCGTTAACGTCATTAAATAACTTTTGACTACGAATTTTTGTCATTTTGTTTGTGTGCAAGCATCAGGCCGTCACCGATCGGCACGAGCGAGCAGGTCACCCTTTTATCGCCCGCGACCTTCGCGTTGATCGCGCGAATCGCCAGGGTGTCTGCGTCATTCTTCGACGGATCGATGACCGAGCCGTTCCACAGCACGTTGTCTATGGCGATCAATCCACCGGGGCGCAACAGCTGTAAGGCGAGTTCGTAGTATGAATCGTAGTTGGATTTGTCCGCATCGATGAAGGCGAAGTCGTAACGTCCCGCGTCTCCGGCGTTAAGCATTTCCTGCAGCGTTTCGACCGCCGGGGCAATGCGCAGATCGATCTTCCCGGCAACGCCGGCCTCCTGCCAGAAGCGCTGGCCGATGGCGGTGGTTTCCGCGTTCACGTCGCAGGCCACGATCTTGCCGTCGGCCGGCAGGGCAAGCGCCACCGCCAGGGCCGAATAGCCGGTGAAGGTGCCGACTTCGATGCAGCGCCTGGCCCCCATCAGTTGCACGAGCAGCGCCATGAACTGGCCCTGTTCCGGGGAGATCTGCATCATCGAAGCCGGAACCCTGGCGGTCTCCTCACGCAGCCGGCGCATAACCTCGGGTTCGCGCAGGGAGTTGGCCAGCAGGTAGTCGTAGAGCGCGTCGTTGAGGTCGAGGGTGCGGTTGGACATCTGCGAAAGCTCCAAAAATTGCGGGATTTAGAGCACCTTGCCCTCGAAAGGGTGGCGGCCCTCGCGGTCTTCGATTTCGACGACCCAGACGTCGGGGTCCCGGGTGACGGCCCGGTCTATGTAGGCATCGGCGGCGCTTTCTTCCACCAGGCCGCCGCCCAGCGCCGGCATCCAGGCGAGGTCGCCGTCCAGATTGCGGGCTTGGCTGAGCACCTTGCAACCGGCCTCAAGCTGGTTGATCTTCAGGATCAGCGTGCCGCTGTTCTTTTCGCCGCGATGGACCACGGTAGCGGGAATGCCGTCGACGATGCAGCGCTTGATGTGCGCCTTGATCCAGAGTTCGGACGGCAGGCGCCCGTCCGGCTGCATGTCCATTTCCTAGATCTGCTCTTTGGTCTTGAGGAAGCGCAGGTCGGGGTTGTCCTCTGCCGCGCGGTCCAGGTGCCAGGCGTTGCGTGCCAGGAAGACCGGGGCACCGGTATGGTCCGTACCCATGGCGCCCTGATTGCTGTCGACAAAGCGTTTCAGCTTCAGCGCGTCGTCGCATTCCACCCAGCGCGCGGTGTGGAGCGAGGTCGGCTCGAAATGCACCGGCACCTCGTATTCCGTGCGGATGCGGTCGGCCAGCACGTCGAACTGCAGCGGCCCGACCACGCCGACGATCCAGTCGGCGCCGATGGTCGGTTTGAAGACCCGCGCGGCGCCTTCCTCGGCCAGCTGTTGCAGGGCGCGGCCCAGGTGCTTGGCGCGCAGCGGATCGGCCGGCCGGACGGTCTGCAGGTATTCCGGCGCGAAGGAGGGGATGCCGGTGAACTTCAGCTCCTCGCCCTCGGTCAGGGCATCGCCGATGCCCAGGTTGCCGTGGTTGGGAATGCCGATGATGTCGCCGGGCCAGGCTTCCTCCGCCAGCTCGCGGTCGCGCGCCAGGAACAGCACCGGGTTGTGCACGTTGATGGTCTTGCCGCTGCGCGAATGGCGCAGTTTGGAGCCGCGCTTGAAATGGCCGGAACAGAGCCGCAGGAAGGCGATGCGGTCGCGATGGTTGGGGTCCATGTTCGCCTGGATCTTGAAGACGAAGCCGCTGATCTTGTCTTCCGTCGGCTCCACCAGGCGGCCCACCGCCGGCTGCGGGCGCGGCGCGGGGGCCATGTCGGCGACACCCTGCAGCAGCTCGCGGACCCCGAAGTTGTTCAGTGCCGAGCCGAAATAGACCGGCGTCATGGTGCCGTCCAGGTAGGCCTGCCGATCGAACTCGGGGCAGAGCCCGCGCACCATCTCGACCTCTTCGCGCAACTGGGCGACGGCATCGGCGGGCAGCAGTTCGTCCAGCTTGGGATCGTCGATGCCGGAGCAGGACTCGCCCTCGGCGCCCTTCTTGTCGCGGCTGCGTTCGACCAGCAGCAGCCGGTCGTGCAGCAGGTCGTAGCAGCCGAGGAAGGAGCGCCCCATGCCGATCGGCCAGGAGGCCGGCGTAACGTCGAGGGCCAGGCGCTGCTCCACCTCGTCGATCAGCTCGAAGGGATCGCGGCTTTCGCGGTCCAGCTTGTTCACGAAGGTGATGATCGGCATGTCCCTGAGACGGCAGACCTCGAACAGCTTAAGGGTCTGGGCCTCGATGCCCTTGGCCGCGTCGATCACCATGACCGCGGAATCCACCGCTGTCAGGGTGCGGTAGGTATCTTCGCTGAAGTCTTCATGGCCCGGCGTATCGAGCAGGTTGAAGGTCTTGCCGTTGTAATCGTAGGTCATGACCGAGGAGGCGACGGAGATGCCGCGCTCGCGCTCCACCTTCATCCAGTCCGAATGGGCCCGGCGCTGCTCGCCACGCGCCTTCACGGCCCCGGCCATCTGGATCGCGCCGCCGAACAGCAGCAGCTTTTCCGTCAGCGTGGTCTTGCCGGCATCGGGGTGCGAGATGATCGCGAAGGTGCGCCGCTTGGCAACGGCATCGGAAAGTGTGGTCATGCTCTTGGATCTGGGTTCCCGCAGGCTCCGGCCAAAACAGCGCTGCCTGCTGTAACGGCGCGCCTTATAGCCGGGCAGGGGCGAAATGTCGATGGCCGCGGTTCTGCCCGCTGCCACGTCGGAGGGCTGCCGGGGCGGGTGTGTTCTTTGGGGCGCAGGCTCGCTCCGGTTGCCCGCCCCGGGCTTCGGTGACAGTCTGGCCGGCCCAGGGGCGACTTGGGGCAACTCTAAGGGGGGACTCTGCCGGCCGTGCTGACCGTCGAGCTGGATCTTGAACGCATCAACGAGGCCCAGGCGGGCTATCTGAAGCAGCGGACCCGGCGCGGGGCGCATTTCGCCAATCAGGTGCGGGTGTTCCGCGACGCCTTCGTTTATGCCGCCAAACGCCTGGCCGAGCGCCAGAGCGCGGCGGCGGCCAAGGGCGCGCCGCTGCTGGTCGACGGCACCCAGCAGACCCTGGAGGACCAGCTTTTTGGTCCCCTGGCGACCGAGGGCTGGCCGAAGCGCGCCGCCGCCGTGCTGCACGGCCTGCATCTGCCGGCACGGCCGCTGCTGAAAGCCATGCCCTGCTGCCCCGGCGGGCCGAACTGGTCGGTGCTGGATGGCGACAGCTACTTGGCTCAGCTTGACGATGGGCCGCCCCAGGAACGTGAGCTGGGCGACACCACCGCCCTGGCGGTCTATCTCGCGCCGCTTTGCCGGCTCCGGCTGCTCTGGATCGGGGCGGAAAGCGAATACCCGCAGGCTGTCGCCCGGCTGGGCCAGGAAACCCGCCTCTGGGCCGATTGGCGCCCGGTGAGCCCGGACTACGCCGATTGGCTGGATAATGCCTGCCGGGCCGGGCTCAAGGGCCCGGAAACCGCCGATTCTTGACAGATTCTGCAAATTGTTGTTTAATTCGACAACAGATCGGCCTATATAGGGCCTCACAAGCGGTATGAGTGACGCTGGAAAGGAACATACCATGGCAGTCAGCAGGTTGCGGCCGGCCCCCCGGATAGAGGGCGCCGATCCCACCGACCCGGATGTCGAAGCCCTGCGGGCGAGCGCGCGCATCGTGGCCCGGATGGAGGTTGCCGATGCCGTCACCGAAGCGCTCAACGCCTATGCCGGCAGCCTGCGCGACCTGCAGCAGGCGAGTGGCCTCGACCCCGCCTTCGTTTCCAAGCTGGCCGGCGGCAAGGTGAACAAGCAGGGGGCGACCGTCGCTTCCCTGGCGCAGATCGCGTTGGCCATGAACAAGTCCCTGAAGATCACCATCGAATAGGGACCGGTCCTTGGACGGCTCCGCGATCGCGCCCTGGCTCAGTTTTCTTGCCGACATGATGCTGGCGGCTGCGGCGCTCTATGTGACGTCACAGGCGCTGCGCGGCTGGTATCGCGAGCAGCAGGCCGAGAAAATGGCCGAGGGGCCGGAGAAGCAGTCCCGGATCAACGACGCCAAAACCTTCTACGCCCTCGCCAGCCTCTCCAAGGTCTGGGTCCTGCTCCTGATCCTCGGCGGCACCCTGATCAAGCTGGGCATCAATCTCTATAACGGCCCTTGGTTGTAATCCCTGCTGCCCCTATGTCGTAGGTCAAGAGCAGCGAGCGGCCCGATAGCCGTGCGCATTTGAATCCACGCAATGCAGGAGCAGATAATCATGGAGTCTCTTACCGCCTGGGCACCGCGTGTCCTCAGTATCCTGCGCATCATGGCGGCCCTGACCTTCATGGCCCATGGCACGCAAAAGCTGCTGAACTTTCCGATGCGCAGCAGCGAGGGGCCTGGGCCGGAACTGCTCTCCATGCTGGGAATCGCCGGCGCTATCGAGTTGGTAGGTGGCGCGCTGCTGGCGCTCGGCCTCTTCACTCGTCCGGTCGCCTTTCTCTGCTCAGGCCTGATGGCCGCGGCCTACTTCATCGCCCACGCGCCGCGTGATTTCTTCCCGACGCTGAACGGCGGCGACGCGGCCATCCTGTTCTGCTTTCTCTTCCTCTACCTGGTCTTCGCCGGCGGCGGTGCCTGGTCGGTGGATGCCTTGTTGAAGAAAAATAGGTCGGCTTAGCGTTAGACCTGTGCCTTGATTGCCGACAGTGTTTGCCGCTGCCGCCCTTCGGCATCGAAGTTTTCCGGGGCCAGCCAGGCCTGGAAGGCGGCTTTGGCCTGCGGCCATTCCTTGTCGAGCAGGGAGTACCAGGCGGTATCGCGGTTGCGGCCCTTTATCACCGCGGCCTGGCGGAACACGCCCTCGAAGGTGAAGCCCAGTCGTTCGGCGGCGGCGCGGGAGCCGGCGTTCAGCGCGTTGCATTTCCATTCGTAGCGGCGGTAACCCAGTTCGTCGAAGACACGGGCCATCATCAGGTACATGGCCTCTGTCGCCATTACCGTTTTCTGCAGGGCGGGGCCGTAGTTGATATGGCCGACCTCGATCACGCCGACCGCCGGGGTGATGCGCAGGTAGCTGGCGACGCCGAGCGCCCTGCCATTGGCTTGGTCGACGACGGCGTGGAACAGCGGGTCCCCGCCCAGGCAGGTTTCCTCCATCCAGGCCCGGAAAGCGCCCGGGTCGTCAAAGGGGCCGTAGGGCAGGTAGGTCCAGATACGGTTTTCCCGGTCGGTCGAGTAGGCCGCGAAGAGGTCCTCACAATGCCTGTCCGGATCCAGCGGTTCCACCCGGCAGCTACGGCCTTCCATCGCCCTGCGGGGTGGGGCCGGGCGCGGTGTCCAGTCGGGCAGGGGCTCGCCCAGAAGTGCATCTGGTGGCTGGTTCAGGGGGGCTGGTGTGTCCGGCATCTCGGTCTCGATAAGGAATGGGCGGCTCCTTTCTGATGCCGTCAGGCGGCCCGCCGGGCAAGGGCCAGATCGGCAAAAAGCGGAGAACCACTTGATTGCCGGGACCCGCCAGGCGGGCAGCGCGATTGGTTTTACCGATACTGGTCCAGCAGCCGCGCCCAGCTTTCCGTGTCAATCGCAACGCGCGACATCCGCCCTGGCACAGTATCACGCTGGCTGGTGATGCCGAACATCTCGTCCTGCATCTCGCCGGTGGTCGGGGCGCTGGCGGCATTGTCGTAGGTCTCGATCGTCAGCGCCGAACCATACTTCTTTTTGAGGTTGGCGGTGATGTGATCGGCGACGAAGTCGTTCAGCGCATCGCCCCGCAGGCCCCGCTCCCAACCGACCGTGGCTGCATCGCCCTGTCCGGGAATGTTCCGGGCGCCACCGGCGGCGTTGGTAGAGGTTGTCCCGCCGCCGGTTTGGTGAATGGCGACGATCTCGCCGTTCACCCGGTAAACGCTGTGCACAGGGACAGCCCTTTGTTTGGCAAGCTGCGCGGCTCTCTCGGCTGCTGAGGGCCCCTCATGGAGCGTCTGCAGGGTGCGTTGCATGGACTCCCAGCGTTCGGGGTCGGTTTCCTTGAGGTCATGAAGCTGGTGAAGCTGCGGGGTGATCTCGCGCGCGCTGGCGAGTGGGATTCCACCTTGTATCGTCGTCATCTGTTCCTCCGTTCATCATGCTCCCCCGGTGATCCGCGAAGGGTCACCACAACACCTGCAGCAAGAAGAATGCCAAGGACTATCAACTGCATGGTTGTTCTGAGTTCGTTTGGAACCCTGGTCTGCCAGCTCGGTGGAAAGTCGCTTCAGGGTCGACCTAGTAGAATAGGGTAGGTATAAATTGCCGTTTATGAAAAACCCTGCCTAGGTCTGCAGCCGGCCGATGGCCCGCTGGATCACCTGAACCAAGTCCCGCTTGTTTCGATGGAAGGGCCGTGACAGCCTTGGAGAATGATGTCTGACATAAACCTGCCGCTCATCCTTCTGGCCGCGTTGATCGCCTCGGCGAGCCCCGGACCCGCCACCCTCGCCATTGCCGGCACTTCCATGAATTCGGGCCGCCCCTTCGGCCTGGCGCTGGCCGCCGGGATCACGACCGGATCTTTGATGTGGTCGGTCACGGCGGCCTTGGGCTTGGGCGTGATCATGCTCGCCAACGCCTGGGCGTTTGAGGTCATCCGGTATCTCGGGGCCTGCTACCTGCTGTTTCTGGCGTTCAAGTCGGCACGTTCGGCCCTGACGCCTGGCGCTTTGACGACCCGGCGGGTTTCAACGCCGACGCTGAAAGCGGCCTATGGCAAAGGGTTGGCGCTCCACCTGACCAATCCGAAAGCCATCCTGTTTTTCGGATCGCTTTTCGGGGTCGGTATTCCACCGGGGTCGTCTCCGCTGGCGCTGGCGATCGTCATCTCGGCGATTGGCCTGCAGAGCTTCCTGGTATTCCATGGCTACGCCTTTCTCTTCTCAAGCCCGCCGATGATGGCCGGCTATGCAAAGCTGCGCCGCTGGTTCGAGGCGGTTTTCGCGGTGGCCTTCGGCGCTGCCGGGTTCAAGATCCTCACCGCCCGGCTAGACTGAATCGGCCTGGGGGGCGGAGGCAAGGCGCAGGAAGATCCTGTCCTCGCGGCGGATAAAGCGCTCCTCCCGCGCAAAGCGATAGTTTTCCTGCCCCAGGGGATCGGCGGCCAGGCGGGCGCGATAGGCTTCGTAATCCGCCAGGCTGGCAATGTTGTAGAGGCCGTAGGCAGTCGTGGCGGAGCCCTCGTGCGGGGCGTAGTAGCCGATCAGGTCGGCGCCGCAGCGCGGAATGGCCTGGCCCCAGTTGCGGGCGTAAGTCTCGAAGAGGTCCTTCTTGAAGGGGTCGATTTCGTAGCGGATGAAGCAGGTAATCATGGGGCATGTCTCCCGGTGGTTGGCTGCCGTCATAAAGCACATCCTCTCTGCCTTATGGTTCGCCTGATATCGAAGTGTGTCGGCATGACGGAGGCACCTTGCCAAGGCCGGGGGCGAGGCCTAGTCTAAGTGCAGTCTCAACGGGGTGCCCAAGACGGGCTGAGAGAAGGGGAAGCGGTCAAGCCGCGGTCCTGACAACCCGATGAACCTGACCCGGGTAATGCCGGCGGAGGGATTTGAGCGGCAGGCCTCTTCTACAAAGACCCACCCACCTCAAAGCCAACCGCCCCATAGCCTTATGGAGCGATGCGATGCGTTTTCTTGGTTTTTTCACCGTTTTGATCGTTGGTCTGACGGCGGCCCTGACCCCGGCGCAGGCCGCTGAGGATAAGAAGCGCCTGACGGTCTACACCTACGATTCCTTCACCTCCGACTGGGGGCCCGGTCCGCAGATCAAGGCGGCTTTCGAGGCTGACTGCGATTGTGTTTTGGACTATGTGGCGGTGGATTCTTCGGTCGGCGTCTTGAGCCGTTTGCGCCTGGAAGGGCCGCAGGCCAAGGCCGATGTGATCCTGGGCCTCGATCTCAATCTGATGGCCGAGGCCAAAGAGACCGATCTTTTCGCCCCCCACGGTGTCTCGGCGGAGACTCTGTCCCTGCCCATCGACTGGATCGACGAGATCTTCCTGCCTTTCGACTACGGCTATTTCTCCTTCGTCTACGATACCGAGGCGCTGAAGGCGCCGCCCGCCAGCCTCAAGGAACTGGTCGAGGCGCCGGACGATCTGAAGATCATCGTGCAGGACCCGCGCACTTCGACGCCGGGTCTGGGCCTGATGCTCTGGGTCCGCGCGGTATACGGCGACCGCGCGCCGGAGGCCTGGGCCAAGCTGGCGCGCAAGACCGTGACGACGACGAAGGGCTGGAGCGAGGCTTATGGCCTGTTCCTGGAAGGCGAAGCCCCCCTGGTGCTGAGCTATACCACCTCACCGGCCTACCACATGATCGCCGAGGAGACGGCGCGCTATCAGGCTGCCGCCTTCGAGGAAGGCCATTACATGCAGGTCGAGGTCGCGGCGATCCCCAAGGCGGCGCGGGAGCCGGAGCTGGCCCGTGAATTCCTGGCCTTCATGATCGGGCCGGAATTCCAGGCGGCGATCCCGACGGGACAATGGATGTATCCGGTGATCGACCTGGAAGGCGGCCTGCCGCCGGAATACGACAAGCTTGTCGACCCCGCCCGCCCGCTGCTGTTCCGTCCCGAAGAGGTGGCGGATAACCGCAAGGCCTGGATCGAGGAATGGCTGCAGGCGGTCAGTCAATAGCCGCCTGAAAGCGCCCGCCGCGCAATGCCCTGGTGGCTGCCCGCCAGCTTCGCCCTCAGCCTAATCCTGCTGCTGGTCGGCGGGGCTTTGCTGGCCCTTGGGCTGACCGCCGGCGGGCTGGACCTGTTCGACAATCTGGGCCAGCCCTACCTCTGGCGGGTGGTCTGGTTCACCCTCTGGCAGGCGGCGCTCTCGACCTTCCTCTCGGTGGGCCTGGCGGTCCCGCTGGCGCGCGCCCTGGCGCGGCGGCAGTTCCTCGGACGCGGCCTGATGCTGCGGCTGTTCAGCCTGTCCCTGGTGATCCCGGTCATCGTTGCTATTTTCGGAATCGTCGCGGTCCATGGCCGCCGCGGCTGGGTGAACGACGGACTGGAACTGCTGGGCTTCTCCGGCACCCACTACCTCTACGGCCTGGGCGGGATCCTGATCGGCCATACCTTCTTCAACATGCCTTTCGTTGCCCGGGTGCTGCTGCAGGCGCTGGAAGGTGTGCCGCCGGAAAGCTGGCGCGTCGCCAGCCAGTACGGCCTGCGCTCCCGCGATGTCTTCCGGCTGATCGAATGGCCGGCCCTGCGCACGGTATTGCCGGGGGTGGCGGGCCTCGTCTTCATGCTCTGCTTCACGTCCTTCGCGGTGGTCCTGACCCTGGGCGGCGGCCCCAAGGCGACCACCCTGGAGGTCGCGGTCTATCAGGCGCTGCGGTTCGATTTCGATCTCGGCCGGGCGGTGACCCTGGCCTTGGTGCAATTGATATTCTGCGGCGGCATCGTTCTCGCCCTGCTGCGCCTCTCGCTGCCCGGCAGCCTCAACCTGACCGAGGGGCGGGTCTATGAGCGCCCGGACCGGGCGGGTTGGACCGGCCGCTTGTGGGACGGCGCCGTCATCGTCTTTGCCATGCTGCTGGTCCTCTTGCCCTTGGCGGCGGTCGCGCTGGCCGGCTTCAATCCCACAGCCGCGTCGGTTCTCGCCGAGCCGCGGGTCTGGCGTGCCGTTTGGCAATCGCTGGTGATCGCCCTGTCTTCCGCCAGCCTGGCGCTGCTCCTGGGCGGGGCGCTGCTGATCAGCAGCCGCATCCTGCGCCATCGCCTGTTGCGTTTCAGGGCGGCGGCCCGGCTGGAGCTTTCCGCCTCGCTGATTCTCGTGGTGCCCCCCTTTGTGCTGGCGACCGGCCTTTTCGTGCTGCTGCGCCCCTTCGCCGATGTTTTCGCCTTGGGCCTGCCGCTGGTCATCCTGGTGAACGCCTTGATGGCGCTGCCGTTCGTGGTGCGCTTTCTGGGCGGGCCGATGATGGAGGAGGCCCAGAAACACGACCGGTTGTGCCAGAGCCTTGGGATTGCGGGCTGGACCCGCCTGCGCCTGATCGAGTGGCCGAACCTGCGCCGCCCGGTCGCCCTGGCCCTGGCGGTGGCCGCGACCCTGTCTCTTGGCGACCTGGGGGTGATCGCGCTCTTCGGCAGCCAGGACTTCGCCACCCTGCCGCTGCTGCTCTATCGGGCCATGGGCGGTTTCCGCATGGCGGAGGCCGCGGTGATCGCGGCCCTGTTGTCGCTGCTCTGCCTGCTGCTTTTCCTGGCCATCGAGTTCGGCCTTGGGCGATTGTGCTTCCACGCCAGACAGAGGAGGGTCGGTCATGCTTGAGGTTTCGGACCTGACCTTCCGCTATGAAGATCTGACCATGGTCTTCGATCTCTCCGTGGTGCGGGGGGAATGCCTGGCGCTTTTGGGGCCGAGCGGGGGAGGCAAGTCCACACTGCTCAACCTGATTGCCGGTTTCGAGAAGCCGCTGTCCGGGCGGATCATGATTGACGGCCGCGACGTCACCGCCCTCAGCCCGGCCGAACGGCCGGTCACCAGCCTGTTTCAGGAGCACAATCTCTTTGCCCATCTGTCGGTGGCGCAGAATGTGGGGTTGGGCCTGGATCCCGGTCTGCGCCTGGGGCCGGCGGAGCGGGAAACAGTCAGGCAGGCCTTGGTCCGGGTGGAACTGACCGACCTGGAACACCGCCTGCCGGCGCAACTTTCCGGCGGCCAACGCCAGCGGGTCGCCCTGGCCCGAAGCCTGGTTCGGCGGCGGCCGCTGCTGTTGCTGGACGAGCCCTTTTCCGCACTCGATCCGGGTTTGCGGTTGGGGATGCTGGATCTGGTGGACCGGCTCCGCCGGGAACAGGGGCTGACCGTGGTTCTGGTCAGCCACAACCCGCAGGACGCTTTGCGCATCGCGGCAAGGACCGCGTTTCTTTCGGAGGGGCGCATTTTGGCCCAGGGCCCGACGGAAAACCTGTTGAGCGGCACAGAACCGGCTGCCTTGCGGATGTTCCTCGGTACCTCCCAATCGGGGTCTGGGGACGGCTAATCCTGATTCTCCCCAGCCTGGCACTACCAGAAGCGGCGGTAATGCTCTATTTTGGCGGCAGATAGGGGTGGCCCCTCCGGCTGAGGTTTCTGGCGCCGGCCGGTGCGAGCGCCTGATGATCAAGAAGAACGCCGTCAAAGGACGGCCGTGCAAGGTGCGATGGGGTCGGCGAAATCAAGCCGCAGTTCGATGAGTTCTAGAGCCGGGTCGGCGTGGATCTGCCAGGTCTGCCGTCTGCTGGCTTTGTGCTGCCTCATACTTGCCGGCGCGCCGTCCGTAGCGGTCGCACAAACGGTTCAGGACCGGGGTTCCCAACCAAGCGGCGTCTTGGCCATTGAAGACCTGCGCACGGCGATTTCCGAAGCCGAGAGACTGTCGGCTTTTTACGGCGAGATCGCCGCGCGGGACAGCAACACCTTTGCTTCGGCACGCTGGGCGGAGTTACGGAGCAACTATCTGGGGATTGCCCGTCAGCTTTCAGAGCTGCTGGATGACGGGCGCCTTAGCATCGTCGACCTGCCCGAGGGTGTGCATCGGGTGGCGTCGGATGGAAAAATTGAGATCGACGAACGGCTCGACGGCCAATGGCTGCCGAGCCTGGTGCGGGTTGCACGCACCAGCGGACAGAACGAAACAGGGCAGAGCGATCTTTTACTGCCGGTTCTGATTCAGGCTTTATCGCAGGCCAAACAATCCGAAGGCTGGCCCTGGTTCGACGATCATATCAGGCGCTCCGGCAGTCTTGCCTCCTTGGCCGAGGAGGCGGCCCGCCGGCCGGAGCTGGCGCGTTATTTCTTTTTGAAGGACAGTTACCTCAGTCTTTCGATGCGGCGGATCGCCGAAGGCGACCCCGCCCGGCGCCACGACTGGGCACGGCGGCAGATGCGCGCCTTTACTGAAGTGCGCGGCCTCAGGCAGAGCTTCGCCGCGCGTTATGGTGCCGGTCCGGCCGACGTTCTGCGCAGTGATTGGTCTGCCTATGTAGCCCTGGTGGACGGCTTCGCCGTTACCCGGGGATGGTTGATGCTCGACCCGGCGCTGCGCATGGCGCAACGGCGCGAACCGGTCGTTCCCGGCACAGTCGACCGCGCCGCCGACGAGATCGTCGCGGGCCAGGAGACTTCGATCCTGGCCCTGCGGGCGGGGCAGCGGGCGCCGGGACTGACAGGCAGCGCGCCGGCCGTTTCGGACAGCCAGGGGTTGGGGCCGAGCCTGGCTTCATTGGTGAATCGCGTGAGAACGGTTGAAGCCGAGCAGTCGCTGCAGACCGAGGTCTCTGCTCAGCTGCCGCTTCAAGCCCTGCTGTTGAGACCTGAGCTGCGGACGGCCCCGTCGGAGACGGCCGAGTTCCGAGCCTTTGCCGCCCGTCTGAAGGAGGCGATCCGGCAGCCGGATCCGACCCTGGAGATTGCCAAGCGCGACGAAGCGCTCAATGCCGCGGCGTTGGAACTGGCCGCCTTGCAGGAACGCGTGAACGAGCTGGAGCCGGTCGAACAGGAAGTCGCGGCCCTGCAGGAGCGGGTGCTGGTGCTGAATGAGGCGGAGCAGCAGGTCGAGGCCTTGCAGTCGCAGGTCGGTGAACTGGATGAGGCGCAAGAGCAGGTCGCCGCACTTCAGGCCCAGGTGGATGCTTTGGGGGCGGCCCTCTCTGCGCGCGAGGGCGAAGCCGACGTTTTGCAGGAACAGCTGGCGGAAGTGCGTGGCAATCCGGCATCGTCCATTGCGCCGGCCGTTTCACGCATTGAAGAGCGGCAGCTCTACATGATGGCGGCCATTGCCGTTATGTTCCTTCTGACACTCGTTCTATGGGCGCGGCGGCGCGATCGTCAGGTTGTCGTCTATGAAGCGCCGGCGGCTCCGGCCCAGGTTGCCGGCCCGCCCTTACTCTTGAATCCACCCATACCGGCACCCGGCCCGTTACCTGAACAGCAACCCCTGCCGGAGGTGATCGAGGTTGCTCCGGAGGAGGCCCAGGAGGCCGGTCAGGAGGCGGGCGCCCGCAAGGACGTCTTGAACGGTACTGCCGGTAACGGCTACTCGCAGACGGACCTGCAGAGAGATGCGGCAGCGGTTCAGGCGGCAGCGCTGGGCGATGAGGTCTCGGCGGCCGGTCATCCCATCGTCAGGGCCCTGCGCAAAGGCAACCTACCGCTCTTCGAACTGCTGTTCAGCGAGCTCACCGATCTGCGCAGTCCTCAGCTGCAGCGCATCGTCTATGGCGGCGGGGGCGAGGACCTGGCCATTGCCTGTCGCGCGGTTGAAGTCGACAAGCTGCTGTTCGGATCCATCTTCCTGCTTACCGATCATCTGCGTGGCGGAGATGCCGACGGCGATCCGGAGCGCATCGCCGCCATTCTCAGCATGTACGACCGTACGGCGCCGGACACGGCCCGCAGGGTGTTGCTGAAGTGGCAGCGCAACTGGGGTGTCGAACGACCAGTCGGGCCATCCCTTGTCGACTAAGCGGCGCAGCCGCGGGGGATCGGCGAAGCGGCAGAGCCGCAGGGGGACGGCGAATCAGCAGGGCCGCCAGCGGGGCCTTCAGTTTCGATCATTCCTTCCCCGGTTGCGCCGTTGGTTGATCTGGGGGTTTCTGATTGCGGTGTTCCTGCCCACGGCTTTGATTGTCGTATACCGGTTTCTGCCGCCACCGATCACGCCTTTGATGGTCATTCGGCTCTTTGAAGGGCAGGGCCTGGAGCGCGACTGGGTTTCCTGGAAGGACATCAGCCCCAACCTGAGGCGGGCTGCCGTCGCAGCCGAAGACAATCTGTTCTGCGAGCACAGCGGCTTTGATTGGCTGTCCCTGGAAGCGGCGGTGAAGTCCTATGCCGAGGGTAAGCGGGCCGGTGGCGGCAGCACCATTTCCATGCAGACGGCGAAGAACCTGTTTCTCTGGCCCAGGCGCAGCGTTGTTCGCAAAGCCCTGGAGGTGCCTTTGACCGGTGCCGTCGAACTGCTTTGGCCCAAGCAGCGCATCATGGAGGTTTACCTGAACATCGCCGAATGGGGGCCGGGCATCTATGGTGCCGAGGCAGCGGCGCGCGCTTACTACGGTGTCAGCGCCAGCAAGCTCAGCCTGCGCCAGGCCTCCCAGCTTGCGGCTGTGTTGCCAAGTCCGTTGAAGTGGCGCGCTTCACCGCCGGAAGACTACGTTGCGCGGCGCGCGGCGACGATCCGCAAAAGGATAGGACAACTCGGCCCGCTGCTGGACTGCGTCAGCGAGTGATTTCAGCAGCCGCCCAGCGGCTGCAGCAGCCCCCAGCCGAAGGTGCTGTCACGGCCCGGGGCGCCTAAATCCCTGGCGCTGCCTGTAAGCTTCTGTCCCAGCAGGGTCGGGGTGATGTCGGGGTCCTGTGCCAGGACCAATGCGGCCGCGGCGGCGACAAAGGGGGCGGCGAAAGAGGTTCCGCTGCTGTAGCGCCCGCCCTTGCCGCTGCGCGCGGACCAGACGTCCACACCCGGCGCGGCGATATCGATGTAGCCTCCACGGTTGGCCTCGCTGTATGGCTGAAGGGCGGCATCGATGGCGGTGACCGCGACGACATGCTGATAGCCGGCAGGGAAGACGGGGGCTGCATTGGGGCCTTCGTTGCCGGCGGCAGCGATCAGTATCATGCCGCTTTCATGGGCGCGCCGGGCGGTCAGGCGCAGAACCTGGTTGCCCGGCCCGGAAAGACTGAGGTTTACGATGCGAACGCCCTGCTGGCCCAGCCAGTCGATGGCGCGGGCAATGGCATCGGTGGTGCCGACCACGCGGTCGTTGTCCCTTAAACCGAAAATCGCCGCCGCGTAAAGACGGGCGGAGGGTACCAGGCCGGAGGTGTTGGAGGCCGGATCGCCGACAATAAGCGAGGCGACGGCGGTGCCATGATCCGGCGGGGCCGGTTTCAATCCGGCGGTCAGGAAATTTCGCGCCAGTACGCTGCTGTCGCGAAGGGCCGGATGGCTGCGGTCGACGGCGGTATCGATCAGCCCGACATCGACCTCCAGGCGGCAGGCCTGCGATACGTCGGGCCAGCCGATCAGTTCCCTGGCGTAGTGCCGGGGTTCGGCGGCCGCCTGGGGTGCGTAAAGCGTGTTGGCGTCGAACAGGGTTGCCGGGAAGCTCTGGCGGAGTGTGTCCAGTGAAGCCGGGACGTCCTGTCCGCCGGGAATGCCGAGGCGGACAAGGGCAAAGCCCAGAACCGGTAACTCCTGCAGCGACCGCACGGCATAGCCAAGGCCGGTCAACTGCTGTGCCAGCGCGGTGGCTTCCGCCAAGGTGCCGGTGATGGCCAGAACCTCGTCATCCTCCTGATCGGCAGCGGCTGTGCCGGGAACGGCCAGTGGCGGCAGGTTGGGGACCGACGGGCCGGGCGGCTGCTGTGGGGGCGTGCCCGGAGTGGCGGTGGAGGGGCGTTTGGTACCCGTCGGGCGCTCCTCACGCGGCGGATCGACCGGTCGCCGGTCCGGGGTGCCGGTTCCCCGGCCTGGATCGATCGGATTGCCGGACGCATCGACTTGGGTGTCTGTGTCCTTGACCGCACAGATCTGGAGCGGCCGGCGTTGGGCGCTGGTCCACTCGCCGCTCCTTTTGTTCTCGATGCCGAGTTGATACCAGGCGCCCGGGGACAGGGCACTGTGGCGGGGCAGGGTCGCGACGATGCTTCTGTCGGTCCAGCGGGTAACCGGCAGTTCTACGCGGACGTAGGAGTCTTTCAGAATGAGCGACTTTCCGCCGGCGCGGCCGAAGTTGCTGCCCTTGACGACAATGCGGTCGCCCGGCTCGACACAACTGATCACGCCGATCCCGGTAATTCGGGGCGCATTCCGCGGGTCATGGGTCGTGTTCTGTGCGGTGGCCGTGGTCGCCAAAGACAGTGCAACCGCCAAAAAGCCCGCAAACCGCAGGGCCCCCAACACTGGTTAGTTCCTCTCGGCGAAAGTGACCACGTCGCCGCGCGCCTTCAACTTCACCAGCGCTTCTTCGATGTTTGCCGATTCATTTCCGGGAGCCAGCAGGCGCAGCCCATAAATCCCGAGGGCCGTCGGGCCGTCGGCGATGGTGGTGCCGGCTGACTGCAGGACCTCGCGGATCTCCTGTTCGGTCGCTGTCGGCGCGAAAGTCACTTGCAGCACCGGGCCGTTGACCCCGGCAATACCTACATCGCCGCCGGTACGGTCGCTGACACTGATCATCACGCCGGCTTGCACGACCACGGCCAGGCAGGCGGCAACCGCCAGGGGGCGCCACCAGGACGAGATCGCCACGACCTTACCGGTCGTCGGTGCCTGCTGTTGGTCACCTCTTTTGATTTCCCGCTTCAGGCGCTGCAGTCCGAGATCACCCGGGCTGTTCTCCAGCGGCTGCTCCTTCACGTTCTGACGCATTGCAGACAGCAACGCGACTTCCTCGCGGGCCTGCACATTGCTTTCCAGGTAGGCCTCGACCGCCGTCCGCTCTTCCGCCGACAAGCTGCCGTTCACATACCAGGGCAGTAAGAGGTCCAGCTCCTCGTCTCTTTTTCCGTTCTCAGCCATCACAACAGTCCCATCTCTTTGAGCCCCGCAAGACACTTCATCAGTGCCTTTTTCGCGTGAAACATTCTGGTCTTCACGGTTCCCTCCGGGCAGCCGACGATGTCAGCTATTTCGCCGTAGGGGAGGTCTTCGAAGAAAGCCAGATGAACCACGCTGCGATGTGCCTCTGAGAGTTGATCGACACAGTGACGTACCTGCTTGGCGTTCTGGGCTGCCGAGAGCGCTTCTGCCGGATTTGGTGCATCGTCTTCTGCGATCTCCGGGTCCAACTCGACGTTCTCACCTGGTTTGCGACGGCGGATCCGGTCGATTGCTTTGTGGTGAGCGATTCCAAGTACCCATGTGCTCACCGCCGATCTTCCTTCAAACCGCCCGGCGCTGCGCCAGACCTCGAACATAACCTCATTGAGTACGTCGGCGGCATCGAAGGAATCGTTCAATTTAGATCTGATAAATCGGTAAACCCGCCCTTCATACTGCTGGTAGAACTCGTCCAGGGCGGTTTGGTCGCCGTTGGCCATGCGGGCCAGCAATTCTTGATCTTCCTGTGCCAATAACAGCTCCCACTGCTATCGGCGGTCCGGGCCTTGACCGCCGAGTGTCCCAGACCTGGAATTCGACGATGCGGATTCCAGGACCAGGACACTAACTATTTGAATCTAGTGCAATTAAGTTTTCAAGACACGCCGCAAAGCAAGCGCCGCATCTTGGGCCCATTGCACTAGGGTTTGTAGATCTCCCTGACGGAACTGATCCCGATGACTGCGCCATTAGCATCAATCGCGCTGACCTTCCAGAGGTAGCTTCGGTCCGAAGGCAGGTGCGCAACAGAGAATTCCGCCAGGTTTGCTTCCGTCTGATCGCCTGGGACGAAGGTCCCAACCAACGCAGCTTGTCCGGCTGTGTCGTCAGAAATAGGACCGGAAACCTGTGCGGCAACCGCATTCGGGTCGGCCGGTTCCGCCGGCCCTGCCGGCGTGGCGAAGAGCTCAACATGATAGGCCTCGGCGCCGAGCAGGCCCGACCAGGCGAAGCGTGTTTCACTGCTCAGCGCTTCCCCTGGGCGCGGTCCGCTCACCAGGATTTCACGCAGTGGCGTTTGATCGCCGGCAAAACTGCGCGGGGTCACATAGTATTGCAGCGCCGGCTGTTCCACGGAGACTTCCGGATTGGTGATCCGAAAGCGCACGAGATTGGTGCCTTCAAGGGCGGTCGGCAGGCGCGGACTGGTGATTACCGTCCGACCGCTGCCGCCGACACCCTGACGCACCAGGGTGAGCGGACGAAATGTCGGGGCGCCCGCCGTTGTGTTGCCATCGGCCACTTCCCAGACACCGGACAGCAGACTGACGCCGGTCGTATTCAATTCGACCACAGCCCGCAGGTCGCTGTATTTGGACAGAACGCGGGTCCGCGACTGATCGTCGAAGGTCAGGGAAAGGCGCTGAACCGAGAAAGGCGCTGAGCCAGGCCCCGCCGGTACCACCAGAAGATCACCGTTTTCATCGCCGCTTTCCGCGCTGTCGTTGAAGTTCCGGCGGACGACGATGGGGCTGTCCTGTTTGATGGCCCGGTACACCAGCGCGCGGGGAATCTGCAGCGTTTCCCTGAAGATCAGGTTCTCGGGGGAGGTAAGGCCCTCGGTGGTCTGTTCCAGCCGCCGTGAGACGGTACCGACCACGGCGCCGCCGATCAGCAACTGGGCTTGTTGCGACGCAATGGTTGCGGGCAGAGGGGGCGAGGTCATAAACGATCTGCCCACCTGCCAGGAAACGGCCACGCTGCTGGCGCCGTTTGTGGCCACCTGCACCTTGGCGGGGGTTGCCGTCACCGAATTGACGGAGGCTTCCGCCGGGATGACGGAAAGGGCGACAGCCGTCAAGACGGCGGCTTTCGCGAGGGTGAGGCGGGTTTTCTGGGCGCCCATAATTCTGTTCCTTGCCTGACGTTCCGATTAATCAGCCATTTCCTGCTTATCAGGGGTGACTGCTCCCGGTAGGTCGTGCTTGACCTCTCCGGGGTTCAACGGCAGGCGGCAAGCCTTTCTATGGCTTATAAATTTCTCTCACTTCGCTTGCCCCCAGCATCACCCCATCCTTACCGATCGCCTTAACCATCCAGCGGTAGCGCCTGTCCGGGGGCAGGTGGGCCAGGGTGAAGTCCTTCAGGCGGGTTTCGGTAACGGCGCCGGGCAGGACGATCCCGGTCAGCGGTCCATTCCCTGACGGTGCGGCATCGGGTGCGGGATCCAGGGGCAGGTTGGCAACGACCTCATCCTGGGCGACAGGGAGTTCGGCGGGCCCTGGGTCGCCCCGATAGAGCTCAAGCTTATAGGCCTCCGCCCCTGGCACGGCCTGCCAGGCAAACCGGGTTGTCTGGGTTAGCGGGGTGCCTTCGCTTGGGCTGGTGATCAACAGCAGGCGGGGTTCCTGCTGGTCGGGCAGCGGGCTTTCCGGCGTCACGTAGTACTGCAGTTCCGGCTCATCGAAGACTCTGCCGGGCTCCGTAATGTTCAAGCGGACGAGATTGGTTCCCTCAAAGCGCGTCGGCAGCGCCGGGCTGGTGATAAGAACGCGCCGGCCGCCGGCGACGTTCTGGCGCACCAGGGCGAGGGGGCGGAAAATCGGCGTACCGGCGGTCGTTGTCGCCGGGGCATATTCCCACTGCCCGACAATAAGGCCGGTGCCCGTTGTGTTGATCTCCGCCACGGCCCGCAGCCGGCTGCCCTTCGGCAGGACTTTCACCCGGGAGCGGTCGTCGAAGGTGAGGGACAGGCGGCTGATCGAGAAGGGCTCCGAGCCGGGACCTGTCGGAAAGAGAGCGACCGCTGCCGTGTCGGGGGGGAGCGCGCTGGTGTCCGTAAAAGTTCGTGTAAGGAGGATCGGCGCTCCGGATTTTACAGCGCGAAAAGCGACACCCTGGGGGATAACGATTGTCTCGGTCGCGGACCTGACCTCGGTCATCCCGCCCGCACCGGTGAAGGAACGTGAGAGCGTGCCGCCGACCGTGCCGGCCAAGAGCCCACCGACGAAGAGTTGTGCATTGGGTGAAGAACTGGTTCCGGGAAGCGCAGTAGGAGAAAGCCGCGTCAGTTGCCAGACGACGGTGACGGTCGAAGGTCCTGTTAGCGAGATACCGGCCCGGTCCGGCGTCACAGTGACGTTAAGGGTCTGCGCCTGCGACGCCGGTGCCATGATCAGCATACAGGCCAAGCCGATTAACAGCGCCGAAATACCGAGCAACGATCTCCGCATGGTTAAGCCCCTCAATAGCTCACCGGCAACGAGAGCCGGAGTGTCGTGAAGGCCTGGTACTGAACATCGTCTTCCAAGCTCTCAAAGTCATCGTTCCTGGTTTCCTGAAGAAAACCGTTGAAGGCCAGGGCGACACCCAGCTTGTTTGCATCAGGCTCGCGCAGGGTCCAGACGACCTCGCCGCCGAAGCTGCTGCTGTCCGGTGTGTCGCCGTCGCCGGTGCGAACGTTCAAATTATAGTTCAATGAAGCCGTCAGGGTCTCGGGGATCACTGTGATATCGGCGGAAAGGCCGGCATTGATCGTGCGGCTGGTTTTGAGGAGATCGCGATCCTCGAAGACATCGTACTGCACGTTGGGCGACAGGGTAAGCCAATCGTCGATCAGGATATAGGCGCTTAACCCTGTGGTATTGTTGATAGAATCGCTGCTGAAGCCGGTCTGGTCCTCAAAGGTGTAGAGCGTATGCGAAAGGTTCCAACTCCAGGTGGCGTAGTTGGAGCCTGTGCTCAAGGTCAGCGAACGGCTCTGATTGTCGGCGTCGTCTTCCGGGAAGTCACTGGAGGTCTCGACCCGCTCGATGTCCGTTACGCTGGCTGTCAGGCCGAAGAACGGCTGACCGAACCATGGCAGGCTGCCGTCCTCCAGGGGCTCAACAAAGGGCGTATAAGTCCCGTTGAAGTAAGCATTTACGGTGCGGTCGGTCGGCAGAAAGTCGAAGTCGTCGACATTGCTGAGCTGGTGGTCGACGCGCAGCTGGGCGGCGAATTCGTCCCAGAAAAAGTCGGTGAAGACCGAGGTCGTTTCCCGGTCGGCCTGCAGCGAGGGGTTGGCGAGGCTCTGGAAGAAGGTATCGACCTGCTCGCGCTGTGCGCCGAAGGTCCAGTTGAAGGTACTGCCACCCAGGGTGCTGCCGCGCAGCGGCTCGAGCGAGGCCAGCACAGAGTAGGCATTCGCGGTTTCCGGGGCAAAGCCCGTGTCCTTGCCGTCGAAGTCGAAGGTCGCTTCGGCAAACTCACCGCGAACCCGCAGGGCTTCGTCGAACCAAAGGGTGTCGGCTGCGACCGACCAGCCGTCACCGTCATTGATCACTTCGTCGGTGCCGATACCAAAGCCGCCGTCACTGCCTTCGCCGTTGTAGTAGATTCCCGTGAGCAGGATGTTGTCCTTGAGCGCCTCGATGGGCCTTACCGAGATCGAACCGCCTTCGATGCGATCTTCGTCGTGACTGATGCCCAGGACGTGACGCGTGCCGACGATGGATTCCGTGCGCAGCATGAATCCGGTTGCACTGATTCTTTCGTCGGCGGTACCGGCCCTGACGGAAACGCCACGCCGGTTGAAGCCCGACATGATCAGGCTTTCAATGCCGGTATCATGATTACCGGCGGTCAGGCCGGCAAAGAAGTCCTCGTTTTCATAGTCGCCGTCCAGGCGGTACTCGCCGAGGTCGATGTTGCGCTCGTTGAGGCCCAATTCAAGTTGGGAGTTGTAGAGATAGTTGCCTTGCAGGGATACGCGCCAGTTCTCGTCGCCCGCGGCTGCTTCCAGGTTGCCGCCGCTTTCTGCCGTGACATGTTGAGGGGGCGTGTCGATGCCGCCGTCCAGGACCCGCGCATTGACTTCGCCTGCGAGGTCGGCTCTCACCGACAGATCCCGGATCAGTTCCGAATGTCGCACCTCCAGGAACCAGGCGCCCCGTTCCACGATGCTGCCGTCTTCACCCCGTTCGACGAGGCGTACAACGTGTTCGCCGGTCGAAAGCGCCTCTGGCGGATTGAGCGTCAGTTGGCCAGGGGCGGTCACCGCAAAAGCGGTTACGTCGATGTCGTCCAGTTCGACGGCTAGGCGCGGATACACTGCCGGATCGAGATCGTCCGGTAGGATGATGACGATCGGATCGTTGCGCCCGTGTGTTTCGCCGGTCGCGGCCTGCAGCTCCGGGACCCAATCCTGGGCCCAGGCGTCCTGCACGCAAAAAGTCAGGCCAGCCACCAAGGCTGTCCCACACATAAGGTTTAGAACCGGTGCCCCTAGAGCAGCCTTGCGTCGGCTACCCATAAACCCCGAAGGCGTGGCGCCAACGGCGACACGTCTTACGTTACGCATTATCCCCTGCCTTTCGCTCCACCCCCCAGCGGTCGAAAAGAGGCGACTCTCCCACTATCGGACACCTAATATCCTGAAAGTGTAAAGAAAGGAAGGCGCAGATTGGTATCCAGGCCTTTTTTGTATAGCCGACCCCTAACCTCCGTCGTGTGCCACCTCTTGCTGCTTCGATTGCTGATCCTTAGGCTGAATCCTAATAATGCGCTCAATTTTCTGGGGAAATACCCATGTCGGCCCACAAAAAGCGGCATCCAGCCGCCGGGAAGAAGTTTCACCTGGCCGACCTTGATGTCGCCGCCCACCTGAGGCGCGGCCCCTATCTGCGTGAGCTTGAAGAGCTTCAGCAGCTTCTGCGCCAGATCCAGCAGGCTTACCTGTGTACCGGCGACCGCGGAATCGTGGTCTTCGAGGGATGGGACGCGGCTGGCAAGGGGGGCACGATCCGCCGTATGTCGGCGGTGATGGACCCGCGCGGCTTCAAAGTCTGGCCCATTGCAGCACCGACCGACGTCGATAAGGTGCGTCACTATCTCTATCGCTTCTGGGAACGGGTGCCACCGGTGGGCGCGATCTCGGTGTTCGACCGTTCATGGTATGGGCGGGTGTTGGTCGAGCGGGTCGAAGGCTTTGCCGAGAAAGCGGAATGGTCACGTGCCTACGGGGAAATCAACGAGTTTGAGAAGATGCTGCGCGATGACGGCGCCCGGATCGTCAAGATCTTCCTGCACATTACCGCGGATGAACAGTTGCATCGTTTCGAAGAGCGTTTGAACGATCCGATGAAGCGCTGGAAGCTCACCTATGAAGATTTTCGCAACCGCGAGAAATGGAATGACTACGAGAAGGCCATCAACGAGATGGTGCGGCGAACCTCCACGGATACCGCGCCCTGGCATGTCATTTCCGCGAACGACAAAAAGCATGCGCGGATCGAAGCCTTGCGCATCATCACCGACACCTTGGCTGAGGGCGTAGACCTGAACCCACGCCCGATGGACGCGGAGGCAAAGGCGTTGGCCCGTGCAGTGTTCGGCTCTCTGCCGAAAGACCTGGACTAGACCGTCGGGTTGGTGGCCATGCCGCTTTGGCCGTGCTTTGCTCTTATCTGCCGGCCCGCAAGCAATGCCAGGGGCAGCCAGATAGTGAGCCACTCCCGACCAAGGTTCTGCACCAGGCTGCGGGTATCAAAGAACGCGCAGGTCAATCCGAAGGTCAACAGGATCAGGTAGATCGGTGCTCCGTTGCGCGCCGCCCTGATGGCTTCGAGCCCAGAGACCCCAAGTAGCCCAGTGAGCAGGACGCTTGCCGGCAGGCCGCCATAGAACTGGTTTGCCAGATAAAGATTGTGGGATGACCTTTGTGTACCGTTGGTGCTTTCAAACATGACGTCCGTTAGGGCGCCGTATCCAAACCAGGGTCGTTCGGCGATGGCCGACAGGCTCTGTAGCCATAGCTGAGCATGGCCGGAGAAGCCCCTGGTCAGCGTGGTCTCGATACTTGCAACCCCGACAACAAGACCGATTGTCAAAGCCGCGCCAAAAACGCCCAGCACCGCGAATACAAGGACTCCGGACTTTGTTTTGTTGACAGCAAGGCCAAGAGCGAGAGCGGCCCCGAGGGCCAGGAGGGGCCCCCTGCTGCCGGCCATTAGCATGAAGATGGCGCAGAGGGCGATAACAGTGAACCATAAAAACCGTTCGCAGCCCCCTCGGGCAGAAGGTATCAATGCGAAAGCGCAGACCAGCAATGTGATGCCGTAGAGCGTTGCGCCGATGATCGGGTGGGAAGCGAGGCCAAACCCGGAAAGGCGATTGCCGGGCTCCATCCAACCTGAAAGGGCTGCCGCAAAGAGCGCCACGAGACACAGTCCCGCAGTAACAGAAATCCAGAAAAAGAGCTTTGCTTCGAACTCGTTTTGCGCGGTCGCCAGAATCACAACGATGGCAACGAACATAAGGGAGAGCAGCCCGACACGCAGCAGATCGGCAAACCCCAACCATGAGAAGGACACGCTCCAAAAGGCGCTAAGGCAGAAATAGGCCAGATAGACAACGATCAAACGAAAGATGGGCGCCGCCCAGACGGCATGCCAATTGGCTCCCCAGAGGCTGTGTAGAAAGGCTGGAACGGCGAGCAGGTAAAGCAGATTACGGTGCCATCGTGTCTCCAGCACGAAGGCGGCGCAGACGACAAGGATAAGAATCCCGGTCAGAACGTCGACGCGCGTCAGAAATCGCCGGAACTGCGTGAAATTGGTCGGACCGCGGTCTGGTTGGAAATCTCTGTGGGCCAAGGGTAGCTTTCGGAAAGAGGCTGATCAAAGCTGCGTTCGATGATGTACTTTGCAATCCGCTCAGAAGCGAACATGGCGTGCGCCGCGCGCCAACCCGCCTCTGCGACGCGTCGGCGTTCGCCATCGTGTTCTTCGAAGTGTGTCAGCTTGTCGAGAAGCTCTTCACGCTCCCCGAAGAAGGCGACTTCGTCTTCGGAAAAGAGGTCGTTGAAACCCGTCGAACGCGGGACGAAAGTCAACAGGCCGTTGCCTATGTATTGTGACATGCGGTCCGATGCATAGAGGTAATGCTTGTTCTGACGACTGACGCTCAGTCCCATCCTCGCATTGGTCAATGCCTGCAGATAGGCCGCGCCACGCAGTGAGGGGCGGCCGTCGATGCCGCGTATGTCGAAACGTAGAGACGGTTGCCGCCTTGCGATCGAGCGGGCGAGATTTGCGCGCTCGGTATTTGCATGGCCCTCGTCCAATGCAAAAAACAGATCGTTTTCCTGATTGCTGTGCGCAAAGCAGCGGCCCCCGTCCAACGCCTGGTCGACGGGGTTTGGGATAAAGTAGGAGGGGGCTGTATTGTCTGAGCCGAAGGTCGGTAGGGGAAGTGCCGTTGTCACGAAAATAGCGTCGACCACCTTGGCGCGCCGGCGAATGCGGTCCAGGTTCGGTTGATCGTCCAGCGAGTCGACATTGCGATAAGCAACGCGAACATTCTCCATTTCCCCCCTTATGGACTGGATTGTCTCGTTGGAAATCAGTTCGCAGTGGCCTAGGAGAAGAAGGTCCGGCTGGAAGCGCCGGCAGACAGCGATCAGTTTGCGGTTTGCTGCAGGGCGACCGAAGGCGCTGGACCGGAACGGTGTGCTTGTTCGCGCGACCTCACGATCATTGAACGCATGCACAGCGCAGCCGGCCCGGGCAAATCCGTGCAACAGCTTGGGCATGATCATGTAGTGATTGTCGGCAAGATCGCCACCAAAGAGATCGCCGACGATCAATACTTTGGTGGGGCCCGCAAAGGCAGGTATCACAAGCGCTTACTCATCAGGTTCCTCCGGGGAGAAAAATCGATTACTCGCTCTTGCGGGGCAAGGGACAAACTCTGGATCCAGGTGCCAAGATTGTCACGGGCCGCCAGTTTCTTCGCTTTTCACTGATGTGAGTGACGAGACTGGAGCCGGAGGATCCCGCTCTACGCGGGCGCAGCCGCACAGTATTAGAAGAGCTGGGCCCGATGGGCGTTATGGTGGCGGTCTTTTCCCTGATTTCGGCAGGCATCCTGCCGGTCTTTTTGCCGCTTGCCGAAATCGGCTTGAACCCCTAGGTTTCCGGCCAACGGGGCGTAGCTCAGCCTGGTAGAGTGCCTGCTTTGGGAGCAGGATGTCGGAGGTTCGAATCCTCTCGCCCCGACCATCACCCTAATTTTGACGCAAGCTATGGCGATCCGGGCTTTTCCAGATGGAAAGCGACGGAATTCGGCCGCATCCGGAAGCGCTTCAGCAGCTCAGACGGCAGCTCCCCATCCGGCGACGCTACTGGTTCGTCGAAGTCGAGAATCCGGAAACCGGCCTCGGTGAAGGCCCGCCAGTAAGCCGACAGGGGGCGATGATAGCTGGTGAATACCGTGGTGAAGTGATTCCAGGGCGGCTCTTCCAGGGCGGCTTCGTCGAAGTAACTCGATTCCCAGTGAAAGCTGATCGTGCCGTCTTCCTGCTCCATTTTGTCGGACAAAGGGAAGCAAGGATGGAGAAGGATGAATACTGCACGACCACCGGGCCGCAGCACCCGTTGTGCAGCGGACAGCGCGGCACGGTAGTCCGGTAGGTCCTGCAGCACATAGTTTGAGACCAGGCGGTCCTGGCTGGCATCGGGAACCTGGGAGAGCGTCTCGCAGCTCTCGGTAAAAACGGACATGGTAAGATTGCGTTCTGCGGCCAGTCGCCGGCTGAAGCCGGTCATGACCGCCGACAGGTCCACGGCGGTTACCCGGGCGCCTTTGAGCGCCAACTGGCGTGACAGGTAGCCGGTCCCGCAGCCGGCGTCCAGAACGTCCAGGCCTTTGACTGGCCCCATAAACCGCCAGAGAACCGGGTCGCTGTTGTAGCGCCGGTTGCGGTCGCCGTCGTCGCCGACCTGGATGTGCCAGTCATCGGCTTTTTGATCCCAAAGTTCCCGGTCGCTGAGAAGGGTGCGTCGCTTGTAGCTCACTGGTCCGCTCGCTCGCTGTGTTTGGGATAGAGGGCTCGTCCTAGCCATTCTTGCAGTGCAAGGCAAGATCGCTATCCTGCCCATCCAAAGCCATCTGGTTCGTGGAGTTGCGTTGATGAGTGAAGCTGCAGAGGTTGCGGCCTATAGGGTGCGGATGAAGGCAGATCTGGGTCTCGAAGCCGACACCGTTGTCGAAGCCTTTCGCTTCGGCGATTCGCCGGACCTTGCCGATCAATTGGTCGAGCTGGTTGTCTCGGGGCCCAAGCGGGCCACGGTCGGCTGGATCGCTGATGCGGAACTGGACGGCGAGGTGCTGGCCGAGGTGGGCGACCACTTCATCGTCCTGGATGGGGCCGGGCGACCGCGCTGCACGATCCGGGTCACCGAAACCCGCCGGGGGTCGCTGCTCTCCGCCGACGAGGCCTTCGCCTGGGACGAAGGAGAGGGGGATCGCACGCTGGCGTGGTGGCTCGATGGCCATCGCGAATTCTTTGCCAGGCGTTCTGTGGAAATCGGCCTGCCCTTCGACGAGGCCGAGAGCGAGTTGCTGTTCGAGCGTTTCGAGGTGGTGCATCGCGCTGGTTAGCGTTGCTATGTTGAAGTTAATAAGCCCATTCCAAGAAGGAGGTCCGTCATGGCGCTTGCCAAACTCGACCATGTGAATATCCGTACCGCCAGCCTCGCGCCGATGATTGCCTTCTATGAGACGGTGCTTGGTTTCACCGCGGGGGCGCGGCCGCCGTTTGGTTTCCCTGGCGCTTGGCTCTATTGCGGCGATACTGCCGTGGTTCATCTGATCGAGGTGGGGAACGCGCCGGAACCAGGAGGGGATTTGCGGCTTGAGCATTTTGCTTTTTCCGCTTCCGGCCTGGCTGACTTTCTTTCCCAGCTACGCGGACAGGATTGCGACTATCAAATTGGTGTCGTGCCCGACTTCGGGATCATTCAGGTCAACATTCACGATCCGGACGGAAATCACATTCACGTCGACTTCGCCCCGGCTGAGGCTGCTTCGGTATCTGACGAACCTGCTCTGGCGGCGGTTTAGCAGAGATTTCACGACTCCCGGTGCATCATCAAAATCGTTGCGCGGGGCAGGGCAGCGGCTATCATGCGGCCCGGATCAGAAAGGGTGCCGTTTTGCCGTTGCCCTTGCTAAAAAAGTGGGATCGCTATGCAAGTCCGTATCTATCAGCCACCGAAGACCGCCATGCAGTCCGGCCGGGCCAGGGCCAAGGTCTGGATGATGGAGTTTGAGCCGACGGCTGCCCGTCAGGTAGAGCCGCTCATGGGTTGGACATCGTCTGCAGACACGCGGGCCCAGCTGCGCCTGCGCTTTGAATCCCTTGAGGAGGCTATCGACTACGCGAAAGCCGAGGGCTTGATGTATAGCGTGGAGAAGCCGCGAGAAAGAAAAGTTAAAGCAAGAGCTTACGCGGATAACTTCAAGTACGATCGCATGGGGCGCTGGACTCACTAGAGCCTGTGCTGTAATGCGGCTGCTCCCCAGGCGGCCAACCATATTCCTTTCCGGGCGCCCGTAGCTCAGCTGGATAGAGCAACGGACTTCTAATCCGTAGGTCGCAGGTTCGAATCCTGCCGGGCGCGCCAAACTCCAGTCTTCAGCACTGTGTTTGCTTCCACCATGCTGCCTTGACGCATTGCAGTGGTTAGTCGCGCTGCTCGTTGCGCTCCCAGAACGGCGCGGAATTCAAGGCATCCCGGTTGCCGTAGGCATTGCTGGAAGGCGCGGAACAGGCGCCCAGCAGCAGGGCAACCATGGCGGCGCCCGACAGGGTGACCGACAGCTTGGTGGCCTGAAATTCGGAATTCCGGAGGTTCATTACGGCGTCTCTCCTCAAGAGGGGGCATCTACAGGTGGCCCGGGCTCTCCCGGCACACTTCAATCTTTGTCCCATATAGGTTTTGGTGGCCCGCTCGCCCAGGCCTATCCGGCGCGGGGTCGCCCGAATCGGTCCTCTGGTGTATCAAACCCGCGTGATCTGGCAAATGCCGCGCGGCCTCCCGGCTTTTAGGGGCCATCATCCTCCGCACGGCGGGCAGGGTCACGCAACGGCGCCAGCCCGGCCGCGATCTTGGTCATGACCTTTTCCGTCAGCTTCTTTTCCAGGGACCATCTGAGCACCATCTTGCCGGCGAAGCGGAGCACGCCGTTAAGCACCGGGCGCAGTTCCTCGTCGATGGCGATTTCACCCAGGGCTTTTATCCGGCGGCGCACCTGATCACGGATGCGATCCATATCGACCCTCTCAGGCTTGGGGGCTTCGCTTGCCGGAATCTCTTCCGAGGCAGCCAGGTCCTCGGTCAGGGGAATAATCGGAAGCGCCGGATGCAGATTGCCATTTGAATCGCGCACCATCCGCTTTTCCCCGTTGTGCTCACGCACATACCAGGCTTTGCGTTGATCGGCGGTCATCTCCGCAAACAGCGGGTTGATCTCAGGCAGCACCAGGTACCGCCGCAGGAACGAACGGCAGTTCTTGCGCCCCAACAGATAGTCGTGTCGGCGAAAAGATTCTTCAAAGAAACCGCCGAAACCGCCGAGTGTTGCCGAGGCGATGGCATACTCTGCCTGCCGCCCATCGGCGTCTCGCCGGGATGGCGAAATCATAAAGCGGGAATAGACATCTGACTGCTCGGCCAATTCGAGTTCTTCCGGTTTGAAGCGTGCCTGATCGACCAAAGCGCCGAACATCTTGGGCAGGATGGTGCGCAAGCGGTCGTCGTTGTCGGCTTCGGGATCGAACTCGAGCTTGTTGGGGAAGGGGTCGATCATGATAACAGCGCGCTGGGCTGCCTCTCCTTCGCGCGGGTTGCGGACCCGGCCGCCGCCGGAAAGGTGACGCCGCGCCAGTTCCAGGGGTTCGTTATTCATCAGGCCGCCGTCGACGCAGAGAAAGTCATAGGTGTCGGGGCTGGGGTTGCCGAAGGCCGGATCACGCATGTCATGACGGTTGAAGTAGTCGCCGCCCTTGCGGGTCAGGATCTGCGGCGCGAGACCGATCGGAAAGGCGCCGGTGGCGAGGGCCGCGCGGGCCAGTGTCGGCCAGTTTCCACCGGGGCAGTCGGCAGGGCTCAGGGGCAGAAACCCCGGCGGCGTATCGGCATCCCAGGTGACGGCGAAACGCATGTCGTCCATATGGTTGGTCATGCCATAGGTATCGCTGCTGCCGGCGCCGAAGAGCTGAAAGCCATAGGGGACGCCGCGCAGGTTTGCGACGGTCAGGAACAGCGCCAGAGGATCGCCGACCCAGGGCCGCTTGCGTCTTTCGCCGTCCACCACCAAAGCGCTGCTGGCGATATCCCACAGCGCCGTTGAATCCAGTGCGGAAACCAGGGCACGGCGCTTCTCGACATCGCTGGTCCCGAGCAGTTTTTTTATGTCGATTTCTCTGACCCAGGAATTATAGAGCTGGTTGCTCTTGGGGCTGGCCGTATCGTGTCCCGGGCGTTGGTGGGCGAGGTCGTGCATGAAGTGAACGGCTGAAATCGCAGAGGTCATGCCGCCTGCCGAGGCGCCGGCCAAGACGGGGATCTTGACCCGATGGCGCGGTCCGCTCCAGTCCGCGCGCTCGCGCGCGGCGTAGTAGCTGTCCAGCGCCTCGATCATGAAGTCCATCACACCCGCGGTGTAGGCACCGGCGGAAATGGCGCCGGCCATCACTAGGCCCAGTTCGAATTCGGCTTGATCGGTCATTTTGGCTCTCCCAAGAGCATGCCCTAGAACACGGGCGCGGCGAACTTAACGGCTTTCTTCAGCAGTTTGTCGAGCAGCCCGAAAACCTTGGTCGCCTTTTCGGCGATCTTCACCGCATCGTCCAGGTCCTTGGTCGCCTGGCGCAGATCGGTTGTCGCCTCAAAAACCTTCTGCTGTGCCTTTGTGAAGACAACGGCATCGCTGTTGAAGCGTGCGGCCGACAACTCGACCCATTGCGCCCGCAACTCCTGCGCCCTGTTGAACAGGGCCTGGCGTTGAGGAATGGGTATGTCCGGCGCCATCGCTTTCAAAACCATCTCTTCGAACGACTTGTAGACGTCGTCACGCAGAGCTTTGGACGCTTTCACTTCAGGCACGGTTTCCTCCCCATTGTGTTTGCCCGCTCCGGCGGTTCTCAGGCAGTGGCATCCCTAACGCTTGCTTCCCGGCAATCGGGGCTAAGAGGACGCTGCGGCGTTCAACCGCTTGAAGGAATCAAATACATCCTTGGCGGAGTCCGAGTAGCCGCGCACGATGGTCACGAGATCGGAGAGATCCTGCGGGCCTTTATCCGACTTCGCATAACGCACCAAGGCATCGTGGGCGACGTCGAACTGGTCGAGGGTTTGAATGAGTCCCTGCAACGTCGAGAGGCTTTGGGTGCGTGCCTCCAGGGCCTGATCAATCTTGCTCAGGGTGTTGAGCCGGGCGGTATTGTTGCCGGCTTCCTGCGCCTGGGCATAGCGGATCGTCAGCTCCGCGACCTCCAACTGTTTTACCGAATCGCGCTGACGGACAACGAAAGCGAGATCTTCGCGCAGCTTTGCCGAAATCTCCTGGATCGCCGGTGCGGCTTTCGTGATCGCCGCATCCAAGGCGGTGGACCGCTTGGCGTTCAGGATTTCGGTTGCGATGGTATCGGAGATCACCTTCAGGGGGCTGGTGATATCGCCGATGGGCAGGCTTCCCAGGATACCGCTGTCGGCGTTGAGGTCGGTCAACAGCGTATCGGCGGAGATTTTGGCCCGTTCGCTGGCTGACTTCCAACGTTCGCTCACGTCGCTCTCAGCCAAGGCGGCGAGCATCTGCGTGTACTGCTTCAGGATCCCGAAAGCGCGGTCTCTGGCGGCGAGGGCCTGCGGCGAGAGGATCGGCTCGGACAGCTTGGAAATGTTCAGCTGCCGGCTCGGGTCTTCACGCAGCAGCTTGAGCTCGTAGCCCCGTTCGAAGGTGTTGATGCTCTGGACATAGTCGAGCGCGACCGAGGCGGTCCGATCCGTCGCGCTCTGGAACTCGCCGATGCTTTCCTGATAGATCGTGAAGTCGCGCGGTGTGCCGCAGGCCCCCAGCATCACCATCAGCAGAAAAGCGCAACAGCCTTTGACGGCAGACTTCGTTGCAGTCGTTTCCCCCGTTCGATGCTGACCTTTGGTCACCGCATGCGAACGACTGCTGGTCTGAACCATGCTTCGCCCCCCACGATCAGATTCCCGACATTTTCAGGAGTCGCGGACGACTCCTAATCAGATTGTTGTGCCGATTGGCCTAGAACCGCAACAGCGAATTCCGGAGTAAGTCGTAGGGGTTAGGAGGAAGCGGTTGGAAAGGGGACAGGCTTCCACTGCTCAGAGAGCCGCCGGTATACCCAAAAATGACGACTGAGGATCAGCGCAGTCCGCGCACGACCGCCGGTTTCGATCTGGGTGTCAGCACCTTCGCCGAGTCGCTTGGGCCGGACTGCCAGTTCAGATCGACGCCCTGTTCCTTGAGGTAGGCTTCGGCCGCCGCCCTGGCTTCGGCGTGAGAGTCGGCGAAGCCCTGAGCGTAGAACCGCCCATCCTTCTCATAGGACACGGTCCAGCGAAATTCGGTCGCGCCACGCCGGCTGCCGGCACTGGGCGTGCCGCGCCAGGGTTCGATCAGGATGTCATGCTTCTTCATTGCTTCAACGTGTATTGCTTCGTGTCGATGGTCTGGATCTCCGTCTTCGGGTGCATTGTAAACTGACATGGCGTGATTTGTAGACTCTCTTCTTCGCGGCGCCACGCTCCGCCTGGGTCTTCAATCCCGCCGGCCGGCTTGGGCTCGGGCCGGGCTGGGGGGCGGGGGTGGTGGCGGTTCGTTCGGATACCCGGGCGGCCAGTCCGGTGGCGGCTCGATATCGGGAGAAGGCCGACCCGGCGGGCCACCGGGTGGCGGCGGCACCGGGGCCGGGGGATCGGGGGGCGGTTTGGGAACCTGTGCGGCTTGCTCAACCAAAGCCAGACTCGTCCTGGGAAGCCGCGGTTGGCATTGTCCGGATCTCTAAATCCGCCTAGTGCCTTAGGACCAGGAGGGCACCCTCGATCAGCTTGACGACATTCGGGCAGCCGTCGATAGCGGCGAGATCGCGGGCCAGTTCAAGCTTGGCTATGCCTTCGTCGGGTGTGGTGGCCGGGCGCGTGATGATTTCATCGTCCAGGTCCGATACGCTCGCCTCTGCTGCACTGCGGTCGAGCTGATCCTGTTCGCGCAGCACTCTTGCGCGATGGATCGTGAGTTCGTTCAACGTATGCATGGACATGATTAAACCGCGCTCCCTGCCGTCCTGATTGTGACAAATGGCGGGCACCTGCAGGCCTTGTTAACCATGATAGCGGAAGGGCGGCGGTTTGTCGCCCGAATCATTCGTCTTCGGACAAAAAGCGGGCCGCCTGGTCACGGCGCCCCAGGCTTTGCCGGTCGATGGCGACGCTTTTGATCAGGGCAAACACCTTCAGCCCCGGGCGAAGGCCCAGGGCCTGGCAGGAGCGCGCCGTTATGCGTGCCCAGATGGCGGCGCCGCCGGCATCGAGCTGCAAGTCGACCTGCGGGCTACGTTCTTCACTTATCGCTTTCACTTCGCACTCTATCATATTGAGAATACTTGTGTCGCGAGGTGGCGTGAGAGCGATCGACACGTCTCTCGCCCGAATCCTGACGCGCAGGCCCTGGCCGAGCGGCAGATTGAGGTGGGGCACCTTCAGGCGCCCGCCGGCAAACCGCAGCTCGGTCAGACCAAAGGCCTTGTCCTGGCCGGCGATGGCGGTGGCCAACACCGCACCGGCCTCGTAGCGCCCGGTCAAGGGGCGCAGATCGAGGCGGCTGGTCAGATCCTCGACGCTGCCGACGGCCTCTACCCGCCCGCTGGACATCAGCACCAGGGTGTCGGCAAGCCGGACAATCTCCTGCATGGAATGGCTGACATAGATGATCGGCAGTGCCATCTCATCGCGCAGTTGCTCGATGAACGGCAGGATCTCGTCCTTGCGCGGTTGGTCCAGGGCCGCCAGAGGCTCGTCCATCAGCAGCAGTTTGGGATTGGCCAGCAAAGCCCGGCCCAGGGCGACACGCTGCTTCTCGCCGCCGGAGAGTGCCTGCGGCCGTCGCTCCAGAAGGCTTTCGATGTCGAGCAGCGCGACGACCTGTTCCAGTTCGATGCGGCGCTCGCCTTTCGGCACCCGTTTCAGGCCATAGGTCAGATTGTTTCGCACCGAGAGATGGGGGAACAGCCGGCCCTCCTGGAACACGTAGCCGAGGCGTCGGCGTTCGATCGGCACGTCGATGCCCGCCGCGGAATCGAAAAGGGTCTCACCACCCAGCGAAATGCGGCCGCGGTCCGGCTTCAGCAGCCCGGCCAGCATGTTCACCAGGGAGGTCTTGCCGGCACCGGAGCGCCCGAAGATGGCCGTAATACCCCCTGTTTCGCAGGCGAATTTAGCCTCCAGCGTCATTTTGCCGAGGCGATGGTGGAGATCGACGTCGAGGTTTTTCATGGTCGCTCCCTAGTCGATCAACCGCGCCCGCAGGCGCCGCTCGATGATTTCCGAGGCGCCCAGGGCGGCCAGCGACAGTATCACCGAGAGCACCGCAAGCCGCAGGGCCCCGGTTTCGCCGTCGGGGGTCTGGATCAGGCTGTAGAGCGCCAGGGGAAGGGTTCTGGTTTCCCCCGGGATGTTCGAGACGAAGGTGATGGTGGCCCCGAACTCCCCCAGGCTGCGCGCAAAGGCCAGCACGCAGCCCGCCAGGATGCCGGGGGCGATCAACGGCAGGGTAATGGTCAGGAAGACCGAGAGGCGCGAGGCGCCCAGGGTGCGGGCGGCGGTTTCCAGGTTCTGGTCTATGGTCTCGATCGAGAGCCTTATGGCCCTGACCATCAGCGGAAAGGCCATCACCGCGGCCGCAAGGGCCGCGCCTTCCCAGGTGAAGGGCAGGGAAATACCAAAGGTTTCGTAGAGCCAGGACCCCAGGGGACCGCGCCGTCCCAGGAGGATCAGCAAGAGGTAGCCGACGACCACCGGCGGCAGCACCAGCGGCAGGTGGATGATCCCATTGAGCAGGGTCTTGCCATAGAAATCGTAGCGCTGCAGCAACCAGGCGGCGGCCAGTCCGAAAGGCAGGCTGGCGGTGACGGACCAGAACGCCACGCGCAGGCTCAGTCGGATGGCTTCGGATTCCAGCGCTGTAAGTTCGAACATCGATCCTGCCGGCTATGCGAGGGGAGGCCCCGAGCTGGTTAGCCCCAAACTGATTAGCCCCGGGCCGATTGGCCCTAGCCGTTTAGCTCTCCGGGACCGGCGATGTAAAGCCATGCTTGCGGAAGATGGCAGCCGCTTCGTCGCTTTTCAGGAAATTGTACACCGCTCGTACGGCCACAGAGTCGCGCCCGGTGACGATGGCGAGGGGATAGGTGATCGGCGGGGTGGTATCGGCAGGGAAAACATCAAGGACCTTGACGTTGCGCGCGATCGCGGCGTCGGTCTTGTAGACGATACCGGCCACAGCCTCGCCGCGGCCGACCAGGGCGAGTGCGGCACGCACGTTGCTGGCTTGCGCCAACCTGTCGGCGACCTGGTCCCAGAGGCCCAAAGCTTCCAGCGCCTGGCGGGCATAGATACCGGCCGGAACGTGCGCGGGATCGCCGATGGCCAGGCGGCCATCCCCCAAGGCTGCGTCAAGCGATGCGCCCGGCAGCAACTGCAGGCGCAAGGGGGAGTCCGCCGGGGCGACGAGGACCAGCCGATTGGCCAGCAAGGCGGTTTGGCTTTCCGCGACAATCAGCCGCTGCTCGGCCAGGTGATCCACCCAGGCGCCGCTGGCGGAGAGAAAGAGGTCGGCGGGCGCGCCCTGGGCGATCTGGCGGGCAAGGGTGGAGGAGGCGGCAACGACCGGGCGGATCGAGCCGCCGGTCTGCGCGGCAAAAGCTTCGGCGATCTCGTTTACGGCGTCGGTGGTGCTGGCGGCGGCAAACAGCGTGACCGGCCTGTCCGCTGCCTGCACGCCGGAAATGGAAACTGTGAAAAGACCTGTGAGCGCCAGGAACAGGCCGAAGAAGAGCCGCAGCGTCATCGTTCAGGCGCCGTAGAGTTTGCCGGGGTCGGTCACCACCGGCAGGGTGTCATCAAGGCCGCCGTCCGTATTCAGGCTTCTGTAGAAGCAGGAGCGGCGGCCGGTGTGGCAGGCGACGCCTTTCTGGTCGACGCGCAGCAGCAACGAATCGCCATCGCAGTCGATCTGCAGTTCGACCAGCTTTTGGGTCTGGCCGGAGGACTCGCCTTTGCGCCAGAGTTTGCCGCGCGACCGCGACCAGTAGCAGACCTGGCGGGTTTCCAGGGTCTCCGCCAGGGATTCGCGGTTCATCCAGGCGACCATCAGAATCTCGCCGCTGTCATGCTGCTGGGCGACGGCCATTACCAATCCCTTGTCGTTGAAGGCGATCGCTTCTTCTAAAGCTGCTGGCAGGTCGCTCATGATAATCCTGTGCTCCATATCGTCGGCCGCTCCGCAGGCCCGGCGGCAAAGACACGGTTTGCCGCACGCAGGCGATCAAAGCCAGCCTTGAGGCCGGAAATCAAGCCGTCAATGCGGCCCAGGCCGTTGGGGGCCTTGACGGCGTCACGGACTTGGCCGCTGGGATACCAGAGCGGAGACTGCAGGTATCGGCTATCGCGGCATTCGGCCTGGAACTTAGACATTTCGGGGCCTTGATTGTCGGCGATCCCGGCCAATAGGGGGCGCTGGAGGGGCATCGGTAAAGTTGCCTATTTTTTTATCATTCCGCCCTCAGCAACCTGTTGCCTTTCCTTGGCGACTGAGACATGGTTCGCCCATACGGACGCTCAAGCATTCCGTCGGGAGGCTGTAACTGTTGATAAAGACAGGCGGTCAGAACGGGGCGGGTTGTTCGTTTTAAGATAATAAACTTCGAACAGCAGGGAAGGTCTATCCATGACTACATTTAAGATTTTGCTCGCGGCGGGTGCGATTACCGCCGTCGGTGTCACCGGTGCTGCCGCTGGCACCCTGGACGATATCCGCGCGAAGGGCTTTGTGCAGTGCGGCGTGTCTACGGGTGTGCCCGGCTTCTCCTTTACCGATGATGCCGGCAACTGGCAGGGCTTCGATCCCTCCGTCTGCCAGGGGGTTGCCGCTGCTGTGTTCGGTGACGCCAGCAAGGTGAAGTTCACCCCGACCACCGGCAAGACGCGCTTCACGGCGCTGGCCTCCGGTGAAATCGACGTGCTGGCCCGTAACACGACCTGGACGTTCAGCCGCGATGTCGATCTCGGCTTTACCTTCGTCGGTGTGAACTACTACGACGGCCAGGGCTTCATGATCCCCAAGGCGCTGGGCGTCACCAGTGCCAAGGAGCTTGATGGCGCTTCGGTCTGCATCCAGACCGGCACCACGACGGAGCTGAATCTGGCGGACTACTTCCGCACCAACAACATGAGCTACGAGCCGGTTCCGATCGAGACCAATGAAGAAGCGCGCACCAACTATCTGGCCGGCCGCTGCGACGTCTACACGACGGATGCATCGGGTCTTGCCGCCAGCCGCGCCGCTTTCGACAATCCGGCCGACCACATCGTGCTGCCGGAAATCATCTCCAAAGAGCCGCTGGGCCCGCTCGTCCGCCAGGGCGACGATCAGTGGGGCGATGTCGTCCGCTGGACGCTGAACGCCATGATCAATGCCGAGGAGTACGGCGTGAATTCGTCGAACGTCGACGAAATGGCCGGCGGCGCGAGCAACAACCCCGAAGTGGCTCGCCTGTTGGGCAGCGAGGGCGATCTCGGTGGCATGTTGGGTCTGGAAAAGAACTGGGCCTACAACGTTATCAAGCAGGTCGGCAACTACGGCGAAGTGTTCGAGAAGCACATCGGTTCGGACACGCCGATCGGCCTGGAGCGCGGCATCAATGCGCTTTACACCGACGGTGGACTGATCTACGCGCCGCCGATGCGCTAAGCGCAGCGACTGAAACGGGAGAGGGATACGCCGGCGGGGCCGCTGGCGTATCCCATACCTGTTTCTCAATAGCACCGGGCTGTTCACGCCCACAGGGTGCCGGGGTCGTCGCAGCGGGGTAACGCCATGGCCGTCATTGAACAAGATTCCGAGCCGCTCACTTTGGGCCGCCTCTGGTCGGATAAACGCTATCGGGCCGTCATAACGCAGATACTGGTCGTCGCCGGGATTTTCATGCTGATTGCATTCCTGGCCACCAACGCCGTGCAGAACCTGGAAGCCCTGGGTAAGACCTTCGGATTTGCATTCCTGCAGGCACCGGCCGGCTACGACATCAACCAGACTTTGATCCCCTATAACTCCCAGGATACGCATTTCCGTGCCGGGGTTGTGGGACTGTTGAACACCGGCCTTATTGCGATTACAGGCTGTATCTTTGCGACCATTCTGGGCTTCATCCTCGGCGTCCTGCGGCTTTCCAGCAACTGGCTGATCAACCGTATCGTCTACTGCTATGTCGAGTTCACGCGCAATGTCCCGGTGCTGGTGCAGATCCTTTTGTGGCATGGCGTGATTGTTTCCACGCTGCCGGGTGTTCGCCAGGCGCTCTCGCCCACTGACGGCGTATTCCTGACCAATCGCGGTTTCTACGTACCCAAGCCGATCTTTGAAGATGGCTTCATGTTGGTGGTCGTTGCTTTCCTTGCCGCCATCGTCGGCATGGTGGTGTTCAGCCGCTGGGCCAAGAAGCATCAGGAAGCGACCGGCCAGATCTATCCGGTCTTCTCCATCGGCGTTGCGGCGATCTTCGGCCTTCCCCTGATCGCCTTTTTTATTGCCGGGATGCCGTTGTCATTCGATGCACCGGCGTTGCAGGGTTTCAATTTCCAGGGCGGCATAGTCGTACGACCTGAGTATGCGGCGCTTTGGTTCGCCTTGTCGATCTACACCGCCGCCTTCATTGCCGAGATCGTCCGGGCGGGCATCCAGTCGGTCAGCCACGGTCAGACAGAGGCGGCTTTCGCCTTGGGGGTCAAGCCGAACTGGACCATGCGCCTGATTATCGTTCCCCAGGCCCTGCGGGTCATCGTGCCGCCTTTGACGAGCCAATACCTGAACCTGACCAAGAACTCGTCCCTGGCGATTGCGATCGGTTACATGGACATCGTTGCGACCTTCGGCGGGATCACCTTGAACCAGACCGGCAAGGAGATGGAGGTAATGATCATTGTGCTGACCATCTATCTTACGATCTCGCTGCTGATTTCGGCCTTCATGAATTGGTACAACCGGCGCATTGCGCTGGTGGAACGGTGAGGGGGAGCGACGATATGGCTGATACCACTCAGACCTACGAACCGGGCACCCATCCCGACCTGCCGCCGCCTATGGCGACCAGGGGCCCAATTCTTTGGGTACGGAAGAATCTTCTGAGTTCACCGTTGAACATCTTCCTCACTATCGTCTCGGCCTACCTGCTCTACCTGATCGTACCGGGGGCTCTCAATTGGGCTCTTCTCGATGCGGTCTGGGATGCCGGGTCGCGGGCCGAGTGCCGGGAAATCGGCAGCGGTGCCTGCTGGGCGCTGGCCGAAGTCCGCTTCGGCCAGTTCATCTACGGTTTTTATCCGGAACATCTGCGCTGGCGCGTGGATCTGACGGCGGTGTTGTTCATCTTGGCGATTCTGCCCCTGCTCTGGGACAAAACGCCGTTCCGTCCACTGATGTTGATTTACTCGGCAGCGTTTCCAATCATCGGGTACCTCCTGTTGGTTGGCGGACTGGGACTGGAGCCGGTGGAGACCACCAAGATCGGCGGCTTCACCTTGAACGTGGTGATCGGCGTCACCGGTATCGTGGCGTCGCTTCCGTTGGGCATTCTGCTGGCGCTGGGCCGTCGTTCGCATATGCCCATCGTGCGGACGCTCTGCGTGATGTTTATCGAGTTCATCCGTGGCGTACCGCTGATCACGCTTCTGTTCGTCGCCTCGACGATGCTGAACTACTTCCTGCCGCCGGGAACGACCTTCGACTTGATCCTGCGGGTCCTGATCATGGTCACGCTGTTCTCCTCGGCTTACATTGCCGAGGTCGTGCGCGGTGGCCTGCAGGCGATCCCCAAGGGGCAGATTGAGGCAGCCGACGCCATGGGACTGCGCTATTGGCAGTCCATGCGGCTTGTGGTGTTGCCGCAGGCGCTGAAGATCTCGATCCCCGGCATCGTCAACACCTTCGTCGGACTGTTCAAGGACACGACACTGGTGGTGATTATTGGCCTGACCGACGTACTGGGGGTCGGTCGCGCTTCGCTCTCCGACGCCAAGTGGCAGGGCTTGGCTTGGGAGGTCTACGTTTTTATCGCGATACTTTTCTTCGTCTGCTGTTTCAGCATGTCGCGTTATTCGATCTATCTGGAACACAAACTGCACACGGGTCACAAGCGCTAAAGGCGCGGGCCGTTAAAGGAGGCATCAATCATGTCGGACGCAGCTGCTGCAGCGCTATCCATCTCGGATGAGGTCGCGATCCAAATTATCGGCATGCATAAATGGTATGGAGATTTCCATGTCCTCAAGGACATCAACCTGACGGTCAATCGGGGGGAGCGGATCGTCATCTGCGGGCCTTCGGGTTCGGGCAAGTCGACCATGATCCGCTGTATCAACCGTCTGGAAGAACACCAGAGGGGCAAGATCATCGTCGATGATATCGAGTTGACCAACGACCTGAAGAACATTGCCGAGATCCGGCGTGAGGTCGGCATGGTGTTCCAGCACTTCAATCTCTTTCCCCATCTAACGGTTCTGGAGAACTGCACCCTGGCGCCGATCTGGGTGCGCAAGATGCCGAAGAAGGAAGCGGACGAGATCGGCATGCAGTACCTGGAGCGGGTGAAAATTCCCGAGCAGGCGGACAAGTATCCGGGCCAGCTCTCCGGCGGCCAGCAGCAGCGCGTGGCCATCGCCCGCTCGCTCTGTATGAACCCGCGCATCATGCTGTTCGATGAGCCGACCTCGGCCCTCGATCCGGAAATGATCTCGGAAGTCCTCGACGTCATGGTGGGTTTGGCCGAGAGCGGCATGACCATGCTCTGCGTGACCCACGAGATGGGCTTCGCCCGCAAGGTCGCCAACCGGGTGATCTTCATGGACGGCGGCGAGATCATCGAAGAGAACGAACCGGAAGAGTTCTTCAACAACCCGCAATCGGCCCGCACCCAGCTCTTCCTCAGCCAGATCCTGCAGCACTAGATCGGATCATGTTTTGACGGAACCACTTCGTGGTTGCGCCAAAACATGTGAATCCGATCGCCATCAAACAGTTAGAGCAGATTCACCCGGTCGATGGATCGCCTCCGGCGATTCCATCCGACCGGGATCTGCTCTAGGCCGACAAATTACCTTAGGGCCGGCGCGGATGATCCGCCCGGCCCTTTTTGCTGCCTCTTTTTCCTTAACTCTTCCCTGGCGGCGATCTGTTAATCTAAGGGCCCTCGCGCCTCGGGTGCGATATGACCGGATCTTTGGGATGACGGGTGAGCGAGATAGCGAATACAGGTCGCGCGCGACAGCGGCCCGCCGGCAAGGTGGTTTTCGCGCAGGTGGAGCCGACCACGCGGTGCAATTTCATCTGCGGTTTCTGCAGCGGCAGGCAGATGGATCAGACCGACTTTGCCGCTGAAGATTTCCAGCGTCTGCTCGACAGCTTCCCGGATCTCGAGCATATCGAGTTGCAGGGCGAGGGTGAGCCGCTGCTCCACAAGGGCTTTTTCGATATGGCCCGCCAAGCGCGCGAACGGGGCATCCACCTTTCCATGATCACCAACGGCAGCCTGCTTTCCGAGGAACGGGTGGCAGCAATCCTGGATGTTGGGATCGAGGCGATTTATGTCTCCATTGAATCGCCGGAGGAGGCAGCGTTTCAAGATATCCGCGGTGGCCTGCTGAGCAAGGTGAAGGCTGGCATCGCCCGTCTGATCGCCGCCCGCAAGGCGCGGGGGATGATGCGCCCCACGGTCGGTTTCGCCATCACTGTCCTGAAAGACACCATCGACAGCCTGCCGGAAATCGCCGATCTCTACCGCGAACTGGCCATGGATGGCGGCGCGACGGTGCAGGCCCTCAATCGCATGGAGAGCTACACCGGCGTCTATGACGAGGCCATGGCGGAAAGGCTGCTGGCGCGTGAGGACAATATCCGGATGCAGCAACTGATCCGCGGTACGCCGAAGATCGGCGCCATGCTGGCCGAGACACGCAACACCCGGCACTTCTATATCGAAATGGGCCGAACCTTTCCGGCCGAGCATGGCTGCCCCTGGGTCAAGGGTGCGCTCTACGTCGATCGTCATGGCGGTATCGCCAGCTGCTGCATGGTCAAGGACACGGCGAAGTACGGCCTTGGCAAGATCGGCCTGACGCCGATAGAGGCGGTACTGGACAAGCGCCGCGAAATCGACGAAGCGCTCCAGGCCGGCAACCCGCCGGAGCAGTGCCAAGGCTGCGGTTACTACCGCAGCCCGGAGCGGCGGGCGGCGATGAGGCTGAACCGCCTGGCGGCGGAAAAGGCGCGTGCTTAGGGCGATCAGCTAGAGCAACCCGGGTCTGCTCCGGGCCTCAGCCGGGAATGATCCCGTTCAGCTTCGGATCCGGGATGGTCTGTTGTTCCTGGCGGTAGGGCTGGAACCCGTATTTCTGGTAGAGCGGCAGGGCGCGGGGGTGATCCATGGTGTTGGTGTTCACCGTCAGGCGATCCGGCTCGTAACTCCAGGCCTGTTCGAGGGCCGAGTAGAGCATGTAGGGGCCCAGCTTCCTACCGACGAATTGCGGCAGCAGGCCGAAGTAGGCCAGATCGATCACCGGTTCTTCGCGGCGGTCCAGTTCGAAGTAGCCGGCCGGCACACCCTCCACATAAAGCACGAAAACCTCTATCCGCTCATCTTCCAGAAGGGCTGCGAGATCGGCATCCGGCATGCTGCGGCGGTACCACCAGTTCCAGTCTTCGCCGATGCCGTTGTAAAGGAAGCGATAGAAATCGAGGGTAGGGGTGTGGGCCCGCATCAGCGCCACCTTGGTCCGCGGCGGCGGATGAACGGCCACATGGTTCGGGCGCTCCGTCATCTCCAGATAGGTGACGGTGAACTGCAGCGTCGTCTTGCGGCCCGCGGCCACGGCCAGGTCCGGCGGCAGCACATCGCCCTCCGGCGGTGCCGACGGCAGCTCCAGCCAGCGCGCCATTACGGCCCTGGGCGTAAAGGCGTAGCCGAGGGCGGCATAGAAGCCCAGGGCCTGGCGATTGCTTTCGCGCACCATCAGCTGGATCTTCAGGATGCCCTGACGGCCCAGCCAGTCCTCCGCTGCGCGTACCAGCTTGCGGCCAAGCCCGGCCCGGCGGATGTCCGGATCGACCGCGACTGCATAAAGCCAGCCGCGATGGCCGTCGTGGCCGCAGCAGATGGTGCCGGCAAGCCTGCCGCTGCGTTCAGCGACGAAGATCTCCGCGCAGTCACTCTGCTGCCACAAGGCGATGTCGCGTTCGGGGTCGTTGTACCAGACCGTGAGCCCGCAGCGCTGCCACAGCGCGACGCAGCCGGCAAAGTCTTGATCCTGATAGGGGCGTAGCTGATCCATACCTGACCGCTTGTTTGTTTTGGCCGCTTGTTAGTTTTTGGCGTCTATTGCTGCTTGGCCGGTCCGGTTTCGACCGGTGTGTCGCCGGGACGTCCCCACTCGGACCAGGAGCCGTCGTAAACCGCGGTATCGCGGTGGCCGAGGCGATGCAGCGCCAAGGCAAGGACGCCGGCGGTGACGCCCGACCCGCAGGACGCCACGACCGGCCGTGAGAGATCCAGGCCCTCGGCCTCAAAGCGGCTTCTGATCTCCTGATTGTCCAGAAACGTCTGGCTGCTCTGATCGATGATCTCGCCAAAGGGCAGATTGAAGCTGCCGGGGATGTGGCCGCTGCGCATACCTTCGCGGGGCTCGGGGTCGCGTCCCTCAAAGCGGCCGCGGGCGCGGGCGTCGATCACCTGTTCGCCGTTGCCGCCCAGAGCGCTGAGAACCTGGTCGCGGTCGCGCAGCAGAAAGCTGTTGGCACGCGGCGTGAAATGCCGCTCGTCGTTGCTCTCAGTCCCCTCGGCAACGGCGCGTCCCTCGTTGAGCCACTTGGGCAGCCCGCCATCGAGGACAGCGACTTCCCGGTGCCCGAAATAGCGAAAGGTCCACCAGACCCGCGGCGCGCTCCAGATGCCGCGCTGATCGTAGATCACCAGGCGCAGGCCGTCGCCGAGGCCGAGCCGGCGCACCTTGGAGGAGAAGATGTGCGGCGGCGGCAGCATATGCGGCAGGTCGCTGTCCGGGTCGCAGATATCGTCGATATCGAAGAAGACCGAGCCTGGAATGTGCTGGGCTTCGAACTCGCGTCGCGGATCCAGGCCTTCGCGCGGCAGGTAGTAGCTGGCGTCCACCACGCGCAGGTCCGGCGCCGTCAGATTTTCCGCCAGCCATCCGGTGGTGACCAGGGCGTTCTTATCAAAGTCGACCATTGTTGGAAATCTACTCCCTTGAGGGTCGTTACGGCATGACAGCCGCTTCTATTCGTCCAAGAGGATGTTGATGCGGCGGTTCTGGCGCCCTTTGTTCTCGATCTTACCGGTCCTGACCTTGCCGATCTCGCTGGTACGCTGCACATGGGTGCCGCCGCAAGGTTGCAGATCGACGCCGGCAATGTCCAGAAGGCGGATACGCCCGCCGCCTGAAGGTGGCTTCACCGACATGGTGCGGACCAGTTCCGGCTGACCGGCCAGTTCGTCTTCGCTGATCCAGCGCGGCGCGACGGAATGGTCCTCCTGAACCAGGCGGTTCAGTTCCGCGGTGATATGCTCCTTGTCGAGCTGGGTTTCAGGCAGGTTGAAGTCCAACCGGCCTTTGCCGTCGCCGACCTGGCCACCGGTCACATCGCCGGTCACGACCGCGCAGAGCAGGTGCATGCAGGTGTGCATACGCATATGGCGGTGGCGCCGGTCCCAGTCAATTTCGGCGGTAACCCTGGTGCCGGGAGCAGGCGCTGCGGTGCCTTCTTCAAGGATATGGAGGACGTCTTCATGGGACTCGCCCTTGCGGGCGTCGACGATGCGCAGACGGTTGCCGTCCTCCAGGACAAGGTGGCCGCTGTCGCCGGGCTGTCCGCCGCCCATGGGATAGAATACCGTCCGGTCGAGGCGCAGGCCCTCGGGCCCGACCGAGGTGATGCGGGCCTCGCAGCCCTTCAGATAGGCATCCTCCCGAAACAACAGTTCCATCGTTCTCGTCTTTCTTGTTCGCTCATTGTGTGCGCCAGGAAAGCCAGTCCGGCACCGGCAGGCCTTTTTCGCGCAGAAATGCCGGATTGAACAGCCTGCTTTGATACCGCAGCCCGCCATCGCAGAGGATTGTAACGATTCGGTGGCCCGGTCCCAACGTTCTCGCAAGCCGCAGCGCCCCGGCGACATTGATGCCACTGGACGCTCCGAGACAGAGGCCCTCGTTCTCCAGCAGGTCGAAGACGATGGGAATCGCCTCCTTGTCGGAAATCTGGAAGGGCTCGTCGATCTCGGCACCTTCCAGGTTGGCGGTAATGCGCCCCTGGCCGATGCCCTCGCTGATGGAACTGCCCTCCGCCTTCAACTCCCCGTGCCGGTAGTAGTGGAAGAGCGCGGCGCCCATGGGGTCGGCCAGGCCGATCACGACGTTCTTGTTGCGCTCTTTCAAGGCCATGGAGACGCCGGCCAGGGTTCCGCCGGTGCCGACAGCACAGACGAAGGCATCGACCTTGCCGTCGGTCTGCGCCCAGATTTCGGGCCCCGTCGTCTCATAGTGGCCGCGCCGGTTGGCTACGTTGTCGAACTGCTGGGCCCAGATCGCCCCGTTCGGCTCGCTCTCGTCCAGTTCTTTGGCGAGGCGCTCTGAGACGTGGACGTAGTTTTCGGGGTCGCGATAAGGCACCGCGGGCACTTCGCGAAGCTCTGCCCCGGAAATCCGCAGGATGTCTTTCTTTTCCTGGCTCTGGGTGTTCGGGATCACAATCACGGTGCGATAGCCGCGTGCGCGGGCAACCAGGGCCAGGCCGATCCCGGTGTTGCCGGCGGTGCCCTCGACGATGATGCCGCCGGGACGCAGCGTGCCGCGCTCTTCCGCATCCTTGATGATTGCCCAGGCGGCCCGGTCCTTCACAGAACCGCCGGGGTTGAGGAATTCGGCCTTGCCGAGGATCTCGCAGCCTGTTTCTTCAGAGAGCTTTCGCAGGCGAATGAGGGGCGTATTGCCGATTGCACCGACAAAACCGTCGCAAACATCCATAACTTTCGGTTCCTTGCTGGGGGCTTCCCACCCATTTGGCGGCGGCGCCAGGCCGGCCGAGGGGCCGGTTGGCACTAGGGGCAGGTGGGGTTGAGCTCCTATTGGGCAGTACGTTACCGTAGATTACTTCCATTTACGCATAATTTCGGTGTAATTCAAGGCCAGCCATTGCAGGGCGACCACGGCCGTGAAGTTGGTGATGGCTCCCTCGGCCAGCTTTAGCAGGGCTTCCTCGCGCGGCAGCGTCAGGACGCGGATGTCTTCTCCCTCATGTTCCAGGCCATGAATCCCGCCGGCCCTGGCGGCGTCGACCCGGCCGCAGAACAGCGCCAGAGTCTCGGAAGTCCCCCCGGGAGAGACCAGATATCGGCCGACCGGCTGCAGGGCGGTGACCTCGCAACCGGCCTCCTCCAGCGCTTCCCGGCACACCACGTCTTCCGGGGTTTCGCCGGGATCGATGATCCCGGCCACAACCTCGATCAGCCAGGGCTCAAAGCCGGCGGATAGGGCGCCGAGGCGGAACTGCTCGATCAAAACCACGTGATCGAGTTGGGGGTCATAGAGCAGCACGGCGGCCGCGTGGCCGCGTTCGAAGATCTCGCGGCTCATTTCCCGGGTCCAGCCACCGTCGAACCTGCGATGGCGCAGGCGGTAGCTGTCGACCTGAAAGTAGCCTTTGAAGGGGGTCGTTTTCTCGATGATCTCGATGCGCGGGTCGCGCTCGGGTTTGCTCATGCTTGCGGGTCCTGAAGGGATTGGGTCGGGCTGTCGTCTGTGGGTGTAACGCGGTGGGGGGCGATGGCATCTTCGATTAGCCGGTCAGCGGAACTCTAGCCGAGCAGCGGGGTCGAACCCAATCCCTTTCCATCTTGTAAGGCTGCCGGCCTTGCCAAGATACGAAGCGGCGTGTTCCGATCTCAATCCGATGCCCGCCCTTGATATTGCTTTGTATGGAGACGGCTTTCATGGCCTTGAAGAGCGAGAAACTGACTTTTCCGGGATCGAGCGGCGAGATGCTGGCCGCGCGGCTGGAGCTTCCTGCCGGTCCGCCCCGGGCCTACGCGCTCTTTGCCCACTGCTTTACCTGTACCAAGGACGTTTTCGCCGCCTCGCGGATCGCCGGTGCCTTGGCGGAACAGGGCATTGCCGTGTTGCGCTTTGACTTCACCGGGCTGGGCGCCAGTGAGGGGGATTTTGCCAACACCAATTTTTCTTCGAACGTAGGCGATCTGGTGCGCGCCGCCGACTATCTGCGCGAAACGCGGGCGGCGCCCAAGCTGATCATCGGCCACAGCCTGGGCGGGGCTGCGGTCTTGGCGGCTGCCGGCCAGGTGCCGGAGGCGGTGGCGGTGGCGACCATCGGTGCGCCGGCCGAACCGGCCCATGTGGCGCACCATTTCACCGCTGCACGGGAAGAGATCGACGCCCAGGGCGAGGCGGAAGTCCTGCTTGTCGGCCGACCTTTCAGGATCAAGAAGCAGTTCCTGGAGGATATCGAGGCCCACCGCCTGGAAAAGGCGATTGCGGAAATGAAAAAGGCGTTGATCGTTTTTCATGCGCCGCGCGATGAGACCGTGGGCATTGAAAATGCCGGCAAGATCTTTGCCGCGGCGAAGCATCCGAAAAGCTTTGTCTCTCTGGACGATGCGGATCATCTGCTGAGCCGAAAGATCGATGCGATTTATGTGGCCAACGTGCTGGGTGCCTGGGCGGCCCGATATCTGGGAGGTATCGATATGGCGGAGACGCCCAGCGCCAAGGACAGCACCGTCGTCGTGGAAGAAACCGGCGAGGGGCGCTTTACCCAGGCCATCGCGGCCGGCCCCCACAGGCTTCGCGCCGATGAGCCGGAGAGCTACGGCGGGTTGGATTCCGGCCCATCGCCCTACGATCTTGTTTTGGCGGGCCTTGGCGCCTGCACCGCCATGACGCTGCGGATGTATGCCGAACACAAGAAGCTGCCGCTGGATAAGGTCAGGGTCACGCTTTCTCACGATAAGATTCACGCCGTGGATTGTGCGGAATGTGAAACCAAGGACGGCAAGATCGACCGGATTGAGCGGGTTATCCGGATTACCGGCGATCTCGACGAGAACCAGCGTGAACGCCTGCTGGCGATTGCCGACCGCTGCCCGGTGCATAAAACGCTGGAAAGCGAGGTTCAGGTGGTGACCAAGGCCGCCGGCTAACCGAAATGACCGGATTTCAACCTATGGCGGCGGCTGAGCCGCCTTGGGTCGCTTATGGTTCAAGGATTGTCGCAATGCTGCAACTCGCGGGTTTCGGGCAACGATAAAGTTTGCTAGGCTTTTGGCTGTAAAGAACAAAAAAGAAAGCCAAGCCGTGGTCACGCAGAATTGGCGACGGTCAAGAAAGAGAAGCTTTTGAGGAACAGGGAAAATCCAAGGTTTGCGGATAACCGCTGGTAGATACCAATCAGCGGCCGGGGTGCGGGCAAAGGCGGCTTACGCCTTGCAGCAGCATCCAGTGGCAGCGGCCGGTCGGCCGCTTCAAAGGGCTGCTGTTTGTAGCGGAGACGGCAAGGAGAACTGCCGTTTCGGGCAAACGTCCGTCGGTGAACCAAATGAATTCATGTCGGCGCGATCTCGCGGCCGCTTTGCTGTTCGAAGGGGCAACCTTTTCGGACAGAGTTACTGCAATTTGGACAGATCGAGCCATGAAACGGCAGGGCAAGGCCCGGGTCAGGCTCCGAACAAGCTCACCAGGGAGACATTCAGATGACGAAAAAGTTGGAAACGATCAACGGAAAGCCGCTTCATCCCGGCGTGGATCAGCTCTGCAAGCAGTACAAGAGCGGCAAGATGGACCGCCGCGAGTTCGTGCGCCTGAGCGCCTTCCTCGGCGTTTCCGCAGCCTCCGCCTATGCCTTCGCCGGCGATCCGACCGGTGGTTTGTTCAAGGAAGCGGCGGCCGAAACACCGAAAAAAGGTGGCACCCTGCGGGTCGCCATGCAGGTTCAGCAAATGACCGATCCGGCCACCTACGACTGGACGGAAATGTCCAATCAGGCGCGTCATATCGTCGAATACCTGACCATTACCGGTAACGACAACATCACGCGCCCCTACCTGGCGGAAAGCTGGGAGGCGTCCGACGACCTGAAGACATGGACCTTCAAGCTGCGCCAGGGCGTGAAGTGGAGCAACGGCGACGACTTCGGCGCGGATGACGTGGTCCATAACTTCACCCGCTGGCTGGACCCGGCGACCGGTTCCTCCAATCTCGGCCTTTTCTCGGCGATGACCGAGGAATACGACACCGGCGAGAAAGATGACGACGGCAAGGCCAAGATGGGCAAGCGCATGGCCGAGGGTGCGGTTGAGAAAATCGACGATCACACCGTACGCGTTCATCTCAACTCGCCGGTCCTTTCCATGCCGGAGAATCTTTATAACTATCCGACGGCGATCGTTCACCGAAACTTCGACAAAGAGGGTGGCGACTTGTCGAAAAACCCGGTCGGTACCGGCGCCTTCGAGTTGGTTGAACTCTCGGTAGGCGAGAAATGCATTCTGCGCCGTCGCAATGAGCCCTATTGGGGCGGTGAAGTCTATCTCGATGAAATCCACTATATCGATACCGGGCAGGATGCTTCCGCGAGCATTGCGGCGCTGGCTTCACGCCAGGTCGATGCGCTCTACAACCTCGATATCTCAATCATTGATATTGCAGAGCGTGTACCCGGCGTTTCGATTTCTCAGGTGGTGACGGCACAGACCGGTGTCATTCGCATGAATGTCACCCAGGCACCCTTTGACAACCTGAAAGTGCGCCAGGCCATGGTGATGGCGGCCGACAACGATCAGATCCTGAAGCTTGCCTATCGCAGCCTGGGCGCGGTGGGTGAGAACCACCACGTCGCGGAGGTTCATCCGGAGTACGCTAAGCTGCCGCCTTTGAAGCGCGATGTGGCCAAGGCCAAGGCGCTGTTGGCGGAGGCTGGATTTCCGGACGGCATCAAGGTGACCTGCAACGTCGGTAATACCGAAGGAACCTGGGAGCAGGATTCGCTTCAGGTTTTGAAAGAGCAGGTCGCCGAGGCCGGGGTCGACCTCACGATCAACGTCATGCCGGCGGCCCAGTATTGGGAAGTCTGGAACAAGGCTCCGTTCAGCCTGACTTCCTGGACTCACCGGCCCCTGGGAACCATGGTCCTGGCTCTGGCATACCGTTCCGGTGTTCCCTGGAATGAGTCGGGCTATAGCAGTGAGGCCTTCGATAAGGCCCTCAATGAAGCTGAATCGATCCTGGACGTCGAAGAGCGCCGTAAGTCCATGGCCACGGTCGAAAAGATCCTTCAGGACGATGCGGTCATGGTCCAACCCTTCTTCCGGTCGGTCTATACGGCGGCGACCGAGAACGTGAACGGCTACAGCACGCACCCAACACGTTATCATCAGTTCAATAGCGTCTGGTTGGCTTGATTGGCGATGGGCCGCGACGCTGGGGGTGTCGCGGCCCTCGTTCTTTGTAGCGGCCGTATTCCGCCGCTACCGCTTCGTAAGTCCGGACGGTTAGGCGCGCACAAAGCGCCGGGGGCCGCGTCGGGGGACGGGAAGGCTAGGAAGCGATGCTGATATTCATTGCGCGACGCATTGGCACCATGGTGCTGACCATGCTGGTCGTGTCTCTCATTCTGTTTCTGCTGCTTGAGATCAATGTCGAGGGCGTGGCCATCAAGGTTCTGGGCGCCTTTACCTCGGATCAGCAGCGGGAGATCTGGCTGGAAGAGAATGGGTACTTCGACCCCTTGCCGCTGCGCTATGCACGCTGGGTCGGTAATGCCGTGGTCGGTGATTTTGGCGAGTCGGTCCGCTTCAAAGTGCCGGTTTCGGAGATCCTGTTGCCGCGTATCTGGAGCACCGCGGTCCTGGGCTTCTGGGCACTTCTGTTCGCCTCGGCTATCGGGTTGTTTCTTGGCGTTATTGCGGGCATGCGCGAAGGATCGAAGCTGGACCGGACGGTTTCCGTCGGCTCGATCGTCACGACGTCCGTTCCGGAGTTCGCTTCGGCACCGCTGCTCTCCGCGCTTTTCGTTTTCTATCTCCCGCAGACCATCGGTTGGGGCTTGCCGGGCACCAGTTCAATGTCATCAGGCTTTGACTGGGTTCAGCTGATCCTGCCGGTCATGGTGCTGGTGCTTTACGATTTCGGCTATATCGCGCGCATGACCCGGGCTTCGATGGCCGAGGTCATGATGACCCACTATATCCGCACCGCTGTCTTGAAGGGGCTGCCCTATGGAACGGTAATCCGAAAGCATGCTCTGCGGAACGCGCTGATCGCACCCTTCACGGTGATCATGCTGCAGATCAACTGGCTGCTTTCCGGTGTCATCGTCGTCGAGTTTTTCTTCGCCTATAAGGGCTTTGGCTCCTTGCTGCTGGAAGCGTCTCTGAACCAGGACATCTTCCTGATCGAGGCCTGCGCCATGGTCGCGGTCTTTGTCGCCGTGGCAACACAGACCCTGGCCGATATCGGCTATACCTATCTCAATCCACGCATTCGGTTCAGCTAGGGGGGCGGGCGATGACAGAAGAAGCCATTTCAGTTCCGCACCGTGAGTCGGCGCTGCTCCGCCTGGTGAAGGGGGCGGCCCTGATCCGGGAAAGCTGGGTCGGCATGGTCGGCCTTGCCATCATCGTGTTCTGGGCGTTGGTTGCGCTCTTCGCCGATGTCGTCGCACCCTTTCCGCCCAACGCGACGGGGATACCGATGTTGGCGCCCGGCGGGGCGGGACTTGACGGAACAAGCGTCCACTGGCTGGGTACCGATCAACTCGGCCGGGACATTCTTTCGCGGATCATCTTCGGGTCGCGTCAGGTTTTGCTCTACGCGCCGCTGGCGACGTTCTGTGCTTATGCTGTGGGCGTGCCCATGGGCTTGGCCGCCGGTTACCGGCGCGGCATCACCGATGAGGTGCTGTCGTTCATCGCCAATGTGATTCTCTCGTTCCCGGTGCTGGTGCTCTACATCATCATCATCGCGACCATCGGCGCTTCGGGCATTAACATCGTCATCGCCGTCACCTTCGCCTCGGCGCCGGGGATTATGCGCATCGTGCGCGGGCTGGTGCTTGATCTGCGCAATCGCGAATACGTTTTCGCCGCGGAGACGCGCGGCGAACCGGCCTGGCGTATCATGATGATCGAAATCCTGCCCAACGCGCGGGGGCCGCTTATCGTCGATGCCTGCCTGCGCCTGGGCTATGTCATCATTACAATCGGGACGCTTGGATTTTTGGGCCTCGGGCTTCCGCCGCCCGATCCCGACTGGGGAAAGATGATCACCGAAACGCGGCAGTTCATCACCATCTTCCCGCACATGGCGATCTTTCCCTGCATTGCGATTTCGTCGCTTGTTCTGGGTTTCAATCTGCTGGCCGACGGCCTGCGCGAAGTCTCGTTGAGGGACTAGAGGAGGGCGCTGTGGACAACGGCGGCAAGGACTACGACGGCCCGGTATTGGAATGCAAAAACCTCTGCATTTCCTACTTCACCCGCGCCGGCGAGATACCGGCGGTCATCGATTTCAACATGACATTGCACCAGGGCGAGTCCATCGGTCTGGTCGGTGAGTCGGGTTGCGGCAAGTCGACCGTTGCCATGGCGATCATGCAGTACCTTGGCAGCAATGGCGCGATCGTCGGCGGTGAGGTGCTCTACAAGGGACGTGATCTGTCGACCTTCAGTCCGGAGGAGTTGCGCCAGCTCCGTGGCAACGAGATCGCCATGGTCTATCAGGAGCCGATGGCCTCGCTGAACCCCAGTATGACCCTGGGGCGACAGCTCATGGAAGTGCCGCTCTGCCACGAGAACATCGATGAGAAGGAAGCCTATGATCGGGCGGTCAAGATCCTGTCCGACGTAAAGTTGCCGGACCCCGAACGGGTGATGAGTGTCTATCCGCATCAGATCTCAGGCGGCCAGCAGCAACGCGTGGTCATTGCCATGGCGTTGCTTTCCAATCCCTCGCTGCTGCTGCTCGATGAGCCGACGACCGCGCTTGACGTCACGGTGGAGGCCGGGATTGTCGAGTTGATCGGCGAGATCGCTGGCCGGTTCAACACTTCCATGGTCTACATCTCCCACAATCTCGGCCTGATCCTGGAGACCTGCGACCGGGTGAATGTCATGTACTCCGGCGTCGTGGTCGAGCATGGCTCGGTCGCCGAGGTCTTCGACCAGATGCGTCATCCCTATACAAAGGGCCTCTTTGGCTGCATCCCGCTGCCGGGCGCCGACAAGACGGCACATCCCCTGGTTCCCATTCGCGGTCAACTGCCGCTGCCGCACCAGCGGCCCAAGGGCTGTTATTTCGGCCCGCGCTGCGACTTTTTCGAGGCCGGTACCTGCGATCAGGAAAATCTGGCCATGACAACCGTGCCTGACGAGCCGGGCCATACCGTGCGCTGCCGCCGCTGGCAACAGATCGACTGGGACAACTACCACCCCGAAGGGGTCGGGGCGGGTGAGATGGAGGCCGGCGAGGTCGTGCTCTCCATCAACAATATGAAGAAATACTACGAGATTACCGACAACTCCATTGCCGCCATGATCTCGGGTAAGCGTGTGCGCCATGTAAAGGCCAACGAGAGCATCACCTTCGACGCCCGGGCCTGTGAAACCGTGGCTGTGGTGGGCGAGTCCGGTTGCGGCAAGTCGACCTTCGCAAAAGTTTTGATGGGCCTGGAGACGGCCACTGACGGGATGGTCGTCTTCAATGGCAAGGATATCTCCCAGGAGGAGGTTCAGGACCGCACGCCGGCCCAGATCGGCTCGATGCAGATGATCTTCCAGAATCCTTTCGACACTTTGAACCCGAGCCACACCGTCGGGTCGCAGTTGGCCCGTGTGATCCGCAAGTTCGGGGTTGAGACGGACGGCGACAAAGTTGAAGCCCGGGTGATGGAACTGCTGGATCTCGTGAAGCTGCCGCGGGACTTCGCGCGGCGCCGGCCGCGCCAGCTTTCCGGCGGCCAGAAACAGCGTGTCGGCATCGCCAGGGCCTTTGCCGGCAACCCCTCGACCGTGGTGGCCGACGAACCGGTGTCGGCCCTTGACGTTTCGGTCCAGGCGGCCGTCACCGGGTTGTTGATGGATATCCAGAAGACCTACCGCACGACCCTGATCTTCATCAGCCACGATCTCAGTCTGGTGCGTTATCTGGCCGATCGTGTGGTGGTGATGTACCTCGGCAATATCGTGGAGCAGGGGACGACCGACGAGGTTTTCTCGCCGCCCTATCATCCTTACACCGAGGCACTGCTGTCTGCGGTGCCGATCGCCGATACCTCGATAAACAAGCAGCGGATCATTCTGGAAGGCAACCTTCCCTCGGTGACCAATCCACCGTCGGGTTGCCCCTTCAACACCCGCTGCCCCAGGAAGATCGGGGAGATCTGTGAAACCGTGGTGCCACCTGTTTTTGAGCCGATACCGGGCCATCAGATCGCCTGTCACCTCTCGGTTGAGAATTTCCAGGCGATGCAGCCGGTGATCGTTCAGGCAAACCAGCCGGCCAGTCCCGCGGCCGAGTAGCCCGCCAAGCCACCCGGGGCCTATCAGGGTTAACGCTTCTGTGCCTTTTGGTTGGGTGTTGCAGCCTCTTGTCGCCGCCGCTTTCCGGTCGTACCTTGCCTGAATGGACAAGGGGGTTCTCATATCAACCGGTTGCCGCGTGACGTCGATTGCGCGCCGCGCCTTTGTGTTGCCGGTCTGGGTGCTCGGCCTGATGGCGCTGTCCGCCTGCACCATCGAAATGGGGCCGCCCCCGGAATCCGACCCGCCCTTGGTCACGGAAAGGGAGCGCCCGCCGCCGCCGCCGGCTCAGCCCACCGAACCGCAGGCCTGGTCCAAAGATCTCGATTTCGAGGGCGGCGAGTTGTCCATTCGCCGTGGCGGGTTGGCCGAGGGCTTGGTTGCCGCTGAGGAAAGCCGGACTTACAGCGCCGAACGGCTGACTTTTGAGAGCGCCGCCTCCAGTGAACGCCCGCCGACCGAGGCGGAGCTTGTCCGGGAGCGGGCCCGCAAGCGGCTAGAGGAAGCCCAGGCCCGGCAACCGGCTGGTCCGGCGGCTCAACCGGTCATCGCCCCGCCGGAGGTTGTGGCCGCGCCGGTCGAGTCGGTAAGCGCCGAAGCGCTGCCGGAGCAGAGCCCCGATGTTCTTCAGTCTTCCGCAAGCGATACCGGCCCAGAGACCGGGCAGCAGCCGGCCGGGGAGTCGTCGATGGTTGCCGAGGTAGCACCGCTGCCGGCGCAGCAGGCCGACGTAACCGCCGACGATCATGTGGTGGCACAAGACAAGGGCGCTTCCAAGGGGCAGGCTGCAGGCCAGACGCAGCTCGCCAGCACGGCGCCGCTTGTCAAGCTGCCGCAGGGCGAACCGCCGTCGGAAGAGCTTGCCGATACCTTGCTGGAGTCTTGGGATGCACCCGACGGGACCATCCTGGTCCAGGTTTCGGCGATCCGGGACAAGCTGCAGATCGCGGGTGAGTGGGAGCGCTTGAAAAGCGGATACCCTGAGATCCTGGGGCCGCTCCGTCTGGTGGTGGAAGAGGCCAAAGTGGGCGAGCGCGGTGTGTTCTTCCGGGTTCAGGCAGGCGGCTTTGCCTCCCAGGACCAGGCGGAAGCGGCCTGCGTCGTCCTGACCGATCAGGGACAGTCTTGTTTCGTGCTGGAGCGGTCTATCGGCGGATAGGCGCCGGCAGCCCTTGTGTCGGCTCAGTGAGGGGTGATCCGGATCTCGCTGTCCGTTACCATCGCAAAGGGTATGCGCATCGCCACCAGCTTCCACTCGGGACCGCGGCCTTCTGCCCAGTGGCGGAATTGCTGCTTTGCCCGGTGTACGACCTCTTCGTCGCTCTGTTCGTGCGCGCTGACCACCTGCTGGTAAATTTCCAGATGAATCTGATGTTCATCGTCGTCCAGCTGAAGCTTTACGTCGTACTTCGGCATGGATATTCGCCCCGTTTTTGATATCATCGACCTTGTCCATCATGGGTCAGGACCCCTTGAGCTTTCGTTAAGTGGAAGTACAACTTCTTCGCGTATATGGTTAATTGCTCCTTAAGTCGGCCTTGTTATTCCTCAGTCCGACGGTCCGCAATCCTGGTTCGCACAGATGCGGTTTGCTTGGTCAAAGCTTGACTGTCCGGTGGAATTGGTCGCCCATTGGGGCCTGATGGTGCCATTGTTTTAGTTGGAACGGCCTGGAGCCTGATCAGACGGGTACATGCAGCTAAGTAATCGGAGCCAAGCAGCTGAAGATTGGGAGCTCGCGGCCTTTGCCGAGCGCGTACTGGAATCTTTGCCTGTGGCTGTCGCCGTGGCCGTCTGCGGCGACCAGGGCAGGGATCCGGCCCTGGTCTATGGCAACGCAGCTTTTGGCCGACTGACGAGTGCCTCTCCGTCTGTTACCGCTCCGATCTCCCTATCGGCGATTTTGACGTTCGAGCGATCGGAGACCGAGGCTCGCGGTCTTGCCGGGCGCCTGGCAACTGAGGCGCCCTTCAGCGAGACACATCTGTTTTGCAAGGCTGATGAAGACAGTGTTGCACTGCGCTGCGATTGGGCACCCCTTGGCCTGTCCAGGGACGGTGGGACCTGCTGGACGGTGACGTTGACACCGCAGAGCGATGCCGACGCGCTGCGCGCCGAACTGGACGCCAGCGAGGCACGTCTTGCGGCCATTCTCGACAACTCCCCACTGGATATCTGCCTTAAGGACGCCGAAGGCCGCTATGTACGCACGAGCCGGCGGTTTTCGGAGATCTATTCGGTGTCTGACGATGTGACCCGCGGCAGGTTGGCTTCCGACCTCGGCGTCTCCGATCGTTGGGCGGCGCGCAGCCGCGAGGTTGACCTGGAGGTCATCGAGACCGGAAAGGCGGTGGTGTTTGAGGAGCGTATTCCGCTTCCCAGTGGCCCCATGGAGGCGATCACCGTAAAGTTCCCGGTGATCGGCTCGTCCGGCACGTTTCAGGGTGTCGGGGTCATCTGCTCCGATGTTACCCAACGCCGTAAGCTCGAGCAGGCGCTGCGCGACAGCGAAGAATGCCTGCGCATGATCTTCGAGCATGCGCCGCTCAGCATGAACTTGAAGGATGCCGAGGGGCGCTATACAGCGGTAAGCCGTCAGCTGCGTGAGGTTCATGGTTTGACGGCGCAGGAAATGTACGGTCGCCTGCCGGAGGAAGTCTCTGACAGCCCGGAATGGGTGGGCAGGACAAAAAGAGCGGACCGGGAAGTCCTGGAGAGCGGCCGCCTTCTGATCCAGGAGGAAACGTTTCAGCGCGATGGCGAAAAGCGAACGCTTCTGACCATCAAGTTTCCGCGTATCGGTCTCGACGGACAGGTCGTTGGCCTGGGTTCCATCGGAACCGATATCACGGAACGCAAGCGCGCGGAACAGGCGTTGTTCCAAAGCGAGATGGAGGCCGCGCGCACCAGGGCGTTGTTGTCCGAAGCCATCGAAAGCATGACTGACGGTTTCGTCTGGTTCGACAACGACGGCAAGCTCATCCTGTGCAATCGCAAGTATCGGGAGCTCTATCCCAGGCTTGCCGATGAACTGCGCCCGGGCGCCGCCTACAATGATCTGATGAAACTTGCCTTCGATCGCGACCAGTTCGCCGTCGTGTCGGCGGAAGAGGTGGCGCTCAAGCAGGTTCAGGCGTCCGACTACGTCAAAGATCATCCCACGTTTCGTACCAAGACGAGTGAGGGGCGCTGGATCGAGGCGCGCAATCACCCCGTCGAGGCCGGCGGATTTATCGGTATTCGCCTGGATATTACCGACCGCGTGCTGGCGGAAGATGCGCTGAAGGAGAGTGAACAGCGCTTTAAGGACTTTGCCCAGTCCGGACCCGGCGGATTCTGGGAGATGGACGAGGCTTTGCGGTTCTCATCCTATCTGGACGTGCAGACGGCGAGCGGACGCTCCAGGCCGGCTGCCCAGGAAGCCATCGGCCGTACCCTTTGGGAGCTTTTCTCGGTTGACGTCGAAGCCGACCTTTACTGGCGCGCTTACAGCCAGGATCTCGATGCGCGCCGGCCTATCAAGGATCTTCGGGCTGCCTACACAGACGATCAGGGCAACCGTTACTATTGGCGCATCAATGGCAAACCTTTCTACGACCGCACGGGGCGCTTTGGCGGCTATCGCGGCGTGGCGGAGGACGAGACAGCCGAGGTAGAGGCGCGGCGGCGGGCGGAGGCGGCCGAGGCTCGCCTGATCGATGCCATTGAGAGCCTCTCCGAGGGTTTCGCTCTTTTCGATGCCGATGATCGTCTTGTGCTGAGCAATCAGACTTACCGCAACATCTCCGTGAACAACGGCGCGCATATCGTTCCCGGTATCACCTTCGAAGAAATCGTGCGCCTGAACGTGGCCCACGGTTATGTCCCCGGATTGGAGGCGGGCGAGATCGCGGAGGAATGGATCGAGGCCCGGCTCCGCCGCCACCAGGCTGCCGAGAGTTTCCTTGAGCAGGATTGGGGTGACGGTCGCTCCCTACTGATAACAGAGCGACGGACGCACGAGGGCGGGATCGCCTGCGTCATCTCCGACATTACGGAGCTTCAGAGGGCCCGCGCGGCGGCGGAACGCGCCAACAAGGACAAGACCCGATTCCTGGCGGCTGCGAGCCATGATCTGCGCCAGCCGCTGCATGCAATCGAACTCTTCGTCGCGGCTTTGGAGGCCACTGTCGAGGACGACGAAGCGCACGAGCTTGTGGCTGATATCAGGCAAGCCTCTGAAGCCGCAGGGCGGTTGTTGAACGCTCTGCTCGATGTTTCGGAGCTGGAAACGGGCAAGCTCGAAGGGCGGTTCGAAACTTTCCGGGTACAGAGAGTCCTGGACGGACTGCAAAGGGTTTATGGACAACAAGCCAACGAGAGGAAGCTTTCCTTGCGGATGGTTCCTTGCAGTCAATTGGTTTACAGCGACCCGGATCTGCTTGAACGCATTCTGAGCAACCTGTTGTCGAATGCCGTTCGCTACACCACGAGCGGCTCCATACTGCTCGGCTGCCGCCGTAGAGAGGGTAAGCTGCGGATTGAGGTTTGGGATACCGGCCCGGGTATTCCGGAAGCGGAAAGAGTGGCCATTTTCGATGAGTTTCACCAGTTGGACAATTCTGCCCGCGACAGGCGAAAGGGAACCGGCCTGGGCCTATCGATCGTACGGCGTCTCGCCAATATCCTGGGGCATGAGATCCTGCTGCGTTCGGTTCCGGGTAGCGGAAGCATGTTCGCGGTGGAACTGGAACTGGGCGATGTCTGTACCGATGAGGCTGAGGCAATTCAGCCCAAAGCCGGGGTCGGCTTTGCCGCCCAAGGCCTTGAAGTCCTGGTGGTGGAAGACGACGAACAAAGCCAAAAGGCCATGTCCCTGGCGCTGGAGATTTGGGGCTGCAATGTTCGGGTTGCGGCCGATTACGACGAAGCCCGTGATTTGCTGTCGGGCGCGGCGGTACCGGTCGACTTGATTGTTGCCGACTACCGCCTGCCGAAGAACGTAAATGGTGTGGAGGTCGCGAGCCGGCTACGCAAGGCCTGCGGACGTGAAGTGCCCGTACTGATCGTCACCGCCGACCAGGGTAAAGGTCCGCGCAGCGAGATTGCTGCCCATGGCTTCAAGTCACTCAGGAAGCCGGTTAAATCAGAACAGCTCAAAGCGACTCTGGCAGAGTTGTTGGACGATGCAGTGAGCGACAGCCAGGTGTCTTCGTCCGTCGGTTAGCCCGGCACAAGGCTCCATCGCTATGGTGTTCTGTTCGCGGCGATGTAGCGAAATACAACTTTGTGCCCCGTCAATAGTCCTCGGAATTTCTCTTGCTTCCCGAATCTGCAGATGATTTCTGGTTCCTTCTCGGCTTGCTCGCAGGTTTGATCTACCTGTCTGGGATCTTTTCCGCCTTTCATGCCGCCGTCCGAACGCGCACCGCTCAGGGGGCTGTGGCATGGACCATTTCACTGATTACCTTTCCCTATCTTGCTCTTCCGCTGTATTGGATCTTCGGACGCGGTAGGTTTCATGGCTATGTCGCGGCGCGTCGTAGCGGCGATCTGAAGATCCATAATATAGCAACCGAACTGCGTGGCCGCCTTCTGGACGCCGGTGGGATTGACGGCGCGGTAACGCCCAGTCAGCAAGTTCTTGAAACACTTGCTGGAATGCCGTTTACCAGAGGCAACAACGTTGACCTTTTGGAGGATGGCGGCGCGGCTTACGGTGCCATGTTCGGCGCCATTGACGAGGCGGATGACTATATCCTTCTGCAGTCATACCTTATCCGGGACGACGATCTTGGCCGTGACCTGAAAGCGCGTCTGTTGCGAAAAGCCCGCAACGGCCTGGCCGTCTATCTTCTTTATGACGAGATTGGTAGCTACGGCCTGCCGCCGGCCTTCGGGGCGGAGTTAAAGGCCGGCGGTGTCAGGGTCTGTGCATTCTCCACGACACAGGGGCCAATTAATCGCTTTCAGCTTAACTTCCGGAATCACCGCAAGACACTGGTTGTGGACGGGCGCCTTGCTTTTGTTGGCGGCCTCAACTTCGGTGACGAGTACCTGGGGCGGGACGGGCAGTACGGCCCATGGCGCGATACCCACGTCTATGTCTCGGGTCCGGCCGTACAGGCCGTTCAGCTCGCCTTCGTTGAGGACTGGTACTGGGCGGCGCACGAGGTACCGGAACTGCTCTGGGAACCTCGGAAGGCGGAACAGGGTGGCAAACTGGCCCTTGTTCTGCCGACCGGGCCGGCGGACTACTGGGACAGCTGTGAGCTGTTTCTGCTCGAGGTTATTACGACGGCCAAAAGGCGGATTTGGATTGCCAGTCCCTATTTCGTTCCAGACGAGCAGATTATCGGGGCCTTACAGTTGGCCCGCCTGCGCGGTGTAGAGGTTCGCATTCTGCTGTCCAAGAAGGCGGATCACTTTCTGGTGGACTGGGCGAGCTACGCGCATTACCCGATGGCGGAGCGGGCCGGGATCGAGATCTACCGCTATGACGCGGGCTTCCTCCATCAGAAGGTGCTCTTGGTCGATGATACGTTGGCCAGTGTGGGCACGGCGAACCTGGACAACCGGTCCTTCCGGTTGAACTTCGAAATCTCAATGGTGATTTGGGATCGCGGTTTCGCCGGCGAAGTGGAGGCCATGCTTCTGAACGACTTCTCGGCGAGTAGAAAGGTGGTCGCAGGCGAGTTGGATGAAAAGCCGCTTTGGTTCCGCTTTGGGGTCAGCTTGTCCCGGTTGCTGGCCCCGATCCTCTGAGCGTTGCCGTTGGCATATTGGCGCCTACATCTTGCCGAAAGAGTCCATGGTTCGCAGGGCCGCAGGACCGATCAAAACGATAAACAACGGCGGCAAGATAAAGACGATCATTGGGACTGTCAGCAGGGCGGGCAAGCGGGCAGCCTTTTCCTCGGCTCTCATCGCGCGTTCCTCGCGGGATTCGGCCGAGAGAACCCGCAGCGCATGGGCTAGAGGCGTACCGTAGCGTTCGGCCTGCAGAAGCGTACCCACCATACCGCGCAGCACCGTAATGTCGGTTCTCAGGGCCAGGTTTTGCAACGCAACGCGCCGGTCCGGTAGAAATCCAAGTTCAAGCGCCGTGAGATTGAACTCGTCCGCCAGCTCGGGCGCAGTCTTTTCCATCTCGCGGGCGACGCGGGCCAAGGTCGCGTCTAGTGCAAGCCCGGCTTCCGAGCAGATGACCATCAGGTCGAGGGCGTCCGGCAGCGATTTCCGGATCGCCGTGCGCCGCTTCTCGGCGGCATTTCTGACAATGATATCAGGTAGATAGGCACCGAAAATCACCGCTCCGAGGGCCGCAGTTACCCGACCCGCCGGACCAAGGCTATAAGCCTCCAGCCCGTACAGCATGAAAGTCGAAACACCGCCGAAGGCAAAGGGTAGCGCAAGCTTGAAGAAGAAAAAGCGCACCACTGCGTCGTTGCTACGCCAGCCCGCTTGCATCAGTTTCAGCCCGACCTTTTTGGCCTGAGCGCTGCGGAGCAGTTTCAGCTTATCGACCACCTTATGCATCATGGTCAGGCTGGGCAGTCGAACCTCGCGACGCGTTGGCGTCATAATGCTCGCTCTCAAGCTGCGGCGTTGGTCGGCGATCGTCTTGGCCCGCTTGCTTGAGACATCGCGATGCAGCAGTGAGAACCAAATCGCCAGAACACTGATCAGCACGGAGATGCCGGACATAGCGACCAAGAGGTTTTCGATCGATACCCCGGCGGGCAAGAGGTCTTCTAGAGTCATATCTCGAACTTCACCATGCGATACATGACGCCGATACCAACGGCAAAGCTGAGGAAACCCAGAAAGAGCAGGAAAATGCCGCGCGGGTCCTCAAAGAGGTCGCCGATGTAGCCCGGGTTCACCAGGAAAATTAGGAGCCCCATGATGAAAGGCAGGGAGCCGATGATGTAGGCGCTGGCTTTTGCCTCTGATGACAGGGCTTTGATCTTCAACTTCAATTGACGGCGGCGGCGGAGTACGTCGGAAAGGTTCGCGAGGGTCTCTGCCAAGTTGCCGCCGGTTTCCGACTGGATGGCCAGGGCGACGGTAAAGAAGTTAAATTCCTGGATGTTGAGACGTTTGGAAGCTTCCCAAAGCGCTTCTTCCAGCTGCTCGCCAAGGCGCACCGCGTTCGTGACGTGAGATAACTCTGATCCAACCGGGTCGACGATCTCGTCGCCGGCCGTTTTGATGGATTCAGTTATCGGCAGGCCGGAGCGGAGACCACGGACCATGAGGTCGATGGCCTCGGGGAAATGAGCGATAAAGCGGTTCCGGCGTCGCGCGATGAGGAAACTCAGACCGGCGTGTGGTAGCATGATGGCGACAAAGAACCCGGCCAGAACGGCCGCAATTAATGGTACGAAGCTGATCAACTGCAAGCCACCGAATGTCGCCAGTCCAAGAATCAGACCGATCAGGAGGTAGCGGCCGAGGGCACCACTGAACCCGGCACTGGTAAGCCGCAGCCGCAACAGTTCGGGCCTCGGCGTGAGTTGCTTGATCAGGCTGTCGACGACGGCAATGTTGCTGTCTGTGTCCGATCGACGGATGGATGTTGATTGTGACGGCGCGACGGCCTTGTCGGTCGCTGCCTTGACCCGCTCGACCCGCCTTCTGGTCTGTTTGCTCGAACTGTCACCGCCGAAGATCAGGAGGAAAACAGCAAGAATCGCCAAGGTGGGCAGGATCACCAGCAGCAACTCGACCGATATCTGGCCGAGATTAAATGGCAGCTCGATAGTCATCCCATCGCTTCCAGCAAGGGCTTGTCGAGGCCGAAGTAGGCCGCGCGGGGCCCGAAATGCGGTCGCAGTCCAGACGACTTGAAGTTCCCGAGCAGCATGCCGTCCTTGCCCTCGCCTTGGAACTCATAGGTGAAAAGGTTCTGTGTGGTGATGATTTCACCTTCCATGCCGACGATTTCTTCGACATGGGTAATCCGGCGCATACCATCACGCATGCGCGAAACCTGAACAACCATGTCGAGCGCCGAAGCGATCTGTGTGCGTACGGCGCGGGCCGGCAAGTTGATCCCGGCCAGGCCGATCATGTTCTCAAGGCGCGTGAGCGCTTCGCGGGGGCGGTTGGCGTGGATGGTGCCGAGGGAACCATCATGGCCGGTATTCATGGCTTGTAGCATGTCGACAGCCTCGGAGCCGCGCACCTCACCCAGGATGATGCGGTCGGGGCGCATACGCAGCGCGTTCTTCACCAGATCGCGCATGGTGATTTCGCCGCTGCCCTCCAGATTGGGTGGCCTTGTTTCCAGGCGCACAACGTGTGGCTGTTGCAGTTGCAACTCGGCGGCGTCCTCGATTGTGACGATTCGTTCTCCGGGATCGATCAACTGAGACATCGCGTTCAAGAGTGTCGTCTTGCCGGAACCCGTGCCGCCGGAAATCAAAATGTTCAACTGGCTTCGCGATGCGATCTTCAGGACGGTGGCCATGGCGGCAGATATGTTGTTCTGCCGCTGCATCAGATCAAGCGTGATGCCCTTCTTGGAGAACTTACGGATTGAGATTGACGGGCCGTCGATTGCAAGCGGTGGAATGATGATGTTGACGCGGCTGCCGTCCAGAAGGCGGGCGTCGACCAGGGGGGTCGTTTCATCCACCCGGCGACCGATCTGGGAGACAATCCTCCGCGCGATATTGAGAACGTGCTCGTCATTCTGGAAGCGGACGTCCGTTACCTCCAACTTGCCGCGCCGTTCGACATAAACCTGATGCGGCCCGTTGACCATGATGTCTGTTATGGCCTCGTCCGCCAGCAGCGGTTCCAGAGGACCAAGGCCCAACATGTCGTCGAGCATGATGTCGACGATTGACTGTTGCTCGGGCGAATTCAGGTTCAGTTTTTCGTCGACGACGATCTCGCGGACGATCTCGCCGATCTGTCGAGTCAGGTCGTCGCGTGGGAGCTGGGATGCGGCGGAGACGTCCAGGCGCTCCATGACTAAGGGGTGCACCTTGCTCTTCGCGGCCTCGATGATGGGCGTGTTCGACGTTGCTTTGCCCTTGGGATGACCTTCGGGAGCGCTCACTGCGCCGCCTTGGGGTTCCGGAAGTTGGCTGATCATCTCCTGGCGTTCGTCGGGCTGCAGGGCTTCGCACTGAAGCAACCAGTCGATAAGGGCTGATACCAGTTTACGCCGTTGCAGCAGGCTCAGCTTCGTGCGGCTCTGCTCGGCCGCGTTGGAAATCAGATTGCCGATCCGCAATGCGAGTTCGGGCCGAGGGACCGCCGAGACGTCATCGTCGGCAAAAAGAGAAAGTACGGCCGGCTGAAGCTGCCGGCGGACAGCTTCGAGGTTGACATCCTCCGCCGCCCCGGTATCGGGATCGTTCGGTTGACCGCTGTCTGCAACCCCCGACACGACGCTTTACCTTTTGCGGAAGAGGTCGCCAAGACCTCTTCTTTTGCTGGATTTGTCGCTCTTCGGATCCCGTTTTTCGGGCAACTTTATTTCCTTGGCCAGCTTGCGGACAATCTTGCAAACCTTGGCGTTGGCAGAAGCCTGGGCAAGCGGCTTGCCGGTGTTGGCGGCGGCGTTGAAGGCCTTTGGCTCGTCTGGCAATACCAGGTCCACCTTGTGTTCCAGGGCGCGCTGAAAATCTTTCAACTGCATGGCTTGCTTGGGGCCCGCGGCTCTGTTGGCGATGATCCGAACCGGTGTTTCCGGCGCGACTTCCCGGATGCCGGCGAGCAAACGCAGGGAGTCTCTCAGCCCCGAGAGATTCAACTCGGTCACCAGCAGGATCTCTGTTGCCAGTTCAAAAACGCGCCGGCGTATGGCGTAGGCGGGTCGGGGTACATCGATCACGATAGCGTCGTTGATCCGGCCCAGCGCTTCGAACAACGCATCGACGGCGTTGGGATTGAAGTTGATCTCCGAGGTAAGGTTTTCCTCGGTTGCCATGATCGAAAGATGCTCCGTCAGCTTCGCGGTCGCGCTGGAAATGAAGAGCCCGTCGACACGGGCTGGGTTCTCCAATGCCTCGCGCAGTCCGCGTGTGGGCTCGATGTCGAGTGAAAGAGCGATGGTTCCGAACTCCAGATCCAGGTCGACCAGCACTGTCTTGTGCTTTCGCTCTTCGCCTAAGATCCAGGCCAAATTGACGGCCAAGGTGCTTGATCCGACACCTCCGCGCGATCCGATTACCGCGATCCGAGCTCTTTCTTCCACTGCGATCTCAGGCACGGCCGGTTCGTTGGTGTCTTCAGTCCGATTGATCGCAGAGGCCAGGGCTTTTTCGGTCACCGGCTTCACAAGATAATCAGTGGCCCCGGATTCGACGATCTCTCGATAAACGGCGATGTCGTTTACGGTGCCAATGCCAATGATCTTGGTGGTATCCGGAATCGCAGCGCGGAGCGATAACATGGCGGTTTGCGGAGATGCTGCCTCTGAGACATCGACGATCAATACCGAAGGTGGCACCGTCGAGCTTAGGAATTCGATAGCCTGATTGGGACCGCCGTCCAGCAGCAGCGGTTCGGCGAAGAATTCCCTGAGCACTGAGTCGACAACCGAGTGTGTTTGATTGTCGCCGACAAAAGCAACGCATTCAGCGGCCGTCGCGTTCGAGACTTGATGTTCCAAGACACGGTCCGCCACAGTCATTGGGACTTTGTATCCTCTTCGACAAGCGGCTCAATATCGCCGACCCTGTAGCGCATGACCGACCGGCTGAGCGCTTCCCCGTCCGCCGGCTCCAGCGGGCGGCCCTGCTCGAGATCGGCAGGATTGACGACCATCGCGCCGAGGTTGCTTGCGGTGGCGCAGCCTAGCGCCGATTCAAAAGCCGGCGTGTCCGGCTCCAATGGCTGGAGTTGCTCGCAGTTCGGAAGGATGGCCATGTATTTGATCAGGTTCAGGCGGATTTCGTTGCCCTGAGTGCCGGCAGCCGGCACCCGCAGCGCGGGGTCCAAGACAGCGTCGTAACCGCGGTCGGCGAGCGCCAGGCGGACAGCTTCCAGCCTTTGCAAGGTAAGCCGATCGTATCCCGCCACCGCCCTATCGCCGGCCGACAACGACAGAGTAGTTCCCGGATCGGGATCGGCCTCATTCAGCAACGCATCGATTGCCTGTTGTCCTTGCCGATCAACTGCTGCGGAGCCATCGCCGAAGAAGACGCTTTGCTGGAACAGAATACCTTCTGCCTGGTTTTCCGGTGTGGCGGGAACCTGGCGCCACTTGGCGTGATGGAAAACGGTGTTGACCACATCGGCAACCGCCTGTGCCCCGGGTTCTCGCTCAGGGTCGCCGGCGCAGGCCGCGCTCAACAGCGAGATCGAGAGAACTGCGGTGAGCTTGCTCAGCTTTCGTCCCGTCATCTCTTTGTTCCTAATCCAGAATAAAGCCGGTGTTCTTGCCACCACCCAGCCGGCTTGCCTGCGCGGGGTCCAGCGGCACCGTGCGGCCGGGTTGAGCACCGGCGGTTGCCGGCAATCCGGCCCCGGCAAGCGGCTGTGCCCGGTAGGGGTCCAGCGGCGTCTTCAGCTGATCGCTGTCGACCGGCTGAACGATGTAGGGCGTGACGATGATGACGAGCTCCGTCTCTTCGCGCTCGAATCGATCGCTTTGGAACAGCGCGCCCAGGATCGGCAGATCGCCGAGACCGGGAATCTTTCGGCTCTCCTGTCGGCTGTTGTCGAGGATCAGGCCGGCAATGGCAAAGCTCTGTCCGGAAGCCAGTTCCACCGTGGTTTCCGCGCGGCGTGTGGTGAGCGACGGAACGGAGAGGCCGCCGGCAAGTACCTGCACCGCGTTGGAAAGCTGACTTACCTCCGGGCGCACGCGCATTGAGATGCGGCTGCGGCCCAACAGGGTAGGGGTGAAAGCCAAGCTGACGCCGAACTGCTTGAACTGGACCGTTATCGTATCTTCGTCTTGCGAGACCGGAATCGGAAACTCGCCACCGGCAAGGAAGCTGGCTGTTTCTCCCGACAGGGCGGTCAGGTTGGGTTCGGCGAGGATGGTAACCAGATTGTCCTCTGCCAGCGCGTCGATCAGCGTGTCAATCGAGGCGTTGCCGATGTTGCCGCCTGCGAAGATCGAGTTGATACCCGCCACTGGGGGCAGGGACTGCAGACCGAACTGGATGCCGCCGTCGACAAAAATATCCCAGTTGAAGCCGAACTGGTTGATGACCTCACGCGATACCTCGGCAATCCGAACCCGCAGATTGACCTGGTTTGGCGCCGTCACGGCAAGGCGGTTGATGATCTCGCCGCCCTCGCTGATGAAGCGCGTCGCAAGACGGCGTGAGTCCTCGGCTTCGCTAGCCGTAGCGACACTGCCGGAAAGGATGATCGCTCCATCGACCGACGATGCTTCGATCTGACCGCCCGGCACCAGGTCATCCAGCGCGCCCTGCAGGCGGGTGAGATTGTGGTTCACCGTCACGGTCACGTTGGCGATGATGTTGTCGTTTGAATCCAAAGCGAAGAGGGTGGTGGTTCCGACGGCTTTGCCGAAGAGATAGAGCAAACGATCAGATTTTGCGCTGATATCGGCGATTGCCGGGTTGGCGATGAACACCGATGACATCGCGCGATCGAGGCGCAGCAACTGGCCCTCGCTCAGCTCGATGACAATAGGATCGCCATTGCTAGGCACCGCCCGACCCTGCAAGGCGGCAGCAGCTTGCCCGGCCGGGACGGCTATTGCCGCCGCCAGGGCAAATACAAGCCAAAGCCTTGAAATCAAGCGCATAAAGGACCCCATTTAAAAGCGTAATTCCTGAACTTCATTACCACGCGTTACGTTAACAACCTTCTTACCGTCGTCATTGCCGGATCCCCTGCCGACAAGGCGGCTGACCTCGGAATCCCAGGTATAGGTGTCGCCGCGCTCCGGATCGCTCTCTTCCTTGGTTTCATTCATGACCGTTAGCCGCTCCAGCTCTTCTTCGTCCTTGGCCAGGCTCCGCAGGCTGATGGAAAGAGCCCCCAGTTCCCGCACGACCGAGAGCATCTCGGTCTGCTTTGGGGTAACTTCCAGGGTAAAATTCTTGGCGTATTGGGGATCGGTGCCGTTGTCGTCGGTCGTCTGGTCAAGGGCCAGTACGCGTACGTTTTGCAGAACGGTCTCGCTGGCGCGGCGTTGGACGACGTTCTCGCCAGTACGGTCCGACAGTGTATGTGTCAAAATGATGTCAATCCGATCGCCCGGGAACACCAAGCCGCTGACACCCGAAGTCGCGTCGACACGGATCGCAATGGCCCGATAGCCCGGCCGCAGGACAGCTGCGAGAAAGCCGCGCTCTCCAGGCCGAATCACTCTTCTCGGGGTAATCGGTTCACCGGCCGTGAAGCCACGGCGCACAACGGCCCCGAAAAAAGCATCGGGTTCGATCTCATCATCGGTGAAGTATTCATCCGGAATATCGTCATTCGGCCAGAGCTGCCAACGCAGTTGCTCTTCTTGAATGAAGACACCAGTCGGTAGCTCGGCTTTGGCCACCAGCACCTTGATTCCTTCGGCTTGCACTTGTTGGGCTACGATAACCGGCTTCGCCCGTTGGTTGGCCAACCAGCTGCGCGCCACGAAAGAGGTGCCGGCTGTAATCAGTAGGGCGGCGGCGATCAGCACAATGTTCCGGAATGACATGGCATGGACCTCCTAGGCACATCCGCAGAACGCGGTCGGCTCGGTCAATCCAAACAGGGCCAGACCAGCCGAAGAGTAAAGAGTTACCCGTGATTTCATCATCTTACGCTCCCATCAGCAGCTGTAGCGCGACGTATAGGCCGCCGGCCGAGATGGCTACGGCATAGGGCATCGGTTGCTTGCCGAAAGACGGATCGCTGGTGACGAAGAAGAAGGCGGCCGGGGTGGCGGCCCGCATCATCTTGTGTCGGACCCACAGGGCGACAGCAAGCAGTCCACCGGCAATGGCGGTGTAGAAAAGCATTGGGAGAAAAAGGGTTGGGCCCGCCCAAAGCGTGACTGCTGCGAAGAGCTTTACGTCCGCCCCGCCGCAGAAACGGAAGGCAAAGAAGACGAAGCCCAGGCTAAAGGCCGCAGCGGCGTAGATCAGGCCCCCTGACCAATCGACACCGCCGCCTGCGGCGACGACAAAGGAAGGGTAAAGCGCAAGGAGCGCCAGGCTGAAACGATTTGGGACGGTCAGGTTCCGGCAATCGCTCGCAGCGGCCATGATCAACAGGCCCGCGAAAGCCAGGATCGTGAACCTTGTTGTTGCTAGAGATAAATCCATAGTCTGACCGTCCAGGAAGTGTCTCCTTTGGTGCGTCTTCTTTGCGAACCAGGAAGGGAAAGCAATGAAGACGCACCAAAGGAAAGATAGGGCCGCGAGGACGCTGCCCCGGGCCCTATCGTTCTGACATGGCAACAGCCGGCCCCGGGGGGCCGTCTGAATCTAGTTGTTAGGGAGTAGTAGTACCAACACCCTGCGTGACCGCATTGTCGAGGCGGTTCGAAACTTCGGTGAACAGGTTGTCCAGTGAATTACCCAGCGCTCCCAGTGCCGCGATGGCGGCAACGGAAACAAGGGCAGCGATCAGGCCATACTCGATGGCCGTGGCACCGGAATCGTCCTGAAGAAAAGATTTGATAGTGTTCATCATGATTGCGACCTCCTATGCAAGCATATCCGAGGCCAATAATCCGCTCTTCGCATTAAGAAAAGGTAAAAGGAATTGTCTTTTTTGAGTACAAATAATCAAGTAGCACAAGAAAATAGTAGAAGTATTATTATATTAATACGTCAATATCTGAATTGTTTTATGTAAAAATTGGAATAATCGCAACAAAATGCAATATTGGATGTCTACTGCGTTGCCTGAATCACGCGGATTTCCTGGCTGATTTGGGGCTCGGCACAGGTTCATCAGAAGTGATTGCGTGGCTAAGAGAGACGGCTCCAGGCGGCGCCGGCAAGGTCAGATAATGCAGGCGTTTCATTTCTCTGCGGCTCAGAGAGACCGAGTCCAGTATCAGACCGCAGGCAAGCCCCAGCGAGGCTGAGAGCATCAGAGCGCAAACCAGGACGGCGGTAGGAAGTCGAGGCACCAGGCCGGTTTCGAAGTAGGTCAGAAACAGCGGAATCGATAGGCCCAGCGCGATTGCGGCCAGGACCGCTGCCCCGGTAGAGAAAAACGCCAGGGGACGTTCGTCCTTGGCAAGCCTGACAATGGTTTTGAGGATACGGAAACCGTCACGAAAGGTGTTGAGCTTGCTCTCGGAGCCTTCCGGCCGTTCTTTGTAGGGAGTGGCGATTTCGGCGACCGGCATCCGCAGTTCCAGGGCATGCACCGTCAATTCGGTTTCGATCTCAAAACCTGTGGCGAGGGCGGGAAAAGACTTCACAAAGCGGCGGGAGAAAATCCGATAACCGGAAAGAATGTCGCTGAAACGCTTGCCGAAAAGGCTGCTCACCATTGTGGTGAAGAGCCAGTTGCCGAACTGATGACCCGGCCGGTAAGCCTCGTCGCTGGTGTTGATCCGCGCCGCATTCACCATATCAAGCTGTTCTTGGCAGAGCTGTTTGATCAGCCCCGGTGCTGCGGCGGCGTCATAGGTATCGTCGCCGTCGGCCAATACGTAGATATCTGCTTCAACATCGGCGAACATACGGCGCACGACGTTACCCTTGCCACGCAGCTTTTCGCAGATGACGTTGGCCCCGGCTTCCCGGGCCACCGCCGCGGTCCGGTCACTGGAGGCGTTGTCGTAGACGTAGATCCTGGCTGATGGCAGTGCCGTGCGGAAATCCCTTACGACCTGCCCTATGGCTGCTTCTTCGTTGTAGCACGGCAGCAGAACGGCGACCGAGGGGGCGGTGGCCTGCCAGGTGGCCGCGATGGCGGCTTGTTGGGCGTGAACCGGGTTTTCCTGCGTCATCTACCTAATCGCCAGATCTTCTCAGGGCCTGCCTGACCCTCGCGGACTCAGTCTTGCCGAATTCGCTCAAGATTTTCCTAACGCGGGTTCCGTTCCGCTCATTAGCTCTCAGATAGTCAGCGGGAGACGGTGAACAGCCTGGCCTGGCGTTGCAAATGGACGGGAAGGGCAACCTCGGCAGCCCAGGATGGTATCTGGCCGCCGGAAAGCTGCTTGTAGAGGCTGTCGCCCGCGGAGGAGAAGAAATTCCGCTCCGCTGGACTCTGGCATAACAGGATCAGGCCTATACCGCGCTCCACGATCATGGCGCGAACCGCGCCGGGGTCGCTACTCGTTAACATCCAATAGCTGTCGTAGATTCCATCGCTGTTGCGGTGATAGGGCGTCCCGATCACCGCGTGGTCCGTGCGATAAAGCAGCTCGGGTCCGATATCCAGGAAAGTAAGTATGGTCTGCCGGGAGCCGGTCCAGCGCGGATCGGTCTCAAGAAAGCCGGCCACCTCGCCTACGTCGCAAGCGGTAAGGGACTGACCTGAGGCATCTTTGGCGTCGGCCTTGTCGACCATCAAGGTGGTGCCGACCGTCAGGGGGCCGAGCAAGAGGACCGTGATGGTGCAGCCGCGCAGGATGCCGCGGCTGAAATCGCTGTGGATCCGGTGTGTCCACTGAAGGAAGCGATCGAAGACCACGGCAAAAGCCATGATAAAGGCGACTTCGGCATAACCGGAGAAGCGTATGTGTTTGATGGCGACAAGCCAGAGCAGGAGGCAGGCGAAACCGATAAAGGCCAGGGTCCAGAAGCTGCTGCTACGGCGCTCCTGCCACAACAATCTGGCAAAGAAGGGTACGACCAAAAGGCCACTGCCGAAAAAGAAGATGAAGCTGCCGATACTGTCACGGTCCTGCGGAATAAGCGGCCGCATCTCTAGGACCAAATCCAACCAGATGGGCTGGATACGGGGGTCGACCCCGGCCATGGGGCCGGCGAAGAAGAGTGGGTGGATGCTGTTCACCAGAAGGCCGGCAGCCGTGACGCCGAACAGGCCGAGCAACAGGCGTCCAACCGGGTGCGTGCCGGCTGTGGCGCGGTTTTCATAGGATTCTGCGGCGCGCCAGAACAGCAGGATGCTGACCACGACAAGAAACTGAACAGTGGAAACGCGGTCGTAACTTGGCTCCAGGAAGCGCTCTAACGGCCGCTCGGCAAAGAGCGCGGCAAGGAGTAGCAGGCTGGCTGCCAGCGCAAACCACTTGTTTTGCGAGGCCTTTTCGCGTTCGCCGAACAGCCAGGGCATTCCGAGGGCGACAAGGCAGACCCCCATGGGTAGCAAGAACTCCACCGAGAGCCAGATACCGAAACCGGCACTGGCGCCGGCCCATACGGCCGGGCGCGCATCCAGGGGGTTGCGCAGCGCCCGCAGTGTAAAACCGGCCGTGACGACGAAGACGAGCAGCAGAAGGCTGTGATGATCGGCCCGCCCGGCGACCGAGTAGGCCAATGCGCCAGGCTGCAGAAACAGCGCGACGGCTGGCAGGAACCAAACCTCCGGCCGGATCACGGGCCGCATTGCCCAGGCCAGGGCAAAGCCTGTCGTCAGTTGCAGAAGTGGTGATACAAGAATGCCGGCAACGTAGAGCGCCCCTTCGAAATCCATGCCGAGCGACGCCGGTAACGCGATCAGCATGATCAGCATGTCGAAGGGCCGGGTCCAATGCAGAGTATCCCCATAGGGTGCATTGGCGCGTTCGATGGTGCCGTCGAACCAATCCCAGTTCTGATAGAGTTCCGTCACGCGCAGCATGCGCATGTAGCTGTCGGGGCCGACAAGGCCTGATTCAAACACCGGCAGGTCGCGGAAGACGATCAGGCTGGTGTGAACCATGGCCCAGGTAATGAAGAGCGCAAGGTAAGGCAGCAGCTGGGCCGCCCCGTTTCGCTTTGTGCTGTATGATTGCATCGACCCGCCGCATATAAAGCTGCATGAGCAGCCGCAATCCTGGGACTAAAGCTCTAAGGAACGATTAAGTCTGTGGGGAAGCTCACTGATTTGACTTAGCAACGAAGTCGGTATTCAGGCGGAGCGCCGTCCGGCCGGTTGAGGCGGTGTTTGAGCGGTCGTGGTAGCGTCGTGTTGATTCGTTTGAAGAGGTTGGCTCATCAGCTCCCCGGATGATCCGTACTCGCTTTCCACTAAGTACTTTTCGTCTTCCTGCGGCCGACTAGCTCGTACCACTTCGGCGATCAGGCCGGTTGCGATCATCTGGGTCCCGAACAGAACCGCCATGATTCCGAAGAAAAGGAGCGGTCGAGAACCGATTGGACCCGCCCCGACCAACCAAAGAACTGTTAGATAGGCAAGTGCGGCAAAGCCGGCGCCGGTTATCGGCAAACCAATGTAAGCAAAGAGGTGGGCCGGCCGCATGCGGAAACGAGTGGACAGCAGAACCGTGAAGAGGTCGATCATCCCTTTGATCAGCCGGCTCCAGCCGTACTTGGATTGGCCGTGCGTGCGAGGATGGTGGGTTACGGGAATTTCGCTTACCTGAAAACCGAGGCTATGGAGTAGAGCCGGCGTGAAGCGATGCAGCTCACCATATAGATTGAGATGAGCCAGCGCGGACCGCCGATAGGCTTTGAAACCGCAGTTATAGTCATGTAGCCGCAAGCCGAAAACACGACCTACGACGGCGTTGAACAACTTAGAGGGTAGAGTCTTGCCGAGGGGGTCGTGACGTTTCTGCTTCCAACCGCTCACCACGTCGATGCCGCTGTGGATCTGCTCCAAGAACCTCGGTATTTCCATTGGATCGTCTTGCAGATCGGCATCCATGGTGATGACGATATCGCCGCGGGCGCGGCGAAACCCTGCAGACAACGCGGCTGCCTTGCCGAAATTCGTTCGAAAGTTGATCAAAGAGGCCAACGCGCTACTCCCGACCAGCTTCTGAGCCTTGATCGGGCCCAGATCGGTACTGCCATCGTTCACATAGATGACTTCAAAGGGGCAACCAGTCGGCGCAACGGCAGCGACTATCTTCTCGTGGAGCTTCTCTATGGTTTCCTCTTCGTTAAAGAAGGGGACCACAATCGAAAGCGATAGCGACATTGGACGACCTCGCACCTTCTCCGCTCACACCATAAGTCAACGGCTCCGCGGCAACACAGCGCGCAGTCTGCGACAGAGTTATTAATCCTTTCACAAGCCGCATGGTTTATGGCTGGTGGTTTCCAAGAAAAACGAAAGCGGACCAACGGCTTGTCGACCTTTCCAGCAACAGAAGCCACGGGGACGTTTGGTTTGCGTCGGCATGCCGGCCTGATGACCATCTTGGCTTTTGGGGCGGTCGTCTTTGTATTGCCCCAGATCTTCCCGCTAGGCATTGCCCGCGACTATCCCAATCACCTGGCCCGGGTGTTTATTCAGTATCGGCTCGGTAGCGATGCTTTTTTAACCGGCAACTATGCCCTTGAATGGAGGTTGATCCCGGACCTGGCGATGGACCTCTTCGCGGCGCCCTTTATGGATTGGCTGTCGCCCTATGCCGTCGGTGGGCTGTTCAACGGCCTGACCTTGGCGCTGCTGTTTTTTGCCACGGTGGCTCTGCACCTGCGTCGGGCCGGGTCCGTGAGTCTCTGGACGTTGCTGCCGCTGGCACTGTTGTTCAACGAAGCCCTGCGCTGGGGTTTCATGAACTTCCTCTTTGGCGTGGGATTGGCGCTCTGGGCCGTCTACTTCTGGCTGGCAACCGAAGCCTGGCCCTGGCACCGACGTCTGCTGGTCTTTGCTGCTGCGCAGACGGTGCTCTTTTTTGCTCACCTCCTTGGCTTTCTACTCTGCGGATATCTCGTCTTGTGCTTCGAGTTGCTGAGAGTTTGGCGCGACTCGAACAGTGGCCTCCTGGTGCGGTTACAGGTTTTCACCCGGCATATGATGCAGTTCGCCCTGCCTCTGGCGCTCTTCGCTTACGTGCTTTTTGGTCAGGACGGTGTCGGTGACAGCCGTACCTTTTATGGTGCGTTCAGCACCAAGGCTTTGGCTTTTCTTTCCCCGACCTCCGCCTTGGTCGCACCAGCCGGTCCCTTGGTGCTGCTGGCAATCTTGGTTCTGATCTACGGCCTGCTGCGACGCGGCGAGGCCAAGCTCGACGGCGACTTGAAGCCCTTGCTTTGGGCCATGGCAGCGCTGGTGATTGCCATGCCTAACATGGTTCTGGGGATCTGGGGCCTGGACTTCCGTTTTCCTTTCATCGGCCTTCTCCTGCTTGTTGCGGCGATACGGCCGGCTGCATCGGTTATGGCTTCGCGATTGGTTCAGGGGCTTGTGCTTGCGATGGTCGGCGCTTCATTGTTGGCTGGAGGATTGCAGATGGCTCGCAACGACGAGGTCCAGCAGGAAATCAGGCAGGCCTTGAGGATGACGGAGGCCGGCGGAGCCCTCCTTGTCGCCGGCGACTATGATCCAAATTGTCGGGGCTGCTTTCCGGCCTGGATCGATTTCATGCACAGTGGGTCTTTGGCCGCTATCGAGCGCGGCATGTTCGTACCCCTCCTGTTCACCGCAACTTCGTTGGTAGAGGCCGCGCCTGGGCGTGCCGAATTGGATGTGCCCCACGGCTGGCCAGTGCCTCGGCAGGCCCTGGAGAAGGGGCGGGAGCGGGCCCTCGAGCAGCCTGTTCGCCGCCATGATCCGGCCCATGCCTATTGGAACGATTGGCCGCGCAATTTCGACTACCTGCTGTGGATGCGGAGCGGGAGAGGTTCGTTGGATGGGCTCGGCGGTCTGGAGAGGCTGGCGGAGGGAGAAGTCTTCGTTCTCTATCGGGTTATCGCGCCGGCAGCGATGGGCGGCGCGCGCTGACTTCTAATCCCGGCCGGAAGAGGAAGCCGGAGGCGGCAAAAAGCGCCTCGCCGACCAGGAAGGCCCCCCGTGTCACCGCTGCAAAGGCAAGAATCGCTTCGGGCGCCGCGAGCCCGCTGAGCCCCGCCAGTAGACAGGCCTCCCTTACACCCAGGCCACCGGGCGCACCTGGTGTCACAAAACCGACGAGCCATGCGACGAGATAAACGAATATCAGCAGCGGCAGCATCTCATGCGGCAGGTCCAACAAAGGAATCGCCAGCCACAGGCCCAGAAGCCCGGTCAAGGCGAAGAAGCTCAACTGCAGAAGGCCGACAAATGACAGCAGACGGCTGTCCAGGGGCGGCAGCAGGTTGCGGGCTTTTGGCGACAGCAGCATGAACAGGAGCACCGCCAGAAGGCTGAACGCAGCAACCAAAGCCCAGAGCGGAAGCTGCGGGGCGGCAAAAGACAGCAGATCGGCCAATCCCGTCAGGGAGAAAGGCAGTAAAGCCAACAGGATCACCCCGACCGCTGAAAGGTGTCCCAGAATTTCCAACAGACTGGCCTGTGCCGGTGCCTTCTGGCCGTAACCGAGGCGGGCGGCAGCAATCTGCCGGCCGGCATAGTGAAAGACATTGCCCGGAAGGTATTTGGCGAAGGTGGCAAAGGCATAGAGTTGCACCGCCGCTTCCGGGCTGACCGGGTTTCTTGAAAACTTCTGCAGGCAGGCCGACCACGCGAAAGCCAGAAGATAGAGCCCGGCGCCATAGAGCAGCGCGGCGATGCAGGCGATCCCCAGAACCCGGTTGCTCAGGTAACCGCCGAACTCGGAGAGATCGAGGTGGCTGAGGGCGAAACCCAGATAGAGCAGGGCCGCAAGGGGCAACAGCCAGGCAGCAGCGCGCAGCAAGACCCTGGTCATCCTGCGTCCACCAGGGCTTCCAATACCGTCGGGTCTGGCGACAGCAGGGCGGTCGGGTCGGGGTAGGGCAGACAGGCGGTGAGACCGGAGGTTGCCAGTTTGGGCATGGCGCAGTTTTCCAGAGCCGCGCGGTAGCGCCGCCGGCCGGCGTTGTCGAAAAGAATCAATCCATCGGGTTTGATGCGCCGCTTGGCCGCCTGCAGGCAGTGGGCCCGGCAACGGCCGTCGATCACGATGAGGTCGAAGAGGCCTTCGAAACGATCGATCGCCTGGACGTAATTCTTGAAGTCATACCCCGACCAGGCGCGGTGGGCCGACCAGTGCGTGCTTTGGGCGTCGGCGGTTTCCGCCTCTGCCAGCGTGAGCAGGACATTGGGGTGTCCCGCCACCTTCTTGGTCACCGTCGCGTGCCAGCGCGGATCGTGTTCCGCGGAAATGACGATTTCGGCGCGCTTTGCCAGATAGACCGTGCTGGCGCCTGAGCCATATTCGAAGACCGTCGCCCCCGGCCGCTGTTGTAGGAAGCGGTCCACCAGCTTCGCGGCCCGCAGCGTCCACCAGGGCAGGTCCAGGCGGACCATGGCTTCGATGTCGTAGATGGCAAAAAGGCTGTGTAGCCAGCGCACCAGATCGCCGTGCAGCGGCTGGGCCTCGCGGCCCAGCATGCCGCTGCTGTAAAGCCCGGCCCCCAGGCCGTGCATGGCTGAAACGTAGGCGCGCTTGATGTTCTGCATGGTGGCTTTGCGCTCTGGACAGTCATTGACACCCGGTCGTCGGATGAGAGTGTCCCAAGCTGTCGTTAAGCCACGGTTAACCTTGGTATTTTTCTTGGATTAGAAGCGGTTGCTGCAGTGCGGTCAGACGTGAAAGGATTCGCCGCAGCCGCAGCGGCCCTTTTCGTTGGGATTGGTGAAGACGAAGCCGGTCTGGAACTTATCCTCGACATAGTCCATCTCGCTGCCGAAAAGGAACATAACGGCGGTCGGCTCGATAAAGATCTTCACGCCCTTATCCTCGACCACGTCCTCCAGCTTGCGCTGTTCCTTGGCATATTCGACCACGTAGCTCATGCCCGAGCAGCCGCGTGTGTTCACACCGACGCGCAGGCCCAGGACGGGCTCCTCGCTCTTGGCGATCAGGGCCTTGACGCGCTCGGCTGCTGCGTCGGTCAGGCTTATGAGATTTCCAATGGCCATGGCTTATCTTATCCGTTCTCGTCAAACCTACATATAGGGATTCCGAGTGTAAATCGGAAGGCCCCATAAGTGCTTATAATTCTTAGAACATTCCTAATGCGAGCTGGGCATCCTCGGACATCCGCTCCGGCGTCCAGGGCGGGTCCCAGGTCAGGGTGACCTGGACTTCGCCAATTCCCTCGGTTTCCGCAACGGCGTCGGCCACCTGCTGCGGCATTTCGCCGGCCACCGGGCAGGCCGGGGCGGTGAGGGTCATCTGGATGGCGACCGAGCCGTCGTTGTGGATGTCCAGGTCGTAGATCAGGCCGAGGTCGTAGATGTTGACGGGTATCTCCGGATCGTGGACCTGGCGCATGGCGTTTTCCACGGCAAGACGCTCAGCCACCGGCATACCGGGCTGCAGCGGCGTGCCCGCGCGGGCCGTCAGGCCCTCCGGCGCGGCGCCGATGCCGAAGCTGTCCAGACCCAAAGGATGATCGTTCATCTTACTGCTCTCTATTCCGTCGTCGTTTCGTCGCCGCCGGCAAGCGCCGAGGTCATGGCGTGCCATGCGAGGGTGGCGCATTTGACCCGTACGGGAAACTCGCGCACGCCGGCCAGCACCTGCAATCGCTCCAGCGCTTCCCGGTCTTCGGTTCCGGCTTGCTCCGTGGTGAAGCCTCCTTCGGTGCAGAGTCGGTGAAAGTCATCGAACAACTGCTGTGCCTCGGTTTCCGTCTTGCCGCGCAGCACCTCGGTCATCATCGAGGCCGAGGCGATGGAGATCGCACAGCCTCTGCCCTCGAAGGCGACATCGCTGATATGGCCGTCCGCATCGGTCTCCAGGTAGACCGTGACCTGATCACCGCAGAGCGGGTTGTAGCCGCGCGCAGAGCGGTTCGCCGCCGGCGGATGCCGATGGTTGCGCGGATGCTTGCCGTGGTCCAGGATCACTTCCTGATAGAGGTCGCGCAACACGTCCTGCATGGTTCTAGCCGAACAGCTCCTTCACTTTTTCCAGCGCGCGGGCCAGGACGTCCACCTCCGCAGGGGTGTTGTAGAGCCCGAAGGAAGCCCGGGCCGTCGCCGGCAGGCCGAGGCATTCCATCAGCGGCTGGGCGCAGTGGTGGCCCACCCGGATGGCCACGCCCTCGCGGTCGATGATGGTGCCGATGTCGTGCGGATGGATACCTTCCAGGCCGAAAGAGATGATGGCCGCTTTTTCCTTGGCGGTGCCGTAGATCGTGAGACCGTCGATCTGCTGCAGCCGCTCGGTGGCGTAGGCCAGCAACCCGGCCTCATGGGCGGCAATCGCATCGTGTCCGATGGCGGTGACGTAATCGATGGCGGCGCCCAGCCCGATGACCTCAACGATCGGCGGTGTCCCGGCCTCGAAACGGTGTGGCGGATCGGCATAGGTCGTCTCGCTGAAGCTGACCGAGCGGATCATATCGCCACCGCCCAGGAAGGGCGGCATTTCCGTCAGAAGCGAGGCCTTACCGTAGAGCACGCCGATGGCTGTCGGGCCGTAAAGCTTATGGCCGGTGAAAGCATAGAAGTCGGCATCCAGATCCTGGACGTCGACCTTGCCGTGCACCACAGCCTGGGCGCCGTCGACCAGAACCAGTGCGCCGGCCTTGTGGGCCAGCCGGATGATTTCCTTCATCGGGTTCACGCTGCCCAGCACGTTCGACACATGGGTGATCGCCACCAGCCTCGTGCGGGGTGTCAGCATGTCTGCATAGGCATCCAGGCGCAGGCTGCCGTCCTCGGCGATGGGCACCACCTTCAGCGTAATGCCGATCCTGTCGCGCAGCAGCTGCCAGGGCACGATATTGGCGTGGTGCTCCATCTCGGTGATTATCACCTCGTCGCCGGCGGCAAGGCTGTTGCCGAAGCTGTGGGCCACCAGATTGATCGCCTCGGTCACGTTGCGGGTGAAGACGATCTCCTGGTCCGAAGCGGCATTGAGGAAACGGGCAACGGTCTTTCGCACGCCCTCATAGCGGTCGGTCAGGGTCTGGCTGAAGTAGTAGGCGCCGCGATGAACGTTGGCGTAGCCGGTTTCCAGCAGTTCGCTCATGGCGTCGATAACCGCCCGAGGCTTCTGCGACGAGGAGCCGCTGTCCAGGTAGACCAGCGGTTTGCCATAGACCTGCTGCTTCAGGATCGGGAAATCCTCACGCAGCCGCTCGACATCGAAGGCGAGTGTGGAGTTACTGCCGGCGCCGATCTCGGTCAGGGTATCTGTCGCCAGAGCCATATCAGAACTCCCTGCGGGTGCCGGCCAGCCAGTGGCCGATGGAGGACATGAGGGCGGGGCAGAGCCCCTCGGCCGCGATCTGGTCGACGGTCTCCCCCAGGAAGGCCTCGATCAGCATGGAACGGGCGGTTGCTTCGGGAATACCGCGGGCGCGCAGGTAAAACAGGGCATCATGGTCCAGGTCGCCGGCGGTCGCGCCGTGGCTGCAGATCACATCATCGGCGTAGATCTCCAACTCCGGCTTGGCATCGATCTCGGCGCGGTCGGACAGCAGCAACGCTTTGCTCAACTGATGGCCGTTGGTGTGCTGAGCGTCGCGGTGGACGGTCAGTTTGCCTTGAAAGACCGCGCGGGCGCGTTCGTCGATCACGCCTTTGAAGACCTCGCGGCAAGTCGTGTTGGGTACCAGATGATCGATCATCGTGGTGTTGTCGCAGTGCTGGTCGCCGCGCACTAGATAAGCGCCGTTCAGGTGGCAGTTGGCGCCTTCACCGGCCAGCTTCACCGACACCTCGTTGCGCGACAGGCGCGCGCCGGTGGTCATCGAAAAGGCGTCGTAGAGGCCGTCGCGGCCGACCTCGGCCTTCACCGTCGCCAGGTTGAAGGCGTTCAACGCATCGGCTTGCAGCTTGTAGTGACGGAAAATCGCGCCGTCGCCGACCGTCACCTCGGTCATCGTGTTATTGAGATAGGGCTGGTCGCCGAGATGACTGAAATGCTCGATCAGCGTGGCCTGGCTGCCTTCCGCCAGGATCACCAGATTGCGGGGATGGTAGGCGAGGGGGGCATCGCCCGCCCCGCCCAGGTGGACGACTTCCACTGGATGATGCAGCACCGTGCCGCGCGCCAGCCGCAGGACGAAACCGTTCATCATCATGGCGGTATTCAGGGCCAGCATCGGCTGCACCTTGGGGCCGTTGAGGTGATCCAACTGGCTGGCCAGCCAGTCCGGATCGGCGGACATCTGCTCGGTCAGCGGCAGCAGTTGTGCGCCTTTCGGCAATTCGCCCAGACGCGACAGGTCGCTGCGGAAATGACCGTCGACAAAGACCATACGATGGCTTTCGGTCGTCTCGGGCAGCAGGCTCGGCGCCCGGTCGATCGAGATACAGGCCCGCGGCACGCCCTCGGCGGCGAAGGCAACCTTTTCGACCGGCCGCAGGCTGGTGTACTTCCAGGTCTCCAGACGCGGCGTCGGAAGGCCGCTCTCGGCGAAGTGCTGCAGGCCGCGCTCGCGCAGCGCCGTCAGCCAGGGCAGATCCTGTCCGGGAAGCTGGTCGCGCAGGGCGCCGAAGTGTTCGTTAAAAGCTTCTGTCATCTTGCTCTCTAATTCTGCTCACCAGTCAGGCGGCGCCGGCGAACTCGGCATAGCCTTTCGCTTCCAGTTCCAGCGCCAGTTCCTTGCCGCCGCTGCGCTGGATCCTGCCCTGTGCCAGAACATGAACCTGATCCGGCACGATGTAGTCCAAAAGCCGCTGGTAGTGAGTGATCACCAACATGGATCTGTCGGGGTCGCGCAGCAGGTTCACCGAATTGGCCACTGTCTTCAGCGCATCGATGTCGAGGCCGGAATCGGTTTCGTCCAGTATCGCCAGGCTGGGCTCCAGCACGACCATCTGCAGGGCCTCGTTACGCTTTTTCTCGCCGCCGGAGAAGCCGACGTTGACCGCGCGCTTTAGCATCTCGTCGTTGATGCCCAACTGCTTGGTTTTCTCGCGTACCATCTTCACGAACTGCATGGCGTCCAGCTCGTCCTCGCCGCGGTAGCGGCGCACGCCGTTCAGCGCCTCTTTCAGGAAGGTGGTGTTGGGTACGCCCGGGATTTCCACCGGATACTGGAAGGCGAGGAAAAGGCCTTCGCCGGCGCGTTCTTCCGGCGCCATCTCCAGGATGTTCCTGCCCTTGAACAGCACTTCGCCCTCGGTCACCTCATAGCCTTCGCGGCCGGTCATGACGTAGGACAGGGTCGACTTGCCGGAGCCGTTCGGGCCCATGATGGCATGGACTTCGCCGGCCGGGATGGTCAGGTCCAGGCCCTTCAGGATTTCCTTGCCGTCCACGGTGGCGTGCAGGTTCTTGATCTCAAGCATTTTTCGCTGTGATCCTTGTTATGCGTTTCATCTTGTTGTTTAGCCGACGCTGCCTTCCAGGGAGATGCCGACCAGCTTCTGGGCTTCGACGGCAAACTCCATGGGCAGCTGCTGCATGACCTCGCGGCAGAAACCGTTGACCACCAGGGCCACGGCGTCTTCCTCGGAGATGCCGCGCTGGCGGCAGTAGAAGAGCTGGTCTTCGCTGATGCGCGAGGTCGTGGCCTCGTGCTCCAGGATGGCGTTGCGGTTCTTGCTTTCGATGTAGGGTACCGTATGGGCGCCGCAGCGGTCGCCGATCAGCAGCGAGTCGCACTGGGTGAAGTTGCGCGCGCCCTCGGCCTTGGCGGAGATCCGCACCAGGCCGCGGTAGGTCGAGTCCGAGCGCCCGGCGGAGATGCCCTTGGCGATGATGCGTGAGCGAGTGTTCTTGCCCAGGTGGATCATCTTGGTGCCGGTGTCGGCCTGCTGGCGGTTATTGGTGATGGCAATGGAGTAGAATTCGCCCACCGAGTTGTCGCCCTGCAGGATGCAGCTCGGGTATTTCCAGGTGATGGCCGAGCCGGTTTCCACCTGGGTCCAGGAGATCTTGGAGTTGCGCCCACGGCAGGCACCGCGCTTTGTGACGAAGTTATAGATGCCGCCTTTGCCGTCCTCGTCGCCGGGGTACCAGTTCTGCACTGTCGAGTACTTGATCTCTGCATCGTCCAAGGTGATCAACTCGACAATTGCGGCGTGGAGTTGATTCTCGTCGCGCATCGGCGCGGTGCAGCCCTCCAGATAGCTGACGTAGGATCCCTCGTCGGCGATGATCAGGGTGCGCTCGAACTGGCCCGTATTCTCCGCGTTGATACGGAAGTAGGTGCTCAGTTCCATCGGGCAGCGCACGCCCTTGGGGATGTAGACGAAGGAACCGTCGGTGAAGACCGCCGAGTTCAGGCAGGCGTGCTTGTTGTCGCCGTAAGGCACGACCGAGCCGAGGTATTTGCGCACCAGTTCCGGGTGCTTTTGCACGGCCTCGGAGATCGAGCAGAAAATCACGCCGACCTCTTCCAGGTTCTTCTTGAAGGTGGTGGCCACCGACACGCTGTCGAAGACCGCATCCACCGCCACGCCGGCCAGCATCTTCTGTTCGGTCAGGGGGATGCCCAGCTTCTCATAGGTCTCCAGCAGCTTGGGGTCGACCTCGTCCAGGCTCTTGGGCCGGTCGTCCGGCGATTTCGGTGCCGAGTAGTAGTAGGAATCCTGATAGTCGATCGGCGGAAACTGCACCTTGGCCCATTCCGGTTCCGGCATGGTCAGCCAGTGGCGATAGGCTTTGAGACGCAATTCCAGCAGCCATTCCGGCTCGTTCTTTTTGGCCGAGATGAAGCGGACGGTGTCCTCGCTCAGGCCCTTGGGCGCGGTCTCGCTCTCGATGTCCGTGACAAAGCCGTACTTGTACTTCTCGATCCCGCGGACCTGTTCGACTGTCTCGACTGTGGCGGCCATTCAATAACTCTCCCGATACAACAAACGCTTGCTTGGTGTTTTAACTAAACTAGATCAGCTTTTCCTGTCCGCCTGAACCGTTTTGGGGGCGGTTGTCTGCGACAGCCCGAAAGTCGCGGGGAAGGCAGACATTTCGGCCAGGCTGACGCTGGTCAGAGCGTCCTGAATGGCGGTGTTCACCTTGTTCCAGTTGCCGCGCATCGGACAGAGCGACTGCACGTCACAGGATTCGGCCGCGCCGTCGACGCAGGCGGTAAGGGCGATTGGGCCTTCAAGAGCCTGAATGATCTGGGCCACCGAAATCTGCTCCGGACTGCGGCTGAGCGTGTAACCGCCCGTAGCGCCGCGCTGGGAGGTGACCAGACCGGCCCGGCCGAGAAGATTGAGAAGCTTGGAGACCGTGGGCAGCGGCACTGCGGTATCGTCGGCAATCTGCTGGGCCGATCGCAGGTTCTCGCCCCGCAGGCTCATCTGCGACATCACCACCACCGCATAATCCGTCAGCCGGTTTAACCGGAACATGGGAAACCTCAATCCATACTAATCTAGTATAGATTTAAATATAAGATATTGTGGAAGAATCAAGTGATAACCGCTCGCAATTGACGACTTTCCGGGCGCTACCGCTGGGGCCCGGTCGCGCTTTTGGGACGGCTCGTCAAATTTGCGGCACGGCACGAAAAAAGGGGAGGCACAAAATGCCTCCCCCTGTTAGCCGTTGAATGGCAGGTGAACTGGCCGGGTTGTCGGAAAGTCAGGGCTGGCTGCTGTTGGGGCAGTCGCCGGGGACGGACGCCAGTTCTTCGCTGCTTTCACAGCCACCAGCATAATACTCAGGATGGGGGTCGCAGGGACCTTCATAGGATGTCTGCGAGGCGCCATCATGGCAGCCATATGCGTTGGTGGTTGAGCCCGGGACGGAGTTGGTCATTTGCCGGGGCCCGGTAGTGGGCCGCGTCGGGCCGGTTCCGCGCGTGGGTTTTTTGAGCTCTTGTGCGGCGATCTGCACGTACGCGTTGGCAGGCCCAAGATCTTCGGCGCTTGCTGATACCGAGCCCGCCATCAGCGCGACCAGCGCGGCAGCAATCGTATTGGCGGCGGGTTTGGCAATTCTGCATGTCATCGGCATTGAAATTTCCTCTCGAGGTTGAATTGGGGCAGAATCTTTCTCGATAAGAGATCGAAAATCTACGGAAACCTGCGTTGTTGCTTCTGTGTCGTTCAAAGTGGCCGCTGGATTCATCCTGTCGGCAGTTTGGCCGGCTGTTACCGCCGCGCCGTCCGGTGGGTGCCGGGATCGGCTGAAAGGCGCCTCTCACGCTTTCTTGACGTGTAACCCCCCGCCTTTGATTTGCGTCACAGGTCATATCCTTACAGGTTTGAACGCGTGGATATCTTGTGGGGCCCGACCTGGCCCGGGGGCATGTTCATTGGGGATCAGGACAATACGGGAGTGATGATTATGTTGCGGATGTTCTCAGCCGGCCTCTCGGCGACTTTGCTTGCCTTGGCTTTTGCTACGCCGGTTGCGGCGGCGGGTGATCAAGCGAACGGGCAAAAGCTGTTCAAGAAATGCTCTGCCTGCCACTCCCTGGAAGAGGGTAAGAAAAAGGTCGGGCCAAGCCTTTACAAAATCTTCGGCGCCACCCCGGGTCAGGTCGCGAAGTTCAGATATTCCAAGGGCATGACGTCCTACGGGGCGACCGGCGTCGTTTGGGACGAGGAAACCCTGGACGCCTGGCTGACGAAGCCGAAGGACCTTGTGAAAAAGACCAAAATGGCCTTTCCCGGCTTCAAGAAGGAACAGGACCGCGCCGACGTCATTGCCTATTTGAAGAGCCTGTCGGAATAAGCTGGGGAGAATGGCCCGGTTTCTGCGGGCCTGCGACACTTCGGATCTTGTCTTACCGGCGGCTCCGCCTTTAGTCTGCGGCTGCTTCGGCGGAATGTCGTGGCTTCAGGAGAGATGGCCCCGCGCGGGGCACAACAAGACCGGAGTGTTTTAATGCGTCTGAAGAGCTCCTTTACCATCGCTGCCTTCGCCGCAGCGGCGCTCGTTTCCGCACCTGCCTTGGCCGAAGGCGACGCCGCCGCCGGCGAAAAGGTTTATCGCAAGTGCAAAGCCTGCCACGCCGTCGAAGAAGGCAAGAACAAGGTCGGGCCAAGCCTTTACAACATCGTCGACCGTGCTGTCGCAACCGTCGAGAAATACAAGTATTCCAAGGCGATGGTAGCCTTTGGCGAGGGTGGGGCCGTATGGGACGCCGAAACCCTGGATGCCTACCTCGAAGCGCCGAGGAAAGCGGTCAAGGGAACCAAGATGGCTTTTGCCGGCCTCAAAAAGCCGGACGACCGAGCCAACGTGATTGCCTATCTGATGCAGTTGAAGCCGGAATAGTTTTCGGCGCAGGATATTGATTCGGGGCGTCGGCGGAAAGTCGGCGCCCCTTTACTTTAGGAAACGCTCAACCTCTTGTGATGTTGAGTTGATGCGGCGTTCGGCGCTAATACCTACAGAATGAACCGATCGCGTGGGCTGTGTTTGTCCACCGCTGGACTTCGACAGGAGGCTGGCTTGGTTCATGGGTTCCTTTACGATCCGACGCCCCTTCGGCGCTTCAGAGGCGACGTTGCTGCGATCCGACCTCGGACGGCTTGTTCGATAAAACGTGCGAGCGCATTTGCCCTTCTGGCGATTGCCTGCCTGCTGCCGTTGTTTCAGGCGAAGGCCCAGGACTCGGATTTTGCTCGGCCGGAGCGGCACTTTTCGGTCGAGCGGCCGGCCGATCTTTCGGCGGCCGATGCCCTTGTGGTCTACGATAAGGTGCGCGACCGCATGGTCGCCGGCTATCGCCTGTCCCACGACCCCACGGCCGGGACCTTCGTTGAATGGCGGCGTTACAATTCAGCGCCCTACCGCTCCGCGACCCATGGCCAGCGTTTTGTGAACAACTACGCCAACATGACGGCCAAGGCCTATGGCCGCTATGAGGAGGCGGGGCCGATGCCGGTCGGATCCATCCTGGCCAAGGACTCCTTTGCGGTGACCCAGCGCGGCGACGTTTTCACCGGTCCGCTGTTTCTGATGGAAAAGATGTCGCCGGGATTTCGCCCTGACGCCCATGACTGGCGCTACACCATGATCATGCCCGACGGCAGCCTGTTCGGCGTGACCAATGGCGAAGGCAGCGAGCGGGTCGAGTTCTGCATCACCTGTCATGAAGCGGTCGATGAAGATCAGCACCAAATGTTCTTTGTCCCCGACGAGTACCGGGTAGAGTTCCTCAATCTAAGGTAATCAGTCTCTCGGATTGCGGCGTTGCGTAACGGTGGCCCGCTCTGCGGCATCGGTGAGGGGAGCCCTGCGAGTGCTTCACGATATCGTGAGTCGCCGTGACTCTACAGAATCGCCGGGGAGTCATAGGCTTGAGGAGCTTGAGGCTTACTTGGAATGAGCAGGTCTCATGAACAAACAATAAACCAAGAGTATCTGTCTGGGAGTGATCAAAAATGAAGTCCAGGAAGCGCTTATTAATGTCGACTGCCGTGGTTCCCTTGGCGGTTTTGGCTGGTGTGGCGGCCGGAGGCCTGCTTGTCACAGGGCATATGGGCGTTCCCATGGCCCAGGCAGCCTGTAACCCTTGCAACCCCTGCGCTGCGAAAAAGCCGGTGAACCCTTGCGCGGCCAATCCTTGCGCAGCGGCAAACCCTTGTGCGGCCAAGGCGTGCAACCCCTGTGCAGCGAATCCCTGTAACCCTTGTGCAGCGGCCAATCCCTGCGCGGCGTCGAACCCTTGCAACCCCTGTAATCCGTGCAATCCCTGCAATCCTTGTGCGGCCGGCGGCGGCGGCGCGGTCGCAGCCTGCGCAATTCCCCGGATTCAGGCAGCGGCAGCGGCCAATCCCTGCGCGGCGAAGAATCCCTGCAACCCCTGTGCGGCCAACCCGTGCAATCCTTGTGCGGCCAATCCCTGTGCTGCCAAGGCATGCAACCCTTGCAATCCCTGCGCGGCGAAGGCCTGCAATCCCTGTAACCCTTGCGCCGCCAAGAACCCGTGCAATCCTTGCGCCGCGAACCCCTGTAACCCTTGCGCGGCGGCGAACCCTTGCAACCCCTGTAATCCGTGCAATCCCTGCAACCCCTGTGGGGCTGGTTCGGCACCTGAGCTGACCGACGCGGAAGCACTGGCTGCCTATGACTGCATGTTCGAGACCATGAAGGCCGCCTACGCGAAGTCCGACAAGGGCGATGCTTCCGGCTATTCGAACTGGCGGCAATACAGCACGCAGGCCTATGTCTCCGACACTCACGGCGGGCGCTATGTCCAGAACTGGGGTAACTCGGCGGCGAAGGCCTACGGGCTTTATGAGAATGCCGGAACCTTCCCGCCCGGTGCGAAGCTCGGCAAAGACAGCTTCGGCGTTAATGCCAAGGGTGATGTTTCCGTCGGGCCGCTGTTCCTGATGGAGAAGATGCAGGCGGGCTTTAACCCGGATAGCGACGACTGGCGCTACACCATGGTGATGCCGAACGGCTCGGTCTTTGGAACCACCAATGGTGCCGGCTCCGATAACGTTGCCTTTTGCATCGGTTGCCACCAGTCGGTGACGCCGGAACAGGATAACGTCATGCTGCTGCCCGAAGAATACCGGGTGAAGTAGGGACGGTTATGCGGACCGGACCGCGGCGCCCTACCTTGCGCCCTTCGGTTCGCATCCTGTTGACGTTTTTTGTTGTGATCACCGCCTCGACCTTAGGGTCGGGGCGGTTGTCGTTTGCAGACTTCGTCGATGGTCTGGCCGCCTACGATGCGGGCGATCTGCAGGCCGCCTATGACGAGTGGCTTCCCTTGGCGCAGGCCGGCGATCTGCAGGCCCAGGTGGCCCTGGCTGGTTTGCTGCAGGTTGGAGGGTTCGGCCTGGCGCGAAACTTTCCGGAGGCTGTCGCCTGGTATCGGCGGGCCGCTGAGCGCGGCGACCCTGTTGCCCAGATGAACCTTGGCGATCTTTATGCCAAGGGGCAGGGGGTGAAACGCGATGCCGTCCGGGCCTTCGCCTGGCTTTCCCTGGCGGCCGAGCAGGGGCGCGATTGGGCCGCGCGGCAACGCGATGCCTTGGCGGAAACCATGACCCCTGAGGAAACAGCCGAGGCAAAGGCGCTGATGGTGCAACTGCGCGCCGCCTACTGAAGCCCGCTTTGGCGGGCGGGCTGCTTCGTCGATGCCCGCCCCCGGGGTGGAAACCCGACATCTCGTAACCGTCGTGAAACCTGATCCTCCAGGCGGCATCGAAGTGCCATACCCTGGGCCTCTGGGTTTTGCGGTCTGTTGGGGTTATAGTCACAGCGTTTAATCATTATGAGGTGAGTCGTGGGCCTTCGATTGCCGAGCCTTCTCCTGGCCCTTCTTCTTTCCTGCCTGTCGCCCTCTCTGGCCGTGGCACAGAGCGACGAGACAACGGCGGCGACGTCTGAAGCATCGGCACTGGAAGAGCTGCAGAACGGCGACAAGCCCCTTTCCGAAGCAGCGATTCGCGATCTCGTCGCCCGCCTGGACGACGCCCAGGTTCGCACTCTCCTGCTCGAGCGCCTGGATGCCGTCGCGCGGGATCGCGCGCAACCTTCAGAGCAAAACCTGGGCAGCCTGCTCATCCAATCCCGCGACCAGGCGGAGGCATTGCGTGATGGTCTCGCTCGGATGCTCGCCGCACTCCCTGCCTTGCCGCAGGCCATGTCCACGGCGTTTGAGCGTCTGCGCGACAACCGGCAGCCCGTTGTGTTCCTTTGGATCGCGCTCGGCTTCGCGGCGATGATGGGGGTGGGGTGGTTGGCGGAGCGGCTGCTGCGCAGGGCGATGGCTGGGTTGTTCCGAAGGATCGTGGAAGCGCAACCCAGCTCGACCATTGCCCGGCTGGGCGGGCTGTTGCTGCGGCTGGTGCTGGAGTTCGTGCTGCTTGGCGTCTTCATCGGTGGCGCTCTTGCCGTCTACTTCCTGGTTACCCAGGGTAACGAGGTGACGCGTACGGCCGTGATGACCTACGTTGCCGCGGTCGTTGTGGTCCGCAGTTACGCGATTTTCTCCCGCTTCCTCCTGGCGCCCTATTTGCCAAGCCTGCGTCTTCTTCATATGGACGACCGCGATGCCCGCTACCTGCATCGGCAGAACCTGATCCTGGCCTCGATTGCCGGCTTCGGCTTTCTTACCTGCAGCCTGCTACAGGGTCTGGGTATGCCCGACGATGCGCATCAATTGCTGAGTTTCACGGTCGGCTTCGTTCTCATCGCCACGGTTGTCTACACCATCGCCACCGCCCGCCGGGCCATATCCGGCGATTTGAACTGGGATCCGGAGCAGGCGGGGCCGCTGCGCACCATGATTGCGGAAAGCTGGCCGCTGGCGACCACGGTCTACGTGATCCTGCTGTATCTGGTGATCGTCGTTATTGAGCTGAGCGGTGGCCGGGCCTCATATCTGGCCTCTTTCGGCAGTCTTTTGACGGTGCTCTTCCTGCCGCATCTCGATGCCATTCTGGAGCGCGCCGCCCGGCGCATGGAACAGAGGGACGACAGCGCCGCGACCGCCGTAGGCCAGTTTAAGATCGTGGGGCTGCGCGCCTCGCGTTTTCTTGTCTGCATTGCCGCGGCGCTGTTTCTCGCCAGAATTTGGGGGGTCGATCTGTCCTCTCTGGCGGAGGAAGGGTTTGGGGCACGGATTGCCGGCGCGCTGATCGATATCGGCATCACGGGCTTGATCGCCTATGTGCTCTGGGAGCTGGCGCGGATCACCATAGATCGGCGGCTTGCCGAGGACGCCGCCGCAACAGCATCAGAGGACGGCGGCGGGGAGCCGGAGCCTGGCGAACAGGGCGGGCAGGGGGCTTCGCGGGTGCGCACCCTGCTGCCGCTTTTGCGGGTCGTGATCCAGGTGACGATAGCCGTGATGGCCGTGATGCTGGTTCTGAGCGCGCTTGGCGTGAACATCGGCCCGCTGCTGGCCGGGGCAGGCGTAGTCGGCCTGGCTGTCGGGTTCGGGGCCCAGACCCTGGTCCGCGATATCGTCTCCGGCGTCTTCTTCCTGGTCGACGATGCGTTCAGGCTGGGGGAATACATCGATGTCGGGGTGGTGAAGGGCACGGTGGAGAAGATCTCCATCCGGTCGCTTCGGCTGCGCCATCATCGCGGCGCCCTCCACACCGTGCCCTTCGGCGAGATCCAGCACCTGACGAACTACAGCCGCGACTGGGCGATCATGAAGCTGGAGTTCCGCGTGCCCTTTAACACCGATCTTGAGAAGGTCCGTAAGATCTTCAAGCGTATCGGCCAGGACCTTCAGCAGGACGAGGAGATCGGTCCGGATTTCCTGCAGCCCTTCAAGTCCCAGGGGGTTCTGGCGACCGATGACAGCGCTTTCCTGCTGCGCGGCAAGTTCATGGCCAAGCCGGGCAAGCAGTTCCTGATCCGCCGCGCCATTTTTCAGGCGGTGCAGCAGGCTTTCGCCCGGGAGGGCATCAAGTTCGCCGACCGCCGGGTCACCGTCAACGTGCCGGGCGCGGGGGGCATGGAGCCGGAGGAGCGCGCTGCGGCTGAGAAAGCCGCCGCCTCTGCGGTGGCCAGTGCCGATGCTTTGGCGACGAAGGCTTAGATCCGGACTCAATGCTAAGACCCTCGGCCAAGGCACTCGACAGAATCGCTTCTGTCTTCTAACACTCCGCCCCAGCCGTCGGGCATCAACGCCGGCGGGCTGCGAAGCAAAAAAATCAAAGAGGCAAGGCAGAGGCATGCAAGACCCAGTTGCGAGTCCCAAGGTCACGACCGTCGACCACCCCCTGGTCCAGCACAAGCTCACCCTGATGCGCGACAGAGACACGGCGCTGCCGGAATTCAGGCGTTTGTTGCGCGAAATCAGTCTCTTACTGGCTTATGAGGTCACCCGGCACCTGGAACTGAAGACGGTCTCTGTCGAGACACCGGTGGCGAGGGCCGACCTGCCTTTGCTGGCCCGGCCGGAGCCTTGCTTCATCACCATCCTGCGCGCAGGCAACGGCCTGCTTGACGGGATGCTGGATCTGATCCCGGCGGCCTCGGTCGGTCATCTGGGGCTCTATCGCGATCCCGCGACCCTGGAAGCCGTGGAGTACTACTACAAGGTGCCTGGGGATATGGGCGAGCGCCTTGCCATTGTGGTCGACCCGATGTTGGCGACCGGCCACACCGCCGTTGCCGCCCTGGATCGGCTGAAAAAGGACGGCGCCAAGGATATCAGCTTCGTCTGCCTGGTTGCCGCGCCGGAAGGCATAGAGGCGCTGACTGAAGCCCATCCCGATATCCCCATCTACACGGCGGCCGTCGATGAACGGCTGAATGAGAAGGGCTACATCGTCCCGGGTCTGGGCGATGCCGGCGACCGAATTTTCGGTACCAAGTAGCAGCTGCAGAAGACTGCTTTTGGGGTATGCCTACCCCTTTGTGCGTTCACGAACCTGTGATGCTCGGTTGCTGTGCTGAATCCCTATATCCTTGTTGAATCAAGACCGTAGGGGGCAAGGAACGGTCAGCATAAGGAGACCGTTTTTCTATGTCCGTTCATGTTGTCGCGTTCGCGGCCGCAGTCTTTATGACCATCGCCTCTGCCGTTGCCACCGGCGTTGCTGCGCAATCGATCACGGCTGCGGCCCCCGATCAGGAGGCCCAGTACTTCGATGACGAACTGGACGACCTGGATGAGCCGCGCCGCGCCTACAGAGTCCAAAGCCCGGCCGAACCGAATCGTCATGACCGGGTCCAGAATCCCGCCGAGTTGACGGCGGAGGAAGCAGCGGCGATCTACAATGATCTGGCAGACGACCTGGCGGCGACTTACGCCCTCAGCGGCGATCCGGTGACCGCCGGCTACAGGGACTGGCAGCGTTTCAACGCGGCGCCCTACAAGTCGATGACCCACGGCCGGCGCTACGTTAACAACTATGCAAATGAAATCGCGGCGCGCTACGGCCGGTACGAGGCGGCAGGGCGCCTGCCGGTCGGCTCTGTCGTGGCCAAAGACAGCTTCGTCGTGACCGACGATGGCGCCACTGGACCGGGGCCGCTTTTCGTCATGGAGAAGATGGCGGAGAGCTTCAACTATGTGACCGGCGACTGGCGCTACTCGATGATTTCGGCCACAGGCGAACTTCTTGGCCGGACCAACGGCCAGGGGGCTGACCGGGTCGAATTCTGCATCTCCTGTCACTTGGCCGTGGAAGACCAGGACCATCTTTTCTTCGTGCCGGAAGAGGCACGCCTGGCGCCAGGGCCATAGGGAAGTGGAAGGCCGGGAGGCGCATCGCCTGCCGGCCTTCTCTTATGCTTCGCTTTCCTGGATTGGAGGCGCTTAAGACATCGCGGCGTTCTGGGGGCGATGCCATTCGCGGCCCGCTATGTGAAGCTCGCTGGACTTCTCCGTTTTTTTGCTTCTCTGGGCTTCCAGCTGTTGATAGAGCTCGCCTGGCGCAAAGCGCATGAGATGCTCTAGATCTTCCCGCGCCATCCATACGAGCCATTCGGCGAACGATTCGGGGCTGCCGGGGGCATGCCAGAAGCCGGGTTCCATATGCATGTAACCCTCACGAGCCGCCAGGCCCCTGCAGGCCGCGTGGGGATACATGAAGCCAAAGACGAAGTCGGGTGACCACTCCATCAGACTTAAGGCCAGCGCCATGCGCGGCAGAATTGTCGTGAGCCCGGTTCCTCGAAAACGTTTTCCGTCGTCTTCCTTCAGCCACAGCTCTCCATGGTAACAGACCCTCCCAGAGATTTTCTGGCAGGCGGGAGTCGGCGAATAGTCGTATTGGGTCGGATCGTCCGTGTTGCCAGGGGTCATGTATTTCTGCCGATGCAGCCTGAAGTGGTCGGCTAACGTGGTGCCCGAAAGATCGAGGAGGCGCATCGCCTGGGTGTGGATGAGTTCGCCGTTCTCATCGACGCCCTTGATCCAAAACCCGTTCGACGAATCGATGTACGTACAGGCGACGTCGTACATCGGGTAAAGGGTTGATCTGTCCGATTGAGCCATGCGGACTTTTCGGAATTCTTCGAAATCGGTACTGACCTCGAGCAAGAGGCCTCTTGCTTCGCTGATCTGGATGATGTCGGCAATATATCTAATTGCTTTGTAGAGATTGTCGGTAGGCATGGTCGGACGCTCCCTTAATTCGCGTAACGGTGAGGCGATAAGGTAGCGTGATACGTATTCCCCGAAGCTAAGATTGCCCGTCGCCCGGTCTAGATATCGAACTCCATCAGAAGGTCGTCGGGCATTGGGCGGACGTTCCGAGGGTCCAAACCCTCGATTTCTAAGCGTTTTGTCCTCGCAACCAGTACTGCCAGGGCCGTTTGGCCATCGGGGAAAGTGCAACACATTAGGAGCCGTTGAAAACTTACCGGAATTGGAGTTCCACCTCTCTCTCGCGGGATTTGGGCATAAACATGGTCGAGCCGTACACCGCCCTCGCTAAAGATCTGGGAGTGGGCACCGGAGATGAAGTCGTTAAATTCCGATCCGGCGGGATCATCCTTGGAGAAACGGCCGATTGCGCTCTTGGCCCAAACCCGATCAAACCAGGTCGCATAGGAAGACTTTTCGCCGATGGCCACACAGAGCCAACTATCATCGTGTTGTCGGTAAAGAAGCAGATAGGGTTTCAGGACTTCCAGTTCAGGGGATTCAATTTGAAACCTCGCATTCGCCCAAGCGAGAAAGCCTTTCTGCAGGATGGGCGGGCCGTCGATCCACAGGCGGCTAAGTGGATGTTGCTGGGCATAGAAGTCGCGGCCATGCTCATCGCGGTATCTAGAGCGGTCCATCCCCGAGGCATCCGTATCATGCGTGAGGTGACCGCTCAGCCAGGCCTCGGCCTGCTCGAGGACTCTTTCGGCTTCCCTGATCGCCTGCCTGCCTGGTTCCGTCAGCACATATTGTCTATCGGTGATTTCGAAAAACTTGGCGCCCTTGATACTTTCGAGGGTACTGATATGACGCCGCACGGTCTGGCGGGTGATGCCGAGGGTTGCGACTGTCTTCGAAAGGTTCAGCGTTCGCCCTAATGTCGTGAGGGATTTCATCATCTCGAACAGCACGGGCGGGCGTTGCAAAGTTGGCATGATAGATTACTGGCTCGTACGATCAAAAAGGGACTGCCACATAACTTATACAACAATCCCTTGCACCAAGGAAATTGGCTCTGTGATTAGAGTCATGCAATAGCTGTATAATGCAATGCGAGCTATATTGATTTACACCAAATAAAAAGTATGGACAAACCGAACTATTATTACATATTGGTCGAGTTTATGAATCTGATTTTGCCCAAAAGATTTCCGTGCTGCCTCTGTCTCCATGCAGCGGTCTTACCGCGGCCATAGCGCAGGGAGGTGGCGCGGGCATTGCTTCGCTGCACTGGCTTGGCGCAGAGTATATTCCATGCAATTGGGGCTCTTAAAAAGCAGCGCGGACCGGGACGGATCCTATTACGCCGAGTTTTCCGCCGGCGACGGGGTCCGTGTTCTGAGCGAGGCTGCCTGCGTCTACATGGATGGCGATGCTTTCGAGGCATTGTGTTTTGTGGCGGGGAATTTTCGGGTCAGCAGCACCACCACCATCGAGGGCTTTGCCATCGATCGTTTGGTGGAAGAACTGAACGACGCCGCTCAGCGGATATCCCACAGCGACAGCGCCAAGCAGATCTGGCCGCTCAGCGCCAGCTACGGCTATACGCAGTTCAACTCGATCAAGGACTGGGAAGCGGGCCGGCGTGACTTCAGCGTCATGCTGCGCGAACTGGGGCAGTGGCTGCAGACCGTGCGTGCGCGCGATGAGCCGGTGACCATCCGGGGCGTCTAGATCGGATCATGTTTTGACGGAACCACTTCGTGGTTGCGCCAAAACATGTGAATCCGATCGCCATCAAACAGTTAGAGCAGATTCACCCGGTCGATGGATCGCCTCCGGCGATTCCATCCGACCAGGATCTGCTCTAGCCGCTGTCCATAGTGAAAAATGCAGTCAGGAGAAGGCCTTGAAGGCAATCAGGGTGAAGGTATCCTTGATCCCCGGCAGGGTCTGAACGTTCTCGTTGACGAAGTGGCCGATGTCGTCGCTATCTTGCAGGTAGCACTTGACCAGAAGGTCGTATTCGCCGGAAGTCGAGTGAACCTCGGAAACCTGCTCAACACTTTCGACCAGCGCGTCGGCGACCGGATAGGCTTTGCCAAGCTCACACTTGATCATGATGAAGATCGTCTGCATCGCACCCCGTCTTTCGCTGTCCGGCCGGCTGTGGCCACGAGTCGTAAAGCGCCATAATAACCGCTTGGCGCCGGGGGGCCAGCCGTGAGCTATCGCATTCGCCCGGGTCGGATCGAGGATGCGCCCCTGCTGGGACCCATGGAAAGTGTCGCAGCCCGGCGGTTCGGCGAGATCGGTCTGATCCGGATCGCCCAGGGCCGTCCGACAGTCGAGACGGAATACGTGGACTTGGCGCAGGCGCACCGCCTTTGGGTGGCCGAGGAGGAGGAGGGGGTTCCGGTCGGCCTCGTTATTGCCGGGGTGGTCGACGGCGAGGGGTATCTCGCCGAGGTATCGGTCCATCCCGACTATGGCCGCCAGGGTCTGGGGCGTGCCCTGATCGGCACCGTGGAGGCTTGGTCAAGGGCGCAGGGCTTCACCAAACTCTCGCTCACTACCTTTCGGGACGTGGCCTGGAACCGTCCGTACTACGAGGGGCTGGGTTTCTCGGTCCTTGCCGAGGATGAAGCGGGACCGGAGCTAAGGACGATCCGCGAAGGGGAAAGGGCGCGCGGCGTCGACAATGTCAGTCCAAGGGTCTGCATGCGCAAAGATCTCAGCGCAGACTGAGCTTAGGCAAACATTTGTCAGTGTAGACGCGCGTTCTGAGAGCGTGGTGGCGTTACCTTACGCTACCCGTAGACCCACAATACTGCGCTTTAAGCGACCTTGGCCGGACGCAGCAGGAAGGCCGGGATATGATCACCGAAAGCGGTTTCGCCGGGTGCCAGGCTGTCGCTTTCCTGCTTTGGCTTGCCGCGCCGCGGTTCGCGTTTTTGTTCCCGGGCTTTGGATCGTGCCGCAGGCCGAGGCTTCGGCTCGACAGCAGCGTCAAGCGTCACCACTTCCTCGGGACTTTCCGCGGCGGCGTTCGCGGCGACATCATTGGCCGGCGTTGCGCTGGGCGCCGTTTCCTCGGCCACAGTTTCGCTGGCCACAGTCTCTTCCCGGTTCGATTGGCTCCGTCGGCCGGACCTGCGGGAGCCACCGCGACGGCTGCCTTCACCGCTGCGGCTGCTGCCGCGTCGGCTTCTGCCGGGCTTCGCTTCTTCGGCTTCCCCGGCCTCCCAACCGCTGTCCTGCTCAAGCGTGACTTCCGGGATGTCCATGCCGAGCATGCGCACGACATTGGCCAGATACTTGCCTTCCTCTCGCAGGGCGAGGGTAAAGGCCTTGCCGCTGCGTCCGGCGCGCCCGGTACGGCCGATCCGGTGAACGTAGTCCTCAGGATTGGAGGGCACATCGAAGTTGAAAACGTGAGAGACGGCCGGAATATCCAGGCCGCGGGCCGCGACGTCTGAGCAGACCAGGAACTGCACCTTGGCATCCTTGAAGCTCTGCAGCGTTTCCATGCGGACCGGCTGGGCCATGTCACCGTGCAGGGCGGCGACTGAAAAGCCGTGGCGCTCCATCGACCGGAAAACAATGTCCACGTCGCGTTTGCGATTGCAGAACACCAGGGCCGACTTGACGTCCTCGCTTTTGGCCAGCGCGCGCAGGGCAGCGCGCTTTTCCTTGGCTGCACCCTTAACCTTGACGAGGCCCTGGGTCACTGTCTCGGCGGCCGAGGCCGGCGGATCGACCGAGATCGCTTTCGGATTCATCAGGAAAGCGTCAGCCAGGCGGCGAATTTCCGGCGGCATGGTGGCCGAGAAGAACAGGGTCTGACGGATTTTCGGTAGCAGGCCGACAATGCGCTCTACATCGGGCATGAAACCCATGTCCAGCATCCGGTCCGCTTCGTCGATCACCAGGATCTTCACGTCCGCCAGCAGGATCTTGCCGCGTTCGAAGAGATCGATCAGCCGCCCGGGGGTGGCGATCAGAACGTCGACGCCACGGTCGAGTTTCTGCTCCTGCTCCACAAACGACGAGCCGCCGATCAGCAGGGCCATCGAAAGCTTGCCGTACTTGCCGTAGAGCTCGAAGTTTTCGGACACCTGGGCCGCCAGTTCACGGGTTGGCGCGATGATCAGGGAGCGCGGCATTCTTGCCCGCGCTCGACCGCTCGATAGAATATCGATCATCGGTAGGGTGAACCCGGCGGTCTTGCCGGTGCCGGTCTGAGCGCAGCCCAGGACATCGCGTCCCATGAGCACAACCGGTATGGCTTTTTCCTGAATCGGCGTCGGCGTGGTGTAACCCACTTCCTCAACAGCCTTCAGGACCTCTGGACTTAGTCCAAGATCTTCAAACGTCATGCAATCCGTATTCGCTTTGGAGTATCAAGGCCGATTGAATTCACTACAATCGTGACCGTGGCGGATCATAAGAAATAAAGGCAACTTGTCAATCATTAGACGCTCTCTTCATGAAATAGCGGCCACTTAACGTTCCAAATAAAATAATGTTCCTATATCCTGGCCCTATTATGGTTAATATTTCCAGACTCCAAGCACTGCAGCCAAAGGTAGAGGCTGGCTACTTGGGTCTTCTCCTGGTCGATCTGCAGGAACGTCTGGCCCCGGCCATTGCCGAGAGCCCGGTGGTGATCGACTGCGCCCTCGCATTGGTGGCCGCGGCCAAACAAGGGGCGCTGCCGATCCTGGCCACCGAGCAATACCCCGAAGGCCTGGGCCTGACGGCGGCCAGGCTGCGGCGCGAGCTCAACCCTGACTGGATCATCGAGAAGATCGCCTTTGGCGCGCCGCGGGAGGACGCCTTCCGCAACGCCCTCATCGCAAGAGGCATCGGCGAGGTCATCGTGGTGGGGATGGAGGCCCATGTCTGCGTTCAGCAGACGGTGCTGTGCCTGCTTGAATTGGGCTATGGCGTTTCTCTGGTCGGTGACGGGGTCGCATCGCGCGCACCCTTGAACAAGGCGGTTGCCTTGCAGCGCATGGCAGCAGCCGGTGCGCGCATTGTTCAGGTGGAACAGGCCGTCGCCCGGCTTCGGGCCGGGGCAGAGCGCGAAAGTACTGGTCAAACCTAGTGGACAACTAATTCTTAGCGGCTTCTCGCTAAATACTCTGTTTTCCTTTGCAACCTTCCCAGAAGAAGAAAGACGAAATGGCTGAAAAGCTTCCGCTTGCGTTCCTGCCGGGTCTGCTCTGCGACGCCGCCCTCTGGCAACCTCAGATCGCCGGGCTGGGCGACATCGCAGATTGCTGGGTGGCCGATTTCACCACTCAGGATTCCGCCACCGCCATGGTGGACAGCGTCCTGGCGGCGATGCCGGAGCGTTTCGCCCTGGCCGGCCTCTCGATGGGCGGCTACGTCGCGCTTGAACTGATGGCCCGCGCGCCGGAAAGGGTGGAACGCCTGGCGCTGATCGACACCAAGGCCCGCGGCGACAGCGAGGAACAGACGGCGCGCCGGCGCGGCCTGATCGAGCTGGCCGAGAAGGGCCAGTTCAAAGGCGTGACCCCCAGGTTGCTGCCGCTCTTTATCCATGAGGATCGTCTGGACGATGCGGTGCTGACCGGCGTGGTCATGGGCATGGCCGAGCGGGTGGGCAAAGAAGCCTTCATTTCCCAGCAGCGCGCCATCATGACCCGCCGCGATCACACGCAGATACTTGCCGGGATCGCCGTGCCGACCCTGATTCTCTGCGGCCGTCAGGATGCCCTGACGCCGTTGTCCGAGCATGAGGACATGGCGGCTGCGATTGCCGGTTCCGAGTTGGTAATCGTCGAGGATTGCGGCCATCTGCCGAGTCTTGAGCGCCCGGAACCGACAACCGCCGCCCTGCGCCGTTGGCTGCAGCGGCCCCTGGCCCAGACCTAGACCGGTCCCTGACCGGGCCGCCCATCGTCCGGCCGCCCGTCGTCCGGCTCATCGGTATCGGCCGTCGGGTCGACGGTGGATACGGTCTGGGCCATGTTCAGGGATTCGACAAAGGTGACGTGCTCTTCTTCCGGCGCCGGGGCCCGCTGGCCCATTCGGTGCAGGGCAAAGGCGGCAAGACAAAGCTGTACGCTGGCCGTCACGGCAAACAGGGCATCGGGCCCGAAAAAGCGGGTCAGGACGGATGTGGCAATCGGCCCGATGACGGCACCGATGGCCAGAACCAGCAGCAGGCCGCTTGCCGCCTCGACATAGCCGTCCGGTTCCACGTGGTCGTTGGTATGGGCGACACAGAGACCGTAGAGCGGGAAGGTGAAAAGCCCGAAGAGAAACACCAGGGCGAGCAGAGAGATACCCCAGGACGGCGACCAGGCGACGAGGACTATGCCGGCGATGGCCGAGCCGCTGGCCGCGCCGATTATGACCCGGCGCCGGTCCATCTTGTCGGAGAGGCGCCCCAGTGGCCATTGGCCAACCGCCCCGGCGATGACCACGATGCTCATGAAGATGGCAACCCCCCAGGTGTTGGCACCGTTTGACTGGGCGAAGATCGGCCCCAGCGCCCATATGGGCCCGGTCGCAAGGCCGGCGACCAGGCAGCCGACAACCCCAACCGGCGAGAGCCGGTAGAGGTGCAGCAGGCGAATGCTGACCGACTGAACCGGGGCCGGGGCTTCGGCGCGGGTCAGAGCAATCGGCACCGCGGCGAGGGAGACCAGGATGGAGGCCAGCAGGAACAGCGGGAAGTCCTCCGGCTTGGCGAGTCCCAGCATCAACTGGCCGATGGTGATCACCGTCAGATTGATGATGGTGTAGAGCGAGAAGATGAGGCCGCGGGTGTCGTTGGTTGACTTCTCGTTCAGCCAGCTCTCGATGATCATGAAGAGGACGGCGAAACACAGGCCGGTTGTGGCGCGCAGGACCCACCAGAGGACCGGGTTCAGGAACAGCGCATGCACCAGCACGACGCAGGACGCAATTGCGACCAGGGCGGTAAAGGCGCGAATATGGCCGGCCCGGCGGATCAGCCTTGGCCCATAGAGACAACCGGCCATGAAGCCCAGAAAATAGGATGATCCGAGAATGCCGATCTCGATGCCGCTGAAGGCCTCGCTGTTGGCCCGCACCGGCAGCAGCGTCCCCTGAAGGCCGTTGCCCATCAGCAGCAATGCAACGCTGAGCAGCAGGGCCGTGATCGGGGCGAAGGCGGCAGTCATCGTCGGACGGGGTCCTTCAAAGCAGCGCTACATTGGCAAGCCAGGCGTGTTTCTAGATCGGATCATGTTTTGACGGAACCACTTCGTGGTTTCGACAAAACATGTGAATCCGATCGACATCAAACAGTTAGAGCAGATTCACCGGGTTGATGGATCGCTTTCAGCGATTCCATCCAACCCGGTTCTGCTCTAGACGTCGAGCTCCTGCACGAAGCGGGCGTTTTCCTGAATGAAGGTAAAACGCGCTTCGGGTTTACGGCCCATCAGGCGCTCGATCATGTCGGCAGCCTTCTTTTCTTCCGCGGCGGGGTTCTTGTCTCCGTCGGCCACGATGGTGACCCGCAGCAGGGTGCGCTTGGCCGGGTCCATGGTGGTGTCTTTCAACTGCTTGGCCGGCATTTCGCCCAGACCCTTGAAGCGGCTGACATCGATATTGCCGCGGCCCTTGAAGTAAGACTTCATGAGCTTGTCCTTGTCCGCATCGTCCATCGCGTAAACGCTTTTGCTGCCCTGGGTCAGGCGATAGAGCGGCGGTTGCGCCAGATAGAGGCGGCCGCTTTCGATGAGGCCCGGCATTTCCCGATAGAAGAACGTGATCAGCAGCGCGGCGATGTGCGCGCCGTCCACGTCTGCATCGGTCATGATGATGACGCGCTCATAGCGCAGCTTGTCGGCATCGAAGGCGCCCCGGGTGCCGCAGCCCAGGGCCAGGGAGATATCGGCGATTTCCTGGTTCGACTTCAGCTTGTCGGCAGAGGCGCTGGCGACGTTCAGGATCTTGCCGCGCAGCGGCAGCACCGCCTGGGTTTCGCGCTGGCGGGCCTGCTTGGCCGAACCGCCGGCGGAATCGCCCTCGACCAGAAACACCTCGGTGCCCTCGGCGCGGTTACGGCTGCAGTCCGACAGCTTGCCGGGCAACCGCAGCTTGCGCGTCGCGGTCTTGCGGCTCTGTTCTTTTTCCTGGCGCCGGCGCAGGCGGTCTTCGGCGCGCTCCACGAAGCGCTCCAGCAGCATGCGCGCGCGTTCCGGATGGCCGGAGAGCCAGTGGTCGAAGTGGTCCTTGATCGAGGTTTCGACCAGACGGCTGGCGGCCGGCGTCGCCAGCTTCTCCTTGGTCTGACCTTGAAACTGAGGGTCGCGGATGAACAGCGAAAGCATGGCGCTGGCACCGCCCAGAATGTCGTCGGAGGTGACCTGGCCGGTCTTCTTGTTGCCGGTCAGATCGCCATAGGCTTTCAGGCTTTTCAGCACCCCGGATCGCAGGCCGGCCTCATGGCTGCCGCCCTCCGGCGTCGACACGGTGTTGCAGTAGGAGTTGAGGAAGCCGTTTTCATCCACCGGCCAGGAGATCGCCCATTCGACACGGCCCTGTCCGTCCGGCAGCTTGGCCTCGCCGACGAAAGGTTCCGGCGTCAGGGTCTTGCGATCGCCCAGCGTCGCCGTCAGGTAGTCGGAAAGCCCGTTGGGAAAATGCAGGACGTCGTCTTCCGGGACGTCATCGCCCTTGGCCAACAGCTTCTTGTCGCAGGCCCAGCGGATTTCGACGCCGCGATAGAGATAGGCCTTGGAGCGTGCCATGCGATAGAGCTGCGCCGGGCGGAAGGTCGCTTCCTCGCCGAAGATCGTCGGATCGGGATGGAACAGGATGGTCGTGCCGCGCCGGTTGTTGACCGGCTTGCCCTTGGAGAGCTTGTTCTTGGGTTTGCCCTTGTTGTAGGTCTGCTCGTAGAGCTTCTTGTCGCGGGCGACCTGGATGATCAACTCATCGGCCAGGGCATTGACCACCGAAAGGCCGACGCCGTGCAAACCGCCCGAGGTCTCGTAAGCTTTCTGCGAAAACTTCGCGCCGGAATGCAGCGTTGTCAGGATGACCTCAAGCGCCGACTTGGGTTTGTATTTCGGGTGGGGGTCGACCGGGATGCCGCGCCCGTTGTCGGCGACCACGACCACATTGCCCTCGTGCAGTTCAAGCTCGATACGGCTGGCGTGCCCGGCCACGGCTTCGTCCATGGCATTGTCCAGCACCTCGGCGACCAGATGATGCATCGCCCTTTCGTCGCTGCCGCCGATATACATGCCGGGCCGCCGGCGCACCGGCTCCAGCCCCTCCAGAACCTCGATGTCCTTTGCGGAGTAGTTGTCCGGCGTCTTTTTCGATGCTGATTGGAAAAGGTCTGCCATCTTGGCCCGTGTTCTGACTTGTGGACTGCTCTGAAAAGTCGATTCTGGCGCCTTTCCTTTGCCATCTGGCGGTTTGGCCGCCTGGCAAAAGAATCGCCCTATAGGGTATGGTACCCTATGTTTACCCCCGATATCTAGTTGTGGAGAGGGGACTTGTCCATGCCTTCCAGTAATGTCGACTGATACTTCCGAACAAGCGGCGGAGCCGCGCGGCAGTCTTGCCACCAGAACCCTGGCCATGCCGGCCGATGCCAACCCCAGCGGCGACATCTTCGGCGGCTGGGTGCTGTCCCAGATGGACATCGCCGGCGGCATCACCGCCGGCACCCACGCCGCCGGCCGTGTCGCCACGGTGGCCGTCGATGCGATGACCTTTCACCGCCCGGTCTATGTGGGCGACGTGCTTTGCACCTACGCCGACATCATCCGCAGCGGCCGCACCTCAATCGCCATTCATATCGAGGCCTGGGCGCAGCGCGGCCGCCAAGGGGAGCGGGTGAAAGTAACCCAGGGCGTGTTCACCTTTGTGGCGATCGACGATCAGGGCCGGCCCCGGCCGTTGTCCGAATCGGCCCCGGAACCCGCCAAGGAGCAACCAATCCCATGATGTTCAGACTTTTAACCGCGTTGATCCTTTGCCTCCCGCTTGGCGCCGCTCTTGCCGGCGAGGCCGATGTGGTCGCCGTCGAGGCGGTGCTGGAAGGCGACGACACCTGGCGCTTCAGCGTCACCGTGCGCCATGCCGATGAGGGCTGGGACCACTACGCGGATCGTTGGCAGGTCCTGACACCGGACGGCAAGGTTTTGGGCACGCGGGTGTTGCTGCATCCCCACGAGGCCGAGCAGCCCTTCACCCGTTCGCTGGGCGGGGTGGTGATCCCCGCAGAGATCGATCAGGTGATCGTCCGCGCCCATGATTCGGTGCACGGTGACGGCGGCGCCGAAATCCAGGTGAAGCTGCGGCGCTGATCCTCGGTCTTTGGGCGTCAGGTGACTTTCAGCTTGCGCCATAAGCCGAAGGGCGCGCCCGGATCCTCCCGCGCGATCCAGCGATAAGGCAGATGGCGCCAGGGCTCGACCCGCCGCCGCCGGTTGTCCAGCGCATAGACCCCCTTGTCGCTGTGCACCAGGAGCACGGCATGGCCGAGCCCGCTTTCAATATGACAGGCGGCCAGGGTGAGGGCGGACCTGGGCCAGCCGTAGTCCTTGCAGAGCGTGTGCAGTTTGCGGATGGCGTAGTCTTCGCAATCGCCTTCGGACTCCGCGAGGCGCCAGCGATCGGGCCCGTCCGGGCGAAAACGGATCAGACGGTTGACCCGTTGATGGACCAGCGTCAGTTGGACCTCGCGCTCCGGGGTCAGCGTAATTGGGGCAAAGGGATGGGGCGCGGGGTCCAACTCCGGGTGGCGCTTGATCAGACTGAACCAGGCGGCCGGTGCGGCGTGCAGGCCGGCTGCCTGCATCGCCGAGGATGGCGGCAGGGCCGGGGGCAGTGACGTCAGGTTTGCGCCGCTGCGCGTTGGCAGGGCGCAGGTTGCGGTGATGCCGGCGAGGGCGCCGAGCAGGTGCCGCCGGGTGAACTTCGTAAGAGGCTGATCTGGGCCGGCTTGGCCTGTTTTGGAAGGCACGATGAACTCCAGGCTTGAGAATTGATGGCCGGAGTTTTATCGAAACTACTGTGTTTCGAGCGTGCGATATTGGAAGTATTCTTATGATATGGAAGAGAAAAAGAAATGTTATGAGATTTATATTAATAATCAGTTAGTAATTAAGCGTATTCATTTGAATTTTATTCATACTTTGTAAATAAACACAGGAATTTCCACCTTTTCTTGTGGATCGGCCATGGCAGGTTGTCCGTGCCCCATCTGTTCATCACAGCGGGGTCCGGAAGCTTTTGGCTTTCCCGACCAGCGGCGGTGGCGTCACTACGGTCCGAGGCGCTGCTCGTCCTTTGTTTCATCGGCCGCGCGCGCATCGGTCACGGCGAGGCTGAGACGCTCCGCTGAGATCTCCAGCCGCGGCGGTATCGGCCGCGCCTCTGCGGTCGTGACCCAGGGTAAGTGGGTCGCGCTCGGAAAGGCGACGACGACGAAGAAGAGAAAGAAAGCAACTACGCTGCTGCGCCAGGTCATTCGTACCGACATCTCTGTTTTCAACACATCAAGAAACAACGCCCCTTTCTTAGACGGTTTCTTGTGCTTCGGGCGTGATCTCTTGGCGGCAGAATTATGGTGAAAATAAAGCCGTTCTGTGATTACGCCGATCTCTTTACGCTTCTTTAACCAGCGCGATGGGCGGACAAAGAAAAGCCTCGCCGGATGCTTGTCCAAGAGAGCTTGATCGTCTCTGCCGGCCCCGCACGCCCGGCCGCTTGTCAGATCTCGTTAATACCCTGATGGCATATTCTGAAGTTCACCATAGTCAGAACGGTTAGATTTTTCTGAGGGTAATATCTGATGGCCGATAACCTTTATGAACAGCTTGGCGGCGGGCCAGCAATCGACGCAGCGGTCGATATTTTCTACCGCAAGGTCCTGAGTAACGATGCGATCAGCGGGTTCTTCGACAGCACCGACATGGAGGAGCAACGCGCAAAACAAAAATCGTTTCTTACCATGGTATTCGGTGGCCCGAGCCAATACAGCGGCAAGGACATGCGTGCGGCCCACGCCCCGTTGGTTGAGAAGGGGCTTAACGACAGTCATTTCGATGCAGTAGCGGGCCACCTGCAGGAAACGCTCGACGAACTCGGCGTACCGGCCGACCTCGCGGCTAAGGTGATGGCCATAGCAGCGGGCACGCGTGACGACGTCCTTAATCGTTAGCGCCGAGGACTAGTCTGATGACGCTGCGTTTTAATGGTGCAGAGATACCCTGCCCGCAAGGGTCGACCGTCCTTGATGCCTTGATTGAGGCCGATCAGTCGGTTGAATATTCCTGCAAGAACGGCATTTGCCAGACCTGTGTGTTGCGTGCGGACCGAGGCGCGGTGCCGGCGGAGTCTCAAGTAGGTATCAAGGATACCCTCAAGGCGCTTGGGTACTTTCTGCCCTGTGTCTGCCTTCCGGAGGGCAGCCTGGAGATTTCCGTACCTGAGGATGCGGATCTACTCGGTCGTGCCCGGGTCGTCTCGAAAGAAACGCTGTCGCCAAGCGTCAGCCGGCTTGTGATAGAACCGGCGACGCCGCTCTATTACCGCGCCGGCCAGTTTCTCAACCTGCGGCGCGATGACGGACTAACGCGCAGCTATTCGCTTGCCAGCGTGCCTCATCTCGACCCCCACCTTGAATTCCATATCAAGACCCTGCCAGGCGGAGAGATGAGCACCTGGATCAGGGACGATGTTTCCCCCGGGCAGCCCCTTGAATTCGGCGGGCCAAACGGCGCCTGTTTTTACCTGCCTGAACATCCGGAACAAAACCTGCTGCTGATCGGTAACGGCACGGGCCTCGCGCCGCTCATAGGGATCGCACGCGATGCCCTTCACAGCAGTCACCATGGCGATGTCTATCTTTATCATGGTAGCCGGCATGTCGCCGGCATCTACCTCCATGAAGACCTGTTGGAACTCCAGACCCTGTTTCCCAACTTTCACTATGTACCCTGCCTGTCGGGCGACGCGCCACCGCAGGGATACCGTGCCGGTCGCGCCGAGGCAGTTGCGCTGGGAGATTTTCCCGACCTCACGAACTGGCGGATCTATCTTTGCGGCTATCCGCCCATGGTGAACGCAGCGCAGCGGAAGTGCTACCTCGCCGGTGCAAGAATGGACGATATTCATGCCGACCCCTTCGAGCTGAAGGAGTTGCGGTCCAGTCCCCGCGACTGACGCCGACCCCTTTGGGGCTCTCAATCAAAGTGGTATTGCAGGTCAAGCAAAAGCCCCGCCGGTTCTCTCGCCGGCGGGGCTTGGTCGTCTGGGTCTGTTCGTGGCGCGGACCCCGGAGCCCGCAGCGGATCAGACCGAGTAGTACATCTTGAACTCGACCGGGTGCGGGGCGTGTTCGAACTCGTAGTTCTCTTCCCACTTAAGCTCGATGTAGGCCGCGATCTGATCCTTGCTGAAGACGTCGCCGGCAAGCAGGAAGTCGTGGTCGGCTTCCAGGGCCTCGAGCGCCTCGCGCAAGGAGCCGCAGACGGTCGGGACGTCGGCCAGTTCCTCCGGCGGCAGGTCGTAGAGGTCCTTGTCCATGGCATCGCCCGGATGGAGCTTGTTCTTGATGCCGTCCAGGCCGGCCATGAGCATGGCGGAGAAGGCCAGGTAGGGGTTCGCCGTTGGGTCGGGGAAGCGGACCTCGACGCGCTTTGCCTTGGGACTGTCGCCGTAAGGGATGCGGCAGGAGGCAGAGCGGTTGCGGGCCGAGTAGGCCAGCAGCACCGGCGCCTCGAAGCCCGGGATCAGCCGCTTGTAGCTGTTGGTCGAGGGGTTGGTGAAGGCATTCAGTGCCTTGGCATGCTTGATGATGCCGCCGATATAGTGGAGGCAGGTCTCCGACAGGCCCGCATAGCCGTCGCCGGCGAACAGCGGGTTGCCGTCTTTCCAGATCGACTGGTGGGTGTGCATGCCCGAACCGTTGTCGTCGGCGATCGGCTTCGGCATGAAGGTCGCCGATTTGCCGTACTGATGGGCAACCTGATGAACGACATACTTATAGATCTGCATGCCGTCTGCAGCCTGTACCAGCGGCGCGAACTTGATGCCGAGTTCATGCTGGGACGGCGCCACTTCGTGGTGGTGCTTTTCGACCTCAAGGCCCATCTCGCCCATGATCTTCAGCATCTCGGCGCGCAGGTCCATGGCGGAGTCGACCGGCGGGACTGGGAAGTAGCCGCCCTTGATGCCCGGGCGGTGGCCCATGTTGCCCTGCTCGAAGATTGAGCCGGTGTTGTAGGGACCCTCGTCGGAATCCAGGAAGTAATAGGTCTGGTTCTGGGAGACGTCGAAACGCACGTCGTCGAAGACGAAGAACTCGGCCTCTGGGCCCCAGAAGCTCTGATCGCCGACACCCGACGACTTCACGTAGTTCTCGGCGCGCACCGCCGTTGAGCGGGGGTCGCGATGGTAGAGCTGTCCGGTCGAGGGCTCGACGATATTGCAGAACAGGATCAGCTGCGGAAGGTTGGAGAAGGGGTCCATGACAGCCGAGCTGAGGTCCGGGCGCAGGATCATGTCGGACTCGTTGATCGCCTTCCAGCCGGCAATCGACGAACCGTCGAACATGATGCCTTCGGTCAGTTCGTCTTCGCCGACCGCATCGACATGCATGGCCAGGTGCTGCCACTTGCCGCGCGGATCCGTGAAGCGATAGTCGACATAGATCACGCCCTGCTTTTTGATCATCTCAAGGATGCTGTTTGCGTCTGCCATGGATATTCTTTCCGTTTCCTGAAACCTTGTTGTTGCGATTTGCTCGGCTTGCTTCCGACCCCGGCGGGTCCTGCGAACCGCTGGTGATACGTCTAGACCGCTGCCGCGCCGCGTTCACCGGTGCGGATGCGGATTGATTCTTCAATCCCGCTGACGAAGATCTTCCCGTCACCGATCCGCCCGGTGTGCGCCGCCTGTTGAATGGCCTCGACGGCGCGCTCGACCAGATCGTCCTCAAGGACGACTTCGACTTTTACCTTGGGGAGGAAATCGACAACGTATTCAGCCCCACGATAGAGTTCGGTGTGGCCTTTCTGACGACCGAAGCCTTTTGCTTCCGTGACCGTGATCCCTTTGATCCCGACCTCGTGGAGCGCTTCTTTCACTTCGTCGAGCTTGAAAGGCTTGATGATCGCTTCGATCTTTTTCATCGCGTAATACGGCCTCTTATCCTGTGCTGTCCGGTTCCGGCAAACCTCCGCCAGACTGCCGCATAAGCAGGAGCCGTGCCAAACGGTGGAGACTTGCTCAGATCCAGTGGTTGTCAGACGTGCGGCGGCAACCGCGGTTCGATACTCAAGATTTTCTGCTCAATATTTGGGCAGCCTGCGGAAATTGTAGTCAGGCAGCGCCCGATTGCCGGTTTTCCAGATGGCCGCGGATGCGTTCCAGGGACTCGCGTATGTTTTCCAGCGAGTTGGCGTAGGAAAGTCTCAGGTATCCTTCACCGAAGCGACCGAAGGACGTGCCGGCGATGGTTGCGACACCGGCTTCTTCGAGCAATTCCAGTTCCAGGGTCTTGGCCGGGATGCCGGTGCCCGTGATATTTGGGAAGGCATAGAAGGCGCCGGCAGGTTCGACGCAGGAGATGCCCGGCAGGCTGTTCAGCGCACCATGGATCGCCCGGCGGCGGACGTCGAAGGCCGACATCATCTCCGCAACCGCATCCTGCGGCCCCCGAAGCGCGGCCAGGCCGGCGTATTGGGCAGAGGCGTTTACGCAGGAGTGGCAGTTGATGGCGAGGCGCGTGGCCGTCTCGGCCAGGCCCTTGGGCCAGACCGCAAAGCCGAGGCGCCAGCCGGTCATTGCATAGGTCTTGCTCCAGCCGTCCAGCATAATCACCCGGTCGCGAATCTCCGGATACTGCAGCAGGCTGACGTGCTCGCGGCCGTCGTAGAGCATCTGGCTGTAGATCTCATCGGAGAGGATGGCCACCTGGGGGTGGGCCTGCAGACCCTCGACCAGACGGTCGACCTCTTCGCGCGGCGTGACCCCGCCGGTCGGGTTGGCCGGGCTGTTGATAATGATAAGGCGCGTCTGCGGAGTGATGGAGCCGAGGACGGCTTCAGCCGAAAAGGCGAAACCCTTGTCCTCCGAAAGGGCGATCGGTACCGCCTTGGCGCCGGAAAAGTTTATCACCGACTCGTAGATTGGAAATCCGGGGTTGGGGTAGAGGATCTCGGCGCCCGGTTCACCGAACATGAGCATGGCAAAGAACATCGTTACCTTGCCGCCGGGCACCACCACCACCTGATCCGGGTCCACCTGAACGTTGTGGCGCAGTTCCAGGTCCTCCGCGACAGCTTCACGCAGTTCCGGGATGCCGTTGGCGGGGGTGTAGCCGTGATGGCCGTCATGCAGCGCCTTTACGGCGGCCTCAACGACGTGGCCGGGCGTTTGAAAGTCGGGCTGTCCGATCCCCAGATTTATGATCGACTTACCCTGCAGCTCCAACTGCTTGGCCCGCGCCAGAACCTCAAAAGCGCTCTCGGTGCCAAGCCGCCCGACGGCCGTGGCCAGTTGATACATCTCCGCCTCTCCTGAACTGATTTGAAGCGGCAGACTAGAACATGGCGGGGGGCGAGGGGGCAAGGTGCCCCAGGCAAGGCGGATCGATCACTGCGCGGGGCTCTTGACGCCCCCGGAGCAAGGGCTTAAACACGCCCCTTCGATGCGGAGCGCCGGTCCGGCGGCTTCACATGCTCCGGTGGTGGCTGTAGCTCAGTTGGTTAGAGCGCCTGGTTGTGGTCCAGGAGGCCGTGGGTTCAAGTCCCATCAGCCACCCCATTTCCACCAATTAGCTATTGAGGCGCCTGCCGGTTGGGGGCGACGTCGTTCTGTTGCTGGGCCTATTGGATGGCGCCCAACCCGGATGGCTTATCCGGGCTTCTTCTTATCCAGACAAAACAGCAACGCCATCAAAAGCGGAAACAGCAGCAGAATCCAGTACATGTCCCTGGGATTCTGGTAACTCTGGTCCAGAGTTGCGAGCATTCCCAGATAATCAGCGATAACGAATGCTGCAGCTGTTGAGATCAGGAGAACAAACAGGAGAAATTGATACGCCTTGCCGGGGCTGACATGAGATCTGTTCATCCACAACAGAGTGCCGACGATGTTGGGTATCATGAAGCATATGATCAGCAGGAGCGACAGATTAGGGGACTGCGAGGCAAGCCCGATGCCTGCGAACAGCAGCCAACAGCTTGAGCCGACTTGGGCGCCAAACCACCCTGCATTCCATTGAAGATTGCCTGTACCTGATTTTGCCACCATGGCTGTTCTCGTAGCAATGAATGGGCGGACTGGCGTCAAGAGGTATAGGGAATCAGTTTAGCATCGATGAACCCGGGGCTCGAACAACGCCGTTAGCGAGGTTTGCGACCTCAGAATCAACCAGTTGTGTCTCTTGGTCCAGCCATCCGCAAATGTGGCCTTGGCCATGGAGCCTAGTTGGTCCCGGCGAAGGCAGGAATGCCGAAGCTGTCGCGAACGGCGGCGTCGCCGCGGCTCCCCTGCAGCGCGGACAAAAGGCTCGACAGACGCCACTCCTGGGCCTTCGGCGCCGGGCCGAGGTTGAGCGACAGGGTGAAACCCAGGGTATAGCCACCAGCACTGTCGGCGCTCAGATCCGAACCGATGACAAAGGGGCCGAAACGCTGATCCAGGCCGATCCTGGCCTCCGAACGCGACTCCAGGACCTCGTGGGTGAAATCCAGCGTCGCCTCAAAACCATTGTTGAGGGGCCAGTGTGAGCCAAAGACCAGCTCGGTCAGCTGGCCACTGGGGAACACATCGTAACCGATGCCGCCCTCGTGTCTTGCGCCCATCCAGTCGAACCCGACAGTCACGTCGCCGCCCAGGGCTTGGCCCGCGTCACTTTCGGCACTGAGATCCTGCTCCAGGAAGAAGCGCGTTCCAACGCGCATCTGCGGCAGATTCAGGCCGCTTTCCAGCGAAACATCCAGATCCTGCTGCCCTGAGCGAGACTGTTGGTATTCGCCGTTGAGCCCCAGCGGAATGCTGACGCCCTCGCCCAGGTCAAAGCTGCCCGATGTTCCCAGTCGGCTGCGCCGGGTGACCGGATCACCATCTCCGGCCTGGTTCAGGTAGGCTAGGTATTCCTTGTGTTCGGCCTGGACGCGCAGCGGACCCAGATCGAACTGGGCGCCGATCTCGCCGGTTGCGAAGCCGGTGTTGTTGACGACAAGGTCCAGCCCGTTGCCACGGCCGGCAGACGTTGCGGTGCAGGCAAATATCAGCGCGAGGCTTGTGACGAAGCTGTTTTTAAGCGTCCGGCGCAGGCGCGGTCTCGATCTCATGAATCCGTTGGCTCTTGAATTCCTTGCGCTTTCCAGCGCGGTAACTTTCTATTAAGAAATAATAAAGTAATTCTATTAATATTTCGTAAACCATATCTTTAAGTGACGTTTCACGTGAAACAAACAGAGTGATATCGATGTATAGAATTGCTATATTAAATAACAATAATAATACTGTTAGTAATTTCGCATTTGAATGACGCTTGGTGCTTCAATTTCAAGACCTCTGTGATATGAAAGTGTCCTGTGGCAACACTGTGACCAGTCAAGTGTTTCAGTTTGTTGTTGTTGGTTGCTGTTTTTTGTTTCAAACACAGCTGTCGTATGGGGCGAATAAAGGGCCGGCATTACGGGACAATTCGCGCAGAGCCGGCCGCGCTGCGAATACTTGAAATATCTTGGGAAGCCCGGGGACAAGGCGCTTCTTCGCGCCCCTTGCGCGCTTTTATCGCGGTTCGGTCCCTGGTAAGGGGCACACTTGGTGCCTGATGCCGGTTAGACTGACCCGCACGGCGTCTATGCTTGGGGGCACAGAGGCCTCGATGAGAGCCGGCGGGAAAACTTGAGATTGGGGAGGGGCCGCTTGCAGGACTCTTTAAAGGCGAAGATGCGGGCCGGGCGCCAGGTCAACGGATTCTGGTCTGAGCTGTTCAGCCCGGCAGCGGCTGAGATCATGGCCTCTGCCGGTTATGACTGCGCGATGATCGACTGCGAGCATGGCCCCGGCGATCCGGGCAGCGCGATAGCGGTCATGCGGGCCATGCAGGCGACGGGTTGTACGCCGCTGGTGCGTGTGCCGGGCAACGATCCCGGCTGGATCAAGCGGTTGCTGGATGTGGGCGCGCAAGGGGTCATGATCCCTGCGGTGAATAGCCCGGAAGAAGCGGAGGCGGCGGTAGCTGCCTGTCATTATCCGCCCAGAGGCGTACGTGGCATGGCCGCGCCGATCGTACGTGCGTCGGGCTACGGCCGCGATTGGCAGGGCTATGTCCGCGACATAGCTGAATCGCTGCTGGTGATCTGTCAGGTTGAAAGCAAAACCGCGCTTGAATCGGTCGGCGCGATCGCCGCGGTCGACAAACTGGATATGATCTTCATCGGGCCTTTCGACCTCTCGGCCAGCCTGGGCTTCATGGGAGAACCGGATCACCCGGAGGTACGCGAAGCGATTTCGAAGGCTGAACGCGCCGCCAAGGCCGAGGGCTGTCTGCTGGGGGGCATCCCGACGCCTGAAAGGTCTCCCCAAATGCTCTACGAGGCGGGCTATGATCTCGTCCTGGCCGATATCGATGTGCTGATCCTGCGCGACGGTGCCACGGCCGGGCTGTCGGCCTTGCTTGCCGCAGCGGGCAGGAACTGATCCGGGAGGCTCCTTGTCGGTGATGCTTTCACAAGACGGCTCCGGCGCCGAAATACTGACCGTTGAGGAGATGTACAGCGCGGACCGCCTGGCGATTGCCGGCGGTGTTGCCGGGCGGGATCTGATGGAGGCGGCTGGCACGGCGGTCGCCGACAGCGTCCTGCTGTATGAAAGCAGCCGGGCAGGGGCCGTTTTGGTGCTCTGTGGGCCCGGCAACAACGGCGGCGACGGATTTGTGGTGGCCCGGCGCCTGAAGGCGGCGGGCAGGGCGGTCAGACTGGCCCTTTTGGGCGACAGGAGTGCTTTGACCGGCGATGCAGCCGCGGCCGCGGCGGATTGGGATGGGGAAATCGAGGTTCTCGATCCCGCCGGGCTTGAAGATGTGGCCCTGGTGGTCGATGCGCTTTTCGGGGCTGGCCTCAACCGTCCCCTGGACGGCCTGTCTGCGGCGATGGTGGAGGCTGTCGAAAGGGCAGGCCTTCCGGTGCTGGCGGTCGATGTGCCCAGCGGTCTTGCCGGCGACCGGGGCGATGCTCCCGACGGACCGGCTTTCCGCGCGGATCGAACAGTCACCTTTTTCCGCAAGAAGCCAGCACATCTAATTGTTCCGGCGCGGTTTTTCTGTGGGGACGTACAGGTGGCGCAGATCGGTATCCCCGAATCAGTGCTTCAGGAGATCAGCCCAAGGCTGTTCGAGAACAGTCCGGCGCTTTGGTTGGCGGGTTTTCCCTGGCGCCCGGCTGAAGCCCATAAATACCAGGCCGGTCATGCCCTGATCAGCGGCGGGACGGAGATGACCGGCGCTGCCCAGCTGGCGTCGCGCGCCGCGCTGCGCATCGGCGCAGGCCTGGTCAGCCTGGCCTGCAGCCCGGCGAGCCTGCCGATCTATGCGCTGGCCAATCCCAGCGTCATTACCCTGGCCGTGGGCGCGGCTGCGGACTTCGTGGCCGCTCTGGCGGACCCCCGCCGCAATGCCGTTCTCGTCGGCCCCGGCAATGGTGTGGGGGCCGATACCCGCGAAAGGGCGATCGCGGCCCTTGAGGCCGGCCGCAGTCTGGTTCTCGATGCAGATGCTCTGACGGTGTTCGAGGGCCGGACGGAAGAGCTTTTCAAGCTCACCGCCGCCTCGGCGGGCGAGACGGTCCTGACACCCCACGACGGGGAGTTTCGGCGCCTTTTTCCGGGGATCGCCGGCGACCCCCTGGAACGGGCGCGCGTGGCCGCTGCGCAGAGCGGCGCCATCGTGGTGCTCAAAGGCCCCGATACGGTGGTTGCGGCCCCCGACCGCCGGGCTTCAATCAACGGTTCTGCGCCACCCTGGCTGGCCACCGCTGGCACTGGTGATGTGTTGTCGGGAATGATCGTCGGCCTGCTGGCGCAGGGCATGCCGGCCTTTCTGGCGGCTGGGGCCGCGGTCTGGATTCATGCCCAGGCGGCCTTTGCCTTCGGTCCCGGGATGATATCGGAAGACCTTCCCGATGCCTTGCCGAAGGTTCTCGCCAGGCTTTCCGATGAGGCGGGCCGGGCTGTGGATTATCGGAAAATAGTCAACAATTTTAGATAGTTCACCGGTAATCGTTAACGAAAACTTCATGCCTGGAAGCGCAAAATCAACCTACTGTGGTCAAGGATTGGCCTAATCGGGGGGTGGCCTTGATTGAGAAGGTATTGAGATCATGCTTTCAACGCATTGGTTTAAACAACCGCCGCGCTGCGAAAAGATAAAAGTCGGCTGCACCTATAAACGAGCCCACGAAGGCAACATTGTTGAGACGGCGAAGGTGATCGACGTCGGCAGTGACGCCCTGGGCATTCCTCATGTGACCTACGAGGTGTCCGTCGAACGGGCCCGTCTGGCCAAGTATGAGGAGCGGCGCACGCTGGGTCTGCAGACCTTTGTCGAACGTTTTCGCGAGTCGATCGCCGATCTGCCGATTGCCGATAAGCACGACGCTTAAGCTCTGCCAAGCGACGGCCGTTCCGGCGTCACGGGCCGCGCAGCCAGGCCTTTTGCGCCCGCAGAGACGCGCCCGGACAAACAGTGCCGCCAATTCGTATTAACGGAAGGAAGCGGGCCGAAGCTTTGTCAGGTTGACATTAATCCTACGTCAAAGTTTTGCCCCTAAAGTCAGTCTCATGCTTACAACGCGCCAGGAAAAGACCTCAACAAACGCACGGCCGACCAGCCTCTGGCGGCAGCTGTCCGGTGCCCTTGGCGGCGGCGAAAGGCGCAGCCTGTTTTCCAAGCGCGGCATTGATCCGGCGAGTGTGAAGGCGGGCCGCGTTTTCCGTCATGATGACGGTAAGGGCCGCTGCGAGACGGCTACGATTGTCGGCCTCTGCGACATCCTCGGCATGCCGCACGTGCGCTACGACCTGCGTATCGACCAGCCGGGCCACCGCCCTTTTGAGGATGGTTCCCGGGTGCTGGGTATGAAGACCTTTATCGAGCATTTCTGCGAGCCGGTCGGCTCCTGATTGCCTTTCAGCCGGCTTCCAGCCGGCCGAAACGTCGCATTCGCGGGCCTGCCGGCGGGCAGGATCTCCGGACGTCCTCGAGTTTCCCTCAATAATCCGCTGATTTCTGGGCCCTTGCGGGCTCGCTTGCTATTGCGCGACCGGCTGCGATGATATACATCGGCCATCCGCGGAGAGCGCGGGCGTGGCGGAACTGGTAGACGCGCTGGTTTTAGGTACCAGTGGAGTGATCCGTGGGGGTTCGAGTCCCTCCGCCCGCACCAGCGCTCTGCGGCGAGAACAGTACCTTGCCTGGCAGTCAGGTTCCTCTTGTATCATCACCGTAAACAAGGCTTTGAAAGGCCCAGCCGAACATGCAGGTCACAGAAGTAAACAGCGAAGGCTTGAAGCGCGATTTCAAGGTGGTCATCGGGGCCAAGGAGATCGGTGAGAAGGTTGAGGCCCGGCTTCGGGAGATCAGCACCAAGGTTAAAATCCCGGGTTTCCGCCCCGGCAAGGCGCCGATCAAGCTGCTCAAGCAGCGTTACGGCCCTTCGGTGATGGGCGAGGTGCTCGAACGCGCTGTGACCGACTCTTCGGCGCAGGCGTTGAACGAGCGCGGCTTGCGCCCCGCGGTGCAGCCGAAGATCGAAATCGTCTCCTTCGACGACGGCAAGGATCTCGAATACAGCATGGCCATCGAGCTGCTGCCGGAGATCGAGCCGATGGACTTTTCCAAGATCGGGCTGGAACGCCTGAAGATCGCCGTGCCGGAGGAAGACGTTGCCGGTGCGTTGGAGCGTCTGGCGTCATCCCGCAAAGAATCCAAGCCGCTTGAGAAACCGCGTAAAGCGGAGTCCGGCGACATTCTGGTCATGGACTTCGCGGGCACGGTTCACGGCGAGGCGCTGCCGGGCATGGCCGCGGAGGATCATCACCTGGAATTGGGCTCCAACAGCTTCATTGAGGGCTTCGAAGAGCAGCTGATCGGCGTCGACGCGGGCGAATCGCGTGAGGTGCAGGTGACCTTCCCGGAAGCTTACGGCAACGAGAAGCTGGCCGGTCAGCCGGCGGTTTTTCAGTGCACCATCAAGGAGATCCACGAGGCTGTTCCCGCCGTGCTTGATGACGAGCTGGCCAAGTCGATGGGCGCGGAGAGCCTTGAAGACCTGCGCGAGAAGGTCAAAGAGCGCCTGGGTGCGGACTACGATGGTCTGTCGCGGATGCGTATGAAGCGCGTGATCCTGGACAAGCTGGCCGATGCCCACGATTTCGGCGTGCCTGACAGCATGGTCGATCTGGAGTTCGAGGCCATCTGGAAGCAGGTCGAGGCGGACCGCGAGAAGGGCAACGTCGATCCGGACGACGAGGGCAAGGACGACGAAGAGGTCAAGACGGAGTATCGGGAGATCGCCGAGCGCCGCGTGCGCCTCGGTCTTCTGCTCTCCGAGGTCGGCCGCATCAATCAGATCGAAGTCGCGCAGGAAGAAGTCAACCAGGCTCTGTTCCAGGAGGCCCAGCGCTATCCGGGCCAGGAGCAGCAGGTGCTGGAGTTCTACAAGTCGAATCCGGAGGCCCTGGCCCAGCTTCGCGCGCCTCTGTTTGAGGATAAGGTGATCGACTACATCATCGACCTTGCCGAGGTGTCGGAGCGCGAGGTTTCGCCAGAGCAGCTGCGCGAGGAAGAAGAGAAAGACGCCGCTGAGGCTGAAAAGCCCAAGAAAGCGGCCAAAAAGCCGGCGAAAAAGTCGGCAGCCAAAGGGACGGCCAAGACCAAGAAAACGGAAGCAGCCGAAGATGCCGGGGCGAAAGCCGCGGGCGACGAAGAGTAGTCTGAGTTGGGCTTGCGCAGGCAGGGCACTGCACGGAGCTTGTGGTGTGTGCCCGCAACGCCTAGATGTTTCTTTGTCTTTATCAAAGGCGCCATCGTAATAGAGGAAGGTCTATGAGCTACCTGTCTGATCCGGTCCTGAATCACCATGAAACGGTGATGAACAATTTGGTGCCCATGGTGGTCGAACAGACCAGCCGCGGTGAACGCGCCTACGACATTTATTCGCGCCTGTTGAAGGAGCGCATTATCTTTTTGACGGGCCCGGTGCACGATGCCGTTGCGAGCCTGATCTGCGCGCAGCTGCTCTATCTCGAATCCGAGAATCCGACCCAGGATATCTTCTTCTATATCAACTCGCCGGGCGGCGTTGTGACCTCGGGTTTGGCCATGTACGACACAATGCAATACGTCCGCCCGGACGTGCAGACCGTGTGTATCGGCCAGGCGGCTTCTGCCGGGTCTCTCTTGCTGATGGCCGGCGCCACCGGTAAGCGCTTTTCCCTGCCCAACTCGAAAATCATGATCCACCAGCCTTCCGGTGGATACCAGGGGCAGGTGACCGATATCCAGATCCATGCGGAGGACATCCTGCGCACGCGCCATCGTCTGAACGAGATTTACGTTCAGCACTGCGGGCAGGACCTGGAGACCATCGAGGGTGCCATGGAGCGCGACAACTTCATGTCGCCGGACGAGGCCAAAAATTTCGGCCTGATCGATGAAGTGGTAAGCCGGCGGCCCAGCGCCGACACCGACGGTTCGGGCAAAGAAGGCTAGCGTATCCCCGGTCGCCGGGGCTGTGTCCGCATGGCCGCGGCGACCGGTGGCTGTGCCGAGTGGTTGTTAGATCAACTGCAAGCTTAGATTGTGCTCGATGCCAGTGCTGGTGCCTTTGTATTAAGGGATTATTGAGTCCTGACAATTAGGCTCAAATTGCTGTGTTGCTGAACAGGCGGAATGCCGAACCCGATGTAACCTCGAATGCTTTGGTTTTTGTCGTTGTGTGGGTACGGGCCGTTTGACTAACATGGCAAGGTGAGGAACAAACCCCTAGAAAAAGCGGTATGACCAAGTCAAGCGGTAGCGATTCCAAGAATACCCTTTACTGCTCCTTCTGCGGCAAGAGCCAGCACGAGGTGCGTAAACTCATCGCCGGTCCGACGGTGTTCATCTGTGATGAATGCGTCGAGCTCTGCATGGATATTATCCGTGAAGAGCATAAAACGACGCTGGTGAAGTCGCGCGACGGTGTGCCGACACCGCAGGATATCTGCACGGTGCTGGACGACTACGTCATCGGGCAGGGGCATGCCAAGCGGGTCCTCTCCGTCGCGGTTCACAATCACTACAAGCGACTGGCCCACAGTGCCAAGTCGGCTGACGTGGAGTTGGCGAAGTCCAACATTCTGCTCGTCGGTCCGACCGGCTGCGGCAAGACGCTTCTCGCGCAGACCCTGGCGCGCATCCTTGATGTGCCCTTCACTATGGCCGATGCGACGACGCTGACCGAAGCCGGCTATGTCGGTGAGGACGTCGAAAACATCATTTTGAAGCTGCTGCAGTCGGCCGACTACAACGTGGAACGGGCGCAGCGCGGCATTGTCTACATCGATGAGGTGGACAAGATCAGCCGCAAGTCTGACAACCCCTCCATTACCCGCGATGTGTCGGGTGAGGGCGTGCAGCAGGCTCTGCTGAAGATCATGGAAGGCACGGTTGCTTCGGTGCCGCCGCAGGGTGGCCGTAAGCATCCGCAGCAGGAATTCCTCCAGGTCGATACCACCAATATTCTCTTCATCTGCGGTGGCGCCTTTGCCGGCCTCGACAAACTTATCGCCGGCCGCGGTAAGGGAACGTCGATCGGATTCGGAGCCGACGTGCGCGGCCCCGACGATCGCTCTACCGGTGAAGTGCTGAAGGAGGTTGAGCCGGAAGATCTTCTGAAGTTCGGCCTGATCCCTGAGTTTGTCGGGCGCCTTCCGGTGGTTGCCACCCTCGAGGACCTGGACGAGGGCGCTCTTGTCGAGATCCTGACCCAGCCGAAAAACGCTTTGGTGAAGCAATACGAGCGTCTTTTCGAGATGGAAGACGTCCGGGTCGATTTCACCGATGACGCCTTAAGCGCGATTGCCAAGAAGGCAATTATCCGTAAAACGGGTGCCCGTGGTCTCCGCTCCATCATGGAAAGCATCCTTCTCGACCCCATGTACGACCTGCCTGGTCTTGAGGGTGTTGAGGAGATTGTCATCAATCGTGAGGTTGTCGACGGACGCGCAAAGCCGCTGTACATCTATACCGATCGCCGTGAAGATCTGGGGACAAGCGCTTAGGCGATTGTTTTTGCTGGATTATTGCAGGGCCTTGAAGTCTCGGCGAGAATCTACAATTTCTAAATCGAAGTGCCGTAGACTCGCACCTCAGTCGTTGTTCGCCGGCATTCTGCCCGCCGGCCTCTAATTTCATACGAGGTACTATGTTAGAACTCGCCCGCGGCAATCTCTTCCCCGTCCTGCCTTTGCGGGACATCGTGGTCTTTCCGCACATGATCGTGCCGCTCTTCGTCGGTCGCGACAAATCCGTGCGCGCGCTTGAAGATGTGATGAAGGATGACAAGCAGATCCTGCTCGTCACCCAGAAGAACGCAGCGCAGGACGACCCCACGCCGCCCGATATCTATTCCGTCGGCACCATCGGCACGGTGCTGCAGCTTCTGAAGCTGCCGGACGGCACCGTGAAAGTGCTGGTCGAAGGTGGTCAGCGGGCGCGGATTACCAAGTACGCCGATACCGACGACTTCTTCCAGGCTTATGCCGAGGTGGTCCAGGACGACGACGGCGACGAGCGGGAACTCGATGCGCTCGCGCGGACGGTGGTTTCCCAGTTCGAGCAATACATCAAGCTGAACAAGAAGATTCCGCCGGAAGTGTTGGTTTCAATCAACCAGATCGACGACTTCAGCAAGCTGGCTGATACCGTGGCGTCGCATCTGGCCCTGAAGATTCCTGAAAAGCAGGAGCTGCTGGAAAGCGAGACGGTCAGCGACCGCCTGGAAAAAGTCTATGCCTTCATGGAAGGCGAGATCGGCGTGCTTCAGGTCGAGAAGCGTATTCGCAACCGTGTGAAGCGCCAGATGGAGAAGACCCAGCGCGAGTATTATCTGAACGAGCAGCTGAAGGCGATCCAGAAGGAGCTTGGCGAGGGCGAAGACGGCCGCGACGAGTTGGCCGAGCTGGAAGAGCGCATCAAGGCGACGAAGCTGACGAAGGAAGCCAGCGAAAAGGCGATGGGGGAGCTGAAGAAGCTACGCTCCATGAGCCCGATGTCGGCCGAGGCAACGGTGGTGCGCAACTACCTCGACTGGATTCTCTCGATTCCCTGGAAGAAGCGGACGAAGGTTAAGCGCGACATCAACAACGCCCAGGAGATTCTGGACGCCGACCACTATGGCCTGGAAAAGGTCAAAGAGCGGATCCTGGAATATCTCGCCGTTCAGCAGCGCATGAGGAAAGTGAAGGGCCCGATCCTTTGCCTGGTCGGCCCGCCGGGTGTCGGCAAAACCTCGCTCGGCAAGTCGATCGCCAAGGCGACCGGACGCAACTTCGTGCGCATGAGCCTTGGCGGCGTGCGGGATGAAGCGGAAGTGCGCGGCCATCGCCGGACCTATATCGGCTCGATGCCGGGTAAGGTCATCCAGAGCATGAAGAAGGCGAAGTCCTCGAATCCGCTGTTCCTTTTGGACGAGGTCGACAAGCTGGGTGCCGACTGGCGCGGCGACCCCTCTTCGGCGCTGCTTGAGGTCCTTGACCCGGAACAGAACAGTTCGTTCAACGACCACTATCTTGAGGTCGATTACGATCTTTCCGATGTGATGTTCGTGACCACGGCCAATACCCTGCGTATGCCCGGGCCGCTGCTCGATCGCATGGAGGTGATTCGCATTCCCGGTTACACCGAGGATGAGAAAGTACAGATTGCCTTGCGCTACCTGATTCCCAAGCAGAAGAAGGATCACGGTGTTAAGGACGAAGAGTGGTCGATTTCCGAGCAGGCTCTGCGCGACCTCGTTCGCCACTACACCCGCGAGGCCGGCGTTCGTAACCTGGAGCGCGAGCTCGCAGGCCTGGTCCGCAAGGCGGTCAAGGAGATCGCCATGGGCAAGGCCAAGACGGTGTCGCTGACCCGTCGGAACCTGGAAAAATACGCAGGTGTGCCGCGCTTCCGCCATGGCGAGGCGGAATTGGAAGATCTCGTCGGCGTATCGACCGGCCTGGCCTGGACCGAGGTCGGCGGCGAAATGTTGTCGATTGAGGCTGTGACCCTGCCGGGCAAAGGCAAGGTTACGTCGACCGGCAAGCTGGGCGAGGTAATGAAGGAATCGATCCAGGCGGCTGAGTCCTACGTGAAGAGCCGCGCGGTCGATTACGGCATCAAGCCGACTTTGTTCGAGCGCAAGGACATCCATGTCCATGTACCGGAAGGGGCAACGCCGAAGGACGGTCCGTCAGCGGGTGTCGCCATGGTCACGGCCATTGTTTCGGTGCTGACCGGCAATGCGGTGCGCCGCGATGTCGCAATGACCGGCGAGGTGACTCTGAGGGGGCGCGTTCTGCCAATCGGCGGATTGAAGGAGAAGCTGCTTGCAGCCCTGCGCGCCAACATAAAGGTCGTTCTCATTCCCAAGGAGAACGAAAAGGACCTGGCCGACATTCCGGACAACGTGAAGCGGGGAATGGAGATCGTTCCGACGGCGACCGTGGACGAGGTGCTTGAACGCGCTTTGGTGGAAAAGCTGACGCCGATTGAGTGGAACGAATCGGATGAAGAGGTCGCCGCGACTCGGACGCCAAAAGGCGAAGCGGGTCGCTCAGGATTGGTGACACATTGAGCGCGAATCGGGAATCTTCGATTCGCTAATCGATTTGTGAGGGGTGTTTAGCTCAAAAGAAGCTAAAACCCCTGCATTTCTGCGCTTCTCACGTTGACGCCGCGCGATTCTGCGATTTACACTTCGCACCTCCTCGGAGTGGTTTTCTTTATCTCTCTGCACATCTTATTCCCTACTGTTAGAAGGGGGGTTCAACGTGAACAAGAATGATCTGGTAGCAGTTGTCGCCGACAAAACTGGTTTGTCGAAGGCTGATGCAACGAAGTCGGTCGACGGTGTCTTTGATGCAATCACCGAGTCTCTGAAGTCGGGTGGCGAGGTTCGCCTCGTGGGCTTTGGCACATTCACAGTGACCAAGCGCGCCGCATCCCAAGGCCGTAACCCGCGCACGGGTGAGCCGATTCAGATCAAGGCGTCCATGCAGCCGAAGTTCAAGGCCGGCAAGGGTCTGAAAGACGCTGTGAACTAAGTTTCCGCGCACACTGCGTAGAAGCAGCCGGCCGCCCCGCTTGCATCGGAGGCGGCCGGTGCTATTTTGGGCTTCTGTTGTGACCTTGCAGCTTTGTGTGAGGGCGGAGGGTCTAAGTTCCCGGCGATCATTGTGGATCATCGGTTTGGTTGCCCGCAGCGCTGCTGTGGAAACCTTTTGGGCGGTTAGCTCAGCTGGCAGAGCGTCGCGTTTACACCGCGAATGTCGGCGGTTCGATCCCGTCACCGCCCACCATTTCCTTTCTCCGCGTCGTCCGATGATTCACCGGGTGAGACTGCCGGCCCGGCGATTCAGGTGCCGTGAGGCCCCCGCTGTCATTTTGGCTTTGCATTAAGATCTCCTGTGGCAGAGTCTGCATCAGGTCTCCCGGTGACCGGTATCCAGACGGATACGGTGGCGTTTGGGAGAAAACCTCGGAAAATCGGTCCTGTAGTGCTTGGCACTGCTTGACACCCAGGGGGCGGTGGAGTACATCACCGCGTCCCAGCTACGGGGGTGTAGCTCAGTTGGTTAGAGCGCCGGCCTGTCACGCCGGAGGCCGCGGGTTCGAGTCCCGTCACTCCCGCCATTTCCTGGTTAATTCCTGTTAACATTTTGCTGCTAGGTTCTGTCGCGACGGTAATGGTGTCGTCGCGCGACAGAAGGACGCGTCGTGTCGTTTGTTTGGGGATTGCCGCTTTCCCGCGAATCCCTTCCGCCCTATATTTCAATTAAGTGAAAGCGCTAGGGGCTGCGCCGGACGAATGACCTTGCATTGCAGCATCCCTTGCGGCAGTAAACGCTCGTTGGCTCGCTGTGCAGCGGCGCTGCTTGGGAACCAGCGGAAACGACACGCCGCAAATGGCGGGCAGGAGAGTGACACATGAATGCCTTGTTGGCCGAGTACCTGCCTATCCTTATTTTCCTGGGGATTGCGATCGGTCTGTCTGTGGTCATTGTGGTGGCCTCCTACATCGTGGCGCGTCAACGACCCGACTCCGAAAAAGTTTCCGCCTATGAGTGCGGATTCGAGGCTTTCGACGACGCAAGAAGCCGCTTTGACGTGCGCTTCTATCTCGTCGCCATTCTTTTCATCATTTTCGACCTCGAAGTGGCCTTCCTTTTCCCCTGGGCTGTGTCCCTGGGCGATATCGGGCTTTTCGGGTTCTGGTCCATGGTGATCTTCCTGGGGATCCTGACGGTCGGGTTCATCTATGAGTGGAAGAAGGGGGCCTTGGAATGGGAGTAGAGCGTTTGAACCAGCCTGCCGCTTCAGATCTATCCAACGCCCCTCTGACCCCTGGTGCTGCCCAGGATGCGGTGATCAGCCGTGTGGCGACCGAAATCTCGGACAAGGGCTTTGTCATCGCCCAGATGGACAAGCTGGCCGCCTGGGCCCAAACCGGCTCGCTCTGGCCGATGTCCTTCGGGTTGGCCTGCTGCGCGGTGGAGATGATGCATACCGCCTGCAGCCGTTATGACCTCGACCGTTTCGGCATGGTGTTCCGGCCCAGCCCGCGCCAGTCGGACGTGATGATCGTTGCGGGCACGCTGACCAACAAGATGGCGCCGGCTTTGCGCAAGGTCTACGACCAGATGCCGGAGCCGCGCTGGGTGATCTCCATGGGGTCCTGCGCGAACGGCGGCGGTTATTATCACTATTCCTACTCGGTCGTGCGCGGCTGCGACCGCATCGTACCGGTGGACATCTACGTTCCCGGCTGCCCACCGACGGCTGAGGCCCTGCTCTATGGAATCATTCAGCTTCAAAAGAAGATAAAGCGCGGCGCGGCGATCGCCCGCTGATTGCTTGGCGCAAAGCTACGAGGATAGGCGGAAGTTCGATGACCGAAGCGCTGCAAGACCTTGGCGACTATCTCTCCACGGCCCTGAACCAGGATCTGCTGGCCCAGGAAATCGCCTACGGTCAACTCAATCTGCTGATCAAGCGATCCGCCCTCCTGAAAGTACTCACGGTGCTGCGGGACGATCAGAACTGCCAGTTCAAACAGCTTGTGGACATGACGGCGGTCGATCGGCCGGAGCAGCCGGAACGCCTGGAACTGGTCTACAACCTGCTTTCCCTGAAGCTGAATCAGCGCATTCGTGTGAAGCTGACCACGGATGAGCGCAACCCGGTGGACTCGGCTGCCGGCGTGTTCTCTTCGGCTATCTGGCTGGAGCGCGAAGCCTGGGACATGTTCGGCGTTTTCTTTTCCGGGCACCCCGACCTGCGCCGCATCCTGACCGATTACGGTTTTGAGGGGCATCCGCTGCGCAAGGACTTCCCCCTGACCGGTTTCAAGGAAGTGCGCTACGACCAGGAGCAAAAGCGGGTGGTCTATGAGCCGGTGAAATTGCCGCAGGAGTTTCGTCACTTCGACTTCCTCAGCCCCTGGGAGGGAATGCTGCGGATGCCCGGCGACGAGAAAGCCGAGGCGGAGAAGAACGAAGAGGGAGGCGCCTGATGGCCGAAGTACAGATCAAGCCGCTGACCCTCAACTTCGGGCCGCAACACCCCGCCGCGCATGGCGTTTTGCGGCTGGTGCTGGAGATGGACGGCGAGATCATCGAGCGGGCGGACCCGCACATCGGCCTTCTGCACCGGGGCACCGAAAAGCTGATCGAATACAAAACCTACCTGCAGGCGGTTCCCTATTTCGATCGCCTGGACTATGTGGCGCCGATGAACCAGGAGCATGCCTTCGCTCTGGCGGTGGAGCGGCTGCTGGGCATTGAGGTGCCGCTGCGTGGGCAGTACATCCGCGTGCTCTATTGCGAGATCGGCCGCATCCTGAACCATCTTCTGAACATCACCACCTTCGCCATCGATGTGGGGGCGATGACGCCGATCCTCTGGGGTTTCGAGGAGCGCGAGAAGCTGATGGAGTTCTATGAGCGTGCCTGCGGCGCGCGCCTGCATGCGGCTTATTTCCGTCCCGGCGGGGTGCATCAGGATCTGCCGGCCGGCCTGCTGGAGGATATCGCCACCTTCTGTGAAACCTTCCCCCAGGTGATCGACGATATCGAAGGTCTTCTGACAGATAACCGGATCTTCCGCCAACGCACCGCGGATATCGGCGTCATCAGCCGTGCAGAGGCCGAAGACTGGGGGTTCTCCGGGGTGATGATGCGCGGTTCCGGCGTCCCCTGGGACCTGCGCAAATCGCAGCCCTATGACTGCTACGCGGATTTGGATTTCGACATCCCGGTCGGCAAGAACGGCGACTGCTTCGACCGCTATCTCTGCCGCATGGAAGAGATGCGCCAGAGCCTGAAGATCATGCAGCAGTGCATTGAAAAGATGCCGACGGGCCCGGTTCAGGTATCCGATCAGAAGATCACGCCGCCCAAGCGCGACGAGATGAAGCGCTCGATGGAAGCGCTGATCCATCACTTCAAGCTCTATACCGAGGGCTATCACGTGCCGCCGGGAGATACCTATACGGCAGTCGAAGCACCGAAGGGCGAGTTTGGCGTCTATCTGGTGGCGGACGGCAGCAACCGTCCCTACCGCTGCAAGATCCGCGCGCCCGGGTTCTCGCATCTGGCGGCGATGGATTACATGTGCAAGGGCCATATGCTCGCCGATAGTGTGGCGATCCTCGGGTCCATGGATATTGTCTTTGGCGAGGTCGACCGATGAAGACCACCAGCTTTCCGAAGGGGCAAAGCGGCGATTTTGCCTTCACCGAGGAGAACCTGCAGCGTGCCCAGACGCTCACGGCCCGCTATCCCGAAGGCCGTCAGTCCAGTGCGATGATTGCGCTGCTCGATCTGGCCCAGCGCCAGAACGGCGGTTGGCTTTCGGTTCCGGCCATCGAGTATGTCGCCAACTATCTGGATGTCGCGCCCATTCGGGCCCATGAGGTGGCGAGCTTCTATTCGATGTTCAACACCAAACCGGTGGGCAAGTACTTCATTCAGGTCTGCCGTACCACGCCGTGTTGGCTGCGCGGTTCCGACGGTATTACCGAAGCCTGCAAGAAGAAGCTGGGTGTCGGTCTGCGCGAGGTCAGCGACGATGGTCTCTTCAGTGTGATCGAGGTGGAATGCCTCGGCGCCTGTGCCAATGCGCCGATGGTTCAGATCAACGACGACTACTATGAGGATCTGACCCCGGAGAGGATCGCGGAAATGATCGATGAACTGCGCGCCGGCGCTGAGGTCCCCGTGGGCTCGCAGACCGGCCGGCTGTCTTCGGCACCCGAAGGCGGCCCGCAGACGTTGTTGAACGTGACGGATGCGGGCGGCGCGGGCGCGGCGCCGGGGGAGGGCGACTGATGCTGCAGGACAAAGACCGCATCTTCACCAATCTCTACGGCCAGGATGACTGGAGCCTGGCCGGCGCACGGCGGCGCGGGATCTGGGACGACACCAAGTCCCTGCTGGCGCGGGGCCGCGAGCAGATCGTCGAGACGGTCAAGGAATCGGGCCTGCGCGGGCGCGGCGGCGCGGGGTTCCCGACCGGCCTGAAATGGTCCTTCATGCCCAAGGAGACCAGCGAGCGCCCATCCTACCTGGTGGTGAACGCCGATGAATCCGAGCCGGGTTCCTGCAAGGACCGGGAGATCCTGCGCAACGACCCCCACCGCCTTCTGGAAGGCTGCCTGGTCGCCGGCTTCGCGATGGGTGCCGGAGCCTGCTACATCTATATCCGCGGCGAGTACTTTCATGAAGGCTCCCAGGTGCAAAAGGCCATCGACGAGGCCTATGAGGCCGGCCTGATCGGCAAGAACGCCTCGGGCAGCGGCTACGACTACGACATTTATCTGCACCGCGGTGCCGGCGCCTATATCTGCGGCGAAGAGACTGCGCTGCTGGAAAGCCTTGAGGGTAAGAAGGGCCAGCCCCGCCTGAAGCCGCCTTTTCCTGCGGCCGTGGGGCTCTACGGCTGCCCGACCACCATCAACAATGTTGAGACCATCGCTGTAACGCCGGAGATCCTGCGGCGCGGCGCTGAGTGGTGGACCGCGCTCGGCCGGCCGAACAATACGGGCACGAAGATCTTCAGCGTTTCCGGGCATGTGAACAAGCCGCTGAACGTGGAAGAGGAGATGGGCATTCCTCTTAAGGAGCTTATCGAGAAGCATGCCGGCGGCGTCATTGGCGGCTGGGATAATCTGCTTGCGGTTATTCCCGGTGGTTCATCCGTGCCCTGCCTGCCGGCGCCGACCTGCAACACCATCTTGATGGATTTCGATTCGTTGCGTGAGGCGCAATCGGGCCTTGGGACCGCTGCGGTCATCGTGATGAACAAATCGACCGATATCGTCGATGCCATTGCACGGCTGTCGCACTTTTACATGCATGAGAGCTGCGGCCAGTGTACGCCTTGCCGCGAGGGTACCGGCTGGATGTATCGTGTGATGACACGGCTGGTTCGCGGCGATGCGGAGATGGAAGAGATTGATACCCTCCTGGATGTGACCTATCAGGTTGAGGGGCACACGATATGCGCGCTCGGTGATGCGGCAGCCTGGCCGGTCCAGGGCCTGCTGCGCCACTTCAGGCCTGAGGTCGAGCGGCGCATTCTGGACTACAAGAAGACCCAGGCGGCGGCGGAGTAGGGGGAAAACGATGCCGAAGCTGACGATCGACGGTAAGGAAATCGAGGTTGCGGACGGTATGACCGTGCTGCAGGCCTGTGAACTGGCCGGTGTCGAGATTCCGCGTTTCTGCTATCACGACCGCCTGTCGGTGGCCGGCAACTGCCGCATGTGCCTGGTGGAGATGGAACGGGCGCCCAAGCCGATCGCTTCCTGCGCCATGCCGGTGGGTGAGGGCATGGTCATCAAGACCGACACGGAAAAGGTCACCAAGGCCCGCCAGGGCGTAATGGAATTCCTGCTGATCAATCATCCGCTGGATTGTCCGATCTGCGATCAGGGCGGTGAGTGCGATCTTCAGGATCAGGCCATGGCCTATGGCTTCGACCGCAGCCGCTATCAGGAAAACAAGCGCGCGGTCACCGAGAAGTACATGGGGCCGCTGATCAAGACGATCATGACCCGTTGCATCCAGTGCACCCGCTGTGTGCGCTTTGCGACCGAGATCGCGGGCGTCGAAGAGATCGGGCTGGTAAACCGCGGCGAGCACGCGGAGATCACAACGCTTGAACAGGCGGTCGGCTCGGAGCTGTCGGGCAACATGGTCGATGTCTGCCCGGTGGGCGCCCTGACCTCCAAGCCCTATGCCTTTATGGCCCGGCCCTGGGAGCTGCGCAAGACGGACTCGATCGATGTCATGGATGCCGTCGGCTCCAACGTGCGCATCGATACCCGCGGCCGTGAGGTCATGCGTGTGCTGCCGCGTCTCCACGAAGACATCAATGAGGAGTGGATCTCCGACAAGACGCGGCATGCCTGCGACGGCTTGGCACGCCAACGGCTGGACCAGCCCTATCTGCGCAACACCGAAGGCCGGCTCGAAGCGGTTTCCTGGGCCGAGGCCTTCAAGGCGATTGCCGCACGTTTTCAAGGGCTTGGCGGCGACCGGATGGCGGCTATCGCCGGCGATCTCTGCGACGCCGAATCGATGATGGCGCTGAAGGACCTGATGACGGGTCTCGGCTCGGAGAATCTGGATTGCCGTCAGGATGGTGCCAGGATCGATGCTTCCAGCCGCGCCGGATACCTTTTCAACAGCACCATCGCCGGCATCGAACAGGCCGATGCGGTGCTGCTGATCGGCACCAATCCGCGCTGGGAAGGTGCCCTGGTGAATGCCCGCCTGCGCAAACGGGCCCTGATGGGCGGTTTTGCGGTCGGGCTGATCGGCCAGCAGGTGGACCTGACCTACCCTTACGACTATCTCGGCGCCGGGCCGGAGAGCCTCACCGAGATTGCCGAGGGCCGGGGGGCCTTCGCCGAGGTTCTGGAAAAGGCCGAGCGGCCGATGCTGATCCTCGGCATGGGGGCGTTGGCCCGTGCCGACGGCGCCGCCGTACTGGCTGCGGCCCGCAAGGTCGCCGAGCGTTTCGGCATGGTCGCCGGCGACTGGAACGGCTTCAATGTCCTGCACACGGCGGCAAGCCGCGTCGCCGGTCTGGATCTCGGTTTTGTGCCGGGTGCCGGCGGACGCGACGTCGAAGGCATTCTGCAGGGCGCCGAAGAGGGGGCGATCGAAGCGGTCTTCCTGCTTGGCGCGGACGAGTTCGATATGAGCCGCCTGGGGCAGCCGGGCCAGGGGCCCTTCGTCATCTACCAGGGCCATCACGGCGATGCCGGGGCGCATCGTGCTGACGTGATCCTGCCGGGGGCGGCTTATCCGGAGAAGAATGCGACTTATGTGAATACCGAGGGGCGGGTTCAACTGGCCCGCCTGGCCAGTTTTCCACCGGGCGAGGCGCGTGAGGATTGGACCATTCTCCGGGCCCTGTCCGAGGCCCTGGGCAAGCGCCTACCCTACGACAATCTCGGCGAGCTGCGCCAACGCCTGATCGAAGCCAATCCGGTGTTTGCCGCTGTCGACCAGGTCGAGCCGGCGCCCTGGGCGGACTTCGGCAAGGAGGGCGCCATGACGGCGGCCCCCTTTGTCTCGCCGGTCGGCAACTTCTACATGACCGATCCGATCAGTCGCGCCTCCGAAACCATGGCCCAGTGTACTGAGGCTTTCGGTTTGGGCGCCAAGCGGGGGGCGACTGGCACCGATGGCTGACGTGATCAACTTCTTTTCCGATTTCTTCTACAACAATCCCTACGGGCAGGTGGCGTTCCCGTTCGTCAAGATCTTTGCGATCCTCATCCCGCTGCTGCTGGCCGTCGCCTATCTGACCTATGCGGAGCGCAAGGTCATCGGCGCCATGCAGCTGCGCAAAGGTCCCAATGTGGTCGGCCCCTTCGGCCTGCTGCAGCCCATCGCCGATGCGGTGAAGCTGCTGTTCAAGGAAACCATCCTGCCCGCGGGCGCCAATAAGATCGTTTTCATAATGGCGCCGATGCTGACCTTCGTCCTGGCGATGATCGGCTGGGCGGTGATCCCCTTTAACGCCACGCTGGTGCTGGCCGACATCAACGTCGGGATTCTCTACCTCTTTGCCATCTCTTCGCTCGGCGTCTACGGGGTGATCATGGCGGGTTGGGCCTCCAACTCGAAGTATCCCTTCCTGGGGGCCCTGCGCTCGGCGGCGCAGATGGTGTCCTACGAAGTCTCCATGGGCTTCGTCATCATCTCCGTGCTGCTGCTGGTCGGTTCCCTGAACCTCAGCGACATCGTGATGGCGCAACAGGGCAGCTACGGCATCTTCAGCTGGTTCTGGCTGCCGATGCTGCCGATGTTCGTGATCTTCTTCATCTCGATCCTGGCGGAGACCAACCGCTCACCCTTCGATCTGCCGGAAGGCGAGTCGGAGCTGGTGGCCGGCTTTTTCGTCGAATACTCGTCGATGCCCTTCGCGCTCTTCTTCCTGGGCGAATACGCCAACATGATCCTGATGAGTGCGATGACCGCGATCCTCTTCCTTGGCGGCTGGCTGCCGCCGTTTGATATCGCACCCTTCACCTGGATCCCGGGCCCGATCTGGCTGTTCGCCAAGATCGCCCTGGTGCTGTTCTGCTTCCTCTGGGTGCGGGCGACTTTCCCGCGTTACCGCTATGACCAACTGATGCGGCTGGGCTGGAAGGTCTTTTTGCCATTCTCGCTTTTCTGGGTGGTGCTGACCGCCGGGGTGCTGGTCGCATTTGACATGGTGCCGAATTCATGACGGCAGGAGATAAGACATGGGTATGATGGAGCGCGGCATGAAGAGCCTGTTGCTCGGCGAACTGCTGTCCGGCATGTCGCTGACCCTGCGCTACTTCTTTAAGCCGAAAGTGACACTGAACTATCCCTATGAAAAAGGCCCGCTGAGCCCGCGCTTCCGCGGCGAGCATGCGTTGCGGCGCTATGCCAACGGGGAAGAGCGCTGTATTGCCTGCAAACTCTGTGAGGCGATCTGTCCGGCGCAGGCCATCACCATCGAGGCAGAACCGCGCGCCGACGGCAGCCGGCGCACGACGCGCTACGACATCGACATGACCAAATGCATCTACTGCGGCTTCTGCCAGGAAGCCTGCCCGGTGGATGCGATTGTCGAAGGGCCGAATTTTGAATTCGCGGCCGAGACCCGCGAGGAGCTTTATTACAACAAGGAAAAGCTGTTGGATAATGGGGATCGTTGGGAGACCGAGATCGCCCAGAACCTTGAATTGGACGCACCTTACCGCTGAGTCGCGGATCAGGGGCAGCAGCAAGCGAGTGATTGGGGGAAGTGCCGTGCGCGCAAATATGAGTGCCGGAATATTGGGTAGCAAGATGATCGCGAAAGGGGGGACGCGATGATTCTTCAAGGCTTGGCCTTTTATCTCTTTGCTTCGATCACCGTCGCCGCGGGCGTGATGGTTGTCACCTCGCGCAATCCGGTTCATTCGGTGCTGTTCCTGATTTTGGCCTTCTTCAATGCCGCCGGCCTTTTTGTTCTGATGGGCGCCGAGTTCCTGGCCATGATCCTGGTTGTGGTCTACGTCGGCGCGGTGGCGGTGCTGTTCCTCTTTGTCGTGATGATGCTGGACATCAACTTCGTCCAGATGCGCGAGGGCTTCCTGCAGTATCTGCCTCTGGGCGCGATGATCGGCCTGATCCTGCTGGTTGAGCTGGTGTTGATCGGCGGCGCCTGGGTGGTTTCGCCGGAAGCCGGAGGCCTGGCGGCGGTGCCGGCCGTGCCGGCGGGCGAACTTCACAACACCCGGGCCATCGGCAACGTGCTCTACACCGACTATGTCTACCTGTTCCAGGCCGCAGGGCTGATCTTGCTGGTGGCGATGATCGGCGCCATCGTGCTGACGCTGCGTCAGCGCGCCGGGGTGCGGCGGCAGTCGATTGCCGAACAGACGGCGCGTACGCGGGCCGAAGCGGTGGAGGTCAAAGAGGTCTCCACCGGAAGCGGGGTCTAAACAGATGCTTGAAATCGGACTGGGCCACTATCTGACGGTTGCCGCCATCCTCTTCACTCTGGGGATCTTCGGCATCTTTCTGAACCGCAAGAACGTCATCATCATTCTCATGTCGATCGAGTTGATGCTGCTGGCGGTGAATATCAACTTCGTTGCCTTCTCGACCCATCTGCAGGACCTCGTCGGACAGATCTTCGCCATGTTCGTTTTGACCGTGGCCGCCGCGGAAGCGGCGATCGGCCTGGCCATCCTCGTGGTCTATTTCCGCAACCGCGGGTCTATCGAGGTCGAAGACATCAATATGATGAAGGGTTAGGGCAGGGGCCATGGATCAACTTATCGTCCTGCTGCCGCTGCTCGGCGCGATCATTGCCGGCTTCTTCGGGCGCCTGATCGGCGACCGGGTTTCCATGCTGGTGACCTGTGGCCTGCTGGTTCTCTCCGCCATCCTGTCCGGCTTTGTGTTCTTTGATGTCGGGATTCAAGGTAACGCCCGCACGACGGAGCTTTTCACTTGGATCGACTCAGGCAGCTTCGAGGTAAGCTGGGCCCTCAAGGTCGACACCCTGACCGCGGTTATGCTGGTGGTGGTCACCTGGGTTTCCTCCATGGTGCACATCTATTCCGTCGGCTACATGTCGCATGACAATGCCAAGCCGCGCTTCTTCGCCTATCTCAGCCTCTTCACCTTCTTCATGCTGATGCTGGTGACGGCGGACAACTTCTTGCAGATGTTCTTCGGCTGGGAAGGCGTCGGCCTGGCGTCCTACCTGCTGATCGGTTTCTGGTATGAGCGGCCCTCTGCCTGCGCCGCTGCGATCAAGGCCTTCCTGGTCAACCGCGTCGGCGATGTCGGCTTCGCGCTCGGCATCTGCGGCGCCTTCGTGCTGTTCGGGTCTGCCGGTTTCGACGAGGTCTTCGCCGCAGTGCCGGGAATGGCCGATGCGCAGTTCACGGCCTTCGGGATTGAAGGCCATGCGCTCACCATCATCTGCATCCTGCTGTTCATCGGCGCCATGGGTAAGTCGGCGCAGCTCGGTCTGCACACCTGGCTGCCGGATGCCATGGAGGGGCCGACGCCGGTCTCCGCCCTGATCCATGCCGCGACCATGGTGACTGCCGGGGTGTTCATGGTGGCCCGCCTGTCGCCGATGTTCGAGTTTGCGCCGACGGCGCTGGAACTGGTGACCTACGTCGGTGCGCTGACGGCCTTCTTCGCCGCCAGCGTCGGCCTGACGCAGAACGATATCAAACGAGTCATCGCCTATTCGACCTGCTCGCAGCTCGGCTACATGTTCTTCGCCATCGGCGTCTCGGCTTATTCGGCGGCGATCTATCACCTGATGACCCATGCCTTCTTCAAGGCGCTTCTGTTCCTTGGCGCCGGCTCTGTCATTCACGCCATGTCAGACGAACAGGACATGCGCAAGATGGGCGGTACCTACAAGCTGATCCCCATGACCTACATTCTGATGTGGATCGGTACCCTGTCCCTCCTGGGTATCGGCATCCCCGGAACCGTGATCGGCTTCTCCGGATTCTTCTCCAAGGACATCGTCATCGAAGCCGCCTTTGCCGACCATTCGTTCCATGGGAACTTCGCCTTTATCGTCGGCGTGTCTGCGGCCGCCATGACGGCGTTTTACTCTTGCCGCCTGATGTTCATGACCTTCCATGGGAAGCCGCGGGCGCCCAAGGAGGTCATGTCGCATGTCCACGAGTCGCCGCCGGTTATGCTCTTGCCGCTGATCTTCCTGGCCCTGGGCGCGCTCTTCGCGGGCGGTGCCATGTACTACCTCTTCGTCGGCAGCGGCATGGAGGCCTTCTGGGGCGAGTCCCTCAAGGTTCTGCCGGAGAACAACACGGTCGAAGCAGCGCACCACGTGCCGTTCTGGGTGAAGGCTTCGCCGCTCGTCGCCGGTATCCTCGGCATCGGTTTGGCCTGGTACATGTACATCGCTTCGCCGGATATGCCTGGAAAGCTGGCAGGAGCGCTACGGCCGCTTTACCTGTTTTCCTTCAACAAATGGTACTTCGACGAGCTTTACGAACGGGTCTTCGTGCAGCCGGCGCGCCTGCTGGGCTTTGGCCTCTGGAAGGGCGGCGACGGCGCGATCATCGACGGGCTCGGCCCCGATGGCATCGCCGCGACCACCAAAAACCTGTCGCGCCGCGCCTCGCTGCTGCAGAGCGGCTATGTCTATCACTATGCCTTTGCCATGCTGATCGGGGTCGTCTTCCTGGTCACCTGGTACATCTTGAGCCAACTGGGGTGATCATCTGATGACGACGGGCTGGCCGCTTCTTTCGACGATCACTTTCCTGCCGCTGGCGGGTGCTCTCATCATTTTGCTGATCGGGCGTCACGACGACGAGGCCGTGGTGGCCAAGAACGCCCGTTATATGGCGCTCTGGACATCCTTCGTCACCTTCGTGGTGTCGCTGTTCCTCTGGACCGAGTTCGACCGTGGCTCCGCCGACTTCCAGTTTGTCGAGCGGGTCGACTGGATCCCGGCCTTCAATATCAGCTACCACATGGGCGTCGACGGCATCTCCATGATGTTCGTGCTGCTGTCGACCTTGCTGACGCCGCTCTGCGTGCTGGCGAGTTGGAACGCGATCCAGAACCGCGTGAAGGAATACATGGTCGCCTTCCTGGTTCTGGAAACCTTGATGGTCGGCATGTTCTGCGCCTTGGATATCGTGGTCTTCTACATCTTCTTCGAAGGTGTGCTCATCCCGATGTTCCTGATCATCGGGATCTGGGGAGGCGGACGGCGGGTCTATGCGGCCTTCAAGTTCTTTCTCTACACCCTTCTGGGTTCGGTTTTGATGCTGCTGGCGATCCTCGCCATGTATTTCGATGCCGGCACGACCGATATCCCGACGCTGCTGGCGCACAATTTCTCTACCGCCATGCAGACCTGGCTCTGGCTCGCTTTCTTCGCGTCCTTTGCGGTGAAGATCCCCATGTGGCCGGTGCACACCTGGCTGCCGGACGCCCACGTCGAGGCCCCCACCGCCGGGTCGGTCATTCTGGCCGGCGTGCTGTTGAAGATGGGCGGTTACGGCTTCCTGCGCTTCTCGCTGCCGATGATGCCGGAGGCATCGGACTTTTTCGCACCTTTCGTGTTCTCGCTCTCGGTCGTCGCGGTGATCTACACCTCGCTGGTGGCCCTGGCCCAGGAGGATATGAAGAAGCTGATCGCCTATTCGTCGGTCGCCCATATGGGCTTCGTGACCATCGGCATCTTCGCGGCGAACCAGCAGGGTATCGAAGGGGCGATCTTCCAGATGCTGTCCCATGGCATCGTTTCCGCCGCTCTGTTCCTCTGCGTCGGCGTGGTCTATGATCGCCTGCACACCCGCCTGATTGCGCGCTACGACGGCCTGGTCCAACGCATGCCCGCCTATGCCCTGGTGTTCATGCTGTTCATGTTGGCCTCGGTCGGCCTGCCCGGGACCAGCGGCTTCGTCGGTGAATTCCTGGTGCTTGTCGGCGCCTTTCAGGTGAACACCTGGGTGGCTCTTTTGGCGGCTACGGGCATGGTTCTGGGCGCGGCCTATATGCTCTACCTGTACCGCCGGATCATCTTCGGCAAGATCACCAAGGACGATCTGAAAGCGGTCCTGGATATGGATTGGCGGGAGAAGGCAGTCTTCGCGCCGCTTATCGTGCTGGTCCTCTGGATGGGCATTTACCCCGCCTCGTTCATCGATGTGATGGCGCCTTCGGTGGAACGCCTGGTGGAGAACTATCAGACGGCGCTGGCCAACTCAGAAGGCCCGTTGCTTGCCGGCCTCTGGCCGCTGCGTTAGGAGAGGCGCGATGATGTCTGAAATGAACCTGACCGCCGCGCTGCCGGAAATCTTTCTCGCGATCGCCGGCATGCTGTTGCTGATGCTGGGTGTCTTTCGCGGCAACAGCGGAACGCGCCTGGTGCTCTGGTTGACGGTTGGCAGCTTCGTGGTGGTCTTCGTCATGATTGCCGGCATGATGGGCCGCAACGAGATCGCAATGGGCGGGCTTTTCGTTGCCGATGCTTTCGGCGATTTCATGAAGCTGCTGGCGCTGATCGGTTCGGCGGTGACCTTGATCATGTCGATCCGCTTCATCGAGCGCGAGGACATGGCGCGCTTCGAATACCCGGTGCTGATCCTCTTTGCGACTCTCGGCATGTTGCTGATGATCTCGGCCAACGACTTGCTGTCGCTCTATATGGGCCTGGAACTGCAAAGCCTCTCGCTCTATGTCGTCGCGGCCTTTCGCCGCGATCACCTGCGCTCCAGCGAAGCCGGCTTGAAATATTTCGTCCTCGGCGCCCTGTCTTCGGGGATGCTGCTCTACGGCATGTCGATGATCTACGGTTTTGCCGGCACCACGTCCTTTGAGGGTCTGGCAAGCCTGATGGCGCAGAAGCTCGCTGCCGGCGAAGAGGCGCCCATCGGCCTGATCGTTGGCATCGTCTTCCTCGCGGCGGGCCTGGCCTTCAAGATATCGGCCGTACCGTTCCATATGTGGACGCCGGACGTTTATGAGGGCGCGCCGACACCGGTAACCGCGTTCTTTGCGACAGCACCGAAGATTGCTGCCATGGCCCTGATCATCAGGGTGATGATTGAGCCCTTCGGCGACATGGTGGCGCAGTGGCAGCAGATCATCTGGTTCATTTCCCTGGCCTCCATGGTCCTGGGCGCCCTGGCGGCGATCTACCAGACCAACATCAAGCGGCTGATGGCTTACAGCTCGATCGGGCATATCGGCTATGCCCTGGTCGGTCTGGCGGCGGGAACGGAAGAGGGGGTGCGCGGCATCCTGCTCTACCTGACCATCTACCTCGTCATGAACCTGGGCACCTTCGCCTGCATTCTCTGCATGCGTCAGAAGGATGTGATGGTCGAGGGGATCGAGGACCTGAAGGGCCTCAGCAAGACCAATCCGCTGATGGCCTTTGCCCTGGCCGCCTTCATGTTCTCGATGGCCGGCATTCCACCGCTGGCCGGCTTCTTCGGTAAGCTCTATGTCTTCCTGGCCGCCATTGAGGCGGGCCTCTACTTCCTCGCCGTGTTCGGTGTTCTGGCTTCGGTGGTGGGTGCCTTCTACTACCTGCGCATCATCAAGCTGATGTACTTCGACGAGCCGACGGAGTCCTTCGACCGTCCAATCGGCCGCGAGATGTCGCTGATCCTGACCGGCTCCACCCTGGTGATCCTTCTGTTGTTCCTGGTACTGGGACCGCTGCTCGACGGGACGGCCCTGGCGGCCGCGTCGTTGTTTGAGGGATGAACCCTGAACCGGTGAAGGGGCGTCAGCCGAAGCTGCCCCCGGCCTATCGCCTGGTGCAGCTTGAGGAAGTCGACAGCACCAGCAGTGAGGCCAAGCGCCGCGCTGCCGAGGGCGCCGAAGACGGCACCCTTATCTGGGCGCGGCGCCAGAGCGCGGCCTATGGCCGCCGGGGCCGGCCCTGGGATAGCGGCGAAGGCAACCTCTTTCTCTCCCTCATCGTCCGGCCGGATTGTACCTTGGCCGAGGCGGCCCAGCTGAGCTTCCTGACCGCTCTGGCTTTGGGCGATGCGGTCGGCAGTGTCGCTCCGCCGATGATCGAGGTGACCTATAAGTGGCCGAACGACGTCCTCTTCAATGCCCGCAAAGGCGCCGGTATCCTATTGGAATCAAAGGGTGATGGTCACGGCGGGCTGGAATGGCTGGTGATCGGCGTTGGCGCGAACGTGACCTCTTTTCCGCCTGAATCCCGCTTTCCCGCGACCTCTCTGCACTTTGAGGGCTGCCCGTCCAGCGTGAGCGCCGTCGATCTGCTGGAGGCCTTCAGCCGGCATATGCTTTCCTGGGTCAATCGCTGGCTGGATGACGGCTTCGCGCCGGGGCGGCAGGCTTGGCTGAACCATGCTCACGGCCTTTCGGAGGACATTGAAGTGCGCCTGCCGCAGGAGACACTGAGCGGCCGCTTTCAGGGGCTCGACCCTCAGGGCGCCCTGCAGTTGGCTCTGCCGGACGGCAGCACGCGCAGCATCGCCGCCGGGGAGGTTTACTTCCCCGATAGCACTTAGGGGAAGGGCGGTCAGCGATGCTTCTCACCATTGATGCCGGTAACACCAATGTCGTCTTCGCCATTTTTGACGGTGAGGCAATGCGTGCCAAATGGCGCGCCTCCAGCGACGCCAAGCGCACCGCCGACGAGTACGCGGTCTGGCTGACCCAGTTGATGGCCCTGGAAGACCTGAAGCCCGCTGATGTGACCCAGGCGATCATCGCCAATGTGGTGCCGGCGGCGACCTTTCAGCTAACCACGCTTTGCGAGTCCTTTTTCGGAGTCAAACCGCTGCTGATCGGCGAACCCGGCGTCGATCTGGGTATCTCGGTGCTGATGGACCGGCCGGAAAATGTCGGCGCCGACCGGTTGGTGAACGCTTTGGCCGCCCATCGACGTTACGGCGGGCCGTTGATCGCGATCGATTTCGGCACTGCGACGACCTTTGACATTGTCGGGCCCGACGGCGCCTATGAGGGCGGCGTTATCGCCCCCTCGGCACAGCATTCCAGCGAGGCGCTCTACCGTGCCGCCGCCCAGCTGCCGCGGGTCAAGATCGAGCGGCCTGAGCACGTCATCGGCAAGGATACCGTGCCCGGGATGAAGTCGGGGATCTACTGGGGCTATGTCGGCCTGATCGAAGGCTTGGTGGCGCGCATCCGGGAGGAGTACGGCCGCCCGATGAAGGTGATAGCGACCGGCGGGCTGGCGTCGATCTACGCCGAAGCGACACCGGTCATCGAAGCTGTGGACCAGGATCTTACGCTGCGCGGGCTCTGCCTGATCCACGCGGCCAACACTAAGGAATAACTTGATGGTACGCAGCTACACCGGGTCGGACCTGGGGGCCGATGCGCTCTACTTTCTGCCCCTTGGCGGCACCGGTGAGATCGGTATGAACCTCAATCTCTACGGCCACAAGGGGGCTTGGCTGATGGTTGATCTGGGCATCACCTTCGCGGACGAGCGCCTGCCGGGGGTCGATGTTCTGATGCCGGACCCGGCTTTCATTGAGGAACGCCGCGAGGATCTGGCCGGCCTTGTGCTGACCCATGCCCATGAAGACCATATTGGTGCCGTTCCCTACATCTGGCCCAAGCTGCGTTGTCCGGTCTATGCGACCGGTTTTACCGCGGCGCTGCTGCGCCGCAAGCTGGCGGAGTTCGGGTTGCTCGACGAAGTGCCCCTGACCGAGGTGCCGCTATCGGGCAAGTTCTCGGTGGGGCCTTTCGACATTGAACTCATCACCCTGACGCATTCGATCCCCGAGCCCAACGCGGTGGTGATCCGCACCGATGCCGGGTCGGTTCTTCACACCGGCGATTGGAAGCTCGATCCCGACCCCCTGGTCGGCGACGACTTCGACGAAGCGCGCCTGAAGGCCCTGGCCGACGAGGACGTGCTGGCGATGATCGGTGACTCGACCAATGCCATGGTTGCCGGTGAAGCCGGTTCCGAGGGCGCGGTACGCGACCGGCTGCGCGATGTGATTGGCGGCCTGAAACAGCGGGTCGCCGTCGCCTGTTTTGCCAGCAACGTCGCGAGGCTTGAGACGATCATCAAGGTGGCGGAGGAGAGCGGCCGCCGGGTCTGCCTGCTCGGCCGCTCCATGCACCGTATCGTCGAATGCGCCCGGGAAAGCGGTTACCTGAAGGGGCACCAGCCGTTTCTCTCAGAAGATGAGATCGACTACCTGCCGCGCAACGAAGTGCTGCTGCTGTGCACCGGCAGCCAGGGTGAACCGCGGGCTGCGCTCTGGCGTATTGCGCGCGGCGACCATCCGGCCGTCGCGCTGGACAAGGGCGATGCCGTGGTCTTTTCTTCGCGGGTGATTCCCGGCAACGAGACCAAGATCTTCGAACTGCAGAACGCACTGGTCGAGTCCGGGGTCGAGATCATCGATGACCGTAACCACGATATCCATGTTTCCGGCCATCCGGGCCGTGATGAACTGATCCAGATGTATCAGTGGGTGCGGCCGCGCATCGCCGTGCCGGTGCATGGCGAACGGCGTCATCTGGCCGCCCACGCCCAGATCGCCAAGGAATGCCAGATACCCCAGCAGATCGTCGGGCAGAACGGCGCCATGATCCAACTGGCGCCGGGGGAGGCGCGGATCATCGATCAGGTCCCCTCCGGCCGCCTGGCTTATGAGGGGCGGCGTCTCCTGCCGGTGAATTCGTCGGTGATCAAAGGACGCCAGAAGATGGTGTTCAATGGGGCCGCTGCCGTGACCCTTGTGTTGGATGAGCGCGGCCAGTTGGACGGCGACCCGGAAATCAGCACTGCCGGGCTCTTCGAGCCGGGCGAGGAAGATGAGATTCTGACCGAGGTTGAGGCCGCAATCAGCCATGCCGTCCAACGCCTGGGAAAGCGCGAACGCCGCGACGATTCCGCCGTGCGGGAGGCCGCCCAGCAGGCCTTGCGGCGCACCGTCAACCGGCTGCTTGGCAAGAAGCCTGTCACCATGGTGCACGTCATACGGTTTGAATAGAGCGGCGCTTCGAATAGGCTGGGCCTGGGTAGCAGAGTCGAGAATTTTGAGGAGGAGGGCATGATCGGTCGCTTGAACCACGTTGCCATTGCGGTGCCGGACCTTGAGGCAGGGGCGGCAGTCTATCGCGCCATGCTGGGCGCTGAAGTCTCCGCGCCCCAGGCGCAGCCCAAGCATGGGGTCACCGTGGTTTTCGTCATGCTGCCCAACACCAAGATCGAACTCCTGGAGCCTCTGGGCGAGGACTCGCCGATTGCCGCTTTTCTGGCGCGTAACCCCGCCGGCGGCATGCACCATGTCTGCTACGAGGTCGACGACATTCTGGCCGCCCGCGACCATCTGGTTGCCCAGGGGGCCCGGGTGCTGGGCGATGGGGAGCCCAAAATCGGGGCCCACGATAAGCCGGTACTCTTCCTTCATCCCAAGGATTTCTGCGGCACTCTCGTCGAACTTGAGCAGGTCTAGGGCAGGCGATGAACTGGTTCACCGGCATTCTCGTCTACACCATGGTCTGGTGTGTCGTTTTCCTGACCGTGCTGCCCTTCGGGGTTCGCCGGACGGAGAACCCCCAACCCGGTCACGAAGCCGGCGCACCGGAGCGACCCATGCTGGTCCGCAAGGTCCTGGTTACGACCCTTCTTGCGGCGGTGATTTCGGTCGGAATCCACTTTTTCATCGAGCAGGACTGGATCAGCTTCCGCGTCACTCCTTGAGGGCGCGGCCAAGAAAAGCCTATATTTTGGAAGCGCTTACATGAGCAGTTATTGCGATTTCGCCCCGGATCATCCTGTCCACGCATACTATCATAACCAAGAATACGGCTTCCCGGTGGAGGATGATCAGGTGCTGTTTGAGCGCCTGATCCTGGAAATCAACCAGGCAGGGTTGTCCTGGGAACTGATGCTGAAGAAGCGCGAGAACTTCCGGGCGGCCTATCACGGCTTCGACATCGCGCGGGTGGCGGGTTATGGCGAGAAGGACCGGACCCGGCTGTTGAATGACGCCGGCATCATCCGCAACCGCCTGAAGGTCGACGCGGCCATAGAGAACGCAAAGCGCATCCTGGTCCTGGCCGAGGAACACGGTTCCTTCGCCGGCTGGATCGCCGCGCAGCATCCACTACCCAAGGAAGACTGGGTGAAGCTGTTCCGCAAGACCTTCAAGTTCACCGGCGGCGAAATCGTCGGGGAGTTCCTGATGAGCATCGGGTATCTGCCGGGCGCGCATCACGAGAAGTGCCCGACCTACCGTAAGATTGCCGGTCTGAAACCGGCCTGGATGGTGGCGGCGAAGAAGACCGCCGCGAAGAAGCTTGGCGCAGGGGCGGGGAAAGCGAAAAAGGCAAAAAAATAGGCAAGCACGAAGCTTGCCGTCACCAGTTCCCTGTTAGGTTTTGAGGCCCAATTGCAGGCTCTCTTTTTATTGGATGATTCCGAAGAATCACCGAAAAGGCGTATCCACCCTAAACCTGGGCCGCGCTGCCATTTATTAGGCAGTTCTTACGGGAAGATACTATTAGCCTAAAGAACTATCCGCGTCATCACTTTTCTAACAATGTTACGCTGATGGGCCATGTTGCATTGCAACAATTTCGCGAAAGCGGGTTTATCGCTTTCTTAAATCGAGGGAACCTAGGTTCGAGCATGCGCTCACCAGATCTCACCTGTTTTTCACTTTGTCGCCTTTCAGTTGCCGGGCTGCTCGGCCTTTGCCTCGCGATACCGGGCCTGACGGTTGCGGCGGCGGACGAGCCCTACCTGACGATCAGCGCGGCGGATTGCGCGGCCCTGACCCGTCATCTGCCGGCAGACGATGTGACCTATCAGGCGGGCGTCGACGTGCGCAGCAAGGCCGTAGCGCCGGCCGATCTGGGGGCCAACGATCCGTCGGGCGGTGGCGGCATTACCCTGCCGCAGGCGGTGATCATCCCCATCGAGGTGGATCTTTTCGACCGGTTTGGCATCCCCGCCAACGGGGTGAACTTCAAGGCCGACGCCTTCATCGGCGAGGTGACGGTGGATCTCGCCAGCGGCCAGGCCTTTTTCAACGGCCAGCCCCTGCAAAGCGAGGCTGAGGCTGAATTGGCCGCCCGCTGCCAGTGGATCATCCGGGATTCAAAGGCCGCCGACTAGCAGGACCGGGCGTGCCATGGACAAGGCCCCGGGCTTCCCATATACAACATGACTTCCCCCGTTTCGGTCGGTTTTCGGCCGGGGCGGGCCCGTCAGTCACAGCCAGAGTTCTCCATGCGCCTTTCGCAGTATTTCATGCCGACCCTGAGGGAAAACCCGAAGGAAGCGGAAATCGTCTCCCACCGCCTGATGCTGCGTGCCGGCATGGTCCGCCAGGCCTCGGCAGGCATCTACTCCTGGCTGCCGCTCGGCTATCGGGTGCTGCGCCGGATCGAGCAGATCGTCCGCGAAGAGCAGGATGCCGCCGGTTGGCAGGAACTGCTGATGCCGACCATTCAGTCGGCGGATCTGTGGAAACAGTCGGGCCGCTATGACGACTACGGCAAGGAGATGCTGCGCATCCAGGACCGCCATGAGCGCGAGATGCTCTACGGGCCGACCAATGAGGAGTTGATCACCGAGATCTTCCGCAACGGCGCCAAGAGCTACCGCGACCTGCCCAAGGGGCTCTATCACATCCAGTGGAAGTTCCGCGACGAAGTGCGGCCGCGCTTTGGCGTGATGCGGGGACGGGAATTCCTGATGAAGGATGCCTATTCCTTCGACCTGGATTACGACAGTGCCAAGCGCGCCTATCAGCGCCAGTTCGTGGCCTACCTGCGGACCTTCGCCCGCCTGGGCCTGAAGGCGATCCCCATGGAGGCGGACACCGGGCCCATCGGCGGCGATCTCAGCCACGAGTTCATTGTGCTGGCCGAAACAGGGGAGTCGGAAGTTTTCTGCGACCGTGAGTTCCTGGACCATGATGTATTGGAGGCTGATTTCAACTACCAGGACGATGCCGCGGTCCAGAAGGTGGTGGACTACTCCACCAGCCTATACGCCCGTACCGACGAGAAACACGACCAGGCCCGTTTCGAGGCGGACGTACCCGAGCAGCGGCGTTACGTCGGGCGTGGGATCGAGGTCGGCCATATCTTCTATTTCGGCACCAAGTACTCCGAGCCTCTGGGCGCCCTGGTCACCACGCCGGACGACCAGACCGTGCCCATCCACATGGGCTCCTACGGCGTCGGCGTTTCGCGCCTGGTCGGCGGCATCATCGAGGCCAGCCACGATGAGAACGGCATCATCTGGCCGGAATCGGTGGCGCCTTTCCATGTCGGCCTGGTGAACCTCCGCATTGCTGATGCGGATTGCACCGCGGCCTGCGATAAGCTCTATGGCCAGCTGGTCGAGGCGGGGGTTGAGGTGCTGCATGATGACCGTGATGAGTCGGCGGGGGCCAAGTTCGCTTCCATGGACCTGATCGGGCTGCCCTGGCAGCTTGTGGTCGGGCCGCGCGGCCTGAAGAACGGCGTCGTCGAATTGAAGCGCCGCGGCGGCAACGGCGAGCGCGAGGAGCTCTCGCCCGAGGCCGCCATCGCCAAGCTGGTCGCTTAGGCCGCCCGGATGATCTTCAATGCCTTCGAACGCCTGGTGGCGATGCGCTACCTGCGGGCACGCCGCGAAGAGGGTTTCATCTCCGTCATCGCGGTCTTCTCCTTTCTCGGCATCATGCTGGGGGTAGCCGTTCTCATCATCGTGATGGCGGTGATGAACGGCTTTCGCCAGGAACTGCTGTCGCGGATCCTGGGCGTGAACGGCCACCTGACGATCTTTGCCAATGGCGGCGGCATAGACGGTTACGACGACCTGACAGCCCGCCTGATGGCGGTCGAGGGTGTGATCTCCGTGACCCCCCAGGTCCACGGCCAAGTGATGGTGACGGCCGATGGGTCGGCGACCGGCGCCCTGGTCCGGGGTATGCGCGGCGAGGATGTGGCGCTGCGTCCGATCCTGGCGGAAAATATCATCAGCGGCAGCATGGCCGACTATGGCGTCGATAACGGCATCCTGATGGGATACCGCCTGGCCCGGCAGCTCGGCCTCAGGGTCGGCGACAATGTGACCCTGGTCTCGCCGTCGGGCACGACCACGGTGATCGGTACCGTACCGCGATTGAAGACCTACCAGGTGGCGGCCCTCTTCAATGTCGAAATGTACGAATACGACAACGGCTTCATCTACATGCCCCTGGAGGCTGCGCAGCTGTTCTTCCGCCTGCCGGAATCCGTGAACGCGGTCGAGGTTTTTGTCGATGATGTGGAGGACGCGCTGAGCGCAGGCCGGACCCTGCAACGAGAACTGGGGCCGGGATTTCGCACCGTCGACTGGCAGCAGACCAATGCCAGCTTCTTCAACGCGATCCAGGTCGAGCGCAACGTCATGGCCTTGATCCTCTCGCTGATCATCGTGGTGGCAGCGCTGAACGTGATCTCCGGCCAGACCATGCTGGTGAAGGACAAGGGCAGAGACATTGCCATCCTGCGGACCATGGGCGCGACCCGCGGCATGATCTTGCGTATCTTCCTGCTGAGCGGCGCCAGCATCGGTGTGCTGGGGACCCTCTGCGGGTTCGGGCTCGGTCTGGCGTTTTCCAGCAACATCGAAGCGATCCGCCAGGTGCTCCAGAAGATGACCGGGCGAACGATTTTCGATGCAGAGATCTACTTTCTGTCGCGCCTGCCGGCGGAGGTCGAATCCAGCGAGGTGATTGTCGTCGTCGTCTTTGCCCTGGTGCTTTCTTTCCTGGCGCCGCTCTATCCGGCCTGGCGGGCGGCGCGGCTCGATCCGGTGGAGGCGCTTCGCTATGAGTGAACGCGGCGCCAACGCCGCCGGCAGTCTCGAACTGCGGGACGTGAAACGGGTTTTCAAGCAGGCGCGCAGCAAACTAGAGGTGCTGCACGACGCCTCCTTCACGGTCAGGGCGGGGGAGATGGTGGCCCTGGTCGGTCCCTCGGGCTCGGGCAAATCGACTCTGCTGCACATCGCCGGCCTTCTGGAAAAACCTGATGGCGGCGAAGTTCTGGTCGACGGCGAGGCCTGCACCAAACTCTCCGACGGAGCCAGGACGGCACTGCGCCGCCGCGCCATCGGTTTTGTGTATCAATACCATCATCTTTTGCCGGAGTTCTCGGCCCTGGAAAACGTGGTGCTGCCGCAGATGATCGCCGGCGTTTCCAAGACCAAGGCACGGGAGAAAGCTGCGGGATTGCTGGACTCCGTCGGGCTCACGCCCCGGGCCAGCCATCGCCCGGCGCGGCTTTCGGGCGGTGAGCAGCAGCGCGCGGCCATTGCCCGGGGACTGGCCAACGACCCCTCGATCCTGCTGGCGGACGAGCCGACCGGGAACCTGGACCCGGACACCGCCGACGGTGTTTTCGCCCAGTTGACCGGTCTGGTGCGCAACGGCAGCCTGGCCGCTCTCATCGCCACCCACAACATGGATCTGGCCAGGCGCATGGACCGTGTTCTGCGACTGGAGCACGGCCACATCGTCGAAGGTTAGGGTCTCACTCCCGTCTGGCGAGTTACCCACAGCGGTTGCTAACCTGTTCTCCTGACTCGACTCCTTCACTGAGGGCACACTCGGCGCATGGCGCACGCTGACTTCGTTCATCTCAGGGTCCACTCGGCCTATTCCCTGTCGGAAGGGGCGATCCGGCCGAAGGTCCTGGTGAAGCTCTGCCGGGAGCATGGCATCCCGGCGGTCGCGGTGACCGATACCAGCAATCTCTTCGGCGCCCTTGAGTTCGCCCAGGAAGCCCAGAAAGCCGGCGTCCAGCCGATCATCGGCTGCCAACTGGCAATCAGCCGGGAAGCGGGCGAGCCGCGCAACGGCACCGCGCCGCCACCGGATCAACTGGTCCTGTTGGCGCAGAATCAAACCGGTTACGAAAACCTGATGCGCCTTGTCTCCGTGGCTTTTCTCGAAAGCGACCCCGGCGAAGTCGCGCAGGTAGGCCTGGACCTGCTGACCGAATACGCCGAGGGGCTGATCGCGCTGACCGGCGGGGTTTCAGGCGCGCTGGGCCGTTTGCTCTCCGGCGGGCAGGGACCTGCGGCGGAGGCCCTGCTGAAACGCCTCCAGGAGATTTTCCCCGGGCGGCTCTATGTCGAACTGCAGCGCCATGGGCTGCCGGAGGAAGAGGCAATCGAGGCGGCGCTGCTGGATCTGGCCTATGCGCAGGATCTGCCGCTGGTTGCAACCAACGAAGCCTACTTCCCCGGGCCGGACGACTATGAGGCCCATGATGCACTGCTGTGTATTGCCGGCGGCGCCTACATCGCCCAGAGCGACCGCCGCCGCCTGACCCCGGATCACAGCTTCAAGACGGCGTCTGAGATGCGGGTGCTGTTTGCCGATCTGCCCGAGGCGGTCGACAACACCCTGGTGATTGCCCGGCGCTGCGCCTATTTCCCGGAGTTCGTGAAGCCCATTCTGCCGGCCTTTCCGACGACCGAGGGCCGCAGCGAGGAAGAGGAGATGCGCGCCCAGTCGGAGGAAGGACTGGAGAGACGCCTGGAGGACCAGGTCCTGACCGGTGTCGATCCGGCGGAGCGGGAGGCCGTGGCGGCGCCTTATCGCGAGCGCCTGGCTTTCGAGCTCAAAGTGATCCAGGAGATGGGCTTTGCCGGCTACTTCCTGATCGTTGCCGACTTTATAAAGTGGGCCAAGACACATGACATTCCGGTCGGGCCGGGGCGCGGTTCCGGCGCCGGCTCGGTGGTCGCCTGGGCCCTGACCATCACCGATCTGGACCCACTTCGCTTCGGCCTGCTGTTCGAGCGTTTCCTCAATCCTGAGCGCGTGTCGATGCCTGACTTCGACATCGATTTCTGCCAGGACCGCCGCGACGAGGTGATCCGCTACGTTCAGGACAAGTACGGCCGCGACCACGTCGCCCAGATCATCACCTTCGGAAAGCTGCAGGCGCGGGCCGCGCTGCGCGATGTGGGCCGGGTACTGCAGATGCCCTATCCGCAGGTCGACCGCATCTGCAAGCTGGTGCCGAACAACCCGGCCAATCCGGTCACCTTGCAGCAGGCCATCGACGGCGAGCCGCAACTTCAGGAGATGCGCCGCGAAGACGAGGCGGTGAACCGCCTGATCACCATTGCGCTGCGCCTCGAGGGGCTCTACCGCCACGCCTCGACCCACGCCGCCGGCGTTGTGATCGGCGACCGTCCGCTCGATCGACTGGTGCCGCTCTACCGCGATCCGCGCTCCGACATGCCGGTCACCCAGTTCAACATGAAGTATGTCGAACAGGCCGGGCTGGTGAAGTTCGACTTCCTGGGGCTGAAAACCCTGACCGTGCTGCAGCGGGCCTGTGCTTTGCTGGAGCAGCGCGGCGTGACGGTCGACCTGACCCATATCCCGCTCGACGATGCCGGCGCCTTCGAGATGATGAGCCGGGGCGATACGGTCGGCGTGTTCCAGTTTGAATCCTCGGGCATGCGCAGCCTGCTGCGCGAAGCGCGGGTTGACACCTTCGAGGACATCATCGCCCTGGTGGCGCTCTATCGGCCCGGCCCGATGGAGAACATCCCCAAGTACGTCGCCTGCAAGTACGGCAAGGAGCAGCCGGAGGTGCTGCACGAAACCATCGAGCCGGTGGTGAAGGATACCTACGGCGTCATCATCTACCAGGAACAGGTGATGCAGATCGCCCAGGTCTTTGCCGACTACAGCCTGGGACAGGCCGACCTGCTGCGCCGCGCCATGGGCAAGAAGATCAAGGCGGAGATGGACGCCCAGCGCGACATTTTCGTGAAAGGCGCCATGGCCAAGGGCGTGACCAAAGACCGCGCCTCCTACGTCTTCGACCTGGTCGATAAGTTTGCCGGCTACGGCTTCAACAAGGCCCATTCCGCCGGTTATGCGCTGGTGGCCTATCAGACGGCTTATCTGAAAGCCAACCATCCGGTCGAGTTCATTGCCGCTTCGATGACTTACGACATGGGCAATACTGACAAGCTGAACGTTTATCGCCAGGAGCTGCAGCGCCTCGGCATCGCCTTGCTGCTGCCGGACATCAACCGCTCCGAGCGCGACTTTTCGGTCGAGGCCCTGGACGACGGGACGCCGGCGATTCGTTACGCCCTGGCGGCGGTGAAGAACGTCGGCGGCGCGGCCATGGACTCGGTGATCGAGGAGCGGCAGAGCGGCGGCGCCTTCAAGAGTCTTGCCGACTTTGCCCAGCGCGTCGATGTGAAGCAGATCAACAAGCGCCAGGTCGAGAACCTGGCCCGGGCCGGCGCCTTTGACGACCTCAGTCCCAACCGGGCGCAGGTCTACCACGCGGCCGAGACCATCGTGCGCTACGCCAGCGCCGCGGCCAGCGAGCGCGAAAGCGCCCAGGTCAACCTCTTCGGCGCGGCGGACGAGAGCGAGCCCCTGGCGCTGCCGCTTCCGCCGGTCGAGGACTGGCCGGGAATGGATCGGCTCCGCAATGAGTTCGATGCCATCGGCTTTTATCTCTCGGCCCATCCGCTGGATACCTACGGGCCGACACTGGAGAAGATCAAAGCCAAGACCAGCACCGAAGTCATGCAGATGGGCAAGTCGGACCTTGTCACCATGGCGGGCATCGTGATCGGCAAGCGGGAGCTCAACAGCCGCAAGGGCAACCGCATGGCCTTCGTGCAGCTCACCGATGCCTCCGGCGTCTTCGAGGTGACACTGTTTTCGGAAACCCTCAGCCAGGCGCGTGAGTTCCTGGAAGGCGGCCAGCCGCTCTCGCTGAAGGTGTCCGTCGAGCATCGCGGCGAAGACGAGCCGCGGCTTACCGCGCAGTCTCTGGAGCCGCTGGACAATGCCGCGGCAAGGGGCTCGGACGGCCTCAACATTCACCTGACCAGTCCGAAGCCGCTCAGCAGCCTGAAATCCATCCTGGAGCGCGAGGGCAGGGGCCGGCGTAAGGTGAAACTGGTCCTGACGCTGGCGGACGGGCAGGAGGTCGAACTGGCCCTGGGGGGCGGTTATCAGCTCTCGCCGACCACCCGGCAGGCGATCAAGGCGATCCCGGGGATCGTTATGCAGGAGCGCTGAGCGGCGGCCCTGCCGGGGCGCTGGCCGCAGATGGGTTTTCCAGGTCCTTTTTCCTTGATTTTTGCGGCCCTGGGGGCGATAACCCGCCCGTTTTCAACCTCACACGTGGGCATTGCGGCTCTCGGGGAGAAATCCCGATCGTCGCTCCGGTGTCTGAAACCCCAGCTTTTCCGGGCTTTTTTGGAAAAGGGGAGCAGATGACAGGCCCACGGTGGACCAACCGGAGAAGATCTTATGGCGCTTCCGAGCCCCACGATGCGTCAGCTGTTGGAAGCTGGCGTTCACTTTGGACATACCACCCGTCGCTGGAACCCCCGCATGGCCCCCTACATCTTCGGGGTCCGTAACGGCGTTCACATCATCGATCTCGAACAGAGCCTGCCGTTGCTGAACCAGGCGCTGGTTACCGTGCGCGAAGTGGTCGCCGGCGGCGGCCGCGTGCTCTTCGTCGGCACCAAGCGCCAGGCCAGCGAGAAGGTGGCCGAGGCTGCAAAGCGCTGCGGCCAGTATTACGTCAACCACCGTTGGCTGGGCGGCATGCTCACCAACTGGAAAACCATCTCGAATTCGATCAAGCGCCTGCGCACGGTCGAAGACCAGTTGGCCAAAGAGCAGATCGGCCTCACCAAGAAAGAGCTGCTGAACCTGACCCGCGAACGCGACAAGCTGGAGCGTGCACTGGGCGGGATCAAGGAGATGGGCGGTCTGCCTGACGTGATCGTGGTGATCGACACCAACAAGGAGCACATCGCCGTCAACGAGGCGACCAATCTGAAGATCCCGGTGATCGGTGTGCTTGATTCCAACTCGAACCCGGATGGTGTGACCTTCCCGGTACCGGGCAACGATGATGCACTGCGCGCCATCAGCCTGTACTGCGACTTGATCGCCGATGCCGTTCTCGACGGCATTCAGGCGGAGGTAGCGGCCAGCGGCGGCGATGTCGGTGCTGCCGAAGTGGCGCCGGTCGAAGTGCTGCCGGAAGAGCCGGCGGCTGCACCACCTGCCGAGGCTGCTCCTGAAGCGGCTCCCGAGGCAGCCCCGGAAGCGGTTGCCGAAGCTGCGGATGCCTCGAAAGAGGCTTCTGCCGGCAGCTGAGACCGGAAAAAAGCGATTTGGGAGCCCCGGCCAAGGTCGGGGCTCCCTCATTGAAGAACACTTGGACTCCAAGAAAAAAGAGGTGAGTCATGGCTCAGATTACCGCAGCGCTGGTCAAACAGCTGCGCGAATCCTCCGGCGCGGGGATGATGGATTGCAAGAAGGCGTTGACCGAGACAGACGGTGACCTGGAGACAGCGGTCGACTGGCTGCGCAAGAAGGGTCTCGCTGCTGCCGCCAAAAAGGCAGGCCGCGTCGCGGCCGAGGGCCTGGTTGCTGTCGCCTCCGAGGGTACTTCCGGCGCCGTGGTCGAAGTCAATTCCGAGACCGACTTCGTTGCGCGCAACGATGCTTTCCAGGGTTTCGTGCGCAGTTGCGCGGAGATTGCACTCGGCGTGGGTGGCGACCTGGAGCAGACCACGGCAGCCGGTTTCCCCGGCACCGACCATAGCGTCGCCGATGAACTGACCAACATGATCGCCAAGATCGGCGAGAACATGGCGCTGCGTCGTACGGCCGGTATCTCCGTCGGCAAAGGCGTTGTTTGCTCCTACATTCACAACCAGACGGCCCCGGGCCTGGGCAAGATCGGTGTGCTGGTCGGGCTCGAATCCGAAGGCGACACCGCGAAGCTTGAAGCGTTGGGCCGCCAGTTGGCCATGCACGTTGCTGCGGCGCAGCCCCAGGCGGTCGACCGCGACGGCGTCGATACCTCTGCCGTGGAGCGTGAGCGTGACGTCTTGGCCGAGCAGGCGCGTGCCAGCGGCCGGCCTGAGGAGATCATCGCCAAGATGGTCGAGGGCCGGCTTCGCAAGTTCTACGAGGAAGTCTGCCTTCTTGAGCAGGTTTTCGTCATCGACGGCGAGAACAAAGTCAGCAAGGTCCTGGAGACCGCCGGCAAGGATGTCGGGGCTCCAGTCACGGTTGCCGGCTTCCATCGCTTCCAGTTGGGCGAGGGCGTCGAGCGGGAAGAATCCGATTTTGCGTCAGAAGTCGCCGCGACCCTTGGGGGATAGTGCCTTGCGGGCCTGGACCCGTTGGCTATAAAAATGTTCTGGGCCGGAGGGCTTCGGGCCACTGGCGCGAAGCCCTCCGGCGCATTACCATGTGGCCGCTTTTCCCCCAGCGCGCTCCCCCAGAGGCGCACCCTCGTCGCAAGGCTTCATAGAGGCTCATGTCCAAGACGCAAACCCAACTGAACCCCGCGCCACGCTACAAGCGTGTCCTTCTGAAGATTTCCGGCGAAGCCCTTATGGGCAATCGCGAATACGGTCTCGACCCTGATATGGTCGCGCAGATCGCCAGAGATGTGGGCGCCGTTCGGGCGCTCGGGATCGATGTTTGCCTGGTCGTCGGCGGCGGTAACATCTTCCGCGGAGTTTCTGTCGCGGCGGCCGGAATGGAGCGCGCCTCGGCCGATTATATGGGCATGCTGGCGACTGTGATTAACGCTCTGGCTCTGCAGAACGCCCTTGAGCAGATCCAGGTGGACACAAGGGTACAGACCGCCATTCCGATGGATACGGTCGCCGAACCCTATATCCGGCGCCGGGCCGAGCGGCACATGGAAAAGGGACGAGTGGTCATCTTTGCCGCAGGAACCGGAAACCCTTATTTCACGACGGATACCGCGGCGGCCCTGCGCGCCTCCGAGATGGGCTGTGATGTCCTTCTGAAGGGCACCAAGGTGGACGGCGTCTATGATGCCGACCCTGAGAAGAATCCAGATGCGAAGCGCTATGAGCGCCTGGGGTATATGCGGGTATTGACCGACGATCTGGGTGTTATGGATCATGCGGCTATCTCTCTTGCCCGCGAAAACCAAATCCCTATCCTTGTCTTCTCGATTTATCGACCCGGCGCCTTTGCCGAGGTGCTGTCGGGCAATGGTTGCTACACACTGGTGAAAGATGAGGATTGAACCGTGGCTGACCCTGATCTAAGCGATATCAAACGCCGTATGGACGGTGCCATCGATGCGCTCCACAAAGAGTTTGCCGGCCTCAGAACGGGCCGCGCTTCGGCCGGTCTGGTGGAGCCGATCATGGTTGAGGCCTATGGGGCCGCAACCCCGATAAACCAGGTCGGCAGCATTTCGGTGCCGGAACCGCGGATGGTCACCGTCCAGGTCTGGGATCGCAGTCTGGTCGGTGCCGTTGAAAAGGCAATCCGCGAGGCCGGATTGGGCCTGAACCCGGCGAGTGACGGGCAACTGGTGCGTGTGCCGATACCCGCCCTGTCGGAAGAGCGGCGCATAGAGCTGACCAAGATCGGCGGCAAGTATGCCGAGCAGGCGCGGGTTGCGGTTCGCAACGTGCGCCGGGACGGCATGGAAATGCTCAAGAAAATGGAAAAGGACTCCGAGATTTCCAAGGACGAGCATCACGGCTGGGCGGAAAAAATCCAGGATCTGACGGACGCCCACATCAAGAAGATTGATGAGGGGCTGGCCCAGAAGGAAGAGGAGATACTCCAGGTCTGACCGCGATGGACGAACTCCCTTTCTCTTCGGATCCGGCGGTTCCTCGTCACGTTGCGATCATTATGGATGGCAACGGGCGCTGGGCGAATGCGCGGGGTATGCCGCGCACCCTTGGCCACCGTCAAGGTGCCGAGGCCGTGCGCCGCTGCATATCGGGCGCGATCGAGCTTGGCATTCCATTTCTGACCCTCTTTGGCTTCTCTTCGGAGAACTGGCGCCGGCCGATGACCGAGGTCGCGGACCTTATGGGCCTTCTGCGGCGCTATCTGCAAAGCGAGTTGGCGGAGATCCACAAGAACGGCATCCGCCTGCGCGTGATCGGCGACCGGGCGCGTCTGCCTGACGACATTGTCCGCCTGATCGACGATGCTGAAGCGAGAACCCGGGACAATCAGCGGCTGAACCTGATGATTGCAATCAGCTACGGCAGCCGCCAGGAGATTGCCGAGGCTGCCAGAAGATTGGCCGAGGCGGTACGCGATGGCGAGCTGCAGCCCTCGGAAATCGACGAGGACCTTTTTGCTCAAGGGCTTTTGACCGCCGGTATTCCAGACCCTGACTTGGTAATCCGGACCTCCGGCGAGCAGCGCCTTAGCAATTTCCTGCTCTGGCAGGCCGCCTACAGCGAATTGATCTTTGTCGACAAGCTTTGGCCTGATTTCGACAAAAGCGACCTTCTGGCGGCTGTCGAAGAATACCAAAGACGTGACCGGCGCTACGGCGCGGCTGCTGAATCCCAGTAGGGACAAGCTTGCTCAAGACCCGCATTATTTCGGCAGTGGTGCTGGCACCACTGATTCTCGCGGGCATCTATGTCGGGGGGGTCTGGCTCGACGCGTTGATGCTCGTCGCCGCGGGCTTGATGGGATGGGAATGGGCGCGGCTGTGCAGCAGCGGCAGGTTTCTTCCTGGTGGCATACTGGTCATCCTGACGCTGATCGGGGTTCCCTTTGCCTTCGCCCTGGAGGTCTCGCAGCACGCGTTTATTGAGTTGCTGATCGGCACGGCCCTGGTTTTGCTCGTGAACTTTTTTGTGCATCGGCCACAGGCGTTGTGGTTCGCCGGGGGCACGCTCTACATAGGCCTCGCAGTGCTTTCGTTTCTCTGGTTACGGGAAATCCCCGGTCAGGGGCGTGCCTTGGTCTTCTGGGTCCTGGCTGTCGTCTGGGCGGTGGACATCGGCGCCTACTTTACCGGACGGGGAATTGGCGGCCCCAAGCTGGCGCCGACCATCAGCCCGAACAAGACCTGGGCCGGTTTGATCGGCGGTGCTGTCTTTGCCGCCCTGGTAAGCGGTATCGCCGCCGAGTGGCTGGAGAAACCGCTGTTTCTCATGATCTGCGCCGGTGCCTTCCTTGCCGTCGTCGCGCAGGGCGGCGATCTGCTGGAGTCGTGGTGCAAGCGCCGCTTTGGCGTAAAGGATTCCAGTCACCTGATTCCCGGCCATGGTGGTATCCTGGACCGTGTAGATGGCCTTTTGGCGGTCCTTCCGCTTGTTTTCGTCTTCTTCTGGGTTATGGAGGCCCGCGTCTGACATGTCATTGGCTACCCCCGCACTGAAGACAGCGAGCCAACCGCGACGCCTCACGGTCTTGGGCTCAACCGGATCAATCGGTTGCAGCACCCTGGATCTGGTCGAACGCAATCGCGAGGTCTTCGAAATCGAAGCCCTGACCGCCAATCGATCGGTTTCCAGCCTGGCCGCGCAGGCAAAGCAATTCGGCGCGCGCCTGGCCGTGGTGGCGGACGAGAGCTGTTATCAGGACCTCAAGGAAGCGCTGAGCGGCACCGGCATCGAGGCTGCTGCCGGGCCGGCGGCGGTGGCCGAAGCCGCGGCAAGGCCCGCCGACTGGGTCATGGCCGCGATCGTCGGGGCGGCAGGACTGGCGCCGACGTTATCGGCGGTTCGTCAGGGACGAATCGTCGGGCTCGCCAACAAAGAGACCCTGGTGTGCGCCGGCAGCCTGATGACAGCGGAGGTCGCAGCCTGCGGCGCCCACCTGCTGCCTGTCGATTCTGAGCATAATGCCATCTTTCAGGTCCTGGATCTGGAGCAGCCGGAGGCGGTCGACCGTTTGATCCTGACGGCTTCGGGCGGGCCTTTCCGCAAGCTCAGCCGCGAGGCGATGGCCACGGTCACGCCGCAGCAGGCCGTGGCGCATCCCAATTGGGATATGGGCGCCAAAATCTCAGTAGATTCAGCCACCATGATGAACAAGGGCCTGGAACTGATCGAGGCACACTACCTCTTCGGCGTGCCTGAGGACCGGATCGATATCCTGGTCCATCCCCAGTCCGTTATCCATTCCATGGTGTCCTACATCGACGGATCGGTGCTGGCTCAGTTGGGGCAGCCTGACATGCGCACGCCCATCGCCTATGCCCTGGCCTGGCCGGAGCGTATGGCGACCCCGGTGGAGAGGCTGGACCTCGGGGCTATCGCCCGCCTGGACTTCGAGTCGCCTGACGATATTCGCTTTCCGGCCCTGGCCCTGGCCCGGGCGGCCTTGCGTGCCGGCGGGACGGCACCGACCACCCTGAACGCCGCCAATGAGGAAGCCGTGGCGGCTTTTCTGGCCGGCCGCATCGGCTTTACCGAGATAGCCGAGGTTGTGGAACAAACGCTTGAGGCCCATCCCAGCGTGTCCCTAAGCAGCCTGGACGAAGTTGAGGCGGCGGATGGGATTGCCCGGCAGACCGCCCAAAGGCTGCTTGAACAACGGGGTGGTGCGGCCTAAGTCCTTTTCTTAACAGCGGTTTTGCGGTATCACCGTGAGCTCCGATGAGGGGTCGGGTGGGCGAGCCGATGGTCGCCAAGGCGGCCAGAAGACCGGCCGTCGAAAGCTCAGAAACAAGCTTAGGATCGACCTTTAAGTCATGGATTTTTCTGGTGGCCTTTACGGCTTTGGCATACCCTTTCTGATCATCCTCACGGCTCTGGTCTTCATTCATGAACTTGGCCACTACCTTGTGGCGCGATGGAACGGCGTGCGCGTCGAGGTGTTCTCCATTGGGTTTGGCCCGGAACTGTTCGGATGGACCGACAAAGCCGGGACGCGGTGGAAGTTCAGCGCGATTCCGCTTGGCGGTTACGTGAAGATGTTCGGCGACGCGAATGCGGCCAGCATGCCGTCGGATGAGAGCCCGGAAATGAGCGAGGCGGAGCGCGCGGTTGCCTTTCCGCACAAGCGCCTGAACCAGCGCGTCTGGATCGTCGCGGCCGGGCCGATTGCCAATTTTCTCTTTGCCATCGTTCTTCTGGCCGGCCTTTTCAGCATTATCGGTCAACCCTTCACACCCGCTGTGGTGGGGGCAGTAGTTCCGGATTCCGCCGCCGAAGCCGCCGGGTTCCAGGCGGGCGACGAGATTACCGCGGTAAACGGGAATTCCGTGGCACGTTTTGAAGAGTTGCAGCGGATTGTCGGGCTGCGGCCCGAAGAAAACCTGGAAATCACTGTGCTGCGCGACGGTGAGGAGCTGGAGTTGATCGCGACCCCGGCGCGCGTCGTGCGGGAGAACAGCCTTGGCGAAGCCCAGGAAGTGGGTCAACTGGGTATCCAGCGCAGCGGCAATGCCTTCATCCGGCATGATCCGGTCACGGCGGTTTGGCAGGCGACGCGCGAGACGATTTCCATTGTCAGCCAGACCTTTACGGCGCTCGGCCAGATTATAAGGGGGGATCGCGGTGCCGACGAGCTGGGAGGACCGATTCGCATTGCCCAGATGTCGGGACAGGTGGCGGAACACGGTATTCCCCAGGCCATCTTTTTTGCCGCGGTGCTTTCGATCAACCTGGGACTGATCAATCTCTTTCCGATACCCATGCTCGATGGCGGTCATCTTCTGTTCTATGCCGTTGAGGCGGTGCGGGGGCGCCCATTGGGGGAAAGGGCCCAAGAATACGGTTTTCGGATTGGACTGGCTCTGGTATTGACGTTAATGGTCTTCGTGACGTGGAACGACTTGGCGCGGTTCGAGACTTTAGCGAATTTTTTTAAGGGCCTGGTCACCTAGAACACCAGTGCCACGGGGGAAGGAACAAGGGAACGTGTGTCGCGGACGGTTGTTCGTCGTCGTTATTGCTTGCCTGCTGTCGAACGCAGCATGGTTTGGCCTTTCTGAGCCTTTGTTCGCGCAGTCTCTGCTGTCCGGCGGCAGGATTGATTCGATCAGGGTAGAAGGAACGCAGCGGATCGAGGCTGCCACGGTCCGCTCCTACATGAGGGTCAACCCCGGGGACCCCTTCGATCCGGTGCGGCTTGATCGCTCTCTCAAGAACCTTTTTTCCACCGGTCTGTTTGCCGATGTGAATCTGCGCCGCGACGGCGATGTGCTGGTTGTCGTGGTTGCGGAGAACCCGATCGTCAATCGCATCGCTTTTGAGGGTAATCGGCGAATCGACGATGAGACTCTGCAACAGGAGATCGAATTGCGCCCGCGCGTGGTCTTTACGCGCACCAAAGTGCAGAGCGACGCCGACCGGATCCTGGAAATCTATCGCCGCTCGGGACGTTTTGCCGCGACGGTGGAACCCAAGGTCATCCAGCTCGAGCAGAATCGCGTCGATCTCGCCTTCGAAATCTCCGAAGGCCCGCTGACCAGCATTCGGGCGATCAATTTCATCGGCAATAAGGAGTTCTCGGATTCGACGCTGCGGGATGAAGTAACCACCTCAGAGGCCTCATTCTGGAACTTCTTTTCGAGTACCGATACCTACGATCCTGATCGACTGACTTTCGATCGCGAATTGCTGCGCCGCTTCTATCTGAATGAGGGTTATGCGGATTTCCGCGTGGTGTCGGTTGTCGCCGAGTTGACCCCTGACAATCAGGATTTCATCGTGACCTTCACGGTGGAGGAAGGCCCACGCTATCGCTTTGGCGCCATCGGCATAGAGACAACGCTGCGCAATCTGGATCCTGAGTCGCTACGCGATCAGGCAACGACCTTTGAAGGCGACTGGTACGACGCCAGCGAGGTCGACAAGACGATCGAGGCCTTGACCGAGGCTGTCGGCGACCTTGGTTTCGCTTTTGTCGATATCCGGCCCAGGGTTCAGCGCGACCGGGAAAACCTGACCATCGATATCGTTTTCGATATTCAGGAGGGGCCAAAGGTTTTCGTTGAGCGGATCGATATCGAGGGCAATACCCGAACCCTGGACCGGGTTATCCGCAGGGAGTTCCGGCTGGTCGAAGGCGACGCCTTCAACAGTTCAAAACTGCGCCGTTCCCGTCAGCGCGTACAGAACCTCGGTTTCTTCAAGACGGTAACAGTGGAGAATGAGCCGGGCAGCGCCCCTGACCGCACGGTGGTGAAAGTCGAGGTCGAAGAACAATCGACAGGCGATTTGACGTTCGGCGCCGGTTTCTCGTCTTCCGACGGGCCCATCGGCAACATTGGTATCCGGGAGCGCAACCTGCTCGGTCGAGGGCAGGATATCCGGCTGAGCTTCACGCTCGCTGGCGAGGCCTCGGAAATCGACTTCAGCTTCACCGAGCCCTATTTCCTGGATCGGAACCTGGCGGCGGGTATCGATCTGTTCCGCACCACGGATGATCGGGATGACGAAAGCTCTTTTGAGGAAGAGCGGCTGGGTGGTTCGTTGCGTGCCGGTTTCAATGTGACCGAGAATATTCGCAATGTGGTCCGCTATACGGCCGAGAACCGTGATATCACCGATGTGGACAGCGATGCGTCCCTGCTGGTGCGCTCGGAGGAGGGAACGACGCTGCGCTCCGGTGTCAGCAACGAACTGACCTATGACACCCGGGACTCGCGTTTCGATGCGAGAGAGGGTGTCATCGGCAGGCTTCGAACGGAGTTCACCGGCCTCGGCGGCGATGTGACTTTCGTGAAGGCCTCGGTCAGCGGCGGTTACTATTACACCGTCTTTGAAGACTACACGATCAGTACTAGGGGCTCGACCGGCACCATTGCCGGCGTCGGGGAAGATACGAGGATTTCGGACCGTTTTTTCCGGGGTGGCGGCAATCCGCGCGGGTTTGAGTTTGGCGGTATCGGACCGCGCGACCGGAATACCGGGGATGCTCTGGGCGGCAAGCACTTCTATACCGGCACCGTTGAATTGGCCTTTCCTCTGTCCCTACCTTTCGATCTCGACGTACGCGGGCGCTTGTTCACCGATATCGGTGCCGCCTGGGATCTTGATGACGGCAACATCCCGGTTGTCGTCGATGATTCGAGCAATCCTCGTGTTACGGTTGGTACCGGCGTATCCTGGAATTCGCCTTTCGGCCCGGTGGTCCTGGATTTAGGCTTCGCGGTGGTCAAAGAGGACTTCGACGAGACCGAGATCCTCAGTTTCAGCTTTGGAACACAGTTTTAGGGAATATGACGCGTTTATGCCGTTGGCCTTTGCGCATTGCCGCAACCTTTCTGCTGGCGGTGGCCCTGCCAATGGCTGCCCAGGCCCAGGCAGCGCGTGCGCCGGTCATCGGTGTCATCGATATTCAGGTTGTCCTTCGGGAGTCGGTCGCGGTTAAGGCCTTGGCCGAACGCATAGAAGCGGGCCGGCAATCGGCCCAGCAGGCAATGCTTGATCGGGAAGAACTGCTGCGGGCGGCAGATTTTGATCTGGCTCAGCGGCGGGCCTCTCTTTCAGAAGACGAGTACCTGCGTGAGCGCGAAAATCTTGAAACCGAAGGCGTAACACTTCAACGGGAAATGCAGGCTGAAAGGCGTCGGTTGGATCAACTCTTCAGTCGGGGTATGTCCGAGGTACAGCAGGTTTTACTGCTCATCTCGCAAGAGATTGCCAGAGAGCGCAATCTGGATCTTGTTTTGGCAAAAACCACGGTGATTATCGTTAAGTCAGAATTCGATTTCACCGATGAGGCGCTAAATCGGCTCAACGCCCGGCTTGTCGATGTTTCACTGCCTACGACGGGCAACTAGCAGAAATTCTGGCGAAGCTGTAAGAATGCCAAGCGACGAAGACTAGGGTGGGTCATGGCGGATAGCCGTTTTTTCAAGGTGGCGGGACCTTTCAAGCTCGTCCAACTCGCGGACATAGCCGAGGCAGAGCTGCAGCCCGACGCCGATGGTGAGGCGGTGTTCTCCGACGTCGCACCATTGGATATTGCAGGGCCGGGGCAAGTCAGTTTTCTGGACAATCGAAGCTATGCCGACCAGTTTGCCGTCAGCAAAGCGGGGGCCTGCATTGTCGATCCGGAGTTCGCTGAGCGAGCCCCGCCCGGGATGAGTCTGATCCTGACCCGGCGCCCCTATCGGGGCTATGCAAAGATTGCCCAGGCGTTTTATCCGCCGACATCGGCGGTTCCCGGCGTTCATCCCTCGGCACAGATCGATCCGAGCGCGAAGGTTGGGGAGGGTAGTCATCTCGGGCCCGGTGTGGTCGTCGGGCCGGCTGCTGAAATTGGCCGGGGCTGCCGGATCGAGGCCAACGTGGTGATCGGTGACGCCGTTGAAGTTGGTGACGGAACGGTCATTGGCCCAAATGCCTCACTTGCCTTCTGTATTGTCGGTCGGGCCTGTCAGATCCATGCCGGGGCCAGGATCGGCACCCGTGGGTTTGGCTTCTCGATGGACCCAGAGGGTTTTGTCGATGTTCCGCAACTCGGTCGCGTTTTGATTGAAGACGGTGTCGAGATCGGTGCGAATACGACGATCGATCGCGGTGCCGGCCCCGACACTGTTATAGGCGCCGGGGCGAAGATTGATAATCTGGTACAGATCGGGCACAACGTGAAGGTCGGTCGTGGTTGCGTTCTCGTAGCGCAGTCCGGGGTGGCCGGGAGCACGACGCTTGAGGATTTCGTGGGGGTTGCCGCGCAGGCGGGGGTCTCAGGTCATTTGACGATTGGCAGTGGTGCCCGGATTGGGGCCAAAGCAGGTGTGATGCGCGATGTCCCCAGCGGGATGAGCGTGCTTGGCAGTCCGGCAAGGCCGGTCAGGGAGTTCTTTCGACTATGCGCGCTGTGGGAGCGGCAGTTGAAGGCAAGAGGCGGGAAAAAAGGATGAGTGAAGAAACCACGGATCAGGAAGTTGCCGGCAGTCTCGATGTTCAGGAGATCATGCAGCTTCTGCCCCACCGCTACCCCTTTCTCATGATCGATCGTGTTGAGGAGATTGTCCTCCACGAATCGGCAACCGGGATCAAGAACGTCACCATCAATGAGCCGTTCTTCCTGGGGCACTTTCCGGAGCGGGCGGTCATGCCCGGCGTTTTGATCGTCGAGGCGATGGCACAAACCGCCGCCGCCATGATCATGTACTCCCTGGGTGAGGCCGCGTACGGCAAGCCGGTGTATTTCATGACCGTCGACGATGCACGGTTCCGCAAGCCGGTGGTTCCGGGCGACGTCTTGAAAATCTACGTGAAGCGGATCCGCAACCGACGAAACGTCTGGAAGTTCGCGGGTGAAGCGAAGGTAGACGGCGCGGTGGTGGCAAGCGCCAGTTACTCCGCGATGATCATGGACTACTGATGCCCGAAATCCATCCAACCGCGGTCATAGATCCCGGCGCCCAAATCGCCGAGAGTTGCCAAATCGGCCCTTATTGCATCATCGGCCCGCACGTGGTTCTCGGCGAGGATGTGAAGCTGAAAAGCCATGTGGTGGTGGACGGCCGGACAACGATCGGCGATCGCACGACAATCCTGCCGTTCAGTTCGATCGGGCAGACGCCACAGGACCTGAAGTACCGGGGTGAGCCCTCGGAGCTCAAGATCGGTTCCGACAACACGATCCGCGAGCATGTCACGATGAACATCGGGACCGAGGGCGGCGGCATGGTGACCGTGGTCGGCAACGGCGGCCTGTTCATGCCGGGCTCGCATGTCGCCCATGATTGCCGGATCGGCAACAACGTGATCATGGCGAACCACTGCACGCTGGCCGGCCACGTCACGATTGAGGACAACGTTATTCTTGGTGGACTCACCGGGGTGCAGCAGTTCGTTCGTGTCGGTCGCAACGCCATCCTGGGCGCCATGGTGGGCACGAAGCACGATGTGATTCCCTACGGTATCGTCATGGCCCGGCCGACCCGGCTGGATGGTCTCAATCTGGTCGGGCTGAAACGGGCTGGCGTCGACCCCAAGGAAATCCAGGCGCTGATGAAGGCCTATGATCGCTTGTTCGTTGAGGAAGAGGGCACCTTGAATGAGCGTATGGCGTCTGTCGAAGAGGTTTTCGGCGAGCATGCCACGGTCGAGACCTTGCTTGAATTCCTGCGTGTTGAGACGGGGCGCCCGATTTTGCGGCCGATCGACTACTGATGCCGGGGCCGCTTGGCATCGTTGCTGGCGGCGGTCATCTTCCTCGCCAACTTGTCGAACTCTGCCAGTCGAACGGGCGCGGGGCCTTTGTCGTCGCACTTGAGGGCAACACCGAAGCCGCGACGGTAGAGGGCGTAGACCACCTCTGGATCAAGCTTGGCCAGACCAAGCGGGCCTTGGATGCGCTGCGCAAGGCGGAGGTTCGCGAACTGGTCCTCATCGGGCCGGTAAAACGGCCGTCGATGTCGGAGCTCTGGCCCGACGCCTATACCTTGAAGGGGCTTGCCAAGATCGGCTTCAACCGTCTGGGCGACGACGGTCTTCTGGGCGCAGTCGTGCGTACCCTGGAAGCGGAGGGATTTACGATTCGCGGGGTCGACGAGCTGATGAGTGAGCTGCTGGCCGTTGCCGGTCCCTATGGCCGCTTTCTTCCCGATGCCCAGGCCGAGGCGGACATAGCGCGCGGCGTCGAGGTGGTCCGGGCCATGGGAGCGGCGGATGTGGGGCAGGCCACCGTGGTTCAAGGCGGCCTTGTTCTGGGCGTTGAAGCGATTGAGGGAACCGATGCGCTGTTGCAGCGTTGTGGTCCGCTCCAGCGGGCCGGGCCGGGCGGCGTGCTGGTCAAGCTAAGCAAGCCGGGGCAGGAACGCCGGGCGGATCTGCCCACTGTGGGCGTGAAAACGGTCGAGGGGGCCGCGGCCGCCGGCCTGCGCGGAATCGCCATAGAGGCCGGCGCTACCCTGGTCGTCGATGCCGAGGCGGTGCGACGGGCCGTGGACGATGCCGGGCTCTTTCTCATCGGCATCGATCTTTCGACATGACCGCAATCCCCGGTGTCGCAGAGGAAGAACGGGAAGACCCGCTTGTCTTTCTGATCGCCGGCGAACCTTCGGGGGATCTGCTGGCCGCGCGCCTGATGGCGGCGATGAAAGCGGAAAGCGGCAATCGGCTGCGCTTTGCCGGAATTGGCGGCGAGCAGATGACGGCCCAGGGCCTGAAGAGTCTCTTTCCGATTCACGAATTCGCGGTCATGGGGTTCGTCGAAGTGCTGCCCCATCTGTTCAAAATCATCATGCGGATCCGCCAGACGGTCGCGATCGTGAAGTCGCTGCGCCCCGATGTCGTGATCACGATTGATTCGCCCTCCTTTACTTTGGAGGTTGCCCAGCGTCTGAAGGGCGAGGGAATTCCTCTGGTCCACTATGTGGCGCCTCAAGTCTGGGCCTGGAAGGCGGGCCGCGCCAAACGCATGGCCCGCTATCTCGACTTGATATTGGCGCTTCTGCCTTTCGAGCCGCCCTTGTTCGAAAAGAACGGTTTGAAGACGCGCTTTGTCGGTCACCCGGCGGTGGAGCTCGCCGTCAGTGATGAACAACGTCTGGCCGACCGCCTGCCGAAGACCGGTGAAGGGCCTCTTCTTGCCGTGCTGCCGGGAAGCCGCAAGGGCGAGGTGCGCAAACTGCTGCCGGTTTTCGAGGCGACGGTGGCTGTTCTTGCGGAGAGGCATCCCGGTTTGCGGGTTGTGATCCCGACCGTCGAGACGGTGGAAGCCGAGGTAAGGCAGCGCACCGCATCCTGGACTGTACCGGTAGAGGTGGTGCGCGGCGCGGAGGCAAAGCAAAAGGCGTTTGCGGAAGCCCAGGCCGCCCTGGCGGCATCGGGCACCGTCGCGCTCGAACTGGCCGTCGCCTCGGTGCCCGCCGTGATCGCCTATCGCCTCAGCGGCATCGGCGCTTTCCTGTCGGCCGGCTTGCTGACGGTGCCTTATGTCAGCCTGGTAAACCTGATCGCCGAGCGTCTGGTGCAACCGGAACTGCTGCAAGGCAACTGTACGGTGGAGAAACTTGTCGAGCCGTTGGAGAGCCTGTTGAGCGACCCGCAGGCGCGCCAGACCCAGCGCAGTGCCTACCTGGAAGTTGTTCGTGCATTGACCCCGGCAGAGGGATCGCCCAGCCGTTGTGCGGCCCGGGAAGTCCTGGACCTGCTGTCGGAGCGGCGCGGTAAAAACCCGGCGCCTGCGGCACCATAAGAAAACGCCCGGGCAAAACCCGGGCGTTCCTTGGTACGGTTTTCGGTTCTTGTGAAACCGGCGAGGACCGGCTTTCTATCGATCGCCAAGCGCCACGTAGTCGCGCTTCGTGTGGCCGTTGTAGAGCTGCCGCGGGCGGCTGATGCGCTGCTTCGGATCCTCGATCATTTCACGCCACTGGGCGACCCAGCCGACGGTCCGCGCCAGCGCGAAGAGCACCGTGAACATCGACGTCGGGAAACCCATCGCCTTCAGAATAATGCCGGAATAGAAGTCGACGTTGGGGAAGAGCTTCTTCTCGGCAAAGTACTCGTCTTCCAGGGCGATACGCTCCAGCTCCATGGCGACGTCGAGCAGGGGATCCTTGACGCCAAGCTCCGCAAGGACCTCGTGGCAGGATTTCTGCATCACCTTTGCCCGCGGATCGTAGTTCTTGTAGACCCGATGGCCGAAGCCCATCAGCCGGAAGGGGTCGTCGCGGTCCTTCGCCCGTTCGATGAACTCGGGAATGCGGTCCTTGGTGCCGATTTCCTGCAGCATCTGCAGTACCGCTTCGTTGGCGCCGCCATGCGCGGGACCCCAGAGCGAGGCAATGCCGGCAGCGATGCAGGCAAAGGGGTTGGCGTTGCTCGAACCTGAGATGCGGACCGTCGAGGTCGATGCATTCTGCTCGTGATCGGCGTGCAGGATGAAGATGCGGTCCATGGCGCGCGCCAGCACCGGGCTGATCTTGTACTCCTCGCAAGGCACCGAGAAGATCATGTTGAGGAAGTTCTCGGCATAGTTCAGATCATTGCGCGGATAGACGAACGGCTGGCCGATGGAGAACTTGTAGGCCATGGCTGCAATTGTCGGCATCTTGGCAATCAGGCGATGTGAAGCGATCATACGCTGACGCGGATCGCTGATGTCCGTCGAGTCGTGATAGAACGCCGACATCGCGCCGACCACGCCGACCATGATCGCCATGGGGTGCGAATCCCGACGAAAACCCCGGTAAAAGTAGTTCATCTGCTCGTGCAGCATGGTGTGGTAGGTGATCGAGCGTTCGAACTCGGTCTTCTGGTCGGCTTTCGGCAGTTCGCCATGAAGCAGCAGGTAGCAGACGTCCATGAAGTCGCTGTGTTCGGCCAGATCCTCGATCATGTAGCCACGGTGCATGAGGATGCCGACTTCGCCGTCGATGTAGGTGATCGCGGAGTCACAGCTTGCGGTTGAGGTGAAGCCCGGGTCATAAGTAAAGCACCCGGTTTCGGCATAAAGCCGGCTTACATCGATGGCGCGCGGGCCGACTGTTCCGCCCAGGATCGGCAACTCTATGCTCTTTCCGGTGGAATTGTCTGTCAGGGTGACGGTCTGCTTGGTGCTGCTGTCTGGCGTTACATCATTCATATTTCCATCCCCATGACTTGTCCTAAGATCCGTACGTTCGGCCGGAAGCATAGAGAAACCGGCCCTTTCAATCAATTGCCGCGGTGCAGCAAACTGACCTGGCGGGGCGATCCTAACGCCAGGATACCAACGTTAGATGAATCGACCCATCAACCCATTGATCTTGTTGAATGACTGCCCTCAAAAAGGGCTATCATCCACTTCGGGCGTGCCGCTAAGGGGCGGAAGCCTGATCGGCAACCCTGGCGAGACATTCGCCGCGCCCCAGGATATCCATCACCTCAAAGATGCCCGGCGAGGAGTTCGACCCGGAAAGCGCTGCACGCAGCGGCTGGGCCACTTCGCCCAGCTTGCATCCCTCCGCATCGACAAAATCCCTTACCGCAGTCTCTATCGCGCTTTCGTTCCACTCGTCGACTTTACTGAGAACTGCTTGCAGACGGGCAAGGCGCGACCGAGCATCATCATTGAGGATCTTCTCGGCCTTGGCATTCAGCGCGAGTGGCCGGTCGGTAATGTAGAACATAGCATTTTCCGCCAGTTCGACCAAATTCTTTGCCCGGCTGCGCAGGCCATCCATGCCGCGTCGCAGACGCTCCATCGCAACCTCGGAAAGCGGCCCGCCTGATGCAGCCTCGATCAGCGGCAGCGCCGCGGTCAGCAGGGCCGCCGGCTCGCTGTCTCTCATGTAGACGCCGTTCAGGTTGTCGAGTTTCACAAAATCGAAGCGCGCCGGTGATTTGCCGACGCCGTCGAGGTCGAACCAGGCAACCGCCTGCTCGCCGGAGATGATTTCATCATCGCCATGGCCCCAGCCCAGCCGCAGGAGATAGTTGCGCAGGGCGGCGGGCAGGTAGCCCATATCGCGATAGGCCTCAACGCCCAGGGCGCCGTGGCGCTTTGAGAGCTTGGCGCCATCAGGCCCGTGGATCAGCGGGATATGCGCAAACAACGGCGCGTGCCAGCCAAGTGCCGTATAGAGTTGGGTCTGGCGGAAGGCATTGGTCAGGTGGTCGTCGCCCCGGATGATGTGGGTCACGCCCATGTCGTGATCGTCGACCACGACCGAGAGCATATAGGTCGGTGTGCCGTCCGCCCGCAGCAGGATCATGTCGTCCAACTGTTCATTGCCGACAGTTACCGGCCCCTGGACGAGATCGCCGATCTCGGTTTCGCCGGACTGCGGCATTTTCAGGCGCACCACCGGCTTCACGCCTTCAGGCGCCTCAGCCGGATCGCGGTCACGCCAGCGGCCGTCATAGCGCATGGGTCGGCCTTCGGCGCGGGCGGCGGCGCGCATTTCTTCCAGCTCCTCCGGCGAGGCATAGCAGTGGTAGGCCTTGCCGTCGGCCAGAAGCTGGCGCGCCAGGGCCGCGTGATGGGCGGCGCGGGAAAACTGGAAGACGACCTCGTCGTCCCAGTCCAGGCCGAGCCACTGCATGCCCTCCAGAATTGCGTCGATGGCCTCCTGGGTCGATCGCTTGCGGTCGGTGTCTTCGATGCGCAGGCGGAACTTGCCACCGTGGTGCCTGGCGAACAGCCAATTGAAAAGCGCGGTCCTGGCGCCGCCGATATGGAGGAAACCGGTGGGCGAGGGGGCGAAACGGGTTACGACGGGGCCTGTTGTCGGGGTCATCTGATGGAAGCCGCTGCTGGAATTGATGGCGGGGTTTAACACAGTGCCCGCGGCCAGTCCAAACAGTCTGGAACTCCCCTTTCGCGTGTCTCCATGGCGCCCCTATAATCGCATTCCGTTCGCACCGACTTGAAGGGACTGGCTTTTGGGCTTCAGCCTATCGCCGGATGATCTACAGCAGAGCGCGATCGCGCGTCCGCCGGTCCTTTCACGATTCGGCGGACGCCTGGGCGCGTGCTTTTTGGCGGAGCAGGAGCGTTGGCCGCTATGGCTGCCGGTTTTCTTTGGCCTGGGCATCGCGCTTTACTTTGGCGCCGCGTCGGAGCCGCCACGCTGGGCCGGGGTGGCCGTATCCTTGATCTTTGCGGCGGGGTTCGTTGCAGGTTATCGCGTTGTTGCCCTGCGCCTTGCCATCTTTCTCGCATTGTTGACGGCGTTGGGGTTCAGCGCGGCGCAACTGCGCAGTATCTGGGTCGAGGCACCCAGCCTTGAGGGCCGCTGGGGGCCTGCCCCCCTGACCGCCGAGGTGCTCAGCGTCGAAAAGCGCGAGAAGGGATGGCGCTTCGTGCTGCGGCCGCTTTTCATGGAGGAACTGAGCCCCTCGGCCTATCCGGAGAGAGTCCGGGTAACGGCATACCGCGTCGAGGGAACGCCGCGTCCCGGCGACACCGTGGCGCTACGTGCCCAACTGCGCCCGCCGAGCCCGCCGACCATGCCCGGCACCTTCGACTTTGCGCGCCAAGCTTACTTCCAGCAGCTCGGCGGTATTGGTTTCGCGCTGGGCAGCCTGCGCGCGACTGCGCCCGGGACAACCGGCCAGCCGGAAAACGATCGCGGCCCGGCGGAGCACTGGACCTTGTTCTGGGCTGAGGCCCGCCAGGGGATCGCGGCGCGCATTGCCGCCGTGTTGCCCGGCCAGAAAGGGGCGGTGGCAGTTGCCCTGGTCACCGGTCAGCGCGGCGCCCTTGCCGAAGACACACGCGAGGACATGCGGGGGGCGGGGCTTGCCCACCTGTTGGCAATTTCCGGACTGCATATGGGCCTGGTCGCCGGGCTATTGTTCTATAGCCTCAGAGCGGGCCTTGCCCTGGTTCCCGGGCTCGCCCTCCGGCGTCCGATCAAGAAGTGGGCCGCCGTCGCGGCCGGTCTCGGTGCTTTCGTCTATCTCTGCCTTGTCGGCGGGGCGATCCCCGCACAGCGGGCCTTCCTGATGGTTTCCATCGTCCTGCTGGCGATCCTGCTGGAACGCCGCGCTCTATCCTTAAGGCTGGTGGCTCTCGCAGCTTTCGTCGTTCTGATGCTTTCACCCGAGAGCCTGGTTTCGGCCAGCTTCCAGATGTCCTTCGCCGCGGTTGTCGCCTTGGTCAGTGTTTATGAATCCTGGGAGCGCCGGCGCTACGCCGCGGTTCGGGAGAGGGGAGTCATCCAGGATTTCGCAACCTACGTTCTGGGAATCGGGGTGACATCGCTGATCGCGATCCTGGCGACCAGTGCTTTCGCTGTATTTCATTTTCAGCGCCTCGCACTTTTCGGTCTGCTGGCCAATCTCGTCGCCGTGCCGCTGACGGCCTTTGTCATTATGCCGTTTGCGGTCCTGGGGATGGTCCTGATGCCCTTCGGTCTCGAAGCGGTCGGCTTTGTGCCCATGGGCTGGGGGATCGATCTTCTGCTGCTGGTGGCAGAGGGTGTGGCCGGGTGGCCGGCAGCCCATCTGCAGGTACCGCCGATGCCCCTTTGGGGCCTGGCTTCCGTCGTTCTGGGCGGTCTCTGGCTTTGCCTCTGGCAGGGGGTTTGGCGGCGATGGGGGGCCCTTGTCATTTTGCTCGGCGCCGCTTCGCCGGCCACCGTATTGCCGCCGGATCTGTTGGTCAGCGGCGATGGCCGTCTGGTGGCCATCCGCGATGCGGAGCGGTATCTCTGGCTGCCGGATCGGCGCTCCAGCCGCTTCGTTATTGATTCCTGGCGCCGCGGCAGTTTTGCCCGCGAGGTGATGACCTGGCCGAAAGCAGGGGGCGCCGCCAACGGACGATTGCTGTGCGATCCACTTGGTTGCCTTTATCGAAGCCCGGAGGGCCTGCTGGCGGTTTCGCGCGATCCCCTTGGGGCCACGGACGATTGCGCCAAGGCCGATGTGTTGGTGAGTCTCGAGCCCCTGCGCCGACAGCCTTGCCGGGGCCCGGCCCTGGTCATCGACCGTTTCGATTTCTGGCGCGACGGGGGACACGCGGTCTGGCTGGAGGAAACCGGTCCGCGGGCCCTGTCGGTGCGGCAGGACCAGGGCTTGCGGCCCTGGTCGCCTTTTGCGCAGCGTCAGCGCTGAGCCCTTGAATCTTACCGGCCCTGGTCGGTTAAGCCGATCCGTCGGCCTCAGTAGCTCCGCAGCAGCCCGACCAGGCGGCCCTGGATGGTGACCCGCTCCGGTGGGAAAATGCGGGTTTCGTAGGCGTGGTTCGCAGGCTCGAGGGCGATGGCCCCGCCTTTCCGTCGCAGGCGCTTCAAGGTTGCTTCCTCGTTGTCGATGAGGGCAACGACGATAGCGCCGTTTTCGGCGGTGTCGCCGCGCTCGATCAGCACGGTATCGCCATCGAGGATGCCGGCGTCGACCATCGAATCCCCATCGACTTCCAGTGCGTAGTGTTCGCCGGTGCCGATCATCGCCGAGGGAACATCGACGTGATTCGAATAGTCCCGCAAGGCCTCGATGGGCGTGCCGGCCGCGATCCGCCCATAAAGCGGCAACTGCATCGCTTCGGAATCATTGGCGGCCTGGGCGCCCGGCAGGGAGGATGTAAAGTTCCCCTGGATGACTTTGGGTGCGAAGCCCGGCCTCACGCCGCCAAGGGGCAGATTGGCGTTATCCTGGACACCGGGGCTGCCGGCGCTCAGATCGTCCGGCAGTCGCGTGACTTCGACAGCCCGGGCCCGATGCGGCAGCCTCTTGATGAATCCGCGTTCTTCCAGGCCGGTTATGAGCCGGTGGATGCCGGATTTCGACTTCAGGGTGAGGGCCTCCTTCATCTCGTCGAAGGATGGAGAAACCCCATGCCGCTGAAGGTGGCCATGGATGAAGAGTAAGAGTTCGTGCTGCTTTTTTGTGAGCATCTGCTGGAAAGACCCCCAGGGTGTCGTTTGCGGCTCGTCACTGGACACAAGATATGGAACAAAACAAAAACCTAGCCACATGTTCTAGTTTGGTTCTTCTTTATCGTCAAGGATTTTGTCTACAGCACTACCTATGCGGCAACAATACCTATCCAGGATTGCGGCTCGCTTGGTCCGTTGTGCAGACTGTCAGAGGCCTTCGGCGAGTTCCCGGAGGTCCATGACGGGGACCATCGCGCCACTGCGGGCAGCCTCAGCGTGGGGCGGGCGCAGGATCAGCCCGTCGGCCGCCGCCAGCATAGCCAGCATGGAGGAGTCCTGGCGCCCGTAAGCGGTAGCGGTGCGCTGCCCCTGGCTGTCTTTTGAGACCCTGGCTCTCAGATAGTCCTGGCGGCGGTCATTGGCCGGCAGATCAGCACCGAGACGCATGGGGCTCACCGGATGGGCCGGGCTGTCGAGGCCGCGCAGCCGATTGAGCGCGGGGCGTGCAAAGAGCAGGGCGCAGACCAACGCCGAGACGGGATTGCCCGGCAGGCCCAGCATCGGCGTGTCGCCGAGCTGGCCGAACATCAGCGGTTTGCCCGGGCGCATGGCAATTTTCCAGAAGTCGAGCTGCAGGCCCTGGCCCTCCAGAGCGCTCTGGACCAGGTCGTGCTCGCCGACCGACGCGCCGCCGGCGGTGAGCAGCAGATCGGCACCCCGGGCACCGGCGGCAAGCTCGGCCAGGCGCTCGCTGCGGTCCGGCGCGATGCCGAGCTGTATCGGGTCGCCGCCACAGGCCCGCACAAAGGCGGCCAGTGCCAGCCCGTTGGAGCTGACGATCTGACTGGGACCCAGGGGGTCGCCCGGCATCACCACCTCGTCGCCGGTGGCGAGGATGGCCACCCGCGGGCGGCGGTGAACCTGCACCCAGGGATGGTTCATGGCGGCAATCAGGCCGACATCGCGGGCGGTCAGCCGCTGCCCGGCGCGCGGCCCGGCATCGCCCTCGCTGAAATCCAGGCCGGCCGGGCGTACATAGTGGCCCAGCGGGCTGGATTCCTTCACCGTCACCTGATCGCCCGATACCTCGGTATCCTCCTGGATCACGATGGCGTCGGCGCCATCGGGCAGCGGCGCGCCGGTGAAGATACGCACGGCTTCGCCCGGGCCCAGCTGCCCCGCGAACAGGCTGCCGGCGGGAACCCGGCCGATCACCTTCAGGCTGGCCGGCACGGCAGCAACGTCGGCGGCCCGTACGGCATAACCGTCCATCGCTGAGACCGCTTTCGGCGGCTGGGTCACCCGCGCCGCGATGTCCGTCGCCAGCACCCGCCCGAAAGCCTCTCCCAGACCCAGGGTTTCCGACGGCAGGGGCCGAAACCGCTCCAGGATCCGGGTGAGCGCCTCTTCAACTGAAATCATCAAGAAGCCTCATAGGTGCCCGATTTACCGCCTTCTTTGCGCAGCAGACGTACATCGGTGATCCGCATGCCGCGGTCGACCGCCTTGCACATGTCGTAGACAGTGAGGGCGGCGATGCTGACGGCGGTCAAGGCTTCCATCTCAACCCCTGTCCGGCCTTTCAGCTTGCAGCGGGCGATGACATCGACGGCCGGTCGACCCTCATCGAGGGTCAGGTCGACGGTGACCGAGGTGAGCGCCAGGGGGTGGCAGAGCGGGATCAGGTCCGGCGTGCGTTTGGCCCCCATGATGCCGGCCAGCCGGGCGACGGAGAGCACATCACCCTTTTTGACGCCACCGTCACGGATCATCGCCAGGGTCTCGGGCTGCATGACGACCGAGCCTGCAGCAACCGCAATGCGTTCGCTGATTTCCTTGTCGGAGACGTCGACCATGACGGCCTTGCCCTCGGCATCGAAGTGCGTGAAACCGGCCATGGTCGTTTCCTAGAGTCCGCTGCCGGCCGCTTCGGGTGCGGCGCTGCTGTGCTGTGGTTGCACCAAAGTCAAAGTGGCTGCGGTGACGTCGTCTTGGCGCATCAGGGATTCGCCGATCAGGAAGGCGCGGGCGCCGACCGCCGCCATGCGTGCCAGGTCTGCCGGCGCATAGAGACCACTCTCGGCGACCAGCAGACGATCCGCCGGCAGGCGCGGCGCGAGGCTTTCCGTTGTCGCCAGGTCCACCGCCAGGGTTTTGAGGTTGCGGTTGTTGATGCCGATCAGCGGCGAGCGCAGTTTCAGCGCCCGGTCCAGCTCTTCGCCGTCGTGGACCTCGATCAGGACATCCATTCCGAGATCGAGCGCCACGGTTTCCAGTTCCTCTGCCTGGGCATCGTCCAGGGCGGCCATGATCAGCAGGATGCAGTCGGCGCCGAGCGCACGGGATTCGAGGATCTGGTAGGGGTCCAGCATGAAGTCCTTGCGCAGACAGGGCAGGGGAACCGCGGCCCTGGCAGCGACCAGAAAGTCGTCGGCGCCCTGGAAGTAGGGTTCATCGGTCAGGATCGACAGGCAGGCGGCACCGCCGGCGAGATAGGCCTCGGCCAGGCGGGGCGGATCGAAGTCGGCGCGGATCAGTCCCTTGCTGGGCGAGGCCTTCTTGATCTCGCAGATCAGCGCATTGAGGCCCAGCGCCGCTTTTTGCTCCAGGGCGGCGCGGAAACCACGCGGCGGACCGGCAGCCTCGGCCCGGGCCTGCACAGCGGCCAGCGGCGCCCGTTGCTTGGATGCGGCAACCTGCACCCGCTTATCGGCGCAGATTCGTTGCAGGACATCACCCTTCCCGGCGGTCATGCCGGTACCTCCTCATTCGTGACCCGAACCAGCCCCTCGAGGGCCTGCTGGGCCTTGCCGGAATCGATGGCCTGGACGGCCAAGGCGGCGCCTTCTTCGAGGGTCTCTGCCTTGCCGGCGACGATCAGGGCGGCGGCACTGCCCAGCACCACGATGTCGCGGTAAGGCCCGGCCTCGCCGGACAGCAGCGCTTTCAGCTTGGCGGAGTTGTGGTCCCGGTCGCCGCCCACCAGCTGCTCCAGATTGGCCGTCGGCAGGCCGGCATCGGCGGGCGAGACCTCAAAGGTGGTGACCTTGCCGTCTTTCAGCTCTGCGACCTGCGTTGGGCCCAGGGTCGACACCTCGTCGAGGCCGCCGGCACCGTGCACCACCCAGGCGCGCTCATGGCCCAGTTCACGCAGGACTTCGGCCAGCGGAACGATCCATTCCGGGGCGAACACCCCGATCAACTGGCGGCGTACCTTGGCGGGATTGGACAGCGGGCCCAGCAGGTTGAACAAGGTTCGTGTTCCCAGTTCCACCCGGGTCGGTCCGACGTGGCGCATGGCGCTATGGTGGCGTTGGGCCATCAGGAAGCAGGTGCCGACCTCGGCCAGCGCACGCTCGACCAAGCGCATGTCGGCATCGATGTTGACACCCAGGGCCTCCAGGACGTCGCTGGCGCCGCTCTTGGAAGAGGCGGCGCGGTTGCCGTGCTTGGCTACAGGCACCCCGCAGGCCGCCACGACGAACTGGCTGGCTGTCGAGATGTTGTAGGTGCCGCTGCCGTCGCCGCCGGTCCCGCAGATGTCAATGGCGCCGTCAGGCCGTTCAATCGTCGTCATCTTGGCGCGCATCACGGTGGCGGCGCCGGTGATTTCCTCGACCGTCTCGCCGCGCACCCGAAGCGCCATCAGAAAGCCACCCATCTGCGATGGCGTGGCATCGCCGGACATGATGATGTCGAAAGCCTGTTCGGCATCGGCCCGGCTCAGGCTTTGACCGCTGGCCACCCGGGCAATCTGATCTTTCAGATCTCGTGCTTTGCCGCTCATCCCCGCCCCCTGATCACCGATGCCGCAATGCTAAGCCGCGACGGGCTGGTTGGCGAGGGTGAGGAAGTTGCCCAGCAGCGCATGCCCATGTTCCGAGGCGATGCTCTCCGGATGGAACTGGACGCCGTGGAGCGGCAGTTCACGATGCTGAAGCCCCATGATGACGCCGTCTTCGGTCTCTGCAGTGACTTCCAGCTTGTCGTTGGGAAAACTCGCCGGGTCCAGCGTCAGGGAGTGATAGCGCGTTGCCGTCAGCGGAGAGGGTAGATTGGCGAAAACGCCTTTGCCGCGATGGAACACCGGGCTCCGTTTGCCATGCATCGGCTCCGGCGCGCGCACCACCTTGCCGCCGAACACCTGGCCGATGGCCTGATGGCCCAGACAGACCGCAAAGATCGGCAGCTTGCCGGCGGCTTCCTTAATCAAGTCGAGACAGATGCCGGCCCGGTCCGGATCGCAGGGTCCGGGCGAGATGATGATCCCCTGTGGCCGAAGCGCCAGAGCCTCCGCCACCGTCACCTTGTCGTTGCGGCGAACCTCAATCTCCGCACCCAACTCCCCCAGAAAGTGGAAGAGGTTGTAGGTGAAGCTGTCGTAGTTGTCGATTAAGAGAAACATTTCAGGTTCTTACGCCGCGCTCTTCAGTCATGCATTTCAGTCTGGGGTTTCTCTTATAACAGGTCGCTGCGGCCAACGGAAAGCCGCCAGATCGCCCGGCTTGACCCTCCAGTCACTAGAAGGTTTACTCTACGATCCCTATCTCATTAGCCGTTCAGGAGGAGGCGATGAACATCGGTGCGGTGGCGCGTCATTCCGGCGTAACCGCCAAAACGATCCGCTATTACGAGTCGGTGGGGCTGATCGCACCGGCGGAGCGTACGGCCGCCGGCTACCGCGTTTATGACCACCGCGACGTGGAGACTCTGCGCTTTATTCAGCGCGCCCGCAGCCTTGGCTTCTCGGTAGAGGATGTCGGCAGCCTGCTGACGCTCTGGCAGGACAGGCAGCGCAGCAGCGCCGAGGTCAAAGCCCTGGCCAGGCGCAGGGTCGGAGACATTGAGCGCAAAATCGCGGAATTGGCCGAGATGCGGGCCACACTGACGGACCTGATGGAGCACTGTCACGGCGACCGCCGGCCTGACTGTCCGATCTTGAACGGCTTGGCGGGGAGCCAAAAGACAGCCGTCTGAACCCAGATTGAACGCAGCTTCGTTAACCAAGCCATGCTAGGGTCCGCGCGCTATGAAACCGCGCGAATCGCAGAAATCCAAACGCCCCGGCGGTGAGGCCCTGTGGAACGCCGCCGCAGTCTGCGGCTTACTGCTGATCGGCTTGATCATCGGCGGTTTCGCCGGGGTTCTGATGGACCGTGAGGGGTTGCTGGGAGATCGCGGTCAGGTGGCCGGGAACCAGGACGCTGCACCGTCCTCTCCCCAAATTCCAGGGTCTCCAGGTCCGGTTCTGCCTTCGGGTTCCGGTATCCCCAGGACCGGCACTGCGGATGCTTCGGACGCCCTTCGGGATCGCACCGATGCATTCGACCGGGAGGCGCTGGAAGCCGCCCTCCAGGCGGCCGGGGACAGCGACGGTGAGGTGGAGCCTCCGGAGAGCGCGGATAGGCCGCTGGCCTTTGCGCCGCCCATTCCGGTCCCTGATCGCGGGCTGAAAGGGCCTGCGCCCTGGCAGAGTCATGCTGTTGCGGTGGCGCCGAGCGACGGCCGGCCGATGATCGCGATCGTTCTCGATGATGTCGGCGTGCACCGCCGCAACGCGCAGAATGCCATTGCCCTTCCAGGTCCCTTGACCCTCTCGTTCATGACCTACGCGGAGGACCTGGCGACGATGACCAAAGCCGCGCAGCGGGCCGGTCATGAGCTGATGATGCATGTGCCGATGCAGCCCCTGAGCCCGACCATCGATCCCGGTCCCAACGTTCTGATCGACGGCCTGCCGGCGGCGGAACTGACACAGCGCCTTGTCTGGGGGCTTGACCGTTTCGAGGGCTATGTCGGCATCAACAATCATATGGGCAGCCGCTTTACCGCTTCGCCCGAAGGCATGGCCCTGGTGATGGGCGAGCTGAAAGCCAGGGGACTCCTGTTTCTGGATTCCCTGACGGCACAGAACTCGGTTGCGGGCAGCTTGGCACAACGGGCCGGCGTTCCTTTTGCCGAACGGGATATCTTTCTGGACAACGAGCCCGATGACCGGGCTTCGATCGATCGTCAGTTGGCCTTACTGGAGCAGGTCGCCCGAGAGCGCGGCTATGCCGTGGGTATCGGCCATCCCCACAGGGGGACGGTTGCCGCCCTGACCGACTGGATTCCGGAAATGCAGGCCCGGGGTTTTGCCCTGGTGCCGATATCGGCGGTGGTGCGGCACCGGGTCAACCTTGCCGACACAGGCCGCGGCGACGGCTGATCAGGCGGCTAGAGCGTTTTCGACTTACGTCGAATCGGTTCCGGCCCGCTCCCCCTCCCGGCCACCCACCAGGATAATCGCATTGGGTGGCCGGGAGGGGGAGCGGGTCGGTGCCGTTAAAACCTGAAAGAGTCTAGTTGTAGCGGGCGTGGATCTCGGCCTGGGTGCCGTCGGCGATCATCTCCGATAAGGCGCTTTGCATCCGCTCGACGATGTCGTCGGGCGTATCGAGCGAGCAGGCGACGGAGAACACCTGTTCGAAAAGCACGGCAACTTCCTCCACCGGCACGCCCTGATCGCGCAGGCGATGCAGATAGGATTCTGAGACCGCCATCAGATCGACGCGGCCGTTAAGCAATTTGGTCAAGGTCAGATCCAGGTCGCGGGCCAGGTCGATTTGGCTGAAACCGGCGTTGCGCAGCAACTCGACCGTATAGTCGCCCGTCTGGGTACCGGTGCGATAGGCCGTGGCAGCCTTCAGGTCAGCGGGGTCGACCGCAGAATCTTCGGCGCGGATGATCAAGGTTCTTTCGACCAGCAGCGGCTCAACCCACTTGAAGCGCTTGTTGCGGTCCACGGTATGTGCGGTTGTGAAGACGCAGGTCATCGGCTGCGAACCCGCCAATCCTATGGCCCGTGACCAGGGCATCAGGGTCATCTCGTAGGCGATCCCGCTGCGGTGCATGACCTCTCGTACCTGATCGGCGCCGAGACCGGCTATTTCACCGTCCTGTTCGAAATTGAAGGGGGCGTATTGCTCTGTCGTAAGCTGCAGGACTTCTTCCGCTGCGACTCGGCTGTCATGAAGAACAAGACTTGTTGTGACGATGACGGCGGCAAAAGTTCCATCGATCCACTTCATCATTGATCTCCGAAAGAATAGTCAGGCTGAAAGGCTTGTTGGCAAAATCCTGCAAGAAAACAAAAACATAGCGTAAGAACTAATTTTGCTGGCGAAGCTGACATAGTACTACTACCAGAATTCGCGTAAACAATAGTTTAAGGTAAGTGACTTATCGTGCTTTGGTTGTTTATCGTTATGAACAAGGTCTTAAGATAACGCCGCGCCGGTCATGGGCAGCGCAAAGCAGGTCAACGAAACCGCAATGCAGCAGAAGCGCACGAGAGTCTCTGGCACGTCGATCCGGAATCGGATCGTGATCACCGTGCTTGTGACGGTTGTCGTTGTCTCGCTGCTCGGCACGGCTCTCTCGGGACGGGAGAACGCCGCCCGCCTGATGAGCGGTTTGGAAGCTGAATCCCAGGTGCTGACGTCTGTGTTCGGGGATACCCTGTCGGATCCCTTGTGGGACTATGACTACAACATGGTCCAGCAACGTTTGGAGCACCTGGTCGACACCAGGGCGATCGTCGGTGCGCGGGTGTTCGATAGCAGAGGCAACAAGCTTGCCGAAGTCCTGACCGACCGCTTCGATCCGGAGGCCACGGCCGACTACCTAGTTTTCGATCATAGCATCATTGCCGAATCAGGAGAGTGGGTCGGCACCCTGTTTTTATGGGTCTCCACCGCCGGGGTTTCAGCAGAGGTCTGGAGCGCCATTCGCTACGACGCCGCGACCGCCGGCATTCTGGCCGTGATCACAGCCATCGTCGTCTTTGCCGGCGTCAATCTGATCTCCGGGCCCCTATCGCGTGTCGCCGATGCAATGATCCGGATCGGCGAGGGCGCGCTCGAGACCGAAGTGCCGGAGCGCGGCCGCGACGGTGAGGTCAGCCGCATGGCCGATGCACTGGAGCAGTTGCGCCTCAAGAGCCTGCGCGTGGAGCAGGCCGAGCGGGATCTGCGGCGGGCCAATGCCCATCTGGAACAGCGCGTGTCTGAACGAACGGTCGAGCTTGAAACGGCGCGTGAACAGGCGGTCGAAGCCAACCGCGCCAAGACCGAGTTCCTGGCCAACATGAGCCATGACCTGCGAACACCGCTCAATGCCATCCTCGGGTTCAGCGAGATCATGCGGGCCGGCGCCTTCGGCCCCCTGGGCGATCCGCGTTATGAGGAATATGTCGAAGACATTCATCATAGCGGCTCACTGCTGATCAGCCTGATCAACGACCTGCTGGACATTTCCAAGGTCGAGGCCGGCAAGTACGAACTGACCGAGGAGGTCGTCGACATCCGGGCGCTGATACACAACGCCCTGCGCCAGATCGCCACGGCTGTCGAGGGCGCGGCACTGACTGTGGCCACGCATGTGCCCGCGGATATGCCGGCCCTTCGTGGGGACGGGCGGGTGCTGACCCAGATCCTCAACAATCTGCTTTCCAACTCGGTGAAATTCACGCCGCGGGGCGGACATATCGATGTCAGCGCCTGGACAGACCATCAGGGTCAGCTCCACATACGTGTCGCCGACAATGGCATCGGCATGACCAGGGAGGGCGTTACCAAAGCGCTGCGGCCTTTCGAGCAGGCGCACAACGCCCGGGCCCGCGAACACAACGGTACCGGTCTCGGCCTGCACCTCTGCGACAACTTCATGAAGCTCTTCGGTGGTTCGCTCGAAATCAAGAGTGAAGAAGGCGGCGGCACCACGGTGACGGTCGCCTTCCCGGCGGAACGTGCGATCGAAAAGCGTCGTTCGGCCTAGCGAAAGCGCCAGGCCTGGGTTCGCTTCAGAACACCTTTGGAAATAATGAGGTGCAGGATACGGGCGCCGGCATTGGTGTAGAAGATCATCATGCCCATTGCCGCGGCCGGTGCGATATCGCCGGCGTCATCCATGTTCAGCACCGCGACCGAAGCCAGGGTCGTCGTTGGCGAGTAGAGAAAGACCACCGCCGAAACCGTCGTCATGGCATTGACGAAGAGATAGATCGAAATGTCGAGGATGGTCGGCAGGCAGACCGGTACGGTGACCAAGCGAAACAGTTTGTGGAAAGGCTGTTTCAGCGAGGCGGCGACGGACTCGAACTCCCGATCCATCTGTTTCAACGCCGTCACCGCGGTCAGGTGCGAGACGGTATAGAAGTGGGTCACCGTGCAGATCACCAGGATCGCCATGGTGCCGTAGAACACATTCAGCGGATTGCGTGGATCGTTGAAGAAAAAGATGTAAGCCAGACCCAGCACCATGCCGGGGATCGCCATGGGCAGCATGGCCAGCAGCTGAAAGAGGCCGCGTCCGGTTTCGAAACCCTTGATCTTCTCGACCATATAGCCGCCGGTGAAGACCACCAGCGTGCCGAAAACAGCGGTCAGCAAAGCCAGTTGGATGGAGTTGTAGTAGGAATCCCAACCGCCGCCGTCCATGAGATCGAAGGCATAGTTGTTCATGCTGAGACTGAGATCGTAGGGCCAGAACTTGATCAGCGCCGCGAACTGGCAGACCGCCAGCAACCCGACAATGAAAACCGCAACCAGACTGCAGTAACCGAAGGCCAGCCAGTCGGCGCGCGGATTGGCGCGGGGCTGGTAGGGGACCGAGCGGGCGGATAGCAGGGCGACCTGCTTTTTCTGCACCTGCCGGTCCACGGCGAAGGCGACCAGTGCCGGGATCAGCAGAACCACCGAGACTACGGCGCCCATTTCGAAATTCTGCTGGCCGATCACCTGTTTGTAGATATCGACGGCCAGCATGTTGTACTGCCCACCGATCACCTTGGGCAGGCCGAAGTCGGTGATCACCAGGTTGAAGACCACGAAAGCGGCTGAAATCAGGCCGTAGCGGGCGCCGGGCAGGGTGACGGTCCAGAAGATCTTCCAACGACTTGCTTTTAGAGACTCAGCCGCTTCGTAGAGCCGCGCATCGGAGATCGCCAGGGCCGTGGTGATGATGAGCATGGCATGGGGGAAGGTGAAGAACACCGAGCCGATGACGATGCCGATAGGGCCGTAGATCGATTCCCCCAGCAGCAGGCCCTTGATCATGCCCTGATTGCCGAAGAGGTAGACCAGGGCGATGCCGGGCAGCAGCGATGGCACCAGGATGGGCGCCAGGGCAATCAGCCTGAAAACGCCCTTGAAGCGCATGCAGCTGCGGCTGAGCGCATAGGCAAAACCGAAAGCCAGGGTGACGGTGATGATGGTGCTGAGGGCCGAGATGAACAGCGAGTTCTCAATCGAGCGGAACAGCGACGGCGTCGAAAAATAAGTCGTGTAGTTCTGCAGGCCCTGGCTGCGAACCGGGCGCAGCATGACGCGGCGGAAGGTGTTGGAGTCCACTTCCTGCCAGGCAGTGCCGGAAAACCGTTCCGAGCCGATCAGGAAGGAAACGTCTTCGCCGGTGCCGCGGATGCGGTAGATCATCGGGCTGCGGAAACTGAATTCGGGAAAGAAGCTGGTCGCCGGCAGGCGCCCGTCGCTGCTGGTGGCGAGATCTTCCGATGGCACGGCCTGCAGGGTTTCGTTCAGGGCCGCGGCGGTGATCGGTGCTGTCTGAAAGTTGCCCGTGTCGTCGCTGACCTGGAACTCATAGCTGGTGAGATCGAACTGATAGGTCGAAAAGGACTTCGACAGCATGGCGTAGAGCGGCAGGGCGAGGGCGATCACCAGGTAGAGCGCGATGACGGCCATGAAACCGCGCATGGCCAGGTCGTCGCGGCCCAATCTTGCCTTGATCGGACGCCCGGCGGGCCGAAGGTTCTCAGCCGTTGCCGACATCATCGCCTCCGGCGGGAAAGGCGATCAGCCTGTCGGCGGGCAGTTCAATGGTCAGCGCCGACCCGGCGGCGAGCGAAAGGCGGCGCACCGCGTTGATGGAGAAGTCGGCGTAGAGCACCTCGTCGCCCAACTCCGCTCCGGTGAGGCGAGAGCGCCAGAAGGACCCCAGGAACTCCATCTCTCCAACGGTGACCGCCAGGGCGCTGTGATCGCTCTCCGCCCGACGGCTTCCCGGTTCGTGGGGAATGATGTCTTCCGGGCGGATGGTCACGATCACCTGTTGGCCCTGCGCAAAGCCGTGCGCCGCACTTCTCAGTGCGCACTTGCCGACGGTCAGGCCGTTGGCCGCCGTAATGGTTGAGTGGATCTGGTTGGTCTCACCGATGAAGTCGGCAACGAAGAGCGATCCGGGCTCGCGATAGATTTCGGTGGGGGTGCCAACCTGCTCGATGACACCATGGTTCATGACAACGATGCGGTCCGCCATGGAGAGTGCTTCCTCCTGATCATGGGTGACCATGACCGTGGTGACGCCGAGCTTGCGCTGCAGTTCCTTGATCTGATGGCGCAGGTGGACGCGCACCTTGGCATCCAAGGCCGAAAGCGGCTCGTCGAGCAGCAGCAGGCCGGGGGAGGTGGCGATGGCGCGGGCCAGGGCGATGCGCTGCTGCTGGCCGCCGGAAAGCTGTGCCGGATACTTTTTGCCCTGGTCGGCCAGGTCCACCAGGTCCAGCAGCTCGGCGACCCGGCCGGTGATCTCGGTTTTCGACCGGCCGGCGTTTTCCAAGCCAAAGGCGATGTTGCGCTCGATGGTCAGATTGGGGAACAGCGCGTAGGACTGAAATACGATGCCGAAATCGCGCCGGGCGATCGGTAATGCGGAGATGTCGCGGCCAGCCTGCTCGATACTGCCGAAACTCTGAAGGTCGAGCCCGGCGATGGCGCGCAACAGGGTGGTTTTGCCGCAGCCCGAAGGCCCGAGGAAGCAGACGAACTCACCCTCCTCGATCTCCAGGGAGATGTCCTTCAGGGCCGTAAAATCGCCGAAGTTCTTGTAGAGGTTGCGGATGCGAAGATAGCTGGACACCGAGGAAGCCTCGCTCGATTTATACCAAGTTACGCTGATAATGACTCTCAGGACCAAAAGAGGGCGCCGCAAGCGGCGCCCTCCTTGTCTGAACTAAGCTGCGATCAGCTCTTGGGCTCGGACTTCGAGTCGTAGCGCTTCTGCCATTCTTCAAGGATGGCCTTGCGGTTGTTGGCGGCGAACTCGAAATCGTTGTCGATCATCTTCTCGACAAGGTTATCCGGGAAGTGCTCGACCGGCTTGGCGACACCCGGCATGGCAACGACGGCATAGCCGCTGTTGTACATCTCGTTGGCTGTCTTGGTGACCGACCAGTCGACCAGGGTCTTGGCGGCCTCAAGCTTGGCGGTGCCGGCGACAATGGCCGTAGCCTCCATATCCCAACCCACGCCCTCGTCGGGCACGATGATCTCCAGCGGCGCACCGGCGGCTTTCGACTTGGCACCGCGGAAAGCAAAGGAGACGCCGATGGGGATTTCCCCGGCAGCGGCCAGTTTGCAGGGCTTGGAGCCGGAGTGGGTATAGCGGGCGATGTTGCCGTGCAGCTTGTCCATGTAATCCCAGCCGCCGTCTTCACCGAAGATCTGCAGCCAGCTCGACACGTCCAGGAAGCCGGTACCCGAGGAGTTGGGGTTCGGCATGATCACGTGCCCGGCGTATTCCGGTTTGGCCAGGTCTTTCCAGGTCTTCGGCGGCGTCAGGCCCAGCTTGCCGGCCTCCACCGTGTTGTAGCAGACCGAAGCGACCCAGGCGTCCATGCCGACCCAGGCCGGTGGGGTGCTCTTGTCGACGAACTTGGCATCCAACTTCTCCACGCCCTTGGGGGCATAAGCCTCCAGCATGCCCTCTGTCTTCAGCAGCAGCAGCGAGGTTGCAGCCAGGCCCCAGATTACGTCGGCCTGCGGGTTGTTCTTCTCCGCCAAAAGCTTGGCGGTGATGATCCCGGTTGAATCGCGGACCCAGTTGATCTTGATGTCCGGATGGTCCTGATTGAAGGTTTCCGCGTAGCGCTTCAGGTCCTCCGCCTCGACGGCCGTATAGACCGTTAGTTCGGTTTCCGCCGCCGCCGTTGAGGCGACAAGCAGGCCGGCCGCCACCGCGGTCAGACAAGTCCTACGAAAAGCCATGATATTTATTCCCCTGTTGCTAGCCGAACGTTTTCGTTCTTCTTGAGTTTGTTGGCCTGCCTCTGCTCCGCTGCCGTATCCAGCGCCGGAACCATCCCGTAGCAGCCTGTTAGAAATACTGCATGGCAGCCTTCAATAGGGAAAATCTATTATTTTTATGCATCGAAAGCTTTTACTGATGGATGAACTTCACCGGGCGAGGGTCAGCATCAGGACACCGGCACCGACGATAACGGCGGCGGCGAGGCGGCTGATCCAGGGCCGCTCGCGGAATATGACGACGCCGAAGAGGGCGGCGATGATCACGCTGGACTCGCGCAGGGCCGAGACCATGCCCAGCGGCGCCAGGGTGTTGGCGTAGATCACCAGACCGTAGGCGACAACGGCGCAGAGCCCGCCGAGGTAACCGACGCGAAGGGTGGCGCGCACCTCCGGCGTAAAGCTTGGGCGCAGGCGCGTGAAAACGAAGAGGCTGACGAGGAACTCACTGAAGAACAGCCAGCCCATGTAGCCGAAGGGACTGCCGGAGAGTCTGACGCCGATGCCGTCGACCACGCTGTAGGTGGCAATGATCAGCCCGGTGGCGATGGCGGCCAGGGTCGAGCGCGGATCGGGCACGCTGGGGCCCTTGGAAAAGAAGGCCAGCAGGCAGATGCCGGCGGAAACCAGGGCGATACCGGCCCAACCTTGTGACGAGAGCATTTCGCCGGCAAACACCAGGGCGCCGAGCGACACCAGCAGCGGCGCGATGCCGCGCGAGATCGGATAGACCCGCGACAGGTCGCCCCATTTGTAAGCCATCGACAGGAAGTAGTAATAGCCGTAGTGGGTGGTCGCCGAGGCCGCGATGTAGGGCCAGGAAGCGGGCAGGGGAGTCTCGGCCCAGAGCAGCAGGATCAGGCCGACGGTGCCGTGGGTGCCCGCCACGGCGGCCAGCACCAGCGCCCGCGCCCGCGTTCCCTTGACGATGGCGTTCCAGGTGGCGTGCAGCACCGCCGCGCCGAGCACCAGCACTACAGCAAACTCTGACAATCAGGCCCCTAGCTTTCTTCGGCTTTCTTTGTTGGTTCGAGTCCTGCCGTCGGACCTTAGCTCCAGGGCAGGGAGAAGGTCTTCACGTTGGTGTAGCTCTTTACCGCCTCGATGACGCCTTCCTTGTAACCGAGGCCCGAGTCTTTGATGCCGCCGAAGGGTGACATCTCGATGCGGTAGCCGGGCACTTCCCAGATGTTCACCGTGCCCACCTTCAGGCCCTTGATGTAGGCCTGCATACGGTTGAAGTCGTTGGTGCAGACGCCGGAAGAAAGCCCGAAGGCGGTGGAGTTGGAGATTTTCATCACCGCTTCGTCGTCGTCGGGCACGCGCACGATGGGGACGATGGGACCGAAGGTTTCCTCCATCACCAGTTCCGACTCATGAGGCACGCGGTCGACCACGATGGGCGGCAACAGCGCGCCCTGGCGGCCCGGGTTGTAGAGGATTTCCGCACCCGCTTCCGCCGCGGCGTGAACACGCGCTTCGAAGGATTCGGCCGCCTGCGCGTGAACCACGGTGCCCAGGTCGTTATCGCTGTCCATGGGGTCGCCGAAGCGGATCTTCTTGGCGCGCTCCAGCACCAGCGGCACGAAACGCTCGGCGATGCTGTCCTGGCAGAGGATGCGCTTCACTGCCGTGCAGCGCTGTCCCGAGTTCTTGGTGGCCCCGGCGACGGCGAGGTCGGCGGCCTTGGCAAGGTCGTCGTCGCTGAGGTCGTTCAGGATGATCAGCGGGTCGTTGCCGCCCAGTTCCAATACAGTGCGCTTGTAACCGGCCTTGTCGGCGATCATCTTGCCGACCGGCACGCCGCCGGTGAATGTAATCAACTCGATGTCCGGGTTCTGGATCATCTCCAGGCCGATATCCTGCGGCAGGCCGGTAACGACGGAGAACATTTCCGGCGGCAGGCCGGCGTCATAGAGAATATCGGCCAGGATCAGCGCCGTCATGGGCGTCAGCTCGGTCGGCTTGCAGACCATGCAGTTGTTGGTGACGACGGACGGCGCGATCTTGTGGGACACCATGTTGAGCGGATGGTTGAAGGGCGTGATGGCGGAGATCGCCTTCAAGGGCTCGCGGGTCGTGAAAATCTTGCGCGCCTTGCCGTGGGGCGTCAGATCGCAGGAGAAGATCTCGCCGTCGTCCTGGATGCAGAGCTGCCCGGCCAGGGTGAAGACATCGTAGGCGCGGCCCACTTCATAGAGTGAGTCGGCCTTGGAAATACCGAGTTCCAGAGTGATGAGGTCGGAGATTTCCTCTTTTCGCGCGACCAGGATCTCCGCCGTCTTGAACAGGATCTGCTGGCGCTCGTAACGGGTCAGCTTCGGTTCGTAGGCAGCGGCAATGTCGAAGGCCTCGCGCGCCTGGGCGGCGTTGCCCGCGGGTACCGTGCCGATCACCGCGTCGGTGTAGGGGTAACGGACCTCGATAACGCCTTCGGCATCGACCTTACGGCCGGCGATGCGCATGGGCTCATGGCGGATAGCTGCGGCGCCGATGGTTTCTGCGATACTCATAATGGAAGGTTCCCTTACTCGGCGGCCGCGGACCGGCTGGCTTCTGCATGATTGAGAGCAATATCGAAGGCGTCGAAGTTACGCAGCTTCCGGCCCTCGACACCGCTCACCGGGCGGTTCACGACCAGCGGCACGCGCTGCTCGCTGACGCCGCCATGAGAGCGCAGCGGCACCTCCAGGCCCGTAAGGTCGTGCTTCTCCGGGCTCGTCCCGACGGCTCGGGTCTTCTCCGTCACGATCACCAGATCGCCGATCCGCTCGGCCGGCAGCTCGTAGGCTTCGGCCGCCTCTTCGCGGGACAGGACCCGCTCGACGCCTTCCAGCCCCTCGACAAAACCGGCGACCGCGGCCCGATCAGCATCCTTGGGAAGGTAGACCGTCGCATAGGAACCCAGTGCTCCGTGGTGAACCACGTAGGGGTCGGTGATCGGCAGGATGGTCCGCGCCTTGCCGGCGCCGAGGAACTCGTCCAGAGCGCTCTGCAGGTAAAGCACATTGGGTGAGCCATCGGATTTGTGCTTGGCGTTCATGCCGTGGTCGGCGGTCAGGACGATGACGGCACCGGCGGCGTCAAGCCGGGCAAAGTAGCCGTCCATCATGGCGTAGAAGTCATTGGCGCCCTCGGTGCCCGGCGCGTGCTTGTGCTGGATGTAGTCGGTGGTGGAGAGGTAGGTGAGGTCGGGCCTCATGCTCGCCATCAGCTTGACCCCGGCGGCGAAAACGAACTCCGAGAGGTCGGCGGAGTAGACGCTGGGCACCGGCCTGCCGACCATCTCCAGCACGCCCTCAATGCCGTTCTCGGCGAGGGAAACTTCATCGGCCTTCTCGGCGGAGAAGCTGACGGCCTCGCCCGCTTTCAGCGCCAGGCCGTGACCGAGCAGGCGGCGCAACTTGTCCTTGGCCGTGACCACGGCGATCCTGGCGCCGGCCTGCTGGAAGGCGGCGAAGATGGTCGGCGCCTGCAGATAGGCCGGGTCGTTCATCATCACCTCCGCGTCCTTGGCGGGGTCGTAAAAGAAGTTGCCGCAGATGCCGTGCACGGCGGGTGGTTGTCCGGTGACGATGGAAAGGTTATTGGGGTTGGTGAAGCTGGGCACCACGCAGTCGGCGCGCAGGTCCGCCCCGCCCGGCAGTGCGGAGGCCAGCCAGGGCATGCGCCCGGCGGCCATCGCCTGTTCCATGTAGTCGGGCTCGGAGCCGTCGATACAGACCACGACCACAGGGTCTTTGGGGAACGCGTAGCTGCGCTTGTTTACGGTAACAGAGGAGGGGGCGTTCATTGGGGGTCCTTTTGCGGAGGTCCTTTGCGTTCTCAGGCAACCAGCTTGGCGCGTTCGTTTATGGCGGAAGAAGGGGGGCTGGCGTCGTCGACCCCCATTTCGTTCAACGCCTCGCCAACTGCCACGACCAGCTGATGCATGACGGCGGTGTCGAGCCGGCCGATGCAGCCGATACGAAAACTGTCGACCACCGTCAGTTTGCCGGGATAGATGATAAACCCCTTGGCTTTCAACAGCTCGTAGAAACGATTGAAGTCAAACTTCGGATGGGCCGGGTTGAAGAAAGTGACGATGATCGGCGACAGCCAGCCGTCTTTCAGCAGGGTCTCAAAGCCCAGCGCGCGCATGCCCGCCACCAGGGTATCGCAGTTGGCGGCATAGCGTGCGCCGCGCCCGGCGACGCCGCCCTCCGCCTCGTGCTCCCGCAGGGCCTGCAGGAAGGCGGCGACCACATGGGTCGGCGGCGTGAAGCGCCATTGGCCGGTCTTTTCCATTGCCGCCCACTGGGCATGGATGTCGAGGCTGAGGGAATGGCTGCGGCCCTTGGCGGCCTCGATCTCGGTCTTGTCGGCGATGACGAAGCCGAAGCCGGGCACGCCTTCGATGCATTTGTTGGCGGAGGACACCATGGCCGCGTAAGGGACAGTCTGCGGGTCGAGGGGCAGGGCGCCGAAGGCGCTCATGGAATCGATCAGCAACTTGCGGCCTTTGGCCGCCACGACCTCGGCAATCTCCTGCAGCGGATTGAGGATGCCGGAGGAGGTTTCACAATGAACCAGGACGACATGCGTAATCGTCGGATCGGCGTCCAACGCCGCCGCCACCTCGGCGCCGCGGGGCGGCAGATAATCGCCCTTGTCGAGCACCCAGTAGGAACGGTCGAGATAGCCCAGGGTCTGCACGGTCCTCTGGCCGTAGGCGCCATTCACCAGAACCAGCGCCTTGCCGTCCGGCGGCAGGAAGCTGCCCAGCATGGCCTCCACCACGAAGGTGCCGCTGCCCTGCAGAGGCACACAGTCGTAGGTACCGTCTTTGTCGCCGGCAATGGCAAGCAGGCGCCGGCGCAGATCAGCCGTCATGGCGCGAAAATCGCCGTCCCAGGAGCCCCAGTCCTTCAACATGGCGCGTTTCACGCCTGCCGAGGTGGTAAGGGGGCCGGGGGTCAGCAGATAGGGTTCGCCCCCGGCGGGTGGATCGGCGATGGAGAATTTGGGGGTCACGGCTGCTCCGCTGTCATGGGCCATCAGCGTCGCTCTCCTGGCGTGCGAGGTGGAACTGAAAGGGTGAATCGGCCGCTATCCTGGGGTTCTCTCATGTATCTGTAAAATCGTTATTTTGTATATGTTTGATAAGTTATGGTAATAGAAGCCTGTGACGGTTTTTTGACCTCATCCTAAGAGGGGCGGGCCTTGCGCTACGTTCAACTGAGAGCGTTCCACTATGTTGCAGTCTGCGGCGGCTTTTCACGCGCCGCCGAGGCGCTTTGCCTGACCCAGCCGGCGATCTCCGACCAGGTTCGCAAGCTGGAGGAGGAGTATGATGTCATCCTCTTCAACAGGCACAAGAAACAGGTCAGCCTGACCAGTGCCGGGCAGCGGTTGCTGGAGATCAGCCACCGCATGTTCGAGGTTGAGAAGCAGGCCCTTGAGCTGCTTTCCGAATCGCGGGCTCTGCGGGCGGAATCGCTGCGGGTGGTGGCTGACTCGGCCCATCACATGCTGCATATTCTCGGCCGTTTTCGTGAACGCTACCCTGATGTCGGCATGGTCGTCAGCGCCGGGAACTCCGAAGAGGTTATCGCCCAGCTTTACGACTACGAAGCCGAGATCGGCATACTGGGCGAGATGCCCAAGGGCCGCGACTTCGAAACCATCAAGCTGAGCTCCACGCCGCTGATCGCCTTTACCAATACGGAGCATCCCCTGAGCAAGCGCAAAAAGATCACCCTGGCGGAACTCTGCGATCAGTTTCTGGTTCTGCGGGAGCGCGGATCAAAAACCCGCCAGAGCGTCGAGGCGGCGGCCCAGGCCCGCGGGCTGAAACTGAAGCCGGCGATCGAGGCCGAAGGCCGGGAGGCGGTGCGTGAGATTGTCGCCACCAGCGGCGGCGTCGGTGTCGTCTCATCCGCTGAGTTCGGCCAGGACCCGCGGCTGGTACCGATCCGCCTTTCCGATTGCGAGCTGCTGATGGACGAGGCGCTGGTCTGCCTGCGCGAACGCGCCGGCGGCAAGGTCATCCGCGCCTTCTTCGAAACCGCCCGCGAAGTTGCCGCTGCCGGTTAGGCTCGTTGGGTTACGCTTGGCGGTTGGCCTGTTTCGGGCCGCTCCGCTTTTTTTGGATGGTACCCAACAGCAAAGGGGCCGCATTCCTGCGGCCCCCCATGAGCTGGTAAGTCTTACGGACCCGAAACGGGAACCCGCTTCGAAGGCGTCACGCGGTTGACGAAGGCTGCTTCCTCAAACCCGTTGAACATCCAAGGCCCTCAGACTTCTCCGAAATCTCATGTGACATTGGATCACCTCCTTTCAGCTGTTGAAACAGGACCTAAACTATCACCCTGATTCGCGATTCCCGGCAAGAGTTTTCATCGGTGCCACCGGAACATAAGCGATCCTGCAGCTTAGGCTTTGGCCGACTGCCAGCCGCAGGCCGCGAAAAAGGCGTGCACCTCATCGGTTAGAAAACCGCGGCCGCTGGCAAGTTGGGGCAGTAGAAAAGAGCCGCCACTATTGATTTCAACCACAACGGGCCCGGCATCGGTAAAGGCAATATCCAAAGACTGGTAGCGCACCGGCGCGAAGAGCCGGGCACAGTCTTCATTCAATTGCCTCAGCTCCTGCCAATACGGCAAATAGGTGCCGACCAGCGGTTGTCCGGTCGCGGGGTGTGCGTTGAATTCCTCCACGGCCGGCCCTTTCCCGCGCAGGACACGCAGGATCTTGCCGTTTTCCCGATCGACATTGGCCAGCAGATTGCCTTTGCGCCAGAAGTTGTCGGCAATGTTGTTCCCGACGGGAATCTTGAACAGGGTGAACGGCGTTGTAACCTTGCCGTTCTCCACCAGATTCATGGTGCGAAGGGTGGCGACGGCGCCCGCATATTTTCTGATATCCGCGTGGTTCTCGATCATCTCCTGCAGCAGATAGCAATTGCCGGCGACCATGCCATCAAGGAGATCTTGGGGCGTGGACCGGCGTCCACCGTCTAGATGTACGACTCCATTATCAAAGGCCTGAATGACAAAGGCACCAAAGCTTCCCAGCGAATTGTTGGGTTTGGCAAAAATCGGAAAGGTATTGAGGTCGCGAAGAAAGCCACTCAGTTGGTCCGCGTTTTCAAGGCGCCGGTCGGGGCCAAAAGACCGGCCGCTGCTATCGATAATCGCCAGCGTTTTGGGGACGGCGATGCCGAATTGATGCAGGATTTGATAGGATAGCCACTTGTCCTCTGTGGTCGCACGCCAGGATAAATCTGAGCAGCGATTGGTGATTGGCCAGTGTACGCCTTCACTCAGGAAGCGTTCCTTCTCCGCCTGGTCGTACAATGAGTCGTCATAGAGGTTGTAGAGAAGGTACTCCTGGAGGGTCAGGCGCCCGATCTTGCGACGCAGCTTCCAATGTTCCATGACCATCGACATGGGGTTACGACCGCTGCGCAGCTGTGCCGCCCGGAGTTGACTGGCAAGGCTGTCGCCGCCGCTAACGCTTTCGGCGTAACTCTTTGAAATAAGATCATTTTCGTTGATCAGGCTGGTGTCCGACGCCATCGTACTCCCTCCGCTCTGGTGCGGCCAAAGCTAAGGCTGTCATGCTTAACAAATGGGAAATATTTTAACGCGACAGATCGGGGTTGCGGGCCCGCAAGCAATAGCCCCGGGCATCCGACAGCGGAACAGTTTCCGGGTCTAATACCCAAGCTTACCCTTCAGATCTTCGAAAGGCCGGCACACGGCATTCACGTAGGCGGCGCGTTCGCGGAGGGTCCGGTACCAAGCTTCGACATGCGCCAGCTCGGGCCGCTCGATGGGCATCTCGAACCAGCGGTAAAGCGTCATTCCGGCGGCGATGTCCGCCAGGCCCAATGCGTCACCTGAGACGAAGGCGCTTTCGGCCAGGCGGCGGTCGAGAACGGCCAGGCGGGCGGCGGTGCGCGACCGGCGGGCTTCGATGCCGGCGGCGTCCTGTTGCTCGGGCGGTGTGCGCACCAGCATCCAGAAAAGGTCGATCCAATCCCGATAGAGAGTCGAATTGACCCAGGCGAGCCACTGATCCGCCACCGCACGTTCGCCCGGGTCTTCCGGCCAGAGGCGGCCCTTGCCGTAGCTGGCGGCGAGATAGCGGATAATGGCATCGCTGTCCCAGACGACCTGTTCGCCGTCGCGCAGGGTCGGCACCGTGCCGTGCGGGTTCATGGCCCGGTAAGCCGGCTCGTCCAAGCCGCCGAAGTCGCCCCCGGCATCGATGCGCTCATAGGGTAATTCCAGTTCTTCCAGGACCCAGAGCACCTTCTGAACGTTGCAGGAGGACAAGCGTCCCCAGAGGGTCAGTCGGGCCATCGCGATACCTCTTGTGCGGGACTCAGTTACCCCGCCTTGCCGCGAAGCGCACGGCCTCTTCGGCGGCGCGCAGCAGGGCCCGGGCCTTGTTCCAGCTTTCCTGGTACTCGGCCTCCGGGTCGCTGTCGGCGACCACGCCACCACCGGCCTGGATGTGCATGACGTCGTCCTTCACCACGGCGGTCCGTAGTGCGATACAGGTATCCATCGAGCCGCCGGCGCCGAAGTATCCGACGCAGCCGCCGTAGACGCCGCGGCGCTCCGGCTCCAGCTCGTCGATAATCTCCATGGCCCGGACCTTGGGCGCGCCGGAAACGGTACCCGCCGGAAAACCGGCGATCAGGGCATCCATGGCGTCCTTGCCCTCGGCGATTTTGCCTTCGACGTTGGAGACGATGTGCATGACGTGGCTGTAGAGTTCGATCACCATCTGCTCGGTGACCTTCACACTACCCACCTGCGTTACCCGGCCGACGTCGTTGCGGCCGAGGTCCAGCAGCATCAGATGCTCGGCCAGCTCTTTGGGGTCGGCCAGAAGCTCGTCGGCCAGCGCCCTGTCGCCCGCTGCGTCGGCCCCGCGGGGCCGGGTGCCGGCAATTGGCCGGATGGTCACCGTGTCGTCGCGCAGACGCACCAGAATCTCTGGGCTGGAGGCCACGATGGCGAAGCCGCCGAAGTCGATGAACACCAGAAAGGGTGAGGGGTTGAGACGGCGGAGCGCCCGATAGAGCGAAAAGGGCGGCAGCTTGAAGGGCAGGGAGAGGCGCTGCGACAGGACCGCCTGGAAGACATCGCCGGCCAGAATGTAGTCCTTGGCCTTTGAGACCATGGCATGGAAGGTCTCCCGGGTCATGTTGGATGCCGGTTCCGGAAGGCTGCCCAGGTCGGCCGTCACGTCGCGGCGCTGGGGCAGGGCGCGCTCGAAATCCTGGGCGACATCGGCCAGCCGCTCACAGGCTTGAGCATAAGCGGCGCGGGCCGAAATATCGCCGCGCGGCCAGACCGGCGTGAAGAGGGTAACGAGATCTTCCACGCGATCGAAGACCGCCATCACCGTGGGGCGGATGAACATGCCGTCCGGTACATCCAAGGCCGCCGGGTTGTTGTCCGGCAGGTCTTCCATCAGCCGCACCGTGTCGTAGCCCATGTAACCAAACAGACCGGAGGCCATCGGCGGCAGGCCCTCCGGCAACTCGATGTGGCTTTCGGCGATCAATGCGCGCAGGCTCTCGATCACCGGTTCGGCCAGGGGCTCGAAGCTCTCGCTGTCGAAACGTGCCTGGCGGTTGATCTCGGCTTTCGTGCCATGGCAGCGCCAGATCAGGTCCGGGCGCATGCCAAGAAAGGAATAGCGGCCGATGATGGAACCGCCCTCAACCGATTCAAAGAGAAAGGAGTTGGGCTTTCCTTCGGCCAGCTTGAGAAAGGCGGACACCGGCGTTTCAAGATCCGCAATCAGGGCGGTGTAAACCACCTGCGCCTGGCCAGCCTGATAGACTGCCTCAAAGGCCGCAAAGTCTGGTGTGGTTTGCATGGCTGTCTTAGTAGGCGCTGCCGCCGGTAAGGGTCTGGTCGATCAGTCGCTGATTGATGCTGATATCGATTTCCTGTCGCAGCGAAGCCAGGAATTGCTGGAAGATGTCGTCCTTGATCGACGATGCGAGCTGATCGGAAAGCTGCGTCAGGCGCTCCTCCCGGCCGTCCTGCTCCGCACCCAGCACATCGACCAGTTTGGCGACGATCTGACTACCGGACGTGGCCGCCAAGACGACTTCGCCCTCGCGGACATCGAACAGCTGTTGGGAGAGGGCGGGCGCCGGGGTGCGTTGCGGGTTGTTCTCAAAGCGGGTGATGGCTTCGGTACGCTCCAGTGTCAGTCCTTCTGCTGTGGCGAGAGCGGCAAAATCTTCACCGGCTTCAAGGCGGTCCACCAGAGCCTGCGCCCGTTCCTGGCTGACCCGGCCCAGTTCGCGCGCCTGCCACAGCCGCACCACGTCTTCGCGAACCTCATCCAATGGCCTGGGCGCCGCCTCCGTCGTGCCGTCGATCCTGATGACGAAGTAATCGCCCTCCAGCGTCTCGGTCAGCAGGCTGGTGTCGCCTTCCGCCGTATTGCGCAGCACATCGATAAACTCATTTAAGGTCGGCAGGCCTTCAATAGCGTTCCCTGCCGTATCACGGCCCTGAATATCGATTGCGGCAATCTGACGGGACTCGATCCCCAGATTCCCGGCGGCGTCTTCGATGGGCAGCCCCCCGGCGATGGCGTCGTCGTAGCGGTTGGCCTGCTCGATGACGATGTCGACCGCCTGGTTCTCGGCGATTTCCCGGGTCAGTTGCTCCCGCAGGTTTTCCAATTCCGCTTCTTCGCCTTCCTCGATGGCGCTCACCACCACGATGTGCCAACCGAGCGGGCTCTGGATAGGTCCGCTGACCTCTTCGAGCGCCAGCTGAAAGGCGGGGCCGCCGAGTTCCGCCAGCAGCTCGGTCTCTGCGACCAGACCAAGGGAGACCGGCGCACGCCCGGTTTGCTCCTGCGCGGCCGCGGCAAAGTCGGTTCCCTCGGCGATCTTGTCGGCCAGGGCCTGGGCCGCAGCTTCGTCGGGCAGCACGGCCTGGGTTATCTCGCGGCGCTCGGGCGTCGACAGTGTCTCGCGGCGGGCCTCGAACTCGGCAAGCAGCGTTTCTTCCGAAACGGAGATCTCCGCCGCCGCATCGGCAACGCGCAGATGAACCAGCGTGATCGCCTTGTATTCCGGGGTCATAAAGTTGTCGATCGCAGAGTCGTAGGTTTCCTGGATGGCGGCTGCGTCGGGTTCACCGACATCCCCGGCGCTGTCATTGGGGATGACGACATAGTCGGCGATACGCCGTTCCTCGCGATAGGTGAACAGTTGTTCGGTCAGGCTACGGGGGGCGACGGCCCCTTCGGTCACCGCCTGGGTAAGCTGCTGTCTCTGCGTATCGCGGCTGAGAATCTGCAAGAAGCCCGCTTCGCTCATGTTGCTGAATTGCAGAGCCTGGGCGAAGCGGTTGCGGTCGAAGCGCCCGGTCGCACCCTGGAAAGCAGGGTTCTCCAGGATTTGGGCGCGCATCTGGTCCTCGGTCATCAGGAGGCCGAGGCGATCGGTCATCTCATCAAGAACGGCGCGGCTCACCAGACGGTTGAGAACCTGCTGGGGAATGCCGAAGGCCTGGGCTTGCTCCGGGGTGAGCTGGGTTCCGAAGCGCCGGCTGACATTGCCGATTTCGCGCGATACCTCCTGGGCATAGCTGCGCTGGTCGATCACCGTATCGCCGACCGTCGCGACGTTCTGGCCGTGGCCGTCCGTGCGAAAGATATCGCCGATGCCCCAGACGGCGAAACTGAGAATCAGAAGGCCGAAGAGGGGGATCATCACGATCTTGGTGATAAGTTTTTGGCGTTTCATCGGTTGGAACTGACTCTCTTAAAGGCGGGCCTACAAAAGCCCGGCACCGTTGGGTGGATGGCCGCGGCAGTTTAGAAAGGCCTCCCCGGCCGGGCAACACGCAAATCCAGGCTTCCCGCCGTTGTTCCAACACAGTTTCGTGGGGGCGGGGCCCTTTCGTGGGGATTGGCCGGGGATGGTGCCTGTGCTAGGAAAGCGGTCCGCTGCTTGGAAGGGGTACCGCCAGCGATGAAGCCTTTAATAGCCGGCAACTGGAAAATGAACGGCCTGCTGGCCGATGCCACGGCTTTAGCCGAAGACCTGAAAGCGCGCGCTGCGGCCGGGGGCCTTGCCTGTGAGTTGCTGGTTTGCCCGCCTTATCCTCATATCGGGCCGGTGGCGGACATCCTTTCGGAGAGCGGCGTACAGGTCGGCGGGCAGGATTGCCACAACGCCGGCAGCGGCGCCCACACCGGCGATATATCGGGTGCCATGCTGCGGGATATGGGCTGCAGCCACGTCATTCTCGGCCATTCCGAGCGGCGGGCCGACCACGGCGAAAACGACGCGGTGGTCAGGGCCAAGGCCGAGGCGGCCCTGGCTGCCGGGCTGATTCCCATCGTCTGTGTCGGCGAGACCGCGGCTGAGCGGTCGGCCGGGCAAGCCCTGGCGGTGATCGCCCGCCAGGTAAAGGGCTCGGTTCCGGTCGGGATGGCGGCGGAGCGCCTGGTCGTGGCCTACGAGCCCGTTTGGGCCATCGGCACCGGCCAAACCGCGACCCCGGGCGATGTGGCCGAAGCCCACACGGAAATCCGCCGCGTGCTGGTCGGTCTGGTCGGTGAGGGGGCCGAGCAGGTCCGCATTCTCTATGGCGGCTCGGTAAAGCCGGCAAATGCGAGGGAGTTGATGGCTCAGCACAATGTCGGCGGCGCCCTGGTCGGCGGCGCCAGCCTGAAAGCTGAGGATTTCTGGGCGATTGCGACAAGCTGCCCCTGATCGGATCGGGCGCGGGCATCGGCCAGGCCTGAGGCTTTCGGTCGGTTTTTTCTGGTCTTTCGCGGCTGGAGCCATTACATAGCGCGCAATTGCGTTGGGTTCTTGTCTGCAGTCCCGCCTGCGGTATCCGGATTTCAGCGCGATATCCATGAAACAAATTCCGGCGGAGCGCGCCGCCCCGGCAAAGCGCAGCCAGCCAATCGAGGACGCTGAACCCAGCGAACGAGCAGCATGCAGGAAGTACTTCTAGTCGTTCATATTCTTCTCGCCCTGGCGCTGATCGGGGTGGTTCTGCTGCAGCGGAGTGAAGGCGGCGGTCTTGGTATTGGCGGCGGCGGTGGTGGCGGCGGCGGTGGCATGGGCGGCTTCCTGACCGGCCGGGGGACGGCAAACCTGCTGACCCGGACCACGGCGATCCTGGCCGCCTGTTTCATGGCTACGAGTATTACGCTGACCATTTTGGCCGGCGGCGGCGACGAGCGGCGCTCGATCGTCGATCAGCTGCCCGCAGGGCCGACCCAGTCCGCACCGATTGAACCCGCGCTGCCTGCAGAGCCGGCGGAGCCTTCGGTCCCGGCCCAGTAGGCCTGACCGAGCAGGTCGCACGGCCGGAGTCCTCGCCCGCTCAATGCTCGGTGCCTTCCGGGTACCGCCCTTTTCAAACCCAGCCTTTGCGCAATGCGAATCCGCAACGACGGATTTGCTGCCTGTGGATTGTCTGCCGCCCGGTGGCGCATCAGGCGTTCGATCGCCCTGCGAAGGGCGGTCCAAGACCTTGATCGGCCAGCGCAGAGCGGGACTTTTCCTTCGTTTGTCACAGACTGTCGGCAAAGTGACGTTGCCGTCCTTGCAAGGCTTGCTTCCCGGCCTCTGATCGTTCAATAGTCTTGGCCCATGGCGCGGTTTATCTTCATCACCGGCGGTGTGGTTTCCTCCCTCGGAAAAGGTCTCTGTTCCGCAGCGCTTGGGGCGCTTCTCCAGGCACGCGGATTCAAGGTCAGGCTGCGAAAGCTCGACCCCTATCTGAATGTGGATCCGGGAACCATGTCGCCCTATCAGCACGGCGAGGTCTACGTCACCGACGACGGGGCCGAAACCGATCTCGACCTGGGTCACTACGAGCGTTTCACCGGCGTGCCGGCACGCAAGAGCGACAATGTGACGACCGGGCAACTCTATTCCAAGGTTCTGGCGCGTGAGCGGCGGGGCGAATACCTGGGCGCCACCGTCCAGGTGATTCCCCATGTCACCGACGCCATCAAGTCCTTCGTGCTTGGCGATCTGGCCGACGAGGATTTCGTAATCTGCGAGATCGGCGGCACCGTCGGCGATATCGAAGGCCTGCCGTTCCTTGAGGCGATCCGCCAGCTGGGCAACGAGCTTGGCCGCGAGCGCAGCCTGTTCATTCACTGCACCCTGATCCCCTACATCGCGGCGGCCGGCGAGTTGAAGACCAAACCGACCCAGCACTCGGTGAAAGAGCTGCAGTCGGTCGGTATCAAGCCCGATATCCTGGTCTGCCGCAGCGAGCGGGAAATCCCCAACGAAGATCGGCGCAAGATCGGGCTTTTCTGTAACGTCCGAGAGGAAGCCGTCATTCCGGCGCTGGACGTGCACTCGATCTACGCCGTGCCCCGGGCTTACCACGAAGAGGGTCTGGACGACGAGGTCTGCCGGCACTTCGGCCTGGATGTCGGGCAACCGGGCCTCGAGAACTGGGACCGGATCATGGGCCGCATCGACGAGCCCGATGGCGAGGTCACTATCGGTGTCGTCGGCAAGTACGTAAGTCTGCTGGACGCCTATAAGTCGCTTGCCGAATCCCTGACCCATGGCGGGATCGCCAACAATGTGAAGGTGAAGGTTTCCTGGCTGGATTCCGAAATCTTCGAGAAGGAAGGCACCCTGCAGCAGCTTGAGGGTGTGCACGGCATCCTGGTGCCCGGCGGCTTCGGTGAGCGCGGCGCCGAGGGCAAGATCGCTGCGGCACGCTTTGCCCGGGAGCATCAGGTTCCCTATTTCGGCATCTGCTTCGGCATGCAGATGGCGGTGATCGAAGCCGCCCGCAATCTGGCTGCCATGCCGGAAGCCGGGTCCACCGAGTTCGGCAATCCGGCTGATCCGGTGGTCGGCCTGATGACCGAGTGGTCGCAGGGCAACCGGATCGAGCGGCGCAACAGCGAGAGCGATCTGGGCGGCACCATGCGTCTTGGCGCCTATCCCTGCGTGCTGAAAGAAGACAGCCGGGTGCGGGAGATTTACGGCGAGGACTCGATCAGCGAGCGCCACCGTCATCGCTTCGAGGTGAACATCAACTACCGGGAAAGCCTCGAAAAGGCCGGCTTGCTTTTCTCAGGCCTGTCGCCCGACGGCGAGCTGCCGGAGATCGTCGAGCTGCCGAGCCATCCCTGGTTCGTCGGCGTGCAGTTTCATCCGGAGCTGAAATCACGGCCCTTCGACCCGCACCCGCTGTTCACATCCTTCGTGGCGGCGGCGGTGGAGCAGTCGCGCCTGGTTTGATGTAAATTCGTTAGGGGTAAAGTCAGGCGGACCACCCGCACTCCGCTCCACCCTGCACTGCAGGAACTGTAATCAGAGGAATTGCCCAGGATGGCGCAGGCAAAGCACGTAAAAGTTGGACCCGTCACCCTCGGCAACGATCTGCCGTTTGCGCTGATTGCGGGCCCCTGCGCTATGGAAAGCCGGGCCCATGCGCTGGAAATGAGCCATGCGCTGACCGAGATGGCGGCGGAACTGGGCATCGGCCTGATTTACAAATCCTCTTTCGACAAAGCCAATCGGACCAGCCTGACGGCTGCCCGCGGCATTGGGCTGAACGAAGCCCTCTCGGTATTTGCCGAAGTGCGCGAGACCTATGGTTGCCCGGTTCTGACCGACGTCCATACAGCGGAACAGTGCGGCATCGTTGGTGAAGTGGTCGACGTCCTGCAGATTCCGGCCTATCTCTGCCGTCAGACAGATCTGCTGGTCGCCGCCGCCAATACGGGCAAAGTGGTCAACGTCAAGAAAGGCCAGTTCCTGGCCCCCTGGGACATGAAGAACGTCGCCGCCAAGATCACTGAAAGCGGCAATCCCAACGCCCTGGTGTGCGAGCGCGGAGCGTCCTTCGGCTACAACACCTTGGTTTCGGACATGCGCTCGCTGGCGATTATGGCGGCGGACACCGATTGTCCTGTGGTCTACGACGCCACGCACTCGGTCCAGCAACCGGGCGGCCGCGGCGGTTCTTCCGGGGGACAGCGCGAATTCGTGCCGGTTCTCGCTCGCGCCGCCATCGCGGTCGGGGTGGCCGCTGTCTTCATGGAAACCCATCAGGATCCGGACAGAGCGCCATCGGACGGCCCCAATATGGTGCCGCTGCATCAGTTGAAGGATCTGATCACGACCCTTATGGCATTCGACGGAATTGCCAAGGCCAATCCCATTGAATTGAACTGATCGTCGTCCCAAGGCCGGAGAGGCTACCGACAGCAACTCGCCGGTCGACATTTGGCTCGCGCTCGCCTATAGCAATCCGCGTGTCGCCTGCGGACAAAAAACGCGGGCAACAGCTTTGGGCAACGCAAGAGTGTCTTAGCGGTCGGCAGGGCGAAGCGCCTGATGCCGGCATCCAGGGATCGCAAACCGGGAAAGCGTCGAGAGGGTCATGACAGCAATCATCGATATCAGGGGCCGGGAAATATTGGATTCCCGCGGCAATCCGACCGTTGAGGTCGACGTGACGCTCGAAAGCGGGGCCTTCGGCCGGGCCGCGGTGCCTTCCGGCGCTTCCACCGGCGCCCATGAGGCCGTGGAGCTGCGCGACGGCAACAAAAAGCGCTATGGCGGCAAGGGTGTGCTGGCGGCCGTCGAAGCGGTCAACCACGAGATTTTCGACGTGCTCTCCGGCCTCGACGGCGAGGACCAGGTGCACATCGATCAGATGATGATCGACCTGGACGCGACCGAGAACAAAAGCCGCCTGGGCGCCAACGCGATCCTCGGTGTTTCCTTGGCTGTCGCAAAGGCCGCGGCGGAAGAGGCGGGCCTGCCGCTCTACCGCTATGTCGGCGGCAGCTATGCCCGTACCCTGCCGGTGCCGATGATGAACATCATCAACGGCGGCGCCCATGCCGACAACCCGATCGACATTCAGGAGTTCATGATCATGCCGGTCGGGGCCGACAGTCTGGCCGAGGCGGTGCGCACGGGCTCCGAGATTTTTCACGCCCTGCGCAAGGGCCTGAAGGACGCCGGCCACAACACCAATGTCGGCGATGAGGGCGGCTTCGCCCCGAACCTCGCCTCGACCGACGAGGCGCTCGGCTTCGTGGCCCGGGCGACCGAGGCCGCCGGCTATAAGCTGGGCGATGACGTGATGCTGGCGCTCGATTGTGCCTCAACCGAGTACTTCAAGAACGGCAAGTACGAGCTGGAAGGCGAGGGCAAGAGTCTCGATTCAGCGGCCATGGTCGATTACCTGGTGGCGCTCTGCGACCGCTATCCCATCCTTTCCATCGAAGACGGCATGGGCGAGGACGATTGGGAGGGCTGGAAGCTTTTGACCGACGCCCTGGGCGACCGGGTGCAGCTGGTCGGTGACGATCTCTTCGTCACCAACCCCGTCCGGCTGAGCGACGGCATCGCCAAGGGGGTGGCCAATTCGATCCTGGTGAAGGTGAACCAGATCGGCAGCCTGTCGGAAACCCTGGAGGCAGTGAACATGGCCCACAAGGCGGCTTACACCGCGGTGATGTCCCATCGCTCCGGCGAGACCGAGGACGCCACCATCGCCGATCTGGCGGTGGCGACCAACTGCGGCCAGATCAAGACCGGCTCGCTGTCCCGCTCGGACCGGCTGGCGAAGTACAACCAGCTGATCCGGATCGAGGAGGAATTGGGCACCGCCGCGGTCTATGCCGGGCGCGACGTCCTGCGCAGCTGAAAAGTTACTTAGGCGTGGTCTAAAACCCACCGCCTGAAGGGTCCAAAAGGAGTCCAAAGCGCGAACAGTCGGCGCAGGAGGTTCATTCTTGAATCTCTTTGGAATCTTTGACTCTTTTTTTCTTGACCCTGCGAATCGCTCTGTGATTCGTTGTGCTCATGCGTCTTATCAGAGAGATCAAAAACCGCGCCCGGCAAGCGGCCCCCCAGGTACTCGCTGCCTGCATGGTTGCCTACTTCGCCTATCACGCGATGAACGGCGACCGGGGCTTCTATGCCTGGATCATGCTGAAGCAGGAGCGCGCCCAGGTACTGATGACGGCGGAGAGCCTGCAACGCCAGCGCGCCGAGCTGGAAACCCGGGCTGCCCTGCTGCGGGGCCATGCACTGGAGCCGGACCTGCTTGAAGAGCGCGCGCAAGCGATCTTGAACTACGGTACGCAGCAGGATCATGTTATCTTTCTGCCGCCGGAGTTGCAGCGTAACGGCGAACCGCTCTGACCAGCTGGAAAGCGCATTCTTTCGGCCTTAACTTATATTGTGTTAATTAATAAATTTCCGATATAAAACAAAGCATTAACCACGATTGCATCGATTTAAGTCCTGGGGTAAGCTCGGCGCGTAGATGGGCGGGTTTCAACCGCCTTTGGCCCTATGCGCAACGCGGGGAGACCCCTATGGCGAACAGTAAGGCGGCGGCATCACGTGCCGGCGGCAAACGCAAAGCTGCCGCGGCACCGATCAAAGCCTCGGTCGAAGATCTTCAGAAATACTATCGCGACATGCTGTTGATCCGCCGCTTTGAGGAAAAGGCCGGGCAGATGTACGGCATGGGGCTGATCGGCGGCTTCTGCCACCTCTACATCGGTCAGGAAGCAGTTGTCGTGGGCGTGCAGGCGTCCATGGGCCCCTTGGATACGGTGCTGACCTCCTACCGCGACCATGCCCATATGCTCGCCTGCGGCATGGACCCCAAGGGGGTGATGGCGGAGCTGACCGGGCGTAGCGGCGGCTACTCCAAGGGCAAGGGCGGTTCCATGCACATGTTCAGCCATGAAGAACGCTTCTACGGTGGCCACGGCATTGTCGGCGCCCAGGTGCCGATCGGCACCGGCTTGGCTTTTGCGCACCGCTATCTGGAAGAGGATGCGGTCTCGATCAGCTACCTCGGCGACGGCGCGCTGAACCAGGGCCAGGTCTATGAGTCCTTCAACATGGCGGCGCTGTGGTCGCTGCCGGCGGTCTACGTGATCGAGAACAACAAGTACGGCATGGGTACTTCGATCGAGCGGTCCTCGGCCAAGAGCACCGAGCTCTATCATCGCGGCCAGGCCTACGGCATCCCCGGCGTCCAGGTCGACGGCATGGATGTACTGGCGGTGCGCGAGGCGGCGGAGAAGGCGCTCAGCCATGCCCGCTCCGGCAAGGGGCCCTTCATCATGGAAATGATGACCTACCGCTATCGCGGCCACTCCATGTCCGATCCGGCCAAGTACCGTTCGAAGGAAGAAGTCCAGAAGGTCCGCCAGGAGCGCGACCCCATCGAACGGCTGCGCGGCATTATGATTGAGCGCGAGGTGATGGACGAAGAGCACCTGAAGGCGCTGGACAAAGAGGTGAAGGCCGTCGTTTCCGAGGCGGCGGACTTCGCGCAGACCAGCCCGGAGCCGGATGTCTCCGAGCTTTACACCGACGTCTACGTCTAAATCATCAGGACAATTCCGGCGCGACGGGGCCTGATCCCGTTCCAGCGGCTGGACGCAATTTTCCCGGGAGGGGACATGCCAATCGAGATTCTAATGCCAGCGCTTTCGCCCACGATGACAGAGGGCAAGCTGGCCAAGTGGCTGAAACAGGAAGGCGATGACGTAGCCTCCGGTGACATCCTGGCGGAAATCGAGACCGACAAGGCAACCATGGAGGTCGAGGCGGTCGATGAGGGCAAGATCGGCAAGATCATGGTGGCCGAGGGCACGGAAGCGGTGCCGGTGAACCAGGTGATTGCCGTTCTGCTGGAAGACGGCGAAGACGCCTCGGCGATCTCGACGGCGCCGGCAGCGGTGCCCGCGGCTGCACCGGCGGCAGAGGCGCCCGCGCCGGCAACGGCCAGTGCGCCGCCGATGGCGACGCCCGCCGCCGCAGAGCCCGAGTGGTCGGGTGCAACGGTCACTCAGACCGTGCGCGATGCACTGCGCGATGCCATGGCCGAGGAGATGCGCGCCAATGACCGCGTTTTCCTGATGGGTGAAGAGGTGGCGGAGTATCAGGGCGCCTATAAGGTCAGCCAGGGCCTGCTGGACGAGTTCGGCGCCCGCCGGGTGGTCGATACGCCGATCACCGAACACGGCTTTGCGGGCCTCGGTGTCGGCGCCGCCATGTACGGCCTGCGCCCCATTGTCGAGTTCATGACCTTCAACTTCGCCATGCAGGCGATCGATCACATCATCAACTCCGCCGCCAAGACGCACTACATGTCCGGCGGCCAGATCTCCTCACCCATTGTTTTCCGCGGCCCCAACGGCGCCGCGGCCCGGGTCGCCGCCCAGCATTCCCAATGCTATGCCTCCTGGTATGCCCATGTGCCGGGCCTGAAGGTCGTTGCCCCCTATTCGGCGGCTGACGCCAAGGGCTTGTTGAAATCGGCAATCCGCGACGACAACCCGGTAATCTTCCTGGAGAACGAGATTCTCTACGGCCAGAGCTTCGAGGTGCCGGACTCGGCCGACTGGACCGTGCCCATCGGCAAGGCCAAGGTCGTCCGGCCGGGCAAGGACGTCACCATCACCGCGTTTTCGATCATGGTGGGCAAGGCCCTGGAGGCCGCCGAGTTGCTGGCGGCCGAGGGCATCGATGCGGAGGTCATTGACCTGCGCAGCCTGCGGCCACTGGATACCGAGACCATCATCGCTTCGGTGCAGAAGACCAACCGGCTGGTGACCTGCGAGGAAGGCTGGGGCTATTCGGGCATCGGCTCGGAGGTTGCCTCGGTGGCCATGGAGCAGGCCTTCGACTGGCTCGATGCGCCGGTGAAACGGGTCTACGGCGTCGATGTGCCGATGCCCTATGCCGCCAATCTGGAAGCGCTGGCCTTGCCGCAGGCAAGCCACATCGCCGCTGGAGCCAAAGAAGTCTGCTACCGCGGCTAGCGCGGCGCAGGAGGGGACAGAGACATGCCAATCAATATTCTGATGCCGGCGCTTTCGCCGACCATGACCGAAGGCACCCTGGCCAAGTGGCTGGTGAAAGAAGGCGACGAGATCGCCTCCGGCGACGTGATCGCCGAGATTGAAACCGACAAGGCGACCATGGAGGTCGAGGCGATCGACGAAGGCACGATCGGCAAGATCTTCGTGGCCGAGGGTACCGAAGCCGTCGCAGTCAACCAAGTGATCGCCGTGGTGCTGGAGGAGGGCGAGGACGCTTCCGCGATCAGCGATGCACCGGCTGTTGCGGCGCCAAGCCCGGCCGCGCCGGCGCCGGCTGCGAGCACCAACGGTTCGACGCCACCGCCGGCTGCTGCAGCGCCGGCCCCAGCGGCACCGGCTGCCGGTGGCGGCAACCGCGTGTTCGCCAGCCCTCTGGCCCGGCGCATCGCCAAGGACAAGGGCATCGATCTGACGGCCCTGAAAGGCAGCGGCCCCCATGGCCGCATCGTGAAAGCCGATGTCGAGAACGCCCAACCCGGACAAGCGGCTCCCGCCGCAGCGGCGGCAACCCCGGCGGCGGCAGCGGCCCCCGCCGCTTCGGGGCCGGGCGCCAAAGAGATGGCCGACCTGCTGGGCATGACCTACACGCAGGAACCGCTCAGCGGCATGCGCAAGGTGATCGCCAAGCGCCTGACCGAGTCCAAGCAGCAGGTTCCGCACTTCTACCTGACGGTCGACTGCCAGGTGGACGAACTGCTGAAGGTCCGCAAGGAACTGAACGGCCGTTCGGACGCCTACAAGATCTCGGTGAACGACTTCGTCATCCGCGCCGTCGCCCTGGCGCTGAAGAAGGTACCGGCGGCCAATGCCTCCTACGACGAGTCCGGCCTGCTGTTCTATAACAATGCCGATGTCTCGGTGGCGGTGGCGACCCCTGCGGGCCTCATCACGCCGATCATCAAGGCGGCGGAGACCAAGGGCCTGGCCGCCATCTCCACAGAAATGAAGGACCTGGCGGTTCGCGCCCGCGACGGCAAGCTGAAGCCTGAGGAATACCAGGGCGGCACCTTCTCGGTCTCCAACCTCGGCATGTTCGGCATCAAGGATTTCTCCGCCGTCATCAACCCGCCCCAGGGCTGCATCCTGGCGGTCGGCGCCGGCGAGCAGCGCCCGGTGGTGAAAGACGGGGCGCTGACCATCGCCACGGTGATGAGCTGCACCCTCTCGGTCGATCACCGCGTCGTTGACGGCGCCGTCGGCGCCCAGTTCCTCGCGGCCTTCAAGAAGCTGATCGAAGACCCGCTGACGATGCTGCTTTAGGCGACATCTTTGCACCGGAAAGGAAAACCGTGAGAGGTCTTCCAAAACTGTTGTTTGCCCTTTTGGTCGTCGTTTTGACGATCCCTACCGGTGTGAGAGCGGACCCGGCAGCCGTGGACCAGAGCTTCGCCGCCTACAAGCAGGCGCTCGTCGAGGGCGACGGGGAGGCGGCTTCCAAGCTGACGGCCGCCGACACTCACGCTTTTCTGGACGAGACCCTGGAACGGGCGCTGACCATGGAAGCGGCGGAGGTGCGGGCCCTGCCGCTGCTCGATCAGATCTCGGTGCTGATGCTTCGTCACAACATGAAGCCCGAGCAACTGCGGGCGATGCAGAAGAGCGATGCGGTGGCCTATGCCGTCGATCAGCGTGCCTTCGATATGGACGAGGTTGAGCGGCTGACGGCGGCGCCTTTCTCCGTCAATGGCGACCGGGCCCAGGCCGAACTGTCGAACCTGAAAGGCTCGCCGATTCCGGTCTCGGTGCACTTCAAGGAAGAGGCTGATGGTTGGAAGTTCGATCTGCTTTCTTCGATCGCACCGTTCCGAGCGGTTTTCGAATCCCAGGCGGGTCTCTTTGCCAACCTGAAGACCAGCGACGGCAAGAGCGGTGTGGTGCCGTTGATCCTTCATCTGATCAGCGGGCGGGCGCCCGACGCGAATATATGGAATCCGCCGGGCTGAGCGCCGGCAGCAGGAGAGTGATATGGCTGATACGAACTTTGACCTGATCATCGTCGGCGGCGGGCCGGGCGGTTACGTCGCGGCGATCCGCGCCGCGCAGTTGAAGATGAAGGTCTGCGTTGTGGAGCGCGAGCACCTGGGCGGCATCTGCCTGAACTGGGGCTGCATCCCGACCAAGGCGCTGCTGCGCTCGGCAGAGATCTATCACTACATGCAGCACGCCGACGCCTACGGCCTTTCGGCCAGCAACACCGGCTTCGACCTGGCCAAGGTTGTGCAGCGTTCGCGCGGCGTCTCCAAGCAACTGAACGGCGGCGTCGGTCACCTGCTGAAGAAAAACAAGGTCACGGTGATTGACGGCGAGGCCAAGCTGAACGGGCCGGGCAAGCTGGTCGTCACCAAGGACGGCAAAAAGCTCTCCGACCTCACCGCACCCCACATCATTCTGGCGACCGGCGCCCGGCCGCGCGCCCTGCCGGGGATCGAGCCGGACAAGAAACTGATCTGGACCTACTTCGAGGCGATGGTGCCCCAGACCATGCCCAAGACCCTGCTGGTCATCGGCTCCGGCGCTATCGGGATCGAGTTCGCTTCCTTCTTCCGCACCATGGGCGCCGAGGTCACGGTGGTCGAGGTGATGCCCCAGGTCATGCCGGTTGAGGACGAAGAAATTTCCAAGCATGCCCGCAAGCAGTTCGAAAAGCAGGGCATGAAGATCATGACCGAAACCAAGGTCGTGTCTGTGAAGAAGGGTGCCGACAACGTCATCGCCACCATCGAAGACAAGGCCGGCAAGAAATCCGAGATCACCGTCGACCGGGTGATCTCCGCCGTCGGCGTGCGGGGCAACATCGAAAACATCGGCCTGGAAACCACCAAGGTGAAGACCGACCGCGGCTGCATCGTCATCGACGAATACGGGCGCACGGCGGAACCGGGCATCTATGCCATCGGCGATGTCGCCGGCCCGCCGATGCTGGCCCACAAGGCCGAGCACGAAGGCGTCATCTGCGTCGAAAAGATCGCCGGCCTGAACAACGTCCATCCGATGAAGAAAGAACAGATCCCCGGCTGCACCTACTGCCACCCGCAGGTTGCCAGCGTCGGCCTGACCGAAGCGAAGGCGAAGGCGGCGGGCCATCAGGTGAAGGTCGGCCGTTTCCCCTTTCTCGGCAACGGCAAGGCCATTGCCCTGGGTGAGCCCGAGGGCATGGTGAAGACCGTCTTCGACGCCAAGACCGGTCAGTTGTTGGGCGCCCACATGGTCGGGGCCGAGGTGACCGAGCTGATTCAGGGCTATGTCGTGGCCATGGGGCTGGAGACCACCGAGGAAGAGCTGATGCACACAGTCTTCCCGCATCCCACCCTCTCCGAGATGATGCACGAGTCGGTCCTTGATGCTTACGGCCGCGTCATCCATATGTAGTCTATGAAAGACAGGCGAGCACGATGAGCAGCGACAGCACCACCGAGACCCCACGGGTCCGCCATCCTGAGAAGGCCCATAAGCCGGACCAGGAGGTGAAGCGCAAGCCTGCCTGGATCCGGGTGAAGGCGCCTGTTTCCAAGGAGTATCACGCGACCCGCGAGATCATTCGTGAACATAAGCTCGCCACGGTCTGCGAGGAGGCGGCCTGCCCGAACATCGGGGAATGCTGGGCCCAGCGCCATGCCACCATGATGATCATGGGCGAGATCTGCACCCGCGCTTGCAGCTTCTGCAATGTTTCCACCGGCAAGCCCGGCGCACTCGATCCCTTCGAGCCGGTCAACGTCGCTTCCGCCGTGGCCAAGCTGGGCCTGAAGCATGTGGTCATCACCTCGGTCGACCGCGACGACCTGGACGACGGCGGTGCCGCGCATTTCGCCGAAGTTATCCGCGCGACCCGCGAAGCCTCGCCGGATACCACCATCGAAATTCTGACCCCGGATTTCCTGCGCAAGGAAGGCGCGGTTTCCGTTGTGGTCGAAGCGCGGCCCGACGTGTTCAACCACAATCTGGAAACCGTGCCGCGGCTCTATACCGAGGTCCGGCCCGGCGCGCGCTACTTCCACTCCCTGCGCCTGCTCGATGAGGTGAAGCGTCAGGATCCCAGCCTTTTCACCAAGTCCGGCATCATGGTCGGCCTGGGCGAGGCGAAGGAAGAGGTGCTGCAGGTCATGGACGACCTGCGCTCCGCCGATGTCGATTTCCTCACCATCGGGCAGTACCTGCAGCCGACCCCCAAGCACCATGTGGTCGACCGCTTCGTGACACCGGAGGAGTTCAAACAGTACGAAGCCATGGCCTACGGTAAGGGCTTCCTCATGGTCTCGGCGACGCCCTTGACCCGTTCCTCCTATCACGCGGGTGAGGACTTCGCCCGCCTGCGCGCCGCGCGGGAAGCCAAACTGGCCGCCGCCGGTTAGTAGTCTCGCAAGTAAGTCTCGGTTACACTCCCGCCCATGCCGATTCACACGGAAAAGCGCGTGCTGCCCTATACGCCCGGGCAGCTTTACGACCTTGTCGTCGATATTGAGCGCTACCCCGAATTCCTGCCCTGGTGCCTGGGCGCGCGGATCAAGTCGCGCCAGGAAGACCTGATCGTGGCCGACCTCATCATCGGCTTCAAGATGTTCCGCGAGCGTTTCACCAGCCGGGTGACCCCCGATGCCGCGGCCGGGCGCATCGATGTGACCTATGCCGAGGGACCCTTCAAGTACCTGGAGAACCACTGGGTTTTCGAAGACCACCCAAAGGGCTGCCAGATCGATTTCTATGTCGATTTCGAGTTCCGCAACAAGCTGCTGCAGAAGGTGATCGAGGCCCTGTTCCACGAGGCCGTGCGCCGCATGGTCGCCGCTTTCGAGACTCGTGCCGGCGTGCTCTACGGCGCTTCGGGCGCTGTGATCTCCCACCAGCAGGGCGGCTAGGGCCTTGGAATCTCCCGCAGGATCGGTTATTCAACGCCCATGATTAGTTTCGCCGTCATCACCGCAACCACCACCACGACCCGCAACGGCGGGCCGCGAGGAGTTTTGTTGTGCTGATTTCAGCTTCATAGAACACCCAAGGGGCCCCGCCGATTTCGGACGGGGCCCTTTGCATTTCCGGTCTTCGTCCGATCGCCGCCGGCTCCGCAGCTTTGCGAGAGGACAAGACAATGGAAGAACAGGATCACCGGGTCATCGCCCGGCGCATGGACCTTTTCCACCAGCAGGAAGAGGGGCCGGGGATGATCTTCTGGCACCCCCGCGGCTTTGCCGTCTATCAACTGATCGAAGAGGAAATCCGCGGCCACATGCGCGCCGCCGGCTTCAGTGAACTGCGCACGCCGCAACTGCTGGACCGCTCGCTCTGGGAGGCCAGCGGCCACTGGCAGAAGTTCGGCAAGGAGATGTTCGTCTTCGAGGACGGGGAGCAGCAGAAGGCCCTGAAGCCGATGAGTTGTCCCGGCCATATCGAGGTCTTCAACAGCCGCCTGCGATCCTACCGCGACCTGCCGCTGCGTTACTGCGAGTTCGGCGCCTGCCTGCGCAACGAACCATCGGGCGCACTGCTCGGCCTGATGCGCACCCGGGCTTTCGTACAGGACGACGCCCACATCTTCTGCCTGGAGGAACAGGTGGAAGAGGAGGTGGCGAAGTTCTGCCGCCTGCTGCAGGCCGTCTATGCCCGTTTCGGTTTTGACGACGTGGCGGTCGGCCTGTCGACACGGCCGGCAGAGCGCGCTGGCGAAGATGCTGTCTGGGACCGTGCCGAAGACATGCTGGCTGTCGCGGCCACTTCCGCAGGCCTGGATTTCAAGCTGCAGCCGGGCGAGGGCGCCTTCTACGGCCCGAAGCTGGAGTTCGTCCTGCGCGACAACAAGGGCCGCTCCTGGCAGTGCGGCACGATCCAGGTGGACCTGGTCCTGCCGGAGCGCCTGGACGCCGCTTTCACGGACACCGAAGGGCGGCGGCTGCGCCCGGTCATGCTGCACCAGGCGGTGCTGGGCAGTATCGAGCGGTTTCTCGGCGTCCTGCTGGAACACTACGCCGGCAAGCTGCCTTTCTGGCTCGCCCCCGATCAGGTGGTGGTGGCCTCCATTAACCCGGAGCAGGCGAACTACGCTGAAGAGGTTGTCGCTGACCTGAAGGTCGCTGGTCTGCGTGCCGTCTCGGACGTCCGGCCCGAACGCCCAGCCAAGAAAGTGGTCAACGCCCGTGCCTTGGGCATCCCCTGCTTCATCGCCGTGGGGCCGCGCGAGATGGAAGAGAACCGCGTCGCGCTGCGTCAGGACAACGGACAGTCGAAAGCCCTGACATTGGCGGCCCTTGCCGACTTTCTGCACAGCAAGGCTGCCGCGTGATGGAAGAGGGACCGCTAACCCGCCTGTCCCATGGCCAGGGCGGCGAAGAGCGCGATGAGGTTCAGGCTGTTGAAGAGACCGTGGATGATGATCGGCGGCCAGAGGGAACCGCTGTATTCGCGCGCCGCCGCCAGGATCAGGCCCATGAGGATGAAGGCGGGGATCAGTGGCGGGATGAAGTGCAGCAGGGAGAAGCAGACGGCACTCACGAGGGCGGCGGGCAGGAAGGAAAAACGCCGGCGCAGCAGCGGAAACAGCAGCCCGCGAAACAGCACCTCCTCAGTCAGGGGAACCAGCACGCCGACCAGGCCGATCATGGCGATCAGACGCCCCCAGCCGAAACCGCCGGCGCTCAGGATATCGACCTGGGGATTCTCGAAAGGACTCTCCAGCAAGGATTCAAAGGCGAGGCGGGAGAGCGCCATCAGGGGGACGCAGGCCAACCCCCCGGCGATGGCGAGGCGATACCAGGCGCGGTCGGCTGGTGCGAAACCAAGATCGGCCCAGGCGATCCGCCGCCTGGTGACAATCAGCAGATGGACAAGCAGGAGAGGAACCAGGGACTGAAACAACAGCAGCGGCAAGAGGCCGTCTTGAGAGAGTTCACGACCGAAGAGATCCGCCAAGCGGTCTTTCTGGCTGCCGAGCAACAGGGCAAGGGCGATGAAAAGAGCCAGCAGCAGCACGATATCCCAACGCGTCACCGCTGGAAGATGGCGGGGCGCTGCGCGGGGCGGAAACAGCATTCAGCCGGCCGCTTCGTTCAACAGGCGCAGCGCTTCTGCGAGGGTGGCCAGCCGTACGGCGCCGCGGTCGCCGGGAAAAACGAAGCGCTCGGCCCTGGCCGCGCCACCGCGTGTTGCGATGCCCAGATAAACCAGACCCACCGGCTTCCCGGCGGTCGCACCACCGGGGCCGGCGATGCCGGTGGCGGAGACGGCGATGTCGGCTTGCGACTGGGCGACCGCGCCCCGGGCCATGGCCTCGGCCACTTCGGCACTGACGGCGCCCTGTGCTTCGATCATCGCCGCCGGCACCGCCAGCATCTGTTGCTTGGCTTCGTTGGAGTAGGTGACCATGCCGCGGTCGACCACGTCGGAAGAGCCGGCGATCTCGGTCAGGCTGGCGGCGATCAATCCGCCGGTGCAAGATTCCGCCGTTGCGATACGAAGTCCCTTTGCCCGGCAGTGGGCGAGAACGGCGGTAGCGCTGTCCAGTATCTCTTGATCGAAGGTCACAGGTTGCTCCACAGCCAGAGGCCGCCATAGGTGCAGGCAGCGGCATAGAGGCCGGCGATCATGTCATCCAGCATGATCCCCGGCGCACCGGCGAGGGAGCGGTCGGCCCAGTTGGCGGGCCAGGGTTTCAGGATGTCGAACAGCCGGAAGAAGACAAAGGCGAGAACGACACCGAAGGGATCGAGCGCGCAAGGCACCAGGGCCAGCCATTGGCCGGCGACCTCGTCGATCACGATCTCACCCGGGTCTTTGCGTGCCAGCCCGCTTTGGTAGCGGGCCGATGCCCAAAGCCCGAGAATGAAGGCCAGGACAGCGGCCAGAGCCAAAACGACAGGGCCGCCGAACCAGAGAATCGCCAGACCGAACGGCAGAGCCGCGAGAGAGCCCCAGGTGCCCGGGGCGCCGGGCAGGAGACCGCTGCCGAACCAGGTCGCGATCAGCGACGACGGCAGCCAGGGTGAGGGGACGGCCACCGGCTATGACCCGGCGGGCAGCGCGAGCGTGGCCATGGCCTGGGCGGCAATCCCTTCGCCGCGCCCCAGGAACCCGAGCTTCTCGGTCGTCGTCGCTTTGATGCTGACGCGTTCTTCCGGCAAATCGAGTAAGGAAGCCACCCTTGTGATCATGGCCGCGCGGTGCGGGCCGATCTTCGGCCGCTCGCAGATCAAGGTGAGGTCGACATGGCGGATATGGCCGCCGCGCGCCGCCACCATGTCGCGGGCATGGCTGATGAAGACGGCGGAATCGGCGCCCTTCCACTGGGGATCGTCGGGCGGAAAATGGCTACCGATATCACCGGCCGACAAAGCGCCCAGGATGGCATCGGTCAGGGCGTGCAGGCCGACGTCGGCATCGGAGTGGCCGACGAGCCCCGCCGAGTGATCGAGGCGCAGGCCACAGAGGGTCACGTGATCGCCGGGGCCGAAGACATGGACGTCGAAGCCCTGGCCGACCCGTGTTTCAAGGGAAAGACCGCCGCGCAGCCAGCGTTCGGCGCCTTCCAGGTCTTCCTGCGTCGTCACTTTGATGTTCTCCTGCCCCCCTTCTACCAAAGCCAGGGACAATCCTGCCAGTTCCGCCACCGCGGCATCGTCTGTCAAAGCCCTGTCGGCGACCGCACGATGGGCGGCGGCGATGTCGTCGTAACGAAAACCCTGGGGCGTCTGCGCGCGCCACAGGCCGTCACGGTCCTGGGTGCCCGCCACGCAGCCGTCGAGCCCGCGTTTCAGGGTGTCGACGACCGGCTGGGCGACAATCGCGCCGGCGGCGTGCTGCAGGGCGCCGAGCACCCGGCCGATGGCCTGCTGGCTGATGAAGGGCCGTGCGCCGTCGTGGATCAGAACCAGATCCGGAGCATCCTGTTCCAGGCTCTCCAGGCCCAGCCGCACCGAGTGTTGACGGCTGTCGCCGCCCGGCACCGGCGCGTCAAGCGGCAGACCCTCTGCCGCCTCGTCATAGAGATCCCGGTCATCCGGGTGAATCACGGCCCGCACCCGGCCGATTTGGGGATGGGCCAGAAAAGCGACCAGGCTGTGGCGTAACACCGGAACCCCGCCAAGTTTGGCGTACTGTTTGGGAAGTGCGCCACCGAAGCGCTGGCCTCGGCCGGCGGCGACGATCAGCGCTGCAGCCGTAGTCACGTGGAGGGTTCTCCGCCAAGCTTGCCCCGACGAGGGGACTCCGGATTTCATCAGCGGCGAGCCTAGTGTGTGATCTGGCTATTGAAAACAGTTAGATGGCCCTGGTGGCTCGGCCCGGAGGTGATGTATAGAGACGATCATGAACACGATGGTTCTGTCTCTTTCCGCCCTTATCTCGCTTTTGCCGGCGACGGTGCTGCCGTTTGCGCGCTCTGCGGTCAAGGCCGATCTGGTTTTCTGGCTGCTGCTGGGCGCCGCTATCGCCGGACCGACCGGTTACAGCCTGGCTGTCCTGGCCGGCCATTGGGAGAGCAATCTGCCGGCAGCCCTCTGGCTGGCGGTGGCGGTATCCCTGGCGCTCTATGCGCTTGTGGTGCTGTTGGCCCGGGAAGCCTTTCGCCTGGCGCCGCTCCTGCTGCCTTACGCGTTGGTTCTGGGCGCCCTGGGAACCGCCCTGGCGCCGCTCAACGTGGATCTGGGTCCGGCAACCGACGTTGACGCCTGGCTCGCCGTCCATATTGCCGTTTCGGTCGCTACCTACGGGCTCTGCACCCTGGCGGCGGTGGCCGCAGCCGCCGCTTTTATTCAGGAAACGGCTTTGAAGCGCCGATCCCCCAGCGGTTTCACCCGAATGCTGCCCTCGGTCAGCGATGCCGAGTGGCTGGTGCTGCGTCTGCTGATCGCTGCGGAAGTCGTTCTTGGCCTGGGCATCGTCACGGGGATTTCAAAGCTTTACGTATCTTCCGGGGCGATCCTGAACCTTGATCACAAGACTCTGCTGTCGCTTCTGGCCTTCCTGTTCATCGCGCTGCTGCTGTTCCTGCACCACCGCAGCGGCCTGAGGGGCCGCCGGGCGGCGCGTCTGGTGCTGATTGCCTACCTTTTGCTGTCCCTGGCTTATCCCGGTGTAAAATTCGTCACCGACTACCTTCTGGCCTAGGAACACAGCCAAGACCCTACCCAACGGTGAAAATTGCCCGTTTGGCGGGCAGAATTGCCGGACAAACCTCCAAATCCGGCTTATCGGCGTGACAGCGCCCAATATTTGTGCATCATTCGGCCGCTCGGGCACCACAGCTTTTCACGCCTGAGATAAAGGGAACGCGCAGCCGTCGGGCTCGGGCCGTCGGCTTTTGGGGAGCAGCACAGCGTGGCAATCGCCATCGGAAACCTGACTTTGAAGGAGCCGGTGATCCTCGCCCCCATGTCCGGGGTGACGGATCAGGTCTTTCGCCGGCTTGTGAAGCGCTTCGGCGCCGGTCTGGTCGTATCGGAGATGATCGCCAGCCAGGCGATGGTCCGCCAGATGCAGGACTCGGTGAAGGAATCCCGCAAGATGTCGGGCTCCTGCGATGACGAGTTTCCCCTTTCCCTACAGCTTGCGGGCAGCGATCCGGCGGTCATGGCCGAGGCGGCGAAGCTCAATGCCGACCGCGGCGCCGCGATCATCGACATCAATTTCGGCTGTCCGGCCAAGAAGGTAACCAACAAGGCCTGCGGCTCGGCCATCATGCAGGACGAACGCCTGGCCGGTGAAATCATGGCGGCGGTCGTCGAGGCGGTCGATCTGCCGGTGACGGTGAAGATGCGGACCGGATGGAACCTCGAGAACCGCAACGCCCCGGTGATTGCGCGGATCGCCGAGAACTGCGGCGTGCAGCTGCTGACCGTGCATGGGCGAACCCGCTGCCAGAAGTACGCCGGGCAGGCGGACTGGGATTTCGTCGGCGCGGTCAAACAGGCGGTGAAGCTTCCCGTGGTGGTCAATGGCGACATAAACAGCGTTGAGGACGCCGCCGAGGCGCTGAAGCGTTCCGGGGCGGACGGTGTGATGATCGGTCGCGGCGCCTATGGCCGGCCCTGGTTTCTGGGCCAGGTGATCGACTATCTGCGGGACGGCAGCTTGCCGAGCGAGCCGCCTTTGGCCCTGCGGATCGCCGTCATGCTGGAGCACTACGAAGGCCTGCTGGCGCTCTATGGCGCGCGGACCGGCGTGCGTATCGCCCGCAAGCACCTGGGTTGGTACGCCAAAGGATTGGATGGCGCGGCGGAATTCCGCGCCACGGTCAACCGTGAGGACGATCCGGCACGGGTTAAAGAGATGATCCTCGGGCTTTTTGAGCCCGGCCTGTCGTCCCGGGCGGCGTGATGGCCAAAGTCACCAAAATCTTTGCCAGGGGCGATGACGCCCAGGGGGATAGAGACGGCCATCTGCCTGATTCATCCGCAGTGCTTTCAGCCCTCGCGGTACCGCTTTTCGTTGTCGACGCCACAGGTTGCATCAGCTTTGTGAACCAGGCGGCGGAGCAGTTCTTTGCCTCCTCCAGGAACAGCCTCATCGGGCGGCCGCTCCTCGATCTGCTGTCGGAAGACAGCCCCGTTGTCGGGCTGATCCATCAGGCGCGCGCGGGGGAGCAGTCGATATCCGAGACCGGCGTAACCCTCACCGGTCCGAAAATAGGCTCCCATTTCGTCTCGATCGACGCGGCCGTGATGGCGGATTTCCCTGGCAGTGTCGTGGTGTCGATCAACGAGCGTTCCATCGCCCGCAAGATCGACCACCAACTGGTTCACCGCAGTGCTGCACGTTCGGTTACCGCCATGGCTGCGATGCTGGCGCATGAGGTGAAGAACCCTCTCTCAGGTATCAGAGGGGCGGCCCAGCTGCTTGAGCAGAATGCGGACCCGGAAGACCATCAGCTGACCCGGCTGATCTGCGAGGAGGCCGACCGGATCGTCGCGTTGGTGGATCGCATGGAGATGTTCTCCGATCAGCGGCCCTTGGCCCGCGAAGCCGTGAATATCCACATCGTTCTGGAGCACGTGCGCCGCCTGGCGGAAAACGGCTTCGCCCGCCATCTGCGTTTCGTCGAAAGCTACGATCCATCGTTGCCGCCGGTTTACGGAAACCGTGACCTTTTGATTCAGGCCATCTTGAATCTGGTGAAGAACGCGGCGGAGGCCGCCCCCCTGGAAGGCGGCGAGATAACCCTGTCGACCCGCTATCAACAGGGTGTCCGCCTCGCGGTGCCGGGCAGCGGCAGCCGCATCGACTTGCCGCTCATGCTGATCGTACAGGACAATGGACCGGGAATTCCCGAAGACCTGCAGCAACACCTCTTCGACCCTTTCGTGACCACCAAGGCCGGGGGCAGCGGGCTGGGCCTCGCCCTGGTCGCCAAGACAATCGGCGATCATGGCGGCGTAATCGAGTTTGACAGCGAACCGCGGCGGACGTCCTTTCGGGTGATGCTGCCGATGGCGCCTTCGGACAGCCTTGCGCCGGCCGAGAATGCGGAGGCCCCTGCAGGATGACTGCCGCAACGATCCTCGTGGCCGATGACGATAAGGCAATTCGGACGGTCCTGACCCAGGCCCTGGGGCGCCAGGGACACGTCGTCAGGACCACCGGCAATGCCGCCACCTTGTGGCAGTGGGTGAATGCGGGCGAGGGTGATCTGGTGATCACCGATGTCGTGATGCCGGACGAAAACGGCCTCGACCTCATTCCCCGCATCAAGAAAATCCGCCCCGGGCTGCGCATCCTGGTCATGTCGGCACAGAACACATTGCTGACCGCGGTCAAAGCCACCGAACGCGGCGCTTTTGAATATCTGCCCAAACCCTTCGATCTGCGCGAACTGGTGTCGGTGGTCAACCGGGCACTTTCCGAACCGGCCTCGGGCGGGGGAGCTTTGGTGCATCACGGCGAAGAGGAGGAGGAAAAGCTTCCGCTCATCGGCCGCTCGCAGGCGATGCAGGAAATTTATCGGGTCCTGGCGCGCCTTATGCCGACGGATCTGACGGTGATGATCTACGGCGAGTCGGGAACCGGCAAAGAGTTGGCAGCGCGCGCCCTGCACGACTATGGCAAGCGCCGCCGCGGCACCTTTGTGGCCGTCAACATGGCAGCGATCCCCAGGGAACTGATCGAAAGCGAACTCTTCGGCCATGAAAAGGGCGCTTTTACCGGCGCCACGACGCGGTCATCGGGGCGCTTCGAGCAGGCCGCCGGGGGGACTTTGTTCCTCGACGAAATCGGCGACATGCCCCTGGAAGCGCAGACGCGGCTGCTGCGTGTCCTCCAGGAAGGCGAGTATACGACAGTCGGCGGGCGCACGCCGATAAGGGCCGACGTGCGGATTATCGCGGCAACCCACAGGGATCTGCGGCAGATGGTGCGGCAGGGGTTGTTTCGCGAGGACCTGTTCTACCGCCTGAGCGTGGTGCCGATCCGCCTGCCGCCGCTGCGCGAACGCAGCGAGGATATATCCGAGCTCATCCGCCATTTCTTTGCCGAGGCGCAGAACGAGGGGCTGGCCACAAAGACCCTGGACGGCGAGGCCATGGAGGCCTTGCGTGCCTATCATTGGCCGGGAAACGTGCGCGAGCTGGAGAACCTGGTTCGCCGGTTGACTGTGCTCTATAGCCAGGAAACCATCGGCATCGACGTAATCAACAGTGAGTTGAGCGAGGTCGACGCCGGAACCTCGGAGCCTTCGACGGCGCCGGACTCGCTTGGCAGCGCGGTAGAGCATCACCTTCGATCCTACTTTGCCGCGCATGACGGCAACCTTCCGGCGCCGGGTCTTTATGACCGTGTTCTGCGGGAATTGGAGCGCCCTTTGATCGAACTCTCCCTTTCAGCGACACGTGGCAATCAAATTCGCGCGGCAAAATTGTTGGGCCTCAATCGAAATACTTTGCGAAAGAAGATTCGAGACCTAGACATCCAGGTGGTTCGCGGCCTTAAATAGCCTGTGGCAAATATACAACAGACGAACGACTCCGCCGGCCCCTCGGTCGAGGACATTGAAGTCGAAGGGATCGAAACGGTGGCCGGCCGCCCAGAGGGCGGCTGGACCGCTATGCTTCTGCGATGGGCGCGGAACATCAGGTTTGAGCGGACGCTGGCGATCTTCCTCTTGGTCGCCGGGCTGACCAGTGGGATTGCAACCTTTGTTGCAATGACCGGTAACCTCTCGGTTGTCGCCAACGCCGACCACATCCTGTTGCTTCTGCTGACCGACCTGGTCGTCATTCTCGGCCTGGCTGCCCTGATTACCCGGCGATTGTCGATTCTCTGGATCGAACGCAAGAAGGGGCGCGCAGGTTCGCGTTTGCACGGCCGTTTGGTGGCTCTGTTTTCCGTGGTGGCGGTGGCACCGACCATCCTGGTCGCGGCCTTCTCGGTCATCATGTTCGATCTGGGTTTGGAGTTCTGGTTCAGCGAACGGGTTTCCACTGCCATCAAGAACTCCCGTGCCGTTGCCGCAGCCTATCTTGACGAGCACCAGCAAACCATTGCGGCGGATGCTCTGGCCATCGCCCAGGTGCTGAACAAGGGCGGGCCGACGCTGGCCTACAACCCGGCGATCTTCAACAATGTCATGACCCGGCAGGCGAGCCTGCGCTATCTGACCGAGGCGGCGGTCTACGACAGATCCGGGCGCATGCTCGCACGCTCTTCCAGCTTCCTGTTGGCGTTCAATCCGGAAATTCCCGAATGGGCCTTTGAGCGGGCAAGCAGCGACGGCATGGCGATCATGACCTCGGAGGAAGAGGACCGGGTGAGGGCCTTGGTGCGCCTGGATCTCGCCGCCGATGCCTATCTCTATATCGGGCGCCTAGTCGATTCACGGGTACTGGGTCACATGGAGTCTACGCGCTGGGCGGTGCAGCGTTACGAGGAGCTCGAAGGCGATCGTTTCAGCCTTCAGATTACCTTTGCGCTGATCTTTCTGGTCGTTGCCCTGTTGCTGCTTTTGGTGGCCGTATGGATCGGCCTGGCTTTTGCCAATCAGCTCACGGGGCCGATCGGCAGTCTGATCGCCACTGCGGAGCGGGTCGGTAAAGGCGACCTGAAGGCGCGCATCCAAGGACCTGCCCGCCGCGATGAGATCGGCAATCTCTCCCGTGCCTTCAACAAGATGACCGGCCAGCTCGAGCGGCAGCAGGATGCGCTGTTGGAGGCGAATGCCGAATTGGATTATCGCAGCCGCTTTATCGAAGTTGTCCTTGGCGGGGTTTCCGCCGGGGTTATAGGCCTGGACGATGCGGGCCGCATCAACCTGGCAAACCGCATGGCCTGTGACTTCCTCTCGCTCGATGCCGAGGATCTCCGCGGGCAGCCTTTGCAGGACGTCTTTCCGGCAATGAGCGATCTGCTGGACAACGCGCGTCGACGGCCGAGGCGCCTGGCACAATCGCAGCTCACCATGCCCGACAGCAGTGGTGCGGAGCGGGTTTTGCTGGTGCGCATCTCCGCCGAGGTCGAAGCCGGCACGACCATGGGCTTCGTCGTCACTTTCGATGAGATTACCCAGCTTCTGGCGGCCCAACGTAAGGCCGCATGGTCGGACATCGCCCGCCGGATCGCCCACGAAATCAAAAACCCGCTGACCCCGATCCAACTGGCAGCCGAGCGTTTGAAACGCAAGTATGTGAGCCAGATTGTCGACGATCCGGAAACCTTCAAGGTCTGTACCGATACGATTGTTCGCCATGTTGGCGATATCGGGCGTATGGTCGATGAGTTTTCCGCCTTCGCCCGCATGCCGGCGCCGGCCATGCAGTCGGAGGACATTGCCAAGCTGGTCGAACAAGCAGCCTTTCTTCAGCGCACGGCCCACCACGATATCGCTTTTAAACTGTCGCTGCCGGATGAACCGATAATTTTGGCCTGCGACAGCCGACAGGTCGTACAGGCTTTGACAAATCTGATTCTGAACGGCATTGAATCAATCGAAGGTCGCCATTTTCGCGACGGGCCGAAGGCCCCGCCGGGCGCGCTGGAACTGAGGGTCCTGACGGATGACGGAAATTGTATTATTGAGATCCTGGACAACGGCAAGGGACTGCCGGTAGAGGACAGAAGCCGCTTGACAGAACCCTACGTCACGACACGTGAACGGGGTACAGGCCTGGGATTGGCTATAGTGAAAAAGATAATGGAAGATCACGGCGGCAACCTGATCTTGAAAGATAGAGACGGGGACGGGGCGGCAGTCAGTTTGATCTTCCCTCTTCGGGACGAATTGATCGAAGGCGGTTCGCAACATGAGGCCGAAGTGACTGCTGCGACGTCAGGCAGAGCGGTAGAGAGAGCGGCGGGCAATGGCTGACGAAATCCTGATCGTCGATGACGAAGCCGACATCCGTTTACTCATAAAGGGTATCCTAGAGGACGAGGGTTACGAGACGCGCGATGCCGGCGATAGTGAAACGGCCTTTGACATGCTGCGCGACCGCCGGCCCAGTCTCGTCGTTCTCGATATCTGGCTGCAGAACTCGAAGCTCGACGGTATGGAGATGTTGAGTGTCATCAAGCGGGAACACCCACTGGTGCCCGTGGTGATGATCTCCGGCCATGGCAACATCGAAACCGCGGTCAATGCCATCAAGCTGGGCGCTTACGATTTCATCGAGAAGCCCTTTAAGTCGGATCGCCTGCTGCTGATCGTTCAACGCGCGATCGAAGCGGCGCGCCTGCGCAGCGAGAATGAGGAACTGCGCCTGCGGGCCGGACAGCCCTCTGACCTTATCGGCTCTTCCCCCTGGTTTCACCACGTCAGCCAGGCTGTTCGAAAGGTCGCGCCGACCGGTAGCCGAGTACTCATTACCGGCCCCGCCGGCGCCGGCAAAGAGGTGGTGGCCCGGCAGCTTCATGCCCAGTCGCATCGCGCGGATGCCAGCTTTGTGGCGCTTAACTGTGCGACGATGCATCCCGACCGGTTGGAGTCTGAGCTTTTCGGCACGGCCCCGGGGCTCGACGGCAACGATTCTCCGGGAAAGGTTGGCACTTTCGAGCGCGCCCATGGCGGCACCCTGCTGCTTGACGAAGTCGCCGACATGCCGATGGAGACGCAGGGTAAGATCGTCCGCGTTCTTCAGGAACAGACCTTCCAGCGCGTCGGTGACGACCGCCGGGTTGCCGTCGATGTAAGGGTTATCGCCGCCACCAACCGCGATCTTCCCGATCTCATCGAAGACAGCCGCTTCCGCGAGGATCTGTTCTATCGCCTGAACGTCGTTCCCATCGAGGTTCCGGCTCTGCGCGAACGCCGCGAGGACATTCCCGATCTTGTTGCCTTTTTCATGGAACGCGCCGCCGAAAGCGCCGGTTTGCCGCCGCGTTGTTTGAGCGACGATACCCTGGCAGCGCTCCGGGCCTACGATTGGCCGGGAAACGTGCGCCAGCTTCGCAATGTCATTGAATGGGTCCTGATCATGGCGCCCGGGGGGGCCCAGGATCCAGTACGGCCGGATATGCTGCCGCCGGAAATCGGCGCTTCGGCACCCGCCTCGCTGCCCGGCGAGACCGGTGAGGAGATCATGTCGTTGCCGCTGCGCGAAGCCAGGGAAGTGTTCGAGCGCAAGTACCTTGAGGCACAGGTCATGCGTTTCGGCGGCAATATCTCGCGGACGGCAACTTTCGTCGGCATGGAACGTTCCGCTCTGCACCGCAAGCTGCGCTCTCTCGGCGTAGGTTCGGTCGATCGGGCCTGAGTGTGGTAGCGGGGACGAACTAACCTATGCAAGTTAACCTATGAAGGTCATCATCTGCGGTGCCGGCCAGGTCGGTTTCAATATTGCGCGCTACCTTTCGAGCGAAAACGCCGACATCACGGTCATCGATCAGTCCCGTGAGCTGATCGAGAAGATCACCGATTCCCTCGATGTGAAGGGGCTTGTCGGCTTTGCCTCGCACCCGGACGTTCTGGAGAGTGCCGGGGCGGCAGACGCCGAAATGGTCATCGCCGTGACCTACGCCGATGAGGTCAACATGGTGGCCTGCCAGATCTGTCATTCCATCTTCGAGGTGCCGACGAAGATCGCGCGCGTGCGCGAACAAAGCTATCTCGACCCGCTCTGGTCCGATCTGTTCAGCCGCGACCATATGCCTATCGACGTGATCATCTCGCCGGAGATCGAAGTCGCCAAGGCGATCGAACGGCGTCTTCAATTGCCCGGTGCCTTCGATGTGCAACCCCTGGCCGACGGCAAGGTCAGCCTGGTCGGTCTGCACTGCACGGAAGACACGCCGGTCATCCATACGCCGCTGCGCCAGCTGACGGCCCTGTTTCCCGATCTTCATATCGTGGTCATCGGCATATCGCGCGAGGGTCAGGGATTCGTACCGACACCAGACGATGACATGCGGGTCGGCGACGATGTCTACCTGGTCGCCGATACCAGCCATCTGGCGCGCACAATGGCGGTTTTCGGCCATGAGGAAAAAGAGGCGCGCCGCGTGATCATCGTCGGCGGCGGGAACATCGGCCTGAACCTCGCGACGGCGGTTGAGAACAACCACCCGCAGGTGAACCTCAAAGTGATCGAGGTGGACAAGCGCCGGGCGGAGACTGTCGCGCAGGCGCTGCAGCGCACCGTCGTCATTCACGGCGATGCCCTGGATACGGAGATCCTTGAGGAGGCCAACGCCGCCATTGCCGAGACCGTCATTGCCGTCTCCAACGACGACGAGGTGAACATCCTGACCTCGCTGTTGGCCAAGCGTTATGGCTGTAAGCGGGCGGTTACGCTGATCAACAAGACATCCTATGGACCCCTGATCGGCACGCTGGGAATCGACACGGTCGTCAGCCCGCGGGCAATTACGGTGTCGACGATCCTGCAGCACGTGCGGCGCGGGCGGATCCGTTCCGTACACTCCCTGAGCGAAGGCTTCGGCGAGGTGATCGAGGCGGAGGCTCTCGAGACCTCAAGTCTGGTCGGTGTGCCGATCCGCGAGGCCCGCCTGCCGGAGGGGGTGATCGTCGGAGCCATCGTGCGCGGGAACGAGGTCATTATTCCCCGCGGCGATACGATCACGCGGGCCAATGATCTGGTGGTTATCTTCGCGCGCTCCGAGGCGGTTAAGAAGGTCGAGAAGCTCTTTGCCGTGAAACTGGAGTTTTTCTAGACCTTATCGCTATCCCGCACCGATCCGGATCTGTGCAGTTAACATCGAGGAAAGACGTCGCCCATGCCCCGCCAAGCTTATGTCAACGGCCGCTACCAACCCCACAGCGATGCGGCTGTTCATATCGAAGATCGAGGATACCAGTTCGCTGACGGGGTCTACGAAGTGGTGCCGGTCTACAACGGCATTCTGGTGGACGAAGACCTCCATTTCGACCGCCTGGACCGTTCGCTTGCCGAACTGCAGATCGAGGAGCCGATGTCGCGCCCGGCACTGAAGCTGGTGGCGCGTGAGTTGATGCGCCGAAACGGCCTCTCCAACGGCTTTGTCTATATGCAGGTCACCCGCGGCGTGGCCCCGCGCGACCACAAGTTTCCCAAAGATTCCCGGCCGGCCCTGGTTTTGACCACGCGGCAGATGAAGCCGCACAGCCCACAGGTACTGGCCGAGGGATTGAAAGTCATCACAGTGACCGACCAGCGCTGGGACCGCTGCGATATCAAATCGGTGTCGCTGCTGCCCAATGTTCTGGGCAAGCAAGCCGCCGCCGAGGCCGGGGCCTACGAAGCCTGGCAGGTCGACGGGGACGGCATGGTGACCGAGGGAACCTCGACCAACGCCTGGATCGTGACCGGCGACAACAAGGTGGTGACCCGTGACGCCACCCACTCGATTCTGAACGGCATCACCCGCATCACCCTGTTGGAGCTCATCAAGGCCGAGGGTTACTCACTGGAGGAACGATCCTTCTCGGTCGCGGAGGCCCAGGAAGCGCGGGAAGCTTTCCTGACCTCCAGCACCTCGTTCGTGCTGCCGGTGACCCAGCTCGACGGCAAGCCCATCGGCAACGGCCACCCTGGTATCCTGACCGGCAAACTGCGTCATCATTACATGGACTATATGCAGACGCTGCGGAAGAGCGCGTGAAGCTGGCGCGCCCCCGTGCCGTTATATTCGACTGGGATAACACCCTGGTTGATAGCTGGGCGGTCATCCACCACGCTTTGTCTACCACCTTTGAGGCTTTGGGCGAGGAACCCTGGACCCTGGCGGAGACGCGCCAGCGGGTGCGCAAGTCGGCGCGTGACAGCTTTCCGGAGCTTTTCGGCCCGCGGGCGGGGGAGGCGACCGAGGTTTTCTACCGCACCTATGAAGCGGATCATCTGGCGCAGCTGAATCCGCTGCCCGGGGCCGAGGCGATGCTGCAGGGTCTGGCCGAGCTGCCCGACCTGAAACTGGCCGTCGTCAGCAACAAGAAGGGTACACTGCTGCGCAAAGAGGCCCTGCATCTCGGCTGGGAGCGGCATTTTGTCTCGCTGGTCGGTGCCAACGATGCGGAACAGGACAAACCGGCGCCGGAGGTGGTGGACTTCGCCCTGGCCGGCAGCGGGATTGCGGCCGGCCCCGGCGTCTGGTTTGTCGGCGATACCGATATCGACCTTGTTTGTGCGGAGAACAGCGGTTGTACCGCAATCCTGTTGCGGCCCGACGCGCCCGCCGCGATGGAGTTCGACGGAACGGCTTTGGATTTTCATGTTCCGGACTGTGCCGGCTTTTCCGAACTGGTTATCCAAAGCCTGAAATAACAAGAGGTTGAATTCAGCTTCATCGCACACATTTTTGCAGTGCGGATGAATTTCCATTTCACGGAAGCCGTGGTAAGGAAAGCTGCAAGTCGGCGCCGACTGAGGTATCCTCTCGGACTCGACAAAGTGTGATTGACCGCGTTATTTTGGGTGTACGAAGGCTGGTCAAGAATAAATAAGCCGTGTCTAAGAAAAACAATAAAGGTGCGAAAAATGGCCGCTGAAAAGAATCAAAGCGTGCAAGATGTATTCCTCAATCATATTCGCAAGAATAAGGTTCCAGTGACTGTGTTTCTGGTCAACGGCGTGAAGCTGCAGGGAATTGTTACGTGGTTTGATAATTTTTCTGTTTTGCTTCGCCGCGATGCGCACTCACAGTTGGTCTATAAGCACGCAATTTCGACCGTGATGCCGGCGACTCCGGTCCAGCTTTTTGAGCCCTCCAAGGAAGAAGAAACTGCCGAGGGCTAGCTTCGGTGGCAGTCTTTGAGAACCGGCAGCATCGAGCCGCCGGTGTCTAAGCCGAAATCGCGGGTTTTCTGTCTTTTTGAAAAGAGGGGCGGCGCTCTGTGCTGCCACCAGCGATGACTGATTCTGCCCTGGTTTTACACCCGGATATCCTGCGCCCCGGCCATCCGCCCGGTCTGCGGGCCCCTGAAGCGCGTCTTGACGAAGCGGTCGGCCTGGCCGCGGCTATCGGCCTGAAAGTTGCCCACAGTGAAGTCGTTGCGGTGAAGCAGGTTCGGCCCGCGACGCTGGTTGGCGGTGGCGTGGTGGAACGCTTTCAGGAGACAATCGCCGAAAACGACATCACTGTCGTAGTGGTCGACACCGCGCTCAGCCCTGTCCAGCAACGCAATCTGGAGCAGGCCTGGGATTGCAAGGTCATCGACCGCACCGGTCTGATTCTGGAGATCTTCGGCGCCCGGGCCCGCACCAAGGAAGGCAAGCTGCAGGTCGAGCTGGCCGCCCTCAGCTATCAGCGCTCGCGCCTCGTGCGGTCCTGGACCCATCTGGAGCGCCAGCGCGGCGGCGTTGGTTTCATGGGCGGCCCCGGCGAAAGCCAGCTTGAAATCGACCGCCGGCTGATCACCGAGCGGATTACACGGCTCAAGAAAGAATTGGTTCAGGTTCAGCGGACCCGCGGCCTGCACCGCGGGGCACGTCAACGGGTTCCCTATCCGGTGGTTGCCTTTGTCGGCTACACCAACGCCGGCAAATCGACCCTGTTCAACCGCCTGACCGAGGCGAAGGTCCTGGCGCGCGATCAGCTCTTTGCCACCCTGGATCCCACCATGCGCCGCGTGGTGTTGCCCTCCGGCCAGGTGGTGATCCTTTCGGATACCGTTGGTTTCATCTCCGACCTTCCGACCGATCTGGTGGCTGCCTTTCGGGCGACTTTGGAAGAGGTTTTGGAAGCCGATCTGATCCTGCATATCCGCGACGCGGCCCATCCCGACAGCCGGGCCCAGCAGGCGGACGTTCAGGCCGTTCTGGCGGACCTGGGTGTCTCGGAAGGGGCCGAGCACCTCTTTGAGGTTCTGAACAAATGCGACCTGCTGTCGACCGAGGAGAAGGCCCGGCTTGCGCTGCGCGACGCCGAGCAGCCAAAGGCGGTGCTTTGCTCAGCCCTGACCGGCGAGGGTTGCGACCAGCTGCTGGCCATGATCGATAACGAACTCTCCGCGAAACGGCTGCAGGTGGCTCTGTCGCTGCCTCTGTCCGAGGGGGCGGCGCTGTCCTGGCTATACGACCATGGCGAAGTGCTGCAGCGGCGCGACGACGGCCTGGGTTGCCAACTGGATCTGAAAATCGCTCAGAACGACTTGCAGCGCTATCTTAAGAAATTCCCGGAAATCGCAGCGAAAAATGAAGAATTACTGCGAATCTACGGCAATCGGCGGCAGATTAAGGAAAAGCAGCTGGAGAGCGGTTGACTCTTCGCTGGCGGACTTCTATATGCTGCCTTAGCACTCACTTGATGTGAGTGCTAACAGAGGGTGATCGGGGGGCCGTCCTGGCAGCTTTCCATCAGCCTCAACTGATCCAATCAAACTCACACAGGGTGGAGTTCCATGAAATTTAGGCCTCTGCATGACCGCGTCGTGGTCGAGCCGCTTGAGGAAGAAGAGAAGACCGCCGGCGGCATCATCATCCCAGATACAGCCAAAGAAAAGCCGATGCAGGGCAAGGTCCTTGCGGTTGGCAACGGCGCTCGCGGCGATGACGGCAAAGTCACCGCTTTGGACGTGAAAAAGGGCGACAAGGTCCTTTACGGCAAGTGGTCGGGCACGGAAGTGAAGCTGGACGGCAAGTCCATGCTGATCATGCGTGAATCCGATATTATGGGCGTTATCTAAAAAAGGAAGAGATCCAGAAATGGCTGCGAAAGACGTTAAGTTTGGCGCCGATGCCCGCTCGCGTATGCTGCGTGGCGTCGACATTCTGGCCGATGCCGTAAAAGTCACCCTCGGTCCGAAAGGCCGTAACGTGGTGATCGACAAGTCCTTCGGTGCCCCGCGCACCACCAAGGACGGTGTCACGGTGGCCAAAGAGATCGAACTCTCTGACAAGTTCGAGAACATGGGCGCACAGATGGTGCGCGAAGTTGCCTCCAAGACCAACGACGTGGCCGGTGACGGCACCACCACGGCGACCGTTTTGGCTCAGTCGATCGTGCGTGAAGGTGGCAAAGCGGTTGCCGCCGGCATGAACCCGATGGACCTGAAGCGCGGCGTCGAGCTGGCCGTCTCGGCTGTGGTCGCCGAGCTTCAGAAGAAGTCGAAGAAGATTTCCACAACTGGTGAGGTTGCCCAGGTCGGCACCATCTCCGCCAACGGCGAGGCCGAGATCGGCACCATGATCGCCGAGGCGATGGAGCGGGTCGGCAAAGAAGGCGTGATCACGGTCGAGGAAGCCAAGTCGCTTGAGACCGAGCTCGACGTCGTCGAGGGCATGCAGTTCGACCGGGGCTATCTCTCGCCGTACTTCATCACCAATGCCGACAAGATGGTCTGCGAGATGGAGAATCCCTTCATCCTGCTGCACGAGAAGAAGCTGTCGGGCCTGCAGCCCATGCTGCCGCTTCTCGAGACCGTCGTTCAGGCCGGCCGGCCCCTGCTGATCATTGCCGAGGACGTTGAGGGCGAAGCCCTGGCGACCCTGGTGGTGAACAAGCTGCGTGGTGGTCTGAAGGTTGCCGCCGTGAAGGCACCGGGCTTCGGCGATCGCCGCAAGGCCATGCTGGAAGACATCGCCATCCTGACCGGTGGCCAGGTGATCTCGGAAGACCTTGGCATCAAGCTGGAAAGCACCACGCTTGATATGCTGGGCACCGCCAAGCGCGTTGTCATCACCAAGGAAGAGACCACCGTCATCGACGGCGCCGGCAAGAAGAAGGAAATCACCGGCCGCTGTACGCAGATCCGCGCGCAGGCCGACGATACCTCTTCGGACTACGATCGTGAGAAGCTGCAGGAGCGTCTGGCCAAGCTGGCCGGCGGTGTTGCGGTTCTGCGTGTCGGTGGTGCCACCGAGGTCGAGGTGAAGGAGCGTAAGGATCGTGTCGAAGACGCGATGAACGCCACCCGCGCCGCGGTCGAGGAAGGCATCGTCATCGGCGGCGGTGCGGCCTTGCTGAACGCCGCCAAGGCGCTGGCCAAGCTGGAAGGCGTCAACGACGACCAGCGTGTCGGTGTCGAGATCGTCGCCCGCGCCCTGCAGTCGCCGATCCGTCAGATCGCCGAGAACGCCGGTCACGAAGGCTCCATCGTCGTCGGCAAGATCAACGATGCCAAGGACGCGGCAATTGGCTTCGACGCCCAGAACGGCAAGTACGTCAACATGTTCAAGGCCGGTATCATCGACCCGACGAAGGTCGTGCGTACCGCGCTGCAGGACGCAGCTTCGATCGCCGGTCTCTTGATCACGACCGAAGCCATGGTTGCCGATTCCCCCGAGAAGAAGGACGGCGGCGGCATGCCTGCCGCGCCTGACATGGGTGGCATGGGCGGCATGGGCGGCATGGGCTTCTAAGCAGCCCTCGCCAACCAAAGCCTGCCCAAACAGGCTTACAAAGGGGGGCCGTGGCGACAGCCGCGGCCCCTTTTTTTACTTTGAGGCTCGTTTCCTCATCACAATCGCAAAGCTGTCAGCCAGAGGCCGTCTTGATCGATATCCAGCGTGTCGCAACCATCATTGAAGAGATCGCCGCGAGCGAGGTCATGCCCCGCTTTCGTGGTCTGAATGCCGAAGACATTCAGGAGAAGGTGGCGGGGGAGCTGGTGACGGTGGTCGATCTGGCGGTTGAGCGTGCCTTGGCGGCGCAGCTTCCGGATCTGCTGCCCGGGTCCCTGATGGTCGGCGAGGAAGGCGTTCACGCCGCGCCCGAACACATGGAACGGCTGCATGGTTCAGGCCCGCTGTGGATTGTCGATCCCATCGACGGAACGCGTAACTTTGCCCGGGGCCGGGAAACCTTTGCCATCATGGTCGCCCTTGTCGAGGCTGGCGAAACCCGCGCCGCCTGGATCCTGGAGCCGGCCAGCGGGCGCTTCGGTATTGCCGAGGCCGGGGCAGGGGCCTGGATGAACGGCCGGCGCCTGCAGGTGGCCGCGCCGGGCCAGCCGGAGACAATGACCGGCAGTCTCCATGCCTCCCGCTATGCCCCGAAGGAACTCGGCCAGCGCGTCGAACAGCGCCGTGGCCAAGTCAAAGCGATCAAGTCATTGGGATGTGCCGGGGCCGAATATCTCCGCCTTGCCGAAGGCGCTGTGCATTTCTCCCTCTTTACCCGGCTGATGCCGTGGGATCACGTGCCGGGTGCCCTGATTCACCGGGAAGCCGGCGGGGTTTCCTTCTGTTTCGACCGCCAGCCCTACCGGGCCGACCGCTATCGGGAACTGGGCCTGTTGATGGCGCCGGATCAGGTGAGCTGGGACGCCCTCTACCGAACGCTTCTGGACGACTAGATCGGATCATGTTTTGACGGAACCACTTCGTGGTTGCGCCAAAACATGTGAATCCGATCGCCATCAAACAGTTAGAGCAGATTCACCCGGTCGATGGATCGCCTCCGGCGATTCCATCCGACCGGGATCTGCTCTAGCGACCGATCAAACGGCGCTGCAGCAGAACATGCGGGCCGATGGGCGGCAGGTCGAAGATGTCGCCGACCCGCTCGAATCCCTGGGCGAGATAAAACGGCTCCACTGTCGAGCGACCGTTGCACCACAGCAGACCCTCATCACTTTGGCTATCGGTCTGGGCGGTGGTATAGGCGATCAGACCGGCCAGCAGAGCAGCACCGATGCCGCGCCCCTGGGCTTCCGGCTCGACCGCCATGCCGCGGATACGCCAGGCTTGTTCGCTACCCGAATCAAGTGGATCTGAGTCGGGCGGTGCCTCATGAAAAACCGAGGCAATTCCGATGACTCGGCCGGCGGCGTCGCGATACCCCAGATGAAGCGTAGCGATTGCCTCATCCAGGGGGTAATGACAGTCGGCAAGGGTCTGGTTGGGCCGTAAAACCCGGTGCCGCAGGAGCAGGCAGTCGGCGGCCTTTATCGGCTCAATGGCGGGGTCATACTGGATGTGTTCTGGCATCAGGGGCTATCCGAATCTGGCTCTGGCACTTGTTGCGCAGTGGGCCTAGGGTTCGTGGACAAACGACCCCACGTCAATGCCCTTGCGCGTCATCCATCGATGCCGCGTGAGTGCTGTCATGGCGAAACCCGGTCGACAACAAAGACTATGGCAGAAGAGGAACGCAGCCAATGTTGGTGGGTGTACCAAAGGAAGTGAAGAACCACGAGTATCGCGTCGGCCTGGTTCCGGCCTCAGTACGCGAACTGGTTCATCATGGCCACAAGGTAACGGTCGAGACCAAGGCGGGTGAGGGGATCGGCTTTTCCGACGCGGACTACCAGGCGGCCGGGGCGGATGTCGCACCGGATGCGGACAGCGTCTTCGCCGCGGCGGAAATGATCGTCAAGGTGAAGGAGCCCCAGCCCGCGGAATACGCCCGGCTGCGCGACGGCCAGTTGTTGTTCACCTATCTGCATCTGGCCCCCGATCTTGCCCAGACCAAGGGCCTGATCGATTCCGGCAGTATCGCGATTGCCTATGAGACGGTGACCTCGGCGCGCGGCGGCCTGCCGCTGCTGGCGCCGATGAGCGAGGTGGCCGGACGCATGTCGATCCAGGTCGGCGCCCACTGCCTGGAGAAGGAGCAGGGCGGGTCCGGCATGCTGCTGGGCGGCGTGCCCGGCGTCGCGGCGGCCAAGGTGGTCATCATCGGCGGCGGCGTCTCCGGCACCAACGCGGCGCGCATGGCCATGGGCATGGAGGCTCATGTGACCGTCATCGACCGCTCCCTGGAGCGGCTCTACGAACTGGACATGCAGTTCGGCCCGATGCTGAACACGATCTATTCGACCGTCGATGCCATTGAGCGCCATGTCGAGGGTGCCGATCTCGTGGTCGGCGCCGTGCTGGTGCCCGGCGCTGCCGCCCCCAAGCTGGTCACGCGGCAGATGATCCGCAAGATGCGCCCGGGCTCGGTCCTGGTCGATATTGCCATCGATCAGGGCGGCTGCTTTGAGACATCGCGCGGCACAACCCACGATGCGCCGACCTATATCGAGGAGGGCGCGGTCCACTACTGCGTCACCAATATGCCCGGTGCCGTCGCCCGCACCTCAACCTTCGCCCTCAACAACGCCACCATGCCCTTTACCCTGGCCCTGGCAAACAAGGGCTATCGCCGGGCACTGGCCGAGGATGAACACTTGAAGCGAGGCCTCAACGTCGCCGGCGGCAAGGTTGCCTACAAAGCCGTGGCCGACGCCCACGATCTGCCCTACGTCCCGGCCGAGGAAGCCCTGGGACTCTAGAAGTATCGGTGGTTGAGGGGGAGGTACTCTAGGTCAGGATGACCGGGGCCCCCCTTTTTACCACCAGGCTGTGCTCGAATTGCGCCGCCAGGGCGCCGTCGACGGTCTTCAATGTCCAACCGTCGTCGGCCTGGTAGATCCTGCCCGACCCCTTGGTGAGGAAGGGCTCGATGGTGATGACCAGGCCTTCATGCAGAGGCCGGCGGTCCTTGGGATTGTAAACGTTGGAGACGGTGGGCGGCTCATGAATGGCGCGTCCGACTCCGTGGCCGGCCAATTCCGGGATCACCCGATATCCGCCGCGGCGGGCCTCCTTCTCGACCGCCTGACCGATGGCGTTGATCGGCCGGCCCGCTCGCACCGTCCGGATCGCCCGGTTCAGCGCCCGACGAGTGCAGCGGCAGAGCTTCTTGATCTCCTCGCTGGCCGGGCCGACGGAAAAACTGGCGCCGGAATCCGCCCAATAACCTTCGATCTCCGCTGACACGTCGATGTTGACCAGATCGCCCTGGCGGAGTGGACGCTTGTCAGGAATTCCATGCGCGATGGAGTCATTCACGCTGATACAGGTGGCACCGGGAAAGCCGTAGGCCAGTTCGGGGGCCGGTCGAGCGCCGAAAGCCCGGAGACAATCACGTCCGGCTGCGTCCAGTTCAAGAGGAGTGATCCCCGGCTGGACCAGCCCGCGCATGGCGGTCAGCGTCTCCCGCACCGCCGCGCCGACGCGCTTTAGCGCGGCCAATTGGTCGTCGGAATCGATGGTCATGAAGACGGCTCCATAGCTCGTTGTTTCCCGCAGCAAAACTGAATTTGCCCTAGTCTCTCCGGCTTGTCACCGCCGGGAGGCTGTGCGAGCCTTTTTGGCAGGATCTCCCTAAACACCAAGGAAGATATCTTCATGGCCTGTTGCCATCATTACTTCGAGCCGACTGAGGGCGGGGACAACGCTTTTTCGGTAGACGCCTCGTCCATCACCTTCGGGCGCGGCTGTCTGGCGGAGGCCGGGACGGTGGCAAGGGCCCTGGGAATCGGCCGTATCGCCGTGATGACCGACAAGGCGTTACGGGGCCAGCCGTTCTTCGAAAAGGTCGAAAAGGCGCTCACCGCCGCCGGCGTCGATGTCGCGGTCTATGACGAGGTGAAGGTCGAGCCGACCGATGAGTCGTTCCAGGCGGCGACCCGCTTTGCCGCAGAGAGCAAGGCCGACGGCTTTCTCTCGCTCGGCGGCGGCTCGGTCATCGACACGGTGAAGGCGGCCAGCCTCTATGCGACCTATCCGGCCGACTTCCTGACCTATGTGAATGCCCCCATCGGCGAGGGTAGGGCAGTGCCCGGCCCCTTGAAGCCTCACATCGCCTGTCCCACCACCTCGGGCACCGGCAGTGAGTGCACCGGGATCGCGGTCTTTGACCTGCTTGCCATGAAAGCGAAAACAGGCATCGTCTCCCGCGCGCTCAGGCCCGACCGGGCCCTGGTCGATCCGGACGTGACCGCGAGCCTGCCGGCCAACGTGGTGGCCGCCAGTGGCTTCGATGTTCTCAGCCATGCCCTGGAATCCTACACCGCCCAGGCTTATACGAAGCGCAAGGCGCCGGGCGATGCCAATCTGCGGCCGATGAGCCAGGGCGCCAATCCCTGGAGCGATCTCGGTTGTCGCGAAGCCCTGCGCCTGCTCGGCATCTACTTTGCCCGGGCGGTCGCCGATGCCGACGATGCAGAGGCGCGCGAGCAGGTGATGTGGGCTGCGACCCTGGCGGGGATCGCCTTCGGCAACGCCGGCGTTCATGCGCCGCACGGCATGGCCTACTCGGTTGCGGGGCTGGTGCGCGACTTCCAACCCGATGGCTATCCGGACGCGGAACCTTTGATCCCCCATGGGATGTCGGTCATCGTCAACGCGCCCTCGGTATTCCGCTTTACCGCGCCGGCCTGCCCCGACCGTCACCTTGAGGCATCCGGCTGGCTGGGCGCCGACCTGCGGGGTGCAGGCGAGGGCGACGCCGGCGAGGTGCTCAGCAGCCAGATCGTCGCCCTGATGCGGCAAACCGGCATGCCAAACGGGCTGAGCGGTGTTGGGTATGAGGAGACGGATCTGGCTCCACTGACCGAGGGGGCCTATCCGCAGCGCCGCCTGCTGGACAACGCGCCGCGCGAAATCAGCCGGGATCGTCTGACCGATCTTTACCGCGACGCTCTGGCCTATTGGTAAAATCGGCGGAAATCCTGCCTTTCTGCCAGCTAACCGAAGGGGTCTGGCCTCACGTTTGGCGTTCAATTGGGTCTAGCTCGAAGCCAACCGGCAGGACTAGACTGACGTCCAAGATAGAACCCGTGTTCCGCAATTTTTCGGGAAAGTTGGTCCGATGAACGTCATTCCGCCGATTCCAAATTCGCTTGAACAGCATTGGATGCCCTTCACGTCCAACCGCCACTTCAAGGCAAACCCGCGCATCCTGACGGCTGCGAAGGGCATGTACTACACCACCGACCACGGCGACCAGGTGATCGACGGATCAGCAGGCTTGTTCTGTGTCGCAGCCGGACATGGCCGGCGGGAGATTGCCGAGGCGGTAAACGAGACGCTGACCACCTTGGATTACGCGCCGCCGTTCCAGTACGGCCATCCGGCATCCTTTGAGGTGGCACGGCGTCTCGCCTCGATCACGCCGGGCGACCTCAATCACGTTTTCTTCTCGAACTCCGGTTCCGAGGCAGTCGAATCGGCGTTGAAAATTGCGCTCGCCTATCATAAGGCGAAGGGCGAGGGACAGCGCATGCGCTTGGTCGGCCGCGAGCGCGCCTATCACGGCGTGAACTTCGGGGGCCTGACGGTCGCCGGGCTGCTGAACAACAAAAAAGCCTTCGGCCTGGGTCTTCCAGGTGCCTGTCATCTGCGTCATACCGAGCTGCCGGATCATCAGTTCGTCGAGGGGCAGCCCGAGACAGGGGCCGAGCTGGCCGAAGATCTGCAGCGCTTCGTCGATCTGCACGGCGCGGATCAAATCGCCTGCTGCATCGTCGAGCCGATTGCCGGGTCGACCGGCGCCCTGATCCCCCCCAAGGGATATCTGCAGCGCCTGCGGGAGATCTGCGATGCTCATGGCATCCTGCTGATCTTCGACGAGGTGATCTGCGGCTTCGGGCGCACCGGCAAGCAGTTCGGCGCCGATGCATTTGGGGTCATCCCCGACATGGTGACCATGGCCAAGGCTTTGACCAACGGTGTGGTGCCGATGGGTGCCGTTGCCTGTAGCGATCATATCTATGAAACGATTACCGAGGCTGCGCCTGGTAACAGCATAGAACTGTTCCACGGCTACACCTATTCCGGTTGTCCGGTCGCCTCGGCGGCAGCGATTGCCACCCGCAACATCTTCGACGAAGAGGATCTGGTGAACCGCGCGGCCAAGATGACTCCGAAGTTCCAGGAGGCGCTGTTCTCTCTGCGGGATCTGCCGGTGGTTGCCAACATCCGCGGCTACGGCCTGATGGGCGGTGTCGATCTGGCCACGGCTGAGGCGCCGGGTGCCAGGGGCTTGCGGACGACGCAAGAGTTCTACGATGCCGGCCTCATAGTGAAGATGACCGGCGACTGTGCGTTGATCTCGCCGCCGCTGATCTGCGAAGACCAGCATATCGACGAGATCTTCACAAAGCTTCGGGATGTGCTCTCCAAGCATTGATCGACGGAGCATTCGACCCTTTGAAGAGGCGGTCTCGTGGGGGACCGCCTCTTTGATTCAGGGGTCAGCCGAACAGGACGGTCGGTAGCCAGAGAGCAATCTCCGGCCAGATGGTGATGAGGCTGACGCCGAATACCATCAACAGGAAGAACGGTAGGGCGGCGACGGCAACACGATTGATCGGAACGCCGGTTAATCCCTGCAGCACGAAAAGGTTGAAGCCGACCGGCGGCGTCATCTGGCCCAGTTCGACCATCAACACCAGGAAAACGCCGAACCAGATAGGGTCGAAGCCCATGGCGACAACCGGCGCCAGCGTGATCGGCAGGCTCATGACGGTGATCGAGATACCGTCCAGGAAGAGCCCCAGAATCACGTAGAAGACAGCAAGGATGGCGATCAACTGATAGGGCCCGAGCTCCATCACCGCGATGGCCTTGGCGACATCCTGCGGCACATGCATGTAGCCCATGGCAGTAGACAAGAACGCCGCCGCTACCAGGATCGAGCAGACCATCGCCGATGTGCGTACGGCGCCCATCAGGCTTTCGACCAGCAGCCGCCAGCTTAATTGTCTCAAGCAAAGCCCCAGGAGGAGGGTTCCGGCGACGCCGACGGCGGCGGCTTCCGACGGTGTGGCAAGGCCGGAGTAGATGGCGCCCAACACAACCCCGATGAGGGACAGAATCGGCAGCAGGTCGAGGCCGGCGCTCAGCAGACTGTAACGCTCCGTCTTCTCGCGCGGCGCCAGTTCCGGCGAAGCGGCACAGCGCAGGGCGATATAGGCGGAGTAGAGCAGGGCCACCATCAGGCCCGGCAGGATACCGGCGGCAAAGAGGCGGGAGATCGAGACCTCCGCCAGCACCCCGTAGATGATCATGACGATCGAGGGCGGGATGAGCAGGCCCAGGCTGCCGGCCCCGGCGAGCGAGCCGATGGAGAGGCTCTGGTCGTAGCCACGGCGCTTCAGTTCCACCGTGGTGATCTTGCCGATGGTCGCCGTCGTTGCCGCCGAAGAACCGGAGACGGCGGCAAAGAGGGTGGAGCCCACCACGTTGGTATGGATCAGGCCGCCGGGAACTTTGGCGACGAAGGGCGTCACGCCGCGAAACAGCCGCTCGGAGATGTTGGTTCGGAAAATCATCTCCCCCATCCAGATGAACAGCGGAATGGCCGCCAGCTCCCAGGAACTGGCGCTGCGGAAGAGGATCTTGCCGAGGATGGCGCCGATACGCTGCGGCGGAAAGTCCAGCACAAGGACAAGGCCGCAGGTGGAGACCAGCAGCAGGCTGACGAAAACCCAGGTGCCTGACCCCAGGAAAAGCAGGATGAGTACAAGGACAATGAGGCCGGAGAGCAGGGCGTCCATCTATTCGGCCACATCCTGGTTCACCGGATTACCGCCCTTGGCGATCCGTAGGAAGTAAGCCAGGAGCTGCAGCATGAAGAGCATGAGGCCAAGCCAGACGGCGCCGACTGGAAGCCAGAGGGGCACCTCGGCGATGCTCTCCGACACCGACCCGCGGGTCCAGTGACGCAGGGCATCGCGCCCCACCCACCAGGCACAGAAACCGGCCATGACGAAGGAGGCGGCGATACAGCAGAGTTCGACGAGGCGCCGGGGCCGCCCGCGCAGATGCCCCACCGCCAGATCGACCCGGATCAATGCCCCCTTGTCGAGCGCATAGCCCAGCGACAAGAAGGTCATCGCCGCGACGGCATAGCCCACGAACTCGTCCAGGACGAAGGTCGAGGAGGCAAAGAAACTCCTCAGCACGATCTCATAGACGATGTGCAGAAAAAGGTAGACGAGGAGGAGGGCCGCCAGCGCGCCGGCAGCGCGGCTGATCATGCCGACGGTACGCTCGAACACCGGCCCCCCTCTTTCCCGCGAACGCCGGACTAGTTGTTGAAGGCCTTGATGATTGCCGCGCCCTTGTCGCCGGTTTTGGCCAACCATTCGTCGCGCGCCTTGGCGCCAGCATCGTTCAGCGTTGCCAGATAGTCGTCGCCCACGCCGGTGACCACCGTCATACCGGCATCCTGCATATCCGCATAGTTCTGCGCCACGCGGCTTTCGACAGCCTCCCAGACATAGTCTTCCGCCATCTTTGCGGCCGCAAGAACGGCGGCCTGTTGTTCGCCCGACAAGCCGTTCCAGGTATCGAGGTTGATGTGGGCCATGTTGAGCGGCATGGCGTAGTTCACCTCGGTAAAGTGGGAGAGATGCTCCCAGAACTTGGCATTGGTTCCGCCCTCGGCAGAGGTCAGAACCGCCTCGATGCCACCGGTCGAAAGCTGGGGTACGACGTCGGCCCAGGAAAGCTGGATCGGGGCGGCGCCGGCTTGCTGCAGCGTGATGGTGCCGTTGGCGTCGTAGGTCCGGATCTTCAGATTGGTGATTGCGGTTCCGCTATCGACCGGCTTCTTGGCCCAGATGCCCGACGGCGGCCAGGGCGAGGCCCAGAGCAGTTTCTGATTGTTGTCGGCAAAGATCGCCTCATAGTCCGCACGGGCGATTTCCATAAGCTTGCGCGCTTCGCTCGGTGTTTTTGCCAGGAAGGGCAATGAAGGCAGCAGGAACATCGGGTCGATGCCGCCCAACGGGCCGACGTAGGTATTGGCGATGGGCAGCGCGCCGTCCGCGACGGCATCCAACTGATCCTTGGACTTGAAGCCGATGGAGCCACCGAAGTGATGGGTGATTTCGATCGCCCCGCCGGTCAGTTCCGACAGCTTGCTGGAAAACAGGCGGTCGCCTTCGGCGTGTATCGAAGTATCGTTATACTCGTTGGCCATATCCCATTTGACTTCGGCAGCCGACGCGCCGAAAGGCAGCGCTGCGAGCGCCAAGCCGGCCAGGATTTTGCGGAATCCGTTCATGTTTGCCTTCCCCTGTTCTTCATCCCGCTTTATCGCGGTGATTGGTCGAAGGGCAATCATAGCGGAGAATCCCGAAGCCGCAATTTAACTGCGCGGTCAGCAGCGCAGGCCCCGGCCATTCGAACGGCGGCGATAGTCGATGACCCCGCCGCGACGGTCTGTTTCGATCACACAGCAGCGCAGCAAGGCATCTTTCAGTTTTCGGCGACCGCGCTGAACGCGGGACTTCACGCCTGAAATTGAAAGGTTAAGACGTTCCGCCGCCTCGGCCTGGGTCAGACCTTCGATATCGGTCAAGAGCAGCGCCCCCGCATAGGGCTCAGGCAGGCTGCGGATAAGCGGGGCGATGCAGCGCGCCAGCTCGCCTGTGGCTGCAGGTCTTTCAGCGTCGCCTGTAGATTGTTCCTGTATACCCGGCGCGGCAGCCTGGGATAGAAATTTCCCCTCCGTTGCGCGGCGCCGGTAATGGTCTGATATCGCATTGCCTGCCACCCGCAAGGCCCAGGCAATCGGGCTGCGGGCTTTGGCGAGCGCCTCCTGACTTTGGACGAGGCGCAGCAGGATTCCCCCCACGACGTCATCCACCGACGATGGATCGACACGCCGGCGCACGTAGCCGCGGAGCCTGGCTTCAAAGTCCGTCCAGGCGCCGTCGTCGAAGGATACCTGCTTCGCCATCGCTACTGGGCCTCACCCTAAGCCGATGTCTTCCGTCGCTTCCTTACGCGCACAGCAAACGCCGCCAAGAGTTTCGCGCGCCGGGGCAGGATTGTCATCGGTGATCCGGTACCATTCCCAGCGCGTTCCATCCGGCGCCCGCGACCAGACCTTGTCCTGGGTGGCATGACAGCAGGTCTCGTCGCGCTGCACCTCTTCCAGAATCCCGGCATCGGTCAGTCTTTGCAGGTTACGCCCCAGAAGTTCGCGATCCAAGACCTCGACGCCCAGATGGTTCAGGCGCTCGCCCGCATCGGGCTGTTCGAACAGCACCAGCTTCAGCGGCGGCGCCTCGATCGCAAAGTTCGCATAGCCGTCGCGCCGTTTGTGGGGCGTCACCCCGAACAGCTTGCTGTAGTAGGCCACCGCCTGATCGATATCGGGCACGTTCAGGGCCAGTTGAAGCCGCATGGTCTCACTCCTTCCAGGTTGGTTATACCTGGTTAGACGCAGACCCCGGCAAAAGGACGCAAAAATCTGCGCACAGCCCCCTGTTTACTGCGCAGCCTGCCCGGCCAGGGGCAGGTCCGCGGCTTTCTCCAGACGCAGTGCCTCCTCCCGGGCGGCTTCCGCCTTTGCCATCTCCCGCCGCCGCGCGACCTCTATCGCAACCGCCCCCACAAGGGTAACGGCGATGATCAGCACCGCCAGGGCCGCCAGGTCGGGCTGGGTGCCCATGCGCACCTTGCCGGCAAGCACGGTCGTCAGCGTGCTGTCCGCCTGGATGGTAAAGACCGTGGTGTTGTAGTTCTCGAAGGACGTCAGGAAGGCCAGGCCCATGGCCGAAAAGATCGCCGGCCGCAGGAAGGGCATCAGCACCTTCCAGAAGACCTGGACATGGGTGGCCCCGAGATCCAATGCCGCTTCTTCCTGGGTGCGGTCGAAACGCTGCAAGCGGGCGAGGAAGATCAGCATGGTGTAGGCCGAGATGAAGGTCGACTGTCCGATGATCGTCAGGAACATGCCGCTGTAGTAAAAACTCTCATAGTCGGCATCCACGAAGGTACCCAGGCGATCCCAGAACACCAAGGTGGAGATGCCCAGGATGACGCCGGGCATCAAAACCGGTGAGACGACGATGGTGTAGTAAAAGGTCTGCAGCTTCGCGTGGACCTGGGTCATGAGGATGGCGGCAGCCAGGCCGATCGGCACCGATACGATCATCACCCCGATACCGATCCAGATCGAGTTGCGGATACCCTCCATCATCAGGTCGTCTTCGAAGAGGGTAGGGAACCAGCGCCAGGTAAAGCCCTCCCAAGGGATCACCTGGGGAAAGTCCACATCGTTGAAGGCGGCAGTCCCCATCATCATCAAGGGCGCAAAAAGGAAGAGGAAGAAGAGGAAGATATAAAACGAGACCAGGAGATTCTGGATCTTTGCCGAACTCATTTCGCGATCTCCCCAAGGCTGACCTTGAAGATACGCATCACCGCAAGGACGAAGACCAGACAGGCCAGTAGCAGCACGATGGCGTAGGCCGCACCCTGCGGCCAGTTGCCGCCGGTGTTGAACCAGCGATAGATGATCTGGGTGAACCAGAAGCTTGAGGGACCGCCGAGGATCTGCGGTGCCGCCAGGGCGCCGGCCGAGAGCATGAAGACCAGGGTACAGCCGGAAGCGATGCCGGGCTTGGCATGGGGCATCACGACCCGCCAGTGGATACGCCACCAGGGGGAGCCCAGGTCGCGCGCTGCCTCCACCTGATTGTGATCCAGACTTTCGATGGCGTTATAAAGCGGGAACACCATCAGCAGGATATAGGCGTAGGACAGACCGGCATAGAGCGCCACGTCTGCGCGGATGAAATCGATCGGCTGATCGATGATCCCAAGGGTCTGCAGGATGGCATTGATGACCCCAGAGGTGCCGAAGAGAATGCGAAAGGCGAAGGCGCGCAGGATCTCGTTCACCCAGAACGGCAGGATGAGCATGAGGATCATCGCGCGGGCATGGCCGCCCTTTGCGACCTGTGCGACGTAGTAGGCGATGGGATAGCAGATGATGAAGTTGATCAGCGTCACGAAGATGGAGGCGATGATGGTCCGCAGGAAGACCGTCAGATGCAGCCAGTTGAACATCTCCTCATCGCCGGGCCGCCCAAACAGCAGGTAGCGATAGTTCTTGAGCGTATAGACATCTTCCGGCCCACCGATCTTCGCCGGCGGCAGGTTGAAGCGGAACGAAAAGTCGAGCATGTAGGCCTGGGGCAGGACGATCATGATCGCGACCCAGAGAAAAACCGCGCCCAGCAGGTAGGTCGAGATGATGATGCCGTTGCGACGAAAGAAAGTTGTCATGGCGCGGTCATCCCTTGCTCAGGAACAGGGTGCCGTCCGGGCGCCTGGAAGGATTATTCATCAGCAACCTCCCCGACCGGCAGGACCACTGCCCGATCCGGCTGAAACACCAAGGTCGCTGCCGAGCCCTGAGGAAAGGCCGGCAGATCGCCGGAGTTGGTCATCGACATGACGATCGGGCTTGAACCTTCGCCCCGCAGGAAGACCGAAAAGAAGGACCCCTCAAACTCGCTGTTCAACACCGTGCTTTGGATGGTGTTTTCGCTGGCGGAAGCGCCGTTCAGATAGCTCAAGGATTCCGGACGCACGAAGAGCATCGCCTCGTCGCCGGTTCTTAGACCGCTCAAATTACGGCCGCGCAGGGGGCCGAAATGGGATTCGACGACGGCATATTTGCTGTCCACAGCGGTGATACGGCCGACGAAGGGATTGTTCTCACCGACGAAGGAAGCGACGAAAGCGGTCTGGGAGTTCTCGTAGACATCGGCGCCGACGCCGACCTGCTGGATCACACCCTGGCTCATCACCGCAATGCGGTCCGACATGGTCAGGGCTTCGCCCTGGTCGTGGGTGATGTAGATGAAGGTGATGCCGACGCGCTGCTGGATCGCACGCAGTTCGGTGCGCATGTGCTGGCGCAGTTTCAGGTCGAGGGCCGACAGCGGCTCGTCCAGCAACAGAACCTCCGGCTCCACCGCCAGGGCGCGGGCGATGGCGACACGCTGCTTCTGGCCGCCGGAAAGCTCACTCACTTTTTTATCGCCCTGACCGTTGAGGGCGATCAGATCCAGCAGTTCGTCTGCCCGCTTGCGCCGCTCCGCCTTACTGGCGCCACGCACTTCCAGGCCGAAAGCGATGTTGTCCGCGACGGACATGAGGGGAAAGAGGGCGAGGTTCTGAAAGATCAGGGCGGTCGGGCGCTTGTTCGGCCCGATGCCGCGCATGCTCTGCCCGCCGATCCTGACATCGCCCTCCGTCGGCTCCAGAAATCCGCTGACGGCGCGCAGGATTGTCGTCTTGCCGCAGCCCGACGGGCCGAGGAAGCTGAAGAATTCGCCGCCCTTGATACTCAAGTGTGCATCTTGGACCGCTGTGAAATCGCCGAAGCGAATCGTTACGTGGTCCAGATCAACATCTGCACTCATGCCTGCTTGCCCCCGTCTTGCCGCTGGACGCCCTGGGGCGGCCGCTCACTTGTTGCTACCGCGCCTCATGCATTGGGCGCGGTTCACTGAATGTATATCCCTACATGCCTATAGCCGGCAATGCCGGCGCAATCCCATTCAAGCGCTGAATAGTTCCTGGCTGATGGGATTGGGGCCCCGACCATCGGCCGGGGCCCCATACCATGAACCCAGAATCAGGCGGCGACGAACTTGTCGCTGTATTCCGCCCGGATCTCTGTGTACCAGGGCTCCGAAGGCGGCCACCACCAGAGCCGATCCAGGGCATCGCCGGGATAAGCTTCGCTGAAGGCCTTCTTGCTATCGGCGGACAGATGATTTTCTGCCCCGACGGCAACCGGGTTATAGCCGGTTTCGTTGGCGATCAGTCCGTTCACCTGAGCATCGTAGACGTAGTTGATGTACTCATAGATCTGATCGGTGTTCTTGGCACCGATCGGCATCGCGAGGCCATCAAGCCAGGTGAGGGCGCCTTCCTGCGGCGCCATGTAGGTCACCGGCTTGCCCTCTTTCTTCAGGCGCAACGGCGGGCCGTCCCAGGTCTGGCCCAGCACCACGTCGTTCTGCATGAAGCCGTTGATCTGGCCATCGGCATCGTTCCAGAACTGCTTCAGCCAGGACTTGTGCTCAACGGCGAACTTGCCGATCTCGTCCCAGATGCGCCGCATGCTCGCTTCGTCCTTGTAAGCGTCGAGCATGCGGTTGGAGGGAACCTTGCCGGAGGCGTCGAGATGCAGGCCGATGCCCAGCATCATCGAGTGCGGACGGCCCATGACCTTGCCCTTCATTTCCGGGCGCCAGAGGTCGCCGTAGGACAGGTTGGTATAGTCCTGTTCCCACTTGTCGGTGCGCCATGCCAGGGCCTCGGTGCCCCAGTGGTAGGGCAGGTGGTGGTTTCCACCATCCCAGGTCCAGCCGTCGGTCGAGCCCTTCAGCAGGCCCGGCACGATCATGTCGGTCTTGACCCGGCTCATATCGAAAGGCTGCAGCAAGCCAAGCGGCTTCCACTCACCGGCACGGTCAACGGTCGGCCCGATCAGGTCGAAACCGCGGCCCTTGGTGGCCCGCATCTTGTTCAGAAGCTCTTCGTTGGAGCCGTAGGGTGTGTGTTTGATCTTGATGCCGGTATTCTTCTCGAAGCCTTCCAGGAAGGACTTCGGCAGATAGTCGGACCAGTTCATGACCACGAGTTCGCCAGAGGAAGCCAGGGCCTCCGGGCTGATGATGGCCGGAGCGACGGCCATGATGGCGCCGCCGGCAGCCGCCTGCTTCAGCATGGTCCGGCGCGTGAAGCCCCGCACCGCGCGGTGCGTCTTCATGCTGGATGTCGGTTTTCTTGTCTTACTCACGCTAGTTCTCCCCTCAAACAATGACGTGGAGAGTGCTGCCCGGAAGCGGGCAGACGTCCCTGTAGACTGTTTGTCGATGTTGGTCGTTTGTCGATTACGTTTTATGCTTATCCTTGAGTCTGGCAGCGGGCTTCGAAAGGTGTCAAGGCCAACTCCCGGCCACCCATGGTGCCAGTCCGCCGGGGAATCTGACAATGTGGTATGATCGAGCGCCATTTTGCAAAGGGATCCTTTGGTTTTCGGCGCTTAGCCTGCTGGTCAGCGCCGATCCGGCGCAGGCTCAGGACCGCGACCTGACCCGGGTGATTTATGACTACGCCGTTACAAGCTATTGCGGGACTCTGGATCTGGACGTCGAGCGCGGGTTTCGCACCGAGCTGGAAACCCTGACCCGGAGGTCGGGCCTGGACACCGAGGGCGCCCGCAAGCAGCGCCTTAAAGGCTGGGTGCAGGCAGACCGGGAATGGAGCAACCGGGGCCTGGGCGGCTTCCGCGCCTGGTGTCAGGATGAAGGCGTTGCGGCAAGCCGCCACTTTCGCGCTATTGCGATAGGTGAAAAGGAACCATAGGTGGCTGTTTCTTTCCGACGGGCCGGTCCTGGCGGGGCTCTGGAGCTTGAGCGTTGGGGCGCAGCCTCCTAAGTTGAACTAACGAGTTTAGGAAAAGCACACAAGGCCATGCGCGACTTCATTTTCCCGGTGCGGCACGACGGCGACCTGGGGCTTCAGGCCCAGCTCCGCCGGCAACTGATCGACGCCATCGTCGACGGCCGGCTTTCGGGCAGTGATCCGCTGCCGTCCTGCCGCCGCCTGGCGCAGTCGCTCGGCGTATCGCGAAACACCGTGGTCCTGGCCTATCAGGCCCTGGCCGACGAAGGCCTGCTGATATCGCGTGAGCGGGTCGGTTACTTCGTCAACACCGACATGGTCTTCCAGCAAACCGAGACCAAGGGCGGCTATCCCGAGCTGGAAGCCGGGCAGACGGTCGAATGGTGGAGCCGCCTGCGGCTGCACCCCTCTGAACTGGTCAATGTGGAGAAGCCGCGCAACTGGCGGCGCTATCCCTATCCCTTCATCTACGGCCAGCCGGACCCCACCTTGTTTCCGGTCTCTACCTGGCGCACCTGTTCGCGTCAGGCGCTGGGCGTCGATGCGATCCAGAAATGGACCGAGGACAATTTCAACGAGGACGACTCCCACCTGATCGAGGAGATCAGAACCAGGGTGTTGCCGCGTCGCGGGATCAAGGCCAAGCCCTCGGAAATACTGATTACCCTGGGCGCGCAGAACGCGCTCTTTCTCATCGCCGAACTGCTGGCCGGCCCCGGTAAGATCCTTGCTGTCGAAAACCCCGGCTATGTCGATACGCGCAACATCTTCGCTTTGAAGGGAACAGAGATCAGGCCGATCCCGGTGGATCGCGAGGGCATTGTCGTCGACCACCGCCTGGACGACTGTGCCTGCGTCTACGTTACGCCCAGCCACCAATCGCCGACGACCGTCACCCTGCCGCTCGAACGGCGCATGGCCTTGTTGGAGAACGCACAGAAATCTGACTTCCTCGTTATCGAAGACGACTACGAGGCTGAGGCCAACTTTCTGCATGCGCCGACCACAGCGCTTAAGGCCATGGACCGCTCCGGTCGTGTGATCTACATCGGCAGTTTCTCAAAGTATCTCGGCCCCGGCCTGCGCATGGGCTACATGGTGGCGGCCGAAGAGTTCATTCATGAGGCGCGGATGTTGCGCCGCCTCATGCTGCGTCACCCGGCGACCAACAACCAGCGCACCATGGCTCTCTTCATCGCCGGCGGTCATTACGATGCGCTGGTGCATCGCCTGCAGCGCGACTTTCGGATCCGTTGGGAAATGATGGGCGAAGGCCTGGCCAAATACCTGCCCGAGTTCGCACCCCGTCCGTCCTGCGGCGGAACCAGCTTCTGGCTGGAAGGTCCGAAGAGCCTGGATACCGACGTTCTGGCGCGCGAGGCCCTGGCCGAGGGGATCGTGATCGAACCCGGCTCGATCCACTTCCACTCCAAGAAGCCGCCGCGAAACTTTATGCGCCTCGGATTCTCGTCAGTGGAACCCAGGCGTATCGTGCCGGGCCTGCAGGCCTTGCGCGGATTGATCGATAGTAAGTTGGAAAAACGGGACTGACACGGCGAGCCGTTAGAGGCGCGCCCGGTCAGCCGTTCATGACGCGGTCGATCTGCGTCTGATCCAGCGTATCCATGTTGCCGTTGATGATCGAGGAAGCGACATCCACAAAGCTCTGCAGCTTGCGGGTGACGCCTTCGACACCAAGTTGAAGCGGTCCCTCAGCCCCTTCGTCAATCAAGCCCTTGATCCTCGGCATGGCCTCGGCGATCAGCCGATTCATTTGCTCAACCGTGGCGTCAAAGGCCTGACGGTAGTTGGCCGGCGCATTGTCATAAGCAAGAATCGCCAACTCGGCATCGGAAAAGCAGCTGTCGCGGAAATGGTCCGCATAGCTCTTGGGCCGCCACTCCCGACAATCCTCGAAGCAATCCGGCATCGAAGGAACCATCTCAAGAAGCATGATTATTTCATTGAAGTGATTGAGATAATCAGTAGCGAGAAGGGTGTTTTCGTTGATGTTCTTGCCGCGCACCAGCAGACGATAGGTGCCGGTGAAACCGGCACCTTTCTCGGGCATGTCGGGGGTTCCATCCCCAGCGCTCCCGCTGGATGCCTCTTCTGTGGTCAGAGCTTGGGTTTCCGATGAAGCCATAAGTTGATCCTAATCCGCCGTACTTGCGCGCGGCGACCCAGTCTTTTCATGCTGCGCATTCGAACACGGAATTCAATCACAGTGCTGGTTTATTTTTCCTTTCCGAAGGAAAAAACCCCAGTAATTGGCGACACTTAAGAGGTGATTCTGTGTCTATCCCCGCGCGAACGTCACTGGGCCTTTCTAAACAAAAAAACTGTCCGGCTTGTACTGGTCCACATTGGTGTAAAACACCGTGACCTCATCTTCTTCGGCAATATCGTCAATAGCGGTAAGCAGAGCCCAAAGCCCCAAAGGATCTTCTTCCCATGAAACAACGGCATTGGGCTGCGCGGCATGATTGCAAAAGGTTGAAAGGCCAAAGGCCAGGAGACAGTCATAGTCGGCACCCTCGCGATAGGTCACCGGGTCGGCGAAGTAGTAGACGAACACCGTGGTCTGATCGATGAGCGGACGTTCCGCCGCAGGCAACCGAATTGCCGGGGCCCGCTCGATAAGGGTCCCGGCGGCAATCGCACGGCTTGCCCGTACCCCTCGGCCCTTGCCGGGAATTGCCTCGATTTTCAACATTGCCTCATTCCCCAGTCGCTTCATCCCCGATTTCTTGAGGCATGGTTACATAGGCGCAGTTCAAAGCAAAACGCTCGAACGGCTCTGACCGCCGGGTTTTCAGATAGGCGAGGCCAGCCCCCGCACATCCCCTCTATCCCGGCAAAGCATGAAGCGGCATCTTGCGACCTGATGCCAGTCTCATTAGGCTCGCCAACCGTCGGCGCCGGAACCTGCTTTGCGGGGGGCTTGGCAAACAGGATTCAAAAACAGAGGCGAGTGAACTGAGATGACCAAAGTTGCCTTCATCGGGCTTGGCGTCATGGGCTTTCCCATGGCCGGGCACCTGGCCTCCGCCGGCCATGACGTAACGGTCTACAACCGGACCGCGGCGAAAGCGCAGGATTGGGTGGCCAGACACGGCGGGGCCGCCGCCGCGACCCCGCGGGAAGCTGCTGAGGGCGCCGAAATCGTTTTCTCCTGCGTCGGCAACGATGACGACCTGCGCAGTGTGATTCTGGGCGGCGAGGGGGCTTTTGCCGGAATGGCCGAGGGTACGATCCTGGTGGACAACACCACCGCTTCGGCCGAGGTTGCCCGCGAGCTGGCAGCCGCCGGCAACCAACGCGGCGTCGCCTTCATCGACGGCCCTGTTTCGGGCGGGCAGGCAGGGGCGGAAAACGGCGCCCTTACGGTCATGTGCGGCGGCGATCAGACGGCTTTCGACCGTGCGCAGCCGGTGATCGATGCCTTTGCCCGCGCCGTCACCCTGATGGGGCCGGTAGGCGCCGGACAACTCACCAAGATGGTCAACCAGATCTGTATCGCTGGCTTGCTGCAGGGTTTGTCGGAAGGCATGAGCTTCGGCCAGAAGGCCGGCCTCGACATGGACAAGGTAATCGATGTGATCTCCAAGGGGGCGGCGCAGTCCTGGCAGATGGAAAACCGTGCCTCGACCATGTGCCAGGGGTCTTTCGATTTCGGCTTTGCCGTCGACTGGATGCGCAAGGACCTCGGGATCTGCCTGGCGGAGGCGCACAACAATGGCGCCCGCCTGCCGGTGACCGCCCTGGTCGATCAGTTCTATGCCCAGGTTCAGGCCCGCGGGGGCAAGCGTTGGGATACCTCCAGTCTGATGCACCTGGTGGCCAACGACTGATCTGCCATAACCGCTTCCATCCTTGGTCGCCGCCGACTTGGGAAAGAGTGAGTTCATGACTTTGCAAGTTTTCGCGCTGCAGGCCGTCTTTACCGGCGTGTTTGCGACCCTGATACTCGATATCTGGCAGCGGCTGCTATTTTCGGTTTCGGGTATTCCACCGGCCGATTGGGGCCTGATCGGCCGGTGGTTCGCCTATCTTCCCAAAGGCCGTCTGATTCATCGGCCGATTGGCGAAACCCCGGCGGTGGCAGGCGAGGCGGCCATCGGCTGGACCATGCATTATCTCGTCGGTATCGCCTATGGCTTTGCCTATCTCGGCCTGATGGTTTTTGGCTTGGACCGGCCGCCAAGCCTGTTGAACGGTTTTGTCTTCGGGGCCGTTTCGGTGGTGATCCCCTGGTTCATAATGCAGCCCGGCCTGGGGGCCGGGATCATGGCGCGCCTTGCGCCCAACCCCTGGATCCCGCGACTGAACGCCCTGGCCAGCCACGCGCTCTACGGTATCGCCCTCTATGGCGGGGTCCAACTGGCGGCACAGTTGTAGTCCGAAATAGGAAGAGGGGCGGAGCAACCTTTCGGCTGCACCGCCCCTCAGGGCAAAATCGCCTAAACCAGGGTGCCGAGGTTCAGATCGTTCTGGTCCAGATCACCCGTGACATTGGTCACCGTCGCCAGGACCGTGTCGAAGACCGCATCCCCGGTGGTGTCGACCGAGATCACGGCATCCTGGCCAATCCCTGCCTGTTGCACGTCAACCCGGGAACTGCGATCCACGTCCGCGACGCTCAGACCGTCCAGCAGAGCGTCGAGATCGATGCTGTCCACGCCCGTCGCATCGAACCCGTCGATCAGATCGCCGGCATCGACGATATCGTTGTAGATGAAGGTATCGCTGCCGGTCCCGCCAATCAAGGTGTCGTTGCCGGTTCCACCGACAAGAGTGTCGTCACCCGAGTTGCCATAGAGCAGATCGTTGCCGTCGCCGCCGAGGATGCTGTCGTTGCCCCCGCCGGTGACGCTGCCGTTGGAATCACCATAGACCGTGTCATTGCCACTGCCGGCATCAATGACGTCATCACCGCCGCCGTAGACGGAAGCCGTACCACCATCAAAGGCGAGGGCGTCGCCGGCAATGAGATCGGCGCCGCCACCGCCGAAAATAGTGTCATCGCCGCCATACTCGGCATCGGCCAGTCCGCCCTGGGAAAGAGCGTCGCCGGAAACTTTGTCGTTGCCACCGCCGGCAAAGATGAGATCCGTGCCGTCGTGTTCGGAAAAGAGGCTGAAATTGGAGCGAGCCGTACCGCCGCCCTGCGCAAGGGAATCGCCCGCGATCAGGTCGTTTCCACTTCCGCTGTCGATGGTATCGCTACCAGCGCTGGCCATGCCTTCCAGAGAGGCACTGCTGTTGAGAGTCGCCGTTCCGCCGCCCTGAACCAGCACGTCGCCGGAGATGGTATCGTTGTTGCTGCCGGTCGTGATGCTGTCGTTGCCTGCATGGCTGCCGGCAAAGGCCAGATATTTGCCAAAGCCGTTGACGTGGCATCACCGATGGCCAACGCGTCACCGGCGATCAGGTTCTTGCCGCCGTTACCGTTTATGATATCGCTGCCTGTCGTGCCGCCCTCTCTTGCATCGTTGAACAAGAAGGCCGACGCCCGGCCAGAGGTGCTGACAGCAAGGGAGCCGCCGGAGAGAACGTCAGCGGCGCCATCGCCTGTGATCGTGTCGCTGCTCGAAATGCCGCCATAAGCGATGTTCCCCGCCCATGCCTCAGCCAAGCCATCACTGATGGCCAGGGCTTCTCCTGCGATGCTGTCAGACCCATCGATTCCGCGCAGGCTGTCGTTCCCCGCCTCCGCGGTTGCCCCGGTGGCTGTGTTCCCAACACCGGCTCGCGCACTAAGGTCGCTGATCGCCAGAGCGTCGCCGGCCATTGCGTCGTTACCGATGCCCCCACCGACAGTATCATTGCCGGCGATGGCGTCCAGCCCATCGGTCAGTGATTCAGCAAGTGCCGTTCCGTTCTCAGCATGCGCGAGCGTCTCTCCTGACAGATTGTCGGCACCACTGCCGCCGAGAATGGAATCATTCCCTTCCGTAGCGCCGCCGCCGGCGCTGATGATGGAAACCGCAGAAGCCGGAGCGTTGCTTGCTACATCCAGGTCTTCGCCAGCGATGTTGTCGGCACCGCCGCCGCCGGAGAGGCGGTCGTTGCCGCCCAGTCCTTCGATCAGGTCATCACCAATGCCCCCACCGATGGTGTTGTCGCCGTCATCACCGGAAACCAAGAGGGCCAATGCGGCCAGTGTAGGGATGGACACTCCTTGCAGGGTGAGAGCAGGTTGCAAGCCACCTTCCAATACATCCGGGGCAGGGATGTTGGTACTGGAAACCGGGGTCTGAGAGTTGTTCTGTGCCATTACGCTATACTCCGTAGATCCGAGACACCTTAGACAAGCGTGCCAAGGTTCAGATCGTTCTGGTCCAGATCACCCGTGACATTGGTCACCGTCGCCAGGACCGTGTCGAAGACCGCATCCCCGGTGGTGTCGACCGAGATCACGGCATCCTGGCCAATCCCTGCCTGTTGCACGTCAACCCGGGAACTGCGATCCACGTCCGCAACACCCAGGCCGTCCAGCAACGCATCCAGGTCGATACTGTCGACGCCGGTCGCATCGAACCCGTCGATCAGATCCCCCGCATCGACGATATCGTTGTAGACGAAAGTATCGCTGCCGGTCCCGCCGTACAGGGTATCGTTACCGGCGCCGCCGTCGAAGACATCGTTGCCGCCGTTGCCGGTGAGCACGTCGTTGCCGCCGAAGCCCAGCAGGTAATCTTCCTGGGCGTCGCCCTGCAGGTTGTCGTGATTGTCGGTGCCCAGCGAGAGAATCCGCGAGAAGATGCCGTTGCCCGAACCCTCCGGGCCGCTCCAGCTGAAGGCGATGCGCCCGTCGGCCAGGGCCGTGACCTCGATATTGGTCTGGTTGCCGACCGCCGCGTCGGAGACCATGAACTGATTCCCGATAGGATTGCCGTCCGCGTCGAACTGGCGCGCGAAGACCCCGGTGCCGTCGCCGTCGCCCTGATCCGAAACCCAGGCCGCTATAAAGCCGCCACCCGGCAGCGACGCCAGGGAAGGCGCCGTCTGACTGCCCGCCGTCTGGTCGTTGGCCACGAAAGCGGCACCCTGCGGAACCCCGTCGATATCGAAAATCCGTGCCATGATGGCTGTGCCGTCACCGTCCTGACCGGACGATACCCAACTCGCCACAAAACCACCGTCTTCCAGCAAGGCCAAGGTAGTGGTGCTGGAAAAAACTCCCAGCGTCGCATCAAAGATTTCCAACTCGGCCCCAACCGGTTCGCCGAAGCTGTCGAAGCGTTGAGCGATGTGCTTGGCGGTGCTGAAGTTCGTCCAAGCCACCAGGAAACCGCCGCCGGAAAGCGCAATGACATCCGGAATGGCAACATTGTTGATGTTGCCGCCGCTGTCCAGAATCAACTCATTGGAACGCGGCGTGCCGTCATTGTCGAAAGTACGAACAGAGACCTTCTGGGCAACCGTCCAGGTGACCGCATAGCCGCCGTACTGCAGGCCCGTCACCTCCGGCGACTGATCACTGTTGGACACGTCGACCGTCACAACCGAGCCGACGGCACCCCCAGCCGCATCGAACGCCTGTGCCTCGATCCGTGCCACGTTGTTGACGCCCAAGGCCCAGCTCACCACGAAACCGCCGTCGGAAAGCCCGGAAACCGTCGGATTACTCGGAAAACCGCTGCTGCTGCTGCCAGCCTTCGAGATGAAGACCTCCGAACCAACCTCCACGCCGTCCGCATCATAGCGCTGCGCGTAAATGCCCCGCGTGGAGCCGCCGGTGCCGACCACCCAGGTCACCACGTACCCGCCATCCGTCAGACCGGCAATATCGCCGGCACCCCCACCCATGCTGGCCGTATCATTGACCGCCAGCGCCGGGCCCGAACCGGTCAGCCCGACCTCGATGCGCACCGTGCGCTCCACACCGCCGTCCAGGTAAACGAAACTGTCGACACCGCTGAAACCCATCACCGGGGTGTAGCTGTAGGTACCGTCGGCATTCAGCGTGAGGGACCCATTGGAAACATCACTCACCAGCGTGACCGCCACCGTGTCGGTATCCAGATCCCCCGCCGCAGAACCGTCAGACAGAACCCGCAACAGATGATCGCCGGCCACAGGTGGCGGCGGCGGCGGCGGTGCATTGAGGTCGATCAACTGATCGGCAAACTGCAGGTTCTCTACCTCAGTCAGCAGATCGGTGCCATCGGGGCTACCAACCCGAAGATCCACTACCTCATAGCTGCCGCCACCAAGGTTCGTGACCTGGTAGTCTGCGAAGTTGCCGCTGAACACCGCCGTATCGTTTCCGGCGCCGCCGATGAGGGTATCGTTGCCGCCGTTGCCGGCCAGCAGGTCAGCGCCGCCGAAGCCCAGCATGTAGTCGGCCTCTATGCCGCCCTGGAGATGGTCGTGGTTGTCGCCGCCCAGCGACATGACCCGGGTGGAGACACTGCCCGATTCCAACCAACTGAAGGCCAGGCGCCCGTCCTCGAGCATTGTCACCTGAGGCGTTTCGGGACTGCCGAAGGCGCTGTCGGTAACCATGAACTCGTCCCCGACCGGGCTGCCGTCAGCAGCGAACTGGCGCGCGAAGATCGCCGTTCCGTCGCCATCGCCAGCCGTCGAGCCCCAGGTCGCCACAAATCCGCCGCCAGGAAACGCCGCAACCGAGGGATCGGTTTGGTCGCCCGTAACGAAGTCGTTCACGACAAAGGGATTGCCCAACGCGTTGCCGAGATAGTCATAGATGCGCGCGACGATCCCAAAGCCGTCGCCATCGTGCCCGGTGGCGGTCCAGCTCACCACGTAGCCACCGCCGTCAAGCAGGGCCATGGAAATTTGGCCATCGGCAACAAGCAAGGAACCCAGCTGGCTGACCTGCTGCTCGCCTCCAACCAGCAGACCCGTGCTGTCGTAGTGCTGCATAAAGATGTGCCCGCTGGCGGAGTCAACCCAGCTCGCTACGAAACCACCGCCCGACAGAGCCAGGACCGAAGGATTGGTCAGACTGGCGCCACCGTCCAACACGACCATGGGGGCGGTCGGGTTGCCGTCATTATCGAAGATACGAACCTCGCCCGTGTTGCCTGCGGTTTCCGAGACCAGGACATAGCCGCCGGTCTGAAGAGCGGTGAACACAATATCCGTACCGGCGGATACGGGCGCAATCGTCGAACCCGTCCCCACCAAGCCCCCGTCGGCGTCATAGCGTTGCACATAGATGCCTTCGTCCCACTCGAGGCCGACAACAAAGCCGCCGTCAGACAGGCCAATCACCGTCGGTGAGTTCAAGGGGCTGCCAATCAGCAGCGGCGAGCCGACCGCCTCTCCCTGGTCGTTAAAGCGCTGCGTACTGACCAGCGCGCCATTGCCGGTGGAAATCGTGGTCACGTAGCCGCCGCCGGCCAGGCTGGCGATGTCGCCGGCAAAGGCGACGGTGGCGTTCACCAGAACCGCCGGACCCGAACCCGCCAGCCCGACCTGGATGCGCACCGTGCGTTCGATCCCACCGTCGAGATAGACAAAGCTGTCGACACCGGTGAAACCCATCGTCGGGGTATAGCTGTAGGTGCCATCGGCATTGAGGGTGAGGGAGCCGTTGGCGACATCGCTCACCAGGCTCACCGCAACCGTATCGGTATCCAGATCTCCCGCAGCCGATCCATCCGCCAGAACACGCAGCAGATGATCGCCGAAAAAGGTCTCACTCGGCGGTGGCAGCGACACGTCAGCAACCTGATCGGCGAATCGCAAACTCTCGACATCGAAGAGGGTATCGGTCCCATCGGGGCTACCCACCCTCAGATCCACCACCTCATAGCTGCCACCACCCAGGTCGGTTATCTGATAGTCGGCGAAGTTACCGCTGAATATCGCTCTATCCGCACCGGCGCCGCCGTCCAGGGTATCGTTTCCGGCGCCACCGATGAGAGTATCGTTGCCGTCGTTACCGGTCAGGACGTCATTACCGCCGAAACCGCGCAGGATCTCGTCCCCGATGTCGCCCTGCAGGTGGTCGTGGTTGTCGCCGCCCAGGGACAGTACCCGTGTGAAGACCTCATTTGCCTCCAACCAGCTGAAAGCCAAACGCCCATCCGCAAGCATTGTCACCTGGGGGGTGGAGGGGCTGCCGAAGGTGCTGTCCGTGACCATGAACTCGTCCTGGACCGGGCTGCCGTCGGCAGCAAACTGACGCGCGAAGATCGCCGTTCCGTTGCCGTCGCCCGCCGTCGACCCCCAGGTGACCAGGAAGCCCCCGCCGGGAAGCGTCGCAACCGAGGGGTCCGTCTGGTCACCCGCAACGAAATCATTCACGACAAAGGGATTATCCACCGCATTGCCGGCGTTATCGTAGATGCGTGCAACAATCCCAAAGCCATCGCCATCATGGCCGCTGGCGGTCCAGCTCACCACGTAACCGCCGCCTTCAAGCAGGGTCATGGAAATCTGATCATCGTCAACAGGGGTTGAGCCCAGCTGACTGACTTGCTGCTCGCCTCCAACCAGCAGGCCCGTGCTGTCGTAGCGCTGCATAAAGATGTGCCCGCTGGCGGAGTCAGCCCAGCTCGCAACGAAACCGCCGCCCGACAGGGCCAGAACCGAGGGGTTGGCGATACTGGCACCACCGTCCAATACGATCACCGGAGCAACCAGATTGCCGTCATTATCGAAAACACGAACCTCGCCCGTGCTGCCTGGTGTTTCAGAGGCCACGACATAGCCGCCGTACTGGAGAGCCGTGAATACGATATCCGTACCGGCGGATACGGGCGCAATCGTCGAACCCGTCCCCACCAAGCCCCCGTCGGCGTCATAGCGTTGCACATAGATGCCTTCGTCCCACTCGAGGCCTACAACAAAACCACCGTCAGACAGACCTATCACCTCCGGTGAGTTCAAGGGGTTGCCAATCAGCAGCGGTGACCCGACAGCCTCTCCCTGGTCGTTAAAGCGCTGCGTGCTGACCACCGAGCCGGTTGAGACCGTGGTTACGTAGCCACCGCCAGCCAGACTGGCGATGTCGCCGACAAATATGGCAGTATTGTTCACCGAAACCGCCGGTCCGGATCCTCCCAGGCCGACCTCGATACGCACCGTGCGTTCGATCCCACCGTCCAGATAGACAAAGCTGTCGACACCGCTGAAACCCATCGCCGGGGTGTAGCTGTAGGTGCCATCGGCATTGAGGGTGAGGGACCCGTTGGTAACATCGCTCACCAGGGTGACCGCTACCGTATCGGTATCCAGATCTCCCACCGCAGAATCGTCGGCCGTTACCTGAAACAGATGATCGCCGGAAACAGTAGTTGGCCGCTCGTCGGGGCGCAGTTCCATCGTGTAGTCGGCAAAACGTATAGTTTCCATGCCGCTCACACTGTCGGTACCATCCGGAGAGCCAACGCGCAGGTCCGTGATCTGGAGAGTGCCGCCGCCCAGGTCGGTCACTTGATAGTCGGCGAAGTTACCACTGAATATCGCTCTATCCACACCGGCGCCGCCGTCCAGGGTATCGTTTCCGGCGCCGCCGATGAGAGTATCGTTGCCGTCGTTACCGGTCAGGACGTCGTTGCCGCCGAAACCGCGCAGGATCTCATCCCCGATGTCGCCCTGCAGGTGGTCGTGGTTGTCGCCACCCAGGGACAGTACCCGTGTGAAGACCTCATTTGCCTCCAACCAGCTGAAAGCCAAACGCCCATCCGCAAGCATTGTCACCTGGGGGGTGGAGGGGCTGCCAACGGCAAAGTCCGTGACCATGAACTCGTCCTGGACCGGGCTGCCGTCGGCAGCAAACTGGCGGGCGAAGATCGCCGTGCCGTCGCCATCACCGGCTGTCGAACCCCAGGTGACCAGGAAGCCCCCGCCGGGAAGCGTCGCAACCGAGGGGTCCGTCTGGTCACCCGCAACGAAATCATTCACGACAAAGGGATTATCCACCGCATTGCCGGCGTTATCATAGATGCGCGCGACAATTCCGAAGCCATCGCCATCATGCCCGCTGGCGGCCCAGCTCACCACGTAACCGCCGCCTTCAAGCAGGGTCATGGAAATCTGATCGTCGTCAACAGGGGTTGAGCCCAGCTGACTGATCTGTTGCTCGCCTCCGACCAACAGGCCCGTGCTGTCGTAGCGCTGTGAAAAGATGTGTCCACTGGCGGAGTCAGCCCAACTCGCAACGAAACCACCGCCCGAAAGCGCCAGAACCGAGGGATTGGCTATACTGGCGCCGCCGTCCAATACGATCACCGGAGCAACCAGATTGCCGTCATTATCGAAGATACGAACCTCGCCCGTGCTGCCTGGTGTCTCAGAGGCCACGACATAGCCGCCGTACTGGAGAGCCGTGAATACGATATCCGTACCGGCGGATACGGGCGCAATCGTCGAACCCGTCCCCACCAAGCCCCCGTCGGCGTCATAGCGTTGCACATAGATGCCTTCGTCCCACTCGAGGCCTACAACAAAACCACCGTCAGACAGACCTATCACCTCCGGTGAGTTCAAGGGGTTGCCAATCAGCAGCGGTGACCCGACAGCCTCTCCCTGGTCGTTAAAGCGCTGCGTGCTGACCACCGAGCCGGTTGAGACCGTGGTTACGTAGCCACCGCCAGCCAGACTGGCGATGTCGCCGACAAATATGGCAGTATTGTTCACCGAAACCGCCGGTCCGGATCCTCCCAGGCCGACCTCGATACGCACCGTGCG
>NZ_JAAQPH010000020.1 GCF_011683915.1 Pelagibius litoralis
AGGCAGGCATCCAAGGTCGGAACCGCCCGCATGTAGTGCACGTAGGTCCGGCCGTCGCGCTCCTCCAGCCGGATCGTTTCCATGCTGTCGAAGGACTGGCCGGCAAAGCTACGCGTCAGATAACCCAGCAGTACGCCGCGCTCCGCCTCATTCGGCCGGTTTTCAGGGTTACGCGCCCTCAGTGCCGGGCGGCGGATTTCCCAGCCGGTCTCGGCGGCAACCTCAGCAGCGATCTCCGGCGCCAGATGGCGGCAGACCGATGTCGCCTCCGCAGGACCGACTTCGCGCACGGCCTGTTGGAGATGTTCCATCATCACCTGCCGCAGTTGTTGGATTGCGGCACGCGCCTCGTCCGTGTAGGCGCTCAAATCCTGCGCAACGGCACTGCCGCCCGATATCAGGAAGGCGACTACCAAACAAAGCTTCCTGAGCATTGCCGCCTCCTGCATCCCGCCCAGCATGCCCGCGGCCACCGAGATTTGTGGAAAAGGTTAACACCCTTTGCTGTTCGAGGCCTTGAGTTGCATCAAAAAGTGTTGCCGTTCCGCAGTAGTATTCTAGCAGCGGCAATGAACGGCCCGGTAGGGATCCAAAACAAGGAGACCGCTATCTGCGCCAACTGCTGATTATTTACGCCCCCTTCATTCTTGGCGTTGCAAAGAGACCACGCACAGCCGATGACACCTGGGTTATTGATCATCACGAACAAGCCGCTGCATCCGTTTAACTGATTTGCCAATTCAAAGCTGACATCCAACCCTCGATCCCGGACGCCCCTAAGGGTCGACTTGAGCCGCTTGTCGTGGCCCCCGCTGGTCCCGCTCGACCCAACGCGCTCGGCGGCAAGGTTCGGCCAGGAACGGTCGTTCGCTTACAGTCTCTTGTGCTGCAACTCGAGACCCATTCCAGTCATCTTTCGTCAAACGCTGCGAGTCCGCCCACCTCAACGAGATGGATTCCATCCTTTCCGCGAATTGGTGGTGTAGCTGAGGAAAAGCCCCTGGCTTGCCCAGTATTCTGTTGTGCTTTTGGGACCGTATGCGCCCGCAGCGATCGGCAGGGGCGGTCATTTCGTCCATGGAATCGTTTCGATGTAGGTCTCGGTTATGGCAGGCGTTCCCGATTGTCGCGGCGGAGACGCTTGTAACTGGTGCAGTTGATTTTTCAACCGGAGAGATTAACCAAGGAGTCACTTTCACTATGTTTATTGCTGCAATCAATGCAATTAAGCAAAACCTAATAAACCAAGGAAGAGAAAATGTCAGCCAACTGGATGAAAAAGATTAATGCCGGGCGCTCCGCAGATATAAGCGTCCACAAGCAGATGGTCGATAACATGCCCGTCTGCGTTCTGCTTTGCGATCTAAAGAACTTCACGATCACTTATGCGAACAGCGCTTCGATCGAGGCTTTGAAGGGCATCCAGCATGCCCTGCCGATCGCGGCGGAGGACATCGTCGGTCAGTCGATCGACGTCTTCCACAAGAACCCGGCGCATCAGCGTAAGTTGCTCGCCGACCCGAAGAACCTTCCTTACACCACCAAGATCACCATCGCCGGGGAGTGGCTCGATCTCCTGGTAACGCCGCTCTACGACACCAAGGGCAACTATATGGGCCCGATGCTGACCTGGAGTGTGATTACGGCCCAGGTGAAGAAGGAACGGGAAACCGAGCAGCTGCTCGACATGCTCGACAAGATGCCGGTCAATGTGATGCTGGCCGATAAAGACAGCCTGGAAATCACCTATGTGAACAAGACCAGCATCGAGACGCTGAAGCCGCTGCGCCATCTGCTGCCGGTGGCGCCGGAAGACCTGAAAGGCAGCTGTATCGATGTCTTCCACAAGAACCCGGCCCATCAGCGTGCGCTGCTTGCCGATCCGAGCAATCTGCCGTTCCAGGCAAACATCGCCTTGGGTGACGAGAAGCTGTCGCTGGAGGTGACGGCCCTGACCGATCCCGACGGCAACTACGTGGCACCGATGCTGACCTGGAATGTGGTCACCCAAAACCTGCGCATGGCGGAGAACGTGTCGACGGTGGTGACGGCGGTGTCGGCGGCGTCGACCGAGATGCAGAGCTCGGCCAATTCGCTGACGTCGACGGCGGACCAGACAAACCATCTCGCCTCGACGGTGGCTTCCGCCTCCGAGGAGCTCAACGCTTCGATCTCGGAGATTTCGCGCCAGATCTCCCATTCGACCGAGATCGCCAGATCGGCGGTCGACGCGGCGCAGGAGGCAACCACGATGATCAACGGCCTGGCGACGTCGGCCGAGAGCATCGGCACGGTGGTGAGCATGATTCAGGACATCGCCGAGCAGACCAACCTGCTGGCGCTCAATGCCACGATCGAGGCGGCGCGGGCGGGCGAGGCCGGCAAGGGCTTCGCGGTGGTTGCCAGCGAGGTCAAGGCCCTGGCCAATCAGACGGCCAAGGCGACCGAGCAGATCGCTGAGCAGATCGGCCAAGTCCAGGGCGCGACCGGCTCGGCGGTTTCCGGGATCACCACGATCACCAAGACCATCGAGGAGATCAGCAGCGTCACCACGGCCATTGCCTCGGCCGTGGAAGAGCAGGGCGCCGCGACACAGGAGGTCAACCAGAACATCTCCGGGGTCTCCGATGCTTCCGGTGAAACCGGGCGGATGTCCAAGGATGTGTTGGAGGCGGCGGCGGAACTCTCCTCCCAGGCCGGGGCCTTGGAAGGCCATGTCTCGGAGTTCCTGGGCACCATGAACGCAAAAGCAAGCTGATCGCGCTCACCTTCAATATGGTAAGGCGTGATCGTTTTTGATGGCCACACTCGAGAACAATCGCGCTGCAAGGGCGGCAAAACCTTAGCGGGTTTTGCCGCCCTACGCGCAAACTTCTGTCGGCAACAGCCGAACCGCGTGCCGATCTCGGCGCCTGCCCGGTTGGCGACACGATGTCGAGCAGGATAACCGCTAACGGCCAGGAGCGGTCACCCCTCTTATGCTTACCAACGTCCGATTGCCGAATGAAAAGCGGCCGTTCGGACAACGCCCCTTATGGCGCGATCTCATCTTATTCCGAATATCAGGCCGGCAGGGTATCATCTTCGGCATGATGGTATATCAATCTATTCGATCCGGCTTACTTACTGGGTTTCTCAGCGTTCTCTCGACCTGCGCCGCGTTCGCGACTGAAGCTGTCCAATTCAAAGGCGCTAATGACCAGACACTGCTGACGGGTTTTCTTTCCGTGCCCACGGGCTCAAACAAGGTACCGGCCGTTGTCTTCCTTCACGGTTGTAGCGGGCTGGGGGGCGCCGGCCAGATTTACGCCACGTACACTGCGTGGGCTAGATATCTGAACGATGCCGGATATGCCGTCCTTATGATCGACAGTGCTGGTCCACGTGGTTTCCGAGCGACTTGCGGCCCGAGCGAAGCGCGGCGGGTCATGTACCGTGAGCGGCCCGGAGACGCCTATGCCGCCCTGGCTTTTCTTCAGTCCTCGTCGCGCATTGATCCTGCCCGTATCTCCCTGATGGGATGGTCGCAAGGTGGCGGCATCACGCTCTTGACCATCGTCTCCAAGAGTATTGGCCGGCCAATTCCGCCGCCTGCTCACGACTTCCGAGCGGCCATTGCCCTGTATCCGAGTGCTTGCAGTGATCGACTTCAGTCCCGGCCATCTACGGATGTCGAGCCTGGCAGCTGGTCGCCGGTTGCTCCCCTGCTCGTACTGCAAGGAGACGCCGACAATTGGACGAAACCCAGACCATGCATTGTATTCATAGAGGCGGCTCGGAATCGAGGCGAGCCGGTTGAGATCATTGTCTATCCCGATGCGGTGCATTCGTTCGACGCACCAGACATGCCTCTTCGAGAAAGACTCGGGGCAACGACTGCGGATGGCGAGGCGCCGCTGGTCGGCACTAACGAAGCGGCCCGCTCAGACGCCTTTGCACGAGTGCTGAGGTTCCTGAAAGATAACGCCTCAACGAAGTGACCGAGCGCCGCAGCTGGACGAACGGGCTACGATCCGATAGCCGACGTTGAGTGCATGTGCCCCGAATGGCCAAAGAGGGTCGACTCAAGCCGTTAGCATGAGTCTCCGAACGGCCAGGAGCGGTCATTCGTCGGGTTTGCAGCGAATGGCCGATCTGAGCCCCTAGCTGACGGTGCCGACACGATCAACTTGGGCAAATTCGATCAAGTCCCAGCGGTTTCCCCATGGATCCGTCCATACTGCAACACGTCCGTACGGCTCGTCGCGTGGCTCGGTCTCGAAGCGGATTCCCACATCTTGCATGCGTGAGAAATCAGTATCGAAATCGGTTGTTTCGAGGAACAGCCAGACCCTACCACCTCCTTGCTCTCCTATCACTGCGCGTTGCCGTTCCCCTACCGCACGAGCAAGCAATATCTCGGTCTCCCCACCGCGAGGGGCAATCCGAACCCAACGCTTCCCGTTGCCGAGATCAGTGTCTTCACGGCACTCGAAACCAATGCGCAAGAAGAACGCGAGTGCTTCATCGTAGTTAGGAACAAGTAGAGAAAATAGAGCGAGGCGATTGGGCATGAAAATACAGTACCGCGGAGTGGTGAGCCGGAAACCTATCACAGCGACAAGGAGTAGCAATGCCTGGCTAGTTCCGCACATCGGTCATTCGTGTCGTCTAATCCCAACATCCGCGTTCGGCCATAAACGGTCTGTCGTGGTGGGCGCAGGAAATGTCCGCTTACGGATCCCTAAGCGCCCGCTCGTCCTACTCGCCTCTTAGCGTCGGTTTTTGCGATTATCCCCTAACTACCAGACGCGAGTCGCAAAGATCCATCCCGTCACGAACACCGGGCTCAATGCCGTCGAGAAAAACACGGACGCGGATGCCAAGTTTGCGCCATTGGGGAAATGATCGCAACTGCGCTGGCCGCCTCTTCCTGATCTCTCCTGCGAAGGCCGGACCGAAACGGTTCCACCAGAACCGCACCGTCTCGTGGCAGATATTGATCCCGCGCTCGAAGAGAAGGTCTTCGACCTGCCTGAGCGACAAGGGATAGCGGACATAAAGCATCACCGAGAGGCGGATGACCTCAGGCGAGTTGTTGAAATAGCGAAAGGGGTTCGGCATTGCCGGAGACTACGGGACGCCCTGTTTCGGCTCAAGCCGATTTTCTCTGACATCGCCGCGGGAACAGTTTTGATCTCGGCCGGTTTGGCGTCAATCGGCATTGGAAAGACTTTCTTTACGGAAGGATTGTACCCTATCAGGGCTGGTGATTCTGTATCTTATCAGGGTCGGCGATTCTATTGCGATTGAGTGAACCGATGTCTGGCTGGAGCCTCTGTATCGCAACACGATGCCGCTACACCGTCGGCGGTATTTTGTTTGGCGTGACGTTTCCGATTGGGACATGGATATTCCAATCCATTCTCAACCAGCAGATGCTGTCATTTGATAGCATCCTGGCGATGCATCGGAGCAATCCAGTTAACTTCGTTGTCGATTTGGCCCCCTTCGTTCTCGGTGCCATGGGGTACTTCATCGGTTTCAAGCAGGCGGCACTGGAACACCTTACCCATTCTCTTCAAGACGAAATCACACAGCAGACTCAGGAACTGAGGCTCGCCAACGATGCAAAATCACAATTCCTGGCGAATATGAGCCACGAGCTGCGCTCGCCACTTAACGCGATTCTTGGGTTTTCAGAGATTATAAAGGATCATACTTTCGGGAAAGATGCCCCGGACCGCTATAAGGAATATGCTAACGACATTCACCAAAGCGGTAGCCACTTGCTCGCTTTGATCAACGATATCCTAGATCTTGCGAAGATCGAGGCAGGAAAGATCGAGCTGGAGCCCGAGCTCCTTGAAGTCGAATCACTTCTTGAAATCTGCAAGAGGATGTTCGGTACACGAGCGACAAAGCTTGATTTGGCTCTCGATCTTCAAGTCTGTACTCAAACCCCTCTTCTCTATGCCGACAATCGCGCAGTAAGACAGATCATTTTCAACCTCCTATCCAACGCACTAAAGTTCACACCGGAGGGTGGCAAGATTTCGATTCGGGCGCGGCGGGTGCCGGACGGTGGCGTAGAGATCGTCATCCAGGACACTGGAATCGGCATCCCGGCAGATCAACTTCATAAAGTGTTGGAACCTTTCGAGCAGATCGACAACAGGTATGGAAGCTTGGCGGATGGCACCGGCCTGGGTATGGCTCTGGTGTGGGAGCTCGTCAAGGCGCACGGTGGAACAGCCGCGATTGAGAGCGAAGAGGCGGTTGGCACAACCGTGACGATCGTGTTTCCGCCAATGCCAGACTCATCAGTTTCCCAGCAAGCAGGCAATCGGGCGGTCTCCACGGCACTGTCAGACAAACCTGAATTGGCCTGCTAATGGGTGCCGGGCTGAGGCGATCAGATTACCAACTGACGCCACTCGGCCAGGGCGGCGGAGCGTTTCTGCTTGAACATGTCGCGGCAACTAAAGTACCGGTCCCGATTGAAATGATTGTGTATCGAGGCGTGAACGGTGGCTGTCCGTCGTCAGGGATTTTGGGCCATTTGCGGCGGTCTCCTCAGTGACCGGGTCGAGCGGTTCGCAAGCATTGGTTCGTTGCTTGCGAAAGGTTGGGTTACATCTTCGCGTTTCGGCACTTACGCGACGCGGGGGCTCGCAGGAGAGTGTCACGCCGATGCCCCGCCTATTGAAGATGTAAGTCCAATGTCCCACGGTGCCTCGTCATCGTATAGATCTGCATCAGCCAGGACCGAGAAGTGCGCATGCCTTGTATGAGGATTGCTCCCGAAATACGGGCGCCATGTCCAGGGTGGCTGCCCTTCATATTCGTATGAACTGCAGATCTCGCGATTGTAGATGATGTACTTGATGCGCGGATCTCTCGATCCGGCGATTGCTCGTGTCAGCACCTGCATATCGCACCCGGATGCCGGATCGTGTGTCAGATCGAGCGCGGCGACAACTCCGATGCCGTCATCGATGATGTTCGGGCAATGATCTGAGGGGCCAGGGCAATGCGCCTCGTCTCCAATCGTGCCGTCACTGGTCTTGTTACGGCTGGGATATGCCGCATCCACCTGATCCCGCAGCACAAGCAGCGCATTGGCGACACGCCAGTCAGTCAGAGTTTTCGGATCGGGAAATTGATCGCCCCGCGGGTCGCTTTCGAACGTTTCATTGAAGGCGTCGACATCGTCCATACGACCGGCTTCGGCAAACTCCGATGCGACTGGTTCCAAGGCATCCTGATGGCCCGAGAATGGCGTTTTTTTGGTCTTTGAAATCATGTCAGTGCCTCCGGTTGTTTACCCCTTACAGAAGAAAGTCCGAACCGGCTCGTTGCCGCGTTGCGGACCGGCCTTTACTGGGTGTATCGGCTGTCGCCCTGGCCGATATGCTGCTCTATTGCCTGGGCCGATCGCGTGGATCAAGGAAGACCAGACCGAACAGCCGCCCCTTCACCATCCACGACACGCCGAACGCCCAGAGCGCGGCGGCCTCAACCCAAAATGTGGCGTTGTATTCGGTCCACCACGCCCAAGGCATGTCCGTGATGGCAGAGTTAAGGGCGTTGGCGGCCATGGCGAGCATGGCAACAACGATGACCACACCGGAGCTGATATAGAGTCTGTTGCGGGCTTTCTTCACCGGGGTCAGTTCTCCATCTTCGGTGACATGCTCATCTTCGATGACGCGCGTGAAGACAAAGAAAGTGTAGAAAGCCAGAAACGAGAACAGCAACGCCGCGCTCGTGAAATGGAGGGCATCGGCATAGGGGAAAAGCTGAAAGAACTGCCCGAAATCCTCAGCCGGAGAGACCGATACCGCATCAGAAGCCGAGGCTGCTTTAAGATCCGCCAGGATCCTGCCGGAAAAGTCCAGTTCCTCACAACCGCGCCCGGTGGTCGGAAACAGAGCGATGCCGAAGGCGGAGAATCCGGCGAAAGTGGCAAGTCTGCTCTCTCGCCGGCTCTCGCCGCGATAGGCCACGAGGAATGTGCCAATGAAAACCAGTGCCGAAACCAGAACGTCGCCAAAGAGTTTTGAATAATAAAAATGGCTGATGGAATCGTAAAAACAGGTGCCGGTCACAACCCCAATGAGCATGGCAATTGGCAATCCAAGGGCAACGCTTCCCACAACGAACGCCAGGAACTGCTGATCCAGAACGTATCGCTGGTCACTTGCGTAGTTATAGTCCGGATCCGGCTGAAAGCGCCCCGCACCCGTTTCAAACAGCATGAAGCCCCTTTCGCAAGACGGTCATCGAGCCTTGGCCATAGGTTAACCTGGCAAAGGCATCTGAAAGCGCCCTTGCCGGGCGACCCATCGCTTCACATCCAGACATCAGGAAACTTGGATCTGAGTCTCCGCATCGCGGACCAGATCGGTGACCGAATCAATCTCGCCGGTGCCCGCGTCCGCCAACGTCAACGAGGCGCCATTGTCAAAGGATACAGTCACGTCATTCCCGGCCCCGGTATCGTTGACGGAGGCGACTGATCCCACCAGGTCGTCGAGATCGATATCGGCATCGCCGTCCGAATCTATGAGGTCGCTGAATGAGAGGACGTCGGCTTCTCGCTGAAAGTCAGTGATGCGATCCCCGTCATCCCCGTTCGCTTGGTCCATCTGCCGGAAGTGGAACGTATCCGCTCCCTGACCACCGGTGAGGCGGTCATCGCCTTCGCGACCGACAAGGCGGTCGCTGCCCCCACCACCAGCCAGCACGTTGTCGGCCGCGTCACCGATCACAGTGTCGTTGCCACTGCCGCCAACTGCATTCTCGATCGAAACGAGGGCCTCAGAAGTGTTCCCATAGGTCGCCGTGCCGGCCGTGAGATCGATGTTCCGGCCGGCCGAGGCGGCGCTGTAGTCGATCGTATCGTCTCCACCACCACCGTCGTAGACGTCGCGGCCCACAGCACTGACAAGGGTGTCGTTGCCTGACAGATCGCGCGCCTGGCCTTGTTCCACGCCATCCAGTGTATAGGCACGGACATAATCGACCTTCATCTCCCCCGGCGTTGCTAGGTTGTCACCGGGCCGCCCGGCAATGCCGCCGACAGCAAGATTGAAGATCATATACATGGGTTCGTGCATATCGGCCGGCGTATCGGTGCGGGCGACCTCGACCCCGTCGTAATACCAGGTAATCGTCTCCGGACCCCAACGCACGCCATAGTTATGGAAGCCGTCACCGGCATCTGCCACATCGGCCGTCCGGGCGTCGATGACATGGCTGCCGCTGGCATTGCTGTGCGCCGTCAGAATCAATTCGTTGGGGTTCTGCCCGCGCGTCTCCACCACATCCAGTTCCTCCGGCCAGGAGCCGTCTGCCGGCAGCAGCCAGAAGGCCGGCCACAGCCCCTGGGCCCCTGGCATGTCGGCACGAATCTCGTAGTAGCCATAGGTCTGCGTGAACGATTCGTAGCTGGTCAGCATGCCCGAGGTGAACTCATACCCATTGATTTGAGACCGGATCCCGTCCGGCGCCTCGGCGGCGGTGATCGTCAGGACACCGTCATCAACGCTGAAGGGATTGACGCCGCGCGTCGGCCCGTAGTCGTGGTCGATGTACCACTGCAGCTCGTCATTGTTCTCAAGGGTCGATCCGTTTTCCTGACCCCACCAATAGTTCGAGTCCCAGGTGCCGCTCTCTCCATCCCAAAGGTTGAGGCTGTTGAAATTATCCTCGAAGGAAAGTGTCAGCTTCGAGCGGTCGAGATTCAGGTTGAACTGCTTCTCATTGAACTGATCGACGGTCTTACCAGCGAAAACCAGAATCTCCCCATCGCCCAGATCAAGACGCGCGTCAGAACCGGACTGGGTCATTCTTTCCTGAACTCCGCCAAACGATGTGAAGTCATAGCCGGTCAACCGCACGACATCGTCGGCACCGAAGTCGCGAATCAGGTCGCTGCCGTTGCCTTTCTCCACGACAAAGATATCCGCTCCGCCGGCGCCTGCCAGCACATCGTCACCCCCGCGACCATCGATGGTCTGTTGGCCGTCGCCACCGGATATGATGTTATCCGCGCCGTTGCCGTAAGCATGGCGCTCGGCGCCAGTGACCGTGAGGTTCTCGATATGAGCCGGCAAGGTGAAGCTCATCCAGGTATCGACCGAGTCGATACCGTCGCCGGCGGCTTCGACGGCACGGTTGTTGCTGGAATAAATGTGGTAGATATCGTCGCCAGCCAAGCCGGACATCGTCACATCGAAGTCCGGGTCTCCCCAGAAACTATCGTTTTCGGCGGTTCCGGACAGTTGCGGTCCGGAGTCGGTTGCTGAAAGGCTGTTGACGGAAGAGGCGCTATAGGAAAGGGGGATACCCCTGGCATTCAAGACCGTACTCATCGAACCTCGCTATCCTGCGTTTCATTGGTAGCTGCTTGCTTTCCCTATCTCTCACGTTCTGACTTGATCCCTCTCTCCCGGCTCTTCCGGCGCATGGCAGACGGTTTGGCCACGCGCCCAGTGAAGCTTCGGCGACTGTATCGACACTCAGGAACAGCCGCATTAGATGCACCTGTTGGTGGGACGCTCCAGTTCGAGAAACATTCCAACTATCGCGATATCGGATAAAAAGCGCGGCGCGGGTAAACAAGCCGGACAGCGCAAGGGTTGGATCGGGCCGTCCGCGATGTGCTCTTTCCACAGCGCTGGGAGGCCTAGTCTTTGCCCTGTACTACTCCTTCCGGATTTATGCCTGGAACTGCGCTGGAAAGGGATGCGGCAAGGCTGTACCACCATGCAGCGACCAAGCCCCAGACGGCATTTGCTACCAACACAAGCACCGGTGTCAACGTACCAAGGTTCAGGCCAGCCATGCCCGGGCCTTGATCTCCACTGGTCAGCATAGGAAAAAAGAAAAACAACGTTGCCGCAGAGGCCAGCAAGCTCAGGATCAACCCCCGCACCACCCAGTTCCCACCCAAAAGCGGCACCGCAAGCAGGATGCCCCAAAGGCCGCCCCACGCTACTTGCTTATAGAGAAAGGCCGGCAAGGCGGGTTCAGGCAATTGAATGCTCATCGCAGCGATTAGGCCGCCTGCGCCCGCCGCGATCAGGAATCCGACATTCGCAAGCGCGCCGAGGCTGCCGGCTGCGAAGCCCAGTGAAATCTGATTTGGGAGTCTCATGATGCGTTTCCCTCTCATGGTTGAACTGAAGTCATTCCATGGCAAGGAACATGCTCCTGCCCACGGCCGCTCGAAGAGATCAACTCTATGAAAAAACAGGGGTATAAGGACATGACGCCGAAGCGCTCGAGTTCTTCCATCAAACTAGACTGCTTGTTGGAGCTTCCAGATATTCTTTGAGGGAGGCCAGACATGTCGCCTCGTTGAGCTTGCGGTCTTGGTTTCAAGCGTCCAACAGACGGTTACAGCTATAGGTTCTCCGCCGCTATACAGTGCGGGCGGGGGGTGTCGTGGGCACCCACGGAATGACCAGCCTTGCCCAGTCCCTGCCATCCGGGGCGGCGATCGGGCTACATTCGTTCATCCGGCCGGCGACCTGCTCTTGGCTGTAGTGTTTGGCTGCGAGCCGCACGCCTTGTCGCCCGGGTCGAACAAACACGGGGAGGGCTAAGCAAGCTTAGTCACCACATCGCCGACACGAATCGTCCCTGCTTTCACTATCTTGGCATAGACTCCGCGGAGATGGAGCTGCTTGCCAGTGCGAGAATTGACGAATTGCGCAGCAGCCTTACCGTACCTTTCAACGAACTTCCCACACGGACCATGCGGCACCGCTGAAACCTCCAGAACGGCGGTACCGACCCCCAAGCGCTGGCCGCTTGGCACGTTCGAGTCGGAAAGGTCGAGATCGACAAAGAGGTTGTCGCCCGACAACTGCCAGCGTTCTTCCTGATTGGCGATGAGCCCTATGGTGCGAGCACTCATTATGGACACCTGGACGTCTGGGTGTGGGCGGCCGTCGGGTAGCGTCATCCAACTTTCATGCGCCCAACGATCGCCGTGCACACCACCTTCGGGGCTAAGTTCACACGCCAGGAGTTGGCGCCTTTCGTCGGTGCTTGGTCGAATGACGATCGCTTCTAGGAGGCCACGGTCCTGCGGAGAGTCTTGAATATGTGGCAGGCAAGCGTCAAGTTCCTCTCGGCTCAGGTGCTTAATCACATTCAGAACAACCCACATTTCTTGAAACAACAATTATTGCAGAGGAGCTGCAACCGACTGCTCTTCTCAGATACGAGACCATGGAGCCTCCTCAGATACGAGACCATGGAGCCTCCTGCAAGCATCGAAAAATATTCTACGACCTCGAACGTGGGACCTGTGCCTGGCTCGGTCAACGACTGCCCCTTGCACTTACCTGTCTACTACGTCGTCACTTACGAACTCGATCCCCGCCACCACCTTGCGGACGGTGCGGGCGTGCCCGCCATTAGGCGCGGCAGCCTCCGGCCAGAGGCTGCCGTCTGTCGCGACCTCACCCAAAGTCCGCTTGCAGATAACAAAGCGGCCACTTGCACAGCCCAGCTGATACCAGCGTTCTTGAGCTCAAGGATACACTTGAGGTCTATAGATCTCCTCGCAGCAATGGCTATATCCGAGCCGTTATGTGCGTCATTTGCCCGCTTGGCCGGCTCCTGGGCCGACTGTCCCTAGCGCCTCTCCCAGCATCGCAACCAAGGCGCGGATCGTGGAGCCGTCCTCCACTCCATGCGTGGGGTTGACCTCCGCGATGGTGAGTGCCGAGAGACGTGGATCCGCCGCGAGGACTGCAAGGGTGCGCGCAGTCTGATCGAGCGTTAAGCCAGTACCGCGGCCCGTCGTGTCCTCTGAGAGCGGTGCGTCGAAAAAATCGAGAACGTCGACATCGAAGTGAACCAGAAGCTGGTCGAACTTGGCGCTCCAGCGGTCCAAAAGCTTCGCCGTCTCGCCTTCGGGGTCGCGCGCAATCGCGTTCCAAGTGACGACGTCGAGGCCGAGCTCCTGGATCTGTCTACGTTCGAATTGCGTTGCGCGCTCCGGTTCGAACCCGAACAGCGCCAGGTCACCCGGTTGGAGCAGCGGACGGCGAGGGCCAATGTCGGCGAGCTCACGTCTCGCACCCTCGATATCAAGCATATGGGCGACGCCCATCCAATCGAGTGCTCCGTCCGGGACCGCTTCCGGAACGTTCATGTCGGCGTGAGCATCAAGATAGACGAGCCCGATCCGCTGACCGGCGTCGAGATGGGCTGCGACCACACCAAGCTCTATCGTGCAGTTCCCTCCGAGCACGAGCGCCAGGTTTCCCTCAGCAAGCACCCGCGCAATCCGTTCGCGGGTGTAGCCGACATACTCGATCGTCGGGGCAAGATTCTGGGCCCTGAGATCGGTTGGATCCGGACGCCATCGCCAGACCGGGGGATCATCATTCCTGTCGACTACGTCGCACCCTGCGGAGCGAAGGACCTCGGCAAGTCCCGCCGCGCGCAAGGCGGCTGGTGCTTTCTCCTGACCAGGTGCATAAGAAGCGGCACTTGTAGGAATTCCGATAATCTCGATCGGCTTCTTCATTGCCGTTCTCCGGTATACGAGCTGAAGGCTGTCGCAAGCGCCTTGATGAATGCCTGCAATGCCCGCCTGGACGAGTCGTCCTCTGCGCCACGGACGGGGTTGATCTCAGCGATCGTAAGGCCGGCAAAACGAGGGTCACCAACAAGAATGGAGAGCGCTCGAGTGGCTTGCTGGAGCGTCAACCCAACATCGCGAGACGCCGACGTGTCGGCAATCGGCGTTTCCGTAAAGTTGAGAACATCGACGTCCAGATGAACGAGCACATGCTCAAACTGATCACTCCAACTGCCTAGAAGTTCGATCATCTCCCTTTCAGGATCGCGCGCGATGGTCGTCCAATCGATCACACGAATGCCCAGCGCATCGATTTGGTGGCGCTCGAAATCGGATGCCTGCTCAGGAACGAACCCGATTACAGCGACATCGGACGGAGCGAGCAGCGGACGCCGAGAGCCGATGCCGGCGAGTTCAGTCACAGCGCCCTCCAAATCCAGCATATGGCCGACGCCCATCCAGTCGAGGGACTCCAGGAACTCGCCCGTCCCCTCGGGCACTGAACCCGGGACGTTCAGATCGGCGTGGCCGTCGAAATAGACAAGCCCGACTCGATACTCGGCATCGAGATGAGCGGCGAGCGTGCCGATCTCGATCGTACAGTCCCCTCCAAGAACAAGCGGTAGATTCCCTTCACCTATCGCACGGGTCACGCGTTTGCGTGCGTGTTCGACATACGCAATCACCGCTTCGGTGTTGGACGCTGTCACACCGCCCGTGCCGGCTCGCCACTGCCAGACTGGCGCGTCATCGTTTCGGTCGATCACGTCGAGACCGGCTTCACGAAGTGAATCGGCGATTCCAAGCTCTCGGAGCATGGCCGGCGCTTGTTCAATTCCAGCAGTGTTGGCGCCAGCGCTGGAAGGAATGCCAATGATTTCGATTTTTCGTTCCACGGTTCGCATCCTTCTGTTTGAGGAAAGAAGAGCTTTGGGGGGGGGGCATCAGCTGCAGAGGCTCGGGTTGGCGGAGCGGACGCGGCGTCCCCGTGCGCGCCGGCTGATCAGCCAAATCGTGGCGCAGGAGGCGGCCAGTGCGAAGACGACCATGGCGACCACGAATCCATGCGGTCTCCAAAGATCCATCGCAGCGCCCGCAACACCGGGGCCGACAACCGAGCCGGCCTGGTAGATCATGAGGAAGGCAGCGTTGGCGACGGCCAGTTCGCTCACTGGCACCCGAGTCCCGAGCACGATCAGCCCAACCGAGTAAAAGCCAAGCACGGCGCCACCAAGCAGAAACGTGAGCACAAGGCGCGGGACCTGACTGTCAATGGCCGCTGCTGCGGCAATTGCGAGAACGGCGCAAACGAAACCCATGCCGATCATGACGGCATCGCGAGAAACCCGATCGCACAGCCAGCCAACTGCGAACTGCAAAACAATTCCGCCGACCATCAGCGTGCTGAGCAGAACGAGACCATCCGCTCCCGTAAGGCCTGCGCCGAGCGCATAAACCGGCAGCAACGAAAAGTAACCAAGTTCGGTGATACCGCCAGCAAACGCGCCAATCATGGCTATCGGCGCGAGACGGATGGCGCCCAAGAGCCCGCTTTGCGGATGCGGCTCCAGAGCAGGTGCAAGGTTCCAGGCCGCCAGCAGCGGCACCACCGTCGCAACCATAGCGCCGACACCGACGGCATAGGGCGCGAAGCCGTCTGTGCCGACAGCGTTGAGCACGAGCGGGCCGGCCGCATAACCGGTGAACAGCCCCATCACATAAAGCGCCATCATTCGTCCACGGGCCGACTCGGTCGTAACCGTGTTGATCCAAGTCTCGCCAACCAGCCACGGGAAGGTCATGCCCGCGCCGATCAAAAAGCGCAGTAGGATCCAGGCCTCCACGCTCTGGAACACCGGCATCAGCAAGAAGCCTAGAGTGGTCAGCGTGCAGCCGATCACCATGGACTGAACGGCGCCAATGCGGCCGATTATGCGCGGCAGGACTGGCAACAAGAGGAACACCGCCAGGGCCGGCATGCCGCCGGCGAGGCCGATGAGCCAGCCGGGCGCGCCCCACTCTTCGAACTTCAGCGCCGTCAATGGGTAGCCAACGCCGTAGGACAGGCCGAGTCCGACGGTCGAAACAATCACTGCAGTCAGGCTTAAAGCCCGCTGACGGGCGGTCATGGCTTGAGCGGCAAGTGCGGTCATGGGGTACCCCTCCTGAGTTTTGGGCACGCCAAAGCGATGGCGTCTCGGCGTGGCATGAGCATTGATTTCTACACCGAAGAGATATAATTTCTACAGCGGAGAATCGTCAAGTGGAATTTCTACGTTGTCGAAAAAACTGACGCGTCCTGGGCCAAAAGGCATCTCACCCAACGAAATCGTCCGAGCCGGCATCGCCTTGATGGAAGAGGAAGGGGCGGACGGCTTCAGCGTTCGCAAACTCGCAAACACGTTCGGCTGCGACCCGATGGCCGTGCTCTATCATTTCAAATCGAAAGTAGGGCTGGAGCGTGCCATGGCCGACGCGCTAAACGCCGAGGTGAAACCGGTTGACCCCAACGCCCCTTGGCGCGAACGCCTTGCTGACATGGCCCATCAATACCGGGCGTTAGCGCTGCGCTATCCGCAGACCTTCCCCCTCCTTACCCGTTTCTGGATGACGGGACCATCGGACTACAGGCACGCGGAAATGGTCTATCAGGCCTTGGACGACGCGGGCCTGAACGATCAGCAGATATCAACTATCTGCTGCGGTTGGTATGCGAGCGTGCTCGGGCTCGCTACGGCCGAAGTGGGTGGCATGTTGCAATCGGCGACGCAGCAGGACATTGCTGAGGTGGAGGCGCTGCCTGCCGACCAGTTTCCTGTCGTCAAACGGCTTGTTCCGGTCTTCAAGACGCAAAAACCGGGGCAAGTTCATGCGGTTATGGTTGAGATGATCCTCGATGCAATCGAGCAGCAGCTGACAGCTTCATAGGCGATCTCCGCCGTCAGACGGCCGTTTTGCGATCTAAAAGCTGACGCTCGCGCCAAGGATCATGGGCGGCCGCTTCGGGTCGACTTGAGCCGATCCAAGTGGTCCCAGACCGGCCAGAAACGGCAGTTTCTGACAGGCACTCCAATGACCGCACAGAGCCCAAATCGGACTAGCCTGCACTTCCCGCGAAGCAAATCAGATTGCCGTCGGGGTCTTGCACGATGAAAGTGCGGGCACCCCATGGCTCAGTCTTCAAGGTCTGGTGAAACGCAACGTTTGCTTTCTGGAATTCCAGAAACAGTGGCTTGGCATCGTCGAGGGTTAGCGTCGCGGACAGAGCATCACGCTCTCGGGTCCGAAAGTCGCTGTTGAAGACCGGCCCGCCAACCTTCCGCAGATTCAAACGCCCTCCATCGCGATAGACCTGTGCGTAAAATGGTGGTTCTCCATAGGAGAACCCGATCTTGAATCCGAGCCTTTCAGTATAGAACCGGCAGGCAAACTCGATGTCGGAGACGAAGAGTTGAGGTTCAGCCGCCATGATCGTTGACGCGCTAGCTTTGGATGGCGGTGATATCGCCATTGTTTCAATACCTTTTTTGAGCGTTGGCCAGTTCTTGAAACCGTGCTTTTTGGCTACAAGTTCCTGGGCATCGCTGAGCTTGAAATCAGCGTCCAAGACTTCCCTATCGGACAAGTCTCTGTATCGGACCAAGAACCGGCTGATCTGCGCCGCGACAGGGAAATATCCTTCACGGTGCCATCGCCGATAAAGCTTGGCTTGCTTTCTGAGATTTTCGATGGTTGGCATGGGCTCGTTGCTTGTTGGGACTTTGTCGTAGGCGGGCAATGCCCCTCCGGCTCACGAGCCGATGTGCCCTACAGCAACATCTGTGACGCTAGGCAATTGTGACCTTGGCGTCAAGGTATCGAGTTGCTTGGACGCCGCCCTTCAATCGAACCGCCCGCCACGCAGCGATCCGGCAAGGGCAGCTCCGTCCACTTTTCAGTCGTTCAAGTTGCTCAGTCTGAATGGCTGGGTTGGGTCGATTTGAACCGCCTGTGGTGCCCTTGGCTGGGTCCCGCTCGGACCGCTGTCATCAGCAACAAGATTCAGCCAGAAGTGATCATCATGGTCCCTGAAGGCGGCGGCTTGTGAGCAAAAGGCGGCGGCTTTCAGGGCTCTCCTCTATTTTGGGATCGCAGGCGGCCTACCGCGAAATTGATCTGTGCTACACTCGTAGAATGAATGCAGAAACGGAAATCGCCGAAGTGCTGCACACTTTGGAAGCTCGCTTATTGGACCCCCTAGTTCGATGCTCGCCGAGCGAGGTCGATCGCCTCTTGTCCGACGACTTCGTTGAATTCGGGAGCTCCGGTCGCGTTTACGACAAGGCGATCATGATAGAGGCTTTGCGCCAAGATCCGGGATTTGACGGCCCCCGTACGATCATCAACTTCAAGGCCCTCGAGCTTTCATCTTTGGTCGTGCTTGTCACCTACCGGATTCGCGAGACAGGTACCCTTCGAAGTTCGATTTGGCGGTCTAACGGGGAGCATTGGGAGATGGTATTTCATCAAGGGACCTGTTCTGCGTCCGGGTAAGTGGTGACGCCTTTCGGCTAGAAGCGGTCATCAGTGACGGGCGTGACAGTCCCAGAATGCACGCACTAAGTTTTCGATTCCGGGCTACTCTGCCCCAGGCGCGACTCTGTCCCAGCCAGCAGCCGCTGAATGTTGGCACGATGCCGCACAATCACATAGATGCTACCTGCAGTCACCAATAACTGATAGGGCAACGGTTGCTCCAAGCCATAGATGAGGGCGATCGCAGCCAACGCCGCTAGCATCGAACTAAGGGAAACAATCCGAGAAACAGCCAGCACAATGCCAAAAACCGTCGCAGCACCTAAACCAACTGGCCAAGACATGGCCAGCAACACGCCTAGCCCCGTCGCAGCGGATTTGCCGCCTGTAAAGTTCAACCAAATCGAACGGCCATGCCCCAACAACGCGGCAAGCCCGGCCAAGCAAACAGCCCAAGGCAGCCAGGTTTGCAGATCAAGCGCTGTCGGTGGCGTGACGGACGGCAATGTATAGGACCAAGGATAAAACCAGCGGGCAAAGACGATCGCCCCCGCACCTTTCAGCACATCTACTAAGAGCACCACCAACGCAGGCCATTTCCCCAGGGTTCGCAATACGTTCGTTGCACCAGTGGATCTGGAGCCATGCTCTCGGATATCGATGCCCTTGAGCAGTTTCCCCGCCAGATAGCCCGTGGGCGTAGAGCCGAACAGATAAGCGATCGCCAAACCAACCACACTCGCTATCCAGAAAACCATGGGATCCACCTCGACGCACTGATTTCAGGCAATCATCAATTGGTCGTCTAGGGCACATACGATCATTTGACTAACTTAGTCGGATAACCGTTTCGACCGCTTCCCGGTCGTTCCGACCGCCCAATGCCGCTGGCCGCTTCGGGTCGACTTGAGCCGCTTGTGGTGGCCTCGACTGGCCTTGCTCGACCCACCGCCGTCGGCGGCAAGGTTCGGCCAGAAACGGTCATTGAATAACGAGAGTCTTAAAGACCGCATTGAGCCCATCACGGACGCCGTGCGTGACCGCGCTTACCCGCCGTCTTCGGTATCCAGACAAACACAATGTCAGGCTGGTTGAGGGAAGAAAAGTACGCTTTACGGTATGAATTTGCGTAGCGGTACAGCCGAGGGGCCTCCTTTTTTATGGATTTTTCCACCCGCCGGAACGGCCCCCTCCGGATGGGGTAAGCATTGCCGCGCAAAGGAGCGGGAGTCAGCAAGACGCGGAGCGATGCATAGGTTTCTCCTTAACTGCTGTGGTGGCTCGACCGCTGTGCGGGAGCTCTCGTTGCGATCCGGCTAAGCTGGCGGTTCGGTCGCCCGTCGACGGCGCTTGCGCGGGGTGGCGGCTTTCGCAAGGGTCTTTGCATGGCCTCGGCCAGGGCCCCGACCGCCAAGCTGGTCGCGCAGCTTGTGGGTCAGTCTTGCCAGCGCTTCAGCATCCTCGGCACCGATCGCATTTTCGATGATCACGTCCACCTCGCGCCAAGCGGCTTTGACATCCTTAAGAAGCGCGCGGCCGCTGTCGGACAGACGCAGCACGTTGCTACGCAACTCATCCGGGTTCGTCGTGCGGAGGATGAAGCCTGCTTCGATCAGCCGGGCCGACATCGTGCTCATGCTCGCGGCGCTGACGTCGAACTCGCGCGCAAGCTCGACCTGTGACACCGACCCCATGCGGTGGAGGGCGTCTAGGACCCGCGCTTGCCGCGGTCTGACGCCGAGCGGCGAAAGCTGAATCCGCAGCCGCTCCTCCAACAAATCGGCGGAGTGCAGCAGCAGGTGGAATCTCGAGCCTTGACTTAACATACTAATAATTAATATCCTAACGATTAGCTGCCCGCAAGGCACATTTGCCTCGGCAAGCGAGATTCCCTCTCGCAGAAGGCGCACGATGATCAGATATTTTTTTTGGCCACATGTCTTTCGATCGCCTGCACTGGGCCGGCATCGGCGCAGGAGACCGGCATGAGCTTCTTCGTCACAAGCCAAAACCCGGGCAAGGGGGCCGACCTTGACGGTGCTGACGCTCATTGTACCGCCCTCGCCGAGGCCGCTGGCGTGATGGGCCGGATCTGGGCCACCTATTTGTTGTCGCGCCGTTCCGTAGCGGGTGGCACGTGTACCTACCAGCCCAAACGCAAGGATGACCCATGATACGCTCCATCGCAGCCATGACGCTCATGTCTTTATCGCCAGCCGTCGCCTGCGCGGAGCCCTACTCAGCGGACGTCTGGGCCGACAACTGGTTTGAGATGCGGATCGACGGCGTCCAAGTCGCCCAGGACAGCGTGCCGATTACGACGGAGCGGTCCTTCAATGCCGAAAGCTTCCAGTTCGAGGCCGAGCCCCCCTTTGTCATCGGCATCGTGGCGAAGGACTTCATGGAGAACGATACGGGGCTCGAGTACATCGGCACGCGGCGCCAGCAAATGGGAGACGGTGGCGTTATCCTGCAGATCAAGGATGCCTTGGGCGAAACGGTCGCCGTCAGCAATGCGGCCTGGCAATGTCTCGTCATTCACTCGGCGCCTTTGGACAAGTCTTGCGAACGGGAAGCTGATCCGGTGGCGGGCGTTGGCGCCTGCACCTTTGACGCCATGGAGGAGCCTGCGAACTGGGACCAGGCAGGCTTCGATGCGTCGGATTGGCCGCAGGCAGATGTGTATTCCGAACGCGAGGTCAGCCCGAAGGACGGGTATGACGAAGTCGAGTGGTCTGACGCCGCCCAACTGATTTGGGGGCCGGATCTTGAACAGAGCAATACGGTTCTGTGCCGGTTGACGGTCGAGTAGCCGCTGCAATCGATCTGCCTGCTTTGGATTTGGACATATGAGCATCAAGATGACCCGTTCCACGCTGTTTGTGACGACCGCCCTTCTGGGAATTGGCGGTGCCTTGGCTGCGGCCGCCCATGAAGATCACTGCGCCGCGGTTGCCGCATCGGTTGCCGAGGCGGGTTTTGGCGACAGTGTCACGGTCACCTGCACGGACGAACACGCGATTATTCGATCCGACACCTATCCCGATCACACGATGATGACGGGAATCGTCGGAACGAATGAACAGGTGCCGGTGCCAGCTGAATATGGCGCGCCGATCCTGCTGGAGCCGCGCCTGGGCGACACGCCGCTGACCCGCGACGCGGCACTGGGCGTGGCGGTAAATGGGGTGCCAATCTACGACTACACCGCCGGCGGTGAGATGAGCCAGGAAGACCTGGCCCATCACCAGACTCGTCACGATACGGTTCAGACGGGGCAGCTCGATGTCTGTGGCGGCCATGCCGGGCGCGGCGACGATTATCACTATCACGCCAAGCCGACCTGCATGATCGAACAGATGGCCAATGCCGGGCACGATGCCATTATCGGTTGGGCGTTCGATGGCTTTCCCATCTATGGCGACAACAATCCGGATGGGACCGTGATTGCCGAGGGCGATCTGGGAGTGTGCAACGGCCAGGCCGACGACACGTTCGGCTATCGCTACCACACTTCGGCGGAGGCCCCTTACATCGTGCAATGCCTGATGGGCGAGGTGCCCGAGTTCGATGGCCTTCCACGGGTGCGGCCGCTCTCCGCTGCCGATGGGGGCGGGACAGCCCCCGGACGACCGCCTGAGGGCGGGGTCGAAAACCTCGACTTCTCGGAAGAGAGCGATGGACGCCGGAGCATGGACTACAGCTACCGGGGCCAAGACTACTACATCCGCTACGCGCCGTCAGATACAGACGGATGCTACGATTTTGTCACGCGAACGGTCAGCAATGGCGGGGAGATACATACCGGAGAGTACTGTCGCTGACCACGTCAGTATCCTAATTGAAAGGCATGTAGGTCGTGCTTTGGGCACTGCCGGCTCACTACTGAGTTCTCAGCGTAGCGAACTTCTGCTTCCCAGTTATACCTTCGACGTTTCGGCAGGTGCAGCGAACGGCAGCTTCGTCCCGCACCGCAGTCATTCAACTGGTCAGGGTCGAACGACTGCTTGGGGTCGACTTGAGCCGCTTGTGGTGGCCTCCGCTGGACCCTTCTCGGCCCCGCCGATGGCTGCGTCTCGGTTCGGCCATGAAGGGCCGTTCGTTTGAGGCGCTCGCAACGTCGGCTTTCTGGTCCGAAGGCAGATGCTCGAAGATCGCTGCAGGGACGGTGAAAAATGACCCTTCGGGGCATATCACTGTTCAATTGCTGTTTTCCGGATTACGGTCAATGAGTCACGCGCGAATGGATGGCTTATCCGTGACATCATGGTTCAACGTCGCTCGCCAGTATGGCCAGTATGAACGTCGGTCATCTCTTATGACGAAAACCTACCTAAGGTTTACAGCCGGAACTGGAATCGAGGATGGCGGTGCTTCAGGATGAAATGGTCCGTCAGGGCGGACTCCTCTTTCACTGGCGGAGCTTTATTCCGCTGATGCTGGCCCCGGTAGCGCTTGCAGCGATCTGGGAGTTCGGCGTTTTTGATTTCTGGTTTGGCGAGGCGGGCGAGGAAGCGTGGGTTCTGTTCTGCTTTTTCTTGGCAGTTGCGGGACAGACTATTCGCGTTCATATCGTGGGGCATGTACCGCCGGGTACCTCAGGACGAAACACCCGACTGCAGCGAGCAGACGAGCTAAACACCTCGGGTTTCTACTCAATCTGCAGACACCCTCTGTATCTTGCCAACTTCATCGTCTTCGCGGGTATTCTGCTTGCGGTGCAAGTATGGTGGTTCGTTCTGGTAGGCGTCCTCGCGTTCTGGGTTTACTACGAACGCATCATGGCTGCGGAAGAGGCATTTCTGCACCAACGATTTGGTCAGGCCTTCGAAGATTGGGCAAAGGCGACGCCCGCATTCATTCCGGTAGTAAGCCGCTGGCGATCACCGGAACGGACACTTTCATGGAAGACCATCCTGCGGCGCGAACCCTACGGCTATTTTGCGATCATCGCGGTTTTCTTTGTCATGGAAGTCATGAGCGACCTGGTCGTGGAAGGCGATTCACTGGAGCAATGGCTGCACACAGACTTTATCTGGCCAACTCTGTTCGCTGTTGGCGCGATCGTATTTGTGGTTTTGCGCACGCTCAAAAAAACGACAAGGCTGTTCTCAATCACCTCGCCAGAGAATGACTCTTAGCTCTTCTGTGGCCAAGTGGACGCCCTAACCCCGATGCTCCCGCTGCAACTAAATCGGACGCCTGTCGGGCGAAACATCTGACTCAAACTCGAAAAAGCTCCTGTTGTGTCGGTTGGTTTCTCACTGCGGGCGCCCGTCTGCACCTCCAATACTGGCTCTTCTTGCCCGTTCCGCCCATGCATGCTCGACGGTGAGTCTGCCATACGAAAATGGACGTTCGCGCTAGCAAGCCTAACCGGCCGCCATGGGTCGACATGAGCCATTTGTGATGGCTTCAGAAGAGCTTGTGGTTGTTGCAACCGGGGGAGGATTCGGCGATGCCTTGAAGGAGCACTTCTACGACCCCTTCACCGCTGCGACCGGCATCGAGATAGTCACGGTACCGGCCGCCGTTGCCGAGCAGAATGCCAAACTGCGTGCCATGCGCAAGGCCGGAGATGTCGAATACGACGTGTTGACCACGACTGCTATGGCGGTCGTGTCGGACGGCGATGTCGAGTGTTGTCATCTCTTCCTGCTGGCTCACAGGCGACCGCTGACTCACGACACTAAGATGAATTCATCGCGTCGAGCGCCTGATCGAGCAGAGCCGGAGAGGATGCGCTTACGAGGCTCCCGGCAAAGACTAGCTCATCAGTGCAACCGCGCATGTCGGCGACACAGCCACCGGCCTCACGGACGCAGGGGATCAACGCCGCGCTGTCCCAGGGCTGCATGATCGCGTCGATGGCAAGGTCGATCCGTCCCCGGCAAACCAGGGCGTGCTGGACGCAGTCACCCAGGACGCGCAGCTTTCGCGCATGCCGAACGAGGGAGGCCAGACTGTAGGGCGCCGCACCATCGTTGGCTTGAATCTCGGTGGCATGGAGACCGGAGGTCGACACGAAGGCGTCCTGAAGTTGCACCACCTCGCTGACCCGAACCCGGACAGGCGGCTCGTCATCGATCTCCAACCAGCAGCCGCAGCCCACGGCAGCGGAGATCGTCTCTCCAAGAGCTGGGAGATGGATCACTCCGACGACGGGCTCCCCGTCGCGAAGCAGGGCGATCAGCGTTCCGTACATCGGTGAGCCGACCGAGAACGGCGTCGTGCCGTCGAGCGGATCGACGACCCACTGATCGCCAAGTGCGGGCTTCGCCTCTCCGCCAAACTCCTCTCCAAGCACCGGCGCGCCGGCATATGCGGCTTCAAGCCGTTTGCGGATGTGGGTCTCGGCCTCGGTGTCCGCCTGCGTTACCTCCGTCCCGTCCGACTTGAAGCGCGTCACGATCTTGTGACGCCATGACTGGATGATCACACCGGCTTCGACCGCGATTTCGATCGCGAGGCGGCGTGCATCGTCTAGCTCTTTGTTCCCGTCCTTGGAGGTCACTTGATTCGAGCCTCTCCTAAAGAACCTAATTGAGTTGGCGCCGTCGATACTGTCCGCTATCCGTCGGCAAGCTGGTGCCGGCCCGGCGCAAACCTAGTGTATCGACCTCAGAGCGCTAGCGACACTGTGCAAATCTTGAGTGCCTTCAATCGGGGTGTCTGGATACTGTCTCGACCGCCATGCGAGTTACCGGACAACTCGCGAAACGGCGGTTCTCAGCCAACAAGGGGCAGGAGGCAGGTTGCCCCCCGCCAACAGCCGAAAAAGACCACAATGATAATCCCCTAGGACTCCGTCCAGATACGTCTCTTGTTCACATCTTCCTTCGCTCGAAAGGACGCCTCCAGGTCAAGGTCGTACCGGTTTGCCACCGCACAAACATAGATCAGGATGTCGGCTAGCTCGGATCCGACCTCTTCGCCGGGAACGTCAACCTTGAGTCCCTCCCGGGTACGGACGGCTCGCTACCCTCCACATGGCCGGCGACCAAACTGTACTTCCCATCTTCGTATCCCGTATTGAACCGCCGCAGCATCAAGACCGCATCGCCTTGGAACAGCACGAGATGAACTTCGCAGATCAGTCTGAATCCGGCCATACGTGACTTCCCAATTGGAGAACAATAATAGAACATTGCGATGTTGGTGCAAGCCCATTTGGAGGTTCGAATGGCTGCGCCCCGCCGTGCGCGACGCTATGCGAAGGGCCGCTTTCTGATCCATGATCAGACCTTTCCTAAGAGCACGATAAACGGCGGCTACTGGCCGATCTGAGACCAATTCAAATGGCCCTAGGCAACTCGTCTCTGCAATTCATTATCACTGGCGCAAACGTCAACTTTCGAGTCGTCAACCGGTCGTCCAATGGTGGCAGCCGGCTAGACGGTTGAACGCCATGACCTGACATTTGGCAAGTCTTCCTGAAGCTGGCTCAGAGATCCAAGGGCATAGTTCGCAAAAAAAGAACTTCTGCTCTTTGAAGGCGCAGAATCGGAGCGTGAATACCGCGCAGCCCAGCGCTAAATTCGCGCAGGAAATCCAGGCGCTTAAGTTTCGCCGCTTCGATCAGTAAGCTCTACCTTCGAAATACGTACTAAGAATCAACAAGATAAATGCATAGCAGCATTGGTGGCATAGTAGTTGCAGCCATACCTACCGTGAATGTGCTGGAGCGACACCAAGAAGAACAACGCACCCAGCCAAAGGGAAACGATTTAAAAAATAGAGGAGGCTGTCACATGAAAGTTAAATGGATCGCCTTGGGCGCCGCGGCCATGATCGCGCTGCCATTGGCCAGCGCCAACGCTGCGGAACTGCGGGTCGGTTTCACCGCCGATGCGCTGACCCTCGATCCGGCCAACCACCGCAATCGAGAAACAGAAACCATCATCCGCAACATGTCCGACGGCCTGCTCACCCGCGACTCGGCCATGAATGTCGTGCCCGAACTGGCGGAGTCGTGGTCCGCCGTCAACCCGACCACCTACGAGTTCAAGCTGCGCCAGGGCGTGACCTTCCATGACGGCAGCGCGATGACTGCCGAGGACATCAAGTTCACCTTTGACCGCCTGATCCAGGACGGCGCCATGGGCGGGCAGACCAGCCCGCGCAAGAGCCTTCTGGGACCTTTGAAAGAGATCAACGTCATAGACGATCACACGGTGCATATGATCCTGAAAGAGCCCTGGCCGATCCTGCCGGCCATGCTGCCATTCCAGGAAATCGTGTCGAAGGCGCACGTCGAGAAGGTCGGCACCGAAGGCATGGCCGGTGCGGTGAACGGTACCGGTCCCTTTAAGCTGATCGACTGGCGCCGCGGCGATTCGGTCATCATGGAGCGCTATGACGGCTACTATGGCGGCGCCACCGACATCGCACCTGTAGGCAAAGCCTGCGTTGACCGCGTGATCTTCAAGGTCATTCCGGAGAACGCCTCGCGTGTCGCCGCGCTCCTCGCCGGCGATGTCCATATTATCAATTCCCTACCGACCCACAACGTCAAGCAGGTCGAAAACAATCCGGGCACGCAGGTGATGGCGGTCAATGGCACGCGTTCCACCTTCATCGCTCTCAACAACCAGGTCGCGCCTTTCGACGACGTGCGCGTACGCCACGCCATGGCCCATGCACTGGACCGCGAGTTGATCGTCGACAAGATCCTCGATGGCAAGGCGACATTAATCGACGGTATCCTCAGTCCCGACGCCTTCGGCAAGAACAAGAACCTTCCGGCTTATGCCTACGACCTCGACAGGGCCAAGACCCTGCTGGCTGAGGCTGGTTATCCGGACGGGCTCGACGTTACTCTCGACGTGGACGGTGCCAACAAGGAGACGGCCGAGGCCATCGGCTCACTGCTCACCAAGGCGGGGATCCGCACCAAGGTGACGGTCAGCGAAGCCTCCTCGCCGGCTTCCTGGAGTTCGTCTCCGCAAACCAAAAACCCGCCACGGGAGGCCGTGGCGGGTCTGGAACTGCGGGATCGCAATTTCCGTTGGTTGCGGGGGCAGGATTTGAACCTACGACATCCAAATTATGAGCTTGAAATTCTGTCAACCTGACGAAAGTTGGGCGCCGCTGTCGTCAGCACCCACAATGCTCTTAGCTGTAGGATTCTGGTCCCCCACAAAGTGTTCCTAAGAAGCCCTTTTTTTATAGTGCGAACAATCAATCACTTAGGGCTCGCAAACTCTCTTTCGATCCATTGTCTATTTCTTGTGGTTTTGAGCCTTTATGTGAGACGCCACAGCCGGTGTGACGCCCTATGTTTGACAAAAGCCCACCTCATATGATATGTTAATCACAATCATAAGAGGATTTGTATTATGGTCATTGATGTCACCGAGGCTGGGCGTCAAGCTTTGATGCCGCTCAATGAGCAAGACAGGATCGATGCCGTGGTGAAAGCGGTCGTCCGCACCGCGGAGGCCTGGCAGCTGTCCAATCAGGAGGCTGCCGCATTGTTCGATGTTCCCATGGCGACTTGGGGCCGGATGAAGGCCGGCACATTCAGGGGCAAGCTGGACCAGGACAAGGTCACACGCGCGAGCTTGCTGCTCGGCCTCTATAAAGGCCTGAGGCTGCTTTTCAATGGACCGCTGACCTATGGCTGGCCAAAGACGGCAAACAGCGGAGCGGGCTTTGGCGGGCGCAGCCCTGTCGATGTGATGACCGCCGGCGGCATTCCGGCCATGATGGCTGTTCGTCAGCACATAGATGCGCTTCGAGGCGGGGTGTGATCTCCGCCAGTGGCTTGCCAATCGTTCAGTTCGCCGAACCTGACACGATCCGATTGATTTCCACGGCCTATATCAGTGAACCGGCTTTGAAACCCCTGGCCGATGATGACGGCGACTTGGCTTACCTGGAAGAGCTCGAGGGCTTGACGTCACCCAGAAGGCGACTCACTACCCCGGTCCCGGGTGGCGTTCATCCTGATGAGCTCCTGAGCGAACGACACGGCTTTGGCTGGAGCTACGTCAACGCGGCCTTCTGCTATACCCGTGCCAGCGGAAACAGGTTCAACCGGCCGGAGCGGGGCGCTTGGTATGCGACCTGGGGCCCGAATGCCGTCGAGACCGCACAGTCGGAGGTCGCCTGGCATCTGACGAGGGAGCTGGATGCTACAGGCATCTATGAGAACATCACGGCCTACTGCGAGCTGATTGCCGGCTTCACGGTGCGGTTTCATGACCTGGCCAGTTACGAGGGAAAGGCGGTTCTCGACCCCGATCCCGATAAGGGCTATCCCGCCGGGCAGGCACTCGCAGCAGAGCTGTTTCAGAGCGGCAGCCAGGGTGTGATCTATCCCTCTGCACGGAAAGAAGGGGGCAGCTGCCTAGCGGCCTTTCGCCCACACATCGTCCAGAATATTCGTCAGGGCGATACCTGGTCCTTCGTCTGGAGCGGCGGGCAAGAGCCGGCTATCACTAGGAAGGCGTAGAGCTCTTCCGGCATCATTCGCATTCGCGGAGACCGGATCACCCTGGCGGGTGATTCGAAAAGTGATCCTGGCTGCCACTTGAAACTCGTCCAAGCTAAACGTGAGTTTTTGAGGATCAAGTCACTCCATGACGGTCGTCCTAAAAAAGATCATCATGGAGAAGCTGAAGCTGACGGGCGATGACCTCTCTGCGGCGACCGTCCGATTTGATTCCGGACAGTCCGTTATACTGATGGCTGCAGAGGGTGCACTGGGTCACATTCAGGTCATTCGCCGCAGTAAGAACCGCTTCGAAGTGGTGATGGACGATGACAGCGAGGTCGAAGTCGATGCAGTCATCCGTTACACCTCGATCACCAGTCCGGGATCGAATGCGGGATTGAGTTCTCTCGGAAAGTAGCCGCGCGGATTGCAGACAACCCGCGTCCTGCCGATGCGGTAATCGCAGCTGTCATGGGTATGCCCGTGGATCCAGAGTGCCGGCTGCCGCTCTTCGATCAGCGCCATCAGATCCGAACAGAAGTAGGGATTCAACGGATCGCCCTTGAACCTCTCCGAGATCGACTGGCGCGACGGCAGAAAATGCGTGATGACGACTGTCTCTCCACCAAACGGTTTGGCCAGTTCGGCTTCCAGAAACGCCCGCGACTGTTCATGCAGAAAGAGGGCATCGCTAGGCTGGAACCTGCGTCGTTCTTCTTCGGGGCCGACGATCGTGATCATACGGAAGTCATTGATCATCCGTCCTGCCATGTCCATGGCATCGTACTGGCGATCGCTGTCGCCATTGAGCCTGAAGTCGGCCCAGAGGATCGCGCCGACAAAGCGAACACCGCCGACCACGATGCTGTCATTCTCGAGAAAGTGCTGGCCGGTTTCGACTGCCGCAGCACGGCAGGCTGCGATCACGGCATGATATTCCGCCCCGTAAAACTCATGGTTACCCGCGATGCAGACTGTGCGCTCCGGTGGGAAGAGCTGGCGCGCCCAAAGCAGCCCAGCGGCAGACTTCGATATATCGCCCGCGAGCACGAAGACATCGGCTTTCACATCAACCGCTGTAAAGTCGCCGAATTCGAGATGGAGGTCGCTGAGAACCGCAATGCGCATGACGTTACCCACAGTCTTGGCGGCAAGCCGCCGATCACGAGGACAGGAACGATCCCGTCATGAAGCAGCCCGATGGCAGAACTGCCGTCAGGAAACGCCTTGGCAGAAAACGCTTTGGATAGCGGTTAACCGGAAGAGTATCCAGGCCCGAAACACTAAACGGAACGCCAACCCGGAAGGGGGTTGAAGTTTCCGGCGGCGGCTATCCGGCTTCTCGGGAAAGCATACCACGGATCATTCCGTGCGCGGCGTGACGCTATGCTTCTTGGCCCGATAGAAAGCTACGAGCCGGTCGCGTATCTGCCCAAAGAGTTTCGGCGGCAGAAAGCCATAGGCAACCGCTCCATCGCGCCTGCCCTGAATCGGCCTGAGATCCGGGCCCGGCCAGACGAAGCGGTTGGTCTCGCTGATCACCACCCAGGAACGGTCGTCGTCCAACCCAAGCCGCCTTTTCGTGGCCAGAGGGATCTCCACGGCGACACCGGGCGCTGTCGGTGGGGTATGGGTGACCGGGGCAACGGTCACAACGGTTTCCCCCTCGGACGCTTCCACAGCCAGAACGATCGCGCAGGGACGATCCTTTGTGCCTTCCTCCTGACCCGCCTGCGCCTCTTCGTACCACAGGTAAGCGTAGCGAATGACTAGGCCCGGCTCCGGTTTGGGGAACCTCACCGCCCGATCAATCCAGCTCCAGGTTCAGATCTTCGTGGCCTGACGGAACCTCTGCCCGGCCGATCGCTTCGATATCGGCGTCGCTCATCTCCTCAGTGCGCTGCACGATCCGCGCGCGCCGCCGCAGCCGCCGATATTCCTCAGCCGATAACAGCACCGTGTGGGCGCGCTTTCGTTTCATGACGATCACCGGCTCGATCTGGGCCTGATCCTGATACAGACCGACGCTGCGGATAAACTGCGACGATGTGACTTTCAAGGTTTGCTGCCTCTATTGAAATTCTAATAATACGAATTAGTCGTGTTATTAGAATTTACTGAACACCGCTGCCGATGTCAAGTGCCCGGGGTTCCAATCGAGAGCGTGACGCAACGCCCTAATTTTCCCCCTTCCGACCCCAAGGGCGAGAGGTCTACCTTTAGAGATCTCTAATGAGAGAATACCGATCTCCGGAGGGTATTCCCGTGCCCGCAATTCCTGGCTTGGCGGCGCTTGGTAAAAACGTCTCGGTGTTTCCCATCCGTGGTCTGTCACCTGCCGGATCCGACGAGGCGGTGCGCGCCTACCTCGAGCGGATCGCTCCGGCCTATGCCGTGCGCACGCGGCGCGGACTCGCCTCCGACTGGCGCCTCTTCAGCAACTGGTGCCGCCAAGAGAGAAAGATGACCTTGCCGGCAGCGCCCGATACTGTCTGCGCTTACATCGACTCGCTCGCTCCCACCCATTGTCCCGGCACCATTCGCCGGCATCTGGCGAGCCTTTCCCACCTGCACCGCGCCTTCGGGCTCGCCAATCCGGTCGACAGTCCCGAGGTGCGCCTCGCCTGGCGCGCCCTCACCCGGCGCCGGGAGATCCGACCGGCAAGACGGCGGGCGCCGCTGCGCCGCGGCGAGATCGAACGACTGCTCACAGGCCTCGGTGACAGCCTCATCGACCGGCGCGACCGTGCCTTGCTCTTGGTGGCACGCGATAGCCTGGCCCGCCGCAGCGAACTCACCCGCCTCACCGTGGCGGACGTCATCTGGCAAGCGCCCAAGGGCGGCGCGCAGGTTCTTATCCGCCGCGCAAAGAACGACCCATCAGGCGAGGGCCGCCTGGCCTGGCTCGCTCCCGCGACGCGGGTCGCCCTCAGCGATTACCTCGTCGCCGGACGGATCAGTGAGGGGACGCTCTTCCGGCGGGTGATCGCGGGGTATCGGCTCGGCAATGACCTCCGACCCCAGACGATCGCCCGCCGCTTCAAGGCGCTGGCCAGGCGGGCGGGGATTGACGCAGGACAGATCTCAGCTCACTCGACCCGCCTCGGCATGACGCTCGACCTGGTGGGCGACGGCCAATCCCTCGTCGCCGTGCAGCTCGCCGGCGGTTGGCGGAGCCCCGCCATGCCGGCGCTCTACGCCCGCCAGTTGCTGCCCGAACTGGGGGCCGTCGCGCGTTACTATGCCAGTGGCCAAGAGCGCAGCCTCGCAGCGCCCTGAGGAGGGCGTCTCTGGATCAGCGCAGGTTGTCTGGCTGCGCGGAGAAGCTTCACCAGCCGGCCGCGTCTCGGCATTGACTTTACACTCTGCGCGCTTGCGTTCGCGAGTTGCCCGTTTCTCACGCTTCAGTTCCTCGCGGGGGCCGACCGTGCCATAGCTGAAAGCGGCAATCATCTGCGCCCGCAGCTGATCCAGCGAAGCAGCGCGCGCCGGGCGGTGGCGTTTTCTGATCTCCCGGTTCAGCGACTCGGCCAGACCGCTGGTGAGAGAGAAGGCCTCCCCGAAACGAACGAGCGTCTCGGCCTTCATGTCGAAATAGTTGAGAATATGCTCACGTCCGTTTTTCAGATATTTCACCACTTCCTGAAAACGGCGCCGCAGTGGTCCTTTGAGATCCTTCAGCCATTGATCGAGTTCGGCTTCAGCCTGCTGGCGGTCCGACAGCACATAGAACTGACGTAGGCGGGTATAGGCTTCGTAAACCGGCTTAAGCTCGGGAAAGTGTTTGAAAACCCGCTTCAGCAGGCGGCGCTGCGCCTGGCGCTTCTTCCGGCGCTCTTCCTGCGTCTTGCTCCGCACCTTCTTGCTGGACAGTTTGCCCCTGCCAGCCGCCTGGATGGTTTTGGGATCCCCGTCAAGGTCGTCCCAGGGTGCGTCCTCGAGCACATAGCGAGCCGAGTTCAACAGCTCGATCAATTTCTTTTCTTCAGGGATCTCCTTGTTGAGCTTACGCAGCGCGGCCAAGCGCGCCTTGCGCATCGGCACGACTGCATGGTTCTTGACATGCCAGCGATCGCGCACGAGGCGAACCTTCTTAAAAACCGGGTTTTGCTTGGCCGCAACCTCAAGCGCCAGCGTCATCACCGCTGCCACCACCGGCTCACCGTCCATCGTGATGGCCAGCAGGGCTTCAGGGTTGGGCATGGTCAGCAAAACGCCCGCCACGTCGCGCACCACGTGACTACCGGTGGTAAACGGCCGCTTGCCGCGCGACATATCGATCATTTCTAGGAAGAAGTGGAGCTTCAGCTCGTGATCGCTGGCCGCCATGGTCAGCAATGCGCGCTTCTCACGCCGATTGCGCGCACCGGCGACGGGGTCTACCGCAATTACCTGAGGCGCGGCGTTCGACATTGCCAGCTGATCGCGGTTCTCCGCAATCATATGAGCGCAGATCGGCGCGATCTGGGCGCGGGGGATATCCGTGGCACGCCGGATTTCAGCGACACTCTGCGAGGCGAGTCGTTCCTTCACTTCCTGAACCAGCTCAGCGCAGAGACGGGTCTCCTCGTCGAAGCTCGATGGCAGCACCACCTTGCGCCGGCGGTCGGCCAGCTTGATTACGCGGGCCCAGAGAATGAGTTGGCAGGGGCAGTTGGCCCTGGAGGGCAGGCGCAGCTTGCACCGCTTGAAACCATCGCGCACCCAGGCCTGCCCTTTGGCGGCCTCATCAAGCACTGCATCGCTCGGATCGAAGCAGGCAAAGAACGCCTTTCCCTTTACTCTTGTGTTTTCGATGATGTCGCAGAAGTCCTTTATGTCATGGGTGACGACCCACTCATAATCGAGCTGATGCGGCCTCACATGAGGGTTTTTTGCCGGTGGGCTGTAGCGGCTGGCTTTGGGGTGATCGGGCATGACGGCCATTGGAAAGTACTCCTCGGCTTTGACATGCCAGAGAAGTGGGTTCGAGGATTGCATCATGGCCCTTGCAAGGCAGGGCGGTGTTAAGAACAACCGACAAAGCCGTGGCGATCTGCGGATCCGAGGAGCCGCGCGATACGGCGTTTCAGGCGCTCTCGTGTCGGAATAAGCGGAAGGGAGGATCGCGGGATATCACTTCTGAAGCATTGCTGCTACGGCTACCGGCCACACAGTCGGTAAATGCCATACAGTCGGTAAAAGAAGGTGCAGCGGGATCACAGACGACGTCAGCGCTTGGCCGATCCCTCGTGAAGGCTCTCTGTAATTTTGGTGGGACGGGCCCTGGCCCGCCAACTGTATTAATCGGGCTTAACCAACGTCTGCCGCGCAAAACCGCGGGCGCGGCTCGCGCCGGCCCCGGCCGCGGCTGGCATCTTTTATTGGCCACCCTCGAAAAAGAAGGCATCCTTTACACGCGTACTTCAGGTTTATTCTTCATGGTTCACGAAATTAGAAATAATAGATCAAATTTTATTATATTTTATTTGGAATTTATCGAAATTTTTCTTGACTATTTATTTACCATGATTTTTCATCAGAAGCCTTCTTGCTTGTCCCAGCGGAGGCGCAACGATGATCCTCTATTGCACGACGAACCGTGACCTTGAACTTTGGTACCTCGATCTGGCCGGCGCACTGGCCCGTCCTCCGGTTGCTCCTACGGTCTACGCGCTGGCCTCTTTTGAGTCCGATTTCGTGCGCTACTACGTCGGCTCGAGCCGGCGCCTGACCGCCCGCCTCGGCGCCCATCTCTCGTTTGCACGCAGTATCAAGCTGCGCGGCCACTCGGCCGGCGGGCGTCTTCTCGCACCAGTCGTTGCACAACGTCAGCGGGCGCTGGTCATCGTCCTCGAGACCTGCCCTGGGGCAACCACGTCCACTTTACAGCGCTGCGAACAGCCCTGGATGATCGCCGCAACCCGCGACAACGGTGCCGCAGCCCTCGCCTATCAAATGCCCATCACCAGCGCCCCGGAGCGTGGTCCTCAGGCCCCTGCCACCCTGGCCAAACGGCGCCACTGGCCGACCGCCTGGGTCGAAGCCTTGACGGATTTCTTTCGTGAACCCTGTTCGCCATCGCTTTTGTATTCGGCTCGCCGGCGAAGGCTCAACGCCAGCGGTAACACAGCGCGCGACAACACATCCGGCACCAAGCGGTCCAGCCGCCTCACAACAGACAAGTCCGCCGGCCCGGCCGTACAAGAGAAACGACGGTGAAACATCCGTTGTTCACCACGTCCAAGGAGGACACCACGACCATGACTTTCCCTAGCTCTGCCCGGACCGGCCGTCCTGCGCCAACACTCGGAAATCCCACCGCAAGGCGATCGCCGGCACTTATGACGTCGTCCGCAACCTTCGGTAATATATTGATTCTATGTGATTTTCTGATCTTTCTGCCGAAAAGAGAAAATTACGCAAAGCCAAGGGCCCAATGCGCTTGGACGAACCCACCTCTACACCATGGAGACGCCGAACACCCCTGCTGGCCAACCCAGCCTTGCGCCCTGCGTACTGCGCGCCAGCGAAGTCGCCAAGCTGCTGGGCTGCGGGACTTCGACCTTTTACCGCAAGCGCGCGGCACTCGAGCAACGCGGCTTTCCACGACGCAGCCCACTGCTCCGTGGCTGGCACCGCGAGGCCGTGCAGGCCTGGCTTGCCGGCCACTTCGGGTTCGCCGCCGCACCCACCGATCCCTACTCCCGCGAAGCCAGCAGAAAGAAGCTGAGAAATGTCTCGTTCAAAGCGAAGCGCCACAATGGCCGATAGACCGCGCTATCTGAAGACCAGGCGTAAGACGAACAAGCACGGTGAGACTCGGGTCTACTACTACTGGGTTCCGCGCAAAGCCGATGCCGAGCGCTACGGCCTGCCGCGCCAAGTACGCCTGGCCGCCAAGCATGATGCGCGCTGCGGCGATGGCAGTGCCTATTTCCAGGCCTGTCTGGAAGCGGAAGAATGGAACGCCAAGCTCGAACGCAAACGCCACGGCGGCATGGGTGAGATGGCGACGGCCCCCGGCACGTTGCCCTACCTCATTAAGGTCTTCAAGAACACCGGCGACTATACCGGTCTCGCCGAGTCGACCCAGAAGGGGACCTACGAATACGGCTGGCGTGTCGTGCTCAAGTGGTCGGAAGCGCTCGATCACATCCCCGTCAAACGCGTCACCCGCGGCCATTGCCGTGACTTCTACGAAAACCTCTGCGAGACGGACGATGAAGGCTATCGCAGTTATGCGCGCGCCAAGAACGTGATGGCATCGCTGCGGCGGATTCTCAGCTATGCGGTCGACAAGGAGGAGATCGAAACGAACCCAGCGCTGAAGCTGAAGCTGAAGTCGCCCGAGTTACGCCTGCGCAAGTGGGAACCCGGAGAGATCGAAGGCTTCGTGACGGCCGCTGACAAGGCTGGCAGACCTTCCCTGGCGCTGGGCGTGGAGATCGCTGCGGTGATCGGCCAACGCCGCGCCGACATGGTGGCGCTCTGCTGGGATCAGTACGAGAACGGATGTTTCAAGATCATCCAGCAGAAGACCGGCGCGCGCATCCAGGTACCGGTGACGCCCGAGCTGGTGGCCAGGCTCGCAAAGGCACCACGGCACAAGTCGGGCCACATCGTCTATGATGAAAAACGTGATCGGCCTTATAAGCTCCGGCACTTCAACCGGGTTTTCCGGGAGATTGCCGATGCGGCTGAGCTCTATGACCTTTGGTTCCACGACCTGCGACGCACGGCGGTCTACGAACTCGCGCGCGCCGGCGCGACGGTACCCGAGATCATCGCGGTCACCGGGCACAGCTTGGAAAACGCCACACGTGTGCTGAAGCACTATCTCTTCCCGGACAGCAAACTGGCCGAAACGGCGGTCCAGAAACTGGTCGAGAAGAATGCGCTGGACCGTCGGCGCGCGCTCAAGATCGCTCCCGAAGAATCGGAAGGGAGACTCGATCTTACCAACGTTATCCGATTCAAGGTGCCGGAAGCAGCCTGAGCGCTGCGCCGCTCCCCGCGTCAAAACAGTCTCGGGAGATCAACGATGCCTCATGATCCCAAGATACTTGAGCGTCTGCGTGACGCCACAGCAGCGCTCACCCGCCTCGAACGCGGCGAAGAGCCGAGCCCGGAGGAACTCAAGGCAGCCCCCAAGCTCGACTGGTGGTACCTGACCGAGCATCACGGCGCTTTGGCGCTGGGCGGCGTGGTCACCGGCCATCCGACGCTGCCGGAAGGAGCGCATATCTACACCAGCTGTCTCCTGTGGGTGGCCGAGGATCAGCGCGCTGCCCGGACTCTGTCCCGTTTCTACAGGCTCGGCACACCCTTGGACGACGTGTTGGCAACCAAGAACTGACTACCGCGGCACGCCCAGAGCGGCGGCGCGATCGGGTAGGGCAATGGGGCGCAATTTGATTGCGCCCCATTCAGCCGTCACATCAGGAGAAGATGATGACACGTATCAAAGGACTGAATGACGGCCCAGGTGAGAGCGCTGCCGACGTTGCATTGGCGCTTCCGGACATGATGAGTCGACCGTCCCGGCAGAGAATCTCGGAGGTTTTGGCGTGCAGCTTGTGGTCGTCACCTGCCGAAAGCTCTGAGATGGTGATGGGAATCACCTCAACCTGCGGGGAGGTCAGCCAGTTCGATCCTACCTGGCCCAAGACCGATCCGCCGGAATGGACGTGGAGGTGGACGGCGTCCAGGCCAAGGCGCTGGCAGAGGCGGTCGATCGCCGCGCCGGAGTCCCAGAAGGGCGCGGCGACTGAGAGGTGCAGGGCGCCGCCAGGCTCTTCTGCAAACTCAGTTAGCCGGGCGCCGATCGCCCCATCGAGGCTGTGAAGGATCCGGATCTCGCCGCTGTGCGGCTTCCTTGCCGCGGCTCGGGAAAGATCCTCGCTGAGGGCAAGGCAGCTGTCGCTGAGGCCATGCGCGACTTTGGGGCTTTCGGCCAAGCTCCTGAAAAATTGGGCCGCATCGTCGAATGCATCAGCGGCGAAGGAAGGGTGAAGGTGCTCGGCGAGCTCAAAGTTGCCGCCCCAGCCGTTGAAAGTGAGATTCCCCGAACCCACGACGAGGTGGCAGTCGTCCTCGCCAAACAGCGCTGTTAGTTTGGGGTGAAAGGCGCCGGTTGTAACGGCGACAGGTTCGAGCTCGTAGTCCCGCCCGACTCGCTGTGCTCCTTGCTCCGAAAGCCCGGCGCGCACGCCCTGAAGGTCTGCGAGGATCAGGGCTTCCTTGCTGCCGCCGCGGACGAGGTTATCGAGGACGACGGATTCGAAGAACGACAAGCTGAGCGCATAGGACGTAAAGACTGCTTTGCGCCAGGGATGAGCGGCAATTAGGTCTTCGGGCGTAAACGCCAAGTTAGTTTGCCTTACTGCTGCTTGTCGATCGAGATTCTACTTCAAAACGACCTCAGTCTGGTATGGCTGCTCAAAAGCCACGTAAAGACCGGCCGCTGCAGAGTTGTCAGATCATTTCTGCCCTAATTCCCAATAATCCAAGGTCATTGCCGTTGGGTCATTCACGGGCGCTTTCTTCTTAGGAGACGTCCGTTTTGTTGAAGTGATTCGTTCTGTGCCAGGCGAGCTTTTCCCTGTGCTGCGGCGTCAACGGAATTGGTTCACGCCATCGCAGTTCCGCGCGGGACGCTTCGCTTAGAGCAGGGGAGAACTCTGGGCGTCCGTCGTCGTGGAAGGTGACGAGGCCGCGGTCGAAGGCGGCATCCCATAGGGCCGAGAGAAGCAGACCATTGTGCACGTCGAGCCGTTCGGCATCGCAGGAACAATCCTTCCAAGGAATGATGTGGGAGGCGCGCAAGAGCGCTGGGTCGGTGATGCCAGTGAGCGAGCATTGACCGTTCCAGTATTCCAGGAGGCTGGTGCGAAAAATGTCCTGCCCAATACGCTGCACGACAAGACGCTCGGTCTCGGTTGTTTTGGGGAGCCCCTGTACTTTTGTCTGGAACGTGCGAAGGGGCGCATCCGGAAGGCTTGCGGCAAGCCGGTAAATCCGAGGCAGGATCGAATAGAGTTCCCGCATTGCCCCAAACCGGAAGCGCGATAGGCCGGGGCCTTGCAGCGGGTCGGCTGCCAGGCCCATCTCCCTGATCACGCCTCCATGGTCGAGCGCGAGGAACCATGGGCCAGCCGGACCTTCGGCAGCCAGCCAGATCGTTCCCTGCGCCGTCGTCGACTGAAACGCCGCCCACCCATCGGTCTCACCAAGCCGACGCCGAAAGCCATGCTGCTCAGCGGCCTTGCTGCACTCGGTTGAGACAATGAAGGATTGAGGGCTTTCGATCATCAGAAGTCCATCGCAAACAACCGCGCCTCAGGTGGTGTGGACGAGAGCTGCAAACGCATCGCTTCGTGAGCACGCGCCTGCTGCGAAGGGGCTGTCGTCGTGGTGACGATATACTGGAAGGGCGGAGGGCTTGCCTTTCCTTCGAGGCTCAAAACGAAATCAAAGAGGTTCGAGTATATATCGGCATCCAGATCCGCTTCGCGCGGGCTGTCATGTATGAGCAAGGATGGCATCCTCGCCTTGCCATTCACAGAAAGGATCATTGCAGCCAAGTCGAATGCTACGATTTTGAACGACTCAACCGCAGCCGTAGACAGGCCGACGCCTCGGTCGAGGAGAATATCTGTGTGAAGACCATTTCCGTCCAAGCGGATTTTCCCCGAACACCCCTTGGGCATCAAGCTGGCTACGAGCTGCTGAAATACGATTTCCAGGTCACCGATTGCTGCCGTTACTCGCTCCTGTTCCAGCTTGATGGATTCGCGCAGGCCTTCAATTTTGTTTTCAACCGCATCGAGACGTCTGATCTCCGCGTCTCGTTTAACCATCTGACGGTCAAACCAATTCGCCTCTCTTACAAGCTCGCGTGCTGCGCTGACCTTTCCGTTGGTCTCGGACAGTTGCTTTTCAAGGCGCTCAAATTCCTTATCGACGGCCTCCAACTCCTGATCGACACGCGCAATCTCTGATCCGAGATTTTCAATCGTTTTGGGAAGGGCAGCTTGTTGCTTGATCAGCTCGGCCATATTCTGTTCCGCAAGTTTTATGCGATTTCGAACCGCATCAAGGTCACACCGTTCGAGAGAGATTTTACATCCCTTCGCGAGCACATCATCGATGTTGACCTGACAGATAGAGCATCTGACGACTACGCCACTTTCCAGACGAGCTTGTTCTGTACCCTGTTCCGCCCGCGCGGCGGAAATTTGCACTGGAAGCGCCGTATGTAGGGCTTGGGCGTTCGCCTGCTTTTCGAAGGCCTTGTTCCTTTCAGCTTGGAGCCGCTTTCTTTTTGCCTGCAAGTCCACCCCCGACGATTGACCCTTCGCGTGAGTCGCGCCGGTTGCCTTCGCCAATTCTTCGTTGGCTTTGTCGATCAACTCCATTCTGACGGTTTCGTCTGAAGGATCGCGATCTTTCGGCAAGGAAAGCCCCTCGCACAATTCTTCGAAGCGATGTCTTTGGAACCAATCAAGGTGATTGAGTTTCTGCTTGAGATCATCGCGCCCCCGCGCGAACGATCTGACTTGAGCGTTGGCCAAAACTTCAGCGGCCGACAGCGCCCCAATGGCGAGCCGAACGACCGCAAGCTTTGCGTCGAGAGAGAGCTCCTGCGCGGGTGACCCCGACCCAGACCGTTTTGATCGCCAGTCGAACACATCATCCAGTCGGCACTCCTGATCGCGGGCGAGCCATGCGAGCAGTACGTCCCAAACCTGGTCCGCTCTGAGATTGTCTGGCACCTGTTCGCGATAGTCGGTGCAGAACCGATCAGAAATCACGGGGGCTATCGTCGGTGGATAGGTTACGACCAGCAGCTGGTCGAACGAATCTTCGATGCGATCAGCGCGCACGGAGCGCGACGGCAGGTTCATGCCGATCGGACGGGTCACAATCCAACATTCGCCGTCGATCATGATCTCAGCGCCGACAAACCCGTCGGGCAGTTTTTGTTGCATCAGCGGGCGCTGGTCTTCGTTGGAAAAATGCCGCTCCCCGAGGCAATAACGGATCAGGCGGCAGAACGTCGACTTCCCGCTCCCATGCGGTGTGGCGCCCTTGCCATTGGTCGAAAGATCGGGCGACCAGATAATGTTGACGCCCGGGCGCAGCGAAATGTCACGAAGCAGCGTTGAGGCATCCTGCCAGAGGGCAATTCGCCTGACCCATAGCCGAGGCCCATGCTGGCCTTTCGGCATGGTGAACTCGATCTCTTCTCGCTGGAAAAAATCAGGCTGCAAGGCGGCCCTCCTGAATGAATGGGAGGATGTTGGCCGACACCCGCGTCAATCCCTGTTCCAGATCGACGGCCTGAAGCCTCGACCACGCGAACAGCGCCCGTCCGACTGCCGGGTTGTCAACGTTCAAGGTTGATTGGTCGAGCCTCTGGCCCGCGCTCCATTCGTCTCCGTTCGGCGACACATCCAGAACGGCCGACGACACAAGCTCGTTGAAGGCCGCGCCCCACGCCGCGTTGGTTGGCGGCTCCAATTGCGTCACGCCGGACGGATGCGCCACGATCCGTCGCCACTCCTGGCGATCTGCATCAGAGAGGAAGCCGTCGAGTAGGCTCGGTTGTAAGCAGGCCAGCGTCGCGAGACGCACACGGCGGACGTCGGAGGGCTTCGGCAAAATGCCGACCAGCGCCCGAAGCTGGGTACGGACGCGGTCACGCTCATCGATACCTTGCGGCCATGCCCAGACGTCAGCGGGAATTTGCTCAAGTGGCGGGAGTTGGATGGGTTGCGGGACGGGCGTCCCAACAGCGTCAGCGAGGCTAAGTTCGACGAAGGTGCCATCCGCTTCCATCCGGTCCCAAGCGGCGAGGACGAGGCGGCGGGTGCGGTATTCGCCGTGCTGGCGGATTTCCTTTTCCTTCAGGACGCGGAAGGTCTCCGAAGGGTAGTCGGGGCCCTTCACGTCGGCGGGGTCGAGGATGTAACGCAGCTCGTCGCGGGTCAGGCCATAAGCGCGGGCGTAGAAAGCGTCGAGATCGGCGCGCAGGTGGGCGCGTCGATCCTCGTCCCAGGCGAAGGGCGGGCCGTAATGGCCCAGATCACGGGCGAAGGGGGCGAGGCTGTGCGAGGTATAGGTGAGTTCCAGCACCTTCGGGGTGATGAAGGCGAGGCGGGGTTCAGTGTAATAGGAGGGATCAAAGATTGGCAGTTGCTTCATCAGACTAAGCGTAAGGTGGGTTCCACCCAAAAGCTGACGGGCACAAAAATCCAACGGAATCGAGTTGAAATTGGCCATGAGGCAAGCGCCATCCTGGCGATTCCGACGTGGAAATATTAGAGTGGCGGTATGGCTTACTGCAGTCCTCGGGAGGATCGAGGTGATCGTAGTTCTCTCATTTGAAGCGTTGGTAATTTCTCTGACAGCGAGAAGCCAGCCGCTCTTCCAGCCCTGGCCCACGAGCCTCTTTTCTATTTCAGAGAGAGGCACCCAGTATCGCGGAAGCGACTCGCAATCGATGCATTCCTTTGCTTCCAGATCAATCGATTGAGCCTGATCAGTGTCAAAAGGATAGGTTGTCCATCGGTGGTCGAATAAATGAAACGTCTTTGCTTCATAGAGAGGCGCATAGTTGACGCTATCGCTTTCGCATATTGCTGCAGGAATTCCGTGACCCGACGAGACTAACTTCAATTCGATTTTCTTCTGTGCACTGACATTGTTTTCGCTGGGAAGAGAGGCAAACCAATCGGCATCTTCACCCATATTCCAGAGCCTTGTATGGAAATCTATCTGCCACGGGTTCCCCTTTTGATCTCCGTCTAGAATAAAGGTTGCTGAATTCGAGAAAATCTTTGCTGTTAAGGTAGCATCTCCCCGCGTTCTGAAGACCGGTGCAGTGCGAGTGTTTGGGTTGAGCCTAGAAATTGTCTCGGCTGAAAGCGTGAAGCTCCTCTCTGGATCGGTGATCTGAGACGGTTCGCTCAGAAAGAAAGCAAAGCGAGCTTCATATTCATCGTAACCTATTGTTAACAGGGAAAATTTGAACATGCGGTGGACACTAGGGAAGATCGGCAACCGGTTATCAAAATCCACTAGGTGTGCCAAGCGCTTGCCCTCAACAAGCGAAGAAAAGAATTCCGCAGTGCTCGCATCCGTGGCTATACCAGTAGGTACGATCACCCCGGCATGGTCACGCGCAAGATTGGCGAAGAGTTCTGCAAAAAGGGCGTAGGTGTTCACTTTCCCGCGTGCCGTTTTGGCAAAACGGCCAGAAGCCCGCGCAAACTCGTTCCCAGCCTCCGAAGTCCTTACGGCTATCTGAAATGCTGCAAATGCGGGAGGGTTTTCGCGTTCTAGTACTTCGATTGCGCGCTTTCTAGCCGCCCCGACAAGAGACGCAATTTCCGGGTGACGGGCGGCAAAGTACTCTCTCTCGGATAGCTGCATGACTTCCCACGGCGGGTTGCCCAACACCACATTGAACCCGCCGCGTTGCATCACATCGGGGAACTCTAGCGGCCAGTGAAAGGCGCGGGCGCGGCGGGCGGCCTTGGGGGCATCCACCATCGCCTGGCGCATCTTGCCGTGATTGAGGGCCATCCACAGTTCCTCGGTCGTCGGCACCGTGCGGGCCGAGGCCCCCGCCGGTGCGCCGCCGACCTTGGGCAACTGGAAGGCCGCGACATAGAGGTTCGCCGCCGCCGTCGCCCGGACAAAGGCCTGCCCCTTGCGTAACTCCCTGTACCGCGCGGCCTTGGCCCCGATCTGCTCCACCGTATCCTCGGGCAGGTCTCGGAAACCCGAGAAATCCAGCGCCAAGGGCTTCATCGCCGGCATGGCGACCTGGCCGGTCCCGAAGTCGAACCCGCCCTGGCCCTTTTTTGCGTCCCTGTTGGCCTGCAGGTAATATTTGGCCGTGTCCTTGTCGTCGCCGGTCAGCGGCTTGTAGGCGGCATCAGGGATGCCGTCTCGCAGCACCTTCAGGTCGAAGACGCCGAGCAGCGCATCGCCGCAGCGGATCTGTGCGTCGAAGAAGCCAAGGGGAAGGCCGGGATCCACGGTCTCGATCCAGAGCGCGACCTTGGTCAGTTCCACTGCCATCGGGTTGCGGTCCACCCCGTGCAAACAGGATCGCGCGACATCGCGCAGGGCATGGCGGAAATCGGCGAGCGACGGCGTGCCATCGGCGCGAATACGGGCAAGGCGCGTGGCGATGCGGCGGGCAGCGGCCAGCAGGAAGTGGCCTGAGCCGCAGGCCGGGTCGATGGCCGAGAGTTTCAGGAGCGCCTTCGCGGGATCGTCCGCCTCGGCCTCGGTCCTGTCGAGCACGGGGTCGAGCGCAGTGTCGAGCAACGCCTGAACGAGGCTGTCGGGCGTGTAGTAGGAGCCGGTGGTCTTGCGCTGGTTGCCCTTCTGCTCGGCGGCCTCGGAGGCGAAGAGCAGCGTCTTTCCGTCATCGCCCAGCTGGGGCTGGAGCTCGAGGAGGGATTCATACACGGAGCCCAGCTCCTCGGTCTCCATCGCGCGCCAGTTCACCGGGACCATGCCGCTTTTGTCGGAGAGCCAGGAGAGGCGGTAGAGCGCCTCCATGAAGGCGCGGTTGCGCAAGTGGGCGGTTTCCAAGTGGGGCAGTTTGTCGTCAGAGAAGAGGCCGCTGAGGGCCGGGAGGGCGAGTGCCTCTTGCCCGTGGGCCAGCGCGCGGAAGACGATCTTGATACCCTCATAGCGGTCGTGGTGCTTGTCCCACGAGGCAGCGCGGTAGCATTGGGCGCGCAGGGCGGCGAGGCTGTAGCCTTCGGCATAGAGCTTGCGGGCGTCGGGCTTAGCCTCTTCGGGGTGCAGGAGGTTGCGATCCTCGGCCACCATGAGGAAGATCAGGCGATAGACGAGGCGCAGGAGCTCGTTGAACCATTCGGTGAGGTTGACCTCGCCGGACTTCAGCCTGGTGGCGAGATCCGGGTTGGCTTCCAGAAACCCGGAGCCGAGGAGCTTCAGCGCGATCTGGACCTGATCGGCCAAGCGGTCCCGCGCCGCCTCGCCCTCGCGCGACCCGGCCTCACGCCAGCGTTCAAGAGCGCAGTCCGTTGCGGGCGTGCCTGCCGCGCCAAAACGGCTGCGGTGGATCATCAGCCACAGGATCGCGAAGGAGGCGGCATCCTCGTTGGCAAAGATCTGGGCAAGATCGGCTTCGACATAGGCCGGACGGGTCAGTGACGCATTGTCCCGCATCAGGCGAATCAGGACACCGTTGGTGACGAGGCCCCACAGCGCTTCGTCGTGATCGTTCAGGTGATCCTGGAGGGCGAAGGCGGGCGAGCGGGACCGGTCGGTCGACAAGGTCGGGCTGCGGCGATCGAGCTTCTCGTCGGCTGGCGGGACGACCAGGATCGGCACACGCCCTCCGGCGGTGAACGACAGCATGCCATCGCCCGGAGCGAGCTCGTGGAAGCCGAAGGTTTCCTTCAGGAACTCGCGGACAAAACGCCGGGTCGCTTCGACGGACGGGTTCTCCATCCTGGCGAAGGTGTCGAAGTGGGACTGGCCGACGCGGAAAGCGGTCGAAATCTCTTCCCGGATCGTCAGCCCCTTTCGGATGCCGTAGCTCTCCCGCGTGTCGGCATCGTCCTTCGGCGCCGAAATCTGCGCGACCATTGCGGGCGCGATGAGGTTGCCCTCCAGCGTGAGCGAGGGCCACGCGGACATGTCGGTGATGGGTTTGCGCGCCATGGCTCAAACCTCACTCGGCATCAGGACGAAGAGGCCGATCACGTCCGGCGGCGTGACGGCCTCGACGGTGACGCGCGAAGCGGAACCCGCAGCGGCGCGAAGGCGGGCATGGTCCTGGGCGAGTTCGTCGGCGCGTGACCGCACGAACCCGGTCAGCGGCCCCTCCAGCAGGGCCGGGAGCTCCTCCTTCGCTCTGTCTATGAAGCGTTCGCGGGCCGAGGGAGCAAGGTCGGCGGCGGCTGGCGTATTGAGAAGTTCCCGCGCCGGTTCGCCCGTGGCCGTGATCGTGTTCCCCTCGATCGCGACGAGGGCGGCCTCTTCAGCAAGAAGGAGGCGCTCTTTGCGGGCGTGGATCGTCAGTTTGTACCGGATGCGGAGCAGCACAAGCCGGGTCATCCGCTGCACGGCTGTCGTCGGCCATGCGCCGACCCGACCGACGCCCAGACCCGACAGCGACTCGGGATCGAGTGACGCTTCCACCAGAGCTTCGGCCAGCGTCGCCGTCAGGGGATGCGTCCGGGTCAGGAGCGCTGTTCCCGAGGGAGCAGGCTCCGCCATTGCGAGGCGGACGGAGCCCGTCAAATTTCTCTGGGACAGCCGCTCCTTCAATGCGCTGTCGAGCGCGTGCACATGCGCCAACAGCAAGGATTTCCGGGGTTCCAGCGGTACGCCGAAGCGCGACATCGCGCGCTCGATGAAGAGCTTCACGTCGGCCGGGGAACCCAGCAGCGACTGCGCCTTCTCCCACTCGGGCGCGACTTCCTGCGGCTTCATCGCGTTTTGCGCAAAACGAGCCCGGGATTTCTTCTCGTTTTCGGAAGCATCCCGCCAGCGGGCCTCCATGGCCCTGGTTCCATCGTCGAGCCGGAGATCAAGCGCCAGCTGCCCCTTGTCGCCACCCCGCCGCAACATCATCGAAGCCATCAGCGCATCGGTAACCGGTCCACGCTCGTCCGGGAGCGGGACAGTGACACCTGTCGTCTTCCGAATTTCTTCGGCCTTGCGGAGGATAACATCCAGAACAGCGCCATCGATGGCGCTGTCTGGCGAGAACATCATGATCGAATGCACCAGTTCGGCTGGCTGACCAAATCGATCCACCCGACCTTCTCGCTGCTGGTGCCGGGTCGGATTCCATGAAAGGTCGTAGTGGACGACGGCATCGAAAAGCTGCTGGAGATTGATGCCCTCCGAAAGGCAGTCCGTCGCGACCAGGATGCGTTGGACCTCCTTCTCGCCTTCGACCGGTCCCATGTCGGCCACGCGATCACGGCGCTCGTCCGGCGTCAGAACGCCGGTCACGGCCTCGATGATCAGCTTCGGAAAGGCCTTGCGCAGTCCATCGCGGACATGCTCCGCAGTGGCCAGATAGCGGCAGAAGACAACCGGGTTGGCCCCCTTCTTGATCAGCGGCGTCAGTGCATCGATCAACGCCGACAGCTTCGGGTCGTGTTTTCCGACGAGTTCCTCGGCACGTTGGACCAAAGACAGCAGCGCCGGGTTGGTCTCGAAGTTAGAACTCGGCTCAAGGTCCACCGCATCTTCATCATCCCCATCTTCGTCATAGATCTGGGGTTCGAGACGTTCGCTTTCGTTGGAGGCCCGGTTCCGAAGAGCGCTCAGGGCGGCTGCCGGCGAGGAGCCGACGCATCGCATCAGAGCCAGGGTGCCCCAGAACGCAAGACGACGCTCGCGCTGACCGGTGCCTGCCTTGGACACGACGCCGAAGCAATAATCGAGAACGGTTTCCTGGAAATTGAGGTGATCCCGCGAGAGTCTATAGGGGAACTCGGTCGTCTCGTGCTTCGCAAAGGCCCGGTCCTCTCCCCAGTCGCTGGAGATGAGATCGATGCGACGGCGCTGAACGAAGTGACGGGCGAGACGCTCGCGATATCTGGCACCCTCGAAGTTCATCGACCCGAAGAAGGGGTCGACTAGCGAAAGAAGCCGCGCAAAAGCCTCTTCGTCTCCCGAGTGTGGCGTAGCGGTCAGCATGACGATCCGCCGCTCGGGATCTTGCGCCAGTCCCGACAGGAGCGCGAACCGCTGCTGCTTACCCTTGTGGGTGCCCACACAGGCATGGGCTTCGTCGACGATCACGAAGTCCGGGCAGGCGCGGGCAAATCCCTCCCGGCGCCTTTCGGCTTTGATGTAGTCGAGACTGACCACCGTGTGGGGGTAGGCATCGAACAGCGTCTGGGCGAGAGGCAGGTTACGCTCGAGTCGCGCGGCCGTGCCCGAGGTGACGGCGACTACCTCTATCCCGAATCTAGTGCGGAGCTCAAGAACCCACTGCTCGACCAGGTGTGGCGGACAGAGCACTGAGAAGGCCTCAACCTCGCCACGGTCCATCAGCTCCCGCAGAATGAGGCCCGCCTCTATGGTCTTTCCGATGCCGACGTCATCCGCAATGAGAAGGCGGGGCACCTGAAGCCGTAGAGCCATCAGGAGAGGAACCAGTTGGTATATCCGTGGCTCGAAGGCGAGCTGAGTTGCCGAGCGAAAGGGACCTGCCCCACGCCGAAGAGTCAGACGCATGGCATCCGCCAGCAGGGCGGCCTTGGCCTGAACGGTCATCGCAGCATCGGCCGGCAAGTCGAAGCGGGCCGGTTCTACCGGGAGAAGCTCGAGCTTCGGATCCAAGATAACCGTGTCGTTTTCACTGCCAGAAAGTGGCCGCAGAGCCAATATACCGTCGCGAGGGGACGGAAGTGCTACCCATTCGCGACCGCGAGCACGGACCAGGTCTCCAGGGGCGAAATGCAGGGTCATCACATCAGTCCTTGAGCATCGACAGCATCGCAGCTGGAACGCCGGCGGAGATGTCCGGTGGCAACTCGAATAGTGACCAGCCCTTGCCTTGGGCGATGTCGCGCACCGCGGTCGCGACTGGAGCAGTGGTAGCAGCGACGAAATGGCTGCGCCAGACGAACTGCATTTCCTGCTCGCTGAAGCTGACGGCAGCAGCATCAGGCTCCGGGATACCCGCATCCTTAAATGCGGTCTTCCATCCTTCAGGTTCTTCGGAATGCGTCCGAGCGGTGGCAAGAACGACCTCACCCCTTGCTAGGTCGATCAGGAGCTGCTTGGTCTCGTCGTTGGTGCGATCGATCAGCTCGTGGTCGGGCTGGTTGTAGTAAGATAGGAGGCAACGATAGCAACCGCGGACACAGGCCTTATCCCGATCGACAAGGATCGCAGCGTCGCCTGCAGCGATTGCTTCGTCGACCTTGTCAAAATGCATCAATGTGAGCACTTCCCGTGCCACCCGGCCGAGCGCCGCCGGATCATCCACTAGGCGGCTCAGCACGCCTGCACCGCCTTCCGTCGCTTCGTAGGCAAGAATCGACCGACGATTGTCGCGGGCCGGCAATGGCTCTCCAAGGATCTCGCCTTCTTCCAGCTGATAGACGACCTCAATTCCACGCAACAAAGCATGGTGCACGGTTGCAATGGTTTCAGGAGCATAGGCCTCTGGTTCGCGGAAGCGGAACAGCAGGGCGTTCTTGTGGTCGCGAACTATTGGGACGATGCGAACAGGTCTGATCGCATCCGGCGACAAGTCGACGTCCGGATCTTCGTCTTCCGCTTTGGCCCAGTAGCCGGTGCGAGGGTCGATGTTAAAACCGAAGACAGTCTGGTTCCTGCGCCGCTTCAGTCCCTTGTTGATCCGGCTGATCTCGGCGCTGTTGGCGTACTGCAGCCAGAGTATGGTGCTCTCGCCGCAGCGAAAATCTGCCTCCGTGATCTGCGTACGGCCATCCCGTTTCGGCCAGGAAAAAACCGTCTGAATGTCAAAACCCTGACGTACACGCTCTTCGTCATTCGCTGTGATTCGCTCAGTCGGGGCAGCTTCAACGTTGTCGATCCTGAGTGTCCGCTGCACCGGGACCTCACCCGCCATCGGATTGTTGCAGGCGTGACAGCGCTCGACCTCGCCCTCATGACAGGCACCGCAGCTGGAGCAGATGTAAATATCCTTCGTTGCAAGCTCCGACCCGTCGCTCGTCCGAACTTCCGGCGGCAGCTTTGCCTTCATGACTCTATAAGCGCGGCCTTCGTGATAAATTAGGCTGCGAGGTCCGAATTCGGAAATGGCGAGGAACCTCGCGCGTTGCAGGAACGAACCGCTCTTTCCTTCACCGGGTATAAATGCGTAGAGAGGCAGCCTGGGGAAATTATAACCGGGCAAGAAGCCCTCAGTTGCAAGATACCGGTAGGAGTAGAAATCCGAACCGCTCGTGGCTCGACCCTGTTCAAGGATAGCAATCTGATCGCTTGCCTGCATCTGGGCGGCCTTGATCTTGCGTCTGTCGGCACCGGAGAGTCCGGTGATCTCAGAGCGGGCATTGGCCTCCTGCAGTTGGGTGCGCGCTGAGTTGTATAGTTCCCGCCAACGGTCGAAGGCTTGATTGAGTTCCTCGGGTGCGCGCATGGCGACTTCGAGCACAAATTCCTCGGGGTCCCCCATCCAAGCCGGCTTTACACCATCGACTGCGGCCAGAATCTGATCGAGTACTCGTCTCATCGGCGCCCGCACCTTCGTTACTAGACTAGGTCGGCTTATGACATCGAGGATTTCTTGCTTCAGCGGGTAGTCAGCCTGCTTAAGATCGAGAGTTTCAGGAATGTCCGGCGAGAGTGCCAACTTTGCCTCCGCCAGCCAGACTGCATGGAGGTGCGACCGGACTAACTCCTCATTGGTAATGTCTAGCGCCGGCGGGCGAACGACCCCGGCAACCATGTCGTTGCGGCGCTCAAAGAAATACTGGTCATGAGGAGACTGGGCCGCACAGTAGGTCACAATAACTGCAGCCTGGCCAGACCGCCCTGCCCGGCCCGCGCGCTGAACGTAGTTCGCGGGCGTGGGCGGAACGTTGCGAAGATAGACCGCATTCAGTGCCGATATGTCTACGCCGAGCTCCATGGTAGGCGAGCAGAAGAGGGTGGGTAGAAATTGGTCTGACTCACCCGCTGCCTTGATCTCCGCAGTATTCTCTTCGAGGTTTGCTCTGTCATCATCCTCGTAGCGGAACCGCCATTCCCGCCACTCACGTTGTCTTTGCGAGACCTGAGCCGTGTGCTCGCGGCCTTCGAGCCCCCAGTAAGTGCTTCGGCCACGTGTCAGATCGCGAGCGATTGCATTGTATAGGTCGTGGAAGTAGCGGTTTCCCAAAGCAGCGCCGCTGTGGATTGCTTCTCCAGGAACCAAGCGAATGGCTGACGGAGAAAGCCGCCAGCCATGAAGATCGGCCTCAACTTCAACAGGAGACACCAGGCCCTCGCGAGCCAGGAGCTCCATGATGCCGGTCATAACAGTTAAGTAGTCGGCTCTGTTGAGTTTTGTGCCGATTAGACTTTTGCGATTGATAAGCCGCCCAATGCGGGAATTGTGGCCAGCGCGAACGATGGTCTGCTCTTCTCTCAGCCCTGTCCGATTTCGGCCCGGGGCTTGAAGGAAGAGAGTCGTCCTGCTTCTTGGCATCTCTTTCTGATCAATGGCCCAGGGAGCGCGAAGCAAGTTGCGGGATTTCTGAGCGACAGTGTCAAGGACCGTCAGATCAAGGGCCTCGGTGCTCACGGCAAGGCCCTCTAGGGTCGCACCGAGGATCTCCCTGAGGACCTTCTTTCTCGTTGCAAATTCAAGAGTGCCAAGTTCCGGCAAGATTGTAGCAAGGCTCTCCTTGTCCTTCGCTATCTCACCGAGACCAATAAACTCGACGTCGATAAGCTTCAGCACTGATAGGCTCGGATTGGTGTAGCGCCAACCGCGGCGTAGGTCCGTCCAGACCCTATGCGCCAAGACCTTGGCCAAAGCGCGTTGCGCGTCCTCTCGAATGACTGCGCCAGCCTCGGGATCCAGCATCCAGTGGATTCGTGCCTCCTTGTTCGAGGCGGTGAACCCAAGCGCCTTCAAGACGCGCAGGCCGAACTCATCCTCTGTCAATCCAGAATCATCGGCATCGAGGACAGCACGCAGAATGGCCCCGCGAAGGAGACTAACGAAAAGGAAGTCGTTGAAATGGCCGGCTTGAAGAGCAGCGTCCTGGCGATTGTCAGTGAAGCCAAGAAGCTTGCGCTTGTCCTCGGGAACGCCGCTGTTGTCGCCGTTCATCCATTCGAGCGCAGTGGATACCAGCAGAGTGGTAGCGGAACTGCGCCCTTCGCCAGAAAGGCCGGCCAATTTTGTTCGTTCCCGCATGCTGGGGTGAGGTTGATCGAGACAGCAGAGACAAAAGCCAAATCGCCCGGGAATGAACCAGAATGTCTTTCCAGATGGATGAAGTCGGCCGTCAGGGCTCACAGTCACATGCTGAGGCACGCGAGCCTTTCGGTTCGAGCGGAGGCGTTCGACCCCATTCCGCTCCTCACGCCAGTCTTCAGGATAGGACTCAAGCTCACCGGTAAAGGCGTACTCGGGATCTTCACTCCCGGTGGGTGTCAAGTAGCCGGCTTGATCTTCATCGTGGTCGTCGAGCGGCGTATCGTCGATATTGCGTGGTAGGAAGTGGACGCCATCCTTGTCATCGGTCTTGGTCACCACATGGACTTCATGACCACAATCCCTGCAGAATCGTGTGGGATAGAGGCGGTTGCCTGGCGCATCGGGATCTTCAAGCTGTCCCTCGAACAGGACTCGTCGGGGACGCGCGGTAAGGGTTGTGAAGATCTCGCTCGCACCAGAGATAAACCTGTGCAGCTTGAAGGCAAGGAATGCCGCCGACCCCGTTCCGCCCCGTTCCGTCTCCGGTAGGCTAATGCGCGTCAGAAACCGCTCAAGGCTGATTTGGCAGATTTCTACATCCACGCCGCTATCTTCTGATAGCAATTCGACCGCTTTGCTAAAGGGGATGGGCTTCTTGCGTTTCAATTCCTGATTATCGTCAAGGCCAATTGCAAGTTCGACCCAAACCGCCAGAGGATGTTGGTGCAGTAGCTCGTCTGAAAGGCGTTCAGGAAGGTCGTTCGTCAAGATCTCCGCGAGCTTCGGTTTTACGTCCTTGAGCTTCAGCAAGTCGTCCGTAGCGCGTTCTAAGGACTCGTCGATGACCGATTCAGGGCCGATCGGGGTTCCGAACAGGCGTGAAGCGACATCCGCGACCGCCTGAACTCGCCCGGCGCCCGCTCCTTCATTGGACATAGTGGCAGAGGTTCCGATGCAGATCGGAGCGCCGTCTGGATTACAGCGGTTCCGCAAGCGTCGAACAAGAATGGCTACGTCGGCACCTTGCCGTCCCCGGTACGTGTGCAGTTCATCGAGGACGATGAATTCGAGCCCGTTGGCGTTTTCGATAACCTTGGAATCGAGATCGTCCTGACGCGTGAGCAGCAGCTCAGCCATCATGAAGTTCGTGAGCAGGATATCCGGTGGATCGTCGGCAATAGATTGCCGCTGATTCTGGCTTTCTTGGCCAGTATAGCGCTTTACAACAGGCTTCAAATTGTCCGGTAGGTCCGACTGCGCGATAAAACGCTCAATTTCTTTGATCTGGCTATTGGCCAACGCGTTCATCGGATAGACGATGATAGCTGTCGTCTTACGCGGTCGCCCGCTCTTGCGAGCTCTGACGATGGCATCAACAATCGGCACAAAGAAGCAGAGCGATTTTCCTGATCCGGTGCCGGTGGTCACGACGTAGCTTTGACCCGCACGAGCCTTGGCGATGGACTGCGCCTGGTGTCGGTGAAACTGAATAGGGTCTGCGCCGAACCGGAATATCTTGCCAGTGGCTTCGTAAAGATTGCCGGAATGAACCAGTTCGTCGATGGTTGGTCCGGAGAGAAATCGCGGGTTCAGCGAGAGTAGGGCATCGGGCCAGAAGCGCCCGGCATCATACTGGCGTTCGACCTCAAAGCTCAGATCGCCAGCACGAATGGTAGTAAAAGATCGAGAGAAACGGGCGTAGGAATCGATCAAGTGGTGTTCGAATTCGAAGGCCTTCATCAATGATTCCTACTCATGCTGTTCACAACCCCGCCGAATACGATTGTCTCCCGGTGGAGCGGAACGATTCGCTGATCTGTGGGGTGGCGTACAGCTGAGCTTGCGTCGTGCCCTAGGCTTTACGCCTGTCCGACGTTAGCGCCGCCCCTCACGGGAGACACAAGCTAGGCGGTCGCAGGCACGGCACCCAGTACGTGCGCTGCGCCTCGGACTCCGCATGCAGTTATACTCACCGATTCGCTTTCCCGACTAGTCCTTGCCACGACCCCACGTTGAGAGAATACCAGCTTCTGGCGGGAGATGGGACCCTGCAGATCTCGCAGGGATCTCTATCAGCTCATCAAAAGGTGGCGCGCAAAGACCATTTTTGATTGTATAGATATTTATGAAATCTATCTACGGAAGCAGCGTCGGTGGTCGCGTACCCCGCTCCTCTTCGATCTCGTGCCCTACAAGGCAATCCAGGTGCTCCGCGAATGTGGGCGGATGCGCGAGTATGGGCCTGGCCTGTTGCAGCGGCTCCACCGACTGCGGTATCGGCTGCGCTGCCAGCAGTGCAATCGAGGCGACGGCTTCGCCATCACCATCATCCGCACTCCGGGACGCGGCGACAATCGCCAGAAGCGGGCAGAGCGGCTGTTGGTCGCTCGGCCCAGGTGAATCGGCCGTGCAAGGGGACGGCGCGTCTCGCCGCGTGGCCGGCGCACGCCACTGGCGGCTCTTTCAGGGGAGATCGCCTGACTTGCGATATGGGGAACTTATCGAAAGTCAGCGGCTGGGGCCTCGACAATGAGGGGAATCCGAAGCGGCCACTTAGTCAAGAGTCGCGTCCTCAGGCTGCCGCCTTCGCAATACCGACTCTTTCCAACCATGAGACCCAGAGCTCGAGGAAATCGCGGTAGTCGGTCTCTGTGATCCTAAGAAAGTTGAGCGCGATCAAAGGCCCCCGCTCTCCCCGGCAAGCTACTTCGGGATGATAAGGGCACGGACCGAAGTCAAATTTCCCGCTCACAAACGCATACATCTTGACTGGCTTGCCGTAGCTGCTCCGGCCCTGCTCATCTAAATATGCTACCCCGCCATGAGCAAGGGCATTGCGCAGTACGCTAATCCACTGGCTGGCGGGCATCGCTCCGGCGTTTGTGATGGCTTCGGCTGCATCTAGAGCACTCGCTATATCTGCGGGAAGTCCGCGGGCGATATTCCTTGCCCCTCCACGGTATTGGACAAAACGCCAGGCGCCCCGTTTATAGAACGGCGCCTGACTGAGTATTCCCTGCTGAATGATATTCTGGAACGCCTCTACAGCGCTTATGTTGACGTGCCGGTCGTCCGCATAGCCTTCGCCGTCACCCTGCACAATTTGCCGTTCAATGCGTTCGACCGGCAAGTTCAGAATCGGCATCGACATCGAGAGCAGGAATGTCGAAGTTAGCGGGCCCAATTCAGGTTGGTTGCCACCGTATGCTTGAGCAGCTACATCCCCCAGTCCATTGATGAGCGCGAGACAACGTTGTGGCAGTTCAATTCCATAATGTTGCGGATTACCCATTATGTTCTTCCCACAATTTCCTGCAATCGGCCAAAGTCACCGATTGTAAGCTAGCTCTGTCAAATACTGGCGTTTTACGATAAGCGAAGTGATTGGCTGCGCAAGCAACCCCTTGATGCCAGACCCAGATATCGCAGGTCACTCAGAGTACAAGCTAGACTTTCCAAAACTCGAGCACCTGACGGACGGCGTCTCGAGGACACTCTGTGTAGGCCTCCGTCTGAAGACAATGTGCGATTTTCCGCTTGCGATCCCTGATCTTGCGCCTAATCGTCTCTGTGAATGGTCCCGTACCTGGCGGCAACACACTGCGATCGCCCGTCGGCCAGTCGTCGGGATATCCCTCTGGAACCTCTCCCGACCGTATGATTGCCGCTTCTCGCGCAACATCCTCGTGCTCGCAAACCCCGCCATAAAGATGAAACGCGCAGACCCGCAGCTAACGTTTGATCTCCAACACCGTATCGGTGAACCCTTTAAGCGGCGTGGGCAGCAGCACCATATTGCCGACGCAAGAATAGAAACGTCTATCCTGTACGATCCGGCTTTTACCGATGAAGGCGCTGTCGTCATATCCCCAAATGTGACAGGTGGTCCAGTTGGGTGGTTTCTTCCCAACAACCCCAAGCGCGGCGAGAAGCGACTGCTGCGCTGCAACGTTTCCCTCATGCTTCGCTGTGCCGTTGTTAGTCGCCGGCGTTACCCAATCTGCTTTGTAGAGCGGTGAATTTCGGGCGGTGTCGGGCCTCCACACCGGCAATTCTTTAAACACTTCGGGATTCACCCAGCACGCCGTCCCGGCAACCATTTTCATAATGACCGGCATTTCATGCTTAATCTCTTTGAGCCCGTCAGGTATTTTGTTTCGGTCCATCTGCGTCGCTCGCCCCCTCGGATTCAGACCATTCACAATGGCCGGTAAGTAAAATGCCCGCCGCGTCGTGTCTCGCGCGCTTATCCTGCTAGCCGATCGTTAGTTCAAGATCAAAAATCGTGTAAGAGAGCCTTATCGAAAGTCAGTGGCTGGCGCCCGGTAAAGACCCGCCTAAAGTATCTATGGCTGGTTGAAATTCGCAAAACGCGACGAACGCGTGGTCTTGTTTTGATCCCAACAATGCGCCCGAATGCATGTCGTGGGGTTCGATTTGCCCGGCGGGCAGAGCCGGCAGCCGGATTTGAGATCGACACGCGGGCTCGGTGCCCCTCGTTAACAAGGAGTTGGATCGTGACGAAAGGGACGCTGCGACTTACTCGGCGTGAGCTTTACGACCGGGTCTGGAAGACGCCCGTCGACCAGCTGGCAAAGGAGCTTGGCATGTCGGGACGCGGCCTCGCCAAGGTTTGCGAGCGCCACGGCATCCCGGTGCCTCCCCGAGGCTATTGGGCGCGTAAAAGCGCGGGGCAAAGGGTCAAGCGTCCGTCCCTCCTCGACATTGCAGACCCGCGGTATCCCGAGGTGCCTGTCAACCTGCGCCTGCGCAAGCCCAGCGACACCCCTGTCGAGGAACAGACCCCGATAACTCCTAGCCCGGGCCGCGAGCTCTTCGACCGGCTGCTGGAGGAGATCGGCCCACTCAAGGTGCCGCGTCAGCTCAGAAATCCGCACCGGATCATCAGGGACTGGCTGAATGAGGAGCAAATCGAGCTGGAGCGCACCCGCGACTCCCTCTATGGGCGGCGCAAGTCAAAGTCAGTCCTGGCAACCCCGCTTGCGCGCCGACGTCTGCGCATCCTCGACACGCTGTTCCGAGAACTCGAGCGCCGCGGCTTCAAGGTCCAGGCAGAACGCAGCCACTGGGCAGGGGTCTGGGCACTCCACGGTCATGATCGCGTCGACATGAACTTCTACGAGCGGGTCCTCTCTCAACGCCAGCGTCTCAGCCCCGAAGAAGCGGCGAAGATGGGCTTAGCCGGTCGCAAGTGGATAGAGACGAGAGAGGCCACCGGGGCGCTGGATTTCTCGGTAAAGAGCTGGCTTCCCAAGGACGTTCCCTCTTCCTGGGGCGACGAGGAAGGAAAGCCCCTGGAGACCAAGATTGCTGAGATGCTGGCCGGGATCATGGCGGCCGCGGGTCAAGAGGCCGCAAGGCGGGAGCAACGGGAGGAAGAGGAGCGCCAGAGGTATCGGGAGGCGGAGGAGCAGCGGAGGCTGGAAGCGGAGTACCGAGCCGAGAGACTCAAGGAGGTCGCCCTCCAGCAGCGGGCCGCCGCTTGGCGCCTCGCTGGCGACCTGCGCAGTTACGTGGCAGCCATTCTGTCAGCCGTGGCCGATGGCGGGTTGCAAGCAAACGAGGAAGATCTCGAAAGGTGGTTAACCTGGGCTCGTGGCCATGCAGATGCCATCGATCCGCTGAGTTCAGGCGATGCACTCGGAACAGAACTGCTGTGCGAAGAAGACGCCGTACAACACGATTCGCACACGCATTTCAGCCCCACCAATACACTTGCCGATCCAGGCTGGTTTTGGGGGCATCGGTGGTGGCTGAAGGGGTGACGGAGATGGCAGGGAATCCGAGCCCAACTCGTGGGCGATGACATTCCTCCGGCAGGATTCCCTCAACGGCGCCGGCGGCGCGGTGCGCTTCTGCCCAGAGGCCAGAACGGAAGGCGACACAGCGATTCTGCGCCGCTGCAGGGCCGGCGAACATGGACCTTGCAGCGTGCGAGCACCCCACCGGCCCAATTTGTCCTGGTCGTGCTGGAACCAGCTCCGAGCCCTGATCGGCCTCGCAGCGGACCGGGAGCGCACAGCGAGATCGAGCCCAACGACAGCGCAGGGCTGTGCCGCCGGCGCAGGGAGTTAGAACGAATCGGGAAAAGTGGAAACCACTGGCGAAAAAAGTGGAAACCGAAAGTTTTCCTACCCCGTTTTCTTTTTATTTTTCAGCGGGGTATGGCGCGCCCGGGAAGATTCGAACTCCCAACCTCCTGATCCGTAGTCAGACGCTCTATCCAGTTGAGCTACGGGCGCAAATAAAAGCAAAACTCCGCCTTGGCGGCATAGTTTCCGCCGCGAAGAGGCCGGACATTACTCGAAGCCCCGGGCCCTTGCAAGCGCTTCGCCACGCCCCGTAAGGTCATGGATTCCGGCCCGGAATCGGGATTCCGGCACCAATCTGGCCAAGGAAATGGCTCTTGTACCCCCAGAATCCATACTCTACTATCTCGCGATCTTCCTAGGGGGGCTGGGATAGCAAGAATATGTAAAGACTTAGATGGTTAATCTGCAAGTCGTTACCTGGTTGTGCTGTCCCGTAAATCTGTACGGAAATCTCTATGTCGAATAGACACTCCTTGCCCTTTCGCCGCACTGCGGTGGTCATCGGCGCGCTTCTCCTCGTCACCGGCTGTGCCATGCCGCAAAAGGAGTCGAGCACTGCGAGCAGCAGCGCCGAAGCCCCGCCGGCTGAGACCGCCACAACCACCCAGAGTGCTGCGGTAGAGACCGCACCGGCACCGCCGCCGGCTGCCCCGTCGACACCGGTGCCCCAGATTCTGGGTACCACCGATTTCAAGCCGCCCACCGTCAGCAACATGCGGCCGACGGGAACCGTCGTCGGGCAAAAGATCGAAGGCCTGAGAAGCGATCTCCTGCGGCTTCAGGGCGAATTGTCGAGCGAAAACAATTCGCTTCAGGGTCTGCGGGTTTCAGCACGCCAGTTTGCCGGCAACTATCATTCCCTGAAGGCGGCGATGAATGCCCGCCTGCAGGTCGGCACCACGCCCGGCAACCCGGAGCTGGTGGCCCAGTGGAATCAGGCCCAGTCGGAGCTTCAGCAGGTCGGCGCATCGATCGCCGCGTTGAACACCCTGGCCAGCCAGGTGTCCGGCACCGCATCCCTGTCAGCCTTCCTGCTGGAATCCACCAGCACGACCTTTGAACTGCGCGGCGCGGTCGAAGAGGACCACCGCCAGTTGGCCGTGCTGGAAGACGAGGTCAACAAGACCGTGGTGATCATCGACCGGCTGCTCAACGAGCTGACCGACGACATCGCCCGTACCCAGAACTACTTTGCCAACGAGCGGCTCAATCTGACCGCCATGCAGGTGGCCATCGACAACGGTGAGTACATCGGCGGCAGCCTGGCCAATCGGTCTTATGGCGTGCCGGCGCCGGCACCGGCAGGCGGGGCCGCCAGTCAGGTGGGCCAGCGCCAGCCCCTGGCGGTGATCCGTTTCGACCGGCCCGATGTGCAGTACGAGCAGGCACTCTTCACCGTCGTCGGCTCGGCCCTCGAAAGGCGCCCCAACGCGGCCTTCGACATCGTCGCCGTATCGCCCAGCCAGGGCGATGCCGCCCAGGTCGCCCTGGACACCACACGCTCACGCCGCAATGCAGAAGGCGTGCTGCGGACCCTGACCTCCATGGGCCTGCCGGCGGACCGTATGACGCTGTCGGCAACCAGCAGCGCGCAGGCGCAGGTCACCGAGGTTCACGTCTACGTCCGATAGACAACCCGTGCCGCGAAAGCGGCAGCGGTACCATCTGCGGCTTCCAAGGGCCGTTCGATCAGCTGCTGATGTTTGCGGCTGACTGAACGGCCCTCAGTCTTTCCGGTACGCAGTTTTTGGAGACTGGGGCTTTTCGGGACCCCAGCTTTTCGGGACCGGGGGGCTGGTCCCAAGCCCGCTCTGATCTATTTGCTTAGAAAAGACAGGAGGGGGTTCTATGCTTTTTGCGTTCATTTCACGGTTTCACGCCAATCTGGGCTTCATCTTTACCGTTGTATTCATCAGCCTCGCGCTGGGTGGCGGCGCACCGCCCGTCTGGGCCCAGGCTTCCTCCCCCCAGGAGAGCGGCCAGCCGGTGCCGGCCGACCGCCAGGCGATCCTGCGCACCATTCAGTCCCAGCTCGATGCCTTTCAGGCCGATGACGGGGCGCGGGCCTTTTCCTTCGCCACACCGCGCTTGCGCGAAATGTTCGGCACGCCGGACAATTTCATGGCCATGGTACGCGGCGGCTATATGTCGGTTTATCGGCCACAGTCGGTCGAGTTTCTCGATGCGCGGGTGGTCTCCGGACGTACCGGTCAGGCCGTGCGCTTCGTCGGCCCGGACGGCAACGCCGTGATCGCGATCTACACCATGGAAATGCAGCCCGACGGCTCCTGGCGGATTGCCGCGGTTCAGTTGGTCCCAACCGGCGAAATTTCCAGCTAGACGCTTTTCGGTTTAGACGGCACCGGCCCGCTCCCCCTCCCGGCCACCCAACGCCAGTATCCTATGGGTGGCCGGGTGGGGGAGCGGGCCGGAACCGCTTCGACGTCAGTCGAAAAAGCTCTAGGGCATTTTCCAGATTTGACAGCCTGCCCCCGGCAGCGAATAAAGGCCTCTGCGAGCCTGCGTTTCGGCAGGTATCAACAGCCTTCCGCTGCTGCCCCGCGGTCATCCACCCGGCGCGGCCCGGAACAAGGGGGAAACAGACGTAAAATGGCGCAGGCAGAACAGAGAAGCTTTCCCGTATCCTGGGACCAACTTCACCGCGATTCACGCGCGCTGGCCTGGCGCCTGGTCGAAAAAGGGCCCTTCAAAGGCATCGCTGCGGTTACCCGCGGCGGCCTGGTGCCGGCAGCGGTGATCGCCCGTGAGCTGGACCTGCGCATGATCGATACCCTCTGCATCGTCAGCTATCGCGACGACAATACCCAGGGCGAGTTGGAGGTCCTGAAGAACGTCGACCACGACAGCGAGGGTTGGTTGATCATCGATGACCTGGTGGACACGGGAAAGACCGCCTCGGTGGTCCGTGAGTTGATGCCCAAGGCCCATTTCGCCACGGTCTATGCCAAGCCCGCAGGGCGGCCGCTGGTGGACTCCTTTGTGACCGAAGTCAGCCAGGACACCTGGATTCTGTTCCCCTGGGATGCCGAACTGCAGTCGGTACCGCCGATCATCCACAATTCACGCAAGGGCTGAGCCCGGCCGGACAGACAGTGGCAGGAAAATCGGCAGGCCGCTAGAAACCGCCGGCGATCTCTTCCAGATCTTCGCGCCCTGACAGCTCCACCTTGCTGTCGGGCAGCAGGCGAATCAGGTTGCTCTTCTTCAACTGGGTGAAGGTACGGCTCACGGTTTCGGTCGTGAGGCCCAGGAAATCGCCAATGTCCGTGCGGCTCATCGGCACGAAAACCGGGTTGTCATTCACGCCGCGCTGACGCGCGCGCCTGGCCAGCAGTATCAGGAAAGAAGCGATCTTCTCGCGCGCTGTCTTGCGCCCCAGCAGCAGCATCTGATCCTGTGCCGCCGCCAGCTCGTTGCTGGCGATGTTCAGCAGCCGCTGCTCGACCCTGGGAAAGCGCTCCATCAGGTTTTCCAGCTTACGCCGGGGAAAACGGCAGAGATTGCAGAGCGTCACCGCCTCGGCGCTGTAGGCATAGGTTTCCTGGTTGGCCAGCCCAAGAAAATCACCGGCGAAGAGAAAACCGGTTACCTGGCGCCGCCCATCCGGCAAAAGTTTGTAAACTTTCACGGTGCCGGCTGTGACGTTAAAGACATGATCAGCCGGCTCACCCTCATCGAACAAGGGGTTGCCGGACTGCAGTTCGACGGTGCTGACAATGGCTGCCATCTGCGTCTGCTCGATGTCGTTGAGCGGCGCGCAGATCGTGAGGCTGCGGATTTCGCAGGCGCTGCAGGGCGACGGCCCCGCGCCCTCCCGCGGAACCGCAGGGGAAAGACTGCCCACGTGCTTGACGTCAAATACAGCCATTTAGACTAGATCCTCCCACCTGACCTTCCCAAGCTCTCCGTCCCTGCATGACATGCAGGTAGGTAATAATTCCACGATTGACGCAGATCAAGGACGCGGCCTCGGCTTCACGCCCACCCTTTGCCTGTCTCTCTATCATTAGGATGCCCTTGATTTTGCGAAAACTCAACGTCAGTCTTTTATCCAACGAAGAGGTGGATCGCGCCTATCCCCTGGTGCAGACCGTTCTGCCGGACGCCTCGATCGAGGCTTGGCGGCGCTTTGCGGAGGCCCGCCTTGCGCGGGAGGCACGGGACAGAGCGGGCATCCTTTCGGTACGCAACGAACAAAGTTGTATCGTCGGCCTGGGGGCCTACCTCCTGGCTGAAGACCTGCTGCACGGCCCGATCCTCTTCGCCGATCATTTCTGCGCCCTGGATATCATGGACCCCACGAGCGTCGCCCGGGCGCTGGTGCGCGCGATCGAACGCGTGGCAGAACAACAGGGTTGCTCTGCCATCCATACCACATTGATGCAGACGGAGGCGCGGGGGGCGGACAGCTGGATATCCAATGTCCTGCATGAACGCGGCCACTGCGTAAAAGGCCTGCAGATGTGCAAGCTCATCGCCTCCGCGACCCGTCCGGTTTGCTGACAACACGCCCGGTCCCGCTGCCCCGATCTTCCCACTGTGCGCGTCTTCCCGCGCGCTGCAGTGTTGCCTCTTATTCTTCCCCTGGTAATGGCCGCCGGTCTGTCCGATGCTAGCGGATGGTCGTTTCTGGTTGAACAATCGAGACTGTGAATCAAGCCCCGGGACCGTCCCGCCCCGGGATTCCCACTGCGCCGCTGAAAGAGGACTGCGTCATGTTTCATATCTCCTGCCTCGCGCCAACACCGCTGCGCCGGGCCATCACCAGCCTCGCAGCAGCAACAGTGCTCATCGCCGGCTGCACGGCACCCGGCGAAACAACCACCACTGAAGGAGAATCGCCGCAGCACATGGTGGCCGCCGCCAATCCCCTGGCCGCCGAAGCGGGCATGCGCATGCTGCGCCAGGGCGGCTCGGCCGTCGACGCTGCCATCGCCACAGCCCTGGTGCTGGGTCTGGTGGAACCACAGTCTTCCGGCATCGGCGGTGGCGCCTTCCTGATGCACCATCAGGCCGACAACCGCAGCGTCACCGCCTATGATGGCCGCGAAAGCGCGCCCAGCGAGGCCGGTGAGGACCTGTTTTTGAAAGCCGACGGCGAGCCCATGGCTTTTTGGGATGCTGTGGTCGGCGGACGTTCGGTGGGCACACCGGGCCTTCTGCGGATGCTGGAATTGGCCCACCAGGACCATGGCCGCCTGCCCTGGGCCGACCTCTTCGCCCCGGCGATCGAACTGGCCGAACAAGGCTTCGCGGTCTCACCCAGGCTCCACGGCCTGATCGCCGGGGACAAGTATCTGAAGCGCTATGACGAGACCGCCGCCTACTTCCACGACGCCGCCGGGGAGGCGCTGGCGGTCGGAACCCTGCGCAAGAACCAGGCCTATGCCGACACCCTGCGCGCCGTCGCCGAGAACGGCGCCGATGCCTTCTATACGGGACAGATCGCGGTCAATATCGTGAACCAGGTGCGCGCCGCTTCCGGCAACCCCGGGCTGCTGAGCTACAGCGACATGACGGGTTATCAGGCCAAGCGGCGCAAGCCGGTCTGCGCGCCCTATCGTCAATGGCAGGTCTGCGGCATGCCGCCGCCGACCTCCGGCGGGGTGGCGGTGCTTCAGATCCTCAGCCTGCTGGAGCCCTTCGACCTGCCGGCGATGGGCGCCGCCTCGCCGGAAGCGATCCATCTGGTTGCCGAGGCCGGCCGCCTTGCCTTTGCCGACCGCAACCGCTTTCTGGCGGACAGCGATTTCGTCGAGGTTCCGGTGGAGGCGCTGCTCGACCCGCAGTACCTGGGCGAACGCGCAAAACAGATCTCCCCCGCCGGCAGCCTGGGCAAGGCCGAACCGGGTCTGCGGATGCAGCAGGCCCACAGCCCGCAGCAGCTCAACCCGCCCTCGACCTCGCACCTTTCAGTGGTCGACAAGGATGGCAACGCGGTTTCCATGACCGCCTCGATCGAGAGCGCTTTCGGGTCGCGGGTCATGGCGGAAGGCTTTCTGCTGAACAACGAGCTGACCGACTTCTCCTTCCGGCCTTCCGTCGACGGGCTGCCGGTCGCCAACCGCGTCCAGGCCGGCAAGCGGCCGCGCAGTTCCATGTCGCCGACGCTGGTGCTGGACCGCCAGGGCCGCTTCGTCATGGCCATCGGTTCGCCCGGCGGCAGCCGCATCATCGGCTACACCACCAAGGCGATCGTCGGCGCCCTGGACTGGAATCTCTCCATGCAGGACGCCATCGACCTGCCGAACTTCGTCAACCGCAACGGGGCGACCGACCTGGAGGAGGGCCGCGGCCTCGAAGCCGCCAAGACGGCGCTGGAAGCCCTGGGCCACGAGGTCAATCTGCGCGACCTGACCTCCGGCCTGCACGGCATCCGCCTGACCGGGGACGGGCTCGACGGCGGTGCCGACCCGCGCCGCGAGGGGGTGGTGCTCACCCAGTAACGGCGGAACAAGTGGGAACCTTGAAGCCGAGGCACGACAGCAGGCCTGAAACCGGGCCAGGCAGGGTTGCGCAAGGCGCGGATCGCGGCGCACAGCGGCGCAAACAGAAAACACGCGCCTGGGAAAATCAGCACGCGATAACGCACTATGCTTGCGGCGGCGTCGGCGGTGGCTAGACTGCGGGTAGATGACCAACCCCATACCTCCGCAAAGCGCCCCACCGCCTGCGCCGCAGGCCGACCCCGCGACTATGCCGTCTTCGCCCGCAAGCAGCGCAAGACTGCCGAGCATCACCCTGAAGCCCCAGGGCGTGAAGCGGCTGCGCCGCGGTCACCCCTGGGTTTACTCCAACGAAGTCGAAATGAACGCCGCCGCCAAGGCCGTGCCCCCGGGCGCCCTCGTCGCCCTGCGCGATCCGGACGGCAGCTATCAGGGAACCGCTTTTTTCAACCGGCATCCGCTGATCGCCGCCCGCCTTCTCTCGGAAAAGCGCGGCGCCACCATCGACCGCGACTTCATCGCGATGCGGCTCGGCCGGGCGCTGGAGATCCGCGAAAGGCTGATCAGCACGCCCTACTATCGCCTGATCCACGCCGAAGCCGACGGTTTGCCGGGCCTCATCGTCGACCGCTTCGGCGATGCCCTGGCGATCCAGGTCAATACCGCCGGGATGGAGCGCCTGACCGAAACGCTGATCGATGCCCTGGACCAGGTGATTGCTCCGGCCACCATCGTGCTGCGCAACGACGGCACTGTGCGCGCCTTGGAGCATCTGCCCGAAACCGTAGAGATCGTGAAAGGCCGGATCGACGGCCCCCTGGCGCTGGAAGAAAACGGTACCCGCTTCTTTGCCGACCTTCAGGGCGGCCAGAAGACCGGATGGTTCTATGACCAGCGGGACAACCGTGTCTGGGCCGCCGGGCTGTCGAAGAACGCCCGGGTGCTCGATTGCTACAGCTTTTCCGGCGGTTTTGCCGTGCTCTGCGCCCTGGCCGGGGCCAAGACCGTCACCGCCGTCGACCGCTCCCAGGGGGCACTCGACCTCGCTGCCATGGCGGCCGAAGCCAACGGCGTGAGCGAGCGCTGCCGTTTCGTCAAGGCAGAGGTCTTTCAGGAACTGCAGCGCCTGGCGGCCGCCGGCGAACGCTACGAGCTGGTCATCGTCGACCCCCCCGCCTTCGTCAAATCGAAAAAGGACCTGGCCCAGGGCCTGAAGGGGTATCGCAAGCTGGCACGCCTGGCGGCGACCCTGGTCGCCAAGGGCGGCTATCTTGTAACGGCTTCCTGCTCGCACCATGCCGATGTCGACAGCTTTGCCGGCCAGGTGCGCCGCGGCCTGCAGGACGCCGGGCGCAGCGGGCGCATCCTGCGTACTTCCGGGGCCGCCCCCGATCATCCGGTCCACCCGGCCCTGCCGGAGAGCGCCTATCTGAAGGCCCAGTTCCTGGCCCTCGACTGAGGCCGGGACATGCGCCTGACCGGCCTGGGTGGCGAACCTTTCGAGCGCCCCAGGACCGCACGGCCGCTTCGTGACCGACACCGAAACGGGAAGTCGTTTCGGTGTCCCGTCCGCCAACGGACAGAACGAGGTATCCCCTTCAAGTCCCGGCAACGTCCGATCTGGAATTGGAAGTCGGACTTCCCCGCGAAGCGCAGCCTAGAGCAGATTCCGGTCGGATGGAATCGCCGGAGGCGATCCATCGACCGGGTGAATCTGCTCTAACTGTTTGATGGCGATCGGATTCACATGTTTTGGCGCAACCACGAAGTGGTTCCGTCAAATCATGATCCGATCTAGCACCAATGCTATTCCGAAACCGTCATATCCACTGATTTGTTACTTCAACACTCGGCGTTAGTCTTGCTACATCGGTGACTACGTCCTGCGATAGGAAAGCAACGATAGATGGCCGAGCTTTTTTCTCCATTTACACTGCGTGATATCACATTCAAAAACCGCATCGCCGTTTCACCCATGAGCCAGTACCGGGCAAGGGACGGCCATGCCAATGGATGGCACGTGGTGCACCTTGGCCGCTTTGCCATGGGCGGTGCGGGATTGGTGTACGCTGAGGCTACAGCCGTCGAACCAAATGGACGAAGAACACACGGCGATCTTGGGCTCTGGCAGGACGCGCAGATAGACGATCTGATACCCATCACCGAGTTTATACGCCAAGAGGGTTCAATCCCTGGCATCCAGCTTGGCCATGCCGGCCGGAAGGCATCCGAGCGCCGGCCTTGGCACGGGGAAACGCCCGTTGACGATGAAGATGTCTCTCAACGAAATGAGGCGCCATGGAAGGCAATTGCACCTTCGCCAATTCCCTATGCGGACGGTTGGCCGGCACCTGCGGAGATGTCGGAGGTAGATATTGAGCAGGTAATCGCTTCATTTGGTGAGGCTGCAAAACGCTCACAAGAAGCAGGGTTTAAGATCATTGAGGTCTATGCGGCCCACGGGTTTCTGGTTCATCAATTCTTATCCCCCATTGCCAATCAGCGCATGGATAGGTGGGGTGGAAGTAACGAAAACCGCAGGCGGTTTGCCGTGGAAGTGGCAAAGTCCATTCGGGCGAACTGGCCGGAAGCATACCCACTCGCGTTCCGCCTTTCGGCAACCGATTGGCTTGAAGACGGGATAGAGGTGGAAGACGCGGTGGAGACTGCAAAAGCGCTCAAGGCGGCGGGTGTCGACATGATTGATTGCTCAACCGGCGGCATTGGCGGAAAGGAACGGCCGCGTCGGATGATCATTGAGCAGGGCTTTCAAGTACCTTTTGCCGAACGGATCCGAGAAGACACTGATGTTGCGACCATGGCGGTCGGCTTCCTGTGGGATGCGAAGGTTTGCGAAGACCTCCTCCACACCGGCAAGGCCGACATGATCGCTTTGGCCAGAGAATTTCTTGACGATCCGAACTGGCCACTGCATGCGGCAAAGGAACTCGGCTCAAATGAAAACTATGCAATGTGGCCGATTGAATCAGGCTGGTGGCTGATGAAGCGAGAACGTCTCTTGAACAAACTTGGTATCCGATGAACTCAAGCAGTTATTGTTTCCGCCCGATCTGTCTCAAAGTCGATTTTGTTGAAAAACTCGTTCGGATGCTGAGCGATTTGAGGATCTGCTGATTCGGTAAGCCGGGTTGCCGGTCAGGTTGCTGCGGCGAGCTGAGGCATTGGAATCAGCTTTGCCAGCTCCCTGAGTTTCCGGCCGGTCGCTGCAAGGAGGAACTCATCGTGAGCCCCTTAGGGTCCTCGTAATCGCAGACGACCGAGATGCAGGACGCGCTGGCCTGTCAGCCAAACGCCTTCTAGCTCGCCTTCTTGGCCGCCGGCTGGGCGCTGCTTTGCGCCACCGGCAGGACGAGGCGGAACAGCGTGCCCTCGCCGTTGGACTGTTCCATGCGCACGTCGCCGCCGTGGGCGCGCATGATGTCATGGGCGATCGACAGGCCCAGGCCGCTGCCCCCCTCGCGGGTCGACCCGGTGAAGGGCTTGAAGAGATGCGGCTTGGCCTCTTCGGGCATGCCGGGGCCGTTGTCCTCGACATCGATGACCAGATAGTCACGCACCGGGCGCGCGGCGATGCGGACTTCGGTGGCGCCGGCCTCCAGCGCATTGCGTCCGAGATTGGAGAACACGCGGTAGAGCTGCTCGCGGTCGGCCTCGATGGAAAAGCCGCGCTCGACCTCGTTCAGCCAGCCGGCGCGGCCGACGCCGACGCCGGCCAGACCTTCGCGCACCTCGGTCATCAGGTCGCGCAGATCAAAGCGGTTGAGATCCAGATGCGCCGGCCCCTCACGGGTGAACTGCAGGGTCTGGGCGCAGAGATGCAGGGCCCGGTCGATGGCACCCACCAGGGTGGGCGCCATGGAACGCACCGCCGGGTCGCCGCTGCGCGCCAGGCGGTCGGAAATCAGGCTGGCGGTCGCCAGAATGTTGCGCAGATCGTGATTGACCTTGGTGACCGCGGCGCCGAGGGCGGCCAGACGGGTCTTCTGCAGCAGCGCGGCGCGCAGCCCCTCCTGCATGGTCACCAGCTCGCGCTGTGCGATGCCGATCTCATCGCTGCGCTCCGTGGAGGTGAGGCCGCCGGCCGCCACCTCCGGGTTCTCCCGAAAGGCCGCCATGCTGGCGGTGATGCGCCGCATCGGCCGGACCATCAGAAGATGCAGGCTGAGATACACCAGGGCCGCGGTGAAAATCGAGATGACCAGCGAGAGGTTGAGGATGCGGTATGAGAAATCCAGCATGTCGCGGCGCATCGGCGCCTCGTCCAACACGACCTCGACCTCCACCGCGGGGTCCTTCGGCGATGGCCCGATGATCCGCAGCAGGCGGTTTTCCTGTGCCGCCAGGGCAACGACCGCATCGCGGATCAGGCCAAAGAAGCTTGCCTGACTGAGATCATAGGTCGCGTCGATAGCCTCCGGCCCCTCGACCATCAGCATCAGCTTGCCTTGATCGGGTTTTTTCAGGGCGACCATATAGGCGCCGACATGCTGCAGCAGCTCGGCCTCCAGGTCTTTGCTGACCATGTTGTCCGGTGTTGCTTCCAGGGCCAGGATCGACAGATGGGCGGCCGCCAGCCGCTCCTGCAGATAGACCAGCCGCATGCGGCCAATGGAGGGCGCATAGATCAGCACTTCGGCAATCATCACGAAGACGATCGTCAACAGCAGCAGCTTGGCCGAGAGGCTCTTGATGAGGGGGGGCAGGCGAAGGCTGTTCCCCGGTGCTTTATGGCCCAACATAACCAAGGCTTATAGCACGCTTGCGGGACGGGCGGGACTCCGGCCCGATGGCAAAAGGACCAAGTCAAACAGGTCCGGAAACGGTGTGGGGCGCGGGGCCAACACAGGGTCAGCAATGGGAACGGCGATCAGGAAAGGCGCGGGTGCGCCCGCCCCCGGGCCGGAAGGCCGGGCCATGGGAAGACGGGCGCACCTGCGGATAGGCGCTGTCAATGCAGCCTTAGTTGCTCTTGGCGGCGCAAGGATTGCAGGGATTCTTGGGCGCACAAGGATTGCAGGGGTTCGCCGCTGCACAGGGATTGCAGGGGTTGCAGGGATTGCAGGCTGCCTTCTTCTTCACCGCACAGGGGCTGCAGGCGTTCGCCGCGCAAGGGTTACAGGCGGCAATCTGCACCGAGGTGTCGGCGGCGTTGGCCGCGGCAAGCGGCAGAGCCACCGCACCGGCGGAAACAGTGGCAACGCTCAGCGCAACAAGGGTTTTCTTCAGCATCGTGATTAAGCCTCCAAGCTTGATCGATCTGTTACGGCGCCCGCCAGTGGGCGCCCTCCGATCCGGCGGGCCGCCGATTGGGGCCGTGATCTGCCGGTGAAGAGAGAATGGTAAGATGCGCGATCAAACACGAATCACGCTCCGGCGATCTGCTTCAACTTTCTGTGAAAAATGGCCCCATCCGGGTCACAACCGGGCCTAAAGACCAGCAAAACCCTCAGTTCTTCTTGCGGTCCTTCATCTTCTTGTAGATCACCGGGATGATCGCCAGAACCGCCAGGCCCAGGATCGGGGCCAGGAACTGCGGTTGGAAGATGGTGCCCAGGTCCGGAACCTCGCCACGGTCGAAGATGGCCCCCAGGCCGTTACCCACCAGGGCATAGACGAAACTGCCCGGAATGATGCCGAAGAAGGTGGCGATGAAATAGGTGCGCAGCGTGACCCCCAGGAAGGCCGGTACCAGATTGACGACGAAGAAGGGGAACAGCGGCACCAGGCGAAGCAGCAGCAGATAGTTGAAGGCGTTCTCGCGAAAGCCCGCCTCCATCTTCTGGATCGCCGGCCCGGCCTTGGCCCGCAGAAGGTCGGCAAAGGCGTAGCGCGCCGCCAGAAACAGGGCGCAGGCCCCCAGACTGGCGCCGATCACCACATAAACCGTGCCGAAGAGGGGGCCGAAGAGGAAACCCGCGGTAATGGTCAGGATCGCCCCGCCGGGGATGGAAAAAGCCGCCACCAGCGCATAGAGCCCGATAAACCCGAACCCGGCGACAATGCCGTAGCGGGCGACAAGGTCGAGCAGATAGGCCCTGTTTTCCCTTAATACGTCGAAACTGACGTACTTGTGCCAGCCAAGCAGGAAAAAGGCCCCGAGCCCCGCGATCAGGATGAGGAGCGGCACCAGGCGCCCGAAGGAAATCCCCTTCTTGGCGCTGTCTTGGCTGGGTTCGGTCATAGGAGTCCTCTGAAAATTCCGCCCGGCATGCGGATCATGGTTAACACACAGCTGGTCCAACCCCCTTCGCGGCCTGCAATGCGGGGCCCGCAACCTGTGGCCTGCGGCGTGGCGAAAGGGACCGCTGGAGAACGGCGCAAAACCGAACATGTCAGCGGTTTTAGCGCCTGTACGCCCCCCCGACCAGTCACCAAGGTGTGAGGCCGCGGGGGCCGGCCGGGCCGGAACCTTGAAAAGAAAGCTCGGGCATGATGCTTGCGGTCGTTGACAGGACCGAGGCCCGCCCCTATACAGCCCCGTCAAATCAAGAGTCAGCCTGATATTGGAGAGTTACCGTGAAGCGCACCTATCAGCCTAGTGTGCTGGTCCGCAAGCGCCGCCACGGGTTCCGCGCACGCAAGGGAACCGTTGGCGGGCGTCGCGTACTTGCTCGTCGGCGCGCCAAAGGCCGCAAACGCCTTTCCGCCTAGGGTGTCATGATGCCGACCGTCGGGCGGCTCAAGACACGGCCTCAATTTCTAAAGGTCGCGGCGGCCAAGCATAAATGGGCCGCCCCGGGGCTTGTCCTGCAAGCAGCAAGGCGTCAGTGCGGCGAAAGCCGGGCGGCGCCTGATCTGCCTGAAAAACTGTCTGAAGCGCCGGATGAGCCGGCGGTGAGGATTGGCTTCACAGTCACCCGCAGGGTCGGCAACGCCGTGGTCCGCAACCGTGCCAAACGCCGCCTGCGGGCAGCCGCGGCGGAGGTATTTCCGCAGTTCGGCCTCAGCGGGACGGATTACGTGGTGATCGGGCGCCTCGGCACCCTGAAGCGGCCTTACGGGGCGCTGCTCAAGGATCTGGAGCAGGCGATCGTCAAGCTGAACCGCAGGACCGCCGGCAAGGGTGCCGCACAAGAGTCCAAGGGAGGCATCACATGAAGGCCGTCAGCCTTTTGTTGCTGGTCCTGATCCGGGGCTACCAGCTGCTGGTTTCCCCCTTTTTCCCGCCCGCCTGCCGCTATCTGCCGACCTGCTCCGACTATGCCCGTCAGGCCGTCTCCACCCACGGGCCGCTGCGCGGTTCCTGGCTGGCCGGGCGGCGCCTGCTGCGCTGCCACCCTTGGGCCGGTTGGGGCTACGATCCGGTGCCGGAGAAGAAATCGGCCCGCAAATCGACGGGAAAATCCACCGCCGGGCTTGGCCTTTGCCCGGATTGTCGCCATCTAGACCACCAATCGGGCCGTTGAGGGCCCATCCCTGGGAGCCAATCAAGTCTTATGGAACAGCGTAATCTCCTCCTGGCGATCGTTCTCTCGGTGGTCATTCTCTTTGGCTTCAACTACCTGTTCCCGCAGCAGTCCCCGCCGCCGCAGACCGAAACCGGCGTTTCCGGCGAAAGCAGCATCCCTTCGGGAGACAGCGGCAGCATCCCGTCGATTCCCGGCGCGCCGAGCGACGCCGCCGCCTCGGCCGGCGAAACCCGCGCCGATGCGATCGGGATCAGCCCCCGGGTGTCGATCGAGAGCCCGCGGCTGCGCGGCTCCGTCGCCCTGCGTGGCGGCCTCATCGACGACCTGATCCTGACCCAGTTCCGCGAGACGCTGGCAGACGACAGCCCGGAGATTACCCTGCTGTCGCCGCGCGGCTCGGCCAATCCCTACTTCTCACGCTTCGGCTGGTCCTCGCCCGGCAATGCGGTGGCGGTGCCCGACGAAAACAGCCTCTGGGAGACCACCGGCGGTCCGCTGGCGGTCGACAGGCCGGTTACCCTGCGCTGGAACAACGGCGCCGGCGTGACCTTTGAGCAGGTCCTTGCCGTCGACGAGGAATACCTCTTCACCGTGACCCAGCGGGTGACGAACGACAGCGGCGCGGCGGTGGAGCTGCTGCCCTACGGCCTGATCGCGCGCACCGGCATCCCCGACATCGAAGGCTTCTACATCCTGCACGAAGGCCCGCTGGGCGTGTTCAACGAGACCCTCAGCGAGCATTCCTACGAAGGCGACCTGAAGGACGAATACGAGGGCCAGCCGGTCGAGATCAAGAACGACACCACCGGTGGCTGGCTCGGCATCACCGACAAGTACTGGCTGACCGCCCTGGTGCCGGATCAGCAGCTGCCGGTGAAGACCCGCATCCGCTACAATCAGAGCAGCGGGGGCGACGAATTCCAGACCGACTTCCTCTACGCCTCGGCCACGGTTCAGTCCGGCGCCAGCAACGAGATCACCAGCCGCCTTTTCGCCGGCGCCAAGGAAGTGCCGATCCTGCAGGCCTACGAGGAAGAGTTCGGCATCGTGAATTTCGACCTCGCGGTCGACTTCGGCTACTTCTGGTTCCTGACCAAGCCGCTGTTCCAGGCGCTGCACTGGCTGAACGCCCAGGTCGGCAACTTCGGCATCGCCATTCTGCTGCTGACCGTCGGCGTCAAGTTGGTGTTCTTCCCGCTGGCCAACAAGTCCTACAAATCGATGGCCAAGATGCGCAAGCTGCAGCCGGAGATGCTGGAACTGCGCGAGCGCTTCAGCGAGGACAAGCAGCGCCTCAATCAGGAAATGATGGCGCTCTACAAGCGCGAGGGCGCCAACCCGCTGTCGGGCTGCCTGCCGATCCTGATTCAGATCCCGGTGTTCTTCGCGCTCTACAAGGTGATGTTCGTCACCATCGAGATGCGCCATGCCCCCTTCTTCGGCTGGATCCACGACCTCTCGGCATCGGACCCGACCACCATCCTGAACGGCTTCGGCCTGTTGCCCTGGGGTGCGCCGGAGCTGGGCCTGCTCAACCTTCTGAACATCGGCATCTGGCCGCTGCTGATGGGGATTTCCATGTTCCTGCAGCAGAAGCTGAACCCCCAGCCCCCCGATCCGGTGCAGGCCAAGATCTTCCTGATGATGCCGATCATGTTCACCTTCCTGCTGGCGACCTTCCCGGCCGGCCTGGTGGTCTACTGGACCTGGAACAACATTCTCTCCATGGCCCAGCAGGCGTTCATCATGAAGCGTGCCGGCGTGCCGCTGGGCAGCGGCAAAGCGAAAACGCCGAGCAACCCGAGCACCTGAAGAGGCCAGGCCAGCCGGCCGAAATGCGATGACAGAGAAATCCAGCCCCGCAGCGGATGCAGCAGAGGCCGCCGCCCTGGAGGCGGGGCGCCTGCTGTTTTCGCGTGAGTGTCTCTTCCTGGTCTCGGCGGCCGATGAAAAGCAACTGCCCAGCTTCGCCCTGAGCGAGGTGGCTTTCGCCGGCCGCTCCAACGTCGGCAAGTCGAGCCTGGTGAACGCGCTGACCGGGCGCAAGACCCTGGCCCGCACCTCCAACACCCCGGGCCGCACCCGCCTGCTGAACTTCTTCGAACTGGGGGAGCGGCTGATCCTGGTGGATCTGCCGGGCTATGGTTACGCCCGGGCTTCCAAAACCGATATTGCACAGTGGAGCAAACTCACCCGCGGCTACCTGAAGGGCCGCGCCCAACTGCGCCGGGTCTGCCTGCTGATCGATTCGCGCCATGGCCTGAAGGCCAGCGACAAGCAGGTGATGGACGAGCTGGATCTGGCGGCGGTTTCCTATCAGGTGATCCTGACCAAGGCCGACAAGATGAAGGCGGGGGCCTTGGCCCGCATGGTCGAGGAAACCGGCAAGGCGCTGGCCAAGCGCCCCGCAGCCCATCCGGACTGTCTGGTGACCTCGGCCGAAAAAGGCACCGGCATCGACAGCCTGCGCGCCGCCCTGGCGGCCCTGGCCGAACCGCCCGCCGCAGAGTAAACTGACGTTGGCCCCTGTGGATTCGGGGCGGGGGTTTAAGGCATGACTCAGAAGAACTTCAGCGACACCAAGCACTGGCTGCGCACGGCCCGGACGATTTCCGAGGCCCTGCCCTTCATGCGCCGCTATGCCGGCAAGACCTTCGTCGTCAAATACGGCGGCCATGCCATGGTGGACGAGGAACTGGCGGCAATCTTCGCCAGCGACATCGTGCTGATGAAACAGGTCGGCGTGAACCCCATCGTGGTCCATGGCGGTGGCCCGCAGATCGGCCGCATGCTGGAGCGCCTGTCGGTGAAGAGCGAGTTCGTCGACGGCCTCAGGATCACCGACAGCAAGACCGTCGAAGTAGTGGAGATGGTCCTCTCCGGCACCATCAACAAGTCCATTGTCTCTGCGATCAACGCGGCGGGTGGCCGCGCCGTCGGCCTGTCGGGCAAGGACGGCCACCTGATCCAGGCGCAAAAGCTGCGGCGCACCACCAAGGACCCGGAATCGAATATCGAAAAGGTGCTCGACCTGGGCTTTGTCGGCGAACCCAGCCTGATCGACCCCAGTATCCTGACCTCGCTTCAGGACTCCGGCCTGATTCCGGTGATCGCCCCGATCGGCATCGGCCCCAACGGCGAGACCTACAACATCAACGCGGACACCGTGGCCGGGGCCATCGCCTCGGCCGCCGGGGCGTCGCGCCTGCTGATGCTGACCGACGTGATCGGCGTGCTCGACAAGGCAGGTGAGCTTCTGCCTGACCTGAACATCAGCCAGGTCGAGGCCCTGCAGGCGGACGGCACCATCTCCGGCGGGATGATCCCCAAACTGGAGACCTGCGTGAAGGCAGTGGAGAACGGCGTCGAAGCATCGGTCATTCTGGATGGCCGGCTGCCCCACTCGATGCTGCTGGAAATCTTCACCGGCGGCGGCATCGGCACCCTGATCCACCGCTAAAGCAGATTCTGTTGCCGCCAACAGGGCCTTTCCGGAAAACACGATTCGTCTGAACCGGACTTGAGCTTCATCAAGGACCGCAGCCTTGAGCCCCGCGTAAGCTGACAGGGTCGACTGGCAAAGGTGAAGCTCATGAACGCGTTCAAGGACGGCGAGCTGCCGAACCTGATAAAGACTCTTTTACGCCCGGCACCGAGGTTGCCCCTCGCTGTCTTGCTGACCCGGGCGGTACGGCGCATCGCAAGCAGGCGCGGCGATCTGATCGAACGGCTCGGCCCGACCGCCCGGGTGCCGGTTGCGATCATGCCAAGCGACCTGCCGTTTTCGTTCCGCGTGAACCTGGACGGTGCAAGCGCACGCGTCGAAGTTGTGACAGTCGAGGAAGCGGAAACGGCGGCGGCCAGAATTCGGGCGCCCTTGCTGATCCTGCTTGGGCTCCTGGACGGGACCTATGACGGCGACGCCCTGTTCTTTTCCCGTGATCTCGTCATCGAAGGCGATACGGAACACGTCCTCGCGCTTCGCAACACCCTTGAACAGGCGGACCTCACCCCGGCGGAATTCGCCGGCCTCCACGGTCCTGCGGCGGATCTCGTCAACCGGGCCACGGCGGAGCTTCTGTCAGGCGCACGCCGGCTTGTGCATGCGCCGGCCCCGCAAAAACTGCCTTCCTAGCCCCCAACCTGGTGCCGCCAACCGATACTGCGATGGAATCCATGCCTGTCAGAAGAAAGCGCCTCGAGCTCGTTTGCCCTGCGGGAACGCCCGCCGCCCTGCGCACCGCGGTCGATGCGGGGGCCGACACGGTTTACTGCGGCCTCAACAACGAAACCAACGCCCGAAATTTTCCGGGCCTGAATTTCTCCGAAGACGAGTTGGCAACGGCCGTGCGCCATGCTCACGGCAAGGGGGCGAAGGTGCTGCTCGCCGTCAACACCTTCGCCCGTGCCGGCGCCATCGCGGTCTGGACGCGGGCGGTCGATGCGGCGCAGGCCTGCGGCGCCGATGCCGTCATCGCCGCCGACCTGGCGGTTCTCGACTATGCGGCCAACCGCTATCCGGATCTGCGCCTGCATCTTTCGGTACAGGCGGCGGCCAATACGCCCGAGGCGATCGGCTACTATCAGAAAACCTTTGGGGTCCGCCGGGTGGTGCTGCCGCGCGTCCTGTCGGTCGAGGAGATCGCCAGGCTCAATCAGGCGGTGGAGGTTGAAACGGAGGCCTTCGTCTTTGGCGGCCTCTGCGTGATGACCGAGGGACGCTGCGCCCTGTCTTCCTATGCAACGGGAAAATCGCCGAACCTGACCGGCGTGTGCTCGCCACCCGATCACGTCGTCTACGAAAAGACTTCGGAAAACAGGCTGCTTGCGCGGCTCGGCGGCTTCACCATCGATCGTTTCGATGAAGGAGAAGCAGCCGGTTATCCAACACTTTGCAAAGGTCAATTCTGCGCCAATGGAAAGGCCGGTTATCTGTTCGAGGATCCGGTCAGCCTCAACGCCGCAGCCCTTCTGCCCCGGTTGCAGGAAGCCGGGGTCACCGCCGTGAAGATCGAAGGGCGGCAGCGGGGCAAAGCCTACATCGGCAGCGTGGTCAGGGCCTTTCGCAGGGCGATCGAGGACCTGGCCGGCGATGGGAAGGCGAACAACCTGGCCGACGAACTGACCGCACTGACCGAAGGCGGCCGGCAAACCACCGGCGCCTATCGTAAAACCTGGCGTTAGAGACCCAGCGTTAGAGGAAATTACCGATGGCCGCGATCGAACTGGCGCTTGGACCCTGTTTTTTCAATTGGTCCGCTGAGAGCTTCACCGACTTCTATGCGCGCATTGCCGACGAAGCAGCCGTTGAGCGCGTCTATCTTGGCGAAGTGGTCTGCGGCAAGCGCATGGCGTTTTTCAACAAGGTCTGGCCTGAGGCCATAGAGCGGCTCACCAAAGCCGGCAAGACTGTGGTCCTGTCGACCCTGGCCCTGCCTGCGAAGGGGCCGGAAAGGCGCGTCGTCGGGGAACTTGCCGAACAAGGCGCGCTGATTGAGATCAACGATCTGTCTGCATTGCTCGCGCGCGCCGGCCGGCCTTTCGTGGCCGGACCCTTCCTGAACATCTACAACGAGTCGAGCCTTGCGCATCTCGCGGCGCGCGGTGCAATGGACTGGTGCCCACCCGTCGAACTGCCGCTCTCCTCGATCGAGACAGCCGCGGCCGCCAATTCCGGCGTAACGGTCGAACTGTTCGCCTTCGGGCGCTTGCCTCTCGCGGTTTCGGGCCGTTGCTACCATGCGCGCGCGCATGGCCTCAGCAAGGACTCCTGCCAGTTCGTCTGCGATCAGGATCCCGATGGCATGGAAGTGGAAACGCTGGAGGGAGACCGCTTCCTGGCCGTCAACGGCATCCAGACCCTGTCGAGCGGCTGCCAGTTGGTGACCTTGGCTGCCGCCGACCTTTCGCAATCGGGAATCGGGCGGCTGCGCCTCTCTCCCCACACCCTCGATATGGTCGAGGTCGCCGGTCACTATCGCGCTATGCTGGACGGTGTGCATTCCGCTGAGGAAACCACGGCCCGCCTGCGCGAGATGCCGCTTCCGGGCACGGCCTGCAACGGCTATCTGGCAGGGGAAGCAGGGTGGCGGGAAGTAGCGCTCTGACCTGCCCAGGCAACGTCAGTCGGTGAGGCTGGCGAAGAAGTCCAACTGCCATTCCATTTCTTCGGGTGACAGCGGATAATCGGTGCCGTCGCGGGCCCGCAGGGCCTTGTTCGGCGAAATTCCGCCCATGTTGGTCTGCAGTTGCAGGGCCAGGCGCATGCCCAGTTCGCCCCGCCAGGCCAGGGCGACAATGCCTTTGGCCGAATGTCCGTTCAGCACCCGGTCGATGTAATCGACGCCGACCTTTGCGCGCAGCGCCAAGCCGTGACGGACGAAATCGCGCTTGCCGGCCAAAATCGCATCGCCGAGCACTTCATTGGTCAGGCCGTCGGCCTTGAACAGCCGGGCAACCTCCTCTTCGGCGGAAAGCGACGGTTCTTCTTCGTCCCCGGCGCCTTCGGCGACCCGGCGCTGAACCTCCTGAGCCACCGCTTCGGCGGTTTCCTTGTCGATGTCCTTGCGCTTCTTCAACTTCTCAAGCAGGGAGTCCGCAACCAGCGACGCGAGCTTACGCACCGCCCGGGCCGGCAGGGTCGGCCGCTCCACCAGCGGCGGCTGCCAGGCGGTCTCGGCCACGGAACCGTCGATCAGGGAGTCCAGGGTCTCTTCGCGGATTTGCGCCGAAGGGTTTGCCAGCAGCTCTGTGATGGCCTTGCGGTCCTCGCGCGCCACGATGGCGTCGGAAACCACCTCGCCAATGCTGTCGCGACGCGAAATCGCGCAGAGCCGTGCGCCCAGGCCGCAACCGGCAATGATATCGAGCAGATCCTCATCGCTGAGCAGTGGCGAGAATTCAAGCACCGGACAGGCCACGACATCTTCAGCGTCGCGTGCCAGGCTTTGGATGATCCCCGGCGGCGCATCGGCCACCGACTTCAGGGTTTCCGCCAGAATCTGACGGACCCGGGTCGCCTGGTCCTTGGCCAGAACCTCCAGCGTTTCCACCACGAAGCGCTGGGCTTTCTCCTGCGTGCCCTTGTCTTCCTGCTTGGTCAGTTCGGCGACCTTGGCGGCCAGTTCGGTGCGCACCTTCTCGTCCTTGTCGCGCGCAAGCACCAGGTCGGCCTGGCGCGGCGTCCGCTCGTTGGCGGCAATGCGCCGGCGCACTTCGGAGGACGGATCCTGGGAGAGGTAATAGAGCAGTTCGGGACGCAGGTCGTCGCGCGAGGCAAGATCGGCGCGGTCCCGGTCGGAGCCGGTCTCAGCCATCTCTTTGCTTTCAACATAGGAAAGCGGCGCGGGTGCCTTTTTTCGCAGGAGACCGAAAACCATTACGGCGCTGCCTTGCGGCGATCGAAGGCCGGCGCGAAGTTGAGACTGTTTTTGCCCGCCCGCTTGGCGCCGTACATTGCCTCGTCGGCGCGCAGCATCAGCGAGTCCAGGCTTTCGCCCTTTTGCGGTTCGTAAAGAGCGATGCCCAGTGAGAGACCGAGCGGATGCTCGGCACTGCCGGAGTAAACGCGCAGCCGCTCCGACAACTCCAGCAGCAGATTGGCTTTCCGTTCTGCGGCAGCCTGGTCCATGTCGGCGAGGAACAGGGCGAACTCATCGCCGCCAAGACGCGCCGCCAGATCGCCGGCTCGGGTCTGCTCGCGCAGCAGCGCGGCGACATCCAGCAGGGCCTCGTCGCCCGCCTGATGGCCGCGGGTGTCATTCACCTGTTTGAAGTTGTCCAGGTCGACATAGAAAAGGGCGCCGCCGCCGCCATCAGCCGCGAAACGTTTCTCCAGCAGTGCGGTGAAGCTGCGGCGATTGTTCAGTCCGGTCAGCGGATCGGTCGTGGAGAGAACCTCCATCTCCGTCTGCCGCGCCAGCTGCTTGATCGCCAGGCCGACCTGGCCGGAGATGTTGTTCAGCAGGCTGCGGTCTTCGGCCGACCAGTCGGGGCAACCGGCAGCCCGCCAGACGCAGAGCATGCCGTTTGCCTCTTCGCGGAAACTGGTCGCCCGCACCAGCACCGCACCGCTGTTTCTCTGTAGCTCTGCATCGGGCTTTTCCGGAGACAGCAGCTCGGCGAGGGCGGCAAGGTCGTCGGCGTCCGCCGCTCGGCCCGACTGCGCCAGCACCTGACCAAGTTTATCCCCGACGAAGCCGTGGATCGAAACACCGGTGAGCGCCAGGGCCGGCATCAAGGCCTCCGCCGTCGCCCCCAGCATGCGTGTCGGCTCCAGTTCACGGCGCACCATGTTCACGATGTAGGAGAACAGCCGCTCACGGTTCTGCGCTTCGGCCAGATCCGCCTCTTGGCCGCGCAGCTGGGTAATGTCGCGACAGACACCACGCGCGCCGATCCAGGCACCCCTCTCGGAGGTCAGCGGCAGGACGGTCGACAGCAGGCAGAGGTTTTCACCATCGGCACTGCGTACCCACATTTCCGCCGCGTCGATGGTTTCCCTTGCGCTGAACGGGCTTCGGTCGCCGGCACCGTCATCGAGCAGAAGGTCGGCTGCGAGGGCGCCGACCAGTTCGGTCGCCTGATAGCCCAGGGCACCGCGCGGCGAGACAAAAACGAAACGCCCCTCGCCGTCGGTTTCCCAGGCAAAGTCGTTGGAGATTTCAACCAGGTCCTTGTAGCGCTGACGCGACTCGACCAGGGCGGAACGCAGGCTGCGTTCCAGGGTGACGTCGCGGCCGAGCAACAGGGCCGCGGCGCCTTCGCTCCAGGGCAGCACAGTCACGTCGAAAGCCCGCTCCACCGACCGGTCCGCATCCTCTGCGGTGACCACCAGGGGATTCACCTGGGCCGCCGTGCCCAGTATGGCCGAGCGGACGGCCTCGCGAAGCTCCTCGTGGCCTGCCGACTTCAACAGCGCCGCGATGGGCTCGGCCTGTTCATTGGCGTGCAGCACGATGCCGTTGTGGCCGGCCAGAAGGACCGCGCCAGGGTACTGCTCCAGGGCGCCACCGCCAGACAGCAGCGAATGCGGGGCCGCCTCGTCGAGGACCCCCTCATTGTCGCTGTTCTGCTCGGTTTCGCTTGCCGGGCCGCTCGTTGCGGGCGACCTTGCCATGGCGCGCCCTCCTGGGATTTTTGGTAATTTCACAGGGTCCAAAATGCGCTTGCGCCGTTAAAATGCGCTTAAATGAGGGAGGCTTCGACCGTGTCATTTTACGGCCATCGGCGGGCCTTTAACCCCCTACTAACCAAGCCCGGCAAGCAGGGCCGGGCGATCCGCAGTATTTGACAGGGCGGCAAGCCTCGCGCATCTTCCGCAGCGCGCAATTATACCACTTCCAGCCCGAAACAAGCTGCAGGACTCCATGCAAACTGACGATTTGAAAGGCATCATCGAAGATGCCTGGGAAGCCCGTGACACCGTCAATACCGGCACTGCCGGCGAGATCCGCGATGCTGTGAAAGAGGCGCTCGACGGCCTCGACTCAGGAACCTACCGGGTCGCCGAAAAGACCGCCGAGGGCTGGCAGGTCAACCAGTGGCTGAAAAAAGCCGTCCTGCTTTCCTTCCGGCTGAACGACATGGCGATGATCCCCGGCGGCGCCGGTCAGTCGACCCACTGGTGGGACAAGGTGCCCTCGAAGTTCGAAGGCTGGGGCGAGAACCGCTTTCGCGATGCCGGATTCCGCGCTGTGCCAAACTGCACCGTGCGCCACTCGGCCTATATTGCGCCCGGCGTCGTATTGATGCCGAGCTTCGTGAACCTCGGCGCCTATGTCGACAGCGGGACTATGGTCGATACCTGGGCGACCGTCGGGTCCTGCGCCCAGATCGGCAAGAACGTGCATCTCTCCGGCGGTGCCGGGATCGGCGGTGTGCTGGAGCCGCTGCAGGCCGGACCGGTGATCATCGAAGACGACTGCTTCATCGGCGCCCGCTCCGAGGTGGTCGAGGGCGTGGTGGTCGAACAGGGCGCGGTGCTGTCCATGGGCGTCTACATCGGCGCCTCGACCAAGATCGTCGACCGCAACAGCGGCGAGGTCTATATGGGCCGGGTGCCGGCCTATTCCGTGGTCGTGCCGGGCAGCCTGCCGGGTAAGCCGCTGCCCGACGGCAGCCCGGGACCCAGCCTCTATTGCGCAGTGATCATCAAGCAGGTCGACGAGCGCACCCGCGCCAAGACCTCGATCAACGATCTGCTGCGCGACTGACCGCTGCAGATGAAGGTGACAAAGCTCGATACGCTGGAACTGGCCCAGGCGCTGATCCGCTGCCCCAGCGTGACACCGCTGGAGGCGGGCAGCCTGGACCTTCTGCAGGGGGTCCTGAGCGACCTCGGCTTTGTCTGCCACCGTCTGCCCTTTGCCGAGGACAACAGCCCGAGGGTCGATAACCTCTATGCCCGGCTGGGGACCGGCGGCCCCAATCTCTGCTTTGCCGGACACACCGACGTGGTGCCGGTGGGCGACCCGGCGGACTGGAGCGTCGATCCTTTTGCGGCGGAAGTTCGCGACGGCCGGCTCTACGGCCGCGGCGCCGTGGACATGAAAGGATCGATCGCCGCCTTCGTGGCAGCGGTCAGCAGCTTCCTCGCCGAGGGTGGTAAGCCAAGAGGATCGCTCTCTCTGCTGATCACCGGCGACGAGGAGGGCGTGGCGGTCAACGGCACCCGCAAGGTGCTGGGCTGGATGCGCGAAAACGGCGAAACCCTGGACGCCTGCCTGGTAGGCGAGCCGACCAGCAACGACCGCCTGGGCGATATGGTGAAAATCGGCCGGCGGGGCAGCCTGAATGCCCGGCTGACCGTCACCGGGACCCAGGGTCACACCGCCTACCCGCAACTGGCCGACAATCCCATGCACCACATGGCACGGATGCTGGAGACCCTGGTTGCCGATGCCCTGGACGACGGTAATGCGCATTTTCCGCCGTCGAGCCTGCAGATCACCTCGGTCGATGTCGGCAACGAGACGACCAACGTGATCCCGGCCAAGGCCGAGGCGCGCTTCAACGTGCGCTTCAACGATCTGCACAGCAGCGCCTCGGTGGAGGCTTGGCTGCGCCAGCGTCTCGACGCTGCCATCGACAGGGCCCGCGGCGCTTCCTACGACATGGCGATCCGCGTTTCCGGCGAATCCTTCCTCTGCCCGCCCGGGCCCTGGAGCGATCTGGTTTCCGCCGCGGTCACTGACGTGACCGGCCAGGCGCCGGAGCTGGGCACCAGCGGCGGCACCTCGGACGCGCGCTTCATCAAGGATCACTGCGCCATTGCCGAACTGGGACTGTTGAACGACACCGCCCACAAGGTGGATGAGCATGTCAGCCTGGAAGACCTGACCGCCCTGACCGCGATCTATCGCGCAATGCTGGACCGCCACGCCGCAGCATAGCGGCTCAGCTCTCAGTCTCCACAAAAGCTTCCTCGGGATAACCGACTTCGGTCAGGTAGAGCCCGGCGGCCGGCGCGGTCGGGCCGGCGGCGGCACGGTCGCGGGCCTCCAGGGCCTTGCGCAGATCCCGCGCTGTCCATTTACCCTCCCCCACCAGTTTCAGGCTGCCGGCAAAATTGCGGATCTGGTGATACAGGAAGGAACGGGCCCGGGCGCGGATCTCAATGACGCTGCCGGAGGGTCCCCGATCGACCTGGGTGACAGTGAGGCGGTCCAGGGTCTTCACCGGCGACTTGGCCTGGCACTCGCTGGCGCGGAACGAGGTGAAGTCGTGCTGCCCGACCAGACCCTGCGCCGCTTCGTGCATGGCAGCGGCGTCCAGCGGCTGCGGCACGAACCAGGCGTGACCGTGCTCCAGCGCCAGGGGTGCCCGCCGGTTGACGATACGATAGAGGTAGGCGCGGCGGATGGCGGAAAAGCGGGCGTGGAAGCTGTTCGGCACCTGCCGCGCCGCAACCACCGCCACGGCGGCCGGCTTGAGATGAAAGTTCACCGCCGCCATCACGGTGTCCGCCGAGGTTTCCTTCGCCAGATCCAGATGCGCCGACTGGGCGAGGGCATGAACCCCGGCATCGGTGCGTCCGGCCCCTTCGACCAGCACGGCCTCCCCACAGAATCCGGCCACCGCCTGCTCCAGCGCCGCCTGAACCGAGGGGCCGTTGGCCTGGCGCTGCCAGCCGACAAAGTCGCTGCCGTCGTATTCCACGATGATCTGAAAGCGGTTCATGGCCCGATCACGACGGCGCGCGGCCTGAGGGCAGGCGGCTGCCGGTCGCCAGGGCAAAGCCGCGCAGGAATTCCTCCGCCGTCATCGCCGCGCGGCCGGCGCGTTGCAGACGCTGCAGGCGCAGCGAACCGGCCCCACAGGCAACGGTCGGCGCCTGATCCAGGATCTCGCCCGGCATCCCGCCCTGCGGCAGGGGCTCTGCCGCCAGAACCTTGATCCTTTCGCTCTTGTCGCCTTGCGCCACCTCAAAGAAAGCGCCCGGCCAGGGCGTGAAGGCGCGCACGCGCCGATCAAGCTCCGCCGCGGATTCCGCCCAGTCCAAACGTCCTTCGCCCTTTTCCAGCTTGGCGGCGTAGGTCACCCCCAGTTCCGGCTGCGGCTGCGGCAGCAGACGGCCGCTGTTGCTGCCCTCCAGGCCCTCGACAATCAGCCGCCCGCCCAGATCGGCCAGGGCGTCGTGGAGCTGCTGGGCATTGGTGTCGGGCTCGATCGGCAGGCTTTCCTGCAACAGGACGGCGCCGGTATCGAGCCCCTCGTCCATCTGCATGATGGTAATGCCGCTGCTGCGGTCGCCGGCCAGAATGGCCCGCTGGATCGGCGCAGCCCCCCGCCAGCGCGGCAACAGGGAGGCATGGACGTTCAGACAGCCGAGACGCGGTGCCGCCAGGATCGCCGCCGGCAGGATCAGGCCGTAGGCGGCCACCACCGCGGCGTCCAGCGCCAGCCCGGCGAAGGCCTGGCGTTCCTCGGCGGTTTTCAGGGACTTGGGTGTCCTGACCGGCCAGCCCGCCCGCTCCGCCAGGGCCTGAACCGGCGAAGGGCGCGCTTTCTGGCCGCGGCCGGCAGGCCTTGGCGGCTGGGTATAGACCGCGACGATCTCATGCCCGGCATCGGCCAGGGCCTGCAGGGCGGGAACGGCAAAGTCCGGCGTTCCCATAAAGGCCAGGCGCAGGGGATAGGCGGAATCGCCGGTGGTGGGGGCGCCGGTGGAGGAGGCCATGGGCGCCGGGCTCACGCTGTCGCGTAGCTTGCCAGCGGCTTGTCTGCTTTCTTTGCCTTCAGCAGTTTGCGCAGGATCATGTTGCGCTTCAGGGCGGTCATGTGATCGACGAAGAGGATCCCCTCCAGGTGATCCATTTCGTGCTGGATACAGGTCGCGAGCAGACCATCGGCTTCCATCTCGCGGATCTCGTTCTCGCGGTCCAGATAGCGCAGCTTGATGCCCGCCGGCCGCACCACATCGCCGTAGTGCTCAGGCAGGGAAAGGCAGCCCTCCTCATAGGTCGCATCTTCGTCGGAAACCCAGGTCAACTCCGGATTGGCCATGTAGAGCGGCGCCCGGGGCTGATCATCAGGCGAAATGTCAACCACGATCACCCGTTTCAGAACGCCGACCTGAGGCGCCGCCAGACCGATCCCCGGGGCGTTGTACATCGTCTTCAGCATGTCATCCATGAGCTGGCGGAGGGCGTCGTCCACCCTGTCCACGGGTTCGCAGACCTTCTTAAGCACCGGGTCGGGGGCGGTAATGATCGGAAGTAGAGCCATAGCGGGCCGTTTCGGGGTTCCTGACTGTTCCCGCCCCCTTTCAGAGAGCGGTTATGGTGACTTCTGAGTACTCGATCCGCCGCAGCAGACCTTTCAGGCGATATTTCGCCTCCGGCAGGGCTAAATCTAACGGCGGAAGCTGAGCAATACCCTAATAAGCTCTAGGTATTGCCTGGACCCGTCAGCGTCAAGTCGCGAGCCGACAGCCGGCCCTCTTTGCCGGCCCCTTTATAGGTCGGGCCTGTCATCTGTGCTAGATTGCGATTCGCGTTCTGTTCTTTCCCGGAGTCGCACTATGGATTCCCTGATTATTGCCGCTGCGGTCGTAGGCTGTGCCCTGTCGATCGTTCTGGGCTTGTTCCTTTTTGCGAGTCGGCGATCGCAGGACGGCGACCAGGTCGCGGCCCTGACCGGCCGGCTGGCCCAGATGGCAGACAGCCAGGCCGCCGCACAGGCCCGCGTCGCCGAACATCTGCAAGCCCAGGAACGGCTGCTGGCCAAGGCCATGGACGAACGCCTGGAAGGATTTTCCAAACGGGTCGGAGAGCACCTGACAGAGACCTCGACCAAAAGCCACACCGCGCTGACCGACCTGCGCGAGCGCTTGGCCGTGATCGACAAGGCGCAGCAGAACCTGGCCGAGCTTTCGGGCCAGATGGTCGGCCTGCAGGACATCCTGGCGAACAAACAGGCGCGCGGCGCCTTTGGCGAGGTGCAGCTGCGCGATCTGGTCGAGGCGGCACTGCCGCCCTCGGCCTATGCCTTCCAGGCAACCCTGAAGAACGGGCGCCGGCCGGACTGCCTGCTGCAGCTGCCCAACCCGCCGGGGTCGATCGCCATCGACGCCAAGTTCCCGCTGGAAAGCTATGAGGCGCTGCGGGCCGCCGGCAACGACGAAGCCCTGCTGGCCCCGGCGCGGCGCAGCTTCGCCACGGACCTGCGCCGCCACGTCCAGGACATCGCCGCACGCTACATCCTGCCCGGTGAGACGGCGGAATCGGCGCTGCTGTTCCTGCCCAGCGAAGCGGTTTATGCCGAGCTGCACGCCAATTTCCGCGGAGTCGTCGAAGAGTCCTACAAGGCGCGGGTCTGGATCGTCTCCCCCACCACCCTGATGGCCACCCTGAACACCGTCCGGGCGGTGCTGAAGGATGTGCGCATGCGCGAGCAGGCCGGCATCATCCAGGGCGAGGTCGGCAAGATGATGGAAGACGTGGGACGGCTCGACAAGCGGGTGAACAACCTGGAAGCCCACTTCGAACACGCCCGCCGCGACATCCAGGAAATCCGCACTTCTTCCGGCAAGATCCTGCGGCGCGGCGAGAAAATCGGCGAGCTGGAGCTGGAGGAAGCCGAGGCCGAAGCCGCCCTCGAACCCGCCTCCCCCGCACCGGCGCAGATCACCACACACTGAATTAAGCTAAATCGAGTTAACTTACCGAATACAGTCTGAATTAACTCGATATACGTTCAATTCGATACCCTGATGCGATATGTGAGCTCGGTCTGCCCACCGGGAGGCACCTGCAGCCGCCAGACCAGCCGGTTTGCCGTCTCCTGCTCATGGGATTCCGATTCTTCCAGCATGGACCAGCCCCGGGGCAGATTACCGACCAGCAGCACCTCGACCGCCTCCGTCTTGGCGTTCATCACAGTGACGGACTGTGCGGTCTCGTAGCTGCGGTTCGACAGGCGCTCAAAGGCCGTGCGCTTCGCCCTGGCGGTCACGTCGAAGGCGCTGCCCAGCCGCAACCGGGCCGTCTCCCCCTCCGGCGTATGGGCGATGCGGCCCTCGCCAAGGAACAGCGGCTGATCGCCGGATCCCTGGCCTCCATCGGTGGAACCGGGTCCGTAGATCCGCACGACACCGGCGGGCAACGGTGCGCCAAGGCCGAGGTCTTTGGTATTGGTGAGCTCCAGGACGATCGCCGCAGAGACCGGGCCGCTTTCCTCAACGCCGGGATTGGCGCTGACCAAACTGTCGAAGCGATACTCGCGGAGCACCGCAACACCCTCGGCGCCCATCAGGGGAATCTGTTTGGTCTCGCCGCGTGCCAGGGTCACCGTTCGGGCCAAGGAGTAGACATAGCGGTCCGAGACCGAGACCGGCGGACCGGCGAAGCCCTCATCCATCGGTGCTTTGGACATCATCTGCAGCTCCTGGCGCGGCATCACCGGCGACGCGGCCTGATTGACGTCCCCCGCCACAAGACGCAGGGCCGCGTCCGTAAAGTCGCTGCGGGTGTGGTTGCTGAGGGTCACCAGCGCCGAAAGATCCAGGCTATCTTCCGATTCGTTCAGCCGCGCCACATAGTCGGCGCGCCAGGAGAGGCCCGAGGTCAGGTAATTCAGCCGCAGGCGCTGTTCGCCGGCTTCGTCAACGGCGAGCCGCGCCAGCAGGGCCGGTTCGCTGCGCAGCCCCGCCGGGATTTCGGTGTAGGCAATCCGGCCCGGACCATCGGTTTCGATCCGCCCATCGATCCGCAGCACCAGGCCGCCGCCCAGCGCGAGCACCTCAGCATCGACGAGCCGGTCCTCACCTGTCTGCGGATGGGTCCGGATCACCTTCACGGTCTTGCCGAGGGAGGCTTCCAGCAGCCTTTGGGGGGTCAGCAGATCGGTGACGAAGCTCTGCTCCAGCAGACGAACGCCCGCACCGCTGAGCAGCACCGTTTCGGCGCGCAACTGGTCGCTGACGTCTTCGATCGCCAGCAGCGCCTCGCCCGCCGGCAGGGTCACCCGGCGCTCTTCGCTGACCAGGGCCAGGTTCTGGTTGTAAACCGTCAGCGCCAGGGCCGAACGGTTCTCGGCCGTCAGCTTCGTTTCCGCTGCCGTCGCCGCGTTCAGACCGGCCAGGCCGATTGAAAGGGCCACAAGCGGCGCAAAAGCCGCGCTCAGGAAAGGGGTTCTTGCCCGGCGCCCATGGCGCGAAAGCCCTTGGACAGAAGCCATCGTCGGTCTACCTCGCTGTATGTTCTCAATTGGCGTTTCAAATGCTGGTCGAATGCCGGCGGCACCGGCGAACCTGCCGAATGAATACGGCAAGACTATGGTACGGCGGACGGCACCCGGAACATCCCCAAGCCGGTGGGCACACCTCTAGGCCGGCCGGCGCGCCTTCATGGCCGCGGTCAGGGTACCGTCGTCCAGATAGTCCAATTCCCCGCCCACCGGCACGCCGTGGGCCAGGCGGGAGAGCCTGATCCCGGTTTCGGCCATTCGCTCGGCGATGTAGTGGGCGGTGGTCTGCCCGTCGACCGTCGCGGAGAGCGCCAGGATAACCTCTTCGACCTTTACAGCCGGGGCGTCGGACGTTCCTGAGCCGACTGCAGCGTCACCGTGCTCCGCGCGGTCGATCAGGCGCGCCATGTTCAACTGCTCCGGGCCCCGTCCGTCGATGGCCGAGAGGGTGCCACCAAGCACGTGATAGCCCCCCTTGAAAGCCCCGCTGCGCTCCAGCGCCCAGAGATCGGCGACATCTTCCACCACGCAGAGCAGCTTGCGGTCGCGCCGGCTGTCCCGGCAGATACTGCAGGGATCGTGGGTGTCGAGATTGCCGCAGTTGGTACAGATGGCAATGGTTTCAGCCGCCTGGGCCATGGCAGCGGCCAGCGGCAGCATCAGGGCCTCGCGCTTTTTCATCAAATGCAGCACCGCGCGGCGCGCCGAACGCGGGCCGAGGCCCGGCAGGCGTGCCAGAAGCTGGATCAGGCGTTCGATGTCGCTGGCAATCATCGGGGGGCAATCATCTGGAAAGAACCTTGGACGGAGGCGCCGCGCGCTCAGGTCAGAAAGGCAGTTTCATACCCGGCGGCAGGGACAGCCCGCCGGTCACCTTCTGCATCTCCTCGGCAACGGTTGCTTCGACCTTCACCTTGGCGTCGTTCACCGCAGCAATGACAAGGTCTTCGAGAACCTCAACGTCGTTGGGATCGACCAGCGCCGGATCGATCTTCAGGCCCCGCAGTTCCGATTTTCCGTTCAAAGTGGCTTTCACCATGCCGCCCCCGGCTTGGCCGGAGACCTCAAGGTCCGCCAGTTTGTCCTGCATCTCAGCCATCTTGGTCTGCATGGCCTGCGCCTGCTTCATCATCTGGCCCAGGTTTTTCATGCTTCCTGCTCTCCTTGTTCATCCCCGCCGGTCGTTTCATCCGGCAGAGCCTTGTCGCGGCGCGCCACCAGTTCGGCCTCCGGAAAAACCTCCAGCGCCGACTTGACCAGAGGGTCTTCCAGCACCGCGGCGCGCTTACCGGCCTCTTCCTCGCGTTCCTGCTCGCGCAGGGTTGTCTCACCGGGTTCCTGGGAGATCGAGATGATCCAGCGGCTGTCGCAGGCCTTCTCCAGGGCCGCGGCGAAGCGGCTGGCCAGGTTCGGCGGCGCCGCGTCGTGCACGCAGATCTCGATACGCCCCGGTTCAAAGCGCACCAGATGGACGTCCTCCATCAGGTGGTTGGCCAGAATGGTCTCGCGCTGCGCCCGCACCAGGGCGACCGCGGCGGCAAAGCTTTCCGGCTGGTCCTTCGCGGGACTCGGCGGCGCGGCGTCCTCGGTCTGACTCTGGGGCTGAATCTGGGGATCGAAGGCCTCGACCAGCGGCTGGGCCAGGGCGGCCTGCGGCGCAGCGTCGGAAACCGGCAGGCTGCGTTCAACCGCTGCTGCGACCGGCGGCGGCGCGCTTGGCGTCGCTGACGCGTCCGGCCCGGCGGCAGAACCGGCAGCTTGACTGGCGCCTGTCCCTGCGGGCGAAGCAGCGGGCGATCCCGCTGCAGCACCCTCTCCGGTCAGGCGCTGCACCAGTTCCGCCGGGCTCGGCAGGTCGCTGGCATAGGCCAGGCGGATCAGGGCCATCTCCGCCGCCTGCAGCGGGATCGGCGCCGTCTGCACCTCGCCCAGGCCCTTCAGCAGCATCTGCCAGATCCGCGCCAGACTGGCGAGGCTCAGGCTTTCCGACAGCTCACGACCGCGCAGGCGCTCGGTCTCCGGCAGTCCCGGCGCTTCCAGGGTCGCCGGCACCAGCTTGGCGCGGGTCAGGAAATGGGCCAGTTCCAGCAGGTCCTGCATGACCACCGCCGGGTCGGCCCCGGCGGCGTAGAGATCGCCCAGAATGTCCAGGCTGTCCGGCACCTTGCCACGGACCACGGCAGCGAAGAGATCGAAAATGCGGGCCCGGTCGGCAAGCCCCAGCATCGCCTGCACCTGCTCGGCCCGAACCTCTTTGCCGCCGCCCAGCGCAATCGCCTGATCGAGCAGGGAGAGGCCGTCGCGGGCCGAGCCGTCGGCGGCCCGGCCGATCATCGCCAGGGCCTCGTCCTCGACGGTCACATTTTCCTTGGCGGCAATACCGCTGAACAGCCCCTGCAGGTCGTCCTGGGTGAGACGGCGCAGGTCGAAGCGCTGGCAGCGCGACAGCACGGTAACCGGCACCTTGCGGATTTCCGTGGTCGCGAAGATGAAAACCACGTGCTCCGGCGGTTCCTCCAGCGTCTTCAGCAGCGCGTTGAAGGCGCTGTTGGACAGCATGTGCACTTCGTCGATGATGTAGATCTTGTAGCGCGCCTGCACCGGGCGGTAGCGCACCCCCTCGATCAACTCGCGGATATCGGCAACGCCGGTGCGGCTGGCGGCGTCCATCTCGATCACGTCGACATGGCGGTCCTGGGCGATGGCAACGCACTGGTCGCAAAGGCCGCAGGGCGACGGGGTCGGCTCGCCCTTGCCGTCGGGCCCAATGCAGTTGAGCGCCCGGGCGATGATCCGCGCCGTCGTCGTCTTGCCCACCCCACGCACGCCGGTGAGGATAAAGGCATGGGCCAGACGGCCCGTGTCGATGGCATTGGTCAGGGTGCGCACCAGCGCTTCCTGGCCGACCAGGTCGTCGAAGGTCTTGGGGCGGTACTTGCGCGCGAGCACCCGATAGAGGCTGTTTTCGTCCCTGTCGCTGCTGGCGTCGCTCATAAGGCTTCCGGGTGGAGAGGGCTGTCGGGGTGATCTGTCCCGATGGTTTATCCGGGCCGCCGAAGGGCCGCGCGGACCGGCCCGATAGAGGCTTTGCGGGTGGGAGGCTGGACAAACGACCCGCATCGGAAACTCGTTACGGCTGCTTCCTTCCGGATCTGACCGGGTTGGCGAGCGATACGTCCGCAGCCAACCTCCCAGTCATAATATCGGGTATCCCAGGCCCCAGGGCAAGAGGGTCGCAAGGAGGTCACGAGTCCGCGCAGTGCTTGGGATTGCGGGGCATTATTGTCGCTCCAGGGTGATCAGAGAGCCGTCACGGGCCGGAAAGGTGACCTTGGCGATGTCGCAGTCGGCGCCATACCAGACATCGCGCTCGATCTCTCCGGTCAGGCGGAAATGGCGGGTCTGCCGGGCCTGTCCGGCGACGCTCAGGGTTTCCTCGCCCAGGTTCTCGGCCTTCACCACCTTGGTGCGCCCGTCGATGGTGCCGAAAAGCACCTGGGTTTTCGGCGTGTCGCGGTGCCACAGGCTGGCCGGGACGACGAAACCGGAAACATCAAAGGCGACGTCGTTCACCGTGCCGCGCAGGACGCCGCCGCTGCGTTCCGACTTTACCCGCCACAGCGTACCGTCGTCGTCAGTGGCCGTGATCAGGGACTGCAGCCAGCCGTCGCGCCAGACCTCCTCGGCCCGATGGGTAAAGCGGAAAAGGGTGATGCCCAGCAGATCGACGGCAATGTCGATCGCCACCTCCACGACGAAGTCGCCGTTCCGGCGCGAAAAATCGAAACGGTGCTCGCCGATGACGTTACCGTGGCGCAGAACCAGGAACCGCCAGGCACCCTCCGGCGGCACCAGATCGATGCCGGCCGCGGGACTGGGCCTGGAAATCATTCCCACGGCAGCCCCTGTCATCACCGTCAGGGCACGCCGCCGCCCGAAATCGACTCGCTTTTTCATAGCAGGACAAACCTGGAGCAAGGCTGCGAGCGGCGCAAGACGCCCGGCGGTCACGGATCGGTGACGTGAGAGGGCGATTGCAAGCCGCCCAAAGCCGGTGCAACCTTTCGGCCATGCCCCCAAGGAAACATCCCGCGCCGAATTTTTACGCCGGCGTCCCGCTTGATCGGGCCGACCAGCGCCGCGCCGATACCGACTACATCGACCGCCTGGTAAACGATCCGGCCTGCGTGATCGTGCCGGTCTGGCGCACCAAGCACCTGATTACCGCAGAAGCCGAGGCGGTCTGGCTGCGCCGCTCCGAAGCCGGACATCTGTTGGAAACCGCCCGGGTCAGTCTTTTTCTGGGTCTGCGCGAGGAAACCGCCTATCTCGCCGTCGATCTGTCGCATCTGGAGGAACCGGAGCAGGATCCGGTTCTCGGCAACCGCGGCAGCTTCCAGGACCTGCGCGCCGTGGGCCCGATCATGGACCGGCGCGACTCGGCGATCCTGGCCTATGCCCGGGGCCTCGCCCACTGGCACGCCCGCCACGGTTTCTGCGGGGTCTGCGGCAGCGCAACCCTGAGCGAAAAGGCCGGACATCAGCGCCGCTGCAGCGATCCGGACTGCGCCGCCGTGCATTTTCCGCGCACCGACCCGGCCGTGATCATGCTGGTGCACGACGGCGGCGACCGCTGCGTCTTGGGCCGTCAGCCGATCTGGCCGCCGGGCATGCATTCCACCCTGGCCGGCTTCGTCGAGCCGGGCGAAAGCCTGGAAGAGGCCGTCGCCCGGGAGATCCAGGAAGAGGTCGGCCTGAAGGTCGCGGTGGAGGACGTCGCCTATCACTCCTCCCAGCCCTGGCCTTTTCCCTCGTCGATCATGCTGGGCTTCCATGCCCGCGCCGACTTCGGCGCTCTGAATACGGCAGACGACGAACTGGAAAGCGCCGCCTGGTTCACCCGTGCGGCCCTGCGCGCCTCACCGGAGAACGAGCGTTTCAAACTGCCGCGGCGCGATTCCATCGCCTGGCGCCTGATCGAGGACTGGCTGGCGGAGGGTTAGGAGTTGTCTCGGCTTGCGCCGATGCGGTTCCGGGCCGATGCCGAACATAAAACCAGCAACTAGCCGGCAACCGGCTTACTGCGGAAATCGGCGCCGGGATAGACGCCCAGGATCTTCACCTCGCGGGAGAAGAAGCTCAGCTCCTCCAGCGCCAGGCGCACCAGGCGTTCGTCGGGGTGGCCTTCGATGTCGGCAAAGAACTGGGCCACAGTGAAGCTGCCATCGATGATGTAGCTCTCCAGCTTGGTGATGTTCACGCCGTTGGTGGCAAAGCCGCCCAGTGACTTGTAGAGCGCCGCCGGGACTGAGCGGACCCGGAACACGAAGGTGGTGATCACCAGGCCGTTGTCCCGCGGTGGGTCGATCGGCTCCTGCGCCATGACTATGAACCGGGTGGTGTTGTGCGGGATGTCCTGGATGTTGGGGTCCAGCACCTGCAGGCCGTAGATCTCCCCCGCCAGGGCCGAGGCGACGGCAGCGCGGGTCGGATCGCCGAGCTCGGCGACTTCCTTGGCCGCCCCTGCGGTGTCGGCATGGGTCACCGGCGTCAGCCCTTCGCGGCGGGTGTAGTGGCGGCACTGCGACAGAGCCTGCACATGACTGTGCACCGTCTTCACCTGGTCGCGGCTTGCCCCCTTCACCGCCAGCAGTTGATGCTCGACCTTCTGGAAATGCTCGCCGACGATGTGCAGGCCGGACTCCGGCAGCAGGTGGTGGATGTCGGCGACCCGGCCGGCGCTGGAGTTCTCGATCGGGATCATGGCGTAGTGCGCCTTGCCGTCGCGCACCGCGGCAAAGGTATCCTCAAAGGAGACGCAGGAAAGGGTGGTCATCTCCGGAAAGGCGGCCCGGCAGGCCATATCGGAATAGGCCCCGGGGACGCCCTGAAAGGCGATAATATTCTCCGGCGCCGCCGCTGCGGGGGCCTCTGCCATGACCTTACCTTCTTATCTGCTGATCCGGGCGCCAGCGGCGACCGGTGGAATGAAACAGTCGTTGGATCTAAGCCCTGTCAGGCGCCAAAAGCGCCCGGGCCCGCTCCAAATCGGCGGGAGTATCGACGCCGAGCGGCAGGGTGTCAACGCGCGCCACATCCAGGCGCAGCCCCGCTTCCAGGGCGCGCAGCTGCTCCAGGCGCTCACGCTGCTCCAGCGGCGAGGGCGGCAGCGAAACGAAGGTTTCCAGCGCCGCGCGGCGGTAACTGTAAATGCCGATGTGATGGTAGAGCGGCTGGGCCACGCCGGACCCCTCCCCCGGAACAGCATCCCAGGGATCGTAGGGCACCGGGGCACGGCTGAAATAGAGCGCCCGCGCGGTTTCCGCCCCCTCGGGAAAGCTGACCGCGGCCTTTACCACATTGGGGTTGCGGCGTTCCTGGGGATCGCTGATTTCCACCACCAGGCTGGCGATATCCACCGCCGGGTCGGCCAGCGGCCGCAGGACGGCACGCACCGCCTCCGCCTCCAGGGTCGGCAGATCGCCCTGCAGGTTGACCACGGCATCGTGGCGCCCCCCGGGATCGATAGCCTGCAGAGCTTCGAAAATACGGTCCGATCCGCTGGGATGATCGGCCCGGGTCAGTACCGCCTCGCCCCCCGCATCCCGAATGGCATCGGCGATGGCCTGTTCGGCACAGGCAACCACCACCGGGCCGACATCGGCCTCAACCGCGCGCCGCCAGACATGGACGATCATGGCCTCGCCATTGATGTCGGCCAGCGGTTTATCCGGCAGGCGAACGGAGGCCAGCCGCGCCGGGATCAGAACGATCGGGCTTGCAGGGGCAGCAGGGTCGGATGACAGGAAGGAGGCCATAGTATGTAACGAAACTCTGGAGGGATGTCCCTGAAACGAATCGGGGCTGCAGAGCCCCGGAGAATTAACGAAGCGTAAAGGAATTACGACGAAAACCGGACCCTAGAGTGCCGCACGGCGATGAAAAGGTCTTTTTTCCTCGCCCAACCGGTGCAATTCCGTCCGGGCCCTATTGAATGCCTGGATTTGCGCGGTTATTGTCCCGCGCAGAACACAAGGAAAGCAAGGGTTTGTCCATGGCTTCGTCGTTGGAATCAAACAAGATCGCTGCTGCCGTCCTGACCGCCGGCGTCATCGCCATGATGTCCGGTTTCGCCGCCGAGCTTCTCTATAGTCCGGAAATGCTGGAAGAGAATGTCTACACAGTGGCCGTCGCCGACGGCGGCGACGCGGGCGCGACTGAAGTCGCCGAGGCGCCGGCGCTGGAGCCGATTGGCCCGCTGCTGGCATCGGCCGATGTGGCGAACGGTGAGAAAGTGACCAGAGCCTGCACCGCCTGCCACAGCTTCGACGAGGGCGGTCCGACCAAGATCGGCCCCAATCTCTACGACATCGTCAATCGCTCGATCACCGCCTACGAGGGCTTTGCCTTCTCCGATGCCTTGCTGGAAAAGGCCGACCAGGTCTGGGACTACGAGAACCTGAACGGTTTCCTGGTCCGGCCGCGGGACTGGGCGCCGGGCACCAAGATGACCTATGCCGGCATGAGGAAGACCAGCGACCGCGCCGACCTGATCGCCTATCTGCGCAGCCTGAGCGGCAGCCCGGCGCCGTTGCCGGAGTAAGTCGGACCTGTTTCACGTAAGCGGCCCACGAGGAAAATTTCCCGTGGGCCGTTTTCTTTCATGCGCCGTAAGATGACGGAAAATATGAGCGTCACCGAGGAAACCTGTTCCCAGGAATTCATCGATCTGGCCGGCGCGCTGGCCACGACCGCCCGCGGTATCGCCCGGCAGTACTTCCGCCAGGGCCTCGCCATCGAAGACAAGGCCGACGAAAGCCCGGTCACCCGCGCCGACCGCGAAGCCGAAGCGGCCATGCGCAAGCTGATCGGCGCGGCCTATCCGGACCACGGCATCTTCGGCGAAGAATACGGCGCCGAGAACCCGGACGCCGATTTCGTCTGGGTACTCGACCCGATCGACGGCACCAGGCGCTTCATCACCGGCAACCCGCTGTTCGGCAGCCTGATCGCTCTGTTGCATCACAACAAACCGATCCTGGGCGTGATCGATATGCCCATCCTGGAGGAACGCTGGCTGGGCATTGCCGGGCGCCCGAGCCTCTTTACCGACCGGCAGGGCAGCCGCGAAGCCCGCGTCAGGCCCTGCCCGCAACTGGCCGGGGCAACCATCCTGTCGACCGCGCCGGAGATGTTCCAGGGTGCCAACGGCCCGGCCTTTCAGCGCCTGCGCGACAGCGCCAAGCTGACCCTCTACGGCGGCGACTGTTTCAACTATGGCCTGCTGGCCAGCGGCTTTGCCGATATCGTCGTGGAGGCCGACCTGGCGCCCTATGACTACCTGGCCCACGCCCCCATCGTCGCCGGCGCCGGCGGCGTGATGAGCGACTGGCAGGGCGCGCCGCTGACCCTGCAGTCCGACGGCCGGGTGCTCTGCGCCGGCGACCCGGCCTGCCACGATCAGGCCGTCGCCCTGCTCCGTACTGCCTGAAACCCCCACATTTTCTTGCTGCAGGCGGATTAATTAGCCGTAACAATAGGGCGAGCAGGCTTGTTTAAGAGGATTCGTCGCCCAAATCGGTTTAGAATCCCAACGTGAACAGGGACCAAAGCTTGAACCATATGCAGCCGACGCGATGCTGTCAGGTGAAGCGGAAAGGGACTCGAGAATGATTGAAACACCCCGCCTGCCACGGCGCAGCGCCGTTGCATTGGCCGTTCTTTGCGTCACGGCGCTCGTCCCTCTTTCAGCGACCGCCGAACAAAAAATCACCAAGGCCTGGGCCATTGCCGAGTTTGGCGAACCGCTCTACGACGAAAGTCTCGAGCATTTTCCCTATGCCGACCCGGATGCCCCGAAAGGCGGCAACATCACCCTGGGGGCTTTCGGTTCCTTCGACACCCTCAATCCCTATATCCTCAAAGGCGACTTTCCCTCCTCCATCGGGCTTACCTACGACAGCCTTATGGAGGCTTCGGGCGACGAACTGGTCAGCGCCTATGGCGTGATCGCCGAAAGCGTCGAGTTTCCGGAGGACAAAAGCTGGGCGATCTTCAACATCCGCCCGGAAGCGCGCTATCACGACGGCGTGCCGATTACCGCCGGCGATTTCAAGTTCACCTTCGAGACGATTCGCGAACATGGCCGTCCCTTCCTGAAATCCTTCTATGACGATGTCGAAAGTGCGGAAGTGCTCTCCGACAGCCGGATCAAATACAACTTCCGCACCCGCGACACGATGAAACCCCTGATGATCGTCGCCAGCGCAACGCCCCAGCCGCGCCACTATTGGGAGACGCGCGACATATCAAAGACGACCCTGGAGCCGCCGCTCACCTCCGGCCCCTACAGGATCAAGAGCCTGGAGCCCGGCCGCAACATCGTCTACGAGCGGGTGGAGGACTACTGGGCCGCGGACCTTCCCATCAACAGGGGCCGCTACAACTTCGACATCATCCGCTACGACTTTTACCGCGACCAGACCGTTCAGTTCGAGGCCTTCAAGGCCGGCAAGATCGACTATCGCGGCGAAGGAGAGGTGAAGCGCTGGTTCACCGGCTACGATATTCCGCAGGTGGCAAACGGACAGATTCAGAAAATCGAAAAACCCAACAACAATCCGCGCGGCATCGGCGCCTTTTTCATCAACAACCGGCGTGAGAAATTCAAGGACAGGCGGGTCCGCGAAGCGATCCTGAATCTGTATGACTTCGAAGCGATCCAGCGCACTCTGCTTTTCGGCCAATACAAGCGCATCAAGAGCTACTTCCCCAACTCCGACTTCGGCGTCTCGGGACCGCCGACCCCCGAAGAGATCGCGGTGCTGGAGCCCTTCCGTGACCAACTTCCGCCGGAAGTGCTCACAGAAACCTTCGAGCCGCCGAAGACCGACGGCAGCGGGCGCAACCGCCAGAATCTGCGCAAGGCGGTGGCTCTGTTCAAGGAAGCAGGTTGGGAGCTGCGCGACAAGAAACTGGTCAATGCTGAGACCGGCGAGCAGTTCCAACTGCAGATCATCACCGCATCGCCGCCGACCGTGCGCATGGCCGAACCCTTCGTTCAATCCATGCAGCGCGCCGGTATCGACGCTTCGATCCGCTTGGTCGACCCATCCCAATGGCAGGTCATCGGCGATGACTTCGACTTCGATATCATGACGGGACGGCTGAACTTCTTCCCGCCGCCGGGAACCGAGCTTCGGTCCTACTACGGCTCCGCCGCCGCTGGCTTGCGCGGCTCCGCGAACTCCATGGGCATTCAGAACCCTGTCGTCGATCAGCTGATCGAGAAGATCATTTCGGCTGAAGATCTGGAGACCCTGAAGGCGACGACCCGCGCCCTGGACAGAGTATTGCTCTGGAATCACTATCTGGTGCCGATCTACTATCCGGACGAAGTCTGGTTCGCCTACTGGGACAAGTTCGGCATGCCGGAGAAAACCGCGCGCTACGGCGCCGGCTTCTCCACCACCTGGTGGTACGATGAAGCCCGTGCCGCCAAGCTCACGAACTGATAGACGGCACCCCGTGCAGCCGTCTGCCCAGAGCTTGATGCGCCGATGCTAGCTTACATCGTCAGGCGCCTGTTTCTGATCATCCCGACCCTGCTTGGGATCATGATCATCAACTTCGCCATCGTGCAGCTGGCGCCCGGTGGCCCGGTCGAGCAATTGATCGCGGAGCTGAGCGGCGAAGCAGTGGGTGCGACGGAACGTTTCTCCGGCGGCGGATCGGATCTTGGCCAACAGACTGATCCAGGCGCCGGCGACAAAGGGTCCAATACCACCTACCGCGGCGCCCGCGGCCTTGACCCGGAAGTGATCAAGGAGATCGAGCGCATGTTCGGCTTCGACAAGCCGCTGCATGAGCGTTTCCTGCTGATGATGGGCAACTATCTGCGATTCGATTTCGGCGAAAGCTATTTCCGGGACCGTCGCGTTGTCGATCTTGTTATCGAAAAAATGCCGGTCTCCATCTCCCTGGGGCTCTGGACGACCCTGCTGGTCTACCTGATCTCCATTCCGCTCGGCATCGCCAAGGCGACCCGGGACGGCAGCCGCTTCGATGTCTGGACCAGCGGCGTGGTGATCGTCGGCTACGCCATCCCCTCTTTCATCTTTGCCGTGCTGTTGATCGTCGTCTTCTCCGGCGGGCGCTACCTCGACTGGTTTCCCCTGCGCGGCCTGGTGTCCGACGACTTCGACAATCTGGGTCCGCTGCAGCAGGTTCTCGACTATCTCTGGCACATCGCCCTGCCCGTCCTGGCGCTGGTGATCGGCGGGTTCGCCACCCTGACGATGCTGACCAAGAATTCTTTTCTCGACCAGATCGGCCAGCAGTATGTGCTGACCGCCCGGGCCAAGGGCCTGACCGAGGGACAGGTGCTGTACGGTCACGTCTTCCGCAACGCCATGCTCATCGTGATCGCCGGCTTCCCCGGTGCCTTCGTCTCGATCCTGTTCACCGGCGCCTTGCTGATCGAGGTGATCTTCTCTCTCGACGGACTGGGGCTTTTGGGGTTTGAAGCGGCCCTCAACCGCGACTACCCGATCATGTTTGCGACACTCTTTTTCTTTACCCTGCTTGGCCTTCTCATGCAGTTGGTCGGCGACATCACCTACACCATCGTCGACCCCCGCATCGACTTCGAAAGCCGGGAGACCTGAGGTGACGGTTTCAGCGGCGCCAAAAAACGAACACGACAGACGGTTCTTCGGTCTTCGTATCTCGCCGATCAATCAGCGCCGCATCGGGAATTTCCGCGCCAACAGGCGCGGCTATTGGGCAACCCTCATTCTGGTGCCGATCTTCGTGCTTTCCCTCTTCGCCGAGTTGATCGCCAACGACCGGCCGCTGTTCATCTGGTTCGACGGCGAGCCCTATACACCGGTTTTCTTCACCTATGCCGAAACGGTCTTTGGCGGAGAGTTTGAGCTGGAAGCGGACTATAAGGATCCTTTCGTCGTCGAGCTGATCGAGGAAAAGGGATGGATCCTGAATCCGCCGATCCCCTTTGCCTACAACACCATCGACTTCGATCTCGCCAGTCCGGCGCCCACAGCCCCGGACAGCCGGCACTGGCTGGGCACCGACGACCAGGCCCGTGACGTCGCCGCCCGGGTTATCTATGGGTTCCGCATCTCGATCCTCTTCGGTCTCGCCCTAACGATTATCTCCTCGGTTATCGGCGTCATCGCCGGGGCGGTGCAGGGCTACTTCGGCGGCTGGACCGATCTGCTGTTTCAGCGCTTCATCGAAATCTGGTCCGGCCTGCCGGTCCTCTACCTGCTCATCATCATGGCCAGCGTCATCACGCCCGGGTTCTTCCCGCTGCTTATCCTGATGTTGCTGTTCTCCTGGATGGGCTTGGTCGGTGTGGTGCGCGCGGAGTTCCTGCGCGCCCGCAATTTCGACTACGTCCGCGCCGCCAGGGCGCTGGGCGCCTCCAATGCGGCGATCATGTATCGCCACGTACTGCCCAATGCGATGGTGGCCACCATCACCTTCATGCCCTTCATCCTCTCCGGATCCGTGACCACCCTGACAGCGCTCGATTTCCTTGGCTTCGGACTGCCGCCGGGCTCTCCCTCCCTCGGTGAACTGCTGGCCCAGGGCAAGGCGAACCTGCAAGCGCCCTGGCTGGCGCTGACCGGGTTCATGGTCATCGCCATCATGCTGAGCCTGCTGGTCTTCATCGGCGAAGCGGTGCGCGACGCCTTCGATCCGCGCAAGCTCTTTGCCGGGGCGACGCCGCCGGAAGAAACCGCCACAGAGGTGCCGCCGGCATCCGCCGCCGCCCGGGGGAACGACTGATGGACCCACTTCTGCAGATCCGCGACCTCGGCGTGCGCTTTCAAATGCCCGGCGCCGCCACCGACGCGGTGAAGGGCGTCACCCTGGACCTCGCCAAGGGCGAGACGGTTGCGCTGGTGGGCGAAAGCGGCTCCGGCAAGTCGGTGACCGCGCTTTCGGTGCTGCAGCTACTGCCCTATCCCCTGGCCAAGCACCCCAGCGGCAGTTCCATCCGCTTCAAAGGGCAGGAACTGATCGGCGCCGATGAAAAGACTTTGCGCAAGGTGCGCGGCGATCAGATTTCGATGATCTTCCAGGAACCGATGACCTCGCTCAATCCGTTGCACACGGTGGAAAAGCAGATCAACGAAATCCTGTTCCTGCACAAGGGCATGAACAAGGACCAGGCGCGCCAACGCACCCTGGAGCTGCTGAAGCTGGTCGGCATTCCCGATGCGATCAAACGCCTCAACGCCTATCCCCACGAGCTCTCCGGCGGCCAGCGCCAGCGGGTGATGATCGCCATGGCCCTGGCCAACGAACCCGACCTGCTGATCGCCGACGAGCCGACCACCGCTCTGGACGTCACCATCCAGGCGCAGATCCTGAAGCTGCTGAAGGAGCTGCAGCAGGAACTGGGCATGGCCATGCTGATGATCACCCACGACCTGGGGATCGTGCGCAAGATGGCCGACCGGGTCTGCGTCATGACCCAGGGCGAGATCGTCGAGCAGGGCAATGAGGAGGAGATCTTCGAGCGCCCGCAACACCCCTATACCCAGCGCCTGCTGGCGGCCGAACCCAAAGGCCAACCCTTGAAGGCGGCACCCGAGGCGCCTGTTGTCATGCAGGGCGACGAGGTGAAGGTCTACTTCCCGATCAAGAAGGGCGTGCTGAAGCGCACCGTGGACTATGTGCGCGCCGTCGACGGCATCTCGGTTTCCGTGCGCGCCGGTCACACCGTCGGCGTGGTGGGGGAAAGCGGCTCCGGCAAAACGACCCTGGGCCTGGCGCTGCTGCGGCTGCTTTCTTCCGAAGGGGCGATCCAGTTCGACGGCCAGACGATCCAGGGGCTCGGCTCCAAGGAGCTGCGGCCGCTGCGCCGGTCCATGCAGATCGTCTTTCAGGACCCCTTCGGCTCGCTCAGCCCGCGCCTTTCCATCGGCCAGATCGTCGCCGAGGGCCTGAAGATCCACGGGATGGGCGGCAACGAAGACGAACGCGAGGCCATGATCATCGCGGCCTTGCAGGAAGTCGGCCTGGATCCGGAAAGCCGTCACCGCTATCCCCACGAATTCTCCGGCGGCCAGCGCCAGCGCATCGCCATCGCCCGCGCCATGGTGCTGAAGCCGCGCTTCGTGGTGCTGGACGAACCGACATCGGCCCTGGACATGTCGGTACAGGCGCAGATCGTCGACCTGCTGCGCGACCTGCAGCAGCGCCATAACCTGGCCTACCTGTTCATCAGCCACGACCTGAAGGTGGTGCGCGCCCTGGCCGACGAGGTGATCGTCATGCGCGGCGGCAAGGTGGTGGAGCAGGGCAGCGCCGGGCAGATCTTCGATGCACCGCAGGCCGCCTATACCCAGGCGCTGATGAAAGCGGCTTTTGAACTGGAAGCGGTCGAAGGGGTTGTGGCAACTTAGAGCCTGTTCCGGCTATCCCTAGCCTTGCTCCTCCCTTTCCCTGATCCAGGATCATCGTGGCCCTTCTCATCAAGACCGACATCGATCGCGGCAACGCCTGGGCCGAGGCCCTGGCCTCTGCCTACCCCGGGCTGAAAACCCATACCTGGCCCTTTAAGGGCGATCCGGCGGAGATCGACTATGCTCTGGTCTGGAAACCGCCGGAAGGCGAGCTGAAGGGTTATCCCAACCTGAAGGCGATCTTTTCCATCGGCGCCGGCATCGACCATCTGGCCAGCGATCCGGACCTGCCCGCAGGCGTACCGGTGGTGCGCATGGTGGAGCCGGGGCTGACCGCCGGTATGTCGGAATACGTCACCCTGGCGGTGCTCGGCCACCATCGCTTCGCCCAGGACTATGCCCTGCAACGCCAAGCCAGGATTTGGGAGGAAATCCCCCAGGTCGCCGCCGCGGCACGTCAGATCGGCGTCATGGGCCTCGGCGTGCTGGGGCGTGACGCACTGGCGAAGCTGGCCCTCTTCGGCTTCAAGCTGGCGGGCTGGAGCCGCACGCCCAAGAGCCTGCCGGGCATCAACTGCTATCATGGCGAAGAGGGTCTGCGCGACTTGCTGGCCGAGACCGATATCCTGGTCTGCCTGCTACCGCTGACACCGGAGACCGAAGGCATTCTCTGCCGCGCGGTCTTCGACCAGTTGCCGAAGGGCGCCGCCGTGGTCAACGTCGGGCGCGGCGGGCACCTGGTCGAACAGGATCTCCTGGACGCACTGGAGAGCGGGCGGCTGAGCGGGGCGACCCTGGATGTCTTCCGCGAGGAGCCCTTGCCGGAAGACCATCCTTTCTGGGAGCACCCGAAGGTTTTCATGACGCCCCATGTGGCCAGCATGACCTTGCCGGAAAGTGCCTGTCAGGCAGTCGTCGCCAACATCCACCGCCAGGAGGCCGGCGAACCGCTGCGCCACGTGGTGGACATGGCGCGGGGGTATTAGCGACCGGGTCCTATACAACACTGTCATGCTCGGGCTTGTCCCACTGGTGTCCGGTTAAGACTAGGCCCACTGGAGGACCATCTGATCGGGGTTGATCGGAGGCTCTGGATCGGACTGGATCAGGCGGTCGATGCGCTTTCGGTGCATGAGATTGGCGCGGACGAGG
>NZ_JAAQPH010000021.1 GCF_011683915.1 Pelagibius litoralis
ATTGCGGTGCTGAACATCTGGACCCTGCACCACCGCCAATCGATTGCCCAACTGTCGACATGGTCGGATGAACTGATAGCCTCAGCCGCCCGCGTTACCGAACTGATCGGCGGGGCGGCGCCATCGATCGAGAGCTTGCGAAACTGATCCATGATCGACGTCGAACGGAAGATTGTATATCGGCGACCCGTCCCGCAGGATCAGCCGGACCAGTTCGTCTAGATCGCCCTCGCCAGTCAGGTCGAGACCAATCTCGGCAAACGATCGGGGGAGTTCCACCCTGCCGTAAAAGTCTAGAAGCGGCCCGATCTCGTCCTCACTGCCCTCCAAGGCAAGCTGAAACAACACGCCAAGCGCCACCCGTTCCCCGTGCTGGGCCGTGTTTTTGGCCGACAGCCGCGAAATAGCCGTATCCAGCGCATGTGCTCCCGCAACGCCTGTATTCTCGAAGCCAATACCGCTCAGAAAGATATTGGCCTCAATCACCCGCTCCACCGCCGGTGCAACGGCGCCTTCGGCCACGTCGGCGACAGCGGCTTCGCCGAATTCCAGGATCGTCTCAAGACATTGACGCGCGAGGGCGAGCGCGACAGGTGATATGGCCCCACCCCGAAAGTTGATCGTTCCGCTCGCGTGACAAGCCCGTGCTTCGTACCAAGTAGCAATCCCGTCTCCCATGCCCGCGATAAGCAGCGCCGCCGGCGCCTTAGCGATGATATCGCTGTCCACCAACACGATGTCAGGACTCTGGTTGAAGCGCATCACACCGATGTGGACATGATCCTCGGTGTACTCGACCGCGATGCTGCTGACCGGTCCGTCGGTCGATGCAATCGTCGGTACCGAGATCATGCGAACCTGCGCAGCGGCGGCCACTGCTTTACCGGTGTCAAGAGCCTTGCCCCCTCCGATGGCCACGATCATTTGCGCTTCGCTACCCTGGGCAAGCCTGGTCAGACGCTCTATCTCGGGTGCGCAGCATTCGCCACCAAACGCTTCCAAGCGATAGTCAAGCCCGACCGCTTTAAGGCTGCCGACGACCCGGTCGCCGACAAGATCAATTACGAAAGGATCAGCGAGCACCAAAGCCTTCTGCCCGAGATTGGTGGCTACTTGCCCGATCCGGTCCAGTGCTCCCGGCCCCTGAATGTAGCGGGCTGGGAATCCAAGCGCGAGATCCGTCATTTATGCAGCTCCATGAAAGACATTGCACGTTATCCTCCGATGACCGCAGTCAATCCGCCATCGACGGCTAAGATATGCCCATTGACGAAATCGGATGCGGGTGAGGCCAGAAAAATGGCCGCCCCAACCAGATCCTGCATCTCTCCCCAACGCCCTGCCGGCGTTCGGTTGATGAGCCAGGTGTTATGTGCTTCATCCTGTGCGATGACTTCGGTGATCTCGGTAAGGAAATAGCCGGGCGCAATCCCATTCACTTGTATGCCCTTCGGTGCCAATTCATCGCACATCGACGCGGTCATTATGGCAGCGGCGCCCTTTGATCCCGAGTACGCCACAGCACCTTTCCGCCCGAGCTTGGACAGGGCGGAGCAGATGTTGATGATCTTGCCTCTCCCCCGCACCTCCATGTATGGTGCGACGGACCTTGTGACGAAGAACAGCCCGTCTACATTGGCGTTCATGACCATCCGATAGTCATCGGCCGAGATATCACCCATAGCACCGCGGCGATTGGTTCCCGCGTTGTTTACGAGGATGTCGATCGGACCGTCGTCTCGCTCGATCTGCTCGATGGCAGCCTCGACAGCAGTGTCGTCCGAAACGTCGAAGGCGCAGGACGTGTGATCGACCCCGGCCTCTTCCAGGATCCCAGCGGCCTTGCTCAGCTTGGCGGCATCTCGACCATTAAGGACGATGCGGGCTCCGGCAGCCCCCAGTCCACGCGCCAGCGACAGACCAATACCTCCACCCGAACCCGTGATGAGCGCCGTCTTCCCAGCGAGATCGAACAGGCCGACCGGGTCGGTGAACGCGCTGCTCATTTTGCTTCCTTTCTAGGCCGCTTGCGATACGCTTGAGGAACGCGAAAGAGGCCTCTCGTCGTCGGCTCATCGTGGTGTACGTTCAAATGCCTACCGGGTCGATCGCAATGATGACGAAGTGCTTCTTCACGTAGTCTGCGACGTGCCAGACCGGCTCCAAGCCATTGTCCATCACGAAGCCGTCTCCGACCCTCACGGTGATCCGCTCGCCAACACCAGTCTCAATTTCGGCCTCACCCTCCAGAATGTGACAGAACTCGATCTGATCTTTCATCGGCCCGCGAAAGCTACCCGCAGTGCTCTCCCAGACGCCGGACCGGACCTGGCCGCCGTCGCCGATAAAGTGAGGCCAAGCGATGTGTTTCGGCGTGCCGGCCACCGCAACATCGGTCGTATCTTTCTCGACCGGGTCGGTCGCGCAATCGGTGAACTTGGTGAGAGTGGTCATGGTGTGCCTGTCGGTTGGAATTCAAAAAGTACGCCGGGCCGGATTTTCCGGCCCGACCGTGTGCCCTGCCCCTCACTACTCGAGAAGCTGCGTCATCAGCTGCGCTTCCAGATCACTGGCGGCTGCCGTACAGGTCGCTAGAGGCACGACGCGGATACCGTCAGGCACGATCAGTTCGGGCGCTGCCAGGAGGTCTTCCCGCATGAACTCTCGAGACGCCGGAACACCGTTCGAGTAGCCTGCGTGGTTGCTCAGCATGGCTGCATGTTCCGGCTGGAGAATGTAGTTGATGAATTCCTGCGCATTTTCATAATTCTGCGCGCCTTTCGGGATTGCTACAACGTCGATCCAGCTCGCAACACCTTCCTTGGGGTAAATGTACTCCAGTTCCGGCTTTTGCTCGCGTCCGCGTACGATCTGCCCACTGTAGTTGCTTGCTGCGATGAGCTCGCCCGAGACCAGCTGCTCGCGCATCGCGCCACCGCCGCCGTAAACTTTCACATGCGGCTTCTGCGCCAGTAGCACTTCAAGAACGCGCTGCATCTCAGACGGATCTTCACTGCAGAACGGGACACCCAAGTAAAGCTGCGCTAGCGAGATCAGGTCAGAGGCGCCCTTGAACATGCCAATTTTGCCTTGCAGGGCTCCCGGCGGGGTGAACAAGGTTTCGTAGCTGTCGACCGGCTCGTTATAGACGGTCCGGTCGACGGCGAAGGCCGTTGTACCCCACTGCCACGGCACTCCGTAATCGCCCTCCGGGTTCCAGTCCGCTGTCAAGTACTGCGGATCGAGATTTTCGATGTTCTCCATGTCCTTCAGGCCGATAGGCTGAATCAGCCCTTCGGCCGCGTGAACCGGGATGAAGCTGTGCGCCGTCACGATGATGTCGTAGCTGCCACCACCCGCTTGCAGCTTGGACAGCAGCACCTCGTTGGTGTCGTAGGTATCGATCGTTACGTCGATTCCAGTCTCCGCTTCGAACTTCTTAACCAGATCGGGCGGGGTGTAGCCAGCCCAGTTGTAGATATTCAGCTGACCCTCCGCATACGCAGCTCCAGCCACAGTGAGACAAGTCGTGAGCGCTAGAATTCCGTAGATCGATTTCATTGATGACCTCCTTGTTGGAAACTTTTTTTATTGAGGCGCCGTCAGTCCTTGGCACCCGTACTACCTGCAATCCGACCACCAGTCAGAACGTAGGCGCATGTCAGCAATACCAGAGACAGCAGTAGGACTCCGGTAGAGACTGCATTCAATTCCGGTGTGATCTGGGTCTTGACGAGACCGTAGATGTACAGTGGGAGCGTCGTCCCTCCTGCACCGGCCACCATCAGCGTGATGATGAAATTGTCGAACGATACGATGAAGGCGAGCATCGCGCCGGACACCACGCCAGGGGCCAGCAGCGGAAGCGTTATTAGCCGGAAAGCCCTCGGGCGGCTGGCGTAAAGATCGTAGGCCGCCTCGCTCAAACGATGATCGAGGCTGCGAAGCCGGGCGACAATGGGCAAGAGCGCGAACGGGACGCAGAAAACCGTGTGCGCGATCATCACGTTCCCAAGCCCCAGGTCGATGCCGACCGACGTGAAGAACACTAGCGTTGCGATCGCGATCACGATCTCGGGCACAACCAGCGGCAACGACATCAAACCGGTCGCGGTCGAAGCGGCGCGCTTCGACACTCCTTGACCGGTCAACACAACGGCCGCAGGCAGCGCAATAAGGACAGCACCGATCGTCGCGACAACCGCCACAAGAAGGGTGTTCACAACTGCCTTCTGCAGATCCGTGTTGCCGATCGCCTCGGCATACCATTTGAAACTAAAGGTCTCCCACACACTGATCGAGACCGACGAATTGAACGAGAATGCGATCAGCACCATGATCGGCAGATAGAGGAAACCGAAGAAGAAGATCGTGATTACCCCGAAACCTGGGTAGCTGGTCAGTTTGCGTCTCTGCGCGCGGGCCATTGGCTCAACCTCTCGCTCGGATCGCGCGTCGCGCCAGAATGAACATCGCAATCAGCACAGCCGCCAGAAGCAGGACCGACAGCGACGCGCCGTATGGCCAGTTGCGTGCGGTGGTGAATTGCAGGTGGATCAGGCTGCCCAGCATCAGCTTCTTGCCACCGCCCAGCAGATCGGGCGTAATGAAGGCCCCGAGGCTTGGCACGAAGACGAGGATGCTCCCGGCGATGATCCCGGGCATGGTGAGCGGGCCGATCACGTGACGCACGGTCTGAAATCGTGTGGCAAAGAGATCGAACGACGCTTCCAACAGACCGTTGTCGAGACGCTCGACCGACGTGTAGATCGGAAGGATCATGAACGGAATGTAGACGTAGACCAGACCGACCAGGATGGCCCCGTTCGTGAACAGAAGCGTTATCGGCTCGCTGGTGATCCCGACCCACATCAGGAACTGGTTCACGAAACCGAAGTCCCGCAGGATGATGATCCAGCTCGTGGTGCGCACCAGAAGGTTTGACCAGAACGGGAACATGATCAGCAGCAACAGGATGCTCTTCGTGCGCTGCGACTGCCGAGCCACATAAAAGGCTGTCGGAAAAGCGATCAGCAGGCAGATCAGCGTTGTGAGTCCCGCAAGGACAAGCGATCGGCTCAAAATCGCTAGGAAAGATAGGTTGTAGGCAAGACTTCCGTCCAGCCGCGTCACGTATATAAGCCGCTGATAGGCATCAGTCGAGAACTCCCAGACGATGCCGCCGTACTGGCCCCGCGTCATAAACGACATGACAACCACCAGGATAAGTGGGATCACCATGAAGGCGCCCATCATCGTGACAGCCGGAGTCAGCCCCAGTATGGTCCGGCGCCGAATTCTCTGTGCGCGCGTCGTTGTCGTCATGGCGCCAGCATCCTGAGGTGCTCCGTCGGCATCTCCAGTTTGATCGATCCCCCAACGACGACGTCGGCTAGGTCGTTCTCAGCGGCGGACAGGCGAACGCGCAGCTCTTGGGGTCGCTCGCCGCAACGAATGTGGACTGAAGCAAAAGGCCCCGTGAAGATCACGTTCTCGACCACGGCATTAATGACATTTTTATCCGGGCCGCTGCCGTCATGGAGCCGGAAGCGCTCGGGGCGGATTGCCAGAATAGCGGCATGCGGCGGCACCGTCGCCTCCTTGGGCGCATGCATCTGACCCAACGGCGTATCGAAAACCAATGCACTTCCGTTCGCCATCGGCGTGCCGACGGTCTCGATAAAGTTCATTTCGCCGATGAAGCCCGCAACAAAACGGTTGACGGGCCTGTTATAGATCTGCTGTGGCGTCCCGACCTGTTGCAGCGTGCCGTGATCCATGACCGCGATACGGTCAGACATGGTGAGGGCCTCTTCCTGATCATGCGTGACGAAGACGAATGTCGTATGCGACTCCTGCTGGATCCGCTTCATCTCGATTTGCATCTCCTTGCGGAGCTTCAGATCGAGCGCCGACAACGGCTCGTCCAATAGCAAAACGCGGGGATGCGGCGCCAGTGCGCGTGCTAGCGCGATACGCTGCTGCTGCCCCCCGGACAGCTGCGATGGCTTGCGCGCGGCCATCTGCGGCAGCCGTACGAGCTCCAGAATTTCCAATGCCGTTGCATCGTACTCCGACCTCGGCCGCCCGAGCATGCGAAGACCGAAGCCTACGTTATCCTTGATCGTCATATGCGGGAACAACGCGTAGCTCTGGAAGACCGTATTGACCGGTCGCTTGTTGGCAGGGTCGGATGTGATATCCGTCCCGTCAAGCGTCACCCGACCCTCGTTCGGCGTCTCGAACCCGGCGAGAATTCGCAGAAGCGTCGTCTTCCCGCAGCCAGACGGGCCCAGCAGAGTAAAGAACTCGTTCGCCCCAACATCGAGCGAGACGTCGTCAAGGGCTCGGAATGTCCCGCCATCGTCCGTCGGGTATTCCTTCACGATGTGGGAGAACTTGATCTGCGGATCGGAGGAGTCCGCCTCTCGCGGTCTGTCGCGTGTCGTCATCATTTCCCCCGATCCCTCAACTTGTCGAATTTGTCCTTGCAGGTCATGGCTGGCGCGGCAAACGGGATGAACGTCTTGACGACGCCATGAAGCGGGATCGGCTTGATCGGAGTGACCGGAAACGGAAGGTCCTCGTCATTCCGCCCAAGCACCTTGCTTACCAAAGAGCGTCCCATGACGGACGTCATCGCAATCCCTCGCCCACTGAAACCCAATGCCGCGAGAACCCCAGGCTCCGGGGCATGCAGATGCGGGATCATCTCCGGCGTCACCGCGATCCGCCCGGCCCAGGTCCGCTCGATTCCGATGTCCCTCAACTGCGGGAAAACAGTGTGCAGACCTTCCTGAAGCCGTCTCTTCCCCCCAAGCGTTCCAACCTTGTCCGCGCTGCCGATACATCCGAAGATCAACCGGCCGTCCCGATCGTATCGCGCGAAGTAGATCGCCAAACGTGTGTCCGAAATCGTCACCTGCCCCGGCAATACCGAGGTCTGCAATTCCGGCGACAACGGCGCGGTGGCCAAGGCGATACTGACCATCGGGTAGAATGTACGCTGCAGTCCCGGCCAGAGCCCATTGGAGTATGCGTTCGTCGTCAATACCACCGTATCGGAAGTCACTGAGCCCTCGGGCGTGGCGATGACCCACTTTCGGCCTTGCCGCTCCATTCGCGTGACCGGACTGTCGCGAAAGATCCTCGCACCTCTCTTCTGTGCTGCCCGCGCAAAGCCGCGTGTCAGTGACAGTGGCTGGACGTGTCCGCCTGACCTGTGGAGCAGCGCGAATTCATACTCACCTGATCCGCTCGCCGATGCGACACCGGCACCCTCGAGCATGTCGATCCTGGCGCCCGCGTCCGACCAAGCCGCGCCGAGGCGCTCCAACTTGCGTCTCGCGCTACGACAATGGGCAGCCTGCAGCCATCCCGCCTGAACGGGGTCGCAGTCGATATCAAAGGCCCGGATATCATTGAAAAGGTCATCGGCCGCGCTCAACGTCGTGGCAACAAGCCGCTCCGCTTGCGCGCCGCCATAGCGATCGGCCAGCTGTCGCGGCGTTTCTCGCCAGATCGGATTACATTGTCCGCCACTCCTGCCGGACGCCCCCCAGCCAATGGCCTTGCTGTCCAAAAGAGCAACAGAGGTACCCTCCTCCGCGAGTCCAAGCGCGGTTCGGCATCCGGTGAGACCGCCGCCGACGATGGCGACATCGACGTTGACACTCGATCGCAGCAGTTCCGTTTCCACCGCCGCGCCTGCTGTGACGTTCCAGTGAACTTCTTCCTGAGTCTGAACCACCGACCGAAACATCCCTGCTATTTAGTTCCATATTACGGAACATTATTTTTATTTAGCAAAACTAAGAGGACCTTGACCCTCCGTCAACGATTTTTTTGGCGAGATACTTGGCCAACAATGTTCCGACCCCGGCGCTACGCTTTTTCTGTGTAAGTCACGGCCTACAACATGCAGGCCGCCCGCCCGGATAAACCGCGCGACGCTGCCCATGCCGATGTCCCTCCTACTCTCGTGAGGAGACTTAAAAGAACTCAGGCGAATCTTGGCGTACTGCATCGCCCCATAACAGGGGACTAAACAGTCGTTGCCAACGAGGTGAAATCCCTTGCGAATCAGGCGGCCAAGGCCACGGAAGAGATTGGCCAGCAGGTCGAAGACATGCAGTCGGCGACCGACGGCACGGTGTCTTCTATCGAAGGAATCGCTTGTGTCATCAAACAGATCAGCGAGAATGCAAACGGCATCGCCGGCGTTCGCTAGGCGACCGAGCAGACCGGCACTTCGGCCGGCGAAGTCCTGGAGGCGGCAGTCGAACTGTCGAAGCAGTCAGAGTTGCTGCGCGGCGAGGTCGATGGTTTCCTTGCCGAACTGAGGACCGGCTGATTAGCCGAGGTGCAGCAAACCGGCATTGTCTTCTATGGGCGCTCCCCTGATTGCAAGTGGTTTTGATGATTAGCCCTCTCATCAAAAGCTGTCAGCAATCGGTAAATAAACATGAAAAGTCGCTCCCTTCCCCGGCCCATCGCTTGATGCCTCAATTCGCCCATTCATGCCGGCAAGGCAGTTAACGGACCAGTGAAGACCGAGGCCTCCATTCTTGCCGCTTCGAGTACTGTAGCCACGCTCAAAGATCTGGCCCAAGTTGCTGTTAGAGATGCCTATCCCATTATCAGCAACTGCAATGTGCACCAAAGCACCTTCAGGTCCATCTTCCTGCCCGCAAGTAACACGAACCTCACCCTTCTCGAGCCCGGCGGTGGCGATCGCTTCCCTTGCATTGATAAAGAGATTGCTTAGAACCTGCAGCAAAAGGATGCGGTGCGCCATAACAGCGGGAGTCGAAGGCGGCCAGGTGATCGTCACCTTTGGTCCGTCACCCGAAGAGATCACTTGTGCCGCCTCGCGGATCAGACCCGCAAGATCAACACAGTCCATAGGCTGTTCGTAGCGGGTGAAGGTGTCGTGCTGAGTCAGCATCTCCTCGATGCGGCGATGCTGATCAACTATCTCGCTAACGTCCTCCAGCAACTGCTCGCCGTCGTCCAACACTGTGTCTTCATGACCTGCGAAAATGGTCTGCTTTTCCCTATCGGAGCTTCGTTCTTTGAGGGACTCTGTGATCCGCCATAGGCTCATATTGATCGGGTGCAGAGCATTGCGCACGTTGTGCAGGATTCCCGCTGTCGATTCGGCCTTACCGCTGTAGTAAGACTGCTCCACCAATTGCTTGCGCGTAACCGCAAGCTGCCGAATCATGGTATCGAACTCCTTTTTCAAAAGACCAATCTCGTCGCCACGGTTGATCGCTTCCATTTCCGAAAGCACACCCGTGTTGCCGATAGAAGCTACGTGCCGCGTTAACTTCTTTATCGGTGCAATGACAATCCATTGCGCAAAAATAGCGATGGTCAGCAGCACGGAAAGGGCGGTCAAGAGAAGCAAGACGAAAGCTGTCTCCTCGGCTTTGTGGCCTATCTGTGTGATGGAGCGCGAAGTAATGACCCGCACCAAAGCAACGGGCGCACCTGTGATGTCACGCAGTAAGGTGCGGGTCGTCAAAGTGTTGTCACCGGTCTCCTCAACAGCAACATTTTCAGCTTCCTTCAGCACGATGGTCGCTTGTTGATCGGCCTCGTCCAAGCCGGGACCTGAAAGCGGGACAAGATCAAAAGCGACGCCGGTCTGAGATTTAAGTTCGTTGACTATCTTTGAAGTCAAGAGGCGACCAAGGATGAAGGTGCCGGCGGGTGGCCCCCGCCAGTCGTTGTCGAGAATCGGTGCTGCCGAAATCATCAGCAGACCAGCTTGTGTTTCGACCAAGCCGCTGAACGGTCGGTCATCTGGCCGCAACCTCAAAACAGGATGACCGACCACAAAGCGGTCGCCGGGGAGTTCTCGCACCGCAAACTCCTCCCCCGTATCAAGGTCGAGCAGCAGGCTCCAGAGAACTGTCCCTTGCCGGTCCAAAACGTAGAGCGCGTTGACTGATAGGCCGTTCAGCGTGTCGGGATAGAGGTTTTCTGCCAAGTAGCTTGGGTCGCGGCCCAGGACAAAGTTGCGAGTGTCGTCCCAGAAAGCCCAATCCCGCGCCGAACTTTCCAGATGTTGACTTTCGCGCTGGATCGTTTCGACGACGCGCCCTGCGTCATCTATTGCATGGTCACGCTCAAGCTCAGCGAAGCTCGGCACAAACGTCGCATTGAGAATCCAGAATATAAGTCCAGTCGACACACCGAAAACCATCAAAACTGCCAACAGGAGCTTGAAATTAAGCTTCATTGCGCAAGTTCCATTTCTTGCTGACGCGCCACCTCTGCTGAACACCCGACAAGCCCAGACCGAAACAGGTCAGAACATACGGCATGTTTTGTTTATAGGCTATAATCAAGGACTATTTTCACTTGCGTAAGGACAAAAGGCGGCACAAAAAAAGCATTTGTCGCCAAAGGTAACCACTGCCTTAAAGTTGAGCCTGACATTTCGCCAACCTCTGCTAAGCAGGTCGCCAGTGACGGTCGACTGCATGCTGGTCGGAGACAGAGGATACGTTGCCGGAACAACGCCGGAGCGGCATTTATCCGCGGTCCGTGCAGTTCGTCAGCCGCAAATACGCGCTGGTGGAGCGTTGGCGGGAGCTCAATTTCGTTCCTTGGCAGCCTGTTATCGAGAAGGCACTGGGCCAGCAGTTCACCGGCCTCGCCCGGGGCAGCGGTATCTCGTGGGATTTCGGCCGTATGCGTAGGCTCGGTCTTGGCATGTAGGGTAAGCGCCCACCGAGGTGGTGAAATCAGCGTTCTCTCCACATAAAGCCACGTTGATGACGAGAGTTCGTTCCGCGAGCCCAACCACGTGGCAACAAAGGTAGGGCCAACTAGGGGCACGGAAGCCGCCAGTTACCGATAGCTCTTTTGGATTGACTTGAACCATTTGATACCAATCGCTCAGTTCGGCCGGTTATGTTGAAAAACTCGTTTGGGTGTTGAGGGAGTTGAAGGCTGCTGATTTTTGGGCTGGTTTGCCGGTTATGTTGCTCCGGCGGGCTGAGGCATTGGGATCAGCTTTGCCATTTTCCTGAGGTTCTGTGCGGTGGCTGCGAGGAGGAACTCACCGTGAGCCCCACAGGGTCCTCTTAATCGTAAGCGGCCGAGACCCAAGATGCGTTTGAGGTGGGCGAACAGCATCTCGACCTTCTTGCGCTGTCGCCGCGAGGTGGCGTAGGCGTCGGTCTTGGCGATGCCGCGGGCTATGTCACGGGCGCCTTCGTGGATACTTCGCGGTACCTTTCGTGCCGGCGCATTTGGGCAGCAACGCTCCTTGAACGCACAATCTTTGCAGTCCGACTGACTTGCGCGATAGAGCCGCGTCCCTGCTTTCGTGATGCCGGTCCGTGGCGATTTGAAGTTGCGCCGATACTGCTGCAGGACCTTGCCCTGTGGACAGGTGTAGAGATCGCGCTCGGCATCAAAGGTGAAATCTTCGCGTGAGAAGGTGCCGTCGCGTCGCTTCGACTTGTCAAACACCGGTACGTGCGGTTCGATGCCGCGCTCATGGATCAACCAACCGAGCATCTCGGCAGAGCCATAGGCGGTGACGCCGGCGAGCCGCTCAGGGTAGAGATCGAAACGCTCTTCTGTCCGATCGATCATTGTCTTGGCCGCCGTGACCTCGGCCTGACGGATCGTGGTCGAGGCCTCCACATCAACGATCACGGCGTGGTCGAGGTCGATCAGGTAGTTGGTGCAATAGGCAAAGAAGGCCTGACCGCCGTGCGCGCCCGTCCAACGCACCACCGGATCGGCCGACGAAAGAAACTTCGGGGTCACCACGGTCGCGGCACCGAAGGCCGCATCGTCCAGCACGGCCAGGTACTCGTCGATCGCCCGGCTCGATAGCTCCGGCGGCAGACCCTTCGTGCCTTCGACGCCCTCCTGGCGGCTGGCATCCGCCTTGATCAAGCTGGCATCGACCGCAAAGCCCTCGCCCCCCACCAACCCCTCGGCCATGCAGCGCCGCACCACCGTCTCAAAGACCTGCCGCAGGAGATCGCTATCGCGGAACCGCCCGTGGCGATTCTTTGAGAAGGTCGAATGGCCCGGTACTTCGCCCTCGAGGCCGAGCCGGCAGAACCACCGATAGGCCAGGTTCAGATGAACCTCCTCGCACAGCCGACGTTCCGAGCGAATGCCATGGCAATAGCCGACAAGCAGCATCCGGATCAGCAGTTCGGGGGCGACCGACGGACGGCCTGTCGCGCTGTAGAAAGGGGCTAAGTGCTGCCGGACCGTGCTCAGGTCAACAAAACGGTTAATTGATCGCAGCATGTGATCGCCTGGCACATGCTCCTCAAGCAAAAACTCGTAGAACAATGCACCCTGATCGACCAACCGATCACCCATCATCGCAGTCACTCCAGATTCGGTTACCGCAGTGAATCCGTGAGATCGTGCCGCCGCAATAGAGGAGTTTTTCAACACAATCGGCCAGAACCGGTCATTCGTCGGGTTTGCAGCGAATGACTGGATAGAGCCCGATGCAGAAGTGCCAAATCTTTGCTGCGTGCGCTCGCAGAACTATTCACGCCGCGACCGCGAAAAACACCATGCCGCCGTGCAGCAGGAACAGCGGCCATTCATGCAAGTGGCAGAGAAATAGAAAAACGCAATGACTGGGTCACGGGACAAAACCGACATCCCTCGGCCCGCCGTGAATGTCAGCTTTGAGTTGTGGGTTCTCTATTTCGGCGGCTTCGACCTCATCTCACACCAGACGAATTCTAAACGCGGATCACCTCCCGCAAGATTTGCCAGCGACCGTCTTCCAGCACGAAGTCAATGCTCAGTGTGACGATCTGCTCGGATCCTGTGAGATTCACCTTGCGGCTGATCACGACATGACCTTCTGATTCATTGGCTTCAATCGAGTGGTACTTCGCCCAGTTGTTCGGCTCGACAGCAGCTTCCGTCGACTCCGTGACATGCTTAATAAAGCCCGACTTGTCATTGAATTGCACGGCGCCATCTGCGCCAAACATATAGATTCGCATGTCGTCGTGGTAGATCCTCTCGAGAATATCGAATTCGCCGGCAGTGGCTGAGGCTATCAGTTCATCAAGCGCAGCTTTGACTTCGGCCGCTTGCGGGCTGTCTGATGATAGGAGTGCCATTATTCCCCCGCCCGCGGGTATTGGTTGAACATGTCAGCAACAATCTCCCAGTTGTCTTTGGCGTCATCGCGAACCAGCGTGAAATGATAGGTCCCCTTGAAGGCGATACCCTTACTTTCGACACTGCCTACAGCATCTCCAATCATCACGGCCTGTGTGCCGTCGTCAGAGACAAAGAGATAGTCAATCGTATGTGTAATCTCGCCATCGTTTTCGGTCAGGAATGTGAAGGTCTGACGAGGGACACCGTCGCGGCCTTTCGCGGGCGGCGTCGCAGGTGCGATCCACAATGCGTCTTCATGGTAGAGAGACATCATCCCTTCGACGTCCAATACCTCAGCATGGGCGTTGAAGGCATCATTGAAAGCGATAAGGCTGGCCCTGGTATCGGCATCGATTTCTTGGGCTGAAACGGGTGCAGTTGCGATGAGGAGTGCAAAAACAGCCCCCGACAGGTTTATGTACCTGAACATGATTTATCCTTTTTGTGGAGTGAGCTTTCAGCAATTCAAACAGGTGGTGTGATCAGACGTACGTGCCGTTGGCCGGGTAATCCCCGGTCATCGAACGCATGAAGCGGATGCCGCTGAACACTGCGCCGAGATCTGGGCGCGCGAAGGGGACATTCGAGATGTCGAGCACCTTCAGATTGCCACCGGCATCGATAAGGAAGAGGCCAGGCTCGGCGAAAGGCCTTTCCGCATCCATGCCGAGCCGGGGTGAAGAGATGTAGAGGCCAAGGGCCGTCATCTGATCGACAGTCAGGTCATAGCCAACCTCGTAGGTGGGCGCGACCTCTGCCATCTGGGCCGTGGCCCGCGCCTTGCTGTCAGCGGAGACAGCGACAATCGTGACGCCAATTTCCTGCAACGGGGCCACAAGTTCATTCAGTCCGCGCAAATAGGTCGTACAAATCGGACAGTGTTTTCCGCGGTACACAACCACGAGAGTCCAATCGTCTGGTCCTTTTGTCTGGGAGAGATCGAGGTCTCCCCCGTTCAGAGCCGGTACAGAAACGTTTGGAAATGACTGTCCCGGTTCGGGTTTGGGCGTCGCCATGTTGAGGCTTCCACTTTTGTAATGATCGTTCTATATATCTCTTATGCCGACTCAAAAGAGAGGGTCAAGAGATATATGTCGAACGTTACAAAAAAAATAGGACGCCCCAGAACCTTCGACCAGGACGAGGCGCTTCTGGCGGCCATGAATGCCTTTTGGACGAAGGGGTATGACGGCACTTCCATGCGTGATCTCACGACGGCAATGGGGATTAGTGGACCGAGCCTTTACTCAGCATTCGGGGACAAACGTGAGCTCTACCTGCAAACGATCGACCGATATGCCGATGTGAATGCCTGTGCCCCAATCGTTGCATTTGAAAGCGAACCAGACATTGAAAATGCCGTGAGGGACTTTCTGACAGCGGTCATTACCTACTCCACCATGTCTCACGGCGGTGCAAAGGGCTGCTTTCTCGCCTCATGTGTCTCGACCACCATTGGCGAAGTTGAAGGCGTAGCTGAGCGTATGGAAAAGGCGATCACGGATACAGATGATCGGCTCGCTGTTCGTTTTGAGAAGGAGAAGCAGGTCGGTTGTCTACGCGCAGACTTTCCCTCGAAAGACCGGGCCAGACTGCTTTTCGACATGCGGCAGGGTTATGTGTTTCGCGGCCGCGCAGGTTGGTCGGCGGAGGCGCTGCTGGTAGACATTGATGATCGGGTCAGGATGGTTTTGTCCTAGAAGGATAGTGACCACTAGAGATAATGCTTGATCCGTGTAGCCAGACATTCGTGCTTTCTGCAACATGGGACGATTTGGGCTCGAAGCGGCCGGCTGCAGCGCAGCGGTATTGTGCTGCAAACCAGCTCCGCGACCCGTCATTTGCGTCCCCTGTAAAATATTACGGTCAACACTGTGTCGACGCATGGGCCGGGAGGGGTGGATGGAGGTAATCTCATGCCCAAAATCCAACTCCCCACCGTCAAACCAAAGCGCCGGCCATGGAACAAGGGACCGCTGATCGGCCAGAAACGCCCGTTACTCCTGAAACAGGTTTGGGCCATTCGCGCCCGGCTCGAACTCGCTGGCAACCTTCGGGACTTCGCGCTATTTAACCTTGCGACCGACAGCAAATTGCGGGACTGCGATCTGGTCCGTTTGAAGGTTGCCGACCTAGTTTCCGATGACAGAGTTCGTGAGCGTGTCTCGGTCATCCAGAGCAAGACCAGTCGACCGGTGCAGTTCGAAGTCTCTGAAAGCACGCGCGATTCAATTTGGAATTGGGTGTACAGCCCGGAAATGCTCGGCTGTGCGTTTCTGTTTCCCAGCCGTTTCCATGACAGGCCGCATGTATCGACAAGGCAGTATGCGCGGCTCGCTCGGGACTGGGTTTCGGCGATTGATCTCGATCCGAGCGGTTACGGCACGCGGTTCAGCTTCTGCTCGGCCATACCATGGTCGATAGCACGGTGCGGTATATCGGTGTCGAACTTGAAGACGCTTTGAGCATCGCAGAGAAGATCGACATTTAACAGTTGGGCGAACGGTTCCAGCCGTACGCCTTCCAAAACCGGTCGTGCATTGAGACCCCGCTAAAGACGGCAGAGAGCCCAAATCGCATGATGCTGCGGGATGTACAAATGGCCAAACCTCGCACAAAGCTGCCGTAGACCAAATGCAGGACGGACCAAACCCGCTAGTCATTGCAATCAAGATCGCCGCGGTGCAGCTTTCCCAGAAACGGACGTTGAGCGTCACCTTAGCTTGAGATGCTACGGATGACTGAAGTGCGAGATGAAGCCGCCCTTCGACCCTCTGAATTGAAGAGAAGGTTTCTTTTGTCGTCAGACCGACTTTTTCGGATCAACAGCTTTGAGTTCAAAAATTGGAGAGTGAAATCGACCGTTGTCTTGCCGCGTCCAATGTTTGCCAGACTAAGCGTTCCAGCACGTTTTCCTTGCCCAATACAGCCAATCCCGCTGCAGTCGTGCCGTTGGGGCTTGTGACGGTCTCTCTCAGAAGGCCAGGATCGGGGCAATTCTCCAACAGCCTGCCTGCAGCCGACACGGTTGCGATAGCGAGAGACCGTGCCGTCGTGTCGTCCAACCCCTGTTCGATCCCTGCCATGATCATCGCCTCGCACATCGCAAACACGTATGCCGGCCCACTGCCGGAGAGCGCTGTCACAGCATGAAGCTGGTCTTCGCTTTCGAGCCATGAAAACGTCCCAATTGCCTGGAAGAGTAGTTCGACATGCACGCGCCCATCTGGCTTGGTTGAGGCGTCGGCAAAACCTGCGCTGACCGAATATCCGACGCTCGCCCCGATATTTGGCATGACACGCACCGTTGACAGATTACCATGGAGGTGTTGCTGGATATCCGCGATGCCAACACCTGCCGCCACCGAGATGACGACCGCGTTAAGGGCGGTCGGCTTTGGCATCGCTTGCAATGCAGCGGCGATGATCCGCGGCTTCGTCGCCAGTACGATCACATCCGCCGCAAGATCATCAGGCAGATCCTGAGCGGAGGCGTAGTGGACCAGCGACCCGGGATTTGCCAACCTCTTTCGCAGCGCGGCAACAGCATCGCATACGCCAGGATCTACGACATGAAACTCATGGCTGGGTCGCAATTCGCGGAGCCACCCCACCAGCATGGCATGGCCCATCCGACCCGCCCCGATCAGAACGACACGGGTCACCCTTGGGTCACGCATCAAAGTACTCCTTTCGCACTTTCGCGCAGCGACCGCATCAACGCGGTGTTTTCGTAGCGAGCCAATGAAAATTCCGTCCCATAGGAAGGTCGTTGCGCATCAGCGACCCAGGCCGCACAAAGCTCGCCGCCCGCACAGGCGGCCATCGTGCCAAAGCCTGACATGGCACAAATCATGAAAGCCCCTTCCAGACACATGGGGCCAATCAAAGGCCAATTTTCTTCGGTCATGGTGTACCAGCCGCCATAGTGGTGCATGTTCCGTGGCAGCTGGCCATAGTAATCCTTAAGGCCGGGGTTGAGACGTGCGGCCCCGCGTAAGACGATCTCCGGGAAATTGTCCTCCAGCGGCGGCTCCCACGTCGCGGTGGCCGGTTTTTCGTTGAATGCCCAGCCAAGCTTGATCCAGCTTCCATTGTCCCCGCCATCGGGGCGGCAATGGATAGCGCCTGGCATGTCCTCGGCCAGCCAGCGAAAGTCGGGCTCAGCCATCAGCATCTCGCGCTCTTCGTCGGTCCAGTCGATCTGTTGGCCGTCGAGATCGATCGAGAAGGGCATGTTCCGTGGAATGACCTTCTCCCTGTCCTCAAACGCGATCTTCTGCTGGAACGTGTTGTAGATCGGCAAATCGACGCCCAGCATGTCGGCGATCCGGCCCGCGAACGGGCCCGCGGCGTTCACGATCCTATCGGCCTTGATGTGGCGGATGCCGCCTTTGCCGGAGAGTTCCAGCTTGTAGCCGTCGCCCTGCGCAATGTTCTCGACGGCCCCGGTGACCCTTTCGACTCCGGTTCCTTTGAGAGCCTCGAGCATATGCATGCCAAGCTGCTGCCCGCTGATGCCGCCGCCGCGACGGATATGGATGACGGTCTGAACGTCATGCGCATAGGATGGAAAGGCTTCGCGGATCAGTCGCTGAGCCTGCAGGATATCAACCCCTATAGGCGCGGTTTCCCAGTCTGGTGCCAGCGCAGGCTCGTACCCTCCGGCGTCTGCGCCCGTGTGATAACGGATAAGCGTGTCGGCGCTGCGGCCCAAGCCGTAATGCAATTGCTGCACGAAATCATCGATTTCGGTCCGCCGGGTCACGAGCGAATAGCCGCGGCGGTTCATATTGATGCGGTTGCCGCTCTCACGCGCGACATCTTCGAGCAAATCGATCGTGCGGTTGGTGAAAGCGACCATGGTCGGGTGCGGCCACCAGTTGCGGTAGTTTTCGCCCGACTGTGCCGAGGTGAAGGCCATCGGCGCGTCCCGATCGATCAAGGCAATGCGTGTGATTCCGTGATTTTTGTTCAGGTAATAGGCCGTTGCGATCCCGACGATCCCGGCGCCGATCACTGCAACTTCATAACTGGTCGTCGTCATTCTTTTCCATCTCTACACGCCTGCCATTTGACCTTTCCGCTCCTCACAGGAGGAAGCAAGAAATCAAATCGTATTCGATCTTGACAAATATGAATACGATTAACAAGACTTAAGCCGCACTCAAATGGCTGCATGACAGCCTGATCAGAGTCTTGAACCAACCTGGGAGACCGACATGAAAACCAAATTACTCTTGGCACTGGCCACAGGGGCAGCCATCGCGTTGGCGTCCGGTGCGGCAGCGCAGGACCGCAAGTTCGTCAATATCGGAACCGCCGGAATCGGCGGCGGGTACTATCCAACGGGTGGGTTCATCTGCAACGTTCTGAACAAAAGCCGCGAAGCTCAGGGCCACAACATCCGCTGCACCGTGGAATCGACAGGTGGTTCGGTCGCCAACCTGCGGTCGATCCAGGCTGGTGAACTGGACGTAGCGATTGCGCAAGCGGACTGGCAGTATCACTCCTACCGCGGCTCCTCGAAATTCGAAGACGTCGGCGCGAACGAAGACCTGCGTTTCCTTTTCTCCCTGCACATCGACACGGCTCACCTGGTTGCGCGCGCTGACGCGGGCGCTACGAGCTTCGACGATCTGGAAGGCAAGATCGTTAACATCGGCAACGCGGGATCGGGCACCGAGGCCACGATGAATTTCGCCCTGTCGCGCTACGACACGGACGCGGAAAGCTACTTTGGCCAGGCCACCCGCCTGACGTCCCGCGAACAGGCGCAGGCGCTTTGCGATGGCAAGATCGATGCGTTCTTCTACACCACCGGTGTCACCGCGTCCTCCATCACCGAGGCCACAAACACCTGCGATGCAACGGTACTGAACTGGAACGACGAGACCATCGACGCGATGATCGAGGAGTTTCCCTATTACGGCAAATCGATCATCCCCAACGGCACCTATCGCGGTCAGACCGAAGAACTGACGACCTGGGGCCTGCCTGCGACGCTGGTTGCTTCTGCCAGCGCCGATGAAGAGGTGGTCTACAACATGGTCAAGGCCGTGTTCGATAATTTCGAAGACTTCACGGCGCAGTCGACGCTCTATGTCGCGATCACGCGCGAAGGCGCGGTCGTGAACGGCCGGTCTGTTCCCGTGCACCCCGGAGCGGAGCGGTACTTCAAGGAAGTCGGTCTGATGGAATAACGGCAAAAGCCAAAGAGCGGGCGCGACATGTTTCGCGCCCGTTTCCACTTTTCCAAGGGGGCGCACATGACCGAGAAAACGCATCAGGAAGAGCTCGAAGATCTTATCGCCGAAAATGATACTGGCACGCGCGACCCTTCCGGTCTTGCCCGCAAAGTCATCCTTGGCGTGGCCCTACTTTGGCCGCTCTACCAGCTTTACATGGCGTCCCCGCTTCCCTTCACCACGGGGATCGGCCTGATTGACGACAGCCAGCAACGGGCCATCCACTTGGCATTCGCGCTATTCCTCGGGTTCCTGACTTTTCCCGCATTCCTGAATTCGCCGCGCAGCCGCATCCCGACACTGGATTGGATTCTGGCCATCGTCGCTGCGGGGTGTTCGCTCTATATTCTGATTTTCTACCGGGATGTCGTGAACAACGCCGGCGGCGTCCGCACCCCGGTCGAGACCGCCGTCTCGATCATCGGTATTCTGCTGGTGCTCGAGATCACCCGCCGCGTCCTAGGCATATCACTGGTCATCGTGTCTGCGGTGTTCACGGCCTATGTTTTCATTGGACCAATGTTGCCCGACCTGATGTCGCACCGCGGGTTTTCGCTGAACCGCTACGTCGATCACATGTGGCTGACGACCGAAGGCGTCTTTGGCCTGCCCTTAGGGGTTTCAAACAGCTTTATCTTTCTTTTCGTCCTCTTTGGCTCATTGCTCGACAAAGGCGGCGCAGGCAACTTCTTCATCAAACTGTCCTTTTCGATGTTGGGTCATCTGCGGGGCGGCCCTGCCAAGGCCGCCGTAGTGTCGTCTGGCCTTACGGGTCTGATCTCCGGCTCCGCCATCGCCAACGTGGTGACGACAGGCACCTTCACAATCCCCCTGATGAAGCGCATCGGCTTCACCGGGGAGAAGGCCGCCGCCATTGAGGTCTCCTCCTCCATCAACGGCCAGATAATGCCACCCGTTATGGGGGCCGCAGCTTTCCTCATGACAGAGTTCGTGGGCATCACCTATTTCGAGGTGGTCGTGCACGCCTTCGTGCCCGCCATCGTCAGCTATATCGGCCTGTTCTACATCGTGCATCTTGAGGCGGTGAAGGCCAATATGCCCGTTCTCGCAAAAGTGCAAGAAAGCACGCTGTTGCAAGCCTTGGGCCGCTTCCTCTTTGGCTTTGGCGCGGTCGCTCTGGTTGCGGGCATTGTCTATGCAATGGCGACAGGGCTCGGCGTTGTCGCAGGCCCGCTCGCGACACCCATTGCAGGTGTTCTGATGATCGCGCTTTATATCTGGCTGCTCAAGATCGCGGCCGGATACCCTGAGCTTGAGATCGACGACCCCAACGCTCCCCTGATCGAAATCCCGAAACTGAAGCCCACCTTGATGGCCGGTTTGCACTTCGCCCTGCCCATTGGCGTGCTGATCTGGTGCCTGATGATCCAGCGCCTGTCGCCGGGTCTGGCCGTGTCCTGGGCCATAGTTGTGATGGTAGCGATCATGCTGACGCAGAAACCCATCCTGACCTATTTTCGCAAAACCAAATCCTCGGGCTTCGCGCCTGAATTCAAGGAAGGGCTTGCAGACCTGATCAACGGTTTCATCGCCGGGTCGCGCAACATGGTCGGAATTGCGGTCGCGATGGGGGCTGCCGGAATCATTGTCGGGGCCGTGTCCCTGACCGGACTTGGCCTCCTGATGACCGAGATCATCAATGCGGTCTCGGGCGGCAACATCATGATCATGCTGCTCTTCACGGCCATCATGTGCGTGGTTCTGGGCATGGGCCTGCCGACAACGGCAAATTACATTGTTGTAGCCAGCGTCATGGCGCAGCCACTGGTGACCCTCGCCGCACAAAACGGCCTCGTCATTCCGCTATTTGCTGTCCACCTCTTCGTCTTCTACTTCGGCCTCATGTCGGGGACGACCCCGCCTGTGGCCGTGGACAGCTTCGCGGGTGCCGCCGTGGCGCGTTCAGATCCAATGAAGACATCGGTACAGGCGTTCTATTACTCCCTCAGAACCGCGATCCTGCCTTTCATCTTCGTTTTCAATCCCGAGCTTCTGTTGATCGGTGTCGAAAGCTATTGGAGCGCGGCGCTGGTGATCATCTCATCCACGATTGCGATGTGCGTCTTTGGAGCCGCGACCCAAGGGTACTTCATGACGAAGAACTGGAAGATCGAAAGCGCTCTGCTTGTTGTCATCGCTTTGTCCTTGCTCAGACCGGGGTTCTGGCTCGATCGCATTCAGCCGCCGTTTGAAGCTGTTCCGCCCTCCTCTATTTACACGGTTGCAGAGACTGCCGCGAAAGACGCGCAGATCCAGATGTTTATGACCGGCGAGAATTTCAGCGGCGATGTCGTTGAACGCCGCGTGGCCATCCCGCTGGGCGAGGTGGGCAGCCCCGGCGCTGACCGTCTTTTGGAAGCTACCGGCATGACCATGCGCATCGAAGGGGACGATGTGTTTGTCGACAACGTCGATTTCAACAGCCCGGCGCAAAAATGGGGGATCGACTTCGACTGGCAAATCCTTGAGCTCAGCGAACCAAAGAAGCGCATGGCAAAGGAATGGTTCTACATTCCGGCCTATGGCGCGCTGATCCTGTTGATCCTGTTCCAACTGGCCCGGCGCCGCAATGCGCAAGGAGAGCCCGCCAATGTATGAACACATCCTTGTCCCCGTCGATATCGAGCAGATGGAGACCAGCGAAAAGGCCGTGCGAACGGCAGTTCGCATCGCGCAGGACTATGAGGCCACATTGCACTTTCTGACCGTTGTGGCCCCGCTTGGGTCTTTTGCATCGACATTTTTTCCAGACGGGTTCTCGAAAGAAGTCTCAAAGGCGGCACGGGAGAAGCTTCACGCTTTCACCCACAGCAGGAATCTTGATGGCCTCAAAGTACAGCACGTCGTGGCGCATGGTGCGATCTACGACCAGATCCTTTCCATCGCGGGCAAGGTGAATGCCGATTTGGTTGTGATGGCGTCGCATCGTCCCGAGTTGAGCGACTACCTTTTAGGCCCAAATGCCGCGCGTGTCGTTAGGCACGCAAACTGCTCAGTCATGGTGGTGCGCGAGTGAGACACCATCCCCCACCATTCTCCCTGCCTGGCTTTGCAAGCGCGCGAGGTCTGGCCACTGCCGGTGGGCGTAGCACAGCGCGCTCACCGGGCTCTCTTTCGAACATGCATCTCGCCATGAATACTCGCTTTGAAGAATGGCAAACCGTCCGGTTAGCAGTTAGTTTTGGGTGAAAGCGAGACCGTTCGATGGAGCATGAGCAGCCCGTGAAACCTGATCAGGCCGTATTCTCCGCCTCCCAGCCCATCTACGAGGCGCTGCGGAACGATATCCTGTCAGGAAAGCTGTCAGGCGGCGTACCGCTGCGGCAGGATGAAATCGCCAGGAATCACGGCGTGAGCAAGATGCCTGTGCGTGAGGCGCTCATGAAGCTCGAAGCCGAAGGGTATGTTCTTTTCCGGAAAAACAAGGGCGCGACGGTGCGGGAAATTTCGGTCACCGAGTTGCTCAATTTGATGGATATCCGGGTCGCCTTGGAATGCAAGGCGCTGGAAATGGCGATTCCGAACCAGATCCAGTCCGACTTTGATGAAATCGCCAAAATTCTCGGTGACTATAGCCAGAGTTGCACGACCGCACATTGGAGCGAGATGAACCAGAAATTCCATTACATGCTCTATGAACCTTGCGGTAACGCGCAGCTACTTGAGATGATCACGGATATTCAACGCCGCATCGGGCCGGTGACCAGGGTTGTGGTGACCGAGGCATCTGGGTTTGAACGCCCCAACAAGGAGCATCAGGATATCCTGCAGGCCTGCAAACAAGGCGACGTCGAACGCGGTGTCGCGCTGCTTCAGGCACACATTATCACCACGAAGAAAGAGGCCGCCGCGCGACTGCGACGTAACGCGTTCTGACAGCGATCGGCATTCTTGCTGATCCTGAACTCAATTCCTCCGCAAATTGTCACTTCGACAAGGCTATTCGCCTTGCGACCGGCAAAGGGTCTCGAAAAATAAATTGCCATTTTGCATACTAATTGTCGACAAATATCGTTTTTGCACGCAAACTGTCGACAAAATTAAGCAGGAGTACCCTGTGGTGGAGTTCAAGTTCCAGCGCGGCTCGGCAACGAACGAAATCTGCGAGGCTGTCAGACGCGAAATCCTGACGCTCGAAATGGAGCCAGGCGCACCGCTCGACGAAACGACACTCTCCCGACGGTTTAACGTCTCACGCTCGCCAATTCGCGAAGTGCTCAGTCGATTGGCAGCCGAAGGTCTGGTGGAAACGCTGCCCAATCGCGGGGCCATCGTCGCCCCTATCGATCTCGTAAATTTTTCAAGCTTCATCGAGGCGTTAGACCTGCAACAGCGGTACGCGACGCGTCTGGCCGCGCGCCACCGAACCGCCGCCGACTTGGTTTGGCTCAAGGAACTGGCTGGGGACTACAGCACAGCGGTAAAGAACCGCGACCGCTTCGGGATCCTTCAATCCAACTATGATTTTCACAAAGCGATCGGAGAAGTCGGCCGCAATCCCTATGTTTCGCGGCACTACGGCCAGCTGCTGTCCGAAGCGCGCCGGTTCTTGCATATCCACATCAGATTCCTGGAGGCGACGAGTGATGAGAACAAACTCGCCGATCAGCATGACGATTTCATCGAGGCGATCGAAGCCCAGGATGTCATGGCCGCCGACAGGGTCGCGCACGAACACACCTTCCAATTCCACGACCGTTTTCTGAAAGCACTGCGATACGAGGCCGATGCGGATTTCTCCATCGAAGTCGCTGCAGGCCTTGGGTCCCGCAAAAAGAAGCCGGTCGTCGCGTGAGCTTTGTCGCCAACATCCGTGTGCACACGCACTGCAACGACCTGAGCGGCAAATTCTGGAATCCGGCAATCCGATGGACGAAGAAATACGTCGTTTTTGTCGAGGTCGAAGATGGTGCAGGACGCATCGGGCTTGGGGAATGCTGGTGCTTCGACACCGCGCCCGACACGCTTTGCGCCTATCTCAAAACAGAAGTGATACCAGCCTTCCTGGGTCGGGAGCTGTCCTCCCTCGAAGAAATTTTGACGACCCTTTGGACAAGGGCGACGCTGACCGCACGACACGGGCTTTTGGCTTCGGCAATGTCGGGGCTCGACATCGCGATGCATGACTTACGGGCCCAATCCCAACAGCGACCGATCTGGCGTTCCATGAACGACACGGCGGCGGGGCACGTACGGCTCTATGCAAGCGGCGGTCTTTATGGACAAGGTAAGGGATTGCCCGAGCTGGCGCGCGAGGTCGCTGGCATGTCCCAAGCCGGCTTCTCGATCGTGAAAATGAAGATCGGCGGGCTCGATTTCGAGGCAGACCTCGAGCGGGTGCGACAGGCCCTGGATGTCTTGCCTTCGACGTCACGGCTAATCATTGACGCCGTCTACAGCCTGACACCTGTTGAGGCCTTGCGCTTCTTCGAGGCTCTTCCGACGGAGCGGATCGAGGCATTTCAGTCACCGTTACCGGCAGAGGACATCGCGGGTATGGCTCGGCTCGTCCGGGCGGGTGTGCCGGTCATGGCGACGGAAGCCGAGTACCGCCGGGAAGTCCACGCACGGCTAGTCGAGGAACGTGCCGTCTCTTTCCTGCAAACCGCGCCCATCGCCTGCGGCGGGTTCGGCCGCCTGACGGAATTGGCCGACTTGGTCCGGGAAACGGAGATCCGGCTTTCGCTGGAGGTCTCATCGACCGCGGTCGCCCTGATGGCAGCCTGCCATTTCGCTGCCGCCGACGAAACGGTGGCGCATGTCGAATATCACCATTTGCATCAGGTGTTTTTCGACCGCCTGCCATGGTCCGGCACCGAATTCGGGTCGCAAATGCCGCTCCCCGATCGGCCGGGGCTTGGCATCTCGTTGCCGCAAGACGGGACCGAATTCGCCTTCGAACTTTCAAACTCACCCGAAGAAGATGCGGTCGCCTAAATGAAATACGAAAACCAACGGAGAACGATATGACTTCAAAAATCGGAAGAATGATCGCAGCGACTGCGGTCGTCCTTACGGGTGCGACCGGGGCGATGGCGCAGGACGAAGGTGTACTGGGCGCGATCAAGGATCGGGACAGCCTGCTCTGCACGGGACACAATGGCTCCTACCTCGGCTTTGCAGAAGTGGACGCGCAGGGCGCATGGCAAGGCTTCGACATCGAGATGTGCAAGGCGCTCGCGACCGCAATCACCGGCAGCCCGGACAAATTGCAGATCATCCCGGTCAGCTGGGCACAGCGCTTCCCGGCCATTCAGTCGGGCGATATCGACGTGATCATCAAGGTGACCGGCTGGACCATGACGCGCGACACGGAGTTGGGTCTGCAGTACTCGCGCCCGTATTTCGTCGGCCCGTTCTATACCATGACGCGCAAGGAGCTAGGCGCGAGTTCCATCGAAGACCTCGCAGGTGGTGTGTTCTGCGCACAAGCGGGCACCACCGTCGAGCGTATCCTCGTCGATTACATGGATTCCCGCGGCCTTGAATACGAAGTCCTCGCCTTCGAGAAGCCGGAGGAGCTGCGGGGTGCGATCTACAACGAACGCTGCGATGCGGTGCCGGGCTTCGGTCCGTTCCTGTCCGCCACGCGCGTCGAAGCTCCGGATCCGGATGCCTTCATCATCCTCGAAGACGTGATGGCGCTCGAACCCGAAGGCATCGTTGTGCGCGAAGGCGAAGAGGCGCTGCTGGACGTGATCAACTGGATGGTTTCGGTCCTGCTGCTGGCCGAGCAAGAGGGCATCACGCAGGCCAATGTCGACGACATGCGGGCCAATCCGCCCTCGGCGACCATCGAGCGGATGTTGGGTGTGACACCCGGCGTCGGCGATCGCCTGGGGTTGTCCAACGATTGGGCCTACAACATGATCAAAGCCGTAGGAAACTATGGCGAGATCTATGACCGCACGGTCGGCGACGGCTCTCGCTATCAGCTGCCACGCGGATTGAACAATCTGTGGAACAATGGCGGCGTGCTCTACCCGCTGGTGCTCGACTGACTTGAAGCACCGGGGCGCTCTACAGGGGCGCCCCTCTCCAATTTGAAGGGGCTAGATAATGTCGGCGCTCATTCGGTCACGCTCGTTCCGTCGCGGCGCATTCCAGATCGGCTTTCTCGCGCTTCTGATCGCGTTGATCGTGGCAGCGGCGCTGGTCGGTCGTGCGAACATCCTGTCGCAGGGCATGGCCACAGGCTTCGGCTTTCTCGAACAGACGACGGGCTGGACGGTAGGCTTTTCGGTCATCGACGTCGGCCCCCGGTCGACTTATGCCCACATGCTCTTCGTCGGTATTCTCAATACACTCGCAGTCGGTCTGCTCACCCTTGTTCTTGCAAGTCTGCTTGGGCTTGTGCTTGCCCTGATGCGCGTGTCGACGAACACGCCGATGCAGATTGTGGGCGGCACCTATATCGAACTGTTCCGCAATGTGCCGCTGATCCTGCAGGTACTGTTCTGGTACGCGCTGCTAACACACACGCCAAGCCCCCGCAACGCCATCAGCTTCGTAGATGTGGCCTTTTTCTCCAACCGAGGGCTGACATTGCCTGTGCCCGCACTGAGCGGCCTGGATGTGCTGATCCTTGTGGCGGGCCTGGTCGTCCTTGCGTTCGCGTTTCGCGGACTCAGCAAAAGTTTCGACCTTCGCCAGCGCATACTCGGCGCCATCGCGGCTTTCGCGGCCCTGTTTCTGGTACTGCTATTGACCGGCCGCGCCCCCGAAATGCCGCTGATCTCGGTTCCGGCACTCAAGGGGCTTCGGTTTGACGGTGGTTTCACTCTGAAACCCGAATTCACCGCCCTTCTGATCGGACTTGTCCTGTTCGGGGCCTCTTATATCGGTGAGATTACTCGCGGCGGGCTTTTGTCGGTCGACAAAGGCAAGCTGGAGGCCGGCGCGGCGCTTGGGTTCAACTCGTCACAGATCAATCGCTTCATTCGCATCCCCCTGGCATTCCGCGCGATGCTGCCTGCGCTGGCCAACCAGTACGTCTGGCTGATGAAAGGAACGACCGTCGGTATCGTGATCGGGTATCCCGATTACTTTGCGGTCGTGTCCACTTCGATCAATCAAAGCGGTCAGACGCTTGAGCTTCTGGCCCTTCTGATGATCGGCTTCGTCATCATCAACTATTCCATCGGCTTCGCGATGAACGTCCTCAACGATCGTTTGAAACTCAAGGGACGGAGCTGACCGATGGTTGCAGAGACCCTTCCACCGCCCATAGCGCAGTCCGGCATTGGCCATTGGTTCAAGAAACATTTCTTTTCGACCTGGCTCGACGGCGTTCTGTCACTGATTTTCCTTGCGCTGATCATCTGGGTTGTCAGCGCCGTCTGGACCTGGGGCCTGCGCCACGCGATCTGGACGGTCGAAAACCGCGAGGCCTGTGGCCACGGCTCGGGGGCCTGCTGGGCCGTCATCCAGGACCGTCACCGGTTGATCCTGTTCGGGCTGTATCCTTACGAGGAACACTGGCGCTCCACCCTCGCATGTCTTGCGGTCATTGCAACTATGGTCCTGTCATGTGTGCCGCTGTTCTGGACAGTCTGGCGATTGCCGATCCTTTGGCTTGTCGGCTTTGGGACATTCGTCCTTTTGATGCGGGGTGGTTTCGCTGGCATGCCGCTTGTGACAACCGAACAATGGGGCGGGCTGTCACTGACCATTTTCATCTTCTCGGCGGTCTTTGTCCTTGGCACGCCTCTGGCCGTGATCCTTGCCTTCGCGCGGCGCTCAAGCCTGCCCGTGATCGCGAAAACGACGGGACTGTTCATCGACATCTTCCGCTCCCTGCCGTTGCTGACGATCCTTTTTGCCGCCGCCGTCGTCGTGCCGCTCGTACTGCCCGACTGGCTGCAGGGCGACAAGCTTGGCCGCGTTATCATTGGCTTCGCGCTTTTCTTCGCGGCCTACCAGGCCGAGATCATCCGCGCGGGATTGCAGTCGATCCCCGACGGGCAGGTTGAGGCGGCCGTGTCGTTGAACATGCCGTTCTGGTCTCAGGTCGTGGACATCCAACTGCCTCAGGCGTTCCGCAACACCCTGCCCTCGACGATCAATCAGGCGGTGATCACCTTCAAGGAAACGTCCATCGTCACGATCATCGGCTTTTTCGAGGTCATGGCCTCGGGCAACGCCGTGGTCGGCACCGGCGAATGGGGCCAGCAATATGTCGAGGTCTACCTTTTCCTCGCCTTCATCTATTTCGTCTTCGTCTTCGGCCTGTCCCGCTATGGGGCCTGGCTTGAAACGCGCATGAGGGTCGGTCATGGCTGAACACGCGATCTCCTTCGAGAAGCTCAACAAGTACTATGGCGATCATCACGCCTTGCGGGACGTGACGCTGGATGTCGATCACGGCGAGACGCTGGTGATCTGTGGGCCCTCCGGCAGCGGAAAATCCACTCTGATCCGCTGCGTCAACGGGCTGGAAGCCTATGCCGATGGTGCGCTCTCGGTTCTGGGGCACAGTGTGGGCGATGACGAACGGGAATTGGAAGCCGTGCGCAAACGCGTCGGCATGGTGTTCCAAAGCTTTAACCTGTTTCCGCATCTGACGGTTCTGGAAAACTGCGTCTTGCCGCAGGTGCGCGGGATCAAACGCAGCCGGACGGAGGCAACGCAGATCGCGATGGGTCAGCTTGGGCGGGTGCGCGTGGCCGAGCATGCCCACAAGTTCCCTGACCAAATTTCAGGCGGGCAGAAACAGCGCGTGGCACTGGCGCGATCCCTCAGCCTCGATCCTGACATCATGCTTTTCGATGAGCCGACATCGGCACTCGATCCGGAAATGATTTCCGAGGTGCTCGACGTGATGCAGGAACTCACCCGCGGCAACATGACGATCATCTGCGTGACCCACGAAATGGGGTTCGCCCGCGCCGTCGCCGACAAGGTCATCCTAATGGTCGACGGTGCGATCGTGGAACAAGGCGACCCGGAACAGATGTTCACAGTGCCAAAGCACCCCATCACGCAGGATTTCATGAAGGCCGTCGCATCGTGACCGCACCGCCGTTTCTGACGAAAGCCGATTTACCGGCGGCACTGGATTGGCAGCGGTATGTCGCGGCCCTTGAAGCCGGTCACAAAAGGCCACGTGCCGAGATTGCCGATGTGTTCCTGGGGCCGGCGGAACGCACGCTGCTCAGCCGCGCTGCCCGTATCAAGGGATTGGGCTTCGGGGTGAAGTCGGTAACTGTCGTGCCGGAGAACGCGGATCGGGACGTCCCGACGATCCAGGGCGCCATGCTGGTCTTCGACGACGCGACCGGACGGCATCTCGCCACTTTGGACAGCGCCGTGGTGACGAACCTGAAAACGGTTTCGGATTCTCTTCTCGGCGCGAAGATGCTGGCCCGGCCGGACAGTCGCCGATTACTCGTTGTCGGCGCAGGCAGTGTCGCCAGAACGCTGATAGAAGCCTATCCCGCCATGTTCCCGCATCTCGACGAAATCTCGATCTGGAACCGCACCGCCACATCGGCCAAGACCTTGGCAGAGACGGTCTCCGGCGGCCCGATCACTATCCAAGCGGTCACCGATCTCGAAGTGGCCGTGCAGGAGGCCGACATCGTCGCCACCGCGACCATGGCGCGCGCGCCGGTTGTACTGGGCGATTGGCTGAGCCCGGGCACGCATCTGGATCTGATCGGTGCCTTCCGGGCAGATATGCGCAAGGTGGATGACGCCGCCCTTTTGCGCGCGCGTTTGTTTGTCGACAACCGCGACACGACGCTCGACCACATCGGAGAGTTGAAGATCCCGCTGAGCGAAGGTGTGATCGCGCCGACGGATATATTGGCGGATCTTTATGACCTCTCACATGGCAGTCCGGGACGAGCCTCGCCATCCGACATCACGATTTTCAAGAACGGCGGAGGGGCGCATCTTGACCTGATGATCGCCTTTGCCATCGTCGAGAGCAGCGGAATACACTGAATGAACCAGACCGAAAGTCACAGCACCCACGACGCCGACGACGATCCCCGCAATCGCGACATCAAGATCTACGTGAACGGAGAGCTGGTGCATCGGGACGACGCCAAGGTTTCGGTCTATGACTCCGGCTTCATGCTGGGCGACGGCATGTGGGAAGGGCTGCGCCTCTATAACGGGACATGGGCCTTCTTCGACGAACATATGGATCGATTCTTCAACTCCTGCAAATCGGTCTCACTCGATCCGGGGATGACCATGGACGAGGTGCTGGACGCGCTGAACCGGACCGCTGCCGCAAATAACATGACCACTGATGTGCATTGCCGCCTGATGGTCACGCGCGGGGTCAAAGCAAAACCCTTCCAGCACCCAAAACTCAGCCGCTTCGGCCCGACCGTGGTCATGATCCTTGAGCACTCCAAACCCGTGGACCAGCTGCAGTCCAAGGGCATTCGTCTGGCCACCGTCCCACAGGTGCGCGGCCTGCCGATGAGCCAGAATGCGAAATATAACAGCCATTCGAAACTGAACTGCGTGATCGCCTGCCTGCAGGCCGAACAGGCCGGCGCGGACGAAGCGCTGATGCTGGACCCCCATGGGTTCGTGAACACAACAAATGCCTGCAACTTCTTCATCGTGCGCCGCGGCGAGGTTTGGACCTCGACCGGGGATTACTGCATGAACGGGGTTACGCGGGCCAAGGTGATCGAGCTTTGCCGCGCGAACGACATCCCGGTCTTCGAGAAGAACTATTCCCTTTACGAGGCCTATGGCGCCGATGAGGCTTTCGTGACCGGCACATTCGGCGCGCAAACGCCGGTGGCGGAAATCGACGGCAAGCCCATCGGCACGGGCGAGCGCCTAGTGACAGAACGCGTCCGACAGCTCTACAAGGATCTCATCCACGCAACCACAGCAGGTTGAGATGACGCAACCCAACATCCTGTTGTTCATGGTCGACCAACTGACCTCATTCGTGCTCAGCGCCTATGGGGGCAAGGTCTGCCGGACGCCGAACATCGATGCCCTAGCCGCGCGAAGCACCGTCTTCGAGAATGCCTATTGCGCATATCCCCTGTGCGCGCCGTCCCGGTTCGGCATGATGGCCGGACGGTTGCCCTCGCGCATCAGCGCTTTCGACAACGGCGCAGAATTCACCGCCTCGACGCCGACATTTGCGCATTATCTGCGAGCCGAGGGCTATTATACCTGCATTTCCGGCAAGATGCATTTCGTCGGCCCAGACCAGTACCATGGGTTCGAAGAACGGCTGACAACGGAGATCTACCCCGCGGACATGTCGTGGACGCCGGACGCGGACTTTCGCGATTACAACTGTGACGAAGAGCGGGCGTATACTTTCGGCGTCTCAACGATCGACACGGTGAAGGACGCAGGCCCCGTCGCCCGTTCCATGCAGATCGACTATGACGAGGACGTCATTCATCACGCCAAACGCGAGCTGTTCGCACGGGCAAGGTCGACGGACAAATGCCCTTTCATGATGACAGTCTCGCTCACTCAGCCGCATGACCCGTACGTGACGACGCGGGATTGCTGGGACCGATACGATGATGCGGACATCGACCCACCGCGCGTTCCTCACATTCCGGTGGACGAACGCGATCCGCACAGCCAGTCGCTCTACTACCACTACGGACAGGACAAGTCCGAACTGACCGCGCAGGACTATCGCAACGCACGGCACGGCTATTACGGCATGATCTCCTATGTCGACGATCTCTTCGGCGAATTGATGCAGGCCCTGCGGGACAGCGGATACGCCGACAACACGGTGATCCTTTTCGCCTCGGACCACGGCGACATGATCGGCGAACGGGGGATGTGGTTCAAGAAGACGCTGTTCGACCCGGCGATCAGAGTCCCCTTGATGATCTCTCACCCAGCGATCGGGCCGAGGCGTGTGCGCGAACCGGCCTCTCTGCTAGACATCTTTCCGACGCTGCTGTCCGTTGCCGGTATTCCGAAAACCCAGATCAAGACGCGGCTGGACGGAAAAGACCTGACGCCAGCCATGCAAGGCGAACCGATCTCCGCGCCCGTGTTCATTGAGCATATCGACGGTGGGACCGCCGCGCCGCGCGTTTGCGTGCGAGACGGCGATATGAAGTTGACCGTCTCCCGCGCCTATCCTGCGCAATTGTTCGACCTTTCGTCAGATCCCTGTGAGCAAATCAATCTGGCGGGGCAAGGTCACCCGGAGGAACGCCGCCTGACGCAAGTGGTAGAAGAGACCTGGCCGCTCGATACCTTGCTGGAGGAGATCATCCAGTTGCAGGTCGACCGCAAACTGGTCGATACCGCACTGAGCACGGGGCGCGAGGAACTTTGGGATTTCACGCCACGTCCATTGACGCAGAACACGTCCTATGTCCGGCGTGGCGATGCATTTCCCGATGTCGAAAGGCGCGGATATCTCAAATCAACAAAATAGCTGTTTCGATTCGGAAACCGACGAGCAACATGCTGAAAGCCGGGGTGGGGTGGTGGTCGCGTTTCAAGTCGTCATTTACCGTGTATTGTTTGTCTTGGCTCCAACCATGAGCTGACCGATGAACTTAACCATGCACGCCAGCTTAACGAACGGCCGCGCAAAACCTTGCAATATCAAACCCCGGCGGACAGGTTCGCTGAGTGTGTTGCGGCGATCAGTTGAATCCACCGTCGAAGACAGCCACTTGCGAGCAGGGACAGCCCGGGTATTTTAATATCCCGAATCAACAGCTGAAAATCTCTCAGAGAAGATGATTACAGCGCCCGACTGGCTCAACGCTTTGTTATGAAACCGGTTCTGTCAGGCACCCTGATCAAAGTATAAACGGCAACGGGCGCCAGCGTAATCGGTGACAGAGCCACGAAAGCCGTTCTCGGACAACAATTCACCGGCACTGCCTCGTTTGGTTGTCAGCACCGTAGGTGCATAGGGTTGTCTAATTCCGGCTGTCAAGCCAGTCTCCGATCGGCGGTCCACCACCGGGGAACATGGTTGTCTACGAAGTCTGACCCGGCAGTGCCGGCCGCTCCACCATAGTGCCCTTTGGCCTTGACGCCCCTGATGTGTAACGCGCAGTCACGTCTGGAACAGTGCTGCAATCCCATGCACGAGGTCGTCCGAGCCGCGTCCCCGGATCGGGACGAACCGCTCAGAGAGTTGCCTTTCCATTCACCATACCCTTAGCTTCCTTCAATCAGCTCGACGCCGCTTCCGGCCACCTGAATGGCTCTCCAGTCGTCAACATCCGGTGCATCAGCACCGCCAGTTTGCGCGCCAGGGCCACACAGGCCTTCTTGTGGCTGCCGCGCCCCCAATCCTTCAGAGGATGAGAACGCCGTACGACTGTCAGCATGTTGTTGGCAGCCTCATACAACAGCGCCCTCAAGAGCCTGTCCCCCTGTTTCGGGACGCGCCCGGAATAATCCATCTCCCCCGACTGGTAACGCCGGGTCGCCAAGCCCAGATAGGCCCCGACGGTGCGCGAGCGCCTGAATCGGCCCGCCTCCCCGATCACCGACACATAGGAAAGCGCAGTCATCGGGCCCACGCCCGGCACCGTCATCAGCCCCCTCAAGACATTCTCAAGGTCCTGCCGACGCCTGACCAGATGGCTGCGGGCCTTGACGATGCCCAGGTTCTCCTGGGCCTCCTCAGGCTTGACCACAACTTCCTGGTAAAAGCCGGTGCGCGCGATCTCGCAGAGAAGCGCCGCATCGCCGGCATCGGTCTTCTGATGCTGAAGCCGCATCACCGCATGGGCCTGCCGGGCGTCGATTACCATCACCTCAAGCCCCCGCGCCCTCAGCCCGCGAGCCAACCATGGCGTCAGCGCCCCGGTTCCGATCACAATCCACTCCGGGCACAGGTAATGCTCCTTCAAGACCTCGAACAGCGCGCCCAGGTCGCTCGCCGCTTTGCCCGCAGCGAGCACATCTCCCGCTGCGTCCTTCACACAGAAGGCCGTTTCGTCCTTCGATACGTCGAGCCCCACATATTCGCCCATCTCCCGGCTCCTTTCCGGTTCAGATCACTAGCCAACGCAAGACAAAGTATCCTGAAGACTCAAGCCGGAATTACGCTATGTGTGACAATCCCTTGGTGGGAATTTTCGGTCGTAACGGCTTCATTCCCGCAGCCGCACTCCCGGCCCGCTACGCGCGCGGGGACTCCATGCCCTTCCCCCGGCGCGGCCCCATACCGCCCTGCGATATCAACGCCTATCTGCAGTACTCCGACCTCTTCCAGAGTTACGCCGATCCGGTGCGCGATGCCGTTGCCGTGCTGGCCCATACCGTCGCGGGCATTCACGCCAAGCTCGCCCTTGGGGTCATCGTCGCGCGGCGCGGCAACGCGCGGATCTACATGTACGAGGACAGCGAATGGCTGCAGGCTGCCCTGATCGATCTGGAGCGCTTGGCCAATCCTAAGCAGCGCGTCGGCAGGCTGCGTCCCTGGACCCCAGACCCTCTCGTATTGGCCTGACCGCCGATGCCCACCATCGCCCTCACCCGCGAAGTCGGTCTTCTGGTCCGTGCCCTGCGCAAGCGCTACGGCCTGGCCCAAGTTGACCTTGTCGGACGGATCGGCCGCTCCCAGCTTCGTCACCCTGGAGCGCCTCGCCATCGCCTTGTAGGTGCCCGCCGCATCGACATCAGTCACCAGTTCGGTGAGCGCTGCCGTCGATTCGAGCGACCCAACGACCGGCGTCACAGCAGGCCCGAAGTCCGCCAAGCCGTCGCTACGCCGCGTCAGTGCCTTGACCCGCCAGCCGGCATCGACCAATTGCCGCAGGATATGTCCGCCGACAAACCCCGTGGCACCGGTAAGAGCAACGCATCCTGCCACAGGCGTGGTTCCGTTCATGGCCTATCGGGCTTCTCGTGGCGGCCCAACAAGAACCCCTGTTGCAAGCCGATTCGACGGTCTACTTGGCCAGCGCGCAGTCTCAGATCAATCGCCTGACTGCGCAGCAGCAGAGCCGGGAGATATTTTTTGATCGATCGGGTAGCTTATATCGAAGATTTCGCCGGCGATGTAGTCCTGGCGCACAGCCGTGCGGCTAAGCTTGCCGGAAGAGGTGAACCTCAAGGTCTTCGGCGGCACCAGGACAATACGGCAGTCGGCACCACAGGTTTTACGGACCGTCGCGGCCGCCTGCTTGCGCAGGTTTTCGCGCGCGGCCGGATCATGCAGTCGACATTGCAGCACAGCAACCATTTGCTCATCGCCGTCGGGCTCGATGACCGAGAAGCAAGCAACATCGCCGTCTCTGACGTCCTCAAGCGCCTCCACAGCCCACTCCACGTCCTGCGGCCAGATGTTGCGGCCGTTCAGAATCACCAAGTCCTTGCGGCGACCGGTCACGATCAGGCGCCCCTCGACCATGTAGCCAAGGTCGCCGGTGTCCAGCCAGCCATCATCCGTCATCACCGCTGCGGTGGCCGCCGGGTCGTTGAAGTAGCCGTCCATAACACTCGGCCCCTTGACCACAATTCGGCCAACGTAGCGATCCGGCAGCAGATCGTTCTTCTCGCTGCGGACCTCCACCGCATGACCGGGCAACGCGGTTCCGCAGTTCACAAAAGATCGCACCGCCCGGTTTGATCCGCCAGGGTTGCGCTTGACCGTCGTCACGCCATCATTCGACGCGTAGTGATCCTGGTCTACACGGTCGATCTCTGTTCCCTTGTCCAAGGCTGCGAAGGTTACCGCCAAGGTCGACTCCGCCAAGCCATAACTTGGCAAAAAGGCCTTGGATGAGAACCCCGTTACGCCAAAAGTATCGGCAAAGCGCTTTAGGATCTCCGCGCGCACCATATCGCCGCCGATACCGGCAATACGCCAACGCTTGAGATCGAGATCCTTGGCCGAGCCGTTGAGTCCACGGCGGACACAAAGCTCGTAGCCAAAAGTCGGGCTGAAGGAAATCGTTCCGCCGTACTGCGACAACAGTTTGAGCCAGGTGAGCGGCCGCAGTGCGAAGCTCTTGGTTGACAGGTAGTCAACGGTAATCTGGCTCAACATCGGCGTGAGACAGAAACCGACCAACCCCATGTCGTGATAGAGCGGCAGCCAGGAAGTGCTGCGATCGCCGCTACGCAGTTTCAAACCGTGCTGACCGATGCCGCGCGCATTAGAGGTGATAGCCCGCTGGGAAACGAAGACACCGCGCGGCAGGCTGGTACTGCCGGAGGAGTATTGGATATAGCAAGGCTCATGCGCGGCCAAAGGCCGGAGATCACCGCCCGCGTGCGGCAGCGCATAAAAGTCCGCCGGCGTCCCGATCATCTTGAGGGTACCGGCCGCCTCGGTCAGGTAGTGGATCATCTCCGGCGGACCGACAGCGACCTCCGCCCCCGCCCTTGTAATCATGGAACGCAGACGTTCGACATAGGCCTCGTGGCTGCCGAGATGGATCGGTAAAGGCAGGGGAACGGGAATCAGGCCGGCGTACTGGCAAGCGAAAAAGAAAATCGGGAAATCTGGAACCGTGTCGGCCACAATCGCCACCCGGGCGCCAGGCTGCAATCCTGCCTTATCGAAGCGCTGCGCAAGTACAATCGCCTGCTCTCGCAACTCTCGATAAGTTAACGCCTGCTGGAGCTCACCTCTCGATGAGAAAAAATTGTAACCAGTCCGTCCCTTAGCTGCATAATCCAAACCTTCGACCAGAGATTCGAAATCTGACACAGCGATAGGCAAGTTCTCGTTTATGGATTCAGCGGCGTTCACCATATAAAGCTCTTGTATCGGCTTATTTTTTATTTGGACAGCTGAGTTGTTTTTATTCTTCTGAACACGAACTATGAACTCTCACAAAACACTCACCACCCTGCACTACTGGCACGCACTGATACTGTGCATTTCCAGTGGGCAGAATAGGGACCACTGAGAAATTCGAGATAGTCCGGTTAGTTCGGCAAGTCCCAGCCAGATGACTGCGGCGCGCGCCTCAACCTCTCAAAAAGCAGCAGCACATGCATTTAGTCGGGTGACGCCCGTTCTTTTGAGCGTTGCTGCAAGCAGTCGCCTGCACTGCCTATAACAGGATGCCGTACTGGCGGCGAAAGTTTCAATCCTGTGACATATGACTATAGCCTTTGAAGATCAATAACTGTTTGGACAAAGATCCACCGTAGCCTGCTGGCGCGGGGCATGCCGGTAACACTCCCAGCGGCCGGACTGTTGTGCTATGCGCCTTGGCCTGACAAACAGAACGGCTACGGAATGGGTCTGACCCTCACGTCGGATTTTCCGATGGAATGGAGCATCTTTTCTCAGAGAAAGGTGAGTCATTAGCGTGGCCAATTCCGCGGGAGGGCCGGATCAAATCCATATCTCACCTTGACAGTCTGCACCATTCATACATCCGGACATAGTTTTTGGTAGGGACAAGAGGGACTCGCTGAAACTGCTGGAACTTGCCCACGGTGTCTCCACTGCGCGGCGATGATGTTCCCGTTCTGTCATAGGAAAGTCTCATCAAATCTACGTTGGATTGGGTGATACTGGCCACCGCCAACAAGGCATCCCATTGGCGATTAACATACTTATTATCCTGCAGTCATCGTCGTGTCTTGTAAGACTTGCTCTGCTGAAGGCGTCATGTCCGACGATATCGTCATAGGACACATTCCATTCAATTTTTCAGGTTCAGAGGACGGAACGATGAAAAAAACTCGCAATCTGCTTGGCAGCTTTTGTGTCAGTGTCCAGCCTGTCGGCGCAGAGTGTATCTGCTCAGGATTTCTCCATGCCGGTTGTCCAGATTGCACCTGACTTCGCTATGTCGAACCTGAACAGGGAGTTGCTGAACAGGCCGAATGCATCGACCAGGATTGGTTCCTCTCGCTGGACGATGCGCGCTCGAAATGCGAGGTTTATCGGAGAGAATACAATGAGGAGAGGCCTCACAACGCCATCGGCAACAAGACCCCGATGGAGTTCATAAAATCCATCGGGCAACCCAGCCGCCCGATGGTCTAAAGAACAGGAACTTGGGCCTCAAGCCGGTCGAACGTTGGGGGGCAAGCTCATATACACCCATACATGTCACTAACATTGGTCCAGTCACAAGGGGGAGTATGAAACCGACTCGGATACCTCACTACATTGTACGGCGGGATAATACTAGCGGTTTAAGGTTCAAGAAGAGGTCGGCCTCAAGCTGAATCCCCCATCAAAATATTTGCTGAGGATCGTCCTGACTAACTCGAAGATGCCTTTAATAAAGCAATAGCAGCCAGCCCGAATTGGCATGAGAGAATCCGTCGGGCTTTGGCAAGGATGTCTGATGCGAAGGAGCGGTTGACCAAGCTATGAAATGCTCCAGTTATTGGTCAACTTGCTTAGTATAGGTATCTGGGAGTCTGTCGATCTGTCGCAACAAGTCGCTGTAATCAGGCGACTCTGTTGCAGCATAATTGAAGTTCTTGAATAATCCTGTCAGCTGAGTGAAGTAGCCTCGCGCGGTCGTTTTGTCGGCGAAGTCGTAGCTGCGGGTCACAAAGTCGTAGACCTTATCGAAGGCCAGCTTTTGCCGCTCCAAGGGCACCGTGGCGTCCACCGGATCAAAGGCGTCCTGCTGCAGGTAAACCATATCCAGAAACAATGCCTTTTGCTGGGTTACGAAGTCATCCAGGGTCACACCCTCCTCGCCAGTCACCTGCATCATCTGCAGAACCGCATCACCTCGGTTCAGGAGGTCCTGCATCTCTTCCACCCGCTTGGTCCAACCCGCCGCCAGCGTTTCATCGTACCAGGGTGCGAGCTGCTCCAAATAGCGCGACCAGGAAAGAAGCGGGTCAACGGCAGGGTAAAATCGTTTGTAGGCGCGGTCCGCCGAGAGACCGAGGAAGCACTTGACGGTCGCCAGCGTCGATTGTGTGACGGGCTCATCGAAATTTCCGCCGGCCGGGGAAACCGTGCCGATCATAGTAAGACTGCCATGCGCACCGTCGTTGGTTTCGATCACACCGGCCCGCTCGTAGACGCCCTTGATCGAGGATTGCAGATACGCCGGGAAACCCTCTTCCCCCGGGATCTCCTCCAGCCGACCAGAAGTCTCGCGCATGGCCTGCGCCCAGCGCGAGGTGGAATCCGCAATCAACAGCACGTCATAGCCCATTTGACGGTAGTATTCGCCCAGGGTGATCCCGGTAAAGATTGAGGCTTCCCGCGCCGCGACAGGCATGGAGGAGGTATTGCAGACGATGATCGTCCGGTCCATCAGCGTTCCGCCTGTTCTGGGATCGGACATCTCGGGAAACTCATTGATCGTCTCGACCACCTCACCGGCGCGTTCACCACAGGCCACGACGATCACGACGTCGACCGAGGAGTGACGCGAGATCAGGCCCTGCAGGACGGTCTTGCCGGCGCCGAAAGGCCCCGGGATACAGGCCATGCCGCCGCGGGCGATGGGATAGAAGGTGTCAATCAGGCGCTGGGTGGTGATTACCGGTTCGTCGGGATAGAGCCGGCGCGACAGCCCCCGCTTGAGCAGACCGGCATTGAGCGCCTTGCGCACCGGCCATTTTTGCGAAAGCGAAACGGAGCGCTCCCGCCCGGCCTTATCCTCCAACCGCGCAACAACCTCGCGCAGGGTAAAGCTGCCTTCCTGGATCCAGGAGACGCGGAAGCTTCCCGGCCAACCGAAGGGCACCATGATCTTGTGCCGGTAACGCCCCTCCTGGACCGTCCCGACTGTATCGCCTGCGACGACTTCGGCGCCGCTTTTGACGACTGGGATGAAGGACCACTTCTTATCCTCATCCAGGGGCGCGATCTCGGCGCCGCGCGGCAGGAAGATGCCGTAGCGAGCGGCGACCTTTGGCAAGGGGGCCTGCAGTCCATCGTAGACCTGCCCCAAAAGCCCCGGCCCAAGCTCGACGGAGAGCATCTCGCCGCTCTGTTCGACCGCATCGCCGACCGCGACACCCAGTGTGCTTTCGTAGACCTGGGCATCGGCGGTTGCGCCCTGGACACGGAGCACTTCGGCCTTCAGGCGTTCCTGCTCACCCCGTTCATTCAGCGCGCCCGGACAGATGTAGATGACTTCGTTCTTCACCAGGTGTCCCTGCCCGCCGTCCTCGGTGGCCAGGGTTTCGATCTCGACGAGATCGTCCTGTACAGCCACCACACTGGCCGTTGGCTTTAGCGCGATTTCCGGTTTCTGCTGCGCGCCCCGTGACTTCCCCACCATCAGATCTCACCCTCGAATGATAGTTGCGCCTCTGCACCGAGGCCTGCGGCGATCAGATCTTCGAAGCGGTGCGCCGCGGCTTCACTGTTGTAGCGGCCCCAACGCTCGACGATGCTCCAGCGCAACACGTAGATCACGACCGCCTCGAAATTAAAGGCGTGACTGCCGGAAAGGCGCTGCAACTGCTTATTGGATTGGTCCAGTATCAGGCGTTCCAGTGCGATCGTGTCGCCCTGCTCCATCAAACGGGCAGCCTCACCCAGCCAGGGAAAGACGCGCTCGAGCCGAAAACCCGTTTCAGCCCAGTTGCGGGCGATATGCCCGGTCCAGCGTCCGAAGCCCCAGGAGTTGTTGCCCGGCGGTGGCCCCTCGCCCCGGGCCCGGTGGCGCAGTGCGGCCACGCAGGTTCGGATCTCGAGCCGGCCACGCAGGATCTCATGGAGAGTCCGGTTGCCGATCTGGGACAAAGCTGCGCGTCCGCGATCGATGACATCCTGCTCAGAGAAGGTCATTGGAAACCGACGCCAGTCAAGGACGTCCTCGATCAGCTTCAAGGTCTCGGCATCCTCGGGCGTCAGCACACGCAGCCGTTGGTCCAGCTTCAGGCGTGACAGCGGTGGTTGCTTAGCAACGAACAACGCCTCCGGACTCGGCAGACTCGAGATCAGCATCACGTAGCTATCGGACTCACTCATAACGCCCGCATCCATTCACTTCACGATCCCTTCCAATACCGCCCGAAAACGGGGCTGGAGGTGCTGAAGGATTAGGGCGGCAACGGCCTGATCCGTCAGATCAAGCGTAACATCCTGGTCTTTCATCCGCACTGTAATGCCCGAGCCGGTGTCATCCGACGGACCGAAAGTCACCCCTTCCCGCAGCATCTCACCGGTCAGGCTCAGGACGAATTGCGTCAGCTGGCCCTTATCCAACTCCTGCGGATCGTTGCGCAGCTCTTCGAGACCCACAATGCTTTCCGGCAGCAGAATCTCAAGTGGTTCATCCTCCTGCCCGGCGATCTCATCGCGCACCCGGCCTGCCACGTCCAAAATCATTCGCTCAAGCAGCGCGGGGCTCTCAAGCTGCCGGGTGACAAGGCGTTGCACGTCGGCGCTGAAGCGCTTCATCAGGACGGCTTTCATATCTAGCACCGTGTCGCGCATCGCGGTCTTGAGCGCTTCTTCTCCGGCTTTACGGTATGCCTCCGCCTTCTTACGCGCGGTCTCCCGCTGCACCTGTGCATCGGCCCTTGCCTTATCCAGAAGGAATTTCGCCTCGGCCTTCGCGTCCCCCAGGATCTGCGCGGCCTCCGCCCGCCCCGCCGCTACGCCTTCTTCACGCAACCTGCTGATAAGTGCGTCGACACCGCTCGACATAGCCTGATCCTGGAGCGCTTTGTTCGCCATCATGCTGCTCCCGGAATACCGGCGCTGACCACCAGCGCAAAGACGAAGGCGAAGACTCCAAAGCCTTCAATGATCACTGCCGGCGCCAAAGACAGCCCAAAGATTTCAGGCTTTTCCTTGGCGGCGTTGATCGCGGCGGCGCAGGCCCGGCCCTGCCAGATGCCGCAGTAGAGCAGCGCGATACCCGCAAAGAAGCCGACCCCGAAAAGTCCGCCCGCATTTTCCGGTGTCACCTCGCGGTTCAGGGTGAACATGATCACGATGCCATAGATCACAAAACTCGAAGGAAAGGCCGAGATGCCGATGTAGCGGCCGTAGCCGCCCTCGGTCTCGAGCATGGCACCAATGCCCGCCTGCCCGGCAATGGAACAGCCGATCGCGCCGGCGACCGTGCCGATTGCCATCGGCGAATAGATCCCGCTCCAACCCAACGCAAGGACGAGTTCGTTCACGGTTGCACCTCCTTTCGGGCGAACCTGCGGAAAGCTGTCCCCTCTTCCGGCAAGCCCCATTTGTAAAACTCGATAAAGTTCAGCCTTAGGCCGTGGACCACGCCACTCATCAGCGATAGGCCAAGATTAAGACTGTGGCCGATTGCAAGGATAAGTATGGCGGCGAGAAGACCGATACCCGGCGAGGCCTGATGAACGGATGTGGCCAGGTCGTTGAAAGTTACGGCCAAGGACGCACTGGCCAGGCCAAGCGCAAAGAGGCGCATGTAACTCAGCACATCGCCGAAAGCCCCCATCACGCCGGTGAGGCTCTTCATTCCGTCGGCCAGGCGCCAGAGATAATCACTCGGCTTACGGACCGGGCGCTCACTGCTGAACAGCAGGACGGCGAGCAGACCAATGCCGATCAGCGCCTGGCCAGCAAGAGTCCAGGAAGCGTCCGTGCCGGCCAACCAGAAAGCCAGGCCGCCGAAGATCCCGGTGATCCAGCCCAGTTTGGAAAGGGCGACCAGACTCCTGCACCGGACATAAGCCGCCATGGCATTTGCAAAGACGATATGAAGCACACCGACCACGATGGACAACTTCATCATGCTGTCAAAGTCGTTCACGCTGAGTACATGAAGTGTTCCGGGTAAGGAATCTGGCGGCGGCGTCACGCCGAAATAACTGCCGACGATCACACCATAAAGGATAGTGCAGCCGAAGAGCGACAGACCGAGAGTCCGATAGGACCTGCTTGTCCGACTGCGCCCGAGCCGCCGCCAGAAGAGCAAAAGCCCGGCCATCAGCACCGCACCGTACCCGGCATCGGCTAGGATCATGGCAAAGAAGAGGGAGAAAAACGCGACAAGCAACAGAGTTGGATCCCAACTGCGATAGCCCGGCACCTGATAGAAAACCGCCAGATCGGCGCCGGCCGCGAGTTCGTCCGGCTGCTCAATCAGGGTCGGCGGATCGTCTTGGGCACCGGGTTCCTCAATCAGACACGCCAATCCTGCCTCCCTGACGTAGGCCTCGACCGTGGCAAGGGAGTCGACAGGCACCCAGCCCTGAACCGCAACGAGCGAATCGCCATCGCGCGTCTGCTGTTCGGCATAGCTCAATGATGCCTGGTTCTCGGCCTCCGCCAGATTGACGCTGAGCAGATAGATGTAGCGCGTCAGGGCCTGGCGCTGCGCGACCAGATCCTCCAGCTCGATTTCTGTATCCTCAAGCTGGGCCTTGAGCTCGCCCAGCGGCAATGCGCCGGTGTGAGTGCGCGGAACGGGCAGCAGATCGCCTGGTGGTTCCTCCTTTGCAATGACAACGAGGTAAACGAAGCGGTGATCCTTGCGCAGAATCTGCCAAGGCAGTTCAACGGAATCGAGTGTGCTCAGCAGCGCTAACGGCAGGACATAAAACCATAGCCGGTAGCCAACAAGCGCCTCATGAGGCGGAAAGACGAGGTCACCCCAGGGTTCGACGGCTGCGATGCGGTGCTCCAGAAAATCCCGGCGATCGGTGGCGTCGCGCAGTCCTTGCTTCAACGCGAGTGCGTCCGTGATGAGGCTTCCGACATCAAACCTGGGATCACGGAGTACCTGCCTTCGTTTCTGCGGCATGTCGGAGAGAAAACGCAGAGCCTTGAAAGCCGCCTCAGCCCGCGGCGAGGCGACCTTCTCCACCTCGGCGGGACGCGGACGCAGTGGCAGAAGGTGCATGCACCCGAGATCCTGCAACCCTTCGAGCAAGCCACGCTTTTCCCTGAGCAGGCCGCAGAGCGTGATCTTTTTGAGCCGCAGAATGGTCATACCGTTCCCTCCGCTGAATGCTTGCGCTTAGCGATCTTGGAACGGACCACCGCCGCCATCTCCTCGTCCGAAAGGAAAACCTTGATGCGCTTGATGTTCGCTCTGGCATTCGGGATCAGAACCTTGTCGAAAAGGTTCACGCGCTGCGTAATCGTCTTTACGGCTCCGTCGAGAAGGACCAACCGCCGCTCATCAACCTGCACACGGACTCGCAGTTCCAGGACTTCGCGCAGAGCAGCCACCACATTGTCGACCCAATGCGGCTTGGCCAGCAGAGCATAGGATTTCACTTCGACTTCGACCGCCTCAAGTCTCGGAAGATGCGTGCCCACGAGGTTCTCCGTCGCCAAACGCACGTCAGAGATGCGCACCAGGCCGGTCAGATCGACATCTTGATTGGAGAGCATGGGCAGAGAACGACCCACCTGCCTGGTTAGCGTCCCGATCTGCCCGCGCGTTTGCGAAAGAGCCCGGACCGCCTTTGCCCGTTCCGCCATCAGCTGCTGACGCTTGAGATCGAGCGACGGCAGGAAACGCTCGTAATTGCGCAGACTTTGCGACTCACGGGCCAGCGAGGATTTATTGAGCTGCAGCTTTGCCATGTTATGCCTCCTCTGCTTCGGCTAGCTTCGCAGTATCAACTCGTGGCAACGCCAACTCCTTCGGATAGTACTTGTCGATCAATTCCTGTTTCATGAGCAACTGCTCGGGCCGAAAACACTCGGCAAGAGTCTGCCAGCCGAGATCCAAAGCCTCCTCCAAGGGCAGAGTGAGTTCGATATCCATGAAGCGGCCGCGAAAGAGGTTTCCGAACTTCAAAAGCTGCCGGTCGAAATCGGATAGGTCGAAGGCCATGGCCTGCTTCTGCTGAGCGTCACGGGCGCCGGAATAGAAACGAATCATGGTGTTCATGATCTGACCGTGATCTTCACGGGTTACCTTGCCGATCACGTTCTGCTTCAGCCGCGACAGCGAGCCGAAGGGATCGATGACGCCGTCATGCAGATAGAACTGCCCCTCGGTGATGTAGCCGGTGTTGTCGGGCACCGGATGGGTAATGTCGTTCCCCGGCATGGTGGTCACTGTCAGGATAGTCACCGACCCGCCCTTGGCGAAGTCGCAGGCCTTCTCGTAACGGCGGGCGAGCTGGGAATAGAGATCGCCCATGTAGCCACGGTTCGAGGGCACGCGCTCCATGGAGATGCCGACCTCTTTCAGGGCATCCGCATAAGCGGTCATGTCAGTCAGCAGCACCAGGACGCGTTTGCCCTCCTCCACCGCGAAGCGCTCGGCCACGGCCAGCGCCATATCGGGTACCGGCAGCCGTTCGACGATCGGGTCCGAAGCCTGATTGATGAACATAACGGTGCGGGAGAACACGCCCGCGTCCTCGAAGGTTTTGCGGAAGGTATGGTAGTCGTCGAAGATCAGCCCCAGCCCCCCGAAGACAACGATATCCGCATCCGCCTGAATACCGATGCGGGCCAGGAAGGGGTTGAAGGGTTCGCCGGAAACCGAAAAGATCGGAATCTTCTGACTCTCGACTAGACAATTGAAAACGTCGATCATCGGCACGTCCGTGCGGATCAACTTTTTCGGGACGATGCGCTCGCAGGGATTGACCGACGGCCCGCCGATATCGACCTTAGGATCCATGGAGAGATCGGGACCGCCATCGATGGGCGCGCCGGTTCCGTCGAACACCCGCCCCAGGATGTTCGCTGAGTAGGTCGCCTGCATGGGATGGCCGAGGAACTTGACCGTGGCGTTGGTAGAGACGCCCTTGGTTCCCGTGAAGATTTGCAGAGAGACCACGTCCCGGTCGATGCCTATGACCTGGGCCAGCGACGTCTCGCCCTCCGCATCCTCCAGCCGAGCAAGATCACCCAGGCGGACAACGCTCGCTTTGCTCCTGCCGGTCTTGTTATCGCCATTTTCAGGCACCCGGACTTTCAGAATGTCGCCGACGATCTCGAGGATGCGCGAGTAGCGGACCAGATCACGAAGCATCGCTATCCCTCCAGGATTCTAATGCCATTCAAGACCGGTTACGACGCCACTCACGGTCGTCCCGGCCGTTCCGTCGACGATGCCCTGCAGCCTACGGTTTTCATCATAGACCGTCGGGATGCCGCCCCCACCGGCGCAGATGACGATGGTGTTGCGCTCCAGTAACCAGCGGATCGGGCGGATTTCGAAGATCCGCTTGGGCATTGGCGAGGCGACGACGCGGCGCCACTTGTCGCCGTTCGGCTCGATAGACCAGTTCTTTTCAGACGCCAGGCGCCGGGCTTCCGCTTCCTCGTAGACCGGGCCGATAAACTTGGTCGGGTCGGCGAAGGCTGGATCCGTCTGATCGACCTCGATCATTGTCAGGATGGTCGCAAAGGGTACCTCGACCGGTAACAGGTTGCCCATCTCCTGCTCGATCATGTAGCCGATCATGCCTTCGGTTTCGGCCTCCAGGACATCCAGCGGATAGACCTCCCCCGGTTTGTAGGCCGCCCCCTGCAGGGCGAGCAGGCCGACCTGCGGACCATTGCCATGTGACACAACGAACTGGTGCTGCGCCGCGATCGGTACCATGGCTCCAGCAGCGACCCGCACATTCTCTCTCTGGTTCTCCGCGGTCATGGCCTGACCGCGGCGGAGAAGAGCATTGCCCCCAAGAGCGATGACGATCCGCATGGCTCAAGCTCCGATCGTTGAGACCAGGACGGCCTTGATAGTGTGCATGCGGTTTTCCGCCTGTTCGAACTGCACGCCGGCGGGAGATTCGAAAACCTCCTCGGTGACTTCCATCTCGGCAATGCCATGTTTCTCAAAGATCTCCTGACCGACCTTGGTTTCGCGATTATGAAAGGCCGGCAGACAATGCATGAAACGGGTCGAGCCCTTGCTGGTCGCCACCATCAGTGCGCTGTTGACCTGATGATGCCGCGGGCAATGCCGATCACAGGGGCAACGCCCAGCAGTTCGCGGGCGCCGTCGAAAAGGTATTGGTGAAGTCCTCCTCGCTCATGCAAGTGACCACACCGACCAGGATCGAGGCCACGATGAAGATACCGGATATCTCGGCCATCCACCAGCCACCGGACGAGACACCCCAGATCATGACCGCGAAAGCGAGGACGAAGACCAGCAACACGGTCTTGCGGGGCAAAGTGAAATCCAACAGGTGGCTGTCTGCAACAACCTCGCGACCTTTCAGGAAGTGCGCTTCGTTGGATTCCCGCCGGTCCGCGACGATGGAGGATGCCGTCGGTAATGGGCACACCTGCCGCGTTGGCCGCGATCACTGTGGCAAAGGGATTGATGGTCGAACCCAGGGCGCCAACGCCAGCTCCCAGCATAATAATGGCATCCCCGGTCACCGCGTCGTACCTTGCGGCGATCATCACCGGAATAATCAGGCCATAGAACGCCAGAGTTTCCTCGGCCATGCCGTAGATCGTCCCACCGGCAGCGAAGAGCGCCATAAGGATCGGAATCATCCACTTCTCCCGGCCCCTCATGCCTGTCATGGTCCGCTCGATACCGGCATCGATGGCGTCTGTTTTGGTCACGACACCCAGGAAGCCGCCGATGATCAGTACAAAGAGTGCAACATCGATTGCCCGCGCCTCGTAACTCCCCGGATCAAAGAAACCGGCAATCGGCGCGAGTACCACGTCGGCAAAGCCCTGAGGATTGGGATCAACCTCCTTATAGGTGCCGGGTATCGGAACTTCCTTCCCCAGTGTCTCGTTCATTTCCCGGTCATATTGACCGGCCTGGACAAACCAGGTGGCAACAGCCACCGCGATGATCAAACCGAACAAGATGGTGTAGGCACTTGGAAACTTCAGTTTCATAGCTTCACGTTTCCCCTGTCATAGAGTCATGAAATCGCAAGGGTTCGCTCAAATTGCAACTCTACAATTCGAAGAACCGTCGATTATTTTGTGATATCAACGTGACCTTTCCATCGTCACGACGCGGCGCAATCGGCTGCGGTAACTTGGGCTTGCTTTGTCTCTCCGTGCGCCGGCGGTGCTCTGTGCCTCCGTCGCAATGGCCTGTGCCTGGCTTGAAACCTCTTCAAGCTGATCGACCCGACTCCTCGCTTTTGGGTTAGCCTGTTCCTCGAAGAAGGAGACAGACGATGAGGCGCAGCAGGTTTTCCGAAGAATAGATTATCGGCGTCCTGAAGGAGCATCAGGCGGCCGGACGATGCTGTTGTCCACCCGCGCTCGCGCGAACTGGCCTCTGAGCGTCGCCGTTTCGGCTACCACCGTCTGTACATCCTGCTGCGGTGCGAGGGCTTCCATATCAACAGGAAAAAGGTCTGCCGGTTCTACAAGGCGGAGCGCCTCACTGTGCGCAAGCGCGGCGGGTGCAAGCGGACCCTGGGCAGTCGAGCCCCGATGGTGGTCCCGCAGGTCGCCAATCGCCGCTGGAGTCCGGACTTCGCCTCCGATGCGCTGTTGGACAGCCGGCGGTTCCGCATCCTCTGCGTGATCGATGCCTTCACCCGCGAGTGCCTGGCCACTATGGTGGATAACTCGCTCTCTGGTGTTCTCGTGGCCAGGAAGCTGGATCGGCTCTGCAGTCTACGCGGACGCCCAGACACCATTGTCTCCGACAACGGCACCGAGTTGACCTCCAACGCCATACTGAAGTGGCAGCAGGATGTTCACGTCGATTGGCACTACATCGCCCCTGGAAACCCATGCAGAACAGGTTCGTCGAATCTTTCATAGGCCGGCTGCGCGACGAGTGCCTTAATGAGCACCTGTTGACCAGCTACGGCCATGCCCGCAGGGTCATCAATACCTGGAGGAACGGCTACAACACCCACAGACCGCACCTGAGCCTCAACGGGCTCACCCCGATCCAGTTCGCAACCCGATTCGAAGCGGACCATAACCGGAACAGAGCTAACTTATGAATGTGGACATTTCGGGGAGCTTGTCACTTTTAATCTGACAGTGCCGAGCAAACGCATCTATCACACCGCCGCCACCACCCAAAGCGAGGGAGACCTGCAAAAACAGATAAAGCCAAACCACACTGAACCAAACCCAAAAACTGGGTGAATTTACTCCGGCACTTCTAGCTATTTTTAAGTCGACATTGACAATGGGCACGAACGATCCCACGTCGTCGATTGTTCTGGTCCACCCTAGTGTCCATGCAAGTGTCTCACGATTGTTGTTTTGTTGTCGCATTACGGCATTACCGTGCTGGTTAAGCACAAAAGAAATGGAAGCAGTCTAATGAAGGATCCAAACGCAACTGAAGTCGCCGGTCACGCGTCACAAAGTGCTTCGGTGACCCGCAAAGCCGACCGCCCTTTGCGTCGGCATTTAGCGTCGATAACAGGCGGAAGCTCTCCGGCATCCACGCTGACGATGATCAACGACTGGGCGCTGCATCTGGCCAGTGCACCAGATTTGCAGATCACCCTGGCACAGACGTCGTATGCTCATTGGGTCGCCTGGCTGGGATTTGTTGCAAGAGGGTGTCCCGAAAGCCCGGACCAGCATCCCATTGCGGCGCAAAAGGGCGACCGGCGTTTTCAAAATGCGGCGTGGACCAAGCCACCGTATGCTGCGATGGCGCAGGGCTTCTTGCTGTTGGAAGACTTTTTCGACAAGGCCACATCAGAGGTTCCAGGGCTTGATCCGGCACATGACAGGGCGATGACCTTTCTGATGCGTCAAATGCTTGATGCTATGGCACCGTCCAACTTTCTCGCCACGAACCCCGAAGCACTGGTGCGAACCGTCGAGACGCATGGTGCAAATTTGCAAAAGGGCATTGCCGCGTTCTTGAACGACTACCAAGCGGGGTGGAAAGGCGCGACACCTGCGCGAACACAGCAGCTGGGTCTGGATGTGGCGTGCACACTGGGCAAGGTCGTATTTCGCAATCATTTGATCGAGCTGATCCAATACGCGCCCAAAACAGGCAAGGTACATCCCGAACCGATCCTGATCGCACCGGCATGGATCATGAAATACTACATCCTTGATTTGAGTCCGGACAACTCGCTGGTGCGTTATCTGACGTCGCAGGGCTTTACCGTCTTCATGATCTCATGGCGCAACCCGGATCCAGAGGATGCAACGTTGGGGATGGACGATTATCTCACACAGGGCCTCTTGGCGGCGGTCGATTACATCACCACCGTAACGGGGGCCGAGCAAATCCACAGCGCCGGCTATTGCCTCGGCGGTACGCTTCTTTCGATCGCGGCAGCCGCCTTGGCCCGTGACGGTGATGAGCGGTTGGCCAGTATGACGCTTTTTGCAGCCCAAACCGATTTCACGGAGCCCGGCGAATTGAGCCTGTTTATCAATGAAAGCCAGGTATCCTTTCTTGAGGATCTCATGGACGCACAGGGCTATCTAGAGGCTAATCAGATGATGGGTGCGTTTCAGATGTTGCGGTCGAACGATCTGATCTGGTCGCGGGTGGTGCGCAGCTACCTACTGAGTGAAAATGACACACCTATGAACGATCTGATGGCCTGGAATGCCGACGGCACGCGCATGCCTGCGCGGATGCATTCAGAGTATTTGCGGCATATGTTCCTGAACAACGACTTGGCGGCCGGTCGTTATCAGGTGGGCGGTCATGCAGTGTCACTGCGAGATATCCGTATCCCTGTTTTTGGCGTTGGGACCGAGACAGATCACATTGCCCCGTGGAAATCGGTCTTCAAGGTGCACTCGTTGGGACATGCCGATGTAACCTTTGTCCTGACAAACGGTGGCCATAACGCGGGCGTTCTGTCCGAGCCCGGCCACAAGCATCGCCATTTCCGCGTCCATACAACACGCGATCAGGACAACGCCCTGTCGCCGGAGGACTGGTTGGAAACGGCAGCACTGGAAGAAGGCAGTTGGTGGCCCTCCTGGGCCGCCTGGCTTTCAAGGCATTCTGGCCCCAAGGGCGCGCCACCTAAAATGGGCCGCAAACTGGCTGACGCCCCCGGCACCTACGTCATGATGGAGTAGACCATGATTCCCAATTCTGAGTTCTTGAAAGGCAAAAAGGGGCTGGTCGTGGGTATTGCCAATGAACACTCCATCGCAGCAGGATGCGCGCAGGTGTTTCGTGCCTCGGGTGCCGAGCTTTGCATCACCTATCAGTCAGAAAAGTCCCGCAAGTTCGTCAAACCTGTTGCCGAAGCGGTCGGTGCCGGGCTGTTTCTGCCGCTTGATGTGACGGACCTCGTCCAAACGGATCAGGTTTTTGCGGCAATCGAGGAAAAATGGGGCCAGCTGGATTTTCTGCTTCATTCTATCGCGTTTTGCCCACGCGAGGACCTGCATGGCCGAGTGGTCGATTGTTCGCAGGAAGGCTTTGGACTGGCGATGGATATCTCGGTTCATTCGCTGATCCGGCTGGCTAAACGCGCTGAACCGCTCATGGTGGCGGGCGGTACAATCCTGACAGTATCCTATCACGGCGCCGATAAAGTGGTTGATCACTACAACATCATGGGCCCTGTCAAGGCCGCACTTGAGGCAACCACGCGCTATCTATCCGTTGACCTGGGTCCCAGGAATATCCGCGTAAATGCGTTGTCGCCGGGGCCACTTGAGACACGCGCGGCTTCGGGCATCGACCATTTCGATGCGCTGATTGAAGACGCAAAGACACGCGCACCCCTGCATCGACTGACAACGATTGCCGAGGTCGGGTCGATGGCGGCCTGCCTTGTGTCCGACTTTGCCCGCTCCGTCAGCGGCAACACGGCCTATATTGATGGGGGCCATCATGTTATCTGAACATGACACGCAGATGGGGTTCATCGAAAACCGTCCTTTTGACGAGATCAAGGTAGGTGATTTTGCCGAACTTGTTCGGACCATCACGGCACAGGATATCGATGCGTTTGCGGTCGTTTCGGGTGATGTGAATCCCGCGCATGTGGATGCGGAATTTGCCGAAGGGGACATCTTTCACAAGGTGATTGCTCATGGCATGTGGGGCGGCGCGCTGATCTCGAACGTGCTTGGAACGCAGTTGCCCGGGCCGGGGACGATCTATTTGGAACAATCACTGAAGTTCCTCAAGCCGGTGGGCATCGGGGATACCGTGACCGTGCGCGTGACGGTGACAAAACGGGATCCCGAGAAGAAGCGCCTAACGCTCGATTGCCTGTGTAGCAATGGCGACGGCAAACCGGTGATTGCGGGGCAAGCCCATGTAATCGCGCCGAACAAGAAAGTCCGCAGGCCCCGGATCACGATGCCCGATCTTGTCCTGCACAAGCATGGCGCAATCCATGGCCAGTTACTGGCCCGCGCCCAGACCCATCCCGCGCTGCCGGTGGCCGTTGTGCATCCCTGCAATGACATCTCGCTTGAAGCGGCAATAAATGCGCATGAGCTTGGCCTGATGGTGCCTATACTGGTGGGCCCCGAGGCTCGGATTAAGGCCGTGGCCGAACGGGCCGGGCTCGATCTTGCGGGTCTGCGGGTGGTCGACACACCACACAGCCATGCCTCGGCCGAGGAGGCCGTGAAACTGGTGCGCGATAAACAGGCGAAGGCACTGATGAAGGGCGCCTTGCATACGGATGAATTAATGGCAGCCGTGGTGCCAAAACAAGGTGGTCTTCGCACAGAACGCCGAATGAGCCATGTTTATGTGATGGACGTGCCCACCTATCCCAAAACGCTGATCATGACGGATGCCGCTATCAATATCGCGCCGGATTTGAGCACAAAGGCCGATATCGTCCAGAACGCCATTGATCTGGCGCGCGCCGTTGGTATTGAGACACCGAAGGTAGCGCTGTTGTCAGCGGTCGAAACCATCACTCCGCGTCTGCAATCAACGGTCGAAGCCGGAGCGCTGTGCAAAATGGCCGATAGAGGCCAGATCGCGGGTGGAGTGCTAGATGGCCCCTTGGCCTTTGACAACGCGGTTTCCATGGCCGCTGTGGCGTCCAAGGGTATCAAGTCTGACGTCGCGGGCCAGGCCGATATCCTGGTCGCCCCTGACCTTGAAGCGGGCAATATGATTGCAAAGCAACTAATGTATCTTGCCGGCGCTGAGGCGGCGGGCATCGTTTTGGGCGCGCAGGTCCCCATCATTCTCACCAGCCGTGCTGACGGCGATAAAACACGAACCGCCTCTGCGGCGATTGCGACCCTTTATGCCGAGGCTCGCCGCGTTTGAGTAGCCTTCTCACACTAAATGCTGGCTCGTCTTCTCTGAAATTTGGGCTTTACCGCGCCGCACCTGAGCCTGACTTGCTCGCCGATGGCCAGGTTGCGGGCGTTGGCAATACAGCGCAGCTGATCCTGAGGGTCGGTAACAACGCTTCGCAGACCGAAATCAGCGCAGAAACACAAGCAAGTGCTTTAGCAGAAGTAATGCGCGCTCTTGCGCCACATATGTTCGGTCTTGAAATCACAGGCGTCGGGCACCGTGTTGTGCACGGTGGCCCGGATTATGCGACCCCCATCGTTTTGACCCCAGAAGTGCAAGACGCACTGGCCTCCTTCATTCCGCTCGCACCGTTGCACCAACCGCACAATCTGGCCGGGATCTCCGCCGCGCATCTCGCCTTTCCAGATGCGATTCAGGTCGCCTGTTTCGACACTGCCTTTCACCGTGGACACCCATGGGTCAACGACGCCTTCGCCCTACCACGCGCACTTTATACCGAGGGCATCCGCCGCTACGGCTTTCATGGGTTAAGTTACGAATACGTAACCGGGGTGATCGCAACCGAGTTCCCCGATTTGCAAAAAGGCCGGGTGATCATCGCCCATCTGGGCAATGGAGCCTCGATGTGTGCGATCCGGGACGGCAAGAGCGTCGGGTCGACCATGGGGTTCTCGGCGCTGGACGGGCTGCCGATGGGCACCCGCTGCGGGCAGATTGACCCGGGCGTGGTGCTTTATCTGATCGAGCAAAAAAGGATGACGCCGCATGATGTTTTTCAGCTTCTCTACAAGCAAAGCGGGCTTTTGGGGTTGTCTGATATTTCAGGCGATATGCGGGAATTGCTGGCCTCTGACCAACCCGAAGCGGCGCAGGCCATTGATTACTATGTCTTCCGTGCCCGCCGGGAGATCGGGGCCTTATCGGCTGTGCTGGGTGGCATCGACGGATTGGTGTTTTGTGGCGGCATCGGTGAAAACGCGGACGGCATTCGGCGCCGTATCGTTGATGGGTTAGATTATCTTGGCTTACGGATCAACCCGTCTTCGACCCATGGCGATCCGCGCGACATCGGCACCGGGCCGACCCGTATTCTGGTCGTCCCAACAGACGAAGAACGTGTGATCGCACGCGCGGTGAACCGGGCATTGAACCAAACCAACCGCTAAAGGCAAAAATGACCGGAGTGCTGCGCGAAAAGAGCACGTCAAAAGAACTGACATCCAACAATTTGAAAGTTCGCAATCTCAGACACCCAGTTTCCGCCACTCAAGCAGTGCAGCTTCACATCTCGGTTTGAACATCTCGCGGCTGTATAGGTGACAGCCGTGATTAAAGTGGTTTAAGAGTGACGCCTGGACCGGGGCGAATTTCTGAAGGGCCTTCATACCTCGAACTTTTGCGATTGCTTTTTCTCGTCGTCGGAACAGCTGGTCCGAGTTTTCGGCACGGTTATTGAGATAGCAGGTATATTCCTGACTCGGAGCGTTACCGATCTCTTTCATTGCGGCTTTGTACGAACCAAGACGATCAGTGACGATCTCTCTCGGTCGACCACAACGCTTCATCGTTCGTTTCAGGAATTTCAGCGCAGCCATACGGTCTCGGCGCTTGGTCACAAAGACTGCCAGCATCTCGCCTTCATGATCCACAGCGCGCCATAAAGAGAATGATCTCCGACAAATGCACCGCTTTCTGATCTCGACCGCAAAAATGGGGCCGAAGCGATTCCACCAAAACTACACCGTCTCGTGGCAGATATCGATCCCACATTCATGAAGCAGACCTTCAACCTGCCGCAATGACGGTGGGTAACGGACATACATCATCACAGCGAGACGAACGATCTCGGGTGATGTTCTGAAATAGCGGAATGGCTTCTTCACCGATCAACGCTAGGATCAGTGTAAGCGCTCGATACGGTCAAGCTCCTCGGTATCACCCCTTGCGTTGAGCAGCACGGGATAGGCGGCGCCCGGTTCGCCGTCGTCGATGCCGAGGAGCTTGACCGTATGCTCCCAGCCGTCACCGAAGTTGTAAGGATAGTGGAGTGTTTTTGCACCGGTATCCTCGATGACATCCAAAGCGTTGCCTTGCGCACACTGATGGGGCCGTCGGACCAGCCTGGATCGGGAATACCCCAGACCGCATCGCGGGCGCGGATCTCCCATAGATGACTATCGGTCCAGCCGAGCGCCGCCTGCAGAGTTAGATGCAGGCGATCCAGGCGGATGCCGAGGGGAATCTCGAGGCGGCGCGCCACCGACGGCTCGACGTCGTCAAGTACCACCTTCAGCCGGGCGATGGTCTTGGCAGGTAAGAAACGCCCCAACTCCTCAGGCGATCCTTCAGCCGACTCCCCAGGGCGCGAAGCGCGGATCCCGCAGCCTGGTGAAAACGTGGTTCACGTCGTAGCGCCGTGCAACCTGGTTGACAGAGACGCCAGATACCCGGGTCTGGGCCCAGACCATCCGCTTCTCGTCATCCGTCCAGAACCGCCGCTTGCGCCCCTTCACCACCCCAGACTCCGATAGTGTCCATCATCCCTGATCGACACTACCCAACTCTGGCCCCACCCGTCAGAGCGGGTAGACCGGACGGACACCAAAGAAGAACCTTCAATGGTGATCACCGGCACTTATCGTCGCGGTCGCCAGGGCCACACCAGCAATAAGCTAATCGTCCTACGTTGTCTCGGCGCGGTTTCGCCGTGCTTGTGCCGGGCTATGCCTGCTGTCTTTTCTTTGTGCCAGCAAGTTTCAGGTGACAGAAGGCCCGGCTTTTAACACCAAAACACCCGCTGGTTTTTGACCGGGCGGGCTAGCTTTCGATGATTTGGGTGCGGAGGCTCGCAACCTGCGAGACCGACATTCGCTTAGAACTCCAAACTGATTGGGGGGCAGAGGCTCGAACCCATCAACAGTTGCAAACCCGGTCGCTTCCAACTTAATTGCCGCGTTGTGCAGTTTCACTTGCCTTATAAACACAGACTAGATGTTTAGTACCGAGGTGTGATGATATGTTCTCCCGAGATTCCGTAGATGTGGTCAACTCTCGGAATCAGGGTTTAAGGACTACAGTCTGTTTTTTGAAAGAACTCCCTAACAAAATCAATGGTTGTTGTTCTTGTCATCACTGCTTTGTAACTCAAACCGCAGCAACACGCATTCAGCCCAAGACCTATCCAGGTTGCAGGCCGCTATAGCATCATCAAAGTGCCCGCCACAGTGAGCAGCACGTTGGCGAAGGCGTAGGTGCCGGCGTAGCCCAGCGCGGGCATGGAGCTCTTGGCGGCCTGCTGGACCACACCGAGCGCTGGCGTCGACGTCATCGCGCCGGTCAGGGCACCGAGCAATAGCGCCGGGTTGAGTTTCAGCACGTAGGTCCCGACCAGGAATCCGGTCACCAGCGGCGCCAGCAAGACGATCATGCCACAGAGAATTATTACCGGGCCGACAGACAGTAGCGCTTCGAGCACGCCTCCGCCCGCCTGCAGTCCGATGTTGACCATGAAGAGCATCAACCCCAACTCCATGATGGCGTAGCGCGCCGCCGGTGGCACCCGCCCAAAGGTCGGGTTGTGGGAGCGCAAGTAGCCGAACAGGATGCCAGCCAGCAGAAGGCCACCAGCGCTGCCCAGGCCAACGCTTATGTTGCCGACCTTGACCTGGATCAGCCCAATCAGGAGGCCAAGCGCAATGCCCGAGGCGAAGGTCACCAGATCAAGTTCCTGCACGTCGCGCTCGATCACGCCGAGCCACTCAGCCAGCTTGTCGATCTGCTGCGAGTCGCCGACCACGGTCAGCGTGTCGGCGCGCTGAAGCACGGTGCTATCACGCAGTGGCAGATCGATCTGGCTGCGCTGGATGCGCGTAACGAAGCAGTTAAAATCCGGTGTCAAACGCAGTTCGCTTAAGGACCGGCCGGCCACTTCGCTACGCGTGACCACGATCTCAGCACTGGTGATGTAGGTATCGAGCAGGTCCTTGTCCAAAATACTCGAGGTCAGGTCCGGATCGTCGCGCATCTCCGCGTGCCGTTCGGGCGCGGCCAGGATCGCTATCTTGTCGCCAGCTTCGACCGTATCGTCCATGCTCAGCTCAATGATCTTCTCGCCACGCTTGACGCGCACAGCGGTGACACGCTGGTCTTCCGTCGCCTCCAAATGACGCCGCGTTTTACCGGCGATGCGCCCGCCTTCATTGACTTGATAGCCGCGCACCACCGGCAGGCCCTGCGGTGCCGTCTTCTTATCTTCGCTATAGCCCTTCTTGCGTGCGTAAGACTGGGCCTGGCCCGTCAGGTCGATACGTAGCAGCATGGGCATCAGCTTGACCGCCAGGATCAGCCCGACCATCCCAAAGACATAGGTGATGGCGTAGCCGACCGAGATGCTTTCCAGCAGCACGTCCGCCGACTCGCCCGGCGGTACGACGGCGACGCCGGTCTCCAGCACGCTCTGAGCGCCGACCAGGGTTGGGGTGCTGGTCAGCGCACCCGCCAGGATACCGGCGGCCAAGCCGTCGTCCAGGCCGAAGCCGGCGGCCAGCAGCTTGGCGGCGATGAACGCCGAGATGGCGACCACCAGCGCCAACCCGATATAGCGCGCGCCGTCTTCCATCAGTACATTGAAAAAGCGTGGACCCGCTTGCAGACCGACCAAATAGATGAACAACGTGAAGCCGACCGTGCCCAAGAAAGGATGTGGCGCTAGATCGTAGTGGCCGAACAGCAGCGCGATCAGCAACACGCCGCCCGTCGCACCCAGTTCGAAGCCTTTGATATTGATCTTACCGATCAGGTAGCCGAGCGCGATGACCAGAAATACGGTGAGCGTGGGACTGCTGAGTAACAGGCTGTAGGGATCGATTTCCAAGACGTGCTCCGCATACTGTTGGTAGCAAATGAGGCGGCGAAAGGCTCTAGCGCCGGCTCAGAAGCCCGTCCAGACCCGCGCGGTGCGAAACTTCCCGAACCGCAGAGCACTCCAGCACTCACCGTTCGCGACCAATCGTGGAGTTCGACCGGGCATCTCAAGCCGCTCTCCTCTTGGAAAAGGCGCGACACGTCGCTGCTGCCCGCCTCTCAGTCCTCAATCGTCTGTCGAACCCGATCAAAGTGCCTCGTCATGTCCCCTTCGTGCGTGACTGGCCTACCAAACGGGCCACACCGCTGAAAAATCCAGCGATCTGTTCCGTGAATACACGGTTGACACTGAACACCAGCACTCTGTCGCCGGCGGGAAGTGCCAAATCGATCACCTGGAGCGATTCGTAGGTATGACCTACATAGAATTGGCGCTGAATAGACAGCACAAAGTCTTCGCCGACCTGGATTACCTGATGGATCAGGATAAAGGCTGGCCGACCCTCCACAACCCGCTTTACCCAGTAAATCTTGCTGACGATGTCTGGGGCCCGACCTAGCGGGAATTCCTCAACAGCTTGGCGAAGGCCAGGAAAATAAGTTGCCAAAAAGCCCCTGGACTGTGCCTCGACGGTCCGTAGCTGCTTGGCCGGAGAGAGAGGGGCACCCCCGTGATCATAGGGCTTCATACCGTCGAGCCCCCGACCTTTGTACGCCAGATAGCGCTCAAAGAGGGTTTCGCGATAGGCAGCATTGACCAATTCAATCGTATTCGGATCGCCTACCTTGAGATCCTTTGCCACCTCCCTGATGGACGTTATCTCCGATGTTGAAAAGTTAAAGCTATCGTCTGCTTTCACGCGCAGAAGCTTATCAACTTCTTCCTTTTCGGCATCGTTATAGACGACCCGCGCAAAATCCTCCTTTGTTCCCGTCGTAACCTCTCCCCAATCCAGAGTAGCTGCATTCAGCGGAATGTTGCTTCCATTCTGCAATGTCGCCGCAAGTTCCGAGATGGACGTCTTGTTCGGCAGAGCCACGACGGCGAGGAGTTGATCATCTCGACTTCGCTCCACATCCGCAGAGATGATCTGCCCATCGAGAATCCTCTGCTTATCGGTCTCAGAATACCCCAGGTGTTGAAACAACTCGTCAATGCTGGGCGGCATAGCAGGCGCGCCAGGAACCTCTGTCACACCTTGCAGCAGTTGAACCGCAATCACAGCGACTGCCAGCCTGAACCTTCCAGCAGACATTGTCTCCTCCTATCGAACGACCGTGGATCCAAAGGTTCGCTCATTTTCACCAGGCTCCATGAAGGCTGTTCGCCTACGAACAACTGCGAAGCCGGCAAGAAAGCCGCCTCCCTTGGCCACTTCCGCATCCCCAAAGTGATAACTATGCTGACATCCATTTACATCTCAAACGACCGCAGGACGTTACTTGGTCATCAGAGAGGCCAGAACCAGCAGGACACATCCATAGACAATTCACTTGTTGGAGGGCGTGGCAAAGTGGGGGCGCTATGAGGGAGAGCGGTGCTTCCCAAAAGCGACCGTCCGGAACTTACTTCGGCCGGGATCGTTGTGTCTGGCGGCTGCGGCGTCGGTTCGGAAGAGAGCTTTAGCTTGTTCGAAAACTGACTGACAAGTTGGGTGCTGCGGTCGGTGCCTCGCGTGCTGCTGTGGATTCTGGCTATGCTCCGAGCGACTGGCAGGTTGACCAGACGGGCAAAGTCGTCGCACCTGACCTCTACATCGCATGCGGAATCTCAGGAGCCAATCAGCACCTGGCTGGTATGAACGATTCGAAAATTATCGTTGCGATTAACAAAGACGAAGAAGCGCCGATCTTCCAGATTGCCGATTACGGTCTCGTTGCGGACCTGTTCGATGCTGTGCCGGAGCTCACGGAGAAGCTTTGATCTGCGGGGTGTGATCTTTACAAAAGGAGCATTTTTCTAGTTGGAGGGCGGTCACGTAACTGGCAGGCGATGAAGTGAGGCGCACTGGATCGGTCTAGGGTCTGTATTCAATTAGGGGATTCCGGCTGATCGAAATTTATGATTCAAGTTTTCCGAGGATAGGAGGCTTGGATGGCAAGGAAGCTGTTTTGGTTGAGTGACGAGGAATGGGCGCGCATTGAGCCTTATCTTCCGCGCGGGCGTCGCGTGGCGCGGTGGATATCTTTGACTACCATCTCTGAGTGCGCTTTACGCGGCCCGGATTTCTGTCTCATCTTCATTCCTTGGCGGTTACGATGAGCCAGAAATCCTCCTATCTGCAAAACACCCTATCTGTCCAATAGGCGCTGACGCCGCACAACCTACCATCCGCATCGGCGGTCGGCGTTCTGTTCCTTCAACCAGTCCATCAACGGCTCGAAGTACTCAACCACGGCGCCGCCATCCATCTCGGGCGATCCAGTAAAGGTTTCAAGCGCTTCAGGCCAGGGTTTCTCTGCGCCCAGTTCCAACATGGCGTTGAACTTGGGGCCGACCGTGTTCTGCGCCCCGTAAATCGAGCAGCGATGCAGTGGGCCTTCCCAGCCGGCCATTTCGCAAGCGGTCTTGTGAAATTGGAACTGCAGGACATGGGCGATGAAATAGCGCGTATAGGAAACATTGTTCGGGATGTGGTATTTACCACCGGGATCAAAGTGATCGGCTGAGCGTGCTACCGGCGGGCGAATACCCTGATACTGGGTTCTGAGCGCCCACCAGCCGTCATTGTAGGTCTCCGGCGTCAGTTCGCCGGAAAACACCTGCCAACGCCATTTGTCCATCAACAGGCCGAACGGCATGAAGGCGATTTTATCAAGCGCCTGATTCATCAGCAGGCCGATATCCTTGGACGCGTCCGGAACCTCTTCCAGCAAGTCGATGCTCTGCAGGTATTCCGGCGTGATCGACAGCGCAATCATGTCGCCGATCGCTTCATGAAAGCCGCCATTGGCCCCGGTCTGGAAGATCGGCGATTTCGCCTTGTAAGCGCGCTGATAGTAGTTGTGGCCAAGCTCATGATGCACGGTTTGGAAGTCGTCGGCATTGACCTTGGTGCACATCTTGATCCGGATGTCGTCCTGGCCATCAAGGTTCCAGGCCGAGGCGTGGCAGACCACTTCCCGGTCGGCCGGCTTGGTGATCAGGGAACGCTCCCAGAACGTCTCCGGCAGCGGATCAAAGCCCAGCGAAGAAAAGAACGCCTCGCCGGTTTCGACCATCTTCCTGGCGTCATAACCCTTGTCGACCAGAAGCTCGGTCAGGTCGAAACCCGAATCCGCATCATCCGGCGCAACCAGATCATAAATATTGCCCCAGCTTTGCGCCCACATGTTGCCGAGCAAGTCCGCCCGGATCGGTTGATCGAGAGGAACGATCTCGTCGCCGTATTTCTCATTGAGCTTGGCGCGCACATGGCATTGCAACTCGTCGTAAAGCGGCTTTACCTGCCCCCAGAGCCGATCCGTTTCAACGGCAAACTCGGCAGGTGGAAGGTCGTACCGCGCCCGCCACATGGCGCCGACATCATCGAAGCCAAGCTCGCCCGCCCCTTCATTGGCGAGTGCCACCATGGCCGCATAGTCGGACTTCATCGAGCCGCCGTCATCGCGCGTTGCCACGGGCACGCTGCGCCACTTGGTCCAGATTTCTTGAAGACGTGCCGGGTCGCGCACCGTGCCCATCATTTCCTCAAGATCATTACGCCCAACCTGCTTGCCACCGAGTTCGATCTTGCCGGTCGCATAGGTGGAGGCCATGCGCGTATTGATTTCTGAAAGCTCCAGTGCCGCACCGGGGCGTTCCGGCGCCGGCAGGTTGACGCCAAGCTTGATCAGTTCAATCTTGCGTCGATCCTCCGCCGGCAGATCGACATCGTTGAACCGTTTCGCCTCGTTGGCGAACTTAACGCCCATCGCCGTGTTCTCAGCCTCAACCTTCGTCACCAGCCAATCGGTATCATAGGTGATGTTGGTTGCCCGGGACCAGGCGACACGCTCGCTGTATTCGCCGAATTCGCGCCTGAACTTTTCGACGCGTTCGATGAATTCACGTGCATCCGCGGCGGTCATCATGTCATCTTCTGCGCCCTGTGGCGCTTCAGCGACTACCCCTGCTCCCTCACCGCTGTTTGAAGCGCTTTGCGATTGTCCGGCGCAGACGGCAATCAGCGCAAGAGATGAGATTGCCACGACGACGTTCAGTTTCCGCAGGTGAACTGTGTTTCTCATGCCATCTCCCGAATTGAACTAGCCCCAGCCCGATTTTCTCTGATACGACGTCGCTATGTGATTGGCTTTGATGCCGTAGCCCATAAGGACCTGCAGACTGCCGTCCACTTGACGGCGACAGATGGCAGTTGGCCAAGTGTCTGGCGCAGCAGCATATCGAAGGCGTTGTAGATACAGCGTCGGTCGAGAGAACTCGTTGCGCTGGTTCAACTGACTGGAAGTCATTGCATTCGCAGTTCGCGTTGCCGATAGGGCAAACGAGAACTCTCTGCTCTATCTGTACTCCACCCAGCGGAACGGTGCTTGCTGCTCATGCGAGGCGCAAAGTCGTACTTCCACCGCTGGGAAGATATGCCACACGCAGCCATGCGTAACGTGTCAAAGGAATGGCTCGCAGAAGTTGAGTGCCGAATTGTTGGCCGGACATATCAGGTCGCCTCTGTCCCACCTGATGAGCTTTCAACACTGGTGGCATGATTGGACACCCTTTCTCGAACACTGGCCGTCGGCCCAACAGGAGCGGCCGAAAGCCGGACGCCTGCACGCGCGCCGACGGGGTGGATGATTGCGATTTGTCCCTTCGATTTAACTCCTTCGGGCCGATACATAGGAGCGGCTTGGTGACCACTAGACATTTCTCGGAGGCGTTGGCGCTATGGCGCCACCGTGATCGGGCAAGCGGCCCATGGAAACAAGGCTCCGACTGGCCGAACGATAGTGGGGCGATAGTGGTCGGCCATATGCTGAACAATCTCTGCTTACTGCGAAGGATTTTACGCAAAAAGTAGCCCGAGAGCTAGGCGGCGCGACGCTCGTAGCGATGATGCAGGCCACCGACCTGTGGGAAAGCAATGATCTTACCCGAATTAGGCGGACGAACCGAACGCGGTTCCGGACAGTCCTTCTCAAGCGATAAGTGCGTCCGGGATCGATGGTAATAGTCAACATAGGACCACAAGAGCTGTCGCAAGTGCCATTCACCGAGGACAATAATGTGATCGGTACATTCGCGCCGGATGGAGCCGATCACCCGTTCAACGTAGAGATTCTACCACGGCGATCTTGGGGCGGTGAGAACCTCTTTGATTCTCATGCCCCTAAGCCGAGAGACAAGGACGGCACCATAGGACCCCTCTCGATCTCGGATCAGATACTGTGGCGCGGTCTCCCAGGGGAAGGCTTCGCGGATTTGCTGCGCGGCCCAATTCGATGTGGGGTGCGCGGTGACGCCGAAATGCACGATGTGACGGCGCTCGTGTTGCTGAACGATGAACACGAACAAGAGCCGGAAGGTGGCCGTCAGTACGACGAAGAAATCGACAGATGCCAGACAGCCCACATGGTTCCGAAGGAATGTCCGCCAGGTCTGCGATGGCGACTTCGGGCGCCGGGCCATATACTTCGAGACCGCGGCCTGACTGATCTCGATCCCAAGCTTGAGAAGTTCGCCATGGACGCGCGGTGCACCCCACAGTGAGTTCTCGCGGCAAATTTGGTGTATAAAGCCTCGGACTTCGGCGGGACCCGGCGGTCGACCTCTCCTGCGGGGTCGTGATTTCCAAGTCCAGAAGGCGCGAAAGCCTCTGCGATGCCAAGCGATCACCGTTTCCGGCTTGATGACGACCACCGCATTGAGACAACGAGGCCAGAGACGATACAGCAGGATCCAGAGAGCCCGGCCTAGTCGTGTGAGTTGAACCCGAACCGGGCGGTTACGTTCAAGAACCTCCAGCTGATGCCGCAGGGCCATGATCTCAAGCTGCAGCGCAGCGCGGCTACGGACGTTGTTGAGAACGCAATCGATGAGATATCTTTCGCATGGCCTGACGCTAAGGGACATCATAGTGAAAGACTAGGGATTCTGCGCCGTACAATATCAATGGAAGGGACAGCGTTGCCAGACCAAACTCTTTACGAACTCCGCATTTCCAGAACGAAACGCTCTTTCGTGACGTTCGACAGCACCTTTGTCCATCTCCGCAGGATCACCCTCGGCATGAACGAAATGGGCACGGCAGATATCCTACGAGTCAGAACCTTCTGCCGCTGGTATAACTCTCCAGATCCATAGGGTCTGCCGACACCATCAGCCTCTATGACCTTTGAAAGATCAACTTTTCGAAGATTGTTCAAATACTTAAAGGCAACCATAAAATGTCGTTCATGACAGCGACAGGTCAGGACGCGTGACCATCCGTTCGGAGGTTCGAGTTGGTCAACCGCGCATCCTGTCGCAAATCCATCTTATAACTATGCTCATTTAAGGTGGTCTCGATCACCAAATCAGCATGGCCATACCGCCCCAACTTCGGCAGCCAGGCCTTCACTGCAACCTCCAAGATCTAAACCGTCTGAATGGCAATTTGAACTTTATCGCAAGCCGAATTTCGTGTCGGCCCTGACCGCACTTTCAGTGCCCAGCGCCGACAGGCTGGTCGTTGTCCGACTATAGCAGCCCGTTCACGATCTCCTCGACAGATTGATTTCATGCAGAACGTCGAAAGCGTTGTGCGGGAAGTCCGCTCATCGCCTCAATGACATTGAAGTCATAGGTTCTGATCCATCCCGCGATTGTTCCGCGGGCGCCGGACAAACCAGTTGTCGGGCATTCAACTTTAGCAACTTCATGATAGACGTTGCTTCTAAAAAAGACTATGCGATTACGCTTTGGGATCATTTCTAATCGGCTTGTTTTATCCAGCTTATTACTCTCCGGATCATCACGGTACAGATAGAGTTCTCCGCCACTGTAGCGCTTTGGCTCATCGTGGAAGTAGTAGACATAGCTTAGGCACCTCGACCTTGTGACCAAGCCTCTATTGTCCTTATGTATTTTAAAGTACTCACCATCACGATGGAATGTCATTTGGCATTCTATTTTCGATATTTCAAATTGAGCAACATCGAGTGACCAGCAGATCGTTTCGAAATTTTGATGCAGTAGATCGATTACTATCTTCCCGTAGGCCTTAAAAGGCTCATGGGATATGGATTTTCTGGTTTCCGTGACAATGCCGTCCAGTACCTTCGACGGTCGAAAAGCTTTCTCGTTGCGTTTTGCGTAGGCAAGGATCTTATCAACCGTAGTTGTCAGCAAGACGTCATCAATGTAACTGTAGGCGATCTCACCTGTACCAAACCGAACTGCAATAGGTCGGGCTGTTATTCCCGGCTCGCCGGGTACGGAGCGGCTAGTTAAAATTCGATCATTCGACATGTAGCATTCTCCTTTCGGCGAATTGACTTAGTCATGGCCCACTACTGCGTCGGCGACGCTGAATCTTGCCTCGTAAACACTGCTCATCCCTCCCTTTGCATTGCATCCAAGAGTGCGCGGTATCGCCCTCCTTCGCCGTAGAGTCTTTTCGGTGCTCCCTGCTCCACTATCACCCCGTCCTGCACTACGAACACACGGTCAACAAAGGAAACGGTATTGAGCCGATGCGTTATGAAAATCTTTGTTGCGTTGGGGTCGATGGCTTGAATATCAGCAAGGATGGCCGCTTCCGTCAGGGGGTCGAGACCCGATGTTGCTTCGTCGAAGATGTAGAGATCAGGCTTCCGTAAAAGTGCTCGGGCCAAGCCGATCCGCTGCCGTTCTCCTCCTGAGAGTTTGAGGCCACGTTCGCCGACCTGCGTCTCAATACCATTTGGAAGCCGATCAAGTAGTTCGGTCAACTGCACTTGATGCAGTGCGCGTTTCAGATCGGCGCGCGTCGCCTTGGGCTGCGCAAAGAGTAGGTTGTTTTCGAGCGTATCATGGAACAGAACAGTGTCTTGCGGGACGAGGGCCGTGCAGGCTAGAAGCTCACCGGGCGGCATTTGGTTCTTTGGCGTTTCACCAAATTGAATTGCTCCAGACGTCAAATCGATCAATCCAAGTATTGATCGGACAATTGTCGACTTTCCTGATCCGGTAGGACCAACAAACGCAACTGTCGAACCGGCATGGATCTCAAACGAGACTTCCCGCAAGATAGTCCGTCCGCCCAGTTCAACAGTGACTTTGTCAAAGACAATGTTGCTAACCGTGCCCTTGACAATAGTCGGTTCATCCGCCACTTGAGCGGGCTGCGTAGGAGGAAGCGATAAAACCTCGATCACGCCATCCAGCATGGCAAGTCCTGATTTTACATCCCGGTATTGCCGGCTCAGATTTGCCAAAGGTGCTATGGTTTGGAGGAAATACATCTGTACTAGAACCATAGTGCCAATCGACAAGTTGCCCTCGCTTACGCCACGAATGGTGTAAGCGAGCGCAACAGACAGCCCAGTTACCATGATCGTTACCTGTGCCGCACCCAGCAGAAAACGGACAGTCAAGAAACGACCGAAGAGTTTTTCCGCGATCGACAAGTCGGCATCATACTTGTCGACAAGCGTAGCTTCGCGATTAAACGCTTTGGCAATCTCGATATTAAGTAGGATATCGGTCAGAAGGCCTCGACCTTCGATCAGAGCCTTCTGGGCCCGGCGCTGAAACCGTCCTGCCCGCTGCACGCCCAAAAACACGGCCGACAGATAGATGACAACCATCACGCTCATGATCAATGCAATGGGCAGCGGCAGAAAGATAATGGTGTTCAGAATAACAAAGATCGTCTGGAGCAAAGTTGGGACGAGCGCTGTCAGCGCATTGAAGACGATCAGGTTTATGCCACTTTGACCCTGGTTGAGTTGCTCGACAAGCTTTCCAGTAGATTTTTCTAGATGATACTGAAAGGGTAAAGAAAGAACATGATCAAGGAAGTGGACATTGGCTTGCTTTTGAATACGCTGATGAATAGGGCCAACGATGACCCACAGAAGCTCGCGGACAAAGTTGCTGAGCCAAAACACAAATAGGAAACCGACGATCAGCCAGAGCGCTTTTGGGGTCAGCGTCGTCTGAAACTCAAAAGCATCAATGAAGGATGAGAAAAGTAGCGGCGGCAAGGTCGTGCCGTAGGACAAACCAATCACAAGAACGAATGTCAGTAGCACCAAGGCCCGACCGTTACGGCTGAGACTCGACCAACTAAGAATGCACAAAAAACGGATGCGGCTCCAATCGGAGGGCGATGTGTGCCTCTTGAACTGTTTGCTCTTGGCCATCCCATCGTCGGGGTTCATCCGTTACTCCAATGCACCCAACCGTTTAAAGGCCGCAGCAACTAAGGATATCGGATCCCGCCTGCCGCCCAACGATTTTTCCAAGACACGAGAGAGAACCTTCCCATTGTAGGCGAGCTGTCGCCGATGATTCCGCTGCCGCAGTAGTTGGAGGAGAGCCTTTCTGAGCTCGTCAATGTCGGAGGGGTCCGTCACCATCTCGCAGTTTTTACCCTTCACAAGGTGTTCGTTGAGCCCTGATTTCTTTGCGCTCTCGGCAGAGCATAGGATGCTGCTACCAGCCCTCAGACCCTCACGCAGCAATCTGGGTTGATGAATACAAACAGGAAAGCAGTGGTCGAGGATGCATAGGATGTCGCACATGCCGAGCAAGGAGGGCATCATCAGCGGATGCACAATCGGCATCAATAAAGTGCGATCTAGCAAGCATTCCGCCTCACCATTCAATGCGTCAAGGATCGGATTCAGATGTTGCTCATCGCCTGAAACGCAGAGCAGAAACCGAAACGCGATATCCGGTTCCATTCGTTGGATTTGTGACAACGCCTCCACGAGGAAATGGTGACCTTTGCTCACGTGGGCCTTGCCAAAGATAGCGATAACTGGAAGCTCTGAAGTAAATGTCGTCTGAGGCGGCTGGTAGTCGCGAAAGAGATTCCGGATTTCGGTGCCGCTGTCCGCATAGAAGCTGCGATAATCGAAGCTGGCGACGATTTCGTCCATCTCTTCACGCTCAACAACGATTCTTTGCCGCGCAAGCGCATTTGGCTGTGACTGTAGGAGCTGGCAGGATCGCGCGCCCATACGGTTCAACAAGCGCGTCGCATCATCTCCTGCGCTAACAATACAGGCTGCGCGCGGAATGATCGCCTCATAGCAAGATCGCAGATCGCGATACCTCGATAGCCGAGCGAGATCAGTTCCGGCATGGATCAGGCCAAAGGGTTTGTTGTCCAGCAGGCACGCAAAGGCGGCGGCGAGGCCGTAGGGATACAAGTACCAACCAACGACAAGATCAACGCTCTCCGAGCGCAACATCGAATGGGTTAGACCGGTCAACTGCGCACAATGAGGGGCGGCCCAGGGAATGAACGCACGCTCCGCGACAGGCTCTGACGCGACGAGTCGCAGCTTGCCACCAGCATCAAAGTTTTTAGGTGGATCAATTGCTACTCTGTTTGTCGGTACTGCAGCGGCCGAGTTGGTAACGACAATAACCTCGTGCCCATTATCTAACGCGTCTAGAGCAGAAAAATAAGCGATAGTGCTGACACCGCCCTGAAGCGGTGGGAATTTTCCGACGACCAAGATTCTCATCCGACCCATCGATTTGCCGAAAACTTGCAATCCAAAAAAAGTCGATGCGGCGTGATGCAATCTAGACGAAACAGGGAGAGGCCAAGAACCGATAGCCTTGGTTCTTTCCCGGCGACCGCTCACTACCCGGTACCACCGATCCGGTCAGGTATCGGTGGTACCCGCTTGTCTTGATTGCTGTTTCTCCCGCTCCAAAGCGCTACTTTTTAAAAGGCTGCCGGTATCAGACAGGGTCTGGATCTGAGGGATCGGGATCGTCGGGGCCGCCGGGGTCCGTACCACAAGCACGGCAAAGGCTCATGGTGGCTGCTGGGAAGCTCCTGATATCCGGCCAAACGTGTGCCGGCGGCTTTTCTCCGAACAACACGGTGTAGTCTGTAAGAAACTTCCCATACCACTCCACCGTGTCGTTTGACTCGACGTTGTCACCCTTTGCGTTGGCGTCGTACATTCGTTCGGGAAAATGGTGGAGATACCGTCCAACACACTGCTGGCAGAACACATGATACTCCCTGGTATAGAGGATGAACTCATGCCAGAGATCGTCCACCGGACCCGCCATTCCGTAGTCGTATTGTGGGTTGAGCGTTGTGAGCACAAAATATCGTTTCAGCTCTTTTTCGTATTCTTGCGCCACATCCGAAGCGATGTCGTGTTTCTCCGCGAACTTCGCCACCACATGGGACATAGGGTATTCCATGATGTGCTGCACCACATCGTTGATTGATCGCGATACACCGGCCTGAGCTGGCTGGGCCTGTCTCGCTACTGTTTGAGTTGCGTTTGCTACCACTTGTAGACCCTCCATTATTTGTTTGAAATGGAAGACTAGATAAAGCAGGACAGGTATAAATATTAAACGATATTCTTATAATATATTCTCGATATATATGACAAATATATGTAACGTATAAATCAATCTAGGGCAGAATAAATATTTGATTATTATCGTTTATTCTATAAATTACTTCTTTGTAGAGATCCACAGCCGCGGCGCATCGCCGCTTGAATGAGCTGTCGATCACCGCAAGGGCAGCGTCTTTTTCGCGCGCCCTGAGTGCATCGGTGAACAATCGCCGTTCGATGCTGTGATCCCGGTAGTCAAACCTGATCGAGAAATCAATGCACCGCACCAAATGCATTTGATCAATTCCAACTCTTATCACATTAGTGATTTGGTAATTATTTATTATCTCGAGTATTTTTTTGTAGAAATCCTCAAGCTCTTCAGAGTAAATAGTATTTTCATCCTTATTTTCGCAGTCAATTCTCTTTAAATAAAAAGATTCTGTTATAGCTGACAGCCGTTCCTCGTCATCAATATTAGTGATTTTTTCAACAGCATAGCGTAGCGCAAAATTCAGTAACTCATAATGAGAGAGGATGCCGTCAATCGTAATGGGATTGACGAAGAAGCCTCGGTTCGGGTGATGATCGATGAGTCCTTCGGCAAAGAGGCGCATTAAAACCTCCCGCAATGGAGTTGGACTAATACCCAATCCTTGCGCGGTCGGATGTATCGCGATGACCTCTCCCGGATGGTATTGAAACTTTCGGATCCGCTGCCGGATTGTGTGATAAACTATTTGATGGCAACTCGGCATCGGATGCTCCATCAAAACTAAGCGTTACCGCAGTAGTCGCACATTTTTTTGTGTCGTTTTAGAAATCACGAACGCTAGGCAAATCAACTGTTCTGCCGCAAGCATTGGGCGGAAGCTGATTACAGCGCATGCATATGTCGGACAAGCCTTGGAGTAACTTATGCATCCCCATGGCGACTGATATCCGGCGCTCCCACAACCAAGGTGAGAGCAACAGTCTCGACATTAAGAGTTACCAAGCTCCGTGTTGCTTAAGCGGCTCTCCAATCGCGCAAAAAGCACTTATGCACCATAAATTGTAATCGATGATCAACAGGCATGGTGAACGAATATCGTGACATCAAAATGGCCTGCCCCCTTTGACCGGCTCCAGATGCTGAGTTAGAGAGATTTGGCAGTGAGCTTGCCCCCAACGTTGGGGGCAAGCTCAAGCGACTAAGAGTCTAAACTAAGGCGTGGCACCATCCGTGGGGGCGGGTCATGGCCGGTTTGAGCCCAAACTCCCTAGACCGCGAAACGCAATCAAGTCCGCTTTGCCGATTCTGACCACAGTTGCTCCCAATGAAGTGGAGGTGCGCCCTCTGCACACCTCCGAAGCAAGCTGTCAGAATTTGCCGTTTTCGTGGGCCATTTCTGTCGGAATCTCCGAGATTACGTCCCAGTGCTCGACGATCTTGCGGTTTTCCACCCGGAAGAGATCAAAGAAGGCCGTCGGCGTTCCGCCAAATGTCCTCTCCGATCCGGTGAAGGCAAAATTACCCTGCGCCACCACCAGCGGCGTCTCATTGTACACCATCTCAATGCCCTGATCGGCTAGCGACTCCAACGCCGCACCTAGGCCGTTGAGATTGTCGGCGATCTGTGGGTTGTACTGTGCATAGGAATCGGCGGAGATGAAGTCAGTGATGTTAGCCGTATCGCCACCTTGAAGTACCGTTGTCACAAAATCGATGACAAGCTTCTTGTTGTCTTCGGTCTTATCCAGGTCCGCAACCTCGGTCGGCCCGATGGATTCGGGCCGGCCAATGGCCGGAGATTATCCCAGTGCTCGGCGACCTTGCTGTCTTCCACGCGAAACAAGTCAAATGCTACAAGCGTTTTTACCGCCAAACAGTTGGGCGTTACGGTAGGTCGAGTGGACGACGACCATGTCGCCTTCGGCGATCACTCGGTGCGGCTCGATCATGATACCGCTCTCCTTCAATGCGGGAATGAGTTCGATGATCGGTGCGGCACCGGTGGGTACGGCCGGGTTGTGTTGAATGTAGTCGGGCTTCATCAGTTCGCTGGCGGCGTCGGCATTGAAATTGATGAAGACCGCAGTGGCAAAAGCCAGAACGACTTCCGCAGAAGTCATGGATTATTCTTTCATCGGCGATTGATCCTGGGGTGCAGATTTAGTATCAAATTTGCACCAAGTATCAATTACGCACTATAAAGGAACCTGGTATGCCGCAGGTAACTGCGGCGACGAAAGAGGATGGGCAGCTCTGCCCGGTCCAGAATGTGCTGGCAAAGGTTACCGGCAAATGGCAGTGCCTGATCGTTCTTGCCTTGGAAGATGGCCCTCAGCGTTTTGGTCAAATCAAGCGCCTGATCGGTGACATCACGCAAAGGGTTCTGACCGAAAACCTTCAAACCCTTGAGCGTGACGGTTATCTGACCCGAACCGTGCATCCCGGACCTCCAGTCGCTGTGTCCTACGAGTTGACGGATCTTGGGCAGGAACTGGTTGGAGTGCTCAAACCACTGGTGATCTGGGCATCCGAGCGGTTCGACCGGATCATTGCTGCGCGGGAACAGTACTACGCCTAAGGCCAATCCGAGAAACCGCGGCGCAGTTCATTCAGATCGTCGCCGCCCAGGCGGGAGACGATTGCGCGATAGGCACCCGGCGACATGTCCGTCCGTCGTTTGAAGAAATGGCTGAAGCGCGATCCATCCGCAAAGCCAAGATCGGCGGCAATCTTTTTCAGAGGGTGGCCTGAGTTCTCCAGGCGCGCTTTGGCCTCCGCAATCAAGCGCTCATGGACCAGCTCCGCCGGCGTGCGCCCTGTCACGCGTTTGCAGATGCGGTGCAGGCGGTCATATTCCACACCCAATTCATTAGCGTAAGCGGAGATCTGCCAATGGTCTCGATAATGCAACTCCACCAAATGCCGGAACCGACGCAATATGTTGGCTTGCTCAACTCCTTTTTCCATCGGCTCGGGATTGTGAACCCGTAACGCGGTGATCAGCAGAAGACGCAGATAGGCCGAGAGCGTCATGGGCGAGCGGAGCTCTGCCGTCTCCATCTCATGACCAAACCAGCTAAACATCTTCTCGACCTGCGGGATCTTGGGCTTCTCCTCGAGCTGCGCGTTAAACGCCCGTTCTACCAACATCCGCAGATGCACTGACTCGGCGCGTGCTCCGATTGCGTCGAGGAGGATCGTGTCGCTGAGCCCCAAAAGCCGTGCCCCTGACCCAGCATCCAGTTTGAGCTGCGGGCGGGACGAGCCGGGCCAGAAACAAAGCGCGGGACCGGTGATCTTTTCCTCCGCTTCACCCCAAAGAAGCACTCCCTGATGCAGAAACAAGAGCGTTGCAAAACGGTCAGGGAATCGCACCCGCAAGGTGCGTTGATGTAAGGCCTCGCGTTCATCCTGAACGATCGCATAGTCGTCATTCATGCCAATTCTGCCAGATCTGAACAATAAATATCAAGATATATGCATTTCATGCGCATATATGAGCAAGCTATCGTTAAACAAGGGAGGCCGAGCTTGCTCGGACAAAAAAAGAAAAATGAATGCGCTGGTATCGAATGACCGTCTTCAAGACGATCATCTCATCTTGAGAGAAAGCCCCGCGACCGGAGAGGTCGTAAGCCGCGAGCATTCCCATGATCGCGACCAGTGTCTGCGCTTTGCTGCCAGGGCGGCGGCCGCCTTTCCGAGATGGTCGGCAACCCCAGCCGTCGAGCGCGCCGAGCACTTGGTCGCAGTGGCAGCTCTGTTGGAAGAACGCGCGGACAGCTTCCGTTTGGCCATGATCGAAGAAACCGGCGCGCCGGTGAAGTGGGCCACACACAACATCACTTTTGCGGCTCGCCTCCTGCGCGGGGTCGCAAGCTATGCCGGTCTCCTCGATCAGCCAGAAATCATTCACGATGAAAACGGCTTTGTAAGCCGGGTCGAACGCGCGCCCTGTGGGGTCTGCCTTGGGATCACGCCTTGGAATGCGCCATTGATCTTGGGGATGCGGGCGATAGCAGCGCCGCTCCTTTGCGGCAACACCGTTCTCCTGAAGGGTAACGAATTTGCTCCGCGCACTTTCCGGCTGTTGGGCGAGGCGGTGCGCGATGCCGGGATTGGCGAAGATGTGGCCCGTGTACTGATCTGCCCGGAAGATGAGAGCGAGGCCATCGTTGATGCCTTGATCGAAACACCGGTCGTGCGGCGCATCAATTTCACCGGATCAACCCGCGTTGGAAGACGCGTTGCAGAACTCTGCGCGCGGCATCTCAAGCGCCCCTTGCTGGAGTTGGGCGGACAAGCCCCGATGCTGGTTCTTCAAAATGCAGACCTCGATCTGGCTGCGAAAGCCGCCGCGAGCGGCGGCTATCTGAACCAGGGCCAGGTCTGCATGTCGACCGAACGGATTATCGTCGACGATGTCGTGGCTGATGATCTGATCGAGCGGATCGACGCGCTACGAACAGGCCTTACCCTTGGGGATCCGACAGACCCGACGAGTGATCTTGGCCCGGTAATCAACATCTCGGCTGCCGAACGTTTGTCGGGCTTGGTGAGCGATGCGATTTCCAAAGGTGCGCGGCTCGTCGGCGGCGGCACGATGGGCGATGCGTTCTTCCAGCCGACCCTCCTCGACCGGGTAGAGCCCGATATGCGGCTCTACAACGAAGAAGCCTTTGGTCCGATTCTGTCGGTCACGCGGGTCCGCAATGGCGAGGAGGCCGTGACCGTCGCCAATGATAGCGAGTATGGCCTAGCGGCCTCTGTTTACTGCCGGGACGTGCGCCGCGCGGAAAGTGTTGCGCGCCAGATCCATACCGGTATCTGCCACATCAACCGTTCAACCGTCGACGATGACCCACACGCGCCTTTCGGTGGCGTGAAGTCCAGTGGGTATGGCCGGTTTGGCGGGCGTTGGGCGCTCGATGAATTCACTGAACTGCGCTGGATCTCTTGTACTGCAGGCTCGTGAAATAAAGCTCAAAGGGAGGACTCAGATATGACGCTGGAATTGACGCAACGCTCGGTCCTACTCGGAACCGGGGCGGCTCTCGGAACCTTTGCGTTAGGCCGGGCCCAAGTCCTGGCAGACGCCGCCGTGCCACTGAAAATCGGCTTCATCAGCCCGGTCTCGGGCCCCTTGCAGGCTTTGGCGAAACAGATGGCTATGTACTCGCAAAGGCCAGAGAGGCGCTTGCTGATGGCGTCGCAATGAATGGCACTGGCTATACCGTTGAAATCCTTGACCGCGACACGCAATCCGACCCGGCCCGCGCCGGGCAGTTGGCGCGCGACCTTACGGGGCGCGCCGTGACGCTTCTTGTCTACATTCTGCTCGCGGTCATGTGGAATGCACTGGCTGACTTCGCCGGGCTCGTTTCCATCGGTCAGACGCTGTTCTTCGGTCTGGCCGCCTATACCACGATCCGGTTGGCCGATGTGGGGTTGGATCCCTATCTCGCCATCCTCGCGTCCGTCGCCACCGGTGCGGGGCTTGGTTATGTGACGTCGCTATTCATGCTGTCGCTGAAGGGCGGAGAGTTCGCAATTGGCATGTGGGTGCTATCCTCGCTGGCGCACCTCTGCGTGAACCTCGACCCCCTTATTCAAGGCGAGACCGGCACCTCGCTGATCTCACTCAACGCCTATCCCATCGAGACGCGCTCGAGCCTGACGCTCTGGCTCGCCCTGGGACTGACGGCGGCCGTCTTGCTGACGCTTTTTACGCTCCTGCGCAGCCCTACACGTGCCGCGGTCAATGCCATCCGGGATGACGAACTTGGTGCGAAATCCATCGGCATCGATGTCATGCGCACAAAGCGTATCATCTTTGTCCTCGCCGCCGCAGGCACCGCCGCTGCCGGAGCGCTGTGGCTCGCCTCGAATCTCAACTTCCAGCCGCGCGTCTTCTTCGGCGTCCATTGGACGGCTTACATGATCTTCATGGTCTTGGTCGGCGGACTTGGTCGCATCGAGGGCGCAATAATCGGCGCCATCCTCTTCTTCGTCATTGAAACCTTCTTCGCTACCTATGGCGCCTGGTATCTCGTCGGGCTCGGCGCGGTCGCGGTCTTCGTTGCGCTCATTTTGCCGAAGGGCCTTTGGGGCTGGATCGGACCGCGCCTGCCGGGAGAGGCCATCCCCACCGGCTATATCGTCGAAAAATCAAAAGCCTAAAGGGAGGAAACCCAAATGCTGCTGGGCAAGAACATCGTCGTGACCGGTACGGCATCCGGGATCGGCAAACGCACTGCGGAACTGGCGGCATCCATGGGAGCCAATGTGTTTTCCGTGGACCGCAATACGCCTGAGAATCCGGTCGGGCATTTCACTCCGGCAGATCTCGGCTCGCCAGAAGGCGTACAGGCGCTCATCGACCAGTTGCCGTCAGGCATCGACGCGTTGGCCAATGTGGCTGGTCTTTCGGGGACACCCGGGGCCGTGCTGACGATCGCGGTGAATTTCCTGGGGTTGCGCGGGCTTTCGATCGGATTGGCGCCGAAGATGAACCAGTGCGGGTCGGTCATCAATGTGGCGTCTATCGCGGGCTTTGGTTGGCGTCCCAACGTGGAAAAGACGAAGAAGGCCGTCGCCGTTGAGGGCTTCCCCAACCCGGAGCAGTTCTGTAAGGACCATGGCGTCACGGAAGAGAACAGCTATCCGACCTCCAAGGAGTTCCTGCTCCTCTGGACTTACAAGGCTGCCCACGATCCAGTCTTCAAGGATCGCAACATCCGCGTGAATGCGGTGAGCCCCGGGCCAGTCGAAACACCAATCCTCAAGCAGTTCCGCGATGTCCTGGGCGACGAGCGGGTGGATAGTGACATAGCCCGCGTGGGTCGCGCCGGCACCGCGGACGATGTCGCGCCGTCGATCCTCTTCCTCGCCTCGGACGGGGCACGTTGGGTCAACGGAACAAACCTTGCCTGCGACGGCGGGCTTGAGGCCTCTGTGCTCGCGGAAGCCATGGAATTCTAAGGGAGAAACGCAAAATGACGATGCATATGCTAATCGGTGGCGAGAGCACGACGGCCGTCGGGAACAAAACCTTCGACCGACATGATCCTGTGACGGGCGAGGTCGCGACAACCGCTGCGGCAGCGTCGGTCGAGGATGCGCTGAAGGCCGCCCAAACAGCCGGCGCAGCCTATCTGGAATGGTCGAAGACCGGACCGGGGGTACGACGCGGGTTGCTGCTGAAGGCGGCCGATGCGCTGGAGGCACGGGTGGAAGAAATCATCGGGCTGATGATCAAAGAGACCGGCGCCACCGGACCCTGGGCCGAATTCAACTGCACGCTGGCCGCTGGCATGCTGCGAGAAGCCGCCTCGATGACAACGCAGATTACGGGCGAGGTCATCCCGGCGAACAAGCCAGACACGCTCGCCATGGCACAGCGCAGGTCACTGGGTGTGTGTCTCGGCATCGCACCCTGGAACGCGCCGGTGATTCTGGGAGTGCGCGCGGTGGCCATAGCAATTGCCTGCGGCAATACCGCGATCCTCAAAGCGTCGGAGCTATGTCCGGCGACGCATCTGGCCATCGGTCAGGCGTTTCGCGATGCGGGCTTTCCAGATGGCGTGATGAACGTCGTCACTAACGCGCCGGAGGATGCGGCGGATGTAGTGAACGCGCTCATTGCAGCTCCGGAAGTACGGCACGTAAATTTCACTGGGTCGACCAATGTGGGCCGGATCATCGCGCAGGAAGCGGCGAAGTATCTGAAGCCCGTCCTCCTCGAACTCGGTGGCAAGGCTCCGATGATCGTCCTCGAAGATGCGGACCTCGAAGGCGCTGTGAACGGTGCAGCCTTCGGCGCATTCATGAACCAGGGTCAGATCTGCATGTCAACCGAGCGCTTTATCGTCCACGAGGGCATTGCAGACAAGTTTGTCGAAGCCTTCGCGGCCAAGGCAAATGCGCTGCTTGCGGGCAATCCGCGGAACAAGGTCGTTCTCGGCTCGCTCGTCACTATGGATGCGGCCGAGAAGATGGACGCGCTCATAGGCGATGCCACCGCCAAGGGGGGCAAAGTTGTCGCGGGCGGCACTCGCGACGGTACTATCGTCGATGCAACGCTGATCGACGGTGTCTCGCCCGAGATGCGCATCTATCAAGAAGAAAGCTTCGGCCCTGTCAAATGCATCATTCGTGTCGCTTCTGACGAAGAAGCAGTCCGGGTGGCAAATGACACCGACTATGGGCTCTCGGCCGCGATCTATTCCTCTAACATCCAGCGTGCACTGAGGGTTGCAGATCAGATCGAAAGCGGCATTTGCCATATCAACGGCCCTACGGTGAGCGATGAGGCGCAGATGCCCTTTGGCGGCGTCAAAGACTCGGGCTACGGACGCTTCGGCGGCAAGGCGGCAGTCGAGGCTTTCACCTCTACACGCTGGGTCACGATCGAAGATCCTGGCCAGCACTACCCATTCTGAGGTCAGCCATGCCGGATTTAGAACGAAACAAGCGCAACGCAATCGCGTTCTACGAACAGATGTTCAATGCCTGCGATCCGCGCGGCGCCGTGGGGACCTACGTTGGGGCAGAGTATATTCAGCACAACCCCCATGTGGTCTCAGGCAAGCAAGGCTTCATCGACTATTTCGAGCGCATGGCCGCCGAGTACCCGGGCAAGAAGGTCATCGTGAAGCGCGCCTTCGCAGAAGGCGATCACGTCATCCTCCATTGCCACCAGATCTGGCCAGGCGACCTTGAGTACGCGGGCATCGACATTTTCCGCCTCGATGAAGCAGGAAGGATCGTAGAGCACTGGGACATCTTGCAGGAGATGCCGAAGACAAGTGCCCACCAAAACGGGATGTTCTGAAATGACCCGAAGCTCGCATCCCAACCACTCATAACGTGCCGTTTACAAAGGAAAGACCACACAATGGTTGATCGACTTAACGGGAAAGTTGTGCTGTTGACGGGCGCAGGTGGAGGCCTTGGGGCCGCACAGGCGCGTCTCATGGCGAAGGAAGGGGCGACTGTAATGCTCGCCAACCTGCCAGAAGATCCCATCATTGCGGAAGGCAAGCCACCCACGGAGCTCTGGGACAACGCACAGACCGTCGTAAAGGAAATCCGCGACGCCGGTGGCAAGGCGGACGTGGTCGCGCTGGACGTGACGAAAGAGAACCAGTGGGAGACGGCGGTGAGAAAGACCGTCGATACCTTCGGCAAACTCGACGTGCTGGTAAACAATGCGGGCATTTACTACCACGCAGGTCTTCTCGACCACACCGTCGACAAGTTCCACCAGATCGTGAATGTCAACCAGCTAGGTGTTCTTCTCGGTATGCGGGCAGCGGTGCCTGCGATGAAGGGCGCAGGCGGCGGGTCGATCATCAACTTCGCTTCGATATACGGCATCTCGGGCGCCGGCGTCTCCACGGCCTACCAATCCACCAAGGGTGCGGTGCGGCTGATGACGAAATCGGCGGCGTTGGAATTCGTGGGCGATAACATCCGCATCAACGCGATCTGCCCGGGCATGTTCGATACCAACCTCTTCGAGAGCTCGGTGCCCAGAGAAGCCTGGAGCCCACTGGTTGACTTGGTGCCCATGAAGCGTTTCGGCAAGCCGGATGAGATCGCCTACGGCGTTGTCTTCCTCGCTTCCGACGAGTCGTCATTTATGACTGGCGCCGATCTGGTGATCGACGGAGGCTACACCTGCCCGTGACGGCCCATCTCTCGACACTTCCCGGCCCCATCGGTCCGGGGCAGGGTCGGCAATCGCAAAAGGAACGGCAGACATGAGGACGCAGGTTGTAATTGTCGGTGGCGGTCCTTCGGGGCTGTTGCTCAGCCTGCTTCTGGACAAACACGGCATTGACAGCGTCATCTTGGAGCGCAAGACGAAGGACCACGTCCTAAGCCGAATCCGGGCGGGTGTACTGGAGCGCGGCCTGGTCGGCCTTCTGCGGGAGGTGGGCTGCGCCAGCCGTTTGGAGCGTGAGGGCTACGTACACGATGGAACCATCCTGTCGTTCGAGGATGAGCGCATCGGAATAACCTTCACTGACCACGTGGATGAAACCGTGGTTGTCTATGGCCAGACCGAAGTGACGCGAGACCTTTACGAGGCGCGCGAAGCCGCCGGCGGCAAAATCGAATTCAACGTCGAAGATGTCATGCTGGACGATGTCAGGACGGACAGCCCATTCGTCACTTATTGCGTGGCGGAAGAGGGTCGGCGAATCGACTGCGACTTCATCGCGGGGTGCGACGGCTTCCATGGGGTGAGCCGCAAGTCCATCCCTGCGGAAGTACGGCAGGAGTTCGAGAAGGTCTACCCTTTCGGCTGGCTCGGTATCCTGTCCAAAACGCCGCCGGTGGAGGACAAACTGATCTATGCCTCGTCCAAACGCGGCTTTGCCCTGTGCTCCATGCGTAACGAGAACCTGAGTCGCTACTACATTCAGTGCGATCTGGACGACAGAATCGAGGACTGGTCGGATGACGCCTTCTGGGACGAGCTGAGGCGCCGCATCCCGAAAGACGCCGCCGACAAGCTTGTCACCGGTCCGTCGATCGAGAAATCCATCGCGCCGCTCCGCTCCTTCGTGTGTGAGCCGATGCAATGGGGCAAGCTGTTCCTCTGCGGCGATGCGGCTCACATTGTGCCGCCAACAGGGGCCAAGGGCCTGAACACCGCCGCCTCGGACGTCCATTACCTCTACAATGCGCTTGTGCAGTTCTATCTAGATGGCGATCGCACGGGCATTGATGGCTACTCGGAAAAGGCGCTTGGACGGGTCTGGAAAGCCGAGAGATTCAGCTGGTGGATGACCAGCCTTCTACACCGCTTCCCCCATCAAGGGCCGTTCGACCTCAAGATGCAGCAGGCCGAGATCAGTTTCCTGAAGTCCAACCGCGAGGCGCAAAGCGTGCTAGCCCAAAATTACGTTGGGCTGCCGTACTGATGTACGTGGAAAGACCGGATCAGGAACGGCCGCACTGGCGTCAGGACGGGGATCCTGACGGAATGCCCGATGTGCTTGCTAACTCGCTGGGAACTGACCTTCGGCCTTGGAACAGTGTCCTCCCCCATCTGCCTGAGTGCCTACACCTGATCCGGTTCGATGCGCGGGGTCACAGGCGCTCCGCCTGTTTGTCTCCGCCTCATTCGCTTGAGGGCCCTTGCGAGGGTACTGAAGCGCTGCGCGATCGGTTGGGGCTCGGGTCCTGTGTCGAAGCGTTCGAGACCTTCGCCCGGTTGGTCACACCTGACTTCAAGGGGGCCGCACATGCCTGATCGCAGCACCGAGGGTATGAAAGTGCGCCGCGCTGTTCTCGGCGACGCCCACGTGGGTCGCCCCGAGGCTGCGAAAACACCCTTGGACGAAGCGTTCCAAACGCTCATCACCGAAAGCGCCTGGGGCACCGTATGGGCGAGCGACGGGATCACGCGGCGCGAGCGATCGATGCTCACATTGGCCCTACTGGCCGCACTTGGGAACTTTGAGGAAATACCGATGCATATCCGCGCTACGATAAACACGGGCGCCAGCAAACAGGACGTGATGGAGGCGTTCCAGCACGTCGCCATCTATGCTGGCATTCCGCGCGCGAACCATGCTCTGAAGCTCGCGAAACAAACCTATACCGAGATTGAGGCCAATGATGCTTAAGCCCGCCGAATTCTACCAACGCGACCGCAACTGGCACCCGCACGCCTTTGCGCCGGACTACAAGACATCCGTCACGCGCTCACCGCAACGGGCGCTGATCAGTCTGGAACAGGGACCGAGCGAGATCACCGGCCCGACCTTCGGCCACAATGACGTCGACCCTATCGACCGAGACCTCCTGTCGAACTACGCCGCCAAGGGGCAAAGCCCGATCGGCGAGCGGATGATCCTGCACGGACGCGTTCTGGACGAAAACGCACGGGCATTACCGGACACGCTGGTTGAGATTTGGCAAGCTAACGCGGGCGGCCGATACCGGCACAGAAAGGACACCTATCTTGCGCCGATCGACCCTAACTTCGGCGGCTGTGGTCGCACACTCACGGATGAAAATGGTTATTACTCGTTCCGCACAGTGAAGCCCGGCGCCTATCCGTGGCGGAACACGGTCAACGACTGGCGTCCGGCGCACATCCATTTCTCGATCTTCGGGCACAGCTTTTGCCAGCGGCTCATCACGCAGTGCTATTTCGAGGGCGACCCCCTGATCGTCCGATGCCCCATCGTCAATGCGATTCCCGACGCAAAGGCGATCGATCAACTCACTGCCGCGCTGGACCTGAACGCGACCATCCCGCTCGACACCATCGCCTACAAATTCGACATCGTTCTGCGCGGTCGGCGGTCGACACTGTTTGAAAACCGACTGGAGGGGAATTGATGGCACAGAAGCTCGGCCACTTGAAGGAAAGCCCTTCGCAGACAGCAGGGCCATATGTCCACATTGGCCTCGCTCCCAAGGCGGCGGGGTTCGATATCTTTGAGCATGAACTCGGGTGGGATATCGCTGGGGCAAGTGCAGCGGGTGAACGCATCCGGATCGAAGGACTGGTGATCGACGGAACAGGGTCGCCCGTCAAGGATGTACTCCTAGAGGCCTGGCAGGCCAATGCGGCCGGTGTCTATCCCGGTGCTGGCGAGGTAGAGGACGGGTTTCGCGGTTGGGGCCGTGTCATTACCGATTTCGAGACTGGACTCTGGGGATTTGAAACGGTGAAGCCTGGGTCAGTGATGGGGCGGGATGGTCGGATGATGGCTCCGCATATCAACCTCTGGATTGTGGCGCGCGGAATCAACGTCGGGCTGAACACGCGACTTTATTTCTCCGACGACCCCGACGCAAATGCCGCCGATCCGGTCATCAACCTGATTGAATGGGAGAATCGACGCGCCACGCTGATTGCTGAACGCCAGGAGAGCGAACCGCTCTATCGCTTCGACATCCGGCTTCAGGGCGAAAATGAAACAGTGTTCTTCGATGTCTGAATCAAGAAAGAAACCCTGCATTATCTGTGTGGCGATCAACGGTTCACTGCCGACCAAGGCCAATAACCCTGCTGTTCCTATTACCGTAGACGAGCAAGTCGAAAGCACCCAAGAGGCGTTTGAGGCCGGTGCGAGCATCGCCCATTGCCACGTCCGCAACGATGACGAAACGCCAAGCTCGGACCCAGAGAAGTTTGGCCGCCTTAAAGAAGGCCTAGAGAAACACTGCCCAGGGATGATAATCCAATTCTCAACCGGTGGTCGCTCAGGGGCGGGCAAAACTCGTGGCGGGATGCTGCCGCTCGCCCCGGACATGGCGTCACTCGCGGTCGGGTCGAACAACTTTCCGACACGGGTCTATGAAAATCCGCCCGATCTGGTTGACTGGCTGGCCAGCGAGATGCTGGCCTATTCCATAAAACCGGAAATTGAGGCCTTTGACCTAAGCCATATCCATCAGGCGGTCGCGATGAACCGGGATGGCCGCATTGCAGGGCGGTTGTACATTCAGTTCGTTATGGGTGTAAAAAATGCGATACCTGTGGACCGCGACGTCTTTGAGTACTACGTCAAGACCGTCCATCGCCTTACACCCAGTGCGGAATGGTGCGCCGCAGGTATCGGCCGGCATCAGATCACCCTGAACGAATGGAGTGTCGCAGCAGGGGGGCACGCACGCACAGGCCTTGAAGACAATGTCCGCTTCGACCGCGACACCCTTGCACCGTCAAACGCGGCGCTGGTTAAACGTGTCGCCGCCATCTGCGAGGCGCATGAGCGCCCCGTCGCAACATGGCAAAAAGCGCGAGAAATCCTAGGACTGTGGCCGGTGCGGCTCGTTGCCTAGCGATGGCTTCGGGCGTCTTTTCGCATCCTTGGCTGAGCGGTCATTTTGGTGACGATGAACTCATAGGTCATCTTTCGGCTGAGATGATGCTTTCCAATATGTTGCGATTCGAAGCGGCATATGCTCGAGCGCTTGGCGCAGCCGCGCGGGTCGACCCCGCACTTGCGAAACACTGCGCCAAGGCTCTGTCACAGGAACGAGCTGGCCGGATCGATGACAGCCCGTTAGCTTTGTCTCATGTCTAAGGTCTCATATGCCCGTCATCATTCTCCACCGAGTGTCATCCGCTATGCCGTCTGGTTATACCTGCGGTTCAACTTGAGTCTCAGGGACGTCGAGGACTTGCTGGCTGAGCCTGGCTTGGACATCTGCTACGAGACCGTCCGCCGTTGGGTCGTGAAATTCGGAACGGCCTACGCCAGGAATTTGCGCCGGCGCCGGCCAACGGCAAGTGATCGCCGGATGTATTTGTGGCGCGCTGTCGATGCTGAAGGCGAGGTACTCGACATCTTGCTCCAGCCGCGGCGAGACAAGCGTGCTGCCAAGAAACTGATTCGGAAACTGCTTAGGAAGCAGGGCATTTCACCAACTGCAGTCGTGACTGACAAGCTACGTTCCTATGGCGCGGCGTTGGGAGATCTCGGACTTAAAGAACGCCACGAGACAGGCGGCCGACTGAATAATCGTGCTGAGAATTCCCATCCGCCGGTGCGGCGGCGAGAGCGATCGTGGATCGGCTTTAAGCGGCCAGGATCGACGCAACGATTTCTCTCTACCCACGCCGTCGTCTACAACTGCTTCAACCTCCAACGCCACCTCTTCTCCAGACGCACACTCAAAACCTTCCGAGATGTGACATTCACCGAATGGCGGATCGCTACCCAGGCTGCGTGACACAGACGTATTCTCCCGAACCCCTTTATTCACTTCGCGAAGATGTGACAGTGCCGTCTCATATGCTGCATCCTCAAAACTGGAAAGCCAGAATAAATCACGCTCTATCGACCAGCATTGAAAAGTCGGTGCAAGCCACAGCCTCAGCGCCACTATCGCAGAGGTGACGACTTGTGGGAATGCACAGCAGGGGTGCTGAACGCCGTGCTCAAAATCGGTGACCGTCGGTCGGCCCAACCCGGCGACCGCGGCGAGGCCATCTTTGGGACAAGTCGAGCAGATTACGCCCTGCCCGGCCGAAATCGGGAGATACCCGCAATGGGTCGCCTTGGGCCAAAGCTCTGGGTCCCGGATTGGCCAGGAGCGGTCGCTCGTCGGGTTTACAGCGAAGGGCCGGTTTGAGCCCAAACTGCATTATGCTGCAGCGTGCGCAGATGTCTGCTTCTCGACATCGGCATCTTTCTCGCAAGCGGCTAGTGCCGTGGCGCTGAAGGTGATTGAGCCGGTGCCACCACAGCGGCGACGTTTTTCTCGATGTCGGCTATAAGCTCGCGTTCGGTGAATCCAGCGCGTGCTCTGAAGACCAGTCCTTGCCGCAAATCAAAGAGCAACTTTGCTCGCGCCCTGCACGGGAAGTCGACTGGCAAGGTCCCTTGTGACGCTTCCAATTCGAAGCGTGCGGCAATTCGGTCGTCAGTGGCTTTGATGGCTTCACGCAACAACTCCGCCGTCCCGTCTATATGCCCCGCACTTGTCGCAACGCAGGAAGCCAGAAAGCAGCCCTTTGCACCGCTTCCATGATGCGTTGAATAGTCGATGGCCGCCTCGAAAAATGCGCGCACGGCCTTCCGGATGTCGGACTCTGTTTCCAGGGCAACCAACGGCGCGCAGGCATCCTCATTCGCGTAACGGTTGATGGCCTCAAGATAGAGCCCATGCTTGTCGCCGAATTCGGCGTAGAGGCTGGGGCTGTTGATCCCCATAGCGTCGGTTAGCAGCTTCATCGACGCGCCCTCATAGCCCTGTTTCCAGAACACACCGATGGCCTGCAGCAGCGCTTGATCACGATCAAACGTTTTAGGGCGGCCTACTTTTTTTGTGTCGTTCATTACAAAACCCTTGACTTGCCGTTTTCGATGTATTTTATAACGATCATCACAAAACATAAAGAGATTAAGAATGACCTCACAGAAACTCCCTGCTGGGTTGCAGTTCCCGGGTCTGGTTGTCCCGCGTCTCGGCGGTGGATCGATCGCCTTGGGAAAACCAGAAGATGGCTTGGATTGGCAGATGGTCGTCGTCTATCGCGGCAAGCATTGTCCGATGTGCACGACGTATCTCAAGGAACTTGCAGCGCTTCGGGATGACTACCGCGCCGTTGGTGTTGACGTTGTCGCTGTGTCCGCTGATCCGCAAGACAAGGCCAGCGATCAGATGGTGTTGGTCGATCCAAACTATGCTGTTGGCTATGACCTGAGCGTCGAACAGATGCACACTTTGGGTCTCTATGTGTCGAATCCGCGCTCTGAACAGGAAACAGATCGCCCCTTTGCGGAGCCGGGTATTTTTGTTGTCAACGCCGAGAACAGGGTACAGGTCACCGACATCTCAAACGCGCCATTTGCGCGGCCCGATCTGAAGACACTGCTTGGTGGCCTTCGGTTCATCCGTAGCCCCGAAAACAACTACCCCATCCGGGGCACTCTGGCCGCATAACCTCTTCCATGAAAGGAAAGACCAATGGCACGTGATAACGCACGTGAAGCTGAGGTTCGTCAGGCAATTCACGACCTCATCCAAACCGCGACCTCTTACGATGTGGACGTGTTGGATCGCATCTATCACGACAGTCTGCATGTCGTGATGATCGACACGGATCACAATGTGAGTACGGCTGACAAAGCTGCATTCAAAGGCCTCTTCTCCTCCAAGCGAGATGCCGGCGATCCGCCGATGAACACTTGGGCAAAATACCATCGCATCGATGTCGATGGGACTAACGCCCATGTTCTTTTGTCGCGCAAGAACGATCTGAGCGGCACGAATATGGACCTCATCCTGAGTATCGATCTCATCCACGAAGATGGGCGCTGGCAGGTAACCCGTGAAGTAATTTTCCTACGCCCCGAAGACGTCTGACCCCCAGAAGACCAACTCTCAAAATCGCTAACCTGAGTGAAAGGACAAGACGATGCGCTTGCTCTCCTCCCTCTCGGCCATTGCCTTTGCAGCCCTGGCCACGACATCCTCTTTCGCTGAAAACAGCGACATTCAACAGGAACTGACCGCTTACAATGATCGCTTCAATGAGATCGTTGCAAACTACGATCTTGAAGCCTTTCTGGCACTCTACAACGATGCGCCGCTCTGGGTCGCACCGGAAAAACCGCCTGTCGCCGGTCTCGACGTTCCTGCTGGTACCTTCAGGTTTATCGTCGAGAACGAAGGTGTCTTCTCACACAGCTTTGACCACTTCTTTGTCTCTGATGACGGCACTCAAGCCGTGATGATCGGTGATTATGATCTCAATGTCGAAAAAGTCGGCGTCGCTGCGAAGGGCACGTATCTCTTTGTACTCGCACGTAATGGGACCCAATGGGACATCGTCGTCGATATGTATAACCAGCACAGCGCTGAATGATCACTCCCGCCGCGATGTCGTATCCTCCCGATGGTATCGCGGCTTATTGTAAAGGAGCTAGATGTGACAACATATGATCGCATCTCTCGGTTCAACCATTGGACTGCTGCAATCCTGTTTCTGACGATGCTGGGATTTGGTTTCTATCTCGCCTATGGCGGTCTTGAGATGCCGCAAAAACTACCGTTGATCGTGAACCACAAGGCAATGGGCGTTCTGCTACTTGTTTGGGGTATCTGGCGCGTCGGTTACCGGTTTCGCCCAAGTCCCTCGACGTTACAGCTATGCGATTTCACCATCCAACCATAGTAGTGCTTCCCGAGCGGTGTCTGTAGTGAAGACTTTGGCGCCCTGTTGCATGGCGAAGTTACACATCGCTGCTTCGTAGCAGTCGACGGGATCGTTCACCATCGCCAATCTAGCTTCATGCAAACAGAGTAACCTGCCAAGTTTCCTGCCAAATACGCGGACCTGATTCATGCAGAGATCTTGTGGATGGCTCCTCTTGACAATCAAGATGGTTTGCACGCCGCCCATTAAGCTCTCGACAATAAGGTCATAAACGTCATCGTCGATGACCTCAGTTGCCTTCTCTCCGAACTCGATGAAAAGTCGCCTGTCCAAAACTGACGACGTGAAAGTGCCTTCTTTGCTCGGTTCCAAAGTATCATCTCGCTCTTCAATCATCTGCGCGAGCTTGGAGCCGCGCGCAGATGATCGGTTACTTACGCAGACGCCAGTTCGGCTGTACAATGCCCGCAGCGCGTCGCCTTGATCGGAATCGTCGAAAGGCAGTGCGGGCAATCCTTCGTCGTTGACTCTGCAGGCGCCACTTCCTCTTGCCTCTTCATCTGGTTCATCTGGCGGATCACCATGAAGATCGCGAAGGCGACGATCAGGAAATCGAGCACGGTGTTGATGAAGACGCCGTAGTTTATGGTCGCCGCGCCGGCTTCCTGCGCTGCCGCCAGGGTTTCATAGCTTTGGCCTGTGAGGTTGATGAACAGCTTGCTGAAGTTCACGCCGCCCATAAGCAGGCCGATTGGCGGCATGATGATGTCCTTCACGAGGGAACTGACGATCTTTCCGAAAGCTGCCCCGATAATGATACCCACCGCCATGTCGACCACGTTGCCGCGCATGGCGAAATCCTTGAACTCCTTAAGCACCCCTAATTCTCCTTGCTGAGAGCATCATGCAGTTTCATGGAAGCTGCATAAGCGCGCTCCGGGCGACGGCGGCCTCAAATCCTGAAGCCGCCGTCTTGCCGTAGCCGTTATTGCTGTACTTCGTTCAACCCGTAGTGCCGCTGAGGCTCACGCCCAGCGCCTTGAGAGTTTCCATCGTGAGCTGGCCGCTGGCCAAGCCCTTGGCTTTTTGGAAGGACTGAACGGCGGACATGGTATCCGAACCGATCACACCGTCGAGCCGACCGGGGTTGTATCCCTTGCTCAGCAGGGCGTTTTGAATACGCGTTACGATTCCTGGCGTCACGTTCGTCTCGCAGAGAATGGGACGCCATTCCAAGTTGCCCTCGGTGACTTTCTCCGTCTTGGACACCGTCTGGTACTGCGCCGGAATCGCAAGGCGCTTCTCCTTGGAGGGTTCGAGCAGTTTGCGAACCCTCACCGTATCGTACTGTGCGGGAACTTTGACCATCCGCGTAGTAGCCGGCGTGGCGACAACCTGCTTGGTCACGGTCTTGTATTGGGCAGGAACCACCGAGCTCCGGCTTCCCGCTGCCGTCTTCAGCACCTGCTTGGAAACGGTCCTGTATTCAGCCGGCACCTCGACAAGGCACATGATCTCGCCCGTCGCCTCGTTGATCCGCTCGATCGGGCCACGCCCCTTCTTCCAGGTCGTATAGGCCGGCTTGACGAGCACCCTTTCGCTCACGGTCTCATAGATCGCGGGAACGGACTCCATCTGCGTCGAGGCCTCACTCACGAGAACTCTTTCCTGAACAGTCTTGTATGTCGCCGGAACGACCTCCACCCGCTCGCTGGCTTCCTTGACCAGGACCTGTTCCTCGACCCAGCCGTATTTGGCAGGAATGATATCAATGCGTTCGGAGGCCTCCGCCGCGAGGATACGCTCCGAACTTTTTCGGTATTGCGGCGGTACGAAGACCCGGGCGTAGCATTCTCCTGCACTTGCCTTCGGCGGAAGATCCAGATCGCCGGACTTTGCGTATTCCACCTTCGGTCCCTGTTGCTTCAGGCCGGCAAGCTGCTCCTCAAGCGCGGCATTCCTTTCCAGCGAGCTGCCAAGCTCCTGTTTCGAAGTCTCGAGCTCACTTCGCAACGTCGCGACGTCGGGGCTGGTCGTGGCGCTGCAGGCACCCAGCAGTAGCACGCTGCTACCGATGATCATGTGTTTCACGTTTCTCATTTTCTCCTCCATGTGATTCTCGTGCGACTTTCTCCCGCGGTACGAACTACCGCCGGATAGCTGATGCCTAGTGGGCAATAACTGGCCTTAGGTCTTTGGCTCTTTCAATCCAGCTTCGGATCTGGGCCGACGATGGCAGCGTGCGGCTGCGTCGTTGGCGGGCATTGGTCTGCCGCATCGCAACGGCAAGGTTCTCTACGTTCCAACGCCTGAGTTGCTTCACTGAGCCAATGCCGGCCGCCCCGAGCAAATCGGAGTATCGTCTACCGATCCCCTTGATACGCATGAGGTCGACCAGATTGGTCCATTTGAGAAGCAACGGTTCGCTGACACCGGAAGCAGCCGCCATGGCGTTGCGCGCCTGATCTCTGCTGCAAACCTTCAACAGGTCCGTTGTGGTGACGATTCCGCAAAGCTCCAGCTTGCGGCCGTAATACGGACCGATCTCCTCAAGCTCTTGAACCCTATAGCTCATTTACGCTCTCCTACTCTTTTCCGTTCTCGCTTCCTGCCGAGCGCCCCACTGCGGATCGCTGATCCGGAAGGCCGACCATGCAGGCAGCGCACTGCCTTGCGGCGAAGAGTCCGATCACGAGTAAGACGCTTGGTCGATGTCGGGATCGCGCCATATGACGATCCTCCATCGCCGGGAAAATGCCCCAGCCAGATGCAACGCCTCGCATCGAAGACTCTCTACCCTCTCACCGGGATTGCGATCTGCGCCGCGTTTTCCGGTATCGCCATATCGGCAAGTTCCGTGCCAGGCGGTGGATCGCGTGCGGACAGCCCGCGCGAACATCGGCTCAATCTAGGATTTCAGGGGCTTCGTGCGCTCATTCTCGCCAGCACTGCAGTTCCCAGCAATGGGTGCGACCGCCGCCTCCAAGCGTCGGGAACCGGTGGAGCAGCCTTCCATTCTCATTTTGAGACACACTTTGGGACTCAATTTGCAGCAACCGGCCAAGCCGACCACCAAAGCTGCCAAGCGAACAGGATGAAGCCAGACGGACACCGCGCCGCTTGTCTGTTGGGCCACACCTGCATCTGGCACAGGAATTGCTCTTTCGAGAAGATTGGCTCATTAAGGAAGCAAGACTGGCTCATTAAGGAAGCGACGCAATCAACCAGAACAGGCCACAAGGCATAGGCGGCAGCCAATGAAGAGCAGGACGGCGAAGACCGTAGTCATCAGGGAGGAAAAGCATGTGGATAGCATCCAGGCACGGTTGAAGTACTTTGTCATACCCCCAGCCACGCTACTGGCGCCGCAGGTTAAAGCGCTGTCGACCTGGGTGCGTCGTGAGGCAACGATCATTCGAAGAGAACAGCTGGACCGAGCGTTCTTCGCGATTAGCCACGGCTTCGACTATGAAAGAGAGCCCGAACAGGACGACGACACTACCGAGGGCGCCAAGGTACGCAAAGGCAAGTGACCCTTGGCTGCCCTGCCTGCCCTGCTTCAGCGTTATCCGCGGTGGCGGGCAAGCCTCAGCCTTTGCGCTAGCAAGCTATTATGAATTCCAAGCCTTGCGCTTACGGTAGATGGTGGCCGGCGCGATCCCAAGCAGCACCGATGCGGTACGCACATCGCCGCCGCAAAGGTTAATTGCCCGCTCAATCGTTTCGCGCTCGACCTCATCAAGGGGGCGAATGGTCTGTGCCAAGGTCCCCAGATCGGACTCCGGAGGCATTGCGTTACCCCCATTCGAGACGCCGGGCACCGGCATTTCCTGCACCGTCGCCTCGCTGTCTTCGAAAGACCGTCTGTTGCCATTTTGAACGACACTGTCTGGCAACATCTCCGGTGAAAGCTGTTCTCCCTGATGTAACACGACCGCCTGACGAAGAGCGTTCTGCAGTTCCCGAACATTCCCCGGCCAGGAGTGGGCGGTGATCAAGGCCCTTGCCTCATCGTCAAAGCCGCAGAATGCCTTTCCCTCCCGTTCGGCATAGTTTTTCAGCAGAATGTCGGCAATCTCCAAAACATCCTCCGCGCGTTCGCGTAAAGGCGGCAAACGGATGGGTACGACATGAAGGCGGTAGTAAAGGTCTTCTCGAAAGCGGCCCGCAGCCACCTCTTTAAAGGGATCGCGATTGGTTGCGCAAACGAAACGAATGTCCACTTCGACCGGCCGGGCCCCCCCGACCTTCGTGAAGCTGCCGCTCTGAATGAACCGCAAAAGCTTCGATTGCAGGGCCATATCCATTTCGCAGATCTCGTCGAGGAACATCGTGCCGCCATCGGCCAAGCTGGCGGCGCCCTCGCGATCCAGATGGGCACCGGTAAAGGCCCCTTTCACATGGCCAAAGATCTCACTTTCCATGAGATCCTTTGGGATTGCCGCGCAATTAATCGGCACCAGCGCTTTCGCCCGGCGCTTGCTCAGCCGGTGAATGGCCTGCGCACAGAGCTCCTTGCCTGTTCCACTCTCGCCGGTGACGAAAACAGTCGCGTCGCTTGCCGCAGCACTCTCGATGGCGCGATAGACAGCCTGCATCGCCAAGCTGGACCCGACAAAGCCTTCAAACGCCCTGCGGTCGATCCTGTCCCGATAGGTCTCGACCGTTCGGATCAACTGCTGCTTTTCGAGAACGTTCTTGAGCGTCACTTTGAGACGGTCTGCACTAAACGGTTTTACGAGGAAGTCGCTCGCGCCGGCCTGCATCGCTTCGACCGCCGTACGCATGGAGCCGTGCGCCGTGATCACGATGACCGGACAGGCGACACCGCTCGCCGTAAGTTTCTCCAGAACTTCCATGCCGTTCATATCCGGAAGCCTGAGATCCAGCACGACGGCATCCGGCAGTTCATTGCCGATCGCTTCGAGCGCCTCGCCCCCCTTCTCGAGATGCTGAACGATGTAAGGCTCGTCCCGCAGGAACCCTTTGTATGTTCTGGCCAGCGCCACCGTATCTTCCACGAGGAGAATCTTGTACTCCAAAGATCTCAGCCCTTCGCGATGGTCTAGCGCACGACACGCGCCATGGGAAAAGTAAGGGTAACGCAGGTCCCAGCTTTGGGAACACTCTCAATTTCGACGTGACCCTGGTGGAGCTTGACCATGGTCTTGACCAGATGAAGGCCCAGACCCGTGCCTCCTATGCTGTTTCCGGAACTGGTTAGTTGAACGAAGGGCTCGTTCAAGCGGGCCAGGTCCTGCACCGCAATGCCGATGCCGTTGTCCTTCACCTTGAGAACGAGGCCATCGTCGCCGGTGTGCGCATGAACGATTATTTCACCACCGTCCGGGGTAAACTTGCTGGCGTTGCTTAGCAAATTCAGCATCACCTGCTTCAACCGCCGACGATCTGCATGCAGTAGTATAGGGGGCGATTCCATTCGTTGGACGAAGCTCAACCGCTTGGCAAAGGGCAGCGCCTTGGCAAGCGCCAGCGTCTCGGCAACCAGATCCGCAAGATCGACCTCCTCTTCCACCAGGTCCATGCGTCCTGCCTCGGCTTTGGAGAGATCCAATAGGTCGTTGATCAGGTCCATCAGATAATGGCCGTTGTCATAGATATCCTTGACGTAGAGAGCAAAATCTTCTCGTGGATGATCGCGCTCTGCACCGCTGCTGAGGATCTCCGCGTTGCCGATAATCACGTTCAATGGCGTTCGGAGTTCGTGACTCACGTTCGCCAGGAACGCCGACTTCGTCCGGCTAGCGGCCTCTGCCTCGAGGGTTGCCTGGCGAAGCGCCCGTTCGGCCAACGCAAGTTCGTTACGCTGCTGTAGGACGCGTTGTTCCAGCGTCGCCATATCCGTAGCATCTTGTATATAGAGCACGACACCGTGCTCTCCCTTCTTCGGAAAGGCCTGTATCGAAAGCACATTCGACGGCGGGCCTTTGGCATCTATCAAGCCCAGGTTCGGCAGATCGAAACCTTTTTCCTCGCCACGGCTGACGGCATCCAGCATATCCTCGTAACCGATCAAGAAGGGCATCGCCTCACAGGCGTCGCAGTCCAGCGGAACCCAGGTTGCCAAAACGCCAAAGCAGGCCTCCACCTGCCGTCTCTTGTCCAAAAGCACAACCCCGAGCTTGCCGGAAGAGAGCAGTTGATCGATTGCCGGTTGGAGCGCGGGCGGTGACAAGTCGGTCATATCAAGCATAAACGCCCAAATGAATTGTCTGAAACAGCACCGATCCCATCCTTGTTTGCTGCACGCAATTCAGTACTCCGGCTGGTTGGTTTCGCTTCTTCATGCTTCTAGGCAATTTTCGCGCCAAGTGTCCTAGGCTCCGATCTCGAGAATTCTACTGGCAAGCACGTGAAAGAGCTCGGGCACCGCCGCCCCGGTTGCTGCAGAGGTATGCAAAGCACGGCCGCCGAACTGATCCGTGAGCACCCGACCATCCGGCGCGCTTTCGACCGAATCCAGCAGGTCGACTTTGTTGAGCGCAAATACAACCGGACGGCCCGGCTGAACCTTCAGAAAATGCTCCGCATGCGCGGCCATCGACTCCAGTGCATCGGGCCGGGTGACATCGCCTACAACCAAGGCGCCAGCCGCGCCGCGAAGGTAGGTGTTCAGGAGCTCGACCTTTTGCTGGCTTCCTTCGATGTCCCAGAGAATTTGACTAACCGTTTCGAGGCCACCATCCAGCGTTTCCACTTGGTCGACATACTTGTAAACGTTCACCCCCAGTGTGGCTTGGTAGTCTTCGGTGAACTCTTTGAGCACATAGCGGCGTACCAGCGAGGACTTGCCGACCGCAAAGGCGCCAACGATACAGATCTTCTTGCTGATGGTCATTTGCCGCCTAGCCCTCGTCCGGTAAGACGACCTCGAACTCCACACGTCGGTTCTCACTGTCGACGCCGCTGGAACTGCTGAGCGGCCGCTCAGCTGCACGACCGACGGTAAGCAGCCGGCTCTCAGGCAAGCCCAGCCCAGATAGAAGACGCGAGATGTCCCTTGCGCGGTCTTGCGAAACCCGGAGATTTTGCGCCGGGCTGCCGGCACTGTCGGAGTATCCGACCACACGTAGGCGCAGCGCCGCCGGTGCCCTCCCCATTAGTCCCGCAAGCGCGCGAAGCTTCGCTTGCGCGCGGTCTGGGTTCCTTAAGGTGGTTCCCGCAGAGAAAAAGACCGCCTCCCGCGAAACCCAAACCTGAAGCCGGTCGGTTTCGCTCGGTCTTGCCAGCTCAAGCGGCACAAGTCGATCGTCCAGAATGCTTAAGCGATCGTCGACCCGCGTCAACTCTTCTTCCTGTAGATCCGCCAGCCGCTGGTCCACTGTTTCTAGTGCCTGACGAAGACCAGACACATCGGTCGTTGGCAGAACGGCAATGGTAAATGCGGTCTCGATCTCCGGCAGCGCTTCGGAAAGAGCCCGTACTAGCCCAGCCCGCGCAGCCTCGTCCGGCAGAAAGCCCGTGACATGAAGCCTTTCCGTATCCGGGTCCAGACGCGCGTTGACCGGATAGCCTTGCAAGACAGCTGTCCTCGCGATCGCATCATGCGCTGTGATCTCAATATCCGAGAATCGCCACGCTTGATAGCCGTGATAGCCGAACCAACCGACAAGAATGACGGCGACAAGCCCGGCCACGGCTGGCCCCTTGTAGGAGCGACCGCGAAATTTGTTCCGGCGGGCCTCGTCCAAGGCGCCGAAGCGGCGCTGCAGGTCTTCGATCAGGGCCTTACGGTCGGCATTATCAAGTGCGCCGTCATAGCCGCGCAGGACGTCGCCCCAGGTCTCGACGAAACTACAGAACAGGGCCTCAAGCGCCGCCTCAAAAGCTGCGGGTGCCGAACCCTTCGCCTGCACGGCCAGAATGATCGCCGGCGAAGTTCTCAGGAAAAGCTCCGAGGTGCCGAAACTCAGCGTCCTCAACTCGTCTGAGCTCGAGTTCCCCATCGCATCACGCGTGAAAGTCATAATCGCGGTCAGCATACCGCCGACAAGCTCACTATCGATTCCCTCGAGCGTTTCCTCAACGTTTCTTGCACGGGCAATCAACAAGCCGGTCTGGCGATGAATGATCAGCAGATCCTGGAATTCGAAGGGTGGATTGCCTTGTAGCTGCAGCTCGGCCTCGGAGCGGCCGGTGGCCTTAGCGCGGAGGCGGGTCTTCCAGCGCTCCAGAGAGAAACCCTCATCGAGCTTCTCGTTGAGGGTTTCCATCATCTCACGAAAAGCATTACCGACCGCTGCGGCGACAAGCCGCCCGGTGATCGGATAGAGTGCGTCAACCATCATGTCAGATGAATTGCGGATCTCTTCGCGCATTGAGGTCAGAACCAGGGGTGCCATCACCTTTGCCAAGCGGTCATGGTCCTCTACGCCGGCATCCCGCAGTACATCAAGAATCACCGCGCGGACGCTCTGACGCAACGCCGGGCTGTCCCCGACCCTGGTCTCAAGCTGCCCACAGCGATCCTTGAGTTCCTCAAGCAGATCAAGCTCGGCCTCCAGAAGAAGCCGCTTGATCTCCTCCTCAGGCTTTCTCATCCGGCTGGCCGTTCAGCAGACCACTGAGGGACTTCTCGATCTTGCTGAGGGTTGGGTCTCCTTTCAGACGCATGCCTACTTCTATCAGCTGGTCGCCCAGATTGAGATTGCCTGCTTTGTCGCGATCCAAGCGATCGACGGCGTTGGCCAGCTCGTCTCGAACTGCTTCGAGATCCCTTTCAAAGCGTTCGCCCTGCTCTTGTATATCCCTGCTAAGGCGATCATCCAAACCATTGATCATCTCGGTCAGCTCCCGGCCACCGGCGGCAATCTCTTCCCTCGCCGTGGACTCTACTTGGCCGAGTTTCTGTATAAGCTGATCCAGGCGAGCGTTCAGATCAGTTGACAGTTTGTCCATCTTTCTGTCGAAGGTCGCCTGTGCCTTCTCCAAACGCTGGGCCGCTTCAGTGCTCTTCCGCTCGATCAGGTTCTCCAGTCGCGTGTTGCGGCTTTCCTGATCACGTTGTGCGGCGCCGAACAGAATCTCTCGGATCTGGTCGATGTTTCCGCTGTTTCCGAGCTCGCTTTCAATGGACTTGTCCGCTTTTATCGTGGGCTTTGCCATCTCCACCCTTTCTTTTAAAAAAACAGGAAACAACACCAGACAGCCAATTGAAACAGCTAAAAATCTGCTGGGAAGGGCAAAGCTCGAAATAGCTCTCCCAATCGCTCCTTACCCTAACGCAAAACGATACGGCCTCTCCTCCAAACCCACAAACTCAATATACGCGAACATCAAATTGTATTATTAATCTTAAGGTAGATGTCACGGACCCACTCCAGATCGAGTCCGATACTCGCCGGAGCGCCAGGTATACTGGCAATCGTGCCTTGGGCTTTGTCACAAACCGGAGTGTACCAGAGGAGCTGATCTGGTGCCGTCAGACAAACTTGACCTAGCCAGCGAAGCATGGAGACCTCTGGCACTCAGCTCGCCAGAAGACGCCACTCGGCCAGGGCGGCGTACCGGGTCTGCTTGAAGATTTCGCGGCGATTGAGATGACGATCGTGGTTGAAATGGTTGCAAATCGAAGCGTGGACAGAAGCGAACTTCTGTAGGGTATTGATGTCCCGAAACCGAGCCATGGCACCTTCGCGTCGTCGGAACGGTTGATGGGAGTTCTCAGCCCGATTGTTGAGCCAGCGACCACACACATGGCGTCCCACGAGCCCAAGGGCCTTGATCGCAGCGCCATAAGATCGCAGCCGGTCGGTCACCAGCATCCACGGCCGGCCATAGCGTTTCATCGTCCGCTTCAAAAACGTCAGCGCAGCTTTGCGGTCCCGACGTCTGCTAGCGAAGACCTCGAGCACCTCGCCCTCGTGATCGACAGCACGCCAAAGATAGTGCGTCTCGCCGTTGATCCGCACGAACACTTCGTCCAGGTGCCAACGCCAGTGCGAAAACGATCTGTGGTGAAGGCGCCGTCTCCTGATCTCAGCTGCGAACATCGGGCCGAAGCGGTTCCACCAGAACCGGACAGTTTCATGGCAGATGCCGATACCGCGCTCGAAGAGCAGGTCTTCGACCTGCCTGAGCGACAAGAGATAGCGGACATAAAGCATCACCGCGAGGCGGATCACTTCGGGTGTGCTGTTGAAATAGCGGAAGGGATTTTGCATGGCCGGAGGCTACGAGAGCCATATCACCAGCTCAAGCTGTTTTGCTCTGACACTGCCCCCATGAGCGAACCAAGCTCCTTTTCCGGGAAAAGGAGCTGACACATGAGTACTTTCCTATGCGGCCAGTCCGGCAAGGTTCCTTAGAACAAAGGCAGGCTGACCGGCTAGAAGCCACCGCTCAAACGTAAGGAGATCTGGGCCATTCGAGTACGGTTACAGCTGGCCGACCGGACAAGAGATCTTGCCCTCTTCAATCTAGCAATAGATAGCAAGCTACGGAGCTGCGATCTTGTGCGGCTGCGTGTCACGGACCTTGCCCACGGAGGGCGGGTCGCGCCGCGGGCAACGATTGTTCAGAGGAAGACGGGCCGGCCGGTTCAGTTTGAGATCACGGAGCCGACCCGGGATGCGGTGGTGGCTTGGATCGAACGCGCACGACTGACAGCCGATGATTTCCTCTTTCCGAGCCGCATGCGGCGGTCTCCGCATCTCTCCACCCGCCAGTATTCTCGAATTGTGAAGTCTTGGACCGCGAGTATCGGCCTTGACCCTCATTAGTACGGTACTCATTCGTTGCGGCGGACAAAGGCCACCCTGATTTATAGGCGGACCAAGAATCTCCGGGCGGTGCAGTTGCTGCTATGCCACACCAAACTGGAGAGCACCGTTAGGTACCTCGGCATTGAGGTCGATGATGCCCTTGAAATAGCGGAGCAAACAGAGGTCTGATGCGGTGCAGTGGGAGGCGGCCGTCAAAGACGGTCGCTTCCCGGCCAGGAACGGCCATTTTTGACGGGTGCCACAATGACCACATTGAGCCCTCACAGCCCAATGCTGCGGCGTAAACGAAGGTCAGCCTTCGCGCCTACTGTGGAATATCGCTTCACGGCACTATGCTTGGGTGGCTCCAGAACCGGCAGTCAGCGAAGGACGCAGGAATCTGAGTGACGATTCCCGAACCAAGGACGATCCGTCTTCGAGACCACCGTAGCGGGGTTGTCGAACTGTTCGTTGCCGAGCCCGACGATCAGCGGGGTGAGCGTAGGCCGGCGCTGCTGATCGTGCACGGTCACCAGTTCCCCGAACGTCCCGGCGGGCGCGGACGGCTGACGCCTCCGCTGATCGAGCGGCTGACGGGACGGGGCTGGATCGCGGCGGCGGTCTCGCAACCAGGTTACGGTGGCAGTTCGGGTCCGCCCGACTGTTGCGGACCGCGGACCCAGGCTGCCTTGCGCATCGCGTTCCGGCACCTGGTCGAGCGCGGAGCGGACCCCACACGGTCCATCGTCTGGGGCATCAGTCGCGGCGCAGTCGCCGCATCATGCGCATTCGTGGATGGGGCGCCCGAGCCAGGCGTGCTAGTTCTGCAAAGCGGCACGTATGACATGGAGGGGTGGGTATCGTGGGTTCGCGCCGGTGCGCCCGGAGGCAATGCTGAGCTGGCGAACGCAATCCTAGCGAACCAGGAGCGAGAGGCGGGTCGGAACCTCGACGCCTTGCGCGCTCGCTCAGGGGTCGTTCAAGCGCCGCGCGGACGCTGCGACGTTCTGATCGTCCACGGGGCACGGGATCCGCAGGCTCCGTCTGAGGATCGCGCGCGCATGCTTGCGGCGTTGCAACTGGCGGGACGGCGCGTGGAAACCGCAGTCATGCCGGAGGGCGAGCATGCACTGCCGCCACGATTCGCCATGGAGGCGCTTGCGGAACACTGGCCGCACCTGGCGCCATAACCGACCCGCGCTGCACCCGAATGGCAGCTTGGTCCGCTTTAGCCGTTGTTCAGATGCCTGTGGTCAACGACCGCTTCGGGTCGCTTGCGCCATCTACATTGGCCAGGAGCGGTCATGTTTTGGAACCCCGCTTTCGGCCTCCATGGCGGTCAATAGTCGAGTTGGCTGCCTGGGCGGCAGGTTTGGGATCAGAAAGCAGCCGATCGCACAACCAGGCACACCTCGCGGCCTTCACCCCCCAACCACTCGTCGCAAACTGTGCTATGGACTGAGACGTAGTACCTACTAGAAGTTGGAGAAAGAGAATGCATCCTCCTTTCGACGGCGGTTGCCAATGCGGGGCCGTCCGTTACCGGGTAACAAGCGAGGCGGTGGTGATTTATGCCTGTCACTGCACAATCTGCCAAACTCAGTCGGGAAGCGCCTTTGGGATGGCGATGCGGGTTCCTACCGAAGATTTTCACTTGTTGAAAGGCGAGCTAAAATGCTTCGAGCGAAGGGCTGATAGCGGTCAGACCTTCACAAATTCATTTTGCCCGGACTGCGGCACGCGCATTCACCACAAAGCCGACAGAAGCCCTGACCAAGTAAGTCTGAAGCTAGGTACATTGGACGATACGAGCTGGCTTCGTCCGACACACCACGTCTTCGTTCGCAGCGCCCAGCCATGGGTGATCATTCCGCCTGACGCAGCAGCATTGGAGACCATGCCGGAAGACCGAAGCTGGTTGTCAGGGAAAAAGACGTAGTGTCCTCCGGCACTCAACAGCTTTGTTGCTCGCTGCATCTGGACGGCCGCTATGCGATCCCAATTCTGACGTTCGAACCTTCGATCATCAACGTCCCGTAAGGGTCGACTTGAGCCGCTTGTGGTGGCCTCGACTGGCCTTGCTCGACCCATCGCCGTCGGCGGCAAGGTTCGGCCAGAACCAGTCATTCGTCGAGTTTGCAGCGAATGGCTGGTCTGAGCCCAGAGTTACCCATCTAGGGTGACTGTTTCTAATGACCTAAGTTTGCCGGATCGGACAGCTACGACGTCAATTTTCTCGATCGTGCCAGCTATAGGCAACTCTCCAAGTGAAGAGAGTTTTGTCGCCTTCAAAGCTGACTGATCTTTATTGGTAGCGACGGTCATGTGCGGTTGGTAAGGGATACCTAATCTCAGCTGAGACCTGTACTTTGCTTGATAAAGCGCCTCGTGCAACGCAATGACCTGTTCTCGACCTTTACCGCAAAGCAGATAAATTTTATGAGTTTTTTCAATGGAGTCATAGTCCATTTCGAAGCGGTCTAGCGTTACTTGGAACTGAGGCATTGCCTCAACGACATCGCGGCAAAGGGTAACGATTTCTTGCGGTTCGACACCCTTCACACCAAACATCAGAGTTAAGTGGGGTGCCACCAGCTTAGCACGTTCAGGCTCATTTTGCGCACGGAACTGGTCGAGTACTTGTGTGGTGTGAATCTCAAATTTTGGATAGGTCAACACATAGATCATCAGTAAATGATGCCATAGGGCTAACACTTTTTGAAGGTACGGCTAAAGTCTGCTTTGTCCGGATAGTGTTGAAGAAGTCGGTGTCTGATGTGGATTAGCGTTTGGCCGAACCGAGGTGAATTGCCCTTGTTCTCTAGGTTTGCACCGGTTCCGGTACCAGCTTCGCCAGTTTTCTGAGGTTTTGGGCGGTTGCAGCGAGTTGGAACTGTTCGTTTGCGCCTTTGGGTCCACGGAGCCGCATCATACTCAGGCCGATGTATCGCTTGAGGTGGGCAAAGAGCATTTCGACTTTTCGTCGCTGGATAAACGATGTCATGTAGGCGTCAGTTTTGCGGATATCTCGGGCGATATCGCGCGCCGCTTCGTGCACTGATCGGAGCACTTTTCGGGCGGGCTGTGTCGGACAGCATTTGGCTTTCAAGGCGCAGCCATCGCAGTCTTGTTTGCTAGCCCGATATCGGATCAGACCGTCTTTGCTGACGTTGGTGGCGCGGGGTTTGGTGAAGTTGCGCCGCGACTTCTCCAGTGTCTTACCTGCCGGGCAAGTGTAGCGGTCGGCAAGAGGGTCGTAATTGAAGTCGTCCCGCGAGAATGTGCCATCTGTACGTTTGGATTTGTCCCAGACAGGGATGTGCGGGGCGATGCGACGTTCCTCAACCAACCAGCCCAGTATCTCCGCCGATCCGTAGCCGGTGTCTCCCACCAGTTTATCTGGCTTAAGGCCGAACCGGTCGTGCACTCGGTCGATCATACGCCGCGCGGCCAGCGTCTCTGCGGGTCGGATCGGAACGGTTGGTTCCACATCGACGATCACGGCAATATCCAGATCAACCATATAGTTGGTCGAGTACGCGAAGAACGCCGCACCACCGTCGGCTCCCGTCCAGCGTGCCGCCGGATCGACTGGCGAGATGTATTTGGGGACAGCCTTAGTGGATGCGCCAAAAGCGGCATCATCCAGCGTCTCGAGATACTCGTCCAAAGCACGGGATGTGAGCTCCAGAGGCAAGCCTTCCTTGCTGTCCACGCCGCGCGTCTGGTTGGCGTTGGCAGGGATCAGGCTCGCATCGACGCCGAAGCTGTCGCCGCCCACCAAACCCTCATCGATGCAGCATTGCAGAACCGTCTCGAACAGATGACGGAACACGCCGCTTTCTCGGAAGCGACCATGCCGGTTCTTTGAGAAAGTCGAATGGTCGGGCACAGGATCGGCCAGGTCTAATTTGCAAAACCATCTGTAGGCCAGGTTCACATGCACTTCTTCGCAAAGCCGACGCTCAGACCGGATGCCTTGGCAATAGCCAAGCAGCAACATCCGGATCATCAGTTCGGGATCAATCGAAGGGCGACCATGCGAGCTATAGGATGGCGCGAGGAGCGGGCGGACACTGGACAGGTCTAGGAAGCGATCAATTCCGCGTAGCGGATGATCCTTTGGTACAAACTCCTCGATCGAGAACTCGTAGAAAAGCGCGCCCTGCGCCACCTGTCTTGGTCCCATCATCGCTAAACCTCCACTCTCTTATCGAGTGAATCAGCGCCAAACCGTCCAATCAACAGACTTTTTCAACACTATCTCCGCATAGCGGCCGTTCGCGTCGTTTCAGCCGAACGGCCGCTCAGGGTCGAACTGAGACTATTGCGAGCGCCGTGTCAGCAGCTGGCTTCTGAGGCGTGTCTTAGGGCCGAGTCCGGTCAGAAATGGCCCTTGGTTTCCAGTGCCGGCCCCGGGGCCAATTTTATTGAGGCGGGGTCGTTTTATTACCCCTGCCTTGGCCCTGCCCGCCGCCTGTGGCATCCAACGCCGCTTTGCAAGCTGCCGAGACCTTGTCCTTGTTGGCCTCCAAGCAGGCACGGGCCTCACCGCTGCCATGGGTCTGGCCGGCGCAGTACGTTTCAAGGTCAGCCG
>NZ_JAAQPH010000022.1 GCF_011683915.1 Pelagibius litoralis
ACATACGAAAATAGTGCTCCGCTCTCCCGATCCTCGCCCCGCATCGCGCCCTCCATGATCGCAAACCAAACGCCATAGAGAATCACGACCAAAAGACTTCGGCGAGCCCTTTTTCAGCAGCCTGCTAGATCGGATCATGTTTTGACGGAACCACTTCGTGGTTGCGCCAAAACATGTGAATCCGATCGCCATCAAACAGTTAGAGCAGATTCACCCGGTCGATGGATCGCCTTCGGCGATTCCATCCGACAGAGATCTGCTCTAGTAGTCCCACTTGAAGCGCACACCGGATTTACTGGCTCCGGAGCCGGTAACTTCGCTCTCCACCGTGATGTTGGGCGTCAGCTCGACCTCCACGCCGGCGGCGCTGGATTGCGATGACGCGCCCTGCTTGACGCCGACATAGACGCCATCGGTCAGGTACTTTCCGGCTTCAAGGGCAGGGCCGCCCCCGGCCGTTTCCACCCGCAGGACATCGACGCCGAGGGTGCGGCGGGCAAAGCCAAGGATGTCTGTGCCCCCGCCGTTGCCCGTCAGGTCCCTTAACGCGATGGCAAGCTGGGCCGCCTCGGCAGCGGTCAGGCTGGCGGCTGACTTGTTGAACAGAATGCGGGAAATGATTTCGTCGCGCGGCACCTCGGGGGAGGATGTCAGCGTCAGCTCCGGCTTGGTCAGGGGGCCGCTGAGCCGCGCGGTAACCTCCAGTTCCTGGCCTTTGTGGACGGCGGTCACATCCAGGGTCGGCTCGCTGGACGTGGATTGCGGCAGAACCACTCTGCCGGCCTGCAGATCGAAAGCCTTACCGATCACGTCGAGGCGGCCGCGAACGATCGACAGGTCGCCGGTGACAACGGGGTCGGCGGCGCTGCCCTGCACGGAAATGCGGCCGGCCCATTCTGAGTCCAGCCCACGCCCGCGCACAAAAACCCGCCGTGGCATGTCGATGACGATGTCGAGAGCGGCATCGACTGCCGGCGCCGCATCTTCCTGCTCCGGGTTGGTCTGAACCACGCCGTCTTTTATCTCGATGACGTCGAGACTGACAACGTTGGGCGGCAGGTTGTTGAGCAGGCTGACTTCGACGGTCTCCGTCGTCAGCCGGGCGACCACACGGGGGGCCTCCACCGTGCCGTCGATTTCCACGCTGCCGCTGGCGACAGCGGTTACGTCATCGCGGCGTAGGGCATTCAGCTTCTCAAGCTGGACCGCAATCTCGAAGGGGAATTGCTGGGCGGGATCGATAGCCAGCCGGCCCTTGCCGGTTACCTGACCACCGGCCCCGTCATTGGCGGTGAGGCTCGCGAGCGTCATCCGGTCGTCGGCGACCTCGGCGCGCAGAGTGATGTCATTCAGAATTGTCCCGGTTTCCACGTTTTCATAGCGTCCCTGGTCCAGCATGACGGTACCGTTCACCGTCGGTGCGCCCGCTGTGCCACTGACCTTCAGGGCCATGGCAGCCTCGCCCTTCAGCCGATGCTGTGGCAGGGGCACGAAAAGAAGCAGCGCGGTGATATCGCCGGACCATTCAATCTGACCGGAAAGCGGCGCCTGGGGCGGAACCTCGATGGCGCCTTCGGCGCTCAGGTTGAGCGGCGCATCGGCGCTGAAGCCAGCGGCAGCGACATCGGCCCCGCCAAGCTGCCCGTCCAGCTTCACACGCCCGCCGCGCCAGTCAGCCTTTGCCGTCAGGTCGAGCGTGGGAATGTCCGTGCTGCCGCGCGGATGCAGTTCCCTGGCGCTCAGGCTGGCCGTGCCGGTCGGATCGTCGAGAGGGCCCTGCAGGTTGACCTCGGCAGTGACCAGGCCGTCGACGCCGGACTCCCAGAAGGCATCGACGCGTCGCAGCGGCAGTGCATCCAGCCTCGCCGCCAGGGCGATGTCACGATCCCCCAACCGGACCTCTGCGGTCAGCCGGGTCTTGCCGGAGGTGATGTCGAGACCGGTCAGCCGCGTCTCGGTCGGTGCCAGGGTGAGGGTGGCCGTATCGCGCAGGGTGAGCGCTTCGCCGAACAGCCGGCCTGCCGCCTGGTTGAGCGCCAGGGTCACTGTGCCGGCCTGCTGCGCTACGCGGCCCGCGGCGGAGAGTTCGAAGGGCTCGATCCAGTCACCGGCGCCGGAGAGTCTGAATTCAAGGTCGCTGATTGTGCCCTTGCCGTCGAGGTCGACACGCCGGGCATCGAGACCCTGCCAGCGCAGAGTATCGGCTGTGATCGCGAAACCTGCCGGCTGCGCCAAGGCCAGGTCCTGGGCCTGCAGCTTGAAAGTGAGGCTTTCGGCACTGACTGCTGCAGCATCTTCCCCCGGCTGCAGCGTAACCCCGGAAAGCGCGGCGCTCACCATCACCGGCGCGGCTTCACCGCTGCGGTTCAGTCTGACATCCAGTTTTCCCCGGCCGCCGCCCGAAAGCTCGGCCAGGCTGAGCCAGGGGCCAAGGTCGTCAAACATGACCTGCAGTGCCGCGACCGGATCGCCGCCATCAAGCGGCACGACAAGTTCACCGTTTATGGCGGTCTCCGGCAGGGTGGCCGCCAAGTTGGCCAGGGTCAGGCTGTCATCGCGCAGCCGCAGTTCGCTGCGCCCTTCAAGCGGACCCAGGGGGCTCGTCAGGGCCAGGGTCACCGGCCCGTCAATTTCCGCACCGGCGATACGCAGCCGGTAGGTCGCGGCCAACTGCCTCAATGTCTGCCCTTCGACCGTCAGCCCCTCGAGCTGCGCCTCGCCACTGACATCAAGTGTATCGAAAGGTCCTGCCGCTTGCCCTTCGACCGTCGCCACGCCGGCGGTGTCGATGCCCAGCGCTTCTGCGAGCACAGCCGCATCGGGCAGACGAAGACTGTAGCGGGCGTCGCGGAGTTCCGCGTCGGCTGTGATCGCCAAGCTGGCTGTGACGTCGGCGGCGTTCGACCGTCCGGTCACCTCCTCAATGCGCAGGCTGCTGCCGTCGAACGTCAAGCGGGTCGTCAGGCCCATGCCCCTGCCGGCGGCGGCGGCGATCAAGGCTATGTCGCTGGATGGCCGATCCCAGCGGCCCCGCAGCTCGGCGGCAAGACGATTGCCGAAGTCCTCTACCGTCAGCGGCCCGGCAAGGCGCGCGGCGCCGCCAAGTGAGATACTGGTCAGCGGTTGCAGAGCGGCCAACTCGGTCACTTCAACGGCAACTTCGAGCGTCGCCGTCCCCGCCTCGGCGCTGGCCTGCCCGCTGCCCGAAACCGTTGCTGCCTCGGTCGTGGCTTCCAGTCTGTCGATGTCGAGAGACAGGCTGCCGGTATCGACTTGCGCATCCAAAACCCAGGTGAGCCGGGGGCCGAGCAGCTGGTTGACGGCGTCCTGGCCGGGCAGGCGCAGCGCCTCCAGCTGTCCTTGCAGTGCCAGTGCAACGACTGGAACCTCGTTGAGGAAATCGCTCTCCGCCGTCAGCCGGCCGCTTGCCTCTGCGGTGCCGGCTTCGAAATCGGGGTTACCGATGCCACCGGTCTGCAGCTTGATTTCCGCTTGCGGCCGGTTGAGCGTGCCGCTCAGCAGAATGTCGGCGGACAACTGGTCGAGGCGGTCCAGGCCCAGCAGCGTGGCAAGCGCCATGCTTTCGCCGGCTTCAACTTTCAGGGCCAGGTCGAGGATGTCCGATGCCATGTCTATCTTGCCATCAGTCGACAGGCGGAAGGTATCGTTCGTCACCGCCAGGCGGTCGAGTTGCAGGCGCCGGGCTTCCTGCCAGCTGCCGTCGAAGATAATTTCGCTGCGTCCGGTGATCAGGTCCAGGGCGGCGGTCTGCTGCACCGGCTGGACCTCGCTGTGCCCTTTCAGCAGAAAGCCGAGGTCGCCGTTATCGGTTCGCCGCAGCGCGATATCGGCCTGCGCCTGCACGACCTTGCCGAGGGAAAAGGCGAAGTCGCCGTCCCAGGCGGTGAGGGGGCCGCTGCCGGCCAGCGTCAGTTCGGTGCCGGGCAGGTCCGGCGTGCCCAGCAGGCTGGGGAGGATGCCGCCGGGAGCCTCTGCAGCATCGACTTCAGCGGTCAGGGAATCATTCTTGGGATCGTAGCGTAGATCTGCCCGCACCCGCATCTCCGGCCCATCGAGGCGGCGCAGGTCGAGCGCCGCAGAGAGCGGGCCGCTGTCTGCGCCCTGGGCCTCGCCGGTCAGGGTGAAGCTTGCGGTCTGCCCCAGAACCGACGGGCCGAGAGAAATCTTGTCGGCGGCGAGTCGTCCAATCCTGACGTTCAGCGGAAAATCCACCAGATCGCGGAGATCGCCGGTCCCCGTGCTGTCATCGGGAATCCCCTCCGGCCTGACCGGCGGGCGGGGGATGTCGATGGCGGTCAACGACAAGGCCTCGACGTCCAGGGTTTGGCCCAACAGCCGCCAGGGCCGCCAGTCGATCTCCAGCATAGAGACGGTAAGCCAGGGGCCGGCCGCATCACTCAATACCAAATCGTGGGCGCTCAACGATCCCAGCAGATCGCCGTCAATCCGGCCGATCGAGACTTCTGTTTCGCCGGGGGTGCTGACGGCTGCTTCGATCTGGCGGACCAGCCAGTCACGCCCGCCGTCGCTTTGCAGCCAGCCGTAGCCCAGGCCAGCGCCGGCAGCGGTGAACAGCACCAGACCGCTGAACCCGATGGCCAGCCTTTTCAGCACCATTCTTGCCCTGTTCATCTCAGAAGGCCTGTCCGAAACTTACGTAGAACTGGAATGCGTCATCGACGTCGTCGCGCCGGTTGAGGGGAAAGGCGACGTCCAGGCGGACCGGACCGAAGCCGGTAAAGTACCTGAGACCCAGGCCCGCTGCCCAGCGCAGCGGGTCATCACCGTTGAACCAGGGGTCATCATAGACCGTACCGCCATCGATGAAAGGCACCACGCCGATCTCATCGGTCACCCGAACCCGAATTTCGGCGCCCAATTCGACGAGGGAAGAGCCGCCGAAGGGATCGTCGTCATCGTCAAGCGGGCCCACAAGTTGGTACTCGTAGCCGCGGATCGATCCGCCGCCACCGGCATAGAACCGCCGATTCGCCGGCAGGACCTCGGTTTCCTCCCCGACGATCGAGCCGACCCTTGCTCGGCCGGCCAGCACGAAACGCTCCGCTTCGTCGATCGCATAGTACGCCGAGCCGCCGACCACGGCCGTAAGAAAGAGCAGGGATTCGTCGCCAACGCCGGTCGTGGGGGTGAGGGAGAACAGCAAGCGAGTTCCACTGGCGGGGTCGAGAGGGTCGTCGGTGGTGTCCCGGGCGGCGGTCAGGGGCAGGCCGAAAAGCGTGAACTGGCGCTCGCCGGTCTGTCCGTTAGCATTCTCGTCGACGATCTCATAGCCGGCCGAAACACCCGCCGAAACACGCCAGTTTTCCAGCACCGAGCGCTCCAGCGCGACCAGTCCTTCGATCGATTGGCGCTCGAAGGCGTCATTGTCCTGGAAACCGCCGGTGAGGTCTGCCAGCAGCGCCTGATCGGGCCTGAGAAAGGCAGGCTTGCGAAAATCAATCCTGCCGGTTTGTTCGATAAGGGAACCGGTGCCGCTGACGCGCAGCCTTTCGTTCTCCCCAAAGAAGTTGCGGTGTTCCCAGAAAACCTCGCCGCCCGCCCCGATATCCGACGAGATCGAAGCCCCGATGCCGATGGAGCGGTGTTCGCGTTCGACAAGAGTGACCGTCACCGGCAGCGAGCCATCGGCCTTGGGCGCCGTGTCCGTTTCGGCGTTGACCGTTGAAAAGAGGCCGGTTTCCGAGATCTTTCTTTGCATCTGACGGACAATCCTGCGGTCGTAGAGGGTGCCTTCCGGCCACTCGGCGATGCGCTGCAGGTAATCTGCTCGGACCTGCTCCTGCCCCTCGAAGGAAAGCGGCCCGAAGGTAGCCCTGGGGCCCGCAGCGACGGCGAGCCGCACGGTCATCTCCATCTTCTCGTTATCGACGAAGGTCTTTCGCTCGGCCACGTGGGCGAAGGGGTGGCCCCGTTCCAGCAGCAGGTTAACCAGGTTCTGCTCGGCGGCCACAATGGCCGGGGCCCGCGCCGGCATGCCGATCCGGATATCGATGTCGCCAAGCATCGGCTGCACGTCCTCTGGCGGCGGGGTGTTTTCCACGTAGCTGATTTCATAGGATCTGAGGCTGTAGCGCGGACCCGTCAGGATGATCAGGTCAACGACTGCCGGCTGGGCCTGGGTATCGATGTCGAGGTCGATCTGTGAAGCATAAAATCCTTCCGAGCGCAGGGCGGCCTGCAGCCGCTCGACATCCGCCTTGGCGCGTCGACGCAGACCGATGGTTGTCGCCGGAGGGTTGTCGGTCAGGCTGATCAGTTGGGAAGAAGCCTCCAGGATCGACTGTAGATCGCCGTCTTCGATTCCGGTCAACTTGACCGTGTAGTCAACAGCTGCTTCTTCGGCCCCCGCCGCTGCCGGGGCGTCCGGTTCATTGAAGAACTCCGGTGCCTGCTGTGCCGCCGCCGGACCCGCAAAGCCGGTAAGCTTGGCGCAGAGGAGGGCGGCAAGCGCGGCCGTTTGCAGGCTGCGGAGCCGATTCCGCGCCGTTATTTGTCGTCCCAAGGCTATTGATTCTATCCCTTCGCCCGAACCACTGTTGCTTTGGCTGACATCTGCCCGATCTCTGGTCCAGCCGAGAAGCTGAAATCTAGCTGCTTTTGGGCCGTTTCTCCCCAAAATAGTTGCGCTTCCGGGTAATTTTCCCGGCCCGCCCAGGCATTAGATCCGCCGGCGCGACGCAACCAATCGATTCCTTCGCTGGATCAACATCTGCGCAGGTGAAGAGTTCCAGTCACTGCAGCGGGACTGTGACTGACGCGCGAGACTCAGCCTTTCGATAAGGGCCATGCCATGCAAGCGCGCCGTCCTGTCGTCCAGACCGGGGCGCTTTCACTATAGACCCCTAGGTGGTGCCCCGTCCGGCCGATCAAAGGATAGTAAAGGCTGAGCACGCAACGCCAGGCTTGGATTCCACGATTTGCCGATGTCTCCCCGATACGATGTCGGCAGGATCGTCGGTCGCGGTTACTCCCGGGGTGCGGTGGGCTCGAGCAAGTCGTTCTCGCCCAATGACGCTCGTTCTGCCTCAACTTTTTCTGCAATTGATGATTCCCTGAATGCGTCACCGACTTCGGGGCTCTCGGCTGTGGTCGCCGCCGGTTCAGGCTTGTGGTACAGGGGTGCTTTGGATCGATCAGCAAGGGTTGCGATTGGCCCAGGCGTGTCTATGCGAATGCGATAGATCGGTTCCGGCAGCATCGCGCCGGCGGGCATTGACACGTTAAGTCGGAGGGCGAGGCGGGCTGAGGTCGCTACGGTCTCCGGGTGACCCCGATTCTCTTCAAGCGTCGTCGTTTTTCACCGGTGATCATTCAATACGCAGTCTGGCTCTACACCCGGTTTACCCTGTCGTTTCGTAATGTCGTGGATCTGCTGGCCGAACGTGGCATCGATGTATCCAACGAAACGGTGCGGCGCTGGTTCCTGAAATTCGGGCGGCTGGTCGCCGTCAACCTTCGCCGCAGTCGTCCGCGCGTTAGAGCACATTGGCATATCGATGAGATCGTCATCAAATCCGCGGCCGGAGACATTGGCTGTGGCGCGCGGTCGACGACGAAGGCGAGGTGCTGGACTTTCTGATGCAGCCACAGCGCTGCGCCAAATCGGCGAGACGATTGCTCCGGAACTTGCTGAAGAAGCAGGACTTCGCGCCGAAGCGGATCACCACGGACAAGCTAAAATCCTACGCCGTTGCTATTCGCAAAGCGGCTCCTTGCAGATGGTATCGGCAATCTGTTGATGTCTTGGGGGACTGAATTTGGATGATTTTTTTGGATACCTGCCGATCATCAGACTGGTATTATAAGCGAGTGTCGGCCTCTGTGGTTACTGGTGACAGATCTTGAAGCCATGCCCTCCTGTGGGTAGGTGCCCCCTCATAACTTGAAGGCTGAGGGCGTCAAGGAAACGCTCCGGGGGAGCGTTTCTAGACCGAAGGGCGAGCACCGGCGAACAGCCGGAGCGCAGTCTGCGTAGGTTCAAATCCTATCCCCGCATCCAACCCGAAAAAGTGGTGCCAGAATTCACGAGACTGTGCTCAACATCGTGATCGTCGTGGTCTACGACAAAAGTCCATAGACCTCTAGAGTCTTATCTATACCAATGACTAATCCAAATATAGGTGAGGCAATCTACAGCTTGCGGCGTGTTATAGGTTCAAATCGGAGCCCGATTTGGCGGTTCTCCCGCCGGCATCCCTCGTACTCAACGACTCAGCCCCAATCAGAGTATCAGGGGATCAACAACCGTGGACCCTCGACTTCGCTGGCACCTACGGTCAGATCTTCAACCGTAAGGTCGTCCTTGTCGAACTCGGCGTTCACAGCAACTTCTGAGCTTGCATCGACATCGGTCGAGGCGACAAAAGCGGACACGCGCCGGGTTGATGATTCGCCCTTGATGGGCGTCAATAACGGATGGCGGCGATGGCAATTCCAGCCATGATCAAAGAGCGGAGGATCCACCAACTATGGTTCCAATAATCGACCTCTACCTTTGTCTGCCCAGCGACCGACAAGCAGATGTTTTCGAGTTCAAAGTAGTCACTCCTTTGATTGTCAGTTGCTCAATCAGCTCGCCCAATTCGCTATTGTCCTCCAAGTTCCACGGCGTTTGTATCGCGGTCCCCCGTCTCCAAATTGGATCGTTGGTCGTATCCATTAGGCTCTCTAAAGATTGGCTTCCTCTGCCCAAATAGTTCTATATAACTTTTCAGAATACGATCGGCTGATTTACGACTTTGACATATAGCCTGATGGCTCCCTAGCTTTGTTGACCGTCAAAAGGAGAACAAAGCAATGAGAACGGGGAACAGGGTCTTTGGGATATTGGGTCTGGCCGTCGCGGCGCTGGCTGTACCTCAGGTCGATACCGCGCAGGCTGAGACACTGCGGGTCGCGGTTAACACCTCCGACGTCGCCAATCTGGATCCGCATCGCGCCACCGCGACCGCCGACAAAGGCCTGGTCGGGTGGATGTTCAACGCCTTGGTCCGCTTTCCGCCCGGCAGTTCCAACCCCGCGGAAATCGAGCCCGATCTGGCAGAGAGCTGGAGCGTTTCCGATGATGGCCTGGTCTGGACTTTCAAGCTGCGTGAAGGCGTCAGGTTTCACGGCGACTGGGGCGAACTGAGTGCCGAGGACGTGGTCTACTCGTTGAAGCGCGCGGCGGACCCGGAGCGATCTTCCTTTGCCGGCACCTACGATGGTTTCGAAGAGATCACCGCCGTCGACCCCCGAACCGTACGTGTCGAACTGTCCTATCCGGTGCCGGGTTTCCTGGGTCTGGTGGCCAACTATCACGGTGGCAACATCGTCAGCAAAGCAGCAGCCGATTCTCTGGGTGCAGATTTCAACAGCAAGCCGATCGGCACCGGACCCTTTGCGCTCACCGAGCGGGTCACCCAACAGCATGTGCGCCTCGATGCTCATGGGGGCTATTTCCGCGGAACCCCGAAGATCGAAACCATCATGTACCGTTTCATTCCTTCGGATTCGAGCCGGGAGCTGGCTTTCACCTCGGGTGAGCTGGATATCATCTACGGCAAACGCGAGCAGCGCTGGGTCGAGACGACGCGAAGGAACGATGAAGCCGAAGTCGATATCTTCCTGCCCGGCGAGTTCCGCACGGTGCATCTGAATCGCTCGGTGAAGCCGCTGGACGACATCAAGGTGCGCAAGGCGATTGCTCACGCCATAAAGATCGACGACATCGTCGCTTATGTCGGTGCCGACGTCGGCCCCAAGGGCTGCTCGGTCGTGCCGACAGGCTATCTCGGCGAAGACTGCTCCTGGGGCTACGAATATGATCTTGAGAAGGCCAAGGCTTTGTTGGCGCAGGCCGGTCATCCCGACGGCTTCGAGATCACCTCGGTGGTGTCGAGCAACGCCTCGCAGTTGCCGATCATGGAGGTTATCCAGTCACAGTTGGCGGCAGTCGGCATCAAGATGAACATGAACGTGGTGGATCATCCGACCTATCATCAGCAGATCCGTCAGGACGCCAGCGCCATTACGTTTTATGGCGCCGCGCGCTTCCCGATGGCCGACAGCTACCTGACGCAGTTCTACCACTCTGCCGCGACCGTCGGCACACCGACCGCGATCACCAACTTCTCGCACTGCGATGTGGCGGATGCCGAGATCGAGGCAGCGCGTCAAACTGCCGACGAGGCAGAGCGCATGAAGCTCTGGGCCCAGGCACAGCAGAAAATCCACGACGCGGTTTGCAGCGTGCCGCTGTTCAGTTTGCTACAGGTCTGGCTGCGTGATGACGGCCTGGACTATGGCTACGCGCTTAAAGGTTCGATGAACCTGGCGCCGCCGATCACCGAAGCGACGACCATCAGTCGCTAAGAAGGTTCCGGGAGATCTCCGCCGCCGCCTTTCGCGTTTCGTCCACAAAGGCGTCCACCAGGTCCATGTTGCGGGCCTCGCGTGGACGGCAGAGGAGGAAATCGAGGGGTGTCGGCGGGTCGAAGGGACGCACCACCACCCGGCCGCGCACCGATTCCAAAAGCAGGGGATGTACGAGCGTTACGCCAAGGCCGGCGGCGACCAACTCGCAAACCGTCGGCGCCATGGACGCGTCGAGCCCGACGGTTGGTGTCAGCCCGAATTTCCTGAATACCGCGTCGATACGCAGTTGGGTGTGGCTGCCCGGGGAAAAGGAGATAAAGCGCTCCTCCACCAGGTCGGCCGGCGTGACCTTGCGTTTCTTCGCCAGGCGGTGGCCGATGGGCATGGCGCACACAAGGGGTTGGCTGATAAGTGGTTCGGCTTCGAAATGCTGATGATCGACTTTCATGGAGATAACGCCGACGTCCAGTTGACGGGCGATCAGCCAGTCGGCGATGAACTGCGACGAGCGTGCCGCCACGGAGACATAGGCGTTGGGGTGGCGCTTGAGGAAGCCGGCCACGGCTTGGCGGATAAAGGGGCCGGCCAGCCCGGGCATCACGCCGATGAGCAGGCGCTCATTGTCTTCGCGGCGGATCGACTCAACGGCGCGCTCGATCTGTTTTACGCCGGCAAAGATCCGATCGATCTCCTCATAGAGCCGCATACCGCGTTCCGTCGGGACCAGCCGGCCACGCCTGCGGTCAAAGAGCTGGAGACCGGTATCCTCTTCCAGGTGGGTCAGTAACTTGCTCGCCGCCGGCTGGGAAACGTGGAGCAGTTCTGCCGCCCGGCTGACTGTTCCGGTCTCAATGACGGCTTTGAAAGCCTCGATCTGGCGGAGGTTCGGGGCGCGCATCGGTATAACCTTTTCGAATACACATGGCCAAAATATGCTTTTGAAATTCTACTCACGCTGTTGATAGCATGGCAACAAGCAACAGGAACGAAGCCCTTGCAGTCCGCTGAAGTGATCATTGTTGGAGCCGGAATGGTTGGTTCGGCCGTCGCCTACGGGCTGGCGCGGGCCGGTCGCCGCGTGCTCGTGCTGGACGGCGGCGATGGGGACTTCAGGGCTGCCCGGGCCAATTTCGGTTTGGTCTGGGTTCAGGGCAAGGGCGCGGACATGCCGGCTTATCAGGTTCTGACGCGCGACAGCTCGGACCTCTGGCCCCAGTTCGCCGGAGAACTGGCGGAGGTTGCCGGCGTGCCGGTCGACTACGAGCGCAAGGGCGGTTTGGCCTTTTGTCTCGGCGACAGGGATTTCGAGGCGCGCGGGCTGGCGCTGCATCGACTGCACAATCAACTCAGCGCGGCGGAACAGGATTGCGAAATGCTCGACCGGGTCGCGCTTGAGAAACGGCTGCCGCGGGTTGAATTCGGCAACAATGTCAGCGGCGCCAGCTACTGCTGGCGGGATGGCCAGGTGAATCCGCTGCGGTTGCTGCAGGCAATGCATGCCGGGATCGAACGGCTTGGTGGCCGTGTACTGGCGGCTTGCGAGGTTTCGCAGATCGAGCGCGGGGAACAGGGGTTCCGGGTTGCCACGGCCAATCAGGTCTTTGGCGCCGACAAGGTTGTCATTGCCGCGGGCGTTGCCACCAAGGGCCTCGCGCTGCAGGTCGGCCTCGACGTGCCGCTGCGGCCGCAGCGCGGGCAGGTTCTGGTGACAGAGCGCATGGCGCCGTTTCTGCCGCTGCCTGCAAGCGGGCTGCGCCAAACCGCCGAAGGGACGGTGATGATCGGTGCGACGAAGGAAGAGGTCGGCCTTGATGCCGGCACGACCATGAGCTCGGCCGCCTACCTGGCTGATAAGGCGCTGCAGGTCGTTCCCAGGCTGGCCGGCGCCCGTCTGGTGCGCCAGTGGTCGGGTCTGCGGGTCATGACCCCCGACAGTTTTCCTGTCTATGCGCAATCGCAGAGTCATCCCGGCGCTTTCGCCTTGCTCTGTCATTCCGGCGTCACGCTCGCTGCCTGCCACGCGGAGCGCCTGGCCGAGGCCATCGACAGAGGCGTTTTACCGGCAAACCTTGAACCCTTTCACCACCAGCGCTTTTCCCGTGATGTTCGTCAGGCCATTTGATTCCCAGCAGAAGGCGGTCCCGGTTGTCATCGACGGGGAGACCGTCATGGCGGCCGAAGGTGAAATGCTCGCCTCCGTGCTGCTGCGCACGGTGCCTTTCTATACCAGGACCACACCGGTCAGTGAGAGCCGGCGCGCGCCTTATTGCCTGATGGGTGTGTGTTTTGACTGCCTGGCTGTCGTCGATGGAGTCGCTTCGGTGCAGACCTGTCTGGTTCCCGTGCGTGCCGGGATGCGGGTGGAGCGCCAGCACGGCCGGCGCGAGGTGCCGCTGTGAGCCCTGGCCCCGATGTGATCATCCTCGGTGCCGGCCCCGCGGGCATGGCCGCGGCGACCCGGCTTCGTGACTGCGGGGTCGCTGTCACGCTGATCGACGAGCAACCGGCACTTGGCGGACAAATCTGGCGGGGCATAGAAACCAGCCACAACGGCCCTCTGGAAAATGCGCTTGGCAAGGACTACCGGGCCGGTGCCGGCCCTGCGGCGGTGTTGCGGGCCAGCGGCGCCGAATTGCGTCTTGCGGCGCAGGTCTGGCAGATCGAAGAGGGTTGGCGCGTCTTTGTGAAGACCGGCGATGCCGTCGGAATGGTAACTGCGCCGATTCTGCTGCTGGCCAGCGGGGCGCAGGAGCGTCCCAACCCTTTTCCCGGTTGGACGCTGCCGGGCGTGGTCAGCGTCGGCGGTGCGCAGATCATGCTGAAGACCTCCGGCCAAGTCCCTGAGAATCCGGTCTGGGTGGCCGGTTCAGGCCCACTGCCTTTGCTCTACATGACGCAGCTCCTGGCGCTGGGTGGCCGCCTGGCCGGGTATCTCGACACCGCGCCGCGCGAGAATTTCTCAAAGGCTTTACCGCATTTTCCCGCTGCGCTTACCGGCTGGCGTGATTTGTACAAGGGCGCCCGATGGCTGTGGCAGTTGCGCCGTACCGGCATCCCGGTCATCAGCGATGTGGCCGAGATCGAAGCCAAGGGCAACGACCGGCTAGAGACGATCGCGTACCGCCGCCGTGGCGGCGAGTGGATTTCGATGCCCGCTGAAGTCCTCTTGGCGCATGAAGGCGTGGTGCCCGGCGTTCACTTCACCCTGGCGCTGGGTTGCGAACACGATTGGCGCGACGATCAGCTTTGCTTTGCGCCGCGGCTTGACGATTGGGGTGAAACCAGCCGCGAAGGCCTCTTTGTTGCCGGCGATGGCGCGGGTATCGGTGGGGCGGAGGCGGCCCGCCTTCGCGGTGAAATCACCGCTATCGGGATTGCCCGCCGTCTTGGCAAGTCGTCAGAAAGCGAAGCAGCGCGCCTCGCCAAATCGCCGCGCCGCGAACTGGCCCGCGCCCTTGCAACGCGCCCCTTCCTCGATGCGCTCTACCGGCCCCGGCCTGAGATCTTCGTGCCGGCGGCGGAGACGGTCGTCTGCCGCTGCGAGGAGGTAACCGCCAAACAGATCCTTGATGCGGCAAGGCTGGGCGGCAGCGGTCCCAACCAGGTGAAGGCCTTCACCAGAGCCGGCATGGGACCCTGTCAGGGGCGTCAATGCGGATACACGGTTTCGCACCTGCTGGCACGCCAGCAGGACAAGAGCGTTGGTGACGTCGGTTTCTTCCATATCCGCCCGCCGTTAAAGCCGGTGTCGCTCGGCGACCTGGCAGCCCTGCATGTCGAGGAGTCGGCGCTATGATTGCCTCGGTTTACGATGCCGTGGTCATCGGCGGCGGCCTGCATGGGCTTTCGGCGGCGCTGCACCTCGCTCGTGGTGGCGCGCGTGTGACCCTGCTGGAGCGCTCCTGGCTGGGCCGCCATGCCTCGGGCGCTTCGGCGGCCGGTGTGCGCACCCTTGGCCGCGACTTCGCCGAGGTGCCGCTTGCGCTGGAAGCCATGACCATGTGGCACGAGATTTCGGCCCTGGTCGGGGACGACTGCGGGTTTCACGCCCACGGTCAAGTCAGGGTCGCCGAGAACCGGGCGGAGCTGCAGGTGCTGGAGCAACGTCACAGCGCGCTGCGAAGCCTTGGTTACGATCACGAGGAGATCGTCGATGCCCGGGAACTGAAGCGCCTGCTGCCCCATGTCGCGCCCCATTGTATCGGTGCTGCCGTGGCGCGGGACAACGGTGCCGCCGATCCCCACCGCACGCTGCGGGCTTTTCGTCGCGCCGCGGAAGCCGCTGGCGTCACGCTGCGCGAGAACTGCGGGGTCGAAGCGATCGAACGGGCGGGAGAATGCTGGCGCCTGCGCACCGCCTGCGGGGTGTTTGAGGCGCCGAACCTGGTAAATGCTGCCGGCGCCTGGGCGGGAGAGGTGGCGGCCCTGGTCGGTGATCGCATCCCGCTGGGCACCAAGGCCTCTATGATGATCGTGACCGAACGTATGAACCCCTTGGTCAAACCGGTGGTCAGTTCTGTTGGCCGCCCGCTTTCTCTCAAGCAGACAGACCAGGGAACGCTGTTGATCGGCGGTGGTGTTCAGGGGCGCTTTGACCTTAAGAAAGAGGAGGCCACGGTTGATTTCGCAGCTCTGTCGAAGGCCGCGCGGACGGTGAGTGAGCTCTTCCCGGTCGTTCGCGACGTGCGGATTGTACGCGCCTGGGCCGGGCTGGAGGCCAAGACGGTCGATCTCTTGCCGGTTATCGGCCTCTCGCCGAATGCGCCGGGCGTCGCCCATGCCTTTGGATTTTCCGGTCATGGTTTCCAGCTCGTGCCGGTGGTCGGTGCGGCGATTGCCGAGTTGGTGCTGCACGGTGGCACCAATCGTCCGATTGCCGCCTTTGACGCGCGCCGCCTGATGGCCAAGGAGGCCGCGGCATGATCCGCCACGTCATCAAGCGCTTGCTGCTTGCCGTGCCGACCCTGCTCGCCATGCTGACCGTGATCTTCGTGCTGGTGCGCTTGGTGCCCGGCGATCCGGCCATTGCCATGCTCGGCGACCAGGCGACCGAGGCCTCGCTGCAGGCGATGCGCAGCCAGCTCGGTCTCAACGAGCCGATCCACGTGCAGTATGTCGACTTTCTCGCCAGGGCGCTGAGCGGCGACTTCGGCCGCTCCATGACCAGCGGCCGCACGGTCCTTGAGGAGGTGCTGCAGGTGTTGCCCTACACCCTGGAGCTGACGGCGGCGGCTCTTTTCATCGGGGCGCTCCTGGGTCTGCCGCTGGGTACCTGGGCGGCGCTTCGGCGCAATGCCTGGCCGGACTACGCAAGCCGGATTATCTCACTGACCGGCCTTTCTCTGCCGGGCTTCGTTTCCGCCATTCTGCTGCTGCTGGTCTTTGCCGTTCACCTTCGCTGGCTGCCGGTCATGAGCGCTGCTGCCAGCGACCCTGTCGATCATCTGCGCAATCTGGCGCTTCCTGCCTTAAACCTGGGTATCATCATGGCTGCCTACATAACCCGCGTCACCCGCTCGTCGATGCTGAACGTGCTGGGCGAGGACTACATTCGCACGGCGCGCGCCAAGGGCGTCAGCCAAACCCGGCTGGTCCTGCGTCATGCACTCAGGAACGCGCTGGTCCCTGTAGTCACCGTGGTAGGGCTTTATTTCGGCACGTTGATCGGCAATTCCGTGCTGACGGAAATCGTCTTCACCCGGCCCGGCCTCGGCAAACTCATCCTCGGCGCCCTGACATCGCGCGACTACACCCTGCTGCAGGGCTTGATGGTTGTTTTCGCCGCCTTCATCATCACCGTCAACACCCTGACGGATCTGGCTTATGGCCTGATCGATCCCCGTGTGACCTACGACTGATGGCTGATACCACCACCCTTTCCGCGCCGCGACGCTCCAACGCGATCCTTGCGACCCTGCGGCAGAATAAATTGTCATGGGTCGGTCTTGCGCTGCTCGCCGCCATCGTCTTCATGGCCGTTTTCGCACCGCTCTTGGCACCTCACGATCCGCTGCAACAAAATATCATCCATCGCCTCGAGCCGCCTTCGGCCGAGTTTCTCCTGGGCACCGACTCTTTCGGGCGGGACGTGTTGTCGCGGCTTATCTACGGCGCGCGTATTTCGCTGATGGTCGGTTTCGTTGCCGTCGCCATCGCCATGTTCGTGGGTTCGACCATCGGCATTCTGGCGGGTTACATCGGCGGGCTGTTCGACCAGATCGTCATGGGCATCGTCGACGTCATGTTGGCTTTTCCGACGTTGCTTCTCGGCCTGATGATCGCCGCCATGCTGGGGGCTAATCTGGAGAACCTCATCATCGCCATTGCCTTTACCGAGATGGCGCCCTTCGCCCGTGTGGCACGAGCACCGACCATCGGCCTGAAAGAACGTGATTTCGTCGAGGCCGGGCGGGCCCTCGGCTTCGGTCCCCTGCGCATCATGGGGGTTCATATCCTGCCCAACATGGCCTCCGATGTGGTGGTCATGGGATCTCTCTGGATGGCCAGTGCGATCCGCATGGAGGCCTCGCTCAGTTTCATCGGCCTGGGGGTGCAGCCGCCGACGCCGACCTGGGGCGGTATGATCCGCGAGGGCTTCGAGAACATCCTGACTGCTTGGTGGTTGGCGATTTTCCCCAGCCTGGCCATTCTTGTCACGGTGCTTGCGCTCAATATTCTCGGCGATGCGCTGCGCGATGCCATTGACCCGAAGCTGCGCTCGGAGAACGCGGCATGACCGATCCGGTGCTTGACGTGCGGGGGCTGCAAAGCGAATTCCGGATTGCCGGGCGCTGGTATCCTGCGGTGCGCGACTTCACGCTGGCGGTAGAGGCCAACGAGACCGTCGCCCTTGTCGGCGAGTCAGGGAGCGGTAAGAGCGCCACGGCGCTTTCGATTCTGCGCCTGTTGCCGGCGGTTGGCGCACGGATCGCCAAGGGCTCCGTGATGTTTGCCGGGCAGGATCTGGCGCGTCTGTCGGAGGCGGAGATGATCCGCCTGCGCGGCGAGGCCATTGCCATGATCTTTCAGGAGCCGATGACCTCTCTCAATCCGACCATGACCGTTGGGGCGCAGATTGCCGAGGTCATCGAGATCCATCGGGGCAGTACGCGTCGTTCCGCCATGGCAGAGGCGCTGCGCCTTTTGGAGGAGGTGCGCATACCGGCTGCGCGCCAACGTTTGAACGACTACCCGCATCAGTTTTCCGGCGGCATGCGCCAACGGGTGATGATCGCCATGGCCTTGGCTTGCCGGCCCAAGCTGTTGCTGGCCGACGAGCCGACCACGGCGCTCGATGTGACGATCCAGGGGCAAGTCCTGGCGCTGTTGAACGAACTGAAGCAGAGCTATGGCATGTCGATCCTTTTCATCACCCACAATCTCGGGGTGGTCGCGCAGATGGCGGACCGTGTGGCGGTTATGTATGCGGGGGAGATCGTCGAGTTTGCCAGTGTGAACAAGATCTTCGAGCAGCCGTCCCATCCCTATACCGAAGTGCTCTTGAAGGCGATGCCGCGGGTCGACCGGGACAGTGCCGGGCTGGAGCCGATCACCGGCCAGGTGCCGGGCATCACGGCGCTGCCCGTGGGCTGCGCCTTTGCGCCGCGCTGCCCGTTGCGGCAACCGGACTGCGATCGCCACCCGGCCCTGGCGCCCTTGGCCGCGGAGGCCGATCACGTAGTACGTTGTGTTGTCCGCGCCGGGCAGGAGGCAGCCGTATGAGCGATGAATCTGCAGGGGGGCTTGCGGTCCGCCATCTCACCAAGCACTTCCGGCTTGGCGGCCTTTTGAGCGGGAAGCGGCAGGTAATCCAGGCCGTGACGGATGTTTCTCTCGATGTCCCGCCGGGGGAAAGTGTCGGCCTGGTCGGTGAATCCGGTTGCGGAAAATCGACCGTGTCACGGGCCATTCTGCGCCTTACGGAACCGGACGCGGGTGAGGTGGTCTTCGACGGTGTTGATATCCGCCAGGCGTCGCGTGCAGCCTTGCGCAAGTTACGGCAGCGCCTGCAGTTCATTTTTCAAGACCCCTATTCCTCGCTGAACCAAAGGCGCAGCATCCGCAAAACGCTGGAGGAACCGCTGAGGGTCCACCGCCTCGGCACCCGGGCCGAGATTCGCGAGAAGGCCGAGGCGGCGATCGCCGAAGTCGGCCTTCCGCTGGAGGCCTTGGACCGCTATCCGCATGAATTCTCCGGTGGTCAGCGCCAACGCATCGGGATCGCCAGGGCGCTGGTGCTCAATCCTGAACTGGTTGTCGCCGATGAGCCGGTCTCGGCCCTCGACGTTTCTGTACAGGCGCAGATCCTGACCCTCCTGGACAAGCTGAAGGCGCAGCGCGGCCTCTCCTTTCTTTTCGTCTCTCATGACCTTGGTGTGGTTCGCCATTTCTGCGGCTCGGTCTGCGTCATGTATCTCGGCCGTATCGTCGAGACCGGGCCGACGAAGGAGGTGCTGGATGCGCCGGCACATCCCTACACGCAGCTGCTGCGTGAATCTTCACCGGTGCCGGATCCCACCCGGCGTTTGACCCTTATCAAGAACGAGGGCGAGATTCCTTCGCCTGCAGACCCTCCGAGGGGCTGTGCTTTCCATACCCGCTGTCCGCACCGGATGCCGGTTTGCGGCGAGCGGTTGCCGGAACTCAAGGCCCAGGCGCCGGGGCGCAAAGTCGCCTGCCACCTCTTCGATTGAAGGTCAGGGCAGGTGTACATTACCCAGGTTCTCGCGGACTACGTACAGAGCCAGACCAGGGAGGCTTTGTCACCGGAGGCGCGGGAAGGGGCGTTGCGCTGCATCCTCGATCTGATGGCGGCGGCGGTTGCCGGGTTTCCGGTGCAGAGTACCGCCCGGGCGCGACAGGTGGCCCCTATGCTTTTCGGCGAGGGGACAGCCGCGATCTGGTTGTCCGATCTCAAGACGACGCTGCCGGGGGCGGTGTTTTGCAATGCCGCCGCCGCCTCTGCACTCGATCTCGATGATGGACATCGGCTGGCGCGGGGGCATCCCGGCGCCGCCGTGATTCCGGCTGCCTTTGCGGTGGCAGCGGAGACCGATGCGACGGCGGATCAACTGCTGGGCGCCATCGCTGTGGGCTATCAGGTCGCTGTCGGGGTTGCCGCGGCGCGCGGCTCCTATGCGCGTTCCGGCATGTGGTGCGGCTTCGGGGCGGTTGCCGCCGCCGGGTATCTGCGGCATACGCCACCGGAGCAGCTCTCCCATGCGCTGGCGATCGCTGGGATGACGGCCCCCAACCTCCTGAGCGTTGGCGATGGGTCGTCTTTTCCGGCGCCGCTGGGCAACGATGTGAAGGAGGGCATCGCCTGGGCGACGGCCAATGCCGTTACGGCGCTCTGCCTGGCCGAGGCCGGCCTGACCGGTCCCTTGGATATGCTCGACCATGCCCCTCACTATGCGCGCCAAAAGATAGCGGACAGCTTGGCAGGATCGCCGGCAATATGCTCGACCTACTTCAAGCCGTTCTGCTGTTGCCGGCATGTCCACGCGCCCGTCGATGCTCTTGAAGCCTTGATCCTGGGGAACGCGCTGTCGCCGCGGGAAATCGTGGCGGTCGAGGTGTACACCTACGGGGGCGCCTTGCGGCTTTCGAATCGCCCCGAGCCGGAAAACCTGATCGATGTGCAGTACAGCATACCCTACTGCCTGGGCTTAGCGGCCCTGGTTGGGAGTGACGCCTTCTTACCGTTGGAGGAAGCAGTGCTGAATCGACTTGAGGTGACAGCCTTTGCCAGGAAAGTGAGCCTTCACCTGGACCCGGAGATCGACAACCGCTTCCCGGCCGAAAGTCTCGCCCGCGTGGTCGTGAAAACGGCGACAGCCAGTTTCGAATCGCCGCTGACGGCGCCGCGCGGCGAAGCGTCGAATCCACTGTCCTGGCAAGATCTCCAAGGCAAGTTTCGGCATGCATCGCGGCGGATGATGACTTCGAGGCAGCAACAGGACCTGCTCGACGCTGTCGGACGATTGCGAGAAGGAGATCTCGTTACCTTGAGGAAGATTCTCCAACGGCCCCTTGGGTGCTGAGACCGGCTGGATCGGAACATAGCAAGTGGCAGATATCCGGTCGATCATGGTCAATTTGAGAGGGAATCGGTGCCGTTGAGTTTTTTGTTCTGGCTGCGGTCCTAGGTTGCTTGCCGGGGATGAGACGCAATGGCCATCCCGACAGGCCTAAATAACTGGATTCGCTGATTTCTTAAGCACTCAAAAATCATCAGATTGATGTTGCAAGAGAATGTCGTTTTCTATGGTTGTGGGCCCCTGATCACATCCATATTCTTGTTCGGTAAAGGTGGTTGCGTGCCCCTGAATCCAACCTAAACCAACGTCATCCAACGGTCGACAGCGACCGATTCGTCGACTCAATGGCCTATAGCTGACCTCTTCCGCTTCGGTCTTGAGTTCCGCCTTTGACAGTAAGGGATCATCGTCGATCCAGCCTGTTTCCTTTATCGGTGGATTGACCCGGATCAACGACGGTGCTGCCGGCGGGCTTCATAGAAGCGGAGTACGGATCGGGGGGCGGGAATACAATGAGAATGACGAGAAGATCGATCCAACTGCTGGCCTGGGGCGGCGGCCTATTATTGCTGTTCGCGACGCCGGCCCTGGCGTTGGAGGTGCAGCCGGTCGCTGAAGGCGTCTATGCGCTGGTCGGTGAGAAGGAGCAGCGTTCTTCAGAAAATCTCGCCAACAACGCGACCTTTGGCGTGGTGGTGACCGACGAGGGCGTGGTGCTGGTCGACCCGGGCGGCAGCCGGCGCGGCGCTGAGGAGATCGACCGGGTCATTCTGGGCCTGACGGATCAGCCGGTGAAGGTCGTCATCAACACCGGGGGACAGGATCACCGCTGGCTCGGCAACGGCTATTGGCGGGCGAAGGGTGCCAGGGTCATCGCTTCCGCGGCCGCGGTGGCCGATCAGCGCGAGCGGGCCTCGATGCAGATGACAGTCCTGCGCGAGCTGCTCGGAGCTGCTCTGGAGGGTACCGAGCAAGCCTTTGCCGATGAGGTGTTCGAGGACACCTATGCCTTCACCCTCGGCGGTGAGCGCTTCGAACTGAAGCACGCCGGCCCCGCGCACACCCCGGGCGACAGCTATGTCTGGCTGCCCGGGCGGCGGGTCGTCTTCACTGGCGACATCGTCTATGTGGAGCGCCTGCTCGGGGTCGGCCCGCAGTCCAGTTCCCGGCTCTGGCTGCAGGCTTTCGAGGCGGTGGCCGCCCTCGATCCCTTGCATGTCGTGCCCGGCCACGGCCACCTGGCCACCCTGGGGCAGGCCCGGGCGGAGACCTACGACTACCTCGTCAACCTGCGGGACCGGATGCGGGCCTACATCGATGCCGGCGGCGACATGATCGGCTCAGTCGAGGTTGACCAGTCGGCCTTCGCCCACCTGGAGCAGTTCGACGCCCTGGCGGGCCGCAATGCCCAGCAGGTGTTCTCGGAGATGGAATGGGAGTGAGCCGCCAGGGCGCCGCCGGCGAAGGCTGCTTCACTGATTCTGGCCCCAAAGCCAGCGGGCCGATGACCGGCCGGCCTCGGCCGCAATGAGCATGCCGGCAGCGGCAAGGATGACCGAAGCCAAGGGTCTTCCGTCGCAGGCAAGGGCGAGTCCCTGGCCCAGCAGCCAGGGGCCGTGGAAGAACCCGTAGAAGGGCGCGATCCAGAACAGGGCGGCCACGATTAGATAGGGGGCGGCTTCTCTCATCCGTGGCGCCCGGTTGGCTGTCGCTGTGAGCCAGGAGGTGGCGAAGGCGCCGAGAAGGGCTATGGAGATCTTCCAGGGCACCAGAGGGCTGCAGACAAAGGCCTGGATCTGCGGCAGGAAGGCGGCGGCAAGGCTGAGCCCTGCGGCCGAGGCGGCGACCTCGACGGCCGGCCTTACCCAGGAGGCTCGTCGAAACAGGCTGTGCTCCCATGGCAATCGGCGCCCCAGTGAGAGGCCGCTGCCCACCAGAAGCAGGGTGGCGACCATTGCGAGCAACAGGGGCCAGCGCCATTCCAGCGCGCCGGCGATGCCGACCCCGAGCAGCGCCGCGAGGAAGATCCCCGCGCCGAGAAATCCTTCCTTCAGACCGGCTTTCCAATGCCCTTGCGCCAAGATTTCCGCCCTGCTATTCGTAATTCGACGAATAACGAATAGCAGGAGCGCCGAATGGCTGTCAAACCCGCGCGAAAGCTGCCGGCAGGGTCCTCCGGTGAGACGGACTCCCTCGACGCCGAGGGTATTGCAATGCTGGCCAAGGCCCTGGCGCACCCCGCCCGGGTCAAGGTCGTGGATACGCTGCTGCGCCGCCGCAGCTGCATCGGCTGCGACATTGTCGAGGAGATCGGCCTGGCCGCCTCTACCACCTCGGAGCACCTGCGTATCCTGAAGGAAGCCGGCCTGATCGTCGGCGAGATCGCCCGGCCGCGGGTCTGCTATTCCCTAAATCCCGAGGCCGTCGCACCGCTGCGTGCGTTCCTGCAGCTTGTCGAGGCCGCGCCTGCACCGGCCTTTTCGGAGTAGATTTGCATGTCCGCCTTTGAACGTTATCTCTCCCTGTGGGTTGCCCTCTGCATTGTCGCGGGCATCATCCTGGGAAATCTCCTCCCCGGCGTCTTCGAGGTCGTCTCGAGTTGGGAGTACGCCTCGGTCAACCTCGTCGTCGCGGTCCTGATCTGGGCCATGGTCTACCCCATGATGGTGGCGGTCGACTTCGGGAGTCTCAAGAACGTCCACCGGCGCCCCAAGGGGCTCGTCATCACGGTGGTGGTGAACTGGCTCATCAAGCCCTTCACCATGGCGGCGCTCGGCGTGCTCTTTTTCGAGCACATCTTCGCCGGCCTGATCGACCCGGCTGACGCCGGCCAATACATCGCCGGCCTGATTCTGCTGGGCGCGGCGCCCTGCACGGCGATGGTCTTTGTCTGGTCGCAGCTGACCCGGGGAGACGCTAACTACACCCTGGTCCAGGTGTCGCTGAACGACATCATCATGGTCTTCGCCTTCGCGCCGATCGTCGCCCTTCTTCTTGGCGTCACCGACCTGCAGGTCCCGTGGCAGACGCTGCTGCTCTCGGTCGTTCTCTACGTGGTCATTCCGCTGACTGCGGGGGCCATAACGCGGACCGCCCTGGTCCGGCATGCCAACGGCGCCGGCGGGGAGGCGGCGGTCAGCCGCTTCACGGCCGGGGTGAAGCCATTCTCGATCCTGGGTCTCTTGGCCACCGTGGTGCTGCTGTTCGGCTTCCAGGGGCAAGTAATCCTGGAGCGGCCGCTGCTGATCGCGCTGATCGCCGTGCCGCTGCTGATCCAGTCCTATGGAATTTTCGTTATTGCCTACGCCGCGGCCTGGGCCTGGCGCGTGCCGCACAATGTCGCGGCGCCCTGCGCACTGATCGGCACCTCGAACTTCTTCGAGTTGGCGGTCGCCGTGGCGATCGGCCTCTTCGGCCTCAACTCCGGCGCGGCGCTGGTGACGGTGGTGGGCGTTCTCGTCGAGGTGCCCGTGATGTTGTCCCTGGTCGCCTTGGCCAACCGCACAACGAGATATTTCCCCGTTCAGCACGAGGCCTCGTCGGGATCAGCGCCCATCGCTCTGCACGCTCAGGAGAAGCGTCGATAAACATCCTTTTCCTCTGTGTCGCCAATTCCGCACGCAGCCAGATGGCCGAGGGGCTGGCGCGCCACCTGCTCGGCGGGCAGGCAAGGGTGAGCAGCGCCGGCTCGGCGCCCTCCCAGGTCAACCCCTACGTGGTCGAGGCCATGGCCGAGATCGGCGTCGACATCTCGGGCCAGCATTCGAAGTCGGTCGATGACATCGATCCGGGGAGTGTCGATCTCGTCGTCACGCTCTGCGCCGAGGAGGTCTGCCCGGTGCTGCCGGGCCGGGTCCGGCGCCTGCACTGGCCGATCTCCGATCCCGCCTCGAAAGACAGCTCGATTGCGCCAGAGGAAATGCGCCGGCGCTTCCGCACCGCGCGCGACCAGATCAAGGGGCGGATCGAGATCCTGAAAAGCCTGCTCGACGTGCCGCAGGGGCCGCCGTCGAACGAATTCCACGGCAGCGTCCGCGTCGCCGATCTGCCGGCCAGCGTGCGCTTCTATGCCTGGCTGCTCGGCACCTGGCCGAAAGAGTGGACGCATCGCTACGCCACCTTCATCCGCCCGGATCTCAATCTGAACTTCGTCCTGCTGGTGTCGGACGGTAAAGAACTGCATTACGACACGCTCTACCATCTCGGCATCGGCATGGCGGACCGCGATGCGGTGATCGACGCCTATCACAGCGCCATCGCTTTCGGCGCCCAGGTGGAGAAGCCGCCACGGACGACCTGGAAGGGCACGCCGCTGCATGAGCTGTGGCTGAACGACCCGGACGGCACGCTGATCGAGATCTACGCGCGCCTGACCGAGGCCGAACTGGCCGTTAAGCCGGTGGACGAGATGCCGGTGTTCCTGGTCCCCGGCACGGAGCCGGCGGCGGCCTGAAGGTGGCGTTGCTTTCGGCTGTCGGGCTCGAACGATTGTAGGGAAGGGAAACAGATGATCGTCGTCTATCACAACCCGGATTGCGGGACCTTCCGCAACACACTTCAGATCATCCGGGCGGCTGGCTATGATCCCGTGGTTATCGAGTACCTCAAGGAAGGCTGGACGAGGGTGCAACTGCTCGGACTCTTCGCCGCGGCGGATCTGACTCCGCGCTCGGCCCTGCGCACGACCAAGTCGCCGGCGGAGGAACTCGGCCTGCTCGATCCCGCCGTCGATGACGAAACACTGCTGGCTGCCATGATCTAGTACCCGGTGCTGGTCAACCGCCCCATCGTCTGCTCCCCGAAAGGCGTGCGTCTCTGCCGGCCCAGCGAGGCGGTGCTGGATCTGCTCGAGCAGCTTCCGCCGGGCCCTTTTGCCAAGGAAGACGGTGAGCTCATCGTCGACGCGGAGGGGCGGCGCGTTGCCTGATCCGATCGAAACTCTCCCGAACCTCGACGACGCCAGCTTCCGCCAGGTCGAAAGGGGGCGTCTCCTACCCTCGGCGTCGAACACGAACTGGCCGCGAATTCTGCTGCTCCACGGCTCGCTCCGGAATCGCTCCTTCAGCCGGCTGGTGACCGAAGAAGCAGCGCGAATCCTTCGTCGCTTCGGTGCCGAGACCCGCACCTTCAACCTCTCCGGTCTGCCGCTGCCCGACGATGCAGCCTGGCTTGGGTTGGTCCCCCGACAGTATTCCAGCGGCGGCAAGGAACGGATCGGGCGAATATCGAAACGTGGAGACGACTATCTGGGAAAGCTCCTGGTTCATGGCGCGCGAACAGTTCTGCTGTGGTCCAGGCGTAAAAAGGAGGGACGGTCGCGATGGCAGGAAGCCCTGCGCGCGCGCCGGCCCACAAATGTCGTTCTGGTGGCTATGGCCAACAAGACGGCCCGTGTTGTGTGGGCAATGCTCAGCCGAGGCGAAACATTCCGGGCCGAGGCTCGCGCGGCCGCATAACGGACAGTGGAACGAACTCTATTGCGAGGGTGACGATGACTTGATGGCGAAACAGGGTGACCGGGACCGGCCAAACCCGAGGCATTGTCCGAGCTTTGAGCTCGCTAACGTGATGGGGCGTCGATCCTCGGATTCCATCAGGGCCCGCGGCAAAGACTATGCTGCACTGAAAGGCCGGATTAGATGACTGCAAACCCAGCCCGCTTCTAATCATCAAAACCACTTGCAATCAGGGGGGCGTCCATAAATGTCAATGCCAGCGTCAGGAATGTGGACGTTGGTTCAACAACCGAGTGGAAAACTCGCATCAGCCATTTCGAAGACGAGAGGGAGGGATGGCAAAATTTAGGGACATCAAGACCCTGCAGAAGTTCGCTTCCGTTCACGCCTTGATCCATAACCATTTCAACCTGGAACGTCACCTCAACCGCCGCGACATCTTCAAGCAGAACCGCTCAGCCGCCCTGGCCGAATGGCGTCAATTGGCAGCCTAATGGCACCGATGCCTCCCACTTTAGAGACCGGTGCGCATTAGCCTGACACCACCAACGTTACTTTCCAGATCTAGCGATCCAATCAACAGTCGGCCGCGACTCTGAACGAGTCGATGGTGGCCCTGACGCCTTCGGCCAGCGGCGTTCTCGGCAGGCTTCCCAGCAGCGCCTCGATGGCACCAGTTTCGAAACTACCTTCCGGCCCGGGACGAAAACGGTCCGCTACGGTGATGCGGGCCTTCGGCACGGTGGCCCGAATGGCGGCGACCACATTTTCGACACTCTCCAACGTGGCGGAGAGGTCGCTGGTCCGTGCGCCTTCGATTTTGCGGCTGGCGCAGCCCAGGAAAATATCGGCTACGTCGCTTGCGTACTGGAAGCAGAATCGCCCACTGAAAGGAATTTCGTACGGCTCGCCCCTGGCAGCGGCACGCATCGCCTGGGTGAGCGCGGAGGTCTCGCCCTGGTCGCGCCCGAGGCCATAGACGATGTAGGGGCGCAGGCCGATCGACGGCACGCCGTGGTCCTGCCAGTACAGACGGGAGATCTCCTCGCCGGTTTTCTTGTAGACGCCGTAGAGGTTGGCCGGCGCGGCGGCCGGGCCGCGCGGCTTGGCCGCGGCGGAGCTGCCATAGACCAACGGCAGCCCGCCCTGCTCGCGTGCCGCCTCCAGCAGGTTGAGGTGGCCGAGGATATTGACCAGGGCGCCGAGCCGCGGATTGCGCGCGCAGTCCGGAATCTGCAGGGCGGCGAGGTGGATGATGGCGCGCGGACGATGCTGCGCGACGGCCCGGGAGACTGCTTCGGCATCGGTGACGTCGAGCGCCCGCCAGGTGATGAGATCGCTCTCGGATAGGGCGGGGGCGATCTGCGTGAAGCGCCGACGGTCGTCGGTCAGGTCGCAGGCGACCATCGGCTGGCCGGCTTCCACGGCGCGGCGCAGGGTCCAGGCGCCGATGAATCCGGAGGCGCCGGTCAGCAGCAGCGGGCGTCCCCTATTGTCATCCCGGAGGCTCATGTCCTGCGGTCCTGGGCATCGTTGTGCGTTTTCGCCGCCCGCAGCAGCCAGCGGACCAACGGCCACAGCAGGATGGCAGCGGTCACCACGAAGAGCGCCAGGGTGATCGGTCGTTCGAAGAAGGCCCAGAAGCTGCCCCGCGTCAGCATCAGCGACTGTCGCAGCGCGTTCTCGATCATCGGCGATAGCACCATGCCGATCACCATCGGGGCGATGGGAAAACCGGTGCGCCGCATGACGAAGCCGACGATCCCGGCAGCGAAGGCGATCACCAGGTCCAGAGAATTGCCGCGCACACCGTAGGCGCCGAGCAAGGCGATCACCACGACCGCCGTCATCAGCAGCGATTCCGGCACGCGCAACACCCGGGTGAAGGCCTGGGCGCCGACCGCCCCGATCGCGAACATGGCGACGTTGGCGGCGATGAGAATGAAAAAGATCGCGTAGACGACATCGAGATGCTCGATGAAGAGGCGCGGGCCCGGCGTGATGCCCTGGACGATCAGTGTACCCAGCATCACCGCGGTCACCGGATCGCCGGGAATGCCCAGCGCCAGGGTCGGCACCAGGGCGCTGCCGGTGACGGCGTTGTTGGCGCTCTCCGCTGCGATGATGCCGTCGGGCTCGCCCTTGCCAATGCGCGCGCGGTTGGGCGAGGAGCGCTTGGCCTCGGAATAGCTGATGAAGGCGCTGGTCGCCGCGCCCGTGCCCGGCAGCGCACCGATGAAGGAGCCGATGAGGCAGGATTTCAGCAGCAGGACCAGGCGCCCGCGCCAGGCTGATCGGGGCGGCATCTTGAAGCCGACCTTGAAGTCGACCTTGACGGTGGGGGTATAGCGCTCGGCGATACGAACGAACATCTCAGACAGGGCGAAGAGGCCGACGATGGCGGGGATCAGCGAGATGCCGGCGGAGAGCGCGAAGCTATCGAAGGTAAAGCGCATGTCGCCGATCACCGGGTCGACGCCGACGGTGGCGACGAACATGCCCATCGCGCCCGACAGCAGACCCCTCAGCATCGAGCCCTGAGACACCTGGGCAATGCAGATCAGCGCGAAGACGCCGAGGGCGAAGTATTCGACCGAAGTGAAGTTCAGCGAGAAGGCGGCGAGCTGCGGTGCCGCCAGCATCAGCACCAGGACGGAGAAGAGGCCGCCGATCAGCGAGGCGGTGGTGGCCCAGCCCAGCGCCAGGTCGGCCTCGCCGCGCGCGGCCATGGGATAGCCGTCCAGCGCGGTCGCCGCCGCCTGGGGCGTGCCCGGCGTGTTGATGATGATGGCGGTGATCGACCCGCCATAGACCGAGCCGCAGTAGATCCCCAGCAGCACCGCGACGGCGGGCATCTGGCCCATGGTCAGCGTGAAGGGCAGCACCATGGTGATGCCGACCACCGAGCCGAGGCCGGGCAGCACGCCGACGGCGACACCCAAAGCGGTGCCCAGCACGACCGCCAGCATGGTCTGCCAGGTAAGAATCTGTTCCAACCCAAGAAGCGCGACGTCCATCGGCAGAGAACCTTCAGAAATAAATGAACCAGGGAGACTTCGGCAGCACGATGCGGAAGATCATTTCGAAGACGTACCAGGTGGCGGTCGCGTAGACCGCGGCGAAGGTCGCCGTGACTACCCAGCGCCGATAGCCGAACACCACGGGCAGGACGAAGCTGAAAGCGATTGAGGCCAGCAGGTAGCCGATGACGTAGATCAGATAGAGATAGAGTCCGGTCGCCACGGCAGCGAGCAGCACCGAGAGAAGGGCGCGCCAGGCGAGGGCGGCGGTTTCCGTCTCCGGGACGCGCGGGCGGGTTACCGACTGGGCGAGTACCGCGGCGCTCAGCATCAGCATGATGACCAGGAGGATGCGGGGAAAGAACACCGGCCCGCGGCCCGCGGAGGCGAAAGCGGTGTCGTAGGCCGGATCGAAGGTATGCCAGAGCATGAACGTCGATGCGGCGAGCGTGACGCAGGCGACAAGGCTGGTGCCGTTCACCGGCAGGCGGGGGGTCTTGCTGGCCATTTCGTTCGATCACGCAAAGAGTGAGGGGAGCGGCTGTTGTGCCGGCCGCTCCCCGTTTACTCAGGTGGGCCGGGTCAGTTCGACAGACCGGCTTTCGCCAGCAGCTTGGCGTTGCGTGCGAACTCCGCCTGCACGAAGGTCTCGAAGTCGCTGCCCTTCATGAAAGTGACGGGCATGCGGAGATCCGCCATACGATCACCGAAAGCTTTTGAGTTCATACCCTTTTCGCAGGCCGACTCCAAGGTGTCTCGCGCCTCGGCGGGAATTCCCTTGGGGGCGACCAGGCCGCCCCAGATGGGGAAGTTCAACGGCACGCCCTGCTGCTTGGCGGTCGGCAGGTCCGGTGCCGTCGATACCGGTTCGTCCGACAGCATGGCGATCGACTTCACCTGGTCGGCGTTCTGGGTGAGGAAGGAGATGTGGGCGACGAACATGTCGACGCTGCCGTCCAGCATGGCCTTGAAGGTCGGCGCGCTACCCTTGAAGGGGATGAACGCAATATCGATCCCGGTCGCATCGACCAGGCCGAGTCCGGCGACGTGCGGGATGGAGCCGATCGCCTGGACGCCGAAGTTCAGCTTGCCGGGATTGGCCTTCGCATAGTCGACCATGTCGGCCAGGCTGTTGAAGGGCGAGTCCTTGCGCACCACGATCGACGACGGCGCGGAGTAGGCGAGGCAGATGTAGTCGAAGGATTCCGGTGAGTACGGCAGCTTGCGCAGGTGCGGCTGCGTGGTCATCGGGCCGACCGGCATCATGCCAATGGTGTAGCCGACGGTGCGGGCCGCAGCGACCTCGGCGGTGCCGATGGTGCCGCCGGCGCCGGCGGTGTTCTTCACCAGCAACTCGCTGCCCAGTGCCTCGGCCATCGGTCCGGCCAGCGTCCGCGCGGTGATGTCGGTGCCGCCGCCGGCGCTGAAGGGAACCACCATCGTCACTGGCCGGTCAGGAAAGGCGTTGGCCGGCTGGACCAAGCCAAGCACGGCGAGGCCGCTGACGGCTGCGGCGACGAAAATTCTGAAATTCATGCATTCCTCCCATTGTGTTTTTTTCTTTGGCCGGGACAGATTCGGTGTTGCCCGGTGCTTTTTATTGGCATTCGCGAGGGTCGGGTCCGCCCGGCCGTCCGGCATGCTATGGCCAGACCATCGCATTTCTGAAAGCGAATTTCAATTTCTATAATGTCAGATATTGAAACTCAATTCCAAAAATGAGACGATCCGCTTAACGAAAGCAAAAGCACCCGGAGGAAACGAACCATGGCGGGCAAGCGCCTCAGCGTGGCTGAAATCGAACAATACCGCGAGGAAGGGCTGGTCATTCCGGACTACCGGGTGCCGGAATCTGTGCTCGGCCGGATGCGCCAGGCGGTCGACGATCTGATCGAGCGGCATCCCCACGTGCCGCCCGAGCAGCTCTCCGGCCCGCACAATCCCTGGGGGCAGTCGGCGCAGATCCTCGGCACAGAGGCGTTCCTCGAGTTCTGCCAGTTTCCCGAACTGCTCGACATGGTGGAGGATCTTATCGGTCCCGATATCATCCTTTGGGGCAGCATGCTGTTCGCCAAGCCCGGTGGCGCCGGCAAGGCGGTGCCGTGGCACCAAGACGGCCAGTACTGGCCGATCACGCCGCTGAAGACCGTGACCCTGCGCATCGCTATCGACGGGTCGACGCCGGAGAATGGCTGTATGCGCTACGTGCCCAGCTCTCATAAGGAGCGCGCCCTGCTGGAACACGCGGTGCAGTTGCGCGACGACTACGCAATCAAGCAGGAGATCGTCGACCTGGACGAGAGTCGCGCAGCGGACTGCATCCTGGAACCCGGCCAAGTCTCGCTGCACGACGTCTACGTGATCCACGGCTCCAACCCGAACACCTCCGGCAAGCGGCGCGCCGACTACGCGATCCGCTACATGCCGGCCGATGCGCTCTACGACCGCCGCTCCGATCATCCGGCCACGGCCTACGCGGCCGAGATGTCGCCGACGATGAACTACGCCAAGCGTCCGTTGTGGCTGGTGCGCGGCCAGGACCGTGCCGGCAACGACTTCTATATCGGCAAGGGCGCCTAGCCGATCTTTCGAACAGACAGTCTTATCCCTCAGAGAAAAGAAATGGTCATCATATGGTCAAGACGAGCGAGCATGTCGTCGACACGCTGATCGACGCGGGGATCACCCGCGCCTTTACCCTGCCCGGGCTGGGGGTGACCTGGTCGCTGCCGGCGTTCTACGAGCGCCGCGACGAACTCGACGTCGTGCTGACGCGCTCGGAATGGATCGCGTCGATCATGGCGCAGACCACTGGGCGGCTGACCGGAAAGCCCGCCGTGCTGATGGGCCAGGGTCCCTGGCTGACTACTGTCGGCGCGGCCGGCATCCTGGAAGCGCACTTCACCGGCTCGCCGATGGTGGTCCTGACCGAGACTTCCGACTACGGCGGCTACGGCCAGATGGGTGTCTACCAGACCATGACCGGCGACTACGGCGGCGCCGACGCGATGGCCAGCCTGAAACCGATCACCAAGTATGCGACCTACGCCAACACCCCCGAGGAGGCGGTCTACGGCGTGCAGATGGCGGTCAAGCACGCCAGCCTACCGCGCAGGGGGCCGGCTGCGGTGGTCATGAAGACCTCTATCATCCGCGAGGAGATGAAGGCGGAGTCCTTGCCGCGGCTCTACGACAGCGCGGGCTATTTGCGTCATCGGCCATCCAAGCCGGACCCGGAAGCGGTCGCTGAGCTGGCGCGCCTCATCGACGCGGCCAAGCGCCCGGTCATCGTGGCGGGCAACGGCGTGTTGCAGTCGGGCAGCGGTGCGGCGTTGGAAGTCCTCGCCGACCGCGCCGGCATCGCCGTGGCGACGAGCTACAATGCCAAGGGCGTGATCGAGGAAACCCAGGCGGTCTCCGTCGGTATGCTCGGCAACTGGGGCCACCGCTGCGCCAACGTGGCCGTGGCTCAGGCGGATCTCGTGGTCATGCTGGGCGCCAGCATGGGGCCGGACTACACCCGCTTCCGCGACCCGGCGATGGTGCGCCCGGGCGACCAGACGCTGGTGCAGGTGGACATCGACGCGCGCAACGCCGGCTGGGTCTACCCGGTCGATCTCGCCATCACCGCCGATGTACGCGACGTCATCGACCTCTTGACGGAGATCGGTTTGAAGGTTGAGACCCGTGGTTCGCGCCTGGGCGCCATCGCCGCCGTGCAGAAGGAAACCGGCTACGGCGTGCTGCCCCAGGTCTCCGCCCGCCAGGGCTACCTGCATCACGCCGACCTGGTGCGCGCCATCCAAGGCTTCCTCACGCCGGAGGACTACCTCGCCCTCGATGCCGGCGCCAACCGCATCTGGGCGACCTTCGGCCTGCGCATGCCTTACCGCGAGCGCCTGCTGGTGCCCGGCGGCACCGGCATCATGGGCTGGGGACCGCCGGCCGCGGCGGCTTGTAAGCTGGTCCACCGCGACAAGCGCGTCACCTGCCTGGCCGGCGACGGTGGCTTCATGATGACCCTGCAGGTGATCGCCACCTGCGTGCAGCAGAAGGCGCCGGTGGTGTTCCTGGTGTCCAACAACTCCGGCCTCGGCATGGTGCGCGACAACCTCGGCGACACGCAGATCGCCGTCGATTTCGGCGAGGTCGACTTCGCCGGCATGGCCCAGGCGATGGGCGGCCACGGCATGCGGGTCAGCCACCCCGACCAGTTGCGTGACGCGCTGGAGGAAGCGCACCGCATGGACGTGCCGGTGGTGATCGATGCCAAAGTCGACCCCGAAGCCAGACACCACGAAGCCTGCGATCATGCACCGCTTTGAGGGACGCCGGGCGCTGGTGACGGCCGCCGGCAGTGGCCTGGGCCGCGGCGTCGGTTTTCGCCTGGCACGCGAAGGCGCCCGCGTCTCGCTGTGGGACCGCGATGTGGAACTGCTGGAGGCGGCGGCAAAGGAGGCCGCCGCCGAGGGCCTGTCCATCGAGATCCAGATCGTCGACATGCTGGATGCCAATGCGATCGCGGCGGCGGCGCGGGAACTGGAAGAGAATTCCGGCGGCCCCGACGTCCTGGTCAACAATATTGGCGGCTCGCTGCATACCCCTTTCAAGTTCTTGGAGCAGAGCGATGGAGATTGGGAGCTGGTCATGGCGGCAAACGTCACCGCCTGCGTGCGCACGACGCGGGCGGTGCTGCCGGGCATGGTGACGCGGGGCTACGGCCGCATCATCAACATGGGCTCCAAGGCCGGGCGCTTCGGCAGCCTCTTTGCCGGCGCCAATTACGTTGCGTCCAAGGGCGCTATGCAGGCCTTTACCCTGCAGATCGCCCAGGAGTTCGGGCCGAACGGCATCACCTGCAACTCGGTCTGCCCGGGCGCCGTGGTGACGCCGCGGGTCGAGCGACTGCTGGCCGAAAGACAGAGCGAAGAGGAACGCCGCCGGGTGCTGGAGAGCATTCCGGTGCGCCGCCACGGGCAGGTTGAGGACATCGCCGCGGCAATTGCCTACATCGCCTCGGAGGAAGCCGGCTTCGTCAACGGCGCCACGCTGGATGTCAACGGCGGCCAGGCCATGTCGATCTAAGGGGCCGATCCAAGAGGCCGCTCAATCAAGCGAGATGGCGGCCTTTTCGATCTGTCGGGCCAGCTTCACCAGGCGTGGGCCGAGATCGCTATGAATGCGCCGCTCGTTCACCAACGACGCCAGGCCGCCGACGTTGATGGCATAGACCGGATAGCCGTCGCCGCGACGGATGACGCAGCCGGCGGAATTGGACTCGGAGATCCAGCCGCCGATGGTGACCGCATAGCCGCGCTTCTCGGCTGCCGCGATCTCACCGAGCGCTTCCTTGCGGACGCGCGTCCATGCGGTCTTGGGATAGGTCTTGGCGATGCGCTCCAGCAGCTTCTCGCGTTCAATCTTGGGCAGTGCCGCCAGATAGCAGCGCCCGATGCTGGTCTGCGCCATCGGCACGCGTGAGCCGACGCCGAGGCGGATCACCATCGAGGTCGGCGCGCGGCAGGCCTCGACATAGACCATATCCGTGCCGTCGGGCACCGCGAGGTAGATCGACGCGTCGGCATAGTCGGCCAGTTCGCGCATCATCGACCGGGCCGTATCGCGAATCTCCATCTGCGCCAGCACATTGTAGCCGAGCGACAATACCCCCGGGCCGAGCTGGTACTTGCGCCGCTCTGTGTCGTAGCGCAAGTAGCCCAGTTTAGTCAGCGTGAAAGTGATCCTGGTGACCGTCGCCTTGGGCAGGCCGACCGCTTTGGCGATCTCTGCATTGCCGAGGGGGCGGTTGCCGGGCGGGAAGATTCGCAGCACCGAGAGTCCACGCTCCAGCGCGGTCATGAAGCGGTAGTCCTTTTCCTGCGCGGACTCGTCCTGCTGGAGCTTGGACTTTTTTTGTGTTGGGGCGCTTGAAATTACCATGAAGCGATCGCTTAGATTTCCTGTGGGGAGTATATCTTCTGCGGACCGCGAGGTCACGGCCCGCTTTGTCGGCCGCCGAGGTTGTCCTGGCCGGCTTTCGCGGCTTTGCGGGTCTGCCGGAACGCCCATGGAGGTGGGAACGTCGCTACCCAGTTCCCGGGGATCGGCCATGGAGATTGCCGCCTGGCGCTGTCAAAGAAATCTGAACCGACCTGCGAAGAACTCCGGTCTGAGGCGTTCAGGCCACCATCTGATGCCATTCGGCCAGGGCGGCGGAACGGTTCTGTTTGAAGATATCGCGGCGGTTTAGGTGGCGATCGAGATTAAAATGGTTGTGAATCGAGGCGTGAACGGAGGCGAACTTCTGCAGGGTCTTGATATCCCTGAATTTGGCCATCGCTCCTTCCCTCCTTCGGAACGGCTGGTGGGAGTTTTCCGCCCGGCTGTGGAGCCAGCGCCCGCAAATCTGGTCGGCGGAGTTGCCGATCACCTTCATTGCCGCCCGGTATGAACGAAGTAGGTCTGTTACGATCGACCGAGGCTGGCCGTAGCGTTTCATTGCACGCTTCAGAAAATTGAGCGCCACCTTGCGATCTCGGTATTTCCTGATCGCGCTGGCAAACATCGGGCCGAACCGGTTCCACCAGAACCGCACCGTCTCGTGGCAGATGTCGATGCCGCGCTCGAACAATAGGTCTTCGACCTGCCACAACGACAGCGGATAACGAATGTACATCATCACCGCGAGCCGAATGACCTCGGGTGAACTGTTGAAACAACGTAAGGGATTTTCATCCGCAGAAACTATGGGCGGAACCTGTCGGCCTCAACCCGGTTTTCTCTGACACTGCTTTTGGAGATGCTTCTATTGACTCTTCGAGAGCTGAGTTCGGCGTGACCTGATCGAAGCCTCAACAAAGCGAATGCGAGATGCTCACCAAGATGAAAGGAGAAAAATGTGAAGGAAAATCGATTGGTTATTGAACGGGTCCATGGACCGGCAAAGGGGCGTTGTCTCGCCACCTCATATGAAGGACTTGTATATGCGGTTGCGTATGATCCTGTACCAACCCCTAATATTAAGGAACAAACAAAAAACGCACTTGATTTTCTCGATCAGAGACTGGCGGAGGCGGATAGTGATAAGAAAGCTATTCTTCAGGCAACGGTCTATCTGCATGATATGACTATGAAGGCCGAGATGGACGATGTTTGGTGTGACTGGATTGGGCCACGAGCGCTCGAGGCTCAGCCGTTGGCGCGGGCGCCCGAGCGAGACGCTCGAACTGCTCCTGGCCGAGAGCTTGAGCCGAGATCCCCTCTATCGGTTCCCCCGCACGCGCGGGGAAAGGCCCCGGGCCGGGCCGTCGGCGCCACCGCCAAACACGGTTCCCCCGCACGCGTGGGGATAGATCCTCAGCCGCCATCATATTGAGACAGTAAGAGAATGTTGGTTTCGGTGGTTGCAGGCCCCTGATCACATCCATATTTTTGTTCGGTAAAGGTGTTTGCGTGCCCCCGCAACCAATTCAAGCCAAAATAATCCAATGACATCAAAGACAAGCCAAGGCGGTCCAATGGGCCGGCTTTTTCGTTTTACGGAAGATCAATGACTTAAAGCGCCGGTTCAAATCACACTTGCAACATACTCAGGCCCACTAGGCCGAACCTAACGTTTGTCAGAGCGTGCGATGGATGGCCGCTTAGCGCCCGCAGGGGCGCGCGAGGCGGGGATGTTGGACGATGCGCCACACTTGACGCAGTACGTTGAAGAGATGCATGCTCGACCAAAAGGGCCACCGACGATCGAGGCAGCATTTGCGCAGCTGCACGAAGAGATTGCGCAGGCCGCCGCCACAGAAGCTTGAAGCTTCCGCGACCTTGCTTTGAGCGCCCGCTTTCGCGTCCCGACCTTATTGACCGCTTTGATGCTGGGGCTTTCTCAATCCGGACCGACCGCTCCCGGCCCCCTTAGTATGACGCTCGCCGGATGGAATTCGTGCCCGATCCTGAGCCGGTTGAATCAAATCCCGGCGGTGGCCTTCGCATAGCGTGCGGGCGGTTCGCCAACGTGACGGGCGAAGGCTGTACTAAAAGCGCTGGCAGAACCATAACCGATTCTGTCTGAGATCTCTGCAATCGCGTGGCGACCGGAGCGCAGCATATGCTTTGCGAGCGTCATCCGCCAGCTCAACAGATAGCCCATTGGCGCCGCTCCAACAATCCGGCTGAACCGTGTAAAGAAGGCGGAGCGCGATAGCCCCGCCTCATTCGCGAGTTCGGGCACGCTCCACGCTTGTTGAGGTTCCGCATGGATCGCCCTTAACGCTGGGCCGATCCGCGCGTCGGCCAAGCCGCGCAGCAGGCCGGGAGACGCCTCCGACTGCGTGGACGATCGCAATGCCTCGATCAGCAAGACCTGCAAGAGGTGCTCAACCACGACATTTCGGGCTGGGCGATCTGCGCGCGCTTCGTCTCGCACCAGTGCGGCCAATGTCGCGAGACGACCTACGCCGCGCACAACAACTCTGTCGGGCAAAAGCGACACTAACAGCTCGGCGTCCGGACTGGCAAAACTGCAATACCCGATAAGCTGTTGTACGTCCGCGGGTCCCTCGGGCGGCCCGATCCGGACGATGCCGTCGTCGCCGGGAATCGGGCGGCTCACCAGACCGGGCGACGGTGATGGATCGAGGCTGGAAAGCGTGAAGGGAGAGATCGCCGGGATAAGTACGAAATCACCGGTACTTAGCTCTATGGGCGCTTTACCGTCGACCTTCAGACAGGCCCGCCCCGAGAGAAGCATGCAGTAAAACACTTCATTCACATCATCGCGGCGCACCCTGAACGGGCCAGACGCCTCCACCAGTTTCGAAAAGGGCGCTTGCGGTTGCAAAAGGGATATGATCTCGGAGAGCGGATCAGCCATTTCGGACTTTCGATAATAAATTAAAGACAATGCGTTATAGATAGTTCTTCTTCTCCTGTCAAAATGAGGAACACTCAATAGAAGGAGATATTGCTATGAATACCGTCATGATAACCGGATGCTCCTCAGGCTTCGGGCTTGAGACCGCGCGCCATTTTCTCGATCGAGGCTGGTCCGTCGCCGCAACGATGCGCAAACCGGATGAGTCTCTCTTGCCCGCTTCGGAACGCTTGCACGTGCTCTCTTTGGACGTAACTGACCACGATAGCATCGCTCACGCGATCGAAGCGGCAGGCCCGATCGACGCGCTTGTCAACAATGCCGGCATTGGCTGGCTGTCCACTTTTGAAGGTACGTCTGAGGAAACTGTCCGCAGGATCTTCGAGACCAACACGTTTGGCAGTTTCGAGATGATCCGCGCCGTGTTGCCACAGATGCGCGCGAAGAGTGACGGTGTCATCGTCAATGTATCGTCGAGCGTGACCTTGGAAGCGCTCGCGTTGCTTCCCGTCTATACTGCCAGCAAGGCCGCCGTGAATGCCTATACCGAGTGTCTCGCGCTGGAGCTTGCGCCTTTGGGCATCCGAACGCGTCTGGTGCTGCCAGGCCAGGCTCCAGCAACGCGTTTCGGTAGCAATGCAATGGCATTGATGGGGCAAGCCGACGACACGCCGGAGGACTACAAACCCTTCGTCGCCCAGGTGATGAGCGCGTTCGGGGATACTGCGGCCCAGGAGCCGACAAAGCCCGCGGATGTCGTACAAGCCATTTGGCGCGCTGTAACGGATCCGAGCTGTCCGCTGCGACTGCCCGCCGGAGCTGACGCCGTAGCACTTGCGGCGTGACCGAGCTGCATAGGGAAGCATACGTCTCAGAGGAGCTACCAGCTTTGCCGGTATTCTCAGGGGCGTGAGCTTTCCGATTCGAATGTCTGATCCGACGCAAGGCCTGCTGCGATGAACTGTGCGATCTTGTCAATCTCAGTTGAACTGACGGAACCGCCTGTGACAATGATCCGCCAATAGAGAATGCTTGCGAGCGCATCATTGGCGAGGTCACGGTCTGTGTCTTTGGGCAACTCACCGCGGGTGATGGCACGATCGACGATCACTTTGCCGCGTTCGCGGCGCTCATATTGCAGCGTGCTTCGGATCTCAGCGCTAAGAGCGCTGGATCTCGCCATTTCAGCGTGAAGGTCGGGCAGAATTCGTCGGATCAACCGATGGCGCAGTGTCCGGCGTAAAGACAGAAGGATCAGCCGCAGATCCTCAATCAGCGTTCCACTGTCGGGAATTGGCGTGAGGTCCAAACCTACCGTTTTAATCAGCTGAATCGCCATCTCATGCTTGGACGACCAACGCCGGTAGAGCGCCGCCTTTCCAACCCCGGCTCGCTTCGCCACAGCTTCCAGACTGAGTGCGCCGTACCCTTTCTGTGCCCATTCCTCAAAGAAGGCACGGGTGAGTGCGTCGGTGACAGATTTGCGCATCACTGCTGCGCCGCTTGGCGAACGCTTGGCCGCAAAATTATCGTCGATACTCTTGCGTTCCATCCAAATAATCCCTAAATGGTCGATACGGTATCGTTCCGTCCAAAAAGGAGATTTGTCAATGACTGTTGAACAAACCCGTTTTGAAGGCCTCACCGATATTCTGCGTGAGGGGCTGGGCCCCCGGATCGACCCGGACGCGGAAAGCTTCCTCGACATGTTCGCGGAGGATTGCGTGTTTGAGGCGCCTTACGCACCGCCAGGGTTTATCACCCGCATTGAGGGTCGCGATGCGTTGGAGCGCTATCTGATGGTCTTGCCCGATCTCATCCGCATCGACGATTTCTTCGATCTGCGGGTCAGCGAAATGGCCGACCCCAACAAAGTTGTGTTGGAGTTTCGCGGCAGCGGTGAAGGGCGCACCGGCGCGCCCTACAATCAGAAGTGGATTTCCGTGATCGAGACGCGGGGCGGAAAGATCGTTCACTACGCCGACTATTGGGATCCTCGGATTACGCTCGCCGCGACCGGCGATGCGGTTCCGGAACCCGAAGGAGAGGGATTCACCCGTGCCTGATATCATCCTTGTCACTGGCGGCACCGGCACCACCGGACGCCGCGTGTCCGCGCAGCTTGCGGCGCGCGGTCTTCGATATCGGGCTGCAACACGCAACCCCAAAGCAGAACATGACATTCGATTTGATTGGACGGACGAAGCCAGCTGGGCGGCAGCGTTAGAGGGTGTTGCGAGCATCTATCTGGTCGCGCCGAGCGGCGTTGCCGAGCCGCTGCCCGCGATGATCCCGTTCATGGAACTGGCGATCAGCACCGGTGTGAAACGCTTTGTGCTGCTTAGCGCATCCTCGTTGGAACCGGGTGGGCCGATGATGGGAATGGTGCATGCGTGGCTGCGCGATCACGCGCCGGAATGGGTGGTTCTGCGCCCGACCTGGTTCATGCAGAACTTTTCTGAGGGACAACTTCTTGCTCCCATCCGCGATGAGGGCGCGATCTATACAGCGACGGATAACGGTCGGATCGGGTTCATCGATGCCGAAGATATCGCTGCCGTCGCGGTGGAAGCGCTAAGCCAGACCGAGTTTGCGTCGGGCGACCTGATCCTGACTGGGCCTGCGGCGCTAAGTTATGACGATGTGGCAAACACATTGAGCGATGTCTTGGAGAACCCGATCACACATCATCACCTTAGCGAGGCGGAACTCGCGGCACGGCACATCGCGGCTGGTTTGCCGGAAGCCTATGCGACAACGCTTGCAGCAATGGACACGAATATCGCTGCGGGCTCTGAGGACCGCGTCACCGACGCAGTGGTGCGCATCGCCGGACGACCCGGACGCCCGCTGTCGGATTTCGTAACCGACAACAGATCTGTCTGGTGCACGAGCGTTGAGACCTGAACGACCACAAGGAGCGAATTATGACGGCGAATTGTCTGTGTGGCGCAGTAAGCATCACAATCGACGCCAAGCCCGAATTTATCCACGTTTGCAATTGCAGTCTTTGCCGAAAGTCCGGTGGAGCCTGGGGATACTTTCCATCGGCTATAGTGAAAACGACCGGAGACACGGTCTCTTTCCTGCGCCGCGATAAAGAGAATGCCGCCGCCGAACTTCAGTCCTGTACCCGCTGCGGAACCACGACGCATTGGACATTTTCAAAATCGTTCAGAGAACAGAATGAAGGGGTGGATCTGATGGGCGTGAACATGAGGATCTTCAATCCCGATGATCTACAGGGCGTCGAGGTACGGTTTCCAGACGGCGCCGGTTGGTCTGGCGAAGGCCCGTTTGAATATAGACACAAAGCAATGACGATCAGCGATGGCTGGCCATGGTGATGCGGGGTCCGCACATTGAAGGAATACAAACATGAAAAATACAACAAACAAAACAGCGGTTGTCACGGGCGCCTCACGCGGGATCGGCGCAGCCGTTGCCCGGCGCCTCGCAGCCGACGGGCTTAACGTTATTGTCAACTACGCGGGCGGCCAAGCCGCTGCCCAAGAGGTTGTTCAAGAGATCGAGGCAGCGGGCGGAAGCGCCATTGCCGCACAAGCCGATGTCTCCGACGCAGCGGCGGTCAGGCGCATGTTCGCTTCCGCTGAATCGGCGTTCGGTGGTGTCGACGTCCTCGTCAATAATGCAGGTATCATGAAGCTGGCCTCCATAGCCGACAGTGACGATGCACTGTTTGACAGCCAAGTCGCGGTGAACCTGAAAGGCTCGTTCAATACGCTGCGTGAGGCGGCCAACCGGCTCCGAGACGGCGGCGCGATCGTCAATTTCTCCACAAGCGTCGTCGGATTGAATCTTGAAACCTACGGTATTTATGCCGGTATCAAGGCCGCTATCGAGACCATGACGTCAATATTGGCCAAGGAATTGCGCGGCCGCGCCATAACCGTGAACGCGGTTGCCCCAGGGCCGACAGCAACAGAACTCTTCCTCGATGGAAAACCGCAGGAGGTTGTAGACCGGATGGCAAAAATGCCCCCGCTGGAGCGGTTGGGCACGCCCGCCGATATCGCAAATGTTGTGGCGTTTCTGGCGGGGCCGGACGGCAAGTGGGTTAACGGACAAACCCTGCGTGCGAATGGTGGCATTGTATAGGGAGGGCCGCCTTGCAGGTAGACACAAGCGTCCTATTTTCGCCCAAGAATGGTCGCGGCACTGATGTCCGCTTCTGGATCGGATGCAAAACGGCAGCTCTCCAAGTTACTGGGATCAAGAATGGACCTTCCGCTATCGGCTCCCAGGCTGTCTGCAGCAATGACGTAGACTGGCCCGAGAACTACATTGAGGCGCGCATCGGGGCTATCGGCAGGGGCACTCGCAAAAGCGGTTCGAGGAGCCGCAGCTTCTCGGCGGGGATGTCGACTACGAATTCTGGCTAGCGATCTGGGACTGATGCTCTCATACCGCTGACCAAACCATAGCGGCGACGATACAAAACCCTGGACTGTATCTCACGATGTGCGAGCTTTTGTATCCTTACAATCAAACCAACTCTGACGCCTCCGCCAAAGATCTATTGTCAATTGGCTAGGGGCGGAACATAATCGAAATTCAGTGATGACTGGACCTAATTGGCGCTCTATGCCGCTGATTGGAAAAGGTATTGCTGACCACGTGGGTTGCGGGCCCGGGATTTGAACCCCCATCCCGGTGGCCCCTATGCCGCTCTCCATACGGAGCTTCGCTGAGCGTGGTCGTTTCCCCGCGGCGGGGGCGTCCGTATCTGCTGCGCTGTTCGATACGATTGGTCTGCCACTGCTGAACGCTTCCGGCAGCGTGGCGACCCTCGCCCCAGCCTCTATAGTGTTCGATACTATAGTGTTCGCTACAAACGTTAGAACTTGTGCGGGAAGCCCGTTGTTGCACTTCTGTCTCGGGGTGGGAAGCGCTCCAGGATCACCTCAATCGGTTTCCACTCCGCCTGATAAGCTATTGGAATGATTGAGACGGATTGAGAGACTGAGAGTGGAAACCGCTTTTTTGTAATGCGTTGAGGTAAAACGATAAATCATCGATTCCGGGCTCTCCTGCCTCTGACTACGGATCAGGAGGTTGGGAGTTCGAATCTTCCCGGGCGCACCATATCCCGCTGAAAATAAAAAAGAAAACGGGATAGGAAAATTTTCTCTTTCCACTTTCCCGATTCGTTCCTAGCTGGCATGGCACCCAGACGCCGGTCGAGGGGGCCGTCCACACAGGGTTGCGGGGGCGGAATTTGAGCCTGCGACCTTCAGGTCACGCCGCCACGCCCCTCGCGCGCCGTGGACCACGAAGGCGAGGCGCATGAGGTTTTTGCCACGAAGCGCCGGGATCGCAGAGCTGCGGTCAAGTTTTTGAAACGTGTGATGAAGCGCTACGGCAGGCCGTATTCGATCGTCACGGATCGACTTCGATCATACCATGCAGCGATGAGGGTCGTTGGTGTATCGGATCGCCAGGAATGTGGGCGCTGGCTCAACAATCGGGCTGAAAACCCACACCAGCCGTTTCGACGACGAGAGGGTGCGATGACGAAGTTCAGGGGCATCAAGACCCTACAGAAGTTTGCCTTCGTTCACGCCTCGATCCACAACCATTTCAATCTCGACCGTCACCGCACCCGCCGCGAAGTCTTCAAGCAGAACCGCTCCGCCGCGCTGGCCGAGTGGCGTCAGTTGGCGGCATGAAGCTCGCATCATGCGGGAATTCAGAGACAGATTCGCGTTAGACTGACAGCGCCTTTTGAGGCGGTATGGAAGCAAACCTCAGGCGTGTAGTAGATCATGTACCTGAACCTGGCCCTTACAGTGTTTCAGCAGCACTCTTAAAGCATGATGCTCCTCGTCGCTGTTGCCTACGCAGACCCATAGGAGGATTGCTTTTTTGTCGATTTGTTGTTGCAGATAGACGGCTGACCCTTTCGGAAGCCAGTCTTGCAGAGCGAACCTGCCACGTGGACTGGTATCTGTTGCTGATGTCGTCAGAGGCGGAAACAATGCCCCAGCTGACGTTACGACGGGGTTGGCGTTCCGCAAGATTTCCATCTCGGTCAGGTTGTTTGTCAACCGGAAGATTCGATGATCCGAAGGCGCTGAAGCGAATAAAGGCGATGCGTTCAAGACTGTTGGGCCTGTCATCATGGCGATGGCCTCTATTTGAATTGCAGCAAACGCCAATTCATCAAGGGCGATGCGCAAGTTTTCCCAATCGGCAAAGGCCCCTACTGCGTATCGGACTCTTTCTGATTTGAGTGGGGCAGCCAAGATCTTCTCCTAAGCAGCTTTGGCGCAATGTCGCCGCCTGGCCCTCCTTGCCTAACCTTTGACCGTGATTCCCTTACGGTCTTCCCGGTTCAGCATTGTCCCGGTTAGTCGCGAGCTGCAAAAGGGGCCGGCCAACATCAACAGCCCGTTCAGATCCTCGATTGATACTTGATTGGTTTTGTTGAGCTCAATGAGGTTTACTTTCTTCATCCAGAAAATCGTCCGGCTTACGGTCTCAGTCGTGACCCCAAGATAGTCGGCGATGTCGCCGCGCGGCATTGGCAGGTTTAAGATGTGTTCACTGCCTTCGGTCCCTTCTTGTCTTTGAAGGAGTTGAACGAAAAAGGTGGCCAGCTTTTCGGTCGCGGTTTTGCGTCCGAGCAACAGCATCTGAAACTGTGCCGATACGAGCTCTCCATTCATCAAGCCAAAGAGTTTCTTCGAAAGTCTGGGGTTCTCTTCCAGCATCTTTTCGAGACGGTCACGGGGGTAGCGGCACAACGTGACATCGGTCACGCCCTCAGCCGTATAGACATAGTGATCATCCAGAGACAAACCCAGGAAGTCACCCCTGGTCAGAAAGCCGGTAATCTGGCGGCGACCGTCCTGCAGAACCTTATAGATCCGGACAACGCCTTTCGCGACTTCGAAAATGCTGTTGCAGGGATCGCCCTCGAAGAAAATTACCTGGTTGGCATTCACCTCTTGCCGTGACATCAGGCAGAACAGATGGTCATGCACTTCTGACTGAAGTGTTTCCGGCGTGCCATGGTGAAGTTTTAATCTCGGCTGTGAGGAATCATGCTTGGCCACAGAATCCACACTCATCTCCCTCCTGACCCGTCGTGCTCGTTATCGCTTGTGGGGTGGATTGAGACAGGCGATGGTAATCTCTTTATCTCACAGCCCGATATTTTGTGTGATATTTTGTAACGGAGTGTGACGAATGGCGGCGGCTTTCTGTGCAAGCTGAGGAGGGCGTTAATTTACCAATGAGGTGGTGTTGATTTCCAAGAATAGAGGTGATTTCAAAGGAGCGGGAGGCCCGGTCTCCATTCTTGTGGTCGATGATGATCCGCGCATCCGAGAGATGCTCTGCGGTTACCTGGAGGATGAAGGCTTTTTTTCGACCGCAGCAGAGGACGGCCGGGCCATGTGGCGTTGCTTGAGAGAGGTCGAGGTGGACCTCATCCTTCTGGACGTTGTGATGCCGGGGGAAGATGGCTTGGCACTGGCGCGGGAACTCAGGAAAAAGCGATCTCTTCCCATTATCATGCTGACCGGGAAGGGCGAAATGGTAGATCGCGTCGTCGGTTTGGAGGTTGGTGCTGACGACTACATCGTAAAGCCCTTCTATCTTCGGGAAGTGCTTGCCCGTATCAGGACTGTGCTGCGGCGCTGTGCGCCCGCTGCAGTCCAGGCGGAAGCCACGCCACCGCTTGGCCATCATGAAGAGACGGACTGTGTGGCATTCGACAAATGGACGTTTGATCTCGTCAAGCGGGAGCTGCGCGCGAAGGACGGGTCCCTGCTTCCTTTGACGACGGGGGAGTTCGACCTGCTTTCAGCTTTCGTCCGTAACCCAAACCGAGTGCTTAGTCGCGACCAACTCATGGATTCCGTGCGCGGACGGGATTGGACGCCTTACGACCGCAGCATAGACACGCTGGTCGGCCGTTTGCGGAAGAAGATTGAGGCTGATCCCAGTCAACCTAAGCTCATCAAGACCGTTCGTGGTATCGGCTACACCTTCGTTGAGCGACTCAAGAGTGTTTGACCGCTACCGCCCAGGCCAGCTATGGCTCGGCGTCCAGGACTCGGCGTACTGCACGGGCGAGATCAGCTTGTCTGTAGGGTTTGCGAAGCCACATGGCATCGGTCGCTTGGCTCTCGTCTATGGTAGGTTCAGCATAGCCTGAAGTGAACAGAACTTTGATCTTCGGATAACGCCCCTGCGCTTCTTTCGCAAGCTCACGACCACCCATTTTGCCTGGCATGATCATATCGGTGAAAAGCAGATCCACAGGTCCGAGTTTCTCTAACAGATCCAATGCTGCGATACTGTTTTTCGCTTCCAGCACCCTGTAACCAAGCTCTTGGAAGCGATCGGTAGTGATACAGCGGACGCGGACATTGTCTTCGACAACAAGGACGGTTTCGCCCTGTCCTCGTGGCTCATTAGGTGCGGCAGGAGATTGCTCCTCCGCTTTGGCGACTCCGCGGAGCTCCGGAAGATACATGCCGACAGTCGTGCCACATGTCGGCTCGCTGCAGAGGCGGACATGCCCCCCCGACTGTTTTACAAAGCCGTATACCATGCTGAGTCCCATGCCGGAGCCGGATCCGACTTTTTTCGTCGTGAAGAAGGGTTCAAAGGCGCGCTCTTGCACCTTGTTGGACATCCCAACGCCAGTATCAGTGACGGACAGCATGACGTATCGGCCGGGCAAGGTATCGCTCTGGCCGGTCGCATAGGACTCATCGACCTCGACATTGGATGTTTCTATGATGAGGCGGCCGCCGCGGGGCATGGCATCTTTTGCGTTTATCGCGAGATTGAGCAATGCATTTTGCACCTGCGCAGGGTCGGCGAGTGTTTTCCGGAGATCGCTATCCAATAGCGTGCTGATCTGGATCGTCTCGCCGAGAGTTCTCTGCAGCAACTCGCTCAGATCGGTGACCAACTCATTCAAATCAACGGCCCGAGGGCTGAGCGGCTGCAGGCGGGCGAAGGCGAGTAATTGGTGGGTTAGTCCGGCGCCAAGGTCAGCGGCCTCTTGAGCGTGCCTGATCAACGACCTGGACTTTTCGCTGTCCTTAATACGCCCCTCGAGGCGCTCGAGGTTCCCGACAATCACAGTCAGAAGATTGTTGAAATCATGTGCCACACCGCCCGTGAGCTGGCCAATCACTTCCATTTTCTGAGCCTGGCGCAGTTGATCTTCGGTCGCTACCCGATCAGTGATGTCGTTTTGAATTCCCACAAAGTGTGTGACGGTTCCGTCTTTATCCCGCACAGGTGCTATCTGCAAGTCGAGCAGGAAGCAGGCGCCATCCTTTCGGTAGTTTCTCAGCACTACATGAACCGGAGTTTCATCATTGATGGCCGCGCGGACCTCGTCGAGGGCAGCCTGATCCTTGTCGCCACCCTGCAGGAATCGCGGATTACGGCCGATAATCTCTTCCGCTGGATAGCCGGTCATGCGCATGATCGCAGGATTGACATAGACAATCGGGTTGTCTCGGAGCCGCGGATTGGTGATCAGAACACCTGTATCCGTCGCTTCGATAGCCCGCTCGCGGAGGTGTAGTGCTTCTTCCGTTCGCCGGGCGCGATTCAGCGTCGCAGCGAGGGAATGATTCAACCGAACCACCGAAATGTAGTGCCAGACCCCAAGGGCACCGGCTACGACAAGCAGCAGAGTGCCCATAAAGATGCCGATCCTCGTAGCACTCCAATAGGGTGCCGGCTCTCCATGCCACCGGGCAAAGATATCTCGGTACTCGACCGAGTTTGTGAAATCTGTCACGGCGCTGTCCAGGCGCCGGAAAAGCTCCGGCAGATCCTTTCGGACTGCAATGGCGCGTTTGACTTCATGAAGCGGCTTACCGACGATTTCGATCCGGCCGTCGAGACCCGACTCTCGCGCGAGTTGCAGCAGCACGGTGCCGGGATAGATCAAGGCATCGCTTTCACCTGACAACAGCGTCAGCAAAGCCTCTTCCGGGCTCTCATGCATAACTGGAACCGCATTTTGGTATGTTCCCACAAGCTGGGCGCCGATGTTGAGTTCTACGACCGAAACGCGGCGGCCCGACAGGTCTTCAACGCCACTGATCTCGCTCGTATCGCTGCGGACGATAAGGTTTATGGGGATCGTCTCAATGGCCTTTGTGAAAGAGGCGTAGGCCCTCCTATCTTCGGTTACACCAAGATTTGCAACGAGGTCGATCTCTCCATTTTGCAAAGCAGCGTTTAGGTCCGGCCACGCCTCGAAGGCAACGTATGTGACGGAGATTCCCGCTCTTGAAGTGACCGCATCTAAGACATCGATGGCGAAACCGGTCGGTTTTCCACTCTTCTCATCGATCAGGTAGTGGGGCGGAAAATGCTTGAGAATGCCGACCTGGGCGGAGAGGTCGGGTTCCTGCGATGCAGCAGGCAAAGACAGTGCAAGCAGACAGGAAGCAAGCGCGAGTGTTTTCAGGCGACCAATAGTCATGCTTCGGTAGCCCCTTGCCGCGGGTGAGATTTCCATCTGGTCAGCACAAAAAAAGCGAATCCTCCAGTGTTGTCGCAGGGCTTCTTTTTGGAACCAGGATCAAGTTCAACCAGGCAACGAGGAACGTGAGATAAAAAGTTCTGGAGAAACCGATAAAGACCCTGCCGATGGTACCGTGCCGGTGCTTCCGCTCGGTTTGCTATGCGGGCATTCACGCATTGGATGCCCTGCTTCTGACCGGGCGCTGGCGGTTGCTGTGCTGCTTGCAAACGTTAGCTGACTTGGGGTGGTTTCGCAGGGCGGAAGCCATGCGGTCATTGTGTTATGCGCACAGACCCACTGCCGGCCAGCCTCTATGGCAGCGGTGATACCGTTTGAGAAAGGAAAGATGTCTCAAGATGCGTTCCAGTTGGGGTGTTATTTGACGGTCAGGCAGCAACACTCAACTGCTTGGGCTACCTTGTGCGAGACGCTGCCAAAAAGCAGGCCGCCGAGATCGCCGAGCCCGCGTCGGCCCATGACGATCAGGTCAACGCCGTTTTCCCTGGCGATCGCAGCGATCCGGCTGGCAGGATCACCACTTTCCAATCGAGACGAGGTGTCGATGGCGCCATGTTCGCGGGCCCTATTGGCGGCATTCGAGAGGATTTCCTTCCCGGCCAATTCAACGAGATCTTTCTCGGTGATTCTGATGTGCTCGATTTCCGCGTAGGACCGGAGTTCCTTTGGAACGTCGTAGCTGCCGGTTCGTGTGAGCACATGCAGCAGCATGAATTGGGTGTTGTCTTTCTTTGCCAGGTCGCTCGCAATCTCAACGGCACGATTGGCATGTTCAGAGCCATCGACGGGAACCATAATATGTTTAAACACAAGCATGCCCCCGAGGTATCTATCCCTGCCGCTATTGCAGCACCAGCGTAATTGTTAGCGCCCTTGGCCGAAGGTTACTTTGACTTGCATCAAAGCAGGCGACCGCGGCGCAAAGAACGCGAATGGGGTCGTAAGGATACGATTCGATCCCCAGATGGTAGTGACGATGAAGTTCAAGCCTTCTTTCGCGATCGAGCCGTTGCAGCGCGCAACCGGGTGCCGGGCGAATGCCTGGGAGAAAGCTCATGCTGAATGGGCTTGTCTCGGGTTCGCCAGGATCCTCTTGGCTCTGATTCCGCTGGCCGGGGCGCTTACCCTGCCATGGGCGGTATCTGCGGCGCATGCCGAGGCGGAGCCGGCCAGCTTCATTACCCATCGCGTTTCTGACGCTGAGACATTGATGGATGTTGCCAGACAGTACGACCTGGGTTTCGTCGAGCTGCGGGCGGCCAACCCCGCGGTCGATCCCTGGCTGCCGGGTGAGGGACGACAGGTAGTTCTGCCGTCGCTGCATCTCGAACCCGCGGCAGAGCGCAACGGCATCGTGGTCAATCTGGCCGACCAACGGCTCTACTTCTTCGCTGGTTCGCGCGCGTCTGCGGTCAGTTTTCCCATCGGGACCGGTCGTGCCGGTTGCGAGACTCCGACCGGCACGACACACATCGTCAGCAAGCGCCGGAATCCCACATGGGTTCCCCCCGCTTCAATCCGCGCGGCGCGACCCGAGCTGCCGGCCGCGATTCCGCCGGGCCCGAACAATCCGCTTGGCGCCTATGCGCTCAATCTCGGCTGGGAGAACTATGTTATCCACGGCACCAACAGACCGGAAGGGATAGGGCGCAGGGTCAGTCACGGCTGCCTGCGCCTCTATCCCGAAGATATTGAACGGTTGTTCGACCTTGTGGCGGTCGGCAACAGGGTCGCTGTCCTCGACCAGCCGGTAAAGCTCGGTTGGATTGGTCGTCAGCTTTACCTCGAGGTCCATCCCAGCCAGAGGCAGGCCGATGAGATCGAGCGCAGCGGCCGTTTCTCACCTGAGCCGCTGCCCTATCTTCGCGGGATGATCGAGAGTTACCCCGGTGCGGACAACGTCAATGTCGATTGGTCGCTGGTCGATCGGGTCGCGCAAGAGCGGTTGGGCCTGGCGGTGCGAATCTCTCGTTGACGTCGGTGCCTAAACGGCCCGGCCGGTGCCGTAGAGTTTCCCATTCAGTTGGTTTTCGTCGCCGCCGGCGGACTTGGGATTACTTGCGCAACGATTCCGTAAAGATGCGCTCGGCCTTGGCATCGGCCGCCGCCGCAGCGACCCGGGCGGCTTGGGCTTCGGACATGGCTTTTTGCGCCTCGTCACTGGCTAGGTCGGCCTTGGTGTTGGCTTGAGTCGCCAGATCAAAGGCGGCGTCTGCACGATCCATTGCGTTGCTGGCCATTTCTTGAGCCGAAACCACATCAGCCTGCAACGCCTCAAGTTGTTCGCTTGTTGCACAGCCGGCAGTTCCGAGAAGTAGTAGGGCGCCACCTGCAATGGATGGGATGCGTAGTGTTTTCCTCATCGAATACTCCCTTGTCGGCCCGTTGGTGATGGCTATCGCCGAGCAATGGGCCCTGGATTACCATTACGGTTCATTACATCATTATGGGAGACAAGGCGCATTGACCTAAAGCAAGGGGCGCCGTAAGCCGCGTATTGTCACAAGGGTGATCCTTTGCTGTCTGCTAATGCGAGCCGACTTCTCCCTCTGTGATTTGCAGGACCTGACGACCCAACACTTCGATCTCCGCTTTCATTTTTTCGATTGCCTTGCCCTGGTCGGCAACAACCTGGCTGAGATCGCTCAGCATTCTTTCGTTATAGGCGATCTGGGCTTGGACCTCGGTGAGGTCGGAGCTGGCTGCTGAATTCATCAGGGTTCTCTCCTTGCAGGCGGATGGGGTGCGTAGGTGAACTAGCGTGGAGACAATCCGGACCATAGCGGCATAAGGCGTCATGAGCATTGATCTATGTAAAGGCATGGGCTATTGCGTTGTCGCATTTTTGCGTCCCGTTCCTGACCGGCACACGGGATGCAGCATGGAAATCTCAAGCACTGCCTTCTCTTCCGGTGAACGCATCCCGCTCCGCCACAGTTGCCAGGGGCCCGATGTCTCGCCGCTGCTTTCGTGGCAGGGCGCACTCGCGGCAACACGTAGTTTCGTCTTGTTCTGCAATGACCCTGACGCTTCTTGATCGATCTCAATGCAGGAAGTGTCTCGGCCTGTTAGGCTTCATTCGAACTGATCCACGGTTTCGCCGCACGATCCAGCACCGCAGCCAGGACTGAAACCCAAATGCAAAAGCCACTTGAAATCAGCTTCCGCAATATGGATCGCTCCGAGGCGGTTGCCACCCGAGTCCGGGAGAAAGCGAACAAGCTCGAGCAGTTCTTTGGGCGCATAACGACTTGCAGGGTTTTGGTCGAGGCAAGTAACCGACGGCACTCAAAAGGCAATCTCTATCATGTGCAAATAGAGGTGGGGGTTCCGGGTAACCAGATCGTAGTCAACCGGAATCCGAAGGAAAAGCATGCCCATGAGGACGTCTATGTGGCGGTGCGCGATGCCTTCGATGCCGCCCGGCGCCGGCTGGAAGACCATTCACGGCGCAGGGCCGGTAAGGTGAAGGTCCACGAGGTCTCGCCGCATGGAAAGGTCATTCGGCTGTTTCCCTATGAGGGATACGGCTTCATAGAGACCTCTGACGGTCAGGAGGTCTATTTCCACCGAAACAGCCTGGTGGGTGCGGATTTCGATGCCCTGGAGGTGGGGCAAGAGGTGCGCTTGGTTCTCGCCGAAGGCGAGAGCGAGAAGGGCTCACAGGCCAGCACCGTAAAGCTCATTGGAAAGCACCATCTGACGGAGTAGGTAAGGCTGGGAACCCGGGTCCATCGACTTCTTGTGCGCTTCATCGTGAGAAGCACTCAGGCGCTTGAGGGAGTACCGGCATGATCGGCGCGGCAGGAAGGGCTAAGCCTCCTTTTCGGTTTGTAGGACGATCGGCACCCGGGCCTTCTCGATGATCTGCCCAATCTGAGCGCTCTCGAAGTAGGAAATGTCAGCTGGCAGCATGAGGAGACCGCGGTCTAGCTCGCAAAGCCGGCGAACGGCTATGGCCCTGTCCCGCGGGACCAAAAGACGCAAAGGGGGAACCTGGACCCTTCCCGTCGCGGATCGGATACGTTCTTCGAAGTCCTTGATACCTCTCGCCGTTTCGCCAAGAAGTATGATCTCCAGCGGCTCCCCGCGCGCGCTGGCGAGATTGCTGGCCAGGCCCAACATCCGGTCGGCTGTCAAAGAGGCATCGTAGGGCAACACGGTTGTCCCTCGGCGTGCGGCTTGGAGTTCGCCGGTGAGGAGAAGGGGGCCAGGCGCTCTGGCCGCGATCGTTCTCGCCTGACCGCTGACATGCGTGAAGGATGCCAGCGGCCCCACACGGCGCGTCATGGCGATGATGTCGCCAGCGTTGGCGGCTAGCAATATTTGCTCGTCAGTACGTCCGTGAACCTCCTGGAACGACCAAGTCAGCCGGTGTAGTGCCGCGTGCTTGGCAATGGCCACACGGGCTTGCGAAGCCAGTGCACGCAGATCTTGCCGCACAAGCTCAGGCTCAAGTCTCCGCGTTATCGCCCTGGCAAGCTGGACCTCATGGGCGAAGGGCAGGGCGGCGAGGCGTAGCAAATCCTGGTCCTCGATAAACAGGCCGGTCAGCTCACAGGCTTCGGCCGAGGCAATGGTCGCGGCTGTACCGAGGACTTCATCATTGGCCGCCGTGCTGTCCAGAACGACGAGCACACGGCGGAACCGGCCGATCTGCTGATCGCCGAGGTCAGGAGTGGCCATTCCGTGCCTCCTGCTCGCCGCAGTCCTTGTGGGCTTGCCCGAAGCGGCGACGTGCCGTGGCGAAGGCGAGCAGACGGTTTTCGACCAAGCGATTGACTGACCCTTCAGGGAATGTGCCGTCTGCATCCCGTGTCCCCGCGTCCATTCCTGTCAGCAGTTCGATGCCCTGTTCAATAGTTTCGACCGGATAGACAGCGAAGCGGCCTTCGGCAACGGCATCGACGACATCCTGGCGCAGCATCAAATGCTTCTGGTTGACCGCTGGGATCATAACGCCCTGATCGCCGGTCAAGCCGCGCTGCTTGCAGATGTCGAAAAAGCCCTCGATCTTTTCATTGACGCCACCTATGGCCTGGACCTGGCCGTTCTGATTAACCGAACCCGTAACCGCCAGGCCCTGGTTCAAGGGCACCTGGGCGAGGGCGGAGAGCAGGGCGTAGAGCTCCGCGCTGGATGCGCTGTCGCCTTCCACACCGCCATAGGACTGCTCGAAGACCAGGCTGGCGGAGAGGGAAAGCGGCTGGTCGATGGCGAAGTGGCCGGCCAAGTAGGAGGAGAGAATTAACACGCCTTTGGAGTGGACCGGGCCGCCCAGTTCGACTTCGCGCTCAATATCGACTACCTTCCCGGCACCCAAGCGTACTCGGGCAGTAATACGGCTCGGACGGCCGAAGGCAAAGCTACCGAGCTGCAGGACGCTGAGACCGTTTATCTGGCCCACGGCAGCACCCTCGGTTTCCAGGAGGACGAAACCCCGCTGGATCGCTTCGTAGCTGCGGTCGCGCAAGCGGTCGGCGCGGTGGATTTGCGCGTCTATGGCCTTTTGCACATGAACTGACTTGGACTTGCGGACGCCGGCGGTTCCGGCAAAAAAATCCGTTTCCTTCAGCAGATCTACGACGGTGCGCAGGTCGACGGAGAGCTTTTCTGCATCTTGTGCCATGCGGGCGCTGTGTTCAATGACACGTGCTACGGCCGAGGCCTCCAGCGGCCGCAGACCTTCCCGCCGGACCATGGTTGCCAGCAGGCGGGCGAAGAGAAGTTCGCCATCTTCGTCGCGCGCCATTGAGTCGTCAAAGTCTGCAGCAACTTTGAAGAGGGTGGGAAACTCCGGATCGTAGATGCCCAGCAGATAGTAGAAAAAGGGTTCGCCGCAGAGAATGACCTTTGCTTTCAGCGGTATGTCGGCCGGTTCCAGCGACACGGTGCTGATGAGGCTCAACATCTGTCCGGGTGCTTCGATGCGAATCTTGCCGGCTTTAAGGGTGCGTTTGAGCGCTTCCCAGGCGAAGGGTTGAGACAGAACCTTGCGGACATCGAGGATGAGATATCCGCCGTTGGCGCGGTGCAGGGCGCCCGCCTTGATCAGGGTAAAGTCGGTGATCAGTGCGCCCATCTCCGAGATGTGCTCGACCCGGCCGATGAGGTTCTGCAGTGTCGGATTGTCTTCGAAGATGACCGGCGCTCCCTCGAGACATTCGCCGCTCACCATCAGGTTTATTTCGTAGCGCTTGAAACCGTTCACAAGATGCCGATTTCTGGGACCTTCGGCTGAGGGGTTTTCCTCGGACGCGTGCTCGATTTGCAGCAGCATATGGACGTTATCAAGCAAGTCTTCGCGGACCGCTTCCAGATGCTGTTGGATGCCGGGGATGTCGACGAAACGTTCCCGCAGCTTGTTGATCGGCTGGTCGATGGTCAGAGCCGTCACTTCGCGATTCAGATCGCGTAAGGCGTCGCGCTGTTCCATGGCCCAGGTCGGGATGCGCTTGACGACGGCTTCCAGTTCCGTCTGTAGTGCCTCGATCTCGGTTTCGATCCGTTTTCGTTCTTCGGCGGGCAGCGCATTGAACTCCTGTGGTTCCATGACGGCGTCGTCTTTTATCGGTGCGAAACCAAACCCGAGCGGCGTCCGAACGAGGGCGATCCTCTTTTCTTCCGCCTTTTTGCGAAGCGCCTCGAACGCGCCGTCATGTCGCTCGCGGGCCGCATCAACAAGTACCTGGCGACGGTTCCGGTAGTCTTCGCTCTCGAAAGCGGCCGGTACCGCCGTGCGGAGCTCGTCAGTCAGGTGACGTATTTCCGTCTGAAGAGCATGACCGCGGCCTCGTGGCAGGCAGAGTGCTATGGGCCTATGTGGCGTTTCAAAGTTGTTCAGATAGACCCAGTCGGATGGCGGCGCTTCCTTTGCGGCCTTCGCCTCAAGGATGCCTGCGACTGTGGTGTGTTTTCCCGTTCCTGGAGGCCCCAGGACGAAAAGGTTGTATCCATCCTGGTCGATGGTTGCACCGAAATGGATCGCTTCCAGCGCGCGCTCCTGGCCAATCACATCGTTCAGGTCTTGCAGATCGTCGGTGGACTCAAAGTCAAACCGTGAGGCATCGCAGTCTCTGCGGAGTTTGTCAGCCGAAAGAGGGGCGATGGTCATTGCGATGCTACTCAGTTTTTTGCTCTGGCCGCCGGTGGCGCGATAACAGTGGAGATTATGTCGCTGTTGTGCATTGAGGGGGATCAATGGCGGGTCTGATGAAGCCATCCGATAGCAGGGGCTTGATTTAGGTCATGGATGAGACGTCAAGGGAACCTGATGATGCTTCAACTGGAATCCGCGATGCGCAACCGCCGGAGCCAGCCTCTAATGGACATTATCCGCCTATGGCGAGTTGGTGACGGTCGATGGTGCCATCGCCTATCTGGCCGCCAAGAGCAGCGGATAGGGGATATCGATTGTTCACCACCGCCGCAGGCCCGGTTACGGCTGATTTCGCCGGCAACCGTCTGCTGCAGGGGATAACCCTCGCCTATGTGCTGCTGTGCCCGGCGCTGCCTTTGCACTGTCGGTGATTGTCATTGCCGAGGCCATGCCCGGGGTATCCGGCAAGACTCGGCGATCAGCTTCTTGATTCAATGCGAGGGCAGCGCATTGTGGGGCGGGTGTTGTGACTGCCAATATGGACAGTGGATCTCATGACGGAAACCAGCCTTCTTCTCACCGACCTATACGAACTGAACATGATGCAAGCCTACCAACGGGCCGGCATGACTGAGACCGCGGTTTTCGAGTTCTTTGTTCGCAGACTACCATCCAACCGTAACTTCCTGGTTGCTGCGGGTTTGGAGCAGGTCGTCGATTTTCTCCAAGATGCGCGGTTTACGCAGGCTGAGGTCGACTGGCTCGCGGCCCATCAGGGCTTCTCCGCGGAATTCCTCGATAGCCTGCTCGCGCTGCGCTTCACCGGCGATGTCGATGCGATGCCGGAGGGCACAATCTTCTTCGCCGACGAGCCGATCCTGCGCGTGACTGCACCGCTGCCGGAGGCGCAGCTCTTCGAGACGCGGATCATCAACCTGCTACACTTCCAAACAGTTGTTGCGTCCAAGGCGAGCCGTATGGCTCTGGCAGCGGGAGATATACAGCTGTCCGATTTCGGCCTGCGGCGGGCCCATGGTGCTGAGGCCGGCCTTCTGGCAGCAAGGGCCAGTTATCTCAGCGGGTTTGCCGGTTCGGCAACAGTTTTGGCGGCTCAACGGTTTGGCGTACCGGTTTCCGGCACCATGGCACATTCCTTCGTGCAGGCTCACGAAAGCGAGGCGCTTGCTTTCGTGCACTTCGCCGAATCTCGGCGCGAGGGGGTGGTCCTGCTGATTGATACTTACGATACTGAGGCGGCGGCGCGGAAGGTCGTGGCCCTGGCGCCGAGGTTGACTCAGCAAGGGCTCAAGCTCAAAGGTGTGAGGCTCGACAGCGGCGATCTTGCCGAACATGCACGGCGGGTGCGGGCCATTCTCGACATCGGCGGCCTTGAGCAGGTTCAGATTTTCGCCAGCGGCGGCCTCGACGAGTGGGCGTTACAGCGCTTCGTGGCTGAGGCTGCACCGATCGATGCCTGTGGCATCGGTACCAGCCTTTCAACCTCTCAAGACGTTCCCGCACTTGATTGTGCTTACAAACTCCAGGAGTACGCCGGGCAGGCGAAGCGCAAACGCTCCGAAGGCAAGGCGACTTGGCCCGGCCGCAAACAGGTCTATCGCCGCTATGACAGCAACGGCGTGATGACCGGTGACACCTTGACACTTGAGGGCGACACGGTGGTCGGCGAGCCCTTGCTGCAGCCGGCTATGAGAGCAGGGAAAAGCCTTGAAACAGCGCCGAGTCTCGCTGACAGTAGGGCGCACGCGACTGCTGAGCGGCAACGCCTACCGGTCAGGCTGCGTGATCTGAAACCGGCAGAACCCTATGTGGCCGAGGTCTCCCACGCGCTACGATCCCTTACTGCAAAGGTGGATCATGACCAGCGAGCCTCTGCGGAGTCATGATAATCTTGCGGCCGTGGGGACGGCCCAACTTAGAGCGCGTTCAGGTCCTTTCGAGTAGTCTTTTCAACCGCAGTGCATCGCGCGGCGCATGGCCTTCGGCGTCATTGTCAAAGAACACGAAGATGTCCAGGCCGTCTTGCCGCCAATCGCCGATTTGCGCCGCGAGATGGGCAAGGCGGCGGGGGCTGTAGGCGCCTGCGTAGGCCTTGCCTGGCCCATGGAGGCGCAGATAAACGAAGTCGCTGGTGATCTCCGGTGGCGCGCGGCGACCACCCAGATCGTAGATGCAGAAGGCCGCTCCGTAGTTGACGAGGGCCGCATAGACTGCCGGGTTGAACCAGCTTTCGTCGCGAAACTCGAAGGCGCAGCGGTACCGGCTTGGCAAAGCGGCCAGAAATTGCTCGAGCCGTTCCAGGTTGCAGCGCCATCGAGGGGGTAGCTGGAAGACCACCACTTTTAACTTGTCGCCCAGATTGCCAATTCGCTCGAAGAAGGCCGGCAGGCTTCGCGCCGGATCCTTCAATTTCTTCATGTGGGTGATGTATCGGCTGGCCTTGCAGGTGAAAGTAAAGTCATCCGGGGTTTCCGATTTCCAACGGTGCAGGCTGCTGAGAGAGGGCAGGCGGTAGAAGCTGTTGTCGATCTCGACGCTTGAGAACTGTTGGGTGTAGATTTTCAGCATAGCCGAACTCTTGCTGTCGGCCGGATAGAACGGGCCGGCCCAATGCTTGTAGTGCCATCCGCAGGTGCCGATATGCAGGCTGCCAAGCCTTTTCATCACGGCCTTGCTGGACGCACAGTCTGGCACCTCGTGACAGCTAATCGATCCACGTCTCTTGCAATGGCACGGGATACGTCACATGCCCATCTCCATGGTCGTTGGCTGTTGCTTCCTCTCTTCGTCCGGAATTTCAGTCATTGTTGCTTCGGTAAGCAGCAGAATACTGGCCACCGATACGGCATTCTCAAGGGCGACACGCACCACTTTGGTTGGATCTACGATACCGGTTTCGACCAGATCGACATACGCATCCAGCGCCGCATCATAACCGACACTGCCTTTGCTCTCTAACATACGCGCAACCACGACGCCGCCATCGACCGCGGAGTTTTCGGCGATTTGGCGAGTCGGGGCACTCAAGGAACGACGCAGGATCTGCAGGCCAGTTTTCACGTCGCCTGCCGCATCCGTCTCTTCCTTGGCGAGCGCTTTCGTACAGCGCAGGAGCGCCAAACCACCGCCCGGTACGATGCCTTCTGCGACCGCTGCCTTGGTGGCGTTGATCGCGTCATCAAGCGCCTCTTTCTTGCTCTTCATCTCCGCTTCTGACGGGGCGCCCACGCGAATGACCGCCACGCCACCGGACAGTTTGGCAAGACGCTCTTCCAGTTTTTCGCGGTCGTAGTCGCTGGTGGTTTTCTCGATCTGGGCGCGAATTTGCCGGATTCGTCCCGCGATCGCTGCTTTGTCGCCCAACCCGCCGATGATAGTTGTGGTTTCGCGGTCGGACACCACGCGTTCAGCGCGGCCGAGCTGTTTGAGTTGTACCGATTCCAGTTTGGTGCCCAGGTCTTCTGAGATCAACTGCCCGCCCGTCAGCGCGGCCATGTCTTCCAGCATGGCCTTGCGCCTGTCGCCGAAGCCCGGCGCCTTGGCGGCCACACTACGAAAAACGCCGCGGAGCTGGTTGACGATGAGCGTCGCGAGAGCCTCTCCCTCGACGTTCTCAGCTACGAAAAGGACCGGCTCTCCGCTCTTCGCCACTTGTTCCAGGAGGGGGAGGAGGTCCTTCAGATTATTCACTTTGCGGTCACAGAAGAGGATGTAGGGGCTCTCCAAAACCGCCTCCATCTTTTCCGGATCGGTAACGAAGTAGGGAGATAGAAAGCCCCGATCGAACTGCATCCCTTCAACGACTTCGAGGACGGTTTCGGTCGTCTTGGATTCCTCGACCGTGATGACACCATCGTTGCCGACTCTTTCCATGGCATCGGCCACCAGCTCGCCAATGGCCGCATCATTGTGTGCGGATATCGTGGCAACCTGCACCTTTTCCTTTCGGGTCTTTACCGGCCTCGACATCGCCCGAAGCGTTTCCACAGCGACAGCCAGTCCACGGTCGAGTCCACGTTTGATATCGATCCCGCTGGCGCCGGCGACCACGTTCCGCGTTCCATCGGCGAAAATCGCATGTGCCAGGATTGTCGCGGTGCTGGTGCCGTCGCCCACGGCATCGCCGGTCTTCTCGGCCGCCTGCCGTAACATCTGGGCGCCCAGGTTTTCTTCCGGGTCCTTCAGGTCCACTTCCTTCGCGATGGTCACGCCGTCATTGCAGACGATCGGAGTCCCCCACTTTCTTTGTAACAGAACCGATTTGGATTTGGGGCCGAGGGTCACGCGCACGGCGTCGGCCAGGGCTGCGGTGCCCCGGAGAATTTTTTCCCGTGCCGACGAGTGGAAAAGGATCTGTTTGTGCGCCATAAGCGCCTACTCCCTGACCGAGCATTGCGGGCAAGAAAGGTAACATACCGTATAGTGCTCTTGGGCAGCTGCCTCCTTGAGCCAGATCAAGATTGTCGGTTGCTCAATTGGTGTTGTGCGGACCGTTTCGGCGCATTTCGAAGCATAGTCTCCGCAACCGCGACCTGCTCCTTTACGCGCAGGAAGCTGTCGGGTGTGACGGAGATGGATTCAATACCGTGATCCACGAGGAAGCGCGCGAACTCGGGATGATCGCTGGGGGCCTGACCGCAAATGCCGGTATGCGTTCCGCTCTTCTGCGCCTTGGCGAGCAGCTCTGCAATGGCGGCGGTTACCGCGTCATTCCTTTCGTCGAACAGTCCGCTTAGAATTTCGCTGTCGCGGTCCACACCAAGAACCAGTTGTGTCAGATCGTTTGAGCCGATGGAGAATCCGTCGAAGCGCTCGGCGAAGCGTCCGGCCAGGATCACGTTTGCCGGAATCTCAGCCATAACGTAGATTTCGAGGCCATCCTTGCCGCGAATCAGACCGTTCGCTGCCATCACGCTGAGCACTTTGTCCGCTTCGTCCAGGGTGCGGCAAAAAGGGATCATCAGGACAACATTCGTCAGCCCGATTTTGTCGCGGCATCTGCGCAGCGCGCGACATTCCAGATCAAAGCCCTGGCGGTAACCTTCGCTGTAGTAGCGGCTCGCCCCGCGCCAGCCGAGCATTGGATTTTCCTCTTGCGGCTCGAAGTCCGCGCCACCGATCAGCCGGGCATACTCGTTGGTCTTGAAATCGCTCATACGTACGATGACTGGATTCGGAAAATGGGCGGCTGCGATGCGCGCAATGCCGCGGGCCAGGGTATCGACGAAGAACTCCGTCTTATCTTCAAATCCTTTGGTCAGCACTTCGATAGCGGCGCATACGTCTTTGTCTTCGATCGTATCGAAATGTACCAGTGCCATCGGGTGGATCTTAATAAGATTGCCGATGATGAACTCCATGCGGGCCAGCCCGACGCCGTCGCTTGGCAGTTGCCACCAACGAAAGGCCGCAGCCGGATTGGCGAGGTTAATCATGACCTTGGTACGTGTCGTGGGAATTCTTGTCGTATCGATGTCCTGCTCTTCAACTTCGGCGATACCTGCATAGACGGTGCCCTCGTCGCCCTCGGCACAGGACACCGTCACTTCCTGTCCGTCCGTCAGTTTTGCCGTGGCGCATCCGGCACCGACGATGGCGGGCAGACCGAGCTCGCGGCTGACGATGGCCGCGTGGCTGGTCCTTCCTCCGTGATTGGTGATGATCGCTGCTGCCTGCTTCATAATGGGAACCCAGTCCGGATCGGTTGTTTCCGTGACCAGCACGGAGCCTTTCACGAAACGATCGATCTCCTGTGCGCTGCTTAGACGGCATACGCTTCCAGCGGCGATGGCGTCACCTATGGCGAGCCCGCTTAGCAGCCGTTCACCCTTCTCATTCAGGTGGAAGGTCTTGAGATGCGCGGCCTCGCGTCGTGACTGCACCGTCTCCGGGCGCGCCTGAACGATGTATATCTCACCGGTCTTGCCATCCTTGGCCCATTCCATGTCCATCGGCTGGCCGTAGTGTTTCTCGATGGCGACGGCCCAGCGCGAGAGTTGCAGCACTTCTGCATCTGTCAGCACGTAGGCGGCGCGCTCTTCTTGCGGGGTGTCGATGAGCGTCGAGCGGCCGGACTTTTCGTCGTTATAGACCATTTTTCGCGCCTTCGTGCCGAGCGCCTTGTGAACGATCGGTATAAGGCCGTCCCTATCCAAGAGGGGCTTGAAGACATTGTACTCATCTGGGTCGATCATGCCTTGGACAACGGTTTCACCGAGGCCCCAGCCGGCATTGATCAGAACGATACCGGGAAAGCCGGTTTCGGTGTCGATCGAAAACATGACGCCCGACCCGGCCAGATCCGAGCGCACCATACGCTGGACGCCGACAGAGAGGGCCACCTCCATACGGTCGAATCCGTGATTCTTGCGATAGCTGATAGCCCTGTCCGTGAACAGTGAGGCGAAGCATCGCTTGCATGCTGTAAGGAGTTCCTTTTCGCCGCGCACGTTGAGGTAGGTTTCCAACTGGCCCGCGAAGCTGGCTTCCGGCAGGTCTTCAGCGGTCGCGCTCGATCTGACGGCGACGTCCGGTTGGTGCCCGATTTCCGTCGTCATCCCGGCGTATCCCCGCGTAATGGCCTCCTTTAGAGCGGCAGGAAGCGTGGCTTTCAAGACCAGCTTGCGCACTGCCGCGCCGACCTTTGCCAGGTTGCTCAGGTCGTCTTCCAGGCCCGATAGCGCGCCGCGAATCTTGTCTTCCAGGTCGTTTGCCGCGATGAAGGACCGGTAGGCATCCGCTGTCGTGGCAAAACCGGACGGCACCCGAATGCCGGCGCTTTTTAGCCCGCCGATCATCTCGCCTAGAGAGGCATTCTTCCCGCCCACCGTGCCGACTTCGCCACGGCGGATATCGGAAAGCCAGAGGATCATTGGCCCATGGCTCATGCGATCGGCTCTTTCTGTTTGGCGGATCGGGCAGGGGCATCCCGGCGCTGGCGCTGTAGGTTCGTGCGGTCGCGCTGCTTGGCGATTCGATCACGGTCTTTCTGGAAGACAAGGCGAAACTCATAGCGCTGGCCAGGGCTAATCTCACGCACGTGGCCGCGATAGGCGATGGTGATGGGGTAGGCGGTAAAGGGCCGACTTGAAACGCAAAGCGTGTCATGGGTGACCTCGAGATCGAGGGTCTGACCACGGTAGCGGACCGTAGTCCTGAGGCTGGTCAATTCGTCGGGTAGGCGCGGATTGAAAGTCAGTACGTTGGCGCGTGGTTCGATGCCTATGTAGCAGCGCTGGATCAGATCGACGGTGCCGGCCATGGCACCAAGGTGAATACCCTCTGCAGTGGTGCCGCCCTGCAGGTCGGCAAAGTCACTGTCAAGCGCCTGGCAAAGAAGCAGCCAGGAGCGTGGCCGATCAGCCCGCGCCAGCACCCAGGCATGGGCGACCCAACTTAGAGTCGAGCCGTGAGAGGTGCGCTGCATGTAATAGTGGATAGTCTTGAATATCACATCAGGTGTGAAGTCGTAGCCCAGGCGCTCGAAGATTTCTGTGAGTTCTTCCGTCGAGAAGAGGAGGAAGAGCATGAGAACGTCGGCTTGCTTCGAGACTTTGTAGCAATTGGGGTCGGTCCCTTCGCCCTCGAGGATCCGGTCCAAGCGTTGGACCTGACCATACTTTTGCCGATACCCTTCCCAGTCGAACTCGATCAGTTCGTCGTATCCTTCGAATTGACTTATGACGCCGTTACCGTTGAAGGGAATGATCAGGTTGCGGCTGATGTCGTCCCAGTCGCGCAATTCCTCAGCGCCCAGTTCGAGACTGTCGCACAGCTCGCGACGGCGGATATCGGGCAGCAGGTCAAGCACGTCGAGGGCCCGTGTTAGAGACCAGGAGACCATGATGTTGGTATAGGCGTTATTGTTCAGGCCACCTTCGTCACTGGGGTCCTTGCCTGGATAAGCGGTATGGAACTCATCCGGCCCCATCACCCCGCGGATTGCATAGCGACCCTCAACCTCGTCATAGTTGGCCAGGCTCGCCCAGAAACGGGCGATCTCAAGCATCAATTCGGCGCCGAAATCGTAAAGGAATTCACGATCCTCAGTTACCTCGTAGTATTGCCAGACATTGAATGCGATGGCGGCATTGATGTGGCGTTGCCGGCGTGAGTTATCGGGAATCCAGCGCCCGGACATAGGATTGAGGTGTAGCTTCTGGCTCTCCTCACGGCCGTCGCTGCCGCTCTGCCAGGGGAACATCGCGCCGCGGTATCCGGCTTCCTGCGCCGCCCGGCGCGCCTCTTCAAGCCGGCGGTATCGATAGCCCAGCAGACTGCGGGCAAGCACCGGCTTGCGCAGGTTGAGAAACGGGAAGATGAAGAGTTCATCCCACATGATGTGACCACGATAGGCTTCGCCGTGCCACCCCCGCGGCGGCACCCCGATGTCGAGGTCGATGGAATGGGTGGAGACTGTCTGCAGCAGATGAAAGATGTGCAGATGGAGCTTCATCTCGACGGCCGATTCCACCCTTGTCTTGATCTCGATCCCGCATTCCTGCCAAAGATGCGCCCAGGCGCGCCGATGAGCCGTGAACAGAGAATCGAATGAGCCGGCGTGGCCTAACTGCTGGACTGCGGCCAGCCCAGGTTCTGAAATCGCGGTGTCATGCGAGGTATAGAGTGCGACTACCTTCTCAACCGTTACTTCCTGTCCTTCTTCGACGTCGAACGAGATATCCTGGGCAACCAAATCGGGTAGTCGCTCCAACTGCCGCTCAGCGGGCAGGGGCTCGCCAGCCTGATAAAGACGTGTGCGTGCGGCTTCGACGATCTCACGTCGGCTCTGTACCGTACGGCTGCGCAGCAGGATCGTTTCGTCGTCTGTTTGCGCAGACTCCAGGCTCTCCAGGTGCCGGCTGTTCAACTGCCTGTAGCGGGCGACGCCGTCGTTGACGACACCACCGTCCAGTGCCGAGCGGACGGTCATGCGCCCGGACCAGTTCTCAGGCGTTAGGCAGACCTCCAGCGTTGCCAGATGAGGATGGTCCATGGAGACAAAGCGTCGTTCTTGCCAGCAGGTTCTCCGGCCCTGAGAGTCTTGCAGCCGCAAAAAGCGTTGAAGCAGGCCCTCCTTTAACAAGAGCTCCTGACGGTAGTCGTCATACTCGATCTCGTCCGGGCGCAGCCACGGCCCGTCATCGATGCGGATCACAAGGGGCAGCCAGTTTGGAATATTGACCAGGTCCTCATTCTCGACCTCGTGCCCGGCGATCTCGCTGGTCAGACGATTGTATCCACCGGCCAGGTAGCTGCCAGGGTAGTGGACTCCGTCGGCGAGGGCATTAGGTGCAGCCCCGCGCGTGACGAAATACCCGTTACCCAGGGTGCATAGCGTCTCGCGCAGGCCCTCCTGCTGTGGGTCGTATCCTTCGTAGAGGAGGCGCCAGTCACTCATTGCGGGTACTCTCTTGAGTCATCTGGGTAAGTTTATTCAGGAAGACTTGAACCTCGGCCGGATCGGACAGCCGATAGTCTGCGCAGCTGTGTTGTGGTTGTTCCGAAACGAGAATCGATATTCCCCTTCTGCGCAACGCCATGAAAGCATCGCGATCCGTAACGTCGTCGCCGAGATAGACAGGTATGACGTCTGCCCTGTCGAGATCCAGGGCCTTGAGCAGCCAAAGGGTTGCTTTGCCCTTGTTCCAATGGATGTTGGGTCGAAGCTCTAACACTTTCTTGCCGCCGGTCTTGCGCAGGAGAGGATGATTCTCAAGGGCGCCGTCGACGGCGCGTTCGACACAGGCGATATCTTCAGGTCTGACCATGCGAAAGTGAACTGCGATAGTATAAGTCTTGTTTTCGACGATGATGCCTTCTATCTGGGCGAGTTGGTGATAGAGCTCCTCGGCGACCTGCTTGATCAAGGGCACGTAGGTTTGGCCCTCCACGTGCTGGATCTTGGTGTTCTTCGGCCCCCTGATGTCAAAGCCGTGGCACCCCGCATAGACGATTTCGTCAAGTCCAACCAAGCGCTCGACATCGCTGCGCTTACGGCCGCTTACGACGATAACGTTGCAGCCTGCCGCAAGCGCTGAAAGGGTGGTTCGCATGTTGTCAGGCAGGATCGCCAAGTCCGGGCGTTCGACGATCGGTGTCAGCGTTCCATCGTAGTCCAGAAAGACTGCAGCCCGTCGGTTCTTGAGGCGCGCCTGTATCTCGTCCAGGTTCTGGAGTGCTGATGCCGGCATGGCGGTGGCTTCATGGCTTTCTTCGCCGAGATTCAGTTCACCCAGGTCGGATACCACGATATCGGCACCACTTTTCTGCAGGAGTTCGGGTGCACCGCTGCGACAGACGCCGATGACCAACCCGAACCGACCCGCTTTGCCTGCTTGGACCCCCGAGACCGCGTCCTCGATGACAATCGCTCTTATCGGCTTTACGCCCAGGCGTCGGGCGGCCTCAAGGAAGATATCCGGTGCTGGCTTGCCGTTGAGCCAGTATTCACGGACGGTGTTTCCGTCCACCTGCACATCGAACAGATATTCGATTGCGGCGGCTTCGAGGATCTCTTCGCAGTTGCAACTGGACGTGACGACGGCGACATTGAGGCCCTGTGACCTGGCCTGGCGGATGAAGTCCACCGAGGACCGATAGGTCCCAACCCCAAACCGTCGGATTGTTTCCAGAAAAAGCTGATTCTTCCGCTTCGCGAGGCTACAAATCGTCTCTGTTTCTGAAGGGTCATTCCCTTCGCCGGATGGCAGGGAGATGCCCCGCGATTGCAGAAAGTCGGCCACACCGTCGCACCGTGGTTTGCCGTCGACAAACTGTTTGTAGTCATGATCCAGATCGAAAGGCTCAAAGGTGCCGTTGAGGCGGGCAGCGCGCTCGCTCAAATACTCATCGAACATCGTTCTCCAAGCATCGGCGTGAGTCTTTGCTGTCTCGGTGACAACACCGTCGAGGTCCACAAGTACCGCGTCGAATTTCTGAGTATCCAACAAGCAGGTTTTTTTTGAACCTTTGGCCTGAGGGAAAATGCTCGGCATCGTTTCATGTCTCTGGATCATCGCAGCCAATCAGGAGTCCACAGGGTTTTGAATGGAACCAAAATGATCCAAACATGGGTCGACGGGTTGCTTTCGCCAGCCGGATCATTTAGGCGGCCCTTGGGGAGCTGTCATCTCGCGCTCGATTGGACGTGGCCTTCAGCGCTTTCAGGAACTCACGGCGCCATGCATGCACGTCATTGGTTTCCAGGTGGTTCATCATCTGCCGCCATCGCATTTGTCGGTCCATCAATGGCATTCTCAGGGCTTCCCGGATCGCCGCGGCAACAGCTGAGGTATCGAAAGGGTTCACGAGCAGCGCATTCGTCAGTTCCTGGGCGGCCCCTGCAAAGCGCGAGAGGATCAGTACCCCAGGGTCTTCAGGGTCCTGGGCTGCCACGTATTCCTTGGCGACGAGATTCATGCCATCGCGCAGCGGTGTTACAAGTCCAATGCGGCTGACGCGGTAGAGCGCGGCCAATTGAGCTTGGTTGAAGGCCTTGTTGAGATAGCGGATCGGCGCCCAGTCAAAGGTACCGAGACGGCCGTTGATGCGGCCCGACAGGGACTCCAACTGGCTTCGCATATCACGATATTCCAGAACTGACTCTCTCGAGGGCGCCGCGATCTGTATAAGTGAAATATTCTCTTGAAGTGCCGGGGTCTCGTCGAGAACCATCTCGAACGCACGAAAACGTTCGGCAAGCCCTTTGGTGTAGTCGAGGCGATCGACGCCGCAGATCCAGTCGCGCTCATGCATGCAGGCGCGAAGCCGTTGAGTTCGACGCTGCACATCGGATGATCCGGCCATCTCTCTGAACGCCTTTGTATCGATGCCAACCGGGAAGACACCCACGCGAACGGAATGAGTGCCGAAGGCGATGTCTCCATCGTTTCGAAGACTACCACCCAGATACCGTAGGGCCGCCTCTCGGAAATTCTCGGCGCAGGCCGAAGTCTGGAATCCAACTAGGTCGTATGCGCAGAAGTCCGAGAGGAGTTCGCGGTGATACGGCAAGGCGGCGAAGGTTTCGGCTTGGGGAAATGGAACATGAAGGAAGAACCCGAGAGGTGCCATTTTACCAAGACTGCGGAGTTCTTTTCCCAACGGAACCAGATGATAGTCCTGAATCCAAATCGCATCGCCGGTTTGCAGCAATGACGAGAGAGCGTGAGCGAACCTGAAACTTACCTTTCGATAGATTTGGTAGGCCTTGCGGTCCGGTCTGAGCAGATCGAGCCGGCCATGGAAGACAGGCCACAAGGTGCGATTGGAGAATTCCTCATAGTAGCCGTGGAATTCCTCATCCGAGAGATCCAAGGTTGCGAGTGAGAATGCGCCGCATTGATCCAGTCGGGGCTGCGGGCCAGGACGTTCGGTGATCGTGCCGCTCCACCCGAACCAGAGGCCCCCACTTTCCTCAAGCGATGCCTTGAGCGCTACCGCTAACCCGCCAGCGCTTGTCTCAAGGGAAAGCGAAGGCACCCGGTTTGAGACGATGACGAGCCGTTCCATTGCAGTTTCTCCGTATATTTCAAGCCTTGCCCTGCTGGTGTTGGAACCACCGCTTTTTAACCATCAGGTTTTTTGCTAGAGCAGGAGTCCTGGCTGCCTTCCCGCGATGTTGGGCGATTGATAACCGGGCGGGTAGGCGTGCAGCAGGACCGACTGATTTATTCGTTGCTCATATTGCACTTTCTGGTTTGGGAGCGCCTTGATCTGGCGCAAGACGCCGAGAAACAGAGTTGCGTGGAGCGTAAAAGCGCTGGCTTTCAGCCAATCATTGCTGTCATCGGGATGGAAAACCTTGTCTCTGCGGTCCTGTTGGCAGAGTGGTGCGGTCGATGTGAATCAAGGGCGTATCAGCGAACGGGTTTACGGATTTTAGGTATCGGTGAGATGCTTGAACCGCACGCCGCAGAGCATTGTTTGCTGCCGAGACCGACGCTGTGAAGATCATGGACACAATGCAGAACAACACACTGGGCCAGTAGGTATTGGGAGACGACGGCCGTCTTATTGGCGCCCTCATGCTGAAGGACATACTGGATCTTTGCGCACTCAAAATTGGCCTCGATGGGCTGTGCTGAACGACCCCAACATGGGCGGGGCGCAGACAAAGAAACCAGATTTAGATCAATGTATCCGAAGCGAGGCTCTGCTAGAGGTTGCTTCAGCATCCACAGCCATGGAGTGCGCCGTGTCGGGCAAAGATCACAGCTCGGGCCGATCGAGCGGGAAACCGCTAGCGACCGCTGAGCCCGCCGGGCCGCAAGCGACGGGACGATTGTTGGGCCTCGTCGGCGACTTGGTTGAGGAACTGCACCCAGGGCGTTCGGGCAGAGTACAGCTTGGATTAGACAGTCAACTGGATCGCGATCTGGGCTTTGATAGCCTGGGTCGGGTCGAGTTGTTGTATCGACTGGAGCGCGCTTTCGGCGTCAGTTTACCCGAAGCGTTGCTCGGTGAAGCGGAAACCCCCGGCGATCTCCTCATCGCTATTCTCAGCGCCGAGGGAAGGGAAAAGCCGGCCCTTGATATGAAGTCGACGCTCGGCGTTCTTGGGGCCGTGGAGGCAGCTCCGCGTCAAGCGGCGACCCTTCCTGAAGTCCTGGACTGGCATGTTCAGGCACACCCCGAGCGACCACATCTCCAGCTTCTAACGGAGAGTGGACAAGAGGAAACATTAACCTACACCGAGTTGTCGGTGCGAGCGCGTTCAGTTGCCGCAGGATTGCGGGAGCGCGGCCTTGCGCCGGCTGAGCGAGTTGCGATCATGCTGCCGACGGGCGCGGCTTTCTTCGCCGCTTTCTTCGGCATTCTCTATGCCGGTGGAGTGCCGGTGCCGATTTACCCGCCGATGCGTCGGTCGCAGATCGAAGAACATCTGCGGCGCCAAGCGAAGATTCTTCAAAATGCCGGTGCCAGTTTCTTGATTGTCGGAGCGGAAGCGCATCCCGTAGCGGTCCTCCTGAGGTCACAAGTGACGGCACTTCAGGCGATAGCCACGGTGGAGGAGCTTACTCTCTCGACTTCCGTTAAGCTACCCGAGGCCGCTTCGTCATTGGCTACAGCGCTTATTCAATACACATCCGGCAGCACCGGTGATCCTAAGGGGGTTGTCCTCAGCCATCAGAATCTTCTTAGCAACATCCGCGCGATGGGTGACCAGATGGAGGCCAGTTCCTCTGATGTTTTTGTAAGCTGGTTACCACTTTACCACGACATGGGATTGATCGGAGCTTGGCTTGGAAGCCTCTACTACGCGGCGCCGGCGGTGATCATGTCACCAATAAGCTTTCTTGCACGCCCGGAACGTTGGCTTTGGGCCATACATCGGCATCGTGGCACCTTGTCGGCGGCACCGAATTTTGCATTCGAACTGTGTCTGCATCGGATCGATGCGGCGAGCATCGAGGGGCTGGATCTTGGCTCGCTGCGCTTCGTGGCAAATGGTGCGGAGCCGATCAACCCGGATACCATCCGGCGGTTTACAGATCGCTTCGCAGACTATGGGTTTCGTCGCGAGGCCATGAAACCGGTGTATGGCCTGGCTGAGAGCGCTGTCGGCTTAGCCTTTCCGCCCTCCACGCGCGCGCCGGTGATCGATCAGATCGAGCGCAGTGCCTTAAGCGTCAACGGACTGGCGGTTCCGACGACTGCGGACGACGCAACGAAGATTGAGTTCGTCGCTTGCGGTCGTCCCTTACCGGGGCACGAAATCCGCATAGTCGATGCGACGGGGCAGGAACTCGGTGAGCGCCGCCAAGGACGTCTGCATTTCCGCGGGCCTTCAGCGACAAAAGGGTATTTCCAGAACGAATCGAAGAACCGCGAGCTCTTCGTTGAAGATTGGCTCGACAGTGGCGATCTCGCCTACGAGGCTGGCGGGGATGTGTTTATAACCGGGCGCATCAAGGACGTCATTCTTCGGGCTGGTCGCAACATTTATCCGCAAGAGGTCGAGGAGGCTGTTGGCGAGGTCGAGGGCCTACGTAAGGGCTGCACGGCCGTATTCGGCAGCCCTGATCCCACCTCGGGCACGGAACGCGTCGTTATTCTCGCGGAAACGCGGGCAACAGACCTTGAGATTATGGCAGACCTACGCCGCCGCGTGTCGGAAGTCACTCTGGACATACTTGAGAACCCGCCTGACGAGGTCGTTCTGGTCCCGCCACGCACCGTGCCCAAGACCTCAAGCGGCAAGGTTCGCCGGGCGGCGGCACGTGCGCTCTATGAGGAGGGCCGCCTTGGCGTAAAGTCGACGCCCCTCTGGTGGCAGGTCGTGCGTCTGATCCTGGCTGGTCTCAGGCCTCAGGCACGCCGTGGATTGAATGTGCTGGCAAGCCTATTCTATGCAGGTTACTGGTGGGGCGTGATCTTTCTGCTGGGCGGCTTGGTGTGGCCGCTGGCCCTTGTGCTGCCTGGCGAGGGGATGCGCTGGACGCTGCTTCATTACGCAGCGCGGCTCGCGTTTCGCCTCCTGGCAATACCTGTCGAAATCAGGGGAGGTGAGGGCCTGCCACACGGCGGTTGCGTTGTCGTGGCGAACCACGCCAGCTATATCGACGGTCTGATCCTGGCCGCGTCCGTTTCAGGTCCTTTGGCTTTCGTCGCAAAAAGGGAACTTGCCGCGCAACGTGTTGCGGGGCCGTTCCTCCGGCGTCTTGGTACAGTCTTCGTCGAACGGTTTGACCGCGAAGCGAGTGTTCAGGAGTTGGACAGTGTGCTCGCCGCTGCTCGGGCCGGTAAACGGCTTGTGTTTTTTGCAGAAGGAACCTTTACGCGTGCTCCCGGTCTGTTGCCGTTCCGTCTCGGTGCCTTTATCGCCTCGTGTCAGGCGAAACTGCCAGTTGTGCCGATTGCCCTGCAGGGCACGCGCTCGGTCATGCGCAGCAACTACTGGTTTCCCAGGCGCGGGCAGGTAAAAGTCACTATAGGTGAGCCGATCCGGCCGGACGGCGAAGACTTCAATGCAGCCCTGCGGTTGCGCGACAAGGTTCGCCACAAGATCCTGGCGCATTGCGGAGAACCGGACCTTGAGCGGTGAACGGCGGCGTCTCGGGATCTTCTCTTGGTGTCTCTACGACTGGGCGAACTCGGCGTTTTCCACGGTCATTGTCACCTTTGTCTTTGCGACCTACTTCACTCAGGCTGTAGCACCGGATCCGATCACCGGGACTATCTTTTGGGCGCGAGCTCTGAGCCTGGCCGCCCTCGTAGTGGCCGTTCTGAGCCCCGCTCTTGGTGCAATTGCGGACAAATGCGGCCGCCGCAAACCTTGGTTGTTGTGTTGCACCCTCGCTTGTGTCGTCGCAACGAGCCTGATGTGGTTCGTCGAGCCCACCACCGACGACATGATGCCTGCCCTCATCCTTGTTTTTCTGGCCTCGGTCGCATTCAGCCTCGCTATGGTGTTCTACGATGCCATGCTGCCGACGCTCGTATCTTCTCAATGGCGCGGGCGGGTCTCCGGATGGGGGTGGGGCCTGGGATACTTTGGAGGTTTAGTGTGTCTCTTGCTGGTCTTGTTGCTGGCGCGAGGCGGGGCTTTGTCGAGTGTTCTCGACGCAGGAAGCATGCAGCAGCATCGGCTTGCCGCTATCGTAGCCGGCTTGTGGTTCGCGATCTTTTCGGTACCGCTTTTTCTGCTCACGCCCGACCGGCCCGCGACTGAGATGTCGTTTGTACGCGCGGCGACTGATGGTCTCAAGACGCTTTGGGGTACGCTGCAGGCCGCCAGGCGCCACGCCGCTATTCTGCGGTTTCTCATCGCTCACCTTTTCTATACCAACGGTCTCACGACGCTCTTCGCGTTTGGGGCAATCTACGCGGCAGGCACCTTCGGGATGGATTTCGGGGAGGTTCTGCGCTTCGGTATCGCCCTCAATATTTCCGCCGGATGTGGTGCCTTGGCATTTGCCTGGATTGACGACAGAATTGGTTCGAAACGCACCATCTTGATTGCCCTGTCCGGCTTAATCCTGCTCGGCGGCATCCTGGTTGTCGTCCAGTCAAAGCAGTTTTTGTGGACATTCGGTGTCATGCTCGGGATCTTCGTCGGCCCGGCACAGGCGGCAGGACGCAGTCTTATGGCGCGGCTGACGCCGAGGGATCGGGAAACCGAGATGTTCGGCCTCTACGCGCTTGCAGGAAAGGCTACGGTTTTTCTGGGCCCGTTGGTCTTCTCCCTTGCAACCGATCTCTTCGACAGTCAGCGTGCGGGCATGGCCACCATACTGATCTTCTTCATCCTCGGGTTTGTGGTTCTGAGGGGTTTGCACGAGCCGGAGCGATAGGTTCCATGGGTTTCTCGCCGGCGCTATTGTCGTGTGTGAGTCAGATTACTTCGTGAAAGGGCCGGTGCTTGGATTGGAGGATTCGGGGCCCTCACCGTCGCCGTCGTCTTCGCCATCGCCGGCCATTTCGGCCAAGAGTTTAGCCTTGAGGACTTTGCCGATGACGGAGTACGGCAAAGCCTCCCGAAACTCAATTTGCTTCGGGGTTTCGATGGACGAGAGCTTATCTTTGAGGAAGTCCAGAAGTAGATCTTCTTGCAGTTTCTGACCCGGCACCGGGATAACGACAGCCGCAACCCTCTGTCCCCAGTAAGGATCGGGAAGACCGAGCACGGCGGCGTCCGCCACCTGTGGATGGAGCCGGATCGCAGCCTCTATCAAGCGAGGATATACTGTGTAGCCTCCGGTCTTGATCACATCCTTGAGACGATCGATCAGGTAGACGTAACCTTCTCCGTCCATGCAACCGACGTCGCCGGTATGAAGGTGGCCCTCGACCAAGACGTCAGCCGTCTCTTTGGGATGCTTCCAATAGCCGGCCATGACTTGCGGCCCGGAGATACAGATTTCGCCTGTGTTACCAGGACGAAGCGGGGTGCAACGGTCGTCCGTAGAGAGAATCTCGATGGTGGTGCGAGGCATGGGCAGACCAACAGATCCTGACTTGTCGGCAACGCCAGGCAAGTTGAAGGTTGCGACCGGAGATGCTTCGGTTAAGCCATAGCCTTCTAGCAGCCTACAACCGCTTAGCCGCTCGAAGGTTTCCTTGACCTTGATCGGCAGAGCGTCCCCACCTGACGTGCAGAACTTGAGTGAGGAGAAACTGTAGCTCCGGACGTTGGGCGCCGTGTTGATCGCAACGTAGATGGTCGGTACTGCAGCAAACAGTGTTGGTTTCTTCCGGTCGATCGTCTGCAAGAGTTCGCTCACTTCGAAACGCGGCATTAGAACCATCTCGGCACCCAGCGCTATGCTTGTGTTCATCACCGCCGTCATACCGAAAGCGTGAAAGAAGGGAATTACGGCGAGAGCCCGCTCTCTTCCCGGCTCGGCCGTTGTGAGGCCAAGGGCACTCTGCATCGCATTGGCGTAGAGATTGTCGTGTGTAAGACACACGCCCTTGGGCTCTCCGGTCGTTCCTCCGGTGTAGAGCAGGGCCGCGATATCATTGTGCGGATCAACTTCAGGGAGTGGGGCGCTACCGGGCTCCATAAGGAGATGTTCTAAGGGTACATGATAGTCATCGGAATGGGGAGCAGCAGCGCGTTCTCTACGTTTAAACAGGGCAAACAGAAGGTTCTTGGGAAATGGCAGGATACGGGACATCCTGCAAATCACGAGCTTGCGGAGCTTGAGGGCGTCGCGAAGAACGGCGAGTTTGTCGTAAAGCCGCGCCAGGTCCAGCGTCACCATGAACTCGGATTCGGAATCACGGACCTGCCGTTCCAGCTCTTGCTTAGCCAGCAGGGGATTGTAGGTGACGATGGTGCCACCTGCCTTGAGTACGGCGAAGTAGCACAGCACGAAATAGGGGCAGTTGGGCAGAAAGAGTCCGACCTTGGTACCCTTCTCGACGCCGAGGTTTTGGAATCCCCTCGCCAACCGATCGACTGTTTCGGCGGATTCCTGATAACAGTACTTTTTTCCAAGGAAATCGAGGAAGGGGCGTGGTCCATATTTCTTCGCGGCGTCGTCAAGCAAGGCGAAGAGAGGGCGCGACTGGATCTGCGAACGCCAGTCAAGGCCCTTGGGATAGGTGAGTTCCCAGGGGTGTCCAGCGTGTTGGTTGACGATGTTTGCCATGTCGAACTTTGGGCAGTCTGCATCGCGGTCGCCCAACATGCTGTGATTCACATCAATCTTGGCGGCACTGACACGCTAAGTGCCTGGCGATGGCGGTCAGGTGTCGCTAGCGTCGACAAATGATCCCGGTATCCGTCAAGCGCCATCGGTTCCCGCCGATAGTCATTCGGCATACGGACTGGCTTTATGTTCGATTTACGCCGTCGTTTTGCAATGCCGCGGAGCAGCTGGCTGACCGTTGGACCCTGAATCACACCCTGGCGGTGAGGGATGGGCGCGAGCTTTTCCCCACCCACATGACTGAGACCGGGGTCTGAAGGAACACAACCATACCCGCCAAGAAGCTATCCGAACTAGCCAGGACGATCCGCTCGAAGAACGCCGGAGTGAACGAGATCACTTTCGATGTGGTCTTCCGCACGGCCGAGATCTACGAACAAGTCAAACGCAGTGGCGCGTTGACCCTAAGTATTGCAGTCGCTAGGCGACTCGCTCCGTCACCGCGTCCATTCTTCGTCGAATCCGATCCGGAGCAAATTGCCGTAGATCAATGCCCATAACGCCGCTCTCAGGTATTTTCGCGATCATGCAGAGAATTCTCGTCGCCTACTATTCCCAAACCGGTCATACCCGGCAGATAGCCGAGGCCATCACTGCGGACTGCGGCGCAGATATCGAACAGATAGAGGACGTGAACAGCCGCGCGGGTATGTTGGGTTACCTACGGTCTGGATGGCAGGCATTCACGAAGCGTGCCGCTCACATCCGCCCGGTCCAAGCAAGCCCCGGCCAATACGATCTTATCGCAATCGGAACACCGGTCTGGATGATGAACCTCTCGTCTCCGGTCCGGACCTACATCGCCGAACAGGGAACCGAGTTCAAGAAGGTTGCCTTTTTCTGTACTGCGGGCTCGGCGGGCGGCGAGGGCGTCTTCAAGCAGATGGCTGATCTCTGCGGCAAGCAGCCGGTCGCCACGCTCATCGTCACTGAAGGTGAGATCAAATCGGGAAGCTTTGGCGAAAAGGTGCGGGCTTTCCAACGGTCCATAGATCAAGAATTGGGAGAGCCCCATGCCGGCACTCACGCCCCGGCAAGTCCATGAGCAATTCACGGAAGCCTTTAAAGTGCATGATCTGGATGCGCTGATCGCCCTCTACGATCCGGATGGTGTCATGGTGCCGGGCCCAGGTGAAAAGCCAGTGCGCGGGCACTTAGCCATCCGCAAGGCGCTTGAAGCCTTGCAGAAACTCAAGCCGTCGAACGTTGAGCTTAAGACCGTATTCTGCATTGAGCGCGATGACTTGGCGCTAACGCGCTCGAGGTGGCATTTCACGGGTACCAGCCCGGACGGCCAACCAGTTCATATGGCAGGCAGTGGGACCGAGGTAATGCGCCGGCGGCCTGATGGCACCTGGGTCCACCTTTTTGACAATCCGTGGGGTGGCGACGTTTTAGACTAGCGCCTTCCACCGAGCGGATCGCCGCCCTGAAAGTTGCCTGTGGCGGGGAAAAGGTCAGCCAGCTGATTTTGGCTTGTCAGGAGACTCGTCATGAACATATCCCGGTCAACGAAAATGGCTCAAGAATTTTTGGCCAAGAGACAGCCGTTTCAAAGAAAGGTGCAAACCTACAGAAAACAATTCAGCGCTGTACCGGAAACGATCTTCCCGCAACTTTGTCCAACGCGGGAGGTCGACTGGATCGATGGCTGGGTTGCAGAGTTAATCTACACCACCAACGGCTATGCCGAACCGGATTGCATATTCACCACACCGGAAAGCAACGTTCTCGGCTCAGGGCTCTGGGTTTTTACTCGGTTTGAGCCGAACAGGATTGTGGAATTGGTCGTGATACATGCGAACAACATCGTTGAGCATGTCAGAATCGAGTTGATAGACAATGGCGATGGCACATGCGAGGGCATCTGGACGCTCAAATTCACGGCGATTGGTGAAGACGGAAACGCCGTGATTGAAGCGATGCCAGATAAGGACCCAGACTTTGATATCGTTCTTGACGGGCTGGAACACTTCCTAAAGACGGGCGAAAGACCGGAAGTCGCGAGATAGCTTTGATGGATGTTGAGAGCTGGACCGCTGGCGCTGTGTAGAAACACCCTCGGCTTCAGCGGCATGACATTCGTGCGGACCACTGTTCTAGATCGGATTCACATGTTTTGACGGAACCACTTCGTGGTTGCGCCAAAACATGTAAATCCAATCGCCATCAAACAGTAGAGCAGATTCACCCGGTCGATGGATCGCCTCCGGCGATTCCATCCGACCAGGATCTGCTCTAGGCAGGGTGGAGGGTGTAAAGGACACAACGCGCCAGCGGTCGCTGAACGAGAGACGGGCCTTGGGGCGAACCGCAAGACAGGCCGTTCGGCCGCGTTGCGAAATGATCACTACGAACAAGCCGCTGCATCCGGGTAACTGATTCGCCACTTGGAAGCGGACATTGAAGTCACGCGAACGAAAAGACGCCTTTGGGTCGAACCCGGCCTTTCCTTGACTCCAAGATACAGGTCCCTGTTGGCCTTCCCCTGTAAATCACCTGTAAATCGAAGAGCACGTTTGATCGTGTCGTCGCGCAGTTTCAGGACGGATCCTGGTTGTAGGAAGCCTCGCCGGTGCGGACCCAGCCGGCGAGGCTTCCGGCAAGGACTATGTCAGCCTGAGACTGGCGACCCGGGAATTCGGCCCCCGCAAGCTCTGCGCCAACCTGGGCCGGGCCGCCGGCCAGGATGACCCGGAGGTCTTCGCGGTCATCTGGAACCCGGCCGACTGACGGCCTTCTATCGGCTCGCGCGCCTTCGGGCGCGGGAGTCTTATCTCGTTTTAAGTGAGTGACGTTGAGCTGTTGATAGCATATCGGCTCAAGTCGGAAGAATTCTGGTGACTGTGGCAGTTAACGTGTCAATGTCTTGTAGGCTATTTTGGGTGCGACAACCGGTTCCAGAATTTATTGGGATTCCCCCAGCCGTTGCATAACTGCATAGAGTTCCGGCTTGCGCTCGAAACCGATGCCTGCTGCGTCCGGTAGCCCGACATAGGAGTCTTCTACCGCGCAGTCCGCGGCGAAGCCGTTGAAAGGCCAGAAGACGTCCGGGTAGCTCTCGTTGCCGCCGAGACCCAGGCCGGCCGCGATGTTGAGGGAGAACTGGTGTCCCCCGTGCGGAATACAGCGTCGGGCCGACCAGCCATGGACGGCAAGAACGTCGAGGGTGCGGAGGTATTCGACCAAGCCGTAGCTTAGGGCGCAATCGAACTGCAGCCAATCCCGGTCGGCTCGCAGTCCGCCGTAGCGCAGCAGGTTGCGCGCATCCTGGTGCGAGAAGAGGTTCTCTCCGGTGGCCATGGCAGGGGCGTAGTACTGTGCGAGGGTCGCTTGAAGTTGATAGTCCAAGGGATCGCCCGCTTCTTCGTACCAGAACAGGCCATAGGGCTCCAAGGCGCGGGCGTAGGCAATGGCCGTGTCCAGGTCGAAGCGCCCGTTGGCATCGACGGCGAGACGATCCGCGGCCCCGACCACCGCGATCGCCGCCTCGATGCGCTTAATGTCCTCGGCCAGCGAGGTACCGCCGATCTTCATCTTGCAAACCCGGTAGCCACGGTCGAGATAGCTGCGCAGTTCGTCGCGCAGCCCCTGCAGGCCCTTGTCCGGGTAGTAATAGCCGCCGGCGGCGTAGACGAAGACCTTCTCGTCAACCTCGCCGCCCCGGTAGCGGTCCGCCAGCAGCCGGTAGAGCGGTACACCGGCAATCTTGGCGACGGCATCCCAAACCGCCATGTCGAGAACACCCACGGCCACGGAGCGTTCACCGTGGCCGCCGGGCTTTTCGTTGGCCATCAGGCAATCCCAGATTCGAAAGGGATCGAGAGTCTCCCTTTCCTCGTCGATCAGGGTCTGCGGCTCGGCGTTGCGCAGGCGCGGCATGAAACGCTCGCGCAGCAGGCCGCTCGGCGCATAGCGGCCGTTGGAGTTGAAGCCGTAGCCGACGACCGGGCGGCCATCCCGTACCACATCGGTGACTACGGCGACGACGCTGACGGTCATCTGGCTGAAGTCGATGTAGGCGTTGCGCAGGTCCGACTTGATCGGAACCACCGTTTCCCGCAGGTCGACAATTCTCACGCATGCGGACTTGTCCGCGACTATTGCTGTCATTTGGTGCCTTCCTGCGGCACAGAAGCCTTATCCTGCCGCTGCTTCACTGGTCGACGACAAAGCCGTCTCGGTGGGCCCGCATAGAAATCGGCCGCGCGATCTTCGGTGCCACCTTCTCGATGTCGCCGACGAGGTTTATGCCGATTCCCGGACGCGTCGGGACGTCGATGAAACCATCTTGCACCGGCGGAACCGCGTCGACCAGTTCAAAGCCGCGCAGCTGGTGATCCGGACGGTCGGCCGCGGCCGGGTCCGAGAAGCCCAGTCCCACGGTGGGGTATTCCTGGATGGCGAAGTTGGGAATCGCCGCATCGAGCTGCAGGCAGGCGGCCAGCGAGATCGGCGACAGCGGATTGTGGGGGATCACCTGTATGTCATGCGCTTCGGCCAGGGCCGCAACCTTGCGCGCGCCGGTAATGCCGCCACAAAGGCAGACCGAAACCCGCGCGTAGGCCAGCGCCTTGCGGGCGATATGGGTTTGGAACTCGTAGGGCGAGAACAGGCGCTCCCCGGTAGCGATAGGCACCGTCACCTTTTCGGCGATGCGCGCCATCGAGTCCGGGGCTGTCGGGGCCATGGGATCTTCGTAGAACATCGGCCGATAAGGGGCGATCTCGTTGCCGAAAACGATGGCTTCCGCCGGGGTCAGGCGGCGGTGGATTTCGATGCAGAGGTCGACCTCCGGCCCCAGGGCTTCGCGCAGATCGCGAACCACCGCTACGGCATCACCGATCTTACGGGCGTGGGCGCGGTCGTAGGCGATCGAGCGATCCTCGTCGAGAAATGGATTGAGGTGACCGATGGCCGTGAAACCGAGATCCTTCAGCTCCAGGCAACGGGCAATCATCTCCTCCCGGCTTTTGGCCTTGACGTGTGCATAGACGCGCGCCCTGCGGCGGGTCGGCCCGCCGAGCAGGACATGGACTGGAACTCCGAAAGCCTTGCCCTTGATATCCCAGAGCGCCACGTCGATCGCCGAGACGGCGCCGTAGAGCGCCGCCCCCCGGAAGTACGACCATCGTGTGAGCACGTTCCAATGGTGTTCGATGGCGCCGGCATCCTTGCCGACGAGGTAGTCGCCGCACTTCTCAATCGCGGTCGCTGCCGGTTCCAACTGGCCCCAGGCGCCGCACTCGCCGTATCCGGTCAGGCCGTCGTCGGTCTCGATCACGGCGTAGAGAAAGCGGTCGGCGAAGACCGGCGTGACAGTTTTGATTTTCATCGCGGCTCCCGGAATTGGTTTCGGTCAGGCTGCCTTGGCGGAGGAACTGCGGGTCAAGGTTAGGTCTGAACCCCGTTTTTCGATAGCGGTTCCGAAAGGCAGCGAGCGTTCCGCCAACTGTTCGACGATTGCATCGCCTTGCGGTATCGAGGGATCGAGGATGGCGACCAGGTTGTCCTCATCGCGCCGTACCGGAACGACGGAGACATCCTTGAGCCCCTGTTTCGAAACGATGAGTCGGACCATGATCCCGTCGAGGTTGCGGCCCAACATGCGGACCCAGTCGAAGGCGAAGTTGCCCAGGCTGTAGAAGATCGGCTTACCCTTGTAGAGTTCGGTGCCCTGAACGACGTGGGGGTGATGGCCGAAAACGACGTCGGCGCCGGCATCAACGGCTGTGCGCCCGACGGTCTGCTGGTAGTCGGCGATGTCGGGGCTACCGGATATTCCCCAGTGACAGGACATTGCGACCAAGTCGACCTGCTCTTTGAGCCGTCGGATGTCGTTTTCCATCGCCGCCAGCTCCTCGCGGTCGGGAACGGTCAGGATGAGCGGCGGCGTGCCGGGCATCTCCAAAGCCCGTCTTCCCGGCTGATAGCCGGTGTGGATCTTGATGGTTGCGCAGCCGGCGGTATCCGCCGTTGCCGCATGATTGACATGCCAAAAGACCGAAGTGTAGCTGAGGAACCCGAAACGGATTCCGTTTGCTTCCAGGATCGCCGGTTTGCGTGCCTCTTCCAGATTGACACCTGCACCGCAATGAGCGATCCCGGCAAGATCGAGCGTGGCATTGCTGGCAAGGGCGGCGCTGGGCGGATAGCAGACATTGCTGGCGCAGGCGAAGACCTTGAAGCCAGCGGCCTTGTACCCCTCAGCCATTCTTGGTTCGCTATGGCGCCACAGCAGTTTATGGGCGATGTCTGGATTTTCTGGATCTTCCGAGGGCGGGCTGAGGGGGCCTTCCAACTGACCGTAGAGAAGATCGGCGGCCTTCAGCGTCGTGCCGACATGCTTGAACGCACCCGCCGGCTCGTCGCGGCCCTGGATGTTGGTGTCGCCGACCAGGATCAGGGTGGCGTCGTCGTTGCCTGGTTGTTGAGACCAGTTCCAGGCATCTGCGGCATGCGTCATGGTTGTCACCTCCATTCTCTCTTGAACGTCATCCGCTGGCCACGTAACGGTGTCGTTCGTGAATCCTGCGCTGCGTTGGGTCCGGCCGTGGGACGGCCGACAAAAGCGCCTTGGTATAGGCATGTTGGGGGTTGTCACAGACAGCGAGCGCGTCGCCGATCTCGACGATCTCTCCCCTGTACATAACCGCGACCCGGTCGCAGAAGTAGCGGATCACGCTGATGTCGTGGCTGATGAAAAGAAAGCTCAGGTTCATCTGCGCCTGAAGTGACAGCAGCAGGTCGAGAACCTGGGCGCGCAGGCTGACATCCAGGGCCGACGTCGCCTCGTCGGCGACGATCACCCTGGGCGAGGGCGCCAGGGCGCGCGCAATGGAGATACGTTGCCGCTGACCGCCGGAGAAAGCATGGGGGTAGCGCTCCAGAAAGGTCGCCTTCAGGTCGACGCGCTCCATCAGTTCGACAACCCGCTCGCGGACGGCTTTGGGCTTCCAGCCCATCATCAGCAGCGGCTCGCCGACGATCTGTTCGATGGTCATGCGGGGGTTGAGGGAGCCGAAGGGGTCCTGGAAAATCATCCTGATCTCGCGATAGATCTGGCGCAGCTCGGCCCTGCCGACGCAGCTGATATCGACCTCCGAGCCGTCAGGGCGGCGATAGAAAACGGATCCGGCGGTCGGTTCGATCATGCGCAGGAGGCAGCGGCCGAGCGTGGTCTTGCCGGACCCGCTTTCCCCCACGATCCCCAGGTTCTCACCTTCGCGCAGTTGCAGGCTGACATCGGCGACGGCGCGCACCACGGACTGAGTGCGTCTGAAGAAGCCCTTATGGGCGGCAAAGTCCTTTTCAAGGTTTTCCACCCGCAGGATCGGTGGCTTGTGCTCATCGATTCGAGGCCGCGACAGCCGCAGTTCGGCGGGTCTTTCCAATCGCAGTGCAGAACCGATCAGCATCCGGGAATAGGGGTGCTGTGGATTTTTGAAGAGCGCCCCCACCGGACCGCTTTCGACCATGGCGCCATGCCGCATTACGCAGACGGTATCGGCGATTTCCGCAACCACCCCCATGTCATGGGTAATGAAGATGACCGCCATACCGAAATCGGTCTGAAGTTCCTTGATGAGATCGAGAATTTCGGCCTGGGTCGTGACGTCCAGGGCCGTTGTCGGTTCGTCGGCGATCAGTACAGAGGGATTGCAGGCCAAGGCCATGGCGATCATGGCGCGCTGGCGCATGCCCCCGGAATATTCGAAAGGGTAGCGGTCCACCGTCGTCTCGGGGTCGGGAATCTCGACCCGGCGCAGTAGTGCGATGGTTCGGGTGCGGCGGTCCTTCTTGTCCAGATCGGTATGGAGCTTCAGCGCCTCGTCGATCTGAAAACCGATCTTGTGAACCGGGGACAGGGAGCTCATGGGTTCCTGGAAGATCATGGAGATCTCCTTACCCCGGATGCTGCGCACTTCGCTGCCGCGCGAATCCAGCTTTGCCATGTCGACGGTTCTTGCCGCATCGCCGCCCACGCCATGCAGCAGGATCTCGCCGGCCGTCACCCTTCCGGGGCTCTGCACGATCCGCAGGATCGAGCGTGCCGTCACGCTCTTGCCGGAACCGCTCTCACCGACGATGCAGAGGGTCTCGCCGCGCCGCAGGGTAAAGCTGATGTCGTCCACCGCCTTCAAAACCCCGGTGCGAAGGCTGAACTCTGTGGAAAGGTTTCTGACCTCGAGAACCACGTCGCCAGCGGGCTCCGCCCTCTGGGGCAGGACTGAAACCGCGCTGTCGGCATCGCTCAAAGATCGATCCATAGCGCTAGTCCGCGTAAGGGTCGGCGGCATCGCGCATGCCGTCGCCCAGGAAGTTCAAAGACAGCACCGCAACCACCACGGAGAGGCCGGGCAGCAACAGCCAGGGCGCCGTGGCCACCGCCCGCACGTTCTGCGCTTCCTGGAGCAGAACGCCCCAGCTGACCACAGGCGGGCGCAGGCCGATGCCGAGGAAACTCAAAGCGGTTTCGGCCAGGATCATGGTCGGGATGGCCAGCGTCAGGGTGGCGATGATATGGCTCAGGAACGACGGGGCCATGTGGCGCAGGATGATCCGCACCTCGCCGGCACCGTCGAGTTTCGCCGCCGCGACGAAGTCTTCGGTTTTCATCGAGAGGAAGCGTCCGCGCACCTCCCTTGCCAGAGAAGTCCAGCCGATCAGCGAAATCAGCACGGTGATAAGAAAGTAGACCATGAGCGGCGACCAGTTCTGTGGGATCGCCGCGGCCAGGCCCATCCACAGCGGAATCGTCGGAATCGCTTTCAGGAACTCGATGGTTCTTTGGATGGCGTCGTCGACAAGGCCGCCGTAGTAGCCCGATATCCCGCCCAGCAGCACACCGACGAAGAGGCTGACGAAGACCCCGACGAGACCGATGGACATGGAAACCCGGGCCCCATGGACGATCCGGCTCAGCATATCGCGTCCCAGCCGGTCGGCGCCGAGCAGATAAAAGGGGTCGCCCTTGTTGACCGGACCGATAAATTTGGTCTCCAGGGGGATGAATCCCAAGAGCAGGTAGGGATCACTGGTCACAAAGAAACCGATCGGGATGATCCTGGTATCGTCGGGGACGAAGGTGCGGCGAATGGCGATGGGGTCGATTTCGACTTTGTAGCCGGTGACATGGGGTTGAAACCGGGTGCCGCCGTTTTCACCGGGAACAAGGAAACCGACCGCCTGGGGCGGCGCATAGGTGTGTCTTGTGCTTGTCTGGTTCGGCGGCAAAGGCGCCAGAAACTCGGCAAAGATAGCAACCAGATAGATCCCCAGAACCACCAGGACGCTGATCACGGCGAGGCGGTGGCGTTTGAAGCGCCACCACATCAACTGCCACTGGCTGGCATAGTCGGCCCCCCGCGCCGCGGTCACCGGAACGCCGCCGTCGCCCGGCCTGCCCGGGGGAAGCCTGTCGGCGCTGTCAGAAACGGTCATGGCGCCGCCTCATTTGTAGCGGATGCGTGGGTCCAGCCACGCCAGCAGAAGGTCGGAAACCAGGGTGCCGATCACCGTCAGGATGCTCAGGATCATGATAAAGCTGCCGGCCAGGTACATGTCCTGTGACTTCAGGGCGATCAGCAGGACAGGGCCGGTTGTGGGAAGGTTCAAGACGATGGATGTAATCGCAGCGCCGGAAACCAGCGAGGGCAGTTCCCAGCCAACCTGGCTTACAAAGGGATTGAGTGCCAGCCTGACCGGATAGCGCATCAGCAGCCGGCCCTCCGAGACGCCCTTGGCGCGCGCGGTCTCGACATAGGGTTTGTTCAGTTCGTCGGCCAGGTTGGCGCGCATGATCCGGATCAGTCCGGCGGTGCTGGCGGTGCCGATGATGATGACCGGGATCCAGATGTGGGCCATCAGGTCCCAGAATCTCGCCCAGCTCCAGGGCGCCTCAGCGAATTCCGGCGAGAACAGGCCGCCGACGCTTTGGCCGAAGAAAGTCAGGGCGCCGTACATCAGGATCAGGGCCAGTAGGAAGTTCGGAATCGCCAGGCCCAAGAACCCCAGAAAGGTGAAGGCGTAGTCGCCGACCGAGTACTTTTTCACGGCGGAGTAGACGCCGATGGGAAAGGCGACGACGTAAACGAAGACCAGCGAGGCAAGGGAGATGGCGAAGGTCAGCCCGACCCGATCCCAAAGCACGTCGGAAACCGGACGCTGGTACTGAAATGACCAACCGAAATCACCGGCGAAAACGATGCCGGTGATCCACTGCCAATACTGCACCACGACGGGTTCATCGAGGCGATAGCGCTTTTTCAGGTTTTCGATCTCGATACCGCTGATGTCGCCGCCGTCGGCTTCCAGGGTCGAGATGTAGGTGTCGAGAAAATCGCCAGGCGGCAGCTGAACGATCCCGAACGACACGATCGAGATCGCCAGCAACGTCGGGATCATGAAAACCAAACGCCTGATCACGTAGTTGGAGAGCATTGCCGTGGGCTATCCCTGTTGAATGTGCCGGTCCATCATCTGCCCAGAAGACGGGAAAAGGCGGCCCGATCCCCAGGCGGGCCGCCTTTCCCTGTCTTCATCACGCGTCAGCCGTTCTTTCCGTCGACGAAATAATAGGTCGGTGGATCGGTGGGGCCCGGCGGTGCGAACCAATAGGATCCGTGCATTTGCTTCGGCACGTTTTTCATCCGGTTCGACACGATGCCATAGTCTGCCTTCGGTACGACGATGCCGATGGTGTAAAAGCTGTCTGCGGCGATCTGCAGGATTTCCCGCATCGCCGCCTCGCGTTCGGCCGGTTCGGCAAGCGAGTTCACCTGATCCCAAAGCTCCAGCTGGCGTTTCACATGGGCCGGTGGTTCCGTCCCGCCCTCGCGGCCACGATGCCAGTCGTACCAGGGAATGCCATAGGCGGCGTTGTGATGCATCGGTACCCAGGGCGTAGGCCGCAGAAAGGCATCGCGAGCGCCACCGGGAAAGTCCTCGATGATGACGTCGTGCTCGTTGGCGTTCTTGCGCGATCGCACCAGAGAGCGCTCGACAATATCGACCCTTGCGTTGATGCCGACCTTCTGCCAGTGCTCGACCACCATCAGGCTTGAATCGGCCATGAACTTTTTGTCCGCGCGGGTCAGGATGGCGAATTCGATGGGCTGGCCGTCGGGGCCGAGCCGCCAGCCGTCGTCATCGCGCTGCGCGAAACCCGCCTTGTCGAGCAGGGCGTTTGCCTTGTCGACGTCGTAATCAAGGAACTGCTTGGCGAGTTGCTCGTTATAGAGTGGCTCGTAGCTTGGCAGTACGCCGGTTTGCATGGGCGTGCCTTGACCGATGAAGACCAGATCGATGATTTCCTGGCGGTTGATGGCATGACTGAGCCCTGCCCGGAAATCCTTGTTCGCCAAGACCTCCCTTAGCACCGGATCCTTGTGCACTTGATTGAAGGAATAAGTTGCGAGATTGGAGTCGGAGGGAATCAGCTCGAAGAAGTCGAAGTCACCCTTTTCACGGCCGTCGAACAGGACCGCCTTGTTGGCCACCGTGTTGACCATCGTCGCGATCATGTCGATCTCGCCGGCCAGGGCTTTCAGTAGCAACACCTCGGGGTCCTGGACGATCTCAAAGACAACCCGGTCGATGTAGGGCAGTTGCTGACCCTGTGTATCCACTTTCCAGTAGTAGGGGTTCCGTTCGGCCACCACCTGATTGCCGCTTCCGTAAGGCACCCGGACGACCCATGCATTCAACGTGGGCTTGTCGGGATTGAGCCAGGTATCCGCCTTCAGGCTGAACAGGTCCGCCCAGGAACTGGTGCCGGCCCCCTTCACCAGGGCGTCGAGACCGTCTTTATTGAAGGCCGGGTGAAACTGGCGCATGTAGTGTGCGGGATACTTGGTCAGGGCATCGCCGCCGATCTGCGTGGTGACCTGTGCCATACCTTCCAGAAAGCTCGCATTCGGTCTTTCGAAGGTGACCGTAAAGGTTTGCGCATCCACTTTCTCGATGACGGCCGGGCTCTCCTTACCGCTGCGCAGGTAGCCGGGAAATTCCGCCAGATCGGGGTGGCCGAAGACCTGTTCGTAGGCGAAAAGGATATCGTCGGTATCGAAAGGATCGCCATCCGACCACCTCATGCCTTCGCGCAGTGTGATGGTGTAGACCTTGGCATCGGCGCTGACGTCGAAAGAAGCGGCGATGTTGGGCACGACGCCGGTCCAGTCCGCCGACCAATGAAACATGTGGTCATAACCGACCGTGCGAAGATTCCATGTCGGCGCACTGGGCTTCGAGCCCGTACGCCAGACGCCGCCATAAACGCCGACGCTGTCCAAAGGCTCAAGGACACGCGGGTTTTTTGGCAGGCGTTCCGCCACCGGCGGCAGTTCCCCTGACGCGACCCTTTTGATTAGTTGCGGTGCCTCGGCATAAGTGTCTGCCAATCCAACGGTAGCTGCCGCCGCGACGGTGAGACCCGCGAAAGCGGCGAGCGTCGTCCGATGGGCGCGTTTGCGCGGCGACATTTCGTACATCGCGATTGTTCCTCCCTTTAGATCGTGACGGCAGCTGTCCACTGCTCTTGCCTAATGCCTTTCACTGTGAGATTGGCCTTTTAATTTGTCAATGAGCAAAAATCTTTTTCATCTAATGAAAAATATAAATAAAGATAAGGAAGCCGAAATGAATCGGCCCCGAACGGTATCTGGCGGGTGGGCTTAGTCGTCGAAGATTTCGACGGTGTGCTGGTCGCTGTCGGCGAGGCGGCGGACCGGGGCTTGAGCGCTCGCGGCCCAGCCCAGTCGGCGGGACAGATCCTCTGCAGCGGCCACAATCGTCTTTGCGATTGACGATGGGTTGTCCAGCGGGAAGCGCGAGGCAACGCGGGAGACGGAAACCGCACCGACGACATGGCCGTCGCGGCCGCGGACAGGCGCTGCCAGGCAACAGATCTGTTGTTCATACTCTTCCAGATCCAGCGCATAGCCCTGCGTGCGAACACGGTCCAGGTCCGTCAAAAGAGCCGAACGCTCGGTAATCGTCCGCGGGGTGAAGGACTGAAATGGCTCCTCGCCGAATGCCTCCTGTAATGCGGATTCCCAAAGCCAGGCCGTCATCACCTTTCCGGCCGCCGTACAATGCAGGGGGGCCCGGACGCCGAGGCGTGAGGCCATACGAATCATCCCACGGCCTTCGCGCTGATCGACGAAGATAATCTCGTTCTTCTCACGAACCGCCAACGACACCGTGTCTCCCAGGGTTTCCGCAAGACGGATGAGAACCGGTTCGGCGACCTGATGCAGCCTGAGGCGTTGGGTGAAGGCCGAACCCACCTGGAAAGCCCGCGGGCCGACGTCATAGAGGCCGGTTTGCTCGTCCTGGTGAACGTAATCCCGGCTGCGTAGGGTTTCCAACAACCGCGATGTCGTTGCCGGCGTCAGATCCAGGCGTCTGGAAATCTCTGAAAGCGATAGGGAGGCTTCGTCGGCGATGACCTCCAGGATTCGCAATCCCCTGTCCAGAGTCCGGGTGACCTCCATATTCGTTCGGGTCTTGGCCCGGCCGCGCTTGAGCTCCGCCATGCTGATCCAAATTGGTTTGCAAAGGTTGATCCGCTACCAGCATGCAGGAGCTCCTGGAATTTTTCAATCAGTGATAAATCCTTGCGAGCAGGCGTGAGATCAGGCGCTCGCCTGCAGGGCCAAGGTTTGGCCGATCCAGCCAGAGATCTCGCGCGCCACGACGGCCTCGTAACCCAGGAAGGTGTTGGTGGCGCCGTCGATGATCTTTGCCTGGACGCTCGGCGACTGTACGGCGGTGCGCCGGATGGTTTCGATGAAGGCCGGCAGCGGGCGATCCCGTCGCTCCGCCTTGCTGCCATAGAGGACAAAGATGGCTTGGCGGATCTGGGCCAGGGCCGGCGGCCTGTCACTGCCTTCGCCATAGAATTCCCGGTGGATGCGTGCCCGGTCCGCATAGACCTGGGCGCTCACGGTGCTGCCGAAGGAGTCGCTTACCGCGCCCATGGCCATGAGTTCCTGCCCGCGGCCCTCGGCGATCATACTCTTGGCCAGCGCAGTGGTTTCGGCGGGCGCCAGATCGGTGATCTTGTCTCGCACGATAGTGCCCGAGGAGGCGAAAACACAGCCGACCAACTGTCTGTCCTGCCGTTGGACCTGATAGAAAACAACCTTCGGCGCGCCGTAACCGGCGCCGACCAGGATGTAGTTTTTGTAACCCTCTTTCCGGGCCAGTTCCGTCCAGGCCGCGATATCAAAGGGACTGTCGATGAACTGCTCCCAGGCCGTGCCGCCAAGAACGAAGCCGGACGGCGTGCGGAACCAAGCGCCCAGGTCGTGTCCGCGCGTATTGACCGTCAGGAAGGGGCGGCCGAGGCGCGCCAACTGTCGGCCGATTTCGACGAACTCGCGCTGGCTGAAGCGCCTATGCATGCCATGGACCCAGATTATCAAAGGGCCCGTCCTGCCAGCCGACTGGGGTGTAATCAGTAACCCTTCAAGCTCGAGACCGTCCTCTGTGGTCACGAAGACGAGCTTTTCTGTGGGGTCACCGGTCTTGCGCTGCATACGATTGAAAGGCTTTCGAGAAGATCACACGGATGACTTTGGCTTACCGGTTCAAGGTAGAGATGTTTCTCGCCGAGTGACAAGAACTTCGCGTTGCGGCGCCGATTCCCTACGCTCTCAACGAAGATAAGACTCTGGCCTATCTGGACCAGGCGTTGCCTGCCACAGCGCCTGGCTTCTGTGCAAGCTCAGCGCCCGGTGGTTTCTGAGGACTGGCCAACAGTTGCGCTACCCGGTGACCCGATCTGCGGTTCTGCGAAAAAACCGCGCCTTCTGACCGCTCGCTTGGCAGCAGACTCACACATAAACCTAAAGTTGTCTCATTTAGGTTTCTCGACTCTTCGTAGAGTCGAAGAGAAGTTGTTCTCGGCACTGGCAATGCCTTTCAAGCCCTCCATCGACGGCGGTTTTCCGCCGGGCGCGTTGCGAGTTGGCCGTGAGGTCCATGGCAGGTGCAAGGCTGTACCTAAAGGGAAGAGGGGAGCTAATCGATGAACCGAGAAATCGAGGGAATCGGCCAGGGCAGGGCTGTGCCTTCGCCGCAAGGACCGTCGGCCGACTTGCAGAGCCCGTCGGTCTTCGTGGCGCAGGATGCCTCCGCTGGTGAGAGCCCGATTGTTACCGTCGCGGCCATCGGCGGCTTGGATGAGGGCGGCCCCGCACACCTTGTGATCAACGAGATCGGTATCTCCGCCGCGCTCGACATCCCGCCGCTTGGCGACAGCGGAAGCGATGATGGGTTGCCAGCGGCCCCTCAAGAAACAGCGATGCTCTATAACTTCGTGGAGTTCTACAACAACACCGGGGCCCAGACAGAGACCTTCGCCAATTCGGTGGAGTTCCTGAATCCTGCGGGCGATGTCGTGGTGCTGGATTTGCCGGATGGGATTGTGATCCCGCCCGGCGGTCACCTGGTTCTGTACCAGGACGCTTCGGCGGATGCGGGCGGCGATACCACGGTGATCGTCCGGGTCTTCGATGTGTCGGGCGCCCCGGTCGACGGGTTTGCGATTGCCGATATCCTGCCTTGGGCGTTGGGTGAGGATACCACGGCGCCGCTGGCGGTGAATTTGGTTTCCGGCGACGCCGAGTCCCTGGACAGCTTTGCGGCCAACCTCACCACCGCCGACCTGGGCGCGCTGGCCGCAGCGGGGTGGAATGCCGGCGGCCTGGTTCCGGATAACGCCGATCTCGGCTTTCAGACCTTCAACGGCAGTTTTACCAATGACCACCAGGTCTTCTCCCGGGTTTTCGATGAGAACGATCCGGGCTCCGGCGGGCCGCTCGACAGCGACAGCGCGTCGGATTGGACGACCTCCGTAACAGCGACGGATGGTCGGTTGAACGACTTGGTCGAGGTATTGGACCCCAACCCGGCGGACCCGCAACGCGATGATCTCAATCCCGGTCAGGCCAACTCTGACCCGGCGGCCGGCCAGACCGTCCTGGCCGCGGCGAGCGGTGCCGGCGCGCTGCTGGAAGGCGGCCCTGGACCCGATTTTCTTTTCGGTGCCGGCGGCGACGATACGCTCTATGGCGGCAGCCAGGCGCTGGTGGCGGCGCAGGCAGAGGCGGCCGCCGATGGCGGTGCGGGCGCGGTTTTCGCTGATCACAACGACTTTCTGAGCGGCGACGCCGGGGACGACGCGCTTTATGGCGGTTCCGGCGGCGACTATCTGATCGGCGGCGCCGGACGGGACACTCTGGATGGCGGTACGGGTGACGACAGGATTTTCGGCTACGCGGCCCCTCTCGGCGGCGTCGATGACGGCTTCGATCCGGGCGACGGCGGCCAGACGCAGGCCGACAGCATTGCCGGGGATATCTTTGACGGGGGGTCGCTCGACTACGGGCCTCCGCCAAGCGACGCCTTTGCGCGGATCGAACAGGGTGGGGATGACACGATTGACGGCGGCCCGGGGGACGACCTGATAGCGGGCGAGGCCTTGGCTGTGACAACGAATTTCGCCGGCGCCACGGTGGTCAATCGCGATCGTGCCGACCCCCAAGCCTCCGCCGGCAATGACCTTATCCTGGGGAACGACGGCGATGACACAGTCGCCGGAGAGGCGCTTGCATTCGATGAGGCGCCCAGCGCCGGGGCAACGGCCGAGAACGTAGCGGCGCAGGGTGGCACCGTCGGTTCGGACATCATAGAGGGTGGAGACGGAAGCGATGTCATCGTAGGCGACGCCCTGGCCATAACCCGTAGTGACGGCTTCGGTGCTTTCGCGGAGGCCCGAAACCTGTCGACCAGTGGGACGGCGGGCAGCGACCGTCTGGAGGGCGGTAGCGGGTCCAATCGTATGTCCGGCGATGCCCTGACTCGGGACGCCTCCCGTGGCGGGGGCAGTGTAGTGGTCGAGAACCAAGCCGAGGGACCGGGGGCCTCCGCCGGCGATGATACGCTGATCGCGACCGATGGCGACGATAGTATGGTGGGGGATGGTTTTGGATCGGTTGCCACGCCCAGAGTAACCAACAGCGCCTCGGCAGGTGCCTCTGCCGGCAACGATCTGCTGCTTGCCGGCGATGGCGCAAACAAGGTTGCTGGTGAAGCCTATGCCATTTTCTTCGATATCCGCGCCGTTGGACCCATCCTTGGGCGGAACCGTGCCGACGATGGCGCCGCCGGAAACGATACGATCGTGACGGGTTCCGGCAATGATGTGATCGCGGGTGAATCCTTCAAGCTTGCCGACAGTGAGGCCAGGGGCGCGGCCGGGGCGGCCGGCAACGACTCTATCTCAGGCGGTGGTGGAAACGACACCATTGCCGGTGACAGCTTGGCAGAGATTGATCGGCAAGGGTTCTCGGAGGCACTTGCGAAGGCATCGGAGGGAGGTGTCGCTTCGGCAGACCGAATCAGTGGCGGGGCCGGCGCCGACACCCTGGCCGGGGACTCGCTGACAATCTCGACAGGCGATTTTGCAGAGGCGCACAGCAGCAACAACGCGGAGGGCGGGTCGGCCGGCGACGATATCATCAGCGCCGGCAGCGGTGCGGACCTCGTGTCCGGTGATGCAATGGTCGTTTCCCCGGAGGGAGAGGCCAGGGCAACGGCTGAGAATACTGCCGCCGGTGCTTCCTCGTCGGCCGGCAACGATGACCTGCGCGGCCTTGACGGCCTCGATTCGATTGCCGGGGATGCCTTATCGTCAACGCGAGGGCCTTTGGCCAATGCGTCGGTCAAGAACAGCTCGCTCCTGGACGACCCTGGCAAAAGCGCCGCCGGTGCCGACACCATCAGTGGCAATGGGGGCGCTGACAGCGTGTCGGGCGATGCGATGGCGATTTCTGCGTTCTCAAGTGTCGAGGCTTTGGTGGAGAACACCGCCGTCGGCGGCATCGCCGGCAGCGACGTGATTGCCGGGCAGGGGGGAAACAATATCTTGGCCGGCGATGCCTTCGCCTCCGGTGGCGGTAGTGTCCTGGCCGAAAGTGAGAACCAGGCAGAGCGGGGACAGGCTTCTGCGGGCAGCGATACCCTGACCGCGGGGAGTGGCAACGACACCCTTGCAGGCGATGTACTGGCTTTGGTTCAAAGCAGTTTCTCGGATTTCCGCTCGGCGACGGGGCGGAACACTGCATCGGATGCCGGTTCTGCCGGTAACGATCTGTTGGTTAGCGGTAGCGGCTTTGGCAAGTTGTCCGGCGATGTCTTGCTGATCAAGAAGCTGGACGACAGCGCGTCTCTTGAGGCCGCACAGGCATTTAACCAGAGCAGCGGCGGCGCTGCTGGCAACGACACGCTGCTTGCCGGCAGCGGAAGAGATCTGATTGCCGGCGACAGCTTTGAACAAGCGAGGTTTGCGAAGGCGACCACGTCCAACGAAGCCAATGGGCCGGATGCGTCTGCTGGCAACGACAGCGCCTCCGGCGGTGGCGAGCGCGATTGGATTGCCGGCGACAGCCTGGCGCGGGGTGTTCAACAGGCTTCCGCCACTGCGACCGGCATCGCGATCGCGGGCGGTATTGCTGCGGCGGATATCATCCGCGGCGGTGCAGGTGACGACCGCCTGGCGGGCGATGCCCTGGCGCATGCGACCGAGGGGGACGTCGACGCTTCTGCCGAGAACCGGGCACAGGGCGGTCAGGCAGGTGGCGATACGGTCACCGCCGGCACAGGTAGCGATCTGGTTTCCGGTGACGGTCTGGCGGTGGCGATCGGTCATGCGAACGTACTGACAGAAAATACCTCTCTCGTTGCCGATTCGAGCGCCGGCGCCGACATACTGCGCGGACTTGACGGCCATGACAGTATCGCCGGGGACGCTCTTGCCGTTGGTGCCACTTCGGCCCGGGGGGAAGTAACGAACATCGCCTACGGCCACGAGGGCGCTTTTGCTGTGGCAGGCAACGACACCATCAGCGGCGATGGGGCGGCTGATGTGCTGGCTGGCGATGCCATGGCCCTGGCGGAAACCGGTTCTGCGGAAGCCATCGCCGTCAACACGGTCTACGGCAACGCGATGCCAGGCAATGCCGGTAGTGATGATATCGATGGCGGTGGAGGCTATAACCTGATTGCCGGCGACGCCCTGGCCGAGGGTGACTCCGGTTCGCTGGCACAGGTGCAAAACATCGTCGCTGCGGATGGTCATGCTGGAAGTGATGTGATCGTCAGCGGCGACGGGCTCGACACTCTCGCTGGTGATGCGCTAGTCCTTGGTGGTGGTATGGCGCAAGTCGCCAACATGGCGTCCAGCACGCTGTTGGATGCCACCAATCTCGCTTTTGCGGGTGATGACATCCTCGAAAGCGGGGGTCAGAACGACAGTGTTGCAGGCGACGCTCTGGCTGTGGGTGATGCTGCGATCGCCGGCGTCGAACAGAGCGCTGAAACAGAGGCCTTTCTGCTTGGTGCTGGCGAGGGATCGACAATCGCTTCGGCTGGCAGCGACAGCATCAACGGCGGAGCCAACAGCGACCTTCTGTCCGGCGATGCCATGTCCAGCGGCGACGGCAGCAGCGCCGGCGCAAGCAATAAAGCCAGCACCACCGCTTCAGTGGCGGGGGCCGGCCCCGATTTCGATGAGAGGGGCGAGCTGTTAGCAACGGCACGGGCCGGCGGCGACACCTTGTTGGGTGGGGGCGGCAACGACACTGTCGCGGGTGACGCCTTGGCGGCGGGGACAGCCGCCGTGGCGGTTGCTGACAACGAGACGTCGGTCACGCAGCTGCCAAGCGAATTCGGTCGCTTCGAGATCATCGCGGAAGCCGGCTCAGATGAGATTTACGGGGACGGCGTCGATGAAACAGGCAACGGCGGTAACGATGTCATTGTCGGCGACGCCCTGGCTACAGGAGCCCAAGGCGCGGCTGAAGCCTTCAATGTGGCGGCCTCGATCGCCGATACTTCCTCCCAGAGCACCGCATTTGGCTCTACCGGAGCCCGTAGCGGCGTCGACACTATCGATGCAGGGGTCGGCGAAAACGTCGTCGCCGGCGATGCGGCAACGACCCACGAAAGCGGTGGGGATGCCATCGCGAACAATACGGCCACAAGCGCAGATAGGGGAGGCGGTGCTCGTGCCGGCGATGACCGTATTCAGGCCGGCGCCATCAGCGGTGAAGGCTCCAACACGATATCTGGCGATGCCCTCACCATGGGCGCTGACAGCACGGCGCGGGCCAGCAGTACGGCGGAGGCACGGGACGGCGATGTCCTGGCCACCGCGTCCTGGGATTTCATCGATGTTTTCGGAAGCTCCTTCGACAAAGTAGCGGGCGATGCTTTAGCCTATGGCGCCCGTGCGCGGGCAGAGACCAGGAACACCGGTCTGGCTTCGGGTGAAGACGACGATGCATTTGCTTATGCATTGGCCGGCGGTGACCGTATCGACCTGGCGTCCACGCTCTATGCCATGGCTGCGGGGGACTCTCTGGCCTATGGGGAGGAGGGTGTCGCGGATGTAGAGAACACGTCGGTTTCCGAGTTGGGCGGTTATGCCCCCATCGGTGACGATGGGATCACCGGTGGACGGGCCGACGATACTCTGTCCGGTGATGCGTTGTCAGCGGGTGACAATGGAATGGCGATTGTTGCGAATCAGGCGACCGGGTTCGACTCTTCGGTGGCTCTGGCTGGAAACGATGTGCTTTTTTCCAACGATATCTGGGCCGACGAAGGCAGTGAGCTTAGGAACGACGGCGATGACGTCCTGGCTGGCGATGCCCTGGCTTTGGGCGCGGGCGCCTCGGCCGGTGTCACCAATACGGCAACCGCCAACGATACGAGCCTGGCCAGAGCTGGCGTGGACAATATCCTTGGAAACCTTGGATCAGACCTGATCGCCGGCGACGCCATGACATCCGATCTCCACGGCGGCAACGCCACCGTGGAGAACCTGGCGGTTGCCAACGAACAGGGCCGGCCGATGGCCGGAAGCGACACCATCTATGCCGGTGGCTTCAGTTTCGTCACGCCGGGTTTCTACGGCAACGACAGCGTCGCCGGTGACGCGCTGACGGTGGCAAGCCAGACCATGGCATTGACCAAAAACACCGCCTCCGTTTTCGGCGGAATTGGCCCGGCAAAGGCCGGTGACGATTCGATTTACAGCGGCGACGGTGTCTTAACGATCGCCGGAGACTCCCTCACCCTGGGTAACGGCTCCATCGCAGAGGTGGGGAATACCGCCAGCGGCGGCGGCGCCTCGGCCGGTAACGACTTGATACGCCTCGGCGATAACACAGAAGAGCGCGAGGGCGGCGCTGTTCCACTTTCACGGGCCGCTGGCGATGCTCTGGCCAGCGGGGGCGACGGTATTGCCCGGCTCGCCAACCGGGCCGAACTGTTGCCCGGTGCGGCGGTCGGCGAGAGTCAGGCCGGCAACGATACCATCATCGGCGGCGACGGTGGCTATGCCATTGCCGGAGATGCCTTGGCCAGCGGGCGAAACGGCGCCGCCGTGGTGGCCAACACGGCCGCAGCGGTGCTGGCCCTGCTCGGCAACGATGTGATCACTGTGACCGGAGTCGGCGCTGACCTGATTTCCGGTGACGCCCTGGCGACGGATGGCGGCGACGCATCGCTCTCTAACGATATTGCCGAAAGCCTGACCGGCTCCTCGGCCGGTAATGATTCGATCGTCGCGGATGCGGGCAACGATACCCTGGCCGGCGACGCCTTGTCGACCGGCGGTATGGCGTCGGTGATTATCGGCGGTGATGACACCATCTTCGGCGGTAGCGGCAATGACCTGATCTCCGGCGATGCCCTGGCTCTGGATGGCGGGACGGCGGAGTCGCGAGGCGGTGGCGACGATCTCCTCTACGGCGGCAGCGGTAGCGATACGGTCTATGGCGATTCCAACGGCGACGACTCGCAGGGCGGCGATGATTCGCTCTTTGGTGGCGCAGGGTCCGACTATCTGCTCGGCAATGCCGGGGAAGACCTGCTTGTCGGCGGTACAGGTGACGACACGCTGGATGGCGGCGACGGCAATGACACGCTGGAAGGCGGGGCGGGCAGCGATGTTTTCACCTTCACCGCCGGTCTGGTCGGCTCGACGGATGTGATAGCGGATTTCGTCGTGGCGGACGGCGATATCCTTGATCTCTCGGATCTCCTGGTCGGCCTCGGCGCAGAGGACGGGGCCAGCCTGGGCAGTTATCTGGAGGTTACCTACGACAACGTAGAGGGCAATAGCGTTATCGGCATCGACGTCGATGGCGATGACAGCGGGTTCAACGACTTCATCATTGTGGTGGAGGGCGTGAATTTGGTCGGCGGCGCGGGGACACAAGAGGACATTCTGCAGTCCCTCATCGATAGCGGAAGCCTGAATGCCTTGTGAGATGTCTGGGTGAGATGTCTGGGTGAGATGCTTGGTATCTCTGCTGTCGGTCTCGGCGGTTGCGGGCCCCCGCAACCAACTGGAGCCAAGATAATCCAACTAGATCAAAGACAAACCAAGGCGGTCCAACGGGCTGCCCTTTTGGCTGAACCAAAAATCAATGGCTTGGACCGTAGGTTCAAATCACCCCGCAACCAGATTGAGCCAGAAATTGCGCGATCTGGGGCAAATGTTCCTCTTTGAATGCCTTGGCTTCCGTTTTGGGGCAGTTGGATAGGCTTGGTAAGGAGCCGAAAACTTCCGATAGCATCCCGAAGCTGTCACTCGTAGTCTTTGGATCAGAAGTCTACTGTGCGGGACGAAGCTGTCATCTGGCTTTCCGTCTCAGATGTCTGCTATCCTTCAGCGAATATCAAAAATGAAAGACTTCTGATGGTACTTCCTGAGCCTCCCCTGAGGGGTGCCTGCCTTTGTGGAGCTGTGCAGGTCAACGTAACTGCATCACCGCTTCTGACTTTGGCGTGCCATTGTCGCGACTGTCAAAAACTATGCGCAAGCGCGTATTCACTGACCACGATGTTCCCGAGTGACGGTTTTTCCTACACGGGGGAACTGATCAAAGGCGGTCTCGGCTCAAGCGGGCGAACGCACTACTTTTGCAAATCATGCCTAAATTTTGTCTTCTCTCAAATTGGAGGAGCAGATCAGCGGATTAACCTACGCACATCGGTGCTCAGCGAAGCCGCGTCATTTGAGCCATTCGTTGAATTGATGACAGACGAAAAAATGCCTTGGGCAAGTGTTCCTGCCGTTCACAGTTTTGCTCAATATCCAGAGTCTCTCGAAGAGCTACAGGCCCTCATGGACGAGTATTCCGAGCGATAATTTTGGCGTCACGGTTTGGAAGATTTCAGCGAGCCGACACTTCGCCATGTCGAAAGCGGCCATTCATACACCGCGCAGCATCTGGCCTTTTGGGCTCCTTCCCGTCGCTCTCTGCACGTTGCACGAAAGTCTGCTTCGCCAATAAGCCTTAACTGCGCCGCCGCTGGAGTTCTGCCGTGGAACCAAGCCCAGCCAGGCGGCGAGTTGCCGGCCTGACTTGAACTGAGAAGCGTCGGTGATGGTGACGGAAAGGGCGTTGGCGACCACGATGCCGAACTCCGACAGATGGCTGCGAAGGGCGTTGGCCAGCATGGTGCGTTGGCGGACCAACAGGCTTCGGGTCCGGTGCCGCATCAAGACGCTTTGCTGTTCC